>CAYNRZ010000011.1:0-123764 GCA_964399695.1 uncultured Devosia sp. | reverse complement strand
CTATGTCGAGCTGAAGAAAACCGATATCGAACGGTTGTTCGGGCGGACGCGGTAGGTTTGCCCACCACTTTCCTCTCCCGCTTGCGTGGGACTTCGGAGGGACTAGCGGTTGCTCCAGTGGAGCAACCGCCCCGAAGAAGGCCATGAGGCCTACGGCCGAATGGCGTAGGACCGCCGTCAGGCGGTGGAGGGGGGAGCGGCAGAGGCCGGTCCTTCGGCTACCCCATCACAATAAAATGCACCGCCGCCGCCCCGTATTCCCGGCGGTCGTCCAGCACAAACCCTTCGGGCAAATCCAGCGTCACCGCCGAACTCTCTTCGAGCACGATGGTCACATCCGGCTTCAGCCAGCCGCCGGCCTTGAGCGAGGCCAGTGCCTGCTCCCCGAGGCCCTTGCCATAGGGCGGGTCGAGAAACACCAGGTCGACCGGCCCCATCGTCCCCGCCGGCCTCAGCGCCGTCGCGTCACGCCGGAGGAGCTTGGCGATCCCGGCAATGCCGAAGGCTTCGATATGGTCGCGCACGAGGCCACGCGCCTCCGCGCCGGTGTCGACGAACACGCAGCTCGTGGCGCCGCGCGACAGGGCTTCCAGCCCCAGCGCACCGGTGCCGGCGAACAGGTCGAGAACCTTCAGCCCGTCCAGGTGTACGCCGATCCGGCTCGCGAGGATGTTGAACATCGCCTCGCGGGCCCGGTCCGATGTCGGTCGGATGCTGTCGTCCTTGGGCGAGAGCAGCGCCTTGCCCTTGAAGCGGCCGGCAACGATCCGCACGGCTTAGCCCCGCGGCTTCCGCGGCCCACGCGGCTTGTCGCCATAGGGCTTGCCACCGGCAGGTCTGCCGCCCGTCGGCCGCGCCCCGGCCGGACGTGCCGCGCCGGGTTTCCCCGCATAAGGCTTGCCGCCAGCCGGACGCCCTGCCCCGCCGGGCTTGCCCGCATAGGGTTTGCCGCCAGCGGGCCGCGCCGCACCACCCGGTTTTCCCGCGTAGGGCTTGTCGCCATACGGCTTCTTGTCGCCGTAGGGCTTGGCGCTGGCTGGGCGGGCCGCGCCGCCCGGCTTGCCGGCATAGGGCTTCTTGTCGCCGAAGCTACGAGTCGGACGGTCGGCGCCATCGCGGGCCGGGCGCGCGCCCTGCGGGCGGTCACCATGGGGCCGGCTTGGCCGGTCATTGACCTGGGGACGCGGGCCGCGGGCCGGGCGGTCGCCGAAGGCGCGCTGCGGCCGGTCGGCCCCGTCACCAAAGGACCGTCCCCCCTGCGGCCGGTCGCCGAAGGCGCGCTTGGGGCGATCATTGCCTTCGGGACGTGGTCCGCGCGGTTTGTCACCAAAACCGGGCTTGTCACCGAACCGCTTGGGCTTGTCGCCAAAGCGCGGCTTGTCGCCAAAGCTCTTGGGCTTGTCGCCGAACTTGCGTTCCGGCCGATCCCCCCGCGGCCCACTCGGGCCGCGGCGGTCGTCGCCATCGCGATCGCGACCCTGGCGGACCTTGATTTCCTGGCTGGTGCCATCCTCGAAGAACACGGTGCGGGTCACGCGGTTGTCCGCCGCCGGCGCCCGCACCGGACGGGGTCCGCGCGGGTCGGGGCGACCCGGGCGCTCGGCGCGCGGGCGCAGCGCGGCCTCGGCGGCGCGCGCATCGGTCTGGTCGTCCTCGAAGCGGAAGCGGGCGCCGCCATCCTTGCGCGGCGACGCACGGCCGGGCCCCTTGCCGGGCGCGGTGACGCGCAGCTTGGGGTCGGCCACCATCTTCTTCCGCTGCGCCGCCATCTCGGGCATCTCGCTGTCGAAATCGGCATTGGCCTCGGCGGCGAGGCGCTTGCCGAGCTGGTCGCGCAGGACGCGCGCTGGCACCACTTCGACCTCACCCTCCTTCAGGTCGCCGAGCTGGAACGGGCCGTAGCTCACCCGAATCAGCCGGTTGACCTGCAGGCCCAGCGCGCCGAGCACATTCTTGACCTCGCGGTTCTTGCCCTCGCGCAGCGCCAACACCAGCCAGCTGTTGGAGCCCTGCACGCGTTCGAGCACCGCCTCGATCGGGCCATACTGGATGCCCTCGATCTCGATGCCGTCCTTGAGCGTATCGAGCTGCTCCTGGCTCACCTCGCCGAAGGCGCGCACGCGATAGCGGCGCAGCCAACCGGTCGCCGGCAGTTCCAGCACCCGTTTCAGCCCGCCGTCATTGGTGAGCAGCAGCAGGCCTTCGGTGTTGATATCGAGCCGCCCGACCGACACCACGCGCGGCAGGCCCTTTTCGGCCAGCACCTCGAAAATCGTCTCGCGCCCCTCCGGGTCCTTCTCGGTCACCACCAGCCCGGCGGGCTTGTGATACAGCCAGACGCGCGTGCCCTGGCGGGCGGCCAGCGGCTCGCCATCGACCTTGATCTTGTCTTTTTCGGACACGTTGAAGGCGGGCGTCACCACCTTCTTGCCGTTGACCGTCACCCGGCCGTCCTTGATCCAGCCTTCGGCATCGCGGCGCGAGCACAGGCCCGAACGGGCGATAACCTTGGCGAGACGATCGCCATCCGAGCTGTCGTCGGGGAGTTTGGACATCGATGTAGCTCCTGCGTGGCCCATCCGGGCGGCGCATCATGGGGTTGAGCGGAAAGTCCGGTCAGCCGGAGGTGGCGCCGAGCGCCTTCCTGACTTCCGGCGGGCAGTTCTTGTCGTCGAGCGGCACCAGTTCGCCGCTCTTGGCCATGCACACGAGGTCCTGGCCCTTCACCGAGGTGGTGAAATACTCGATCGGCGGCAGGTAGAGCGGCCGGTCGGGGTTGATGCGCGCGGCCTTCATCTTGCCGATCATCTTGGCAAGTTCGGCCTCGGTCAGCGGCCGGCCGGAAGAGGCATAGGGGTCCACAACGCGCACCTTGCGCAGCCGCGACAGGTCGGCCTCACTGAGGCCGGTCGCATCGACTTCGACCTTGTCCGAATCGGCAGGCAGGACAGCGGCGACCTTGGTCCCCTCCTGCGGCGGCGGCAGCACGGTGTTGGATTTGGGCAGCACCAGCGGGCCGCGCGGGTTGACGTTTTCGTCCTTCTGCTCGCGCGGCATCATGCCGACGCCGATCAGCGTTTCGGTCATCACTTCGCGCTCGAACGTCGCGACATCGGCGAATGCGTTGGTGCCTTCGGTGGTGGTGCAGGCTGCGAGACCGGACAGGGCAATCACGGCGGCGGCGACGAGGCCGCCACGGGTTACGGCAACAGAAAGGGGCCGCCGCCCGGACTTACCACTCAGCATGAGACTTCCCTTGTTGGCTCACCCGGTTGCCCGAGCCAGTCGTTTTTCGCCAAGACCTTGTCGCGAGGCCTTATAGACGAGACCGGTGCGTATGGCCAGATTGAGGCGCCGTTATGGTCAGGCCTTGCGGGCTCGCCCGATCCCCACGAAGTCGAGGATCAACAGCAACACCCCCGCGGTGATCGCCACGTCGGCGAGGTTGAAGATATAGAACGACCAATCCTGCCAATGAAAATGAAAGAAATCTGCAACGGCGCCGTAGAGCAGCCGGTCGAGCGCATTGGACACCGCGCCGCCGATGGCCAGCATCAGCCCATAGCGGACCAGCACATCGGTGGTCCGCAGCCACCACAGGGCCAGCGCCGCAATCGCCACCACCGCAATCCCGGCCAGCGCCAGCACCGGCAGGCCATCGAGCAGCCCGTAGGATACCCCGGTGTTCCACACCAGCACGTAGTCGAAGACGTCCGTCACCTTGACGAACTCCCCGCCTTTCCAGCCGACAAGATCGACCTGGTAGAACTTGTGCCCCCGGTCGAGCGCAAAGGCGACGAGCCCGACCAGCAGCGAGGGGACGAGGTGGGCGCGAGTCATTCGCCAGCTCCGGCGGTTTGCTCGCCTTCCCTTCTCCCCTTGCGGGACTTCGAGCCGGTCGCGAAGCGATTGAGCGCGCCAGTGGCGCGATCAAAGGCGAAGACGGTGCCCGAAGGGCGGATGAGGGGTAGCGGGCCCATCCCGTGACTCCGTCGTGGGTTGAGGGATCGCGGACCCCTCATCCGGCACTGCGAGCCACCTTCTCCCGCAAGGGGAGAAGGCGACCCGATAACCGACTCGGCGTGCTGTGACGCCACTTACAACCCGGCTTCCGCGCGTTCGCGCAGGGCCTGCGCGTCGCGCTTGGAGACTTCGCCTTCCATCTCGCTTTCCGGGAAAAACCGGCGCGAGCGGGCGCATTCGCGGCCCTGCGCCGGGGCATAGACCACCGCCACGCCGCGCACCTCGTCGAGCCTGAAGGCCTCGGCCGGACCTTCGCCCGCGCTGACCTCGATGCCCGAAGTGATCGAGATTTCGGCGAGGTCGACGCCGTCGAGCGCCGCCAGCAGTTCCGGGTTGGCAACAAAGACCTTGGGCGCCGCCTCCATCGGCGCGCCGATCACCTTGTTCTTGCGCTCGATCTCGAGCGCACCGGTGACCACGCGGCGCACGTCGCGCACCTTCTCCCACTTGTCCGCGAGCTTCTCGTCCAGCCATTCAGCCGGCATCACCGGGAATTCGCGGAGGTGCACCGACGAATCCTCGCCCGGGTGCCGTTCCAGCCACGCCTCTTCGGTGGTGAACACCAGGATCGGCGCCAGCCAGGCGGTCAGCGCGTCGAAGACGTGCTCGAGCACGGTCAGCGCCGCGCGGCGCTTGGTCGACGAGATCGGGTCGCAGTAGAGCGCGTCCTTCCGGATATCGAAGTAGAAGGCGCTGAGGTCGATATTCATGAAGTTCGAAAGCGCCGCGACCACGCGCTTGTAGTCGTAGCTGTCATAGGCCTCGCGGACGAGCCCATCGAGCTCCTTCAGCCGGTGCAGCACCACCCGCTCGAGCTCCGGCATCTCGGCCAGCGCCACGTCATCCCCGGCCTGCTTGTGCGCGAGATTGCCGAGCAGCCAGCGGATCGAGTTGCGGAGCTTCCGATAATTGTCGACCGTCGAGTTGATGATGTCCTTGCCGATGCGCAGATCGTCGGAATAGTCCGACTGCGCCACCCACAGGCGCAGGATATCGGCGCCATACTGCTTGATCACGTCCTGCGGGGCGGTGGTGTTGCCCAGCGATTTCGACATCTTCCGGCCTTCGCCATCGAGGGTGAAGCCATGCGTCAACACGCTCGCATAGGGCGCAAAGCCATTAGTCGCGCAGCTTTCAAGCAGCGAGGAGTGGAACCAGCCGCGATGCTGGTCGCTACCTTCGAGATACATGCCGGCCGGGAACTGCAGGTCGGGCCACTTCTGCCTGTTGCGCAGCACCCAGCTATGCGTCGTGCCGCTCTCGAACCACACGTCGAGAATGTCGTCGATCTTCGTCCAGTTCTCCGGATCAGGGACCGCGTCGCCCAGGAAACGCTCCTTGGCACCCGGCTTGAACCAGGCGTCGGCGCCTTCTTCCTCGAAGGCCTGGCCGATGCGGTGGTTCACCGCCTCGTCGGCGAGGATGGTGTCGGTCTTTTCGTTGTAGAACACCGCAATCGGCACGCCCCAGGCGCGCTGGCGGCTCAGCACCCAGTCGGGTCGCTCGGCAATCATCGAATGCAGGCGGTTCTTGCCCTGGGAGGGGTAGAACTTCGTATTCGAGATCGCCATCAGAGACCGGTTACGCAGAGTATCTGGCGTGTCGAGTCTGCTGCCGTCATTGGCAGTAAACACGATGCGGTCGCTCGTGATGGTCTTGTCCATATAGACGAACCACTGCGGGGTGTTGCGGAAGATCACCGGCTTCTTCGAGCGCCAGGAATGCGGATACTGGTGCTTCACCCGCCCGCGCGCCACCATCATGCCGCGCTCGGCCAGGGCCGCGATCACCCGGTTGTTGGCGTCGCCCTTCTTGCCCTGGTCGTCGATGACCCGCGCACCTTCGAAACCCGGCGCCGCGGCGGTGTAGAAACCGGCGTCGTCGACGACATAGGGGATCGCAGTGTCGATGCCGCGCTCGGTCAGCTTGCGGCCGGAATCCATCCAGATGCCGAAGTCGTCGAGGCCATGTCCCGGCGCGGTGTGCACGAAGCCGGTGCCGGTGTCATCGGTGACGTGCTCGCCATCGAGGAGGGGGACCTCGAACTCATAACCGCCGGCAAGGCCGCGGAGGGGGTGGCTCGTCGAAACGATCTTTGAGCAGTCGACTTCGTGCAGCCGCACGTAGTTCTCGACCTTGGCCTTGGCGAAAACGTCGGCCGCCAGCTTGTCGGCGAGCACGTACTTCTCGCCCTTGCTGGCCCAGTTGCCATCAGGCGCGCCGGTGACCTCGTAGAGGCCATAGCTGATCCTGCTGGAATAGCTGATCGCCCGGTTCGCCGGGATCGTCCACGGGGTGGTCGTCCAGATGACGACATAGGACGACCCGAAGTCCTCGAAAGAAGTGGTGCCGGCGGCGCCATTGCCCGAGTGCACCGGGAACTTCACCCAGATCGTGTCGCTCTCATAGTCCGCGTACTCGATCTCGGCCTCGGCCAGCGCGGTGCGCTCGACCACGCTCCACATCACCGGCTTCGAACCGCGATAGAGCTGACCCGACATCGCGATCTTGTGCAGTTCGCGGGCGATCTGCGCTTCGGCGTCGAAGCTCATCGTCAGGTAGGGATTGGCCCAGTCGCCCACCACACCGAGCCGCTTGAACTCCTCGCGCTGGGTATCCACCCAGTACTGCGCGAACGAGCGGCACTCGTTGCGGAACTCGTTGATCTCGACGTCGTCCTTGTTCTTGCCCTTCTGGCGATACTGCTCCTCGACCTTCCACTCGATGGGCAGGCCATGGCAGTCCCAGCCCGGCACATAGGCCGAGTTGTAGCCGAGCATGGTCTTGGAGCGCGTCACCAGGTCCTTGAGGATCTTGTTGAGTGCATGCCCGATATGGATATTCCCGTTGGCGTAGGGTGGGCCATCATGCAGCGTGAACAGCGGCTTGCCCTGCCCGGCAGCGCGCTGGCGCTGGTAGATGTCCATGGCCTCCCAGCGGGCCAGCCATTCGGGTTCGCGGGCCGGCAGGCCTGCGCGCATCGGAAATTCGGTTTCGGGCAGGAACAGCGTCGCGCTGTAGTCGGGGCCCGCGCCGCCGGAAGCAGTGTCGTTCATAGCCGGAATACCTTTGAAAGCTGGGGGCTTTTAGCAAGCGGGGCCAAGTTGGGCCAGCGCGAATTGCCCGGCGGTCGCCAGGGCCGAAAACCCGTTCAGAATGCGTTCATCAACATGGCAAATGTGGCAGAACCGCTCCTGCCGTTCACCTGAAGAACCCAAGCCTCGCGTCCAGTTCCGACACCGGCAACGTGGTCTTCAGCAACTTACGCGCCTGTGCCGCATCGCGATTTACCGCCGCGATCAACTCTTCGAGCCCCTTGAACTTCACCTGCCCGCGCACCGCGCCGAGCAGCGTCACCTCGAGATGGCGGCCATAAATGTCTTCGTCGAAATCGAAGATCCAGGTCTCGAAGGGCGGCCGCTCGTTGTTGAACATCGGCTTGCCATAGCTCGCAACGCCCTCGAGCAGCCGGTCGCCCAGCCGGGCGCGCACCGCGTAAACCCCCTGCATCAGGCCGAATCCGGTGGGCGTCGCGACATTGGCGGTGGGGAAACCCAGCTCGCGCCCGCGCTGGTCGCCCTTGATCACCTCGCCGCCAAGGATCCAGTGATAGCCAAGCAGCTGGCTCGCGCCCTTCACGTCACCTTCTCCAAGTAATCCCCGGATGCGCGAGGACGAGATATGATCGTTGCCCTCATCGAGCATGGTGAGGATTTCGACTTCGAAGCCGTGACGCACCCCGGCCTCGGCAAGAAATGCGGGAGTGCCTTTACGATTGTGGCCGAAGTGGAAATCGGCGCCGACAGAAACGCCCTTGACGGCCAGCGCCTCAACGAGAAAACGCCGGACGAAATCCTCGGCCTCGATCTGCGAGAACTCGCGGTTGAAGGGCATCACCACGATGCCATCAAGCCCGAGCGCCTCGGCGATCCGCGCCTTCTGGTCGGCATAGCTCAGGCGGAACATGAAGGGTTCGGGCGCAAACACGTCGCGCGGGTGTGGTTCGAACGTCAGCACCAGCGCGGGCACGCCCAGCGCTTTGGCGCGCTGGCGCAGCGCGGTGAACACATGCTGGTGGCCGCGGTGACAGCCGTCGAAGTTGCCAATGGCAACCATTGCCCCCTTGAGCGAGGCCGGCACCGCGTCGAGGCCGGAGAGCCTGATGAAACCCGTCACGTTCGTGCCCGATCTGAAAACGCAGGCGTAATGGCAAGAAACGCCGGACGGCGCAAGGCGCGAGGCCTCACCACACGACGCTCACCAGCCGAGCCGCGCCATGTAGCCGGCAATCCGCGCCCCGCTCGGCGCCACCAGCCGCTCCACCGCATCGGGGTCGGGCTTGCCGAAAGCGTCCAGTTCCGCCGCATGGATCGAGCCGGTGATGAACAGCAGGTCCAGCCCCGCCCCCGCCGCGCCGATGGCGTCGGTCCTCACCGAGTCGCCGATGGCAAGGATGCGCGTGCGGTCGAGCGCCTTGCCTGCGGCCTTCTCGGCCAGCCGCAGCGCCTCGCTATAGATCGGGCGATAGGGCTTGCCGACCATCACGATCATGCCGCCGCGCGCCTCGTAGAGATCGGCCAGCGCCCCGCCGCAATAGATCAGACGGTCGCCATGCTCGACGATCCGGTCGGGGTTGGCAGCGATCAACGGCAAATTCCGCTTCAACCACAAGGTGATACGGTCATTGTACATGTCCGGCGTGTCGTCATCGGTGTCGAGGTCGGTCACCACGATGGCGCTCGCCGTCTCCGGCCCGCTCAATGTGATCTCCAGCCCCTCGAACAGCCCGTCATTCTCTTCGGGCGGACCGACGTAATGCACGGATTTTCCACGGTAATTTTCCAGAACCGCGCGTGTCGCGTCGCCAGACGAAACGATGTCGTCATAGGCTTCCCGCACCACGCCCAGTTCATCGAGCATCTCGATGATCGGCGGCGACGGACGCGGAGCGTTGGTGATCAGCACCACCCGGCCGCCCTGCCGGCGGAAGTTCACCAGCGCCTCCACCGCCGTGGGATGGGCGACGATGCCATTGTGCACGACGCCCCAGACGTCGCTCAGGATGGCGTCATAGCCGCTCGCGATGGCCCCAAGGCCAGAAAGCGCCGTCATGTGAATTCCTTTTCAGATCAGGCGGATAGACTCTGTCCCCGCCGTGCGGGCGCTGGCCGCGCCGGCGGCAGGCGCTCGACCATCATGTCGCCTCGGGCGGGGCCGGGCCGGCCCAGATGCGGGCCCTGCGCCTGCTGGATACCATCCTCGAACAGGCTCAGCACCTGCTGCTCGTCGGCGACGCCGGTGGCGCACAGATCGATCTCGAAGCGCCGGGAATAGTGGGCAATATCGGAGGTGTGCAAATCGGTGAACGCGGTCGGCTCGGCAAGGAAGCGCGTCGCGTCGAACCTCAGCGCGGCAAAGCCCAGCGTCTGCAGCTCGGAAAAATCGAGCCTCAGCGAGTCCGCGGCGGCCATCACGAAGCCGATGCCAGTACGGCGCAGCTCGATCAGGTCGCTCTTTTCGGTGCGGCTCCAGCCCTTGAAGTCACTGTAACTGATCAGGAAAAACAGCGAGTCGGTCACCGCCTGGTTGGCACCCAGGCTCGCCACCATCTGTTCCAGCGCCTGCTTGTCGCCGAGCGTCGCCGCCGAGAGCGCGACAAAGAGACGGATTGGCGTGCCGGCTGTCCGCGCCCGGCGCGCCAGCCCGATCGCCTCCTCCAGGGCCATGGCGTCGACGCGGCGCCGTTCGAGCTCCGCCCCGCGGCGCGGCATGAAGTCGGCCGCGTCTGCGAGCTCGCCGGCCTCGCGCATCAGGCGCGGCACCAGGTCGTAACCCAGTGGCCGCCGCTGTGGCAGCGCCATCACCGGGTCGACATGGAAGATCAGCCGGTCGCCATCCAGCGCCTGCCGCAACTCGGCCGGATCAATCACCGGCTCGGGGAAACTGTCCTCGTCGATGAACGGCATCGGATCGGCGAACCGCCCCGCCTTGAGCGGCATCGTTCCGACCGTGCGGGTCGATTCGATGTCGGCGACCGTCTCTGCCACCTGCCGCACCACCGTCCCGAGCACGGAAATATCCGCCTCGATGCCCTCGAGTCGGCTGCCGACATTGGTGTCGGCAAGTGCATTGACCCGCTGGCTCAGCACCTGTCCGGCCTTGGCGTCGGTCGAAAGCAGCCGCGCCAGCTCAGCGATCGCCTGATCCAGCCGTGCCTCGGTGCGGCGGCGCATCTGGCGTTCGACCACCGTGACGGCCACGGCGGCGAAGGCGAGCGCCGTCACCAGCGCCTCGATCGGCGAAAAGGTCAGCGCAAAATAGGCTGCGGCGGCGACGCCCAGCGCGCTCAGAGCGATGAAGATATAGACCAGACCCTGCAAAAGCCGCTCCGCGCCGTCCAGTGTTGCAACAGGGGACTCGGCGCCACTCCTCATAGCATCGGCGCCCCGGCCTCGAAAGCGCGGGGCGCATCATGCCTGTGGCCAACGCACACTTCCGCCCCGAAACGATTGCGGTGGAACGGAATATTTACCCTGAGCGTCAACACTTGGTTCAGCATGACATGCGGGAATCCGGATGCGAGTTGGGGCTGAAGCGCGCGGCGGCAACACTGCCGCCCGAATCCTGGTGGTCGATGGCGACGCGGTGGCGCGCGCCACGCTGGGCGAAGCATTGGCCGCGGAACTGGCCTGCGTGCCGCTCGTCGACAGCGTCGCCTCCGGGCGCGCCGCTGCCGACCTGCTGCGCGCCGCCCGCTATGATGCCCTGCTGGTCGATCTCGACAGCCTTGCCGATCTCTCCTCCGCCGCGGACGACGCCGTTGCCCGGCTGGTGCGCCTTGCGGCCGGTGCGTTGGTCCTCGCCCTCTCCGGCACTGGTTCGGTGACCGCCGCGATGGCGGCAATGCGGGCCGGTGCACATGATTTCGCCGTCCGCCCGCTCAGTGGCCGTGCAATTGCCGAGCGCCTCAGCGACATGGCTGACCGGCATGGTGGTGGCGCGCGCCTATCGCTCAGGCCGGCGGATGCCGGGCTTGCCACGCGTTTCTCCGGTTTTGTCGGCGCCTCGAACCAGATGCTGGTCGTTTACGAGCAGATCGAGCGCATCGCGGCCTCAGATGCGCCTGTGTTTATTACCGGCGAACCCGGCACCGGCAAGGACCTGTGTGCCGAGGCCCTCCACCAACGCGGCCCGCGCGCCGGCGGCCGCTATGTCGCCCTCGACTGCGGGCGACTCGCCCGCCACCTCTTGGAGGCCGAACTGTTCGGCGTGTCACGCGGGGCGCTGAGCGGCACCGAAACCGATCGCAAGGGCGCTGCGGAGCTCGCCGATGGCGGCACGCTCTACCTCGCCGAGATCGACGCGCTCGACCAGAGCCTGCAGGGCAAGCTGCTGCGATTCCTCCAGACCGGTACAATGAGCCGGATCGGCGAAACCGCATCGCGCCAGGCGCAGGTCCGGGTGATTTGCGGCACCAGCCGCAATCCCACGCAACTGATCGCCGAGCGCGCCTTCCGGGAGGATCTGTTCTACCGGCTGCACGTCCTGCCGATCCATCTGCCGCCACTGAGGCAGCGCGGCACCGATGCGGCCCTGCTCGCGCGCCACTTCCTCGCGAAGTTCGGTAGCGCGGAGAACAAGCTGTTCACCGGCTTTTCGGAAGGGGCATTGGCTCGGATCGGTGTTGAAGACTGGCCGGGCAATGTGCGCCAGCTCGAAAGCCTGATCCGCCGTGTCGCGGTGATGCATCCGGGTGGCCAGGTGGACGAGCAGATGCTGGCGTCCGCCGATTTCGACAGCCCTTCCGATCCGACAGGCAGGACCGAGCTTGCGCGACGCCCCGCCATCCTGCCGATGTGGCAGCAGGAGCAGCGGATCATCGAAGACGCCATCCAGAGCTTTGGCGGCAATATCGCGCTGGCGGCGCAGGCGCTGGAACTCAGCCCTTCGACCATCTACCGCAAGCGCCAGGCCTGGGCCGAGATGGACGGCAGGCGCGGCGCAGCCTGACAGTCAGACCGCCACTCAGCCCTTGGCGAGCTTCTCGCGCATCTTCCGCGCCGTGGCGAACGCCTTGGCCTCCTCGCCCAGCGCCGAGCCGGACTTGATCACCTTGCCGTCGGCATCGACCAGCTGCCAGTCCCACTTGGTGTTGAGGCCGACGCCGCCGGTGCGGCGCAGCTTGATCTCGAGTTCGGACATGGCTCACTCCTCTGGGTGATGTTTCGCGCCGGCGCGGCGCGTCACCGGAAATCTATCCCCGCCGGCCGGCGCCCGGGCATGATCGGGCGAAACTGTCGGGGCTCTCACCGGCAGTTGCGGAGAACGGCCGGCATGGTTGTCACGTGCCTATGGCGCAGACGGCGCAAAAGCTCAAGCGTGCATGTCCATGGTCACTCTTGAGCCACAATCCGGCCGCTGAACGGGGCAGGCAATATTTGTCGGCGTGCCCTTCACGGGTGGCTCTGAAACTTGACTCCCTCAGCACCCCTGCCTATATCGGCGCACGGTTGTTGGCACTCACCATCGACGAGTGCTAACAGCTCCGAAAACACATTCGATTTTTCGAGGAGCATTCAATGGCATTCCGTCCTCTGCACGACCGCGTGGTCGTCCGCCGGGTCGACAGCGAAGAAAAGACCGCCGGGGGCATCATCATCCCCGACACGGCCAAGGAAAAGCCCTCCGAGGGCGTGATCGAGGCTGTGGGCCCGGGCGCGCGCGACGAAAGCGGCAAGCTGGTGACGCTCGACGTCAAGGTCGGCGACCGCATCCTGTTCGGCAAGTGGAGCGGCACCGAGGTCAAGCTGAACGGCAAAGACCTGCTGATCATGAAAGAGTCCGACATCATGGGCGTGATCGAGGGCTAAGGCTTCAGGGCCTTTCGCTTTCCATCTCCCATTCAACGTAAGGAGCGCCTCCAATGGCCGCTAAAGACGTAAAGTTCTCCACCGATGCCCGCGACAAGATGGTCCGCGGCGTCAACATCCTCGCCAACGCGGTGAAGGTCACGCTCGGTCCCAAGGGCCGCAACGTCGTGATCGACAAGTCGTTCGGCGCCCCGCGCATCACCAAGGACGGCGTCACCGTCGCCAAGGAAATCGAACTGGAAGACAAGTTCGAGAACATGGGCGCCCAGATGCTCCGTTCGGTCGCCTCCAAGACCAACGACATCGCCGGTGACGGCACCACCACCGCGACCGTCCTCGCCCAGGCCATCGTCAACGAAGGCATCAAGCTGGTTGCCGCCGGCATGAACCCGATGGATCTCAAGCGCGGCATCGATCTGGCCGTGACTGAAGTCGTCGAGAACCTCGGCAAGGCCAAGAAGACCATTTCGTCGAACGGCGAAGTCGCGCAGGTCGGCACCATCTCGGCCAACGGCGAGAGCGCCATCGGCGAGATGATCGCCAATGCCATGCAGAAGGTCGGCAACGAGGGTGTGATCACCGTCGAGGAAGCCAAGACCGCTGAGACCGAGCTCGACGTCGTCGAGGGCATGCAGTTCGACCGCGGCTACCTCTCGCCGTACTTCGTGACCAATGCCGAGAAGATGACCGCCGTCCTCGAGGACCCGGTGATCCTGCTGCACGAGAAGAAGCTTTCGAACCTGCAGGCCATGCTGCCGATCCTCGAAGCCGTTGTGCAGTCCCAGCGCCCGCTGCTGATCATTGCCGAGGACATCGAAGGCGAGGCCCTGGCCACGCTGGTCGTCAACCGTCTGCGTGGCGGCCTCAAGGTCGCCGCCGTCAAGGCTCCGGGCTTCGGTGATCGCCGCAAGGCAATGCTCGAGGACATCGCGATCCTCACCGGCGGCCAGGTGATCTCGGAAGACCTCGGCATCAAGCTCGAGAACGTGACCATCGACATGCTCGGCACTGCCAAGCGCGTCGAGATCGCCAAGGAAACCACCACCATCGTCGATGGTGCCGGTTCCAAGGACGACATCACCGGCCGCGTGGCTCAGATCAAGGCCCAGATCGAAGAGACCTCGTCGGACTACGACAAGGAGAAGCTGCAGGAACGCCTGGCCAAGCTCGCCGGCGGCGTTGCGGTGATCAAGGTCGGCGGCTCGACCGAAGTCGAAGTCAAGGAGCGCAAGGACCGCGTCGATGACGCGCTCAACGCGACCCGCGCTGCGGTTGAGGAAGGCATCGTCCCGGGCGGCGGCGTCGCGCTGCTGCGCGCTTCGAACGCCCTCACCGTCAAGGGTGCCAATCCCGACCAGCAGGCCGGTATCAACCTCGTCAAGCGCGCCCTCCAGGAGCCCGTCCGCCAGATTGCCAACAATGCGGGCGATGAAGGTTCGGTCGTTGTGGGCAAGATCCTTGAGAGCACCAACGCCAACTTCGGCTACAACGCCCAGACCAGCGAGTATGGCGACATGGTTGCCATGGGCGTGGTCGACCCGGTGAAGGTGGTTCGCACCGCCCTGCAGGACGCCGCTTCGGTGGCCTCGCTGCTGATCACCACCGAGGCGATGATTGCCGATGCCCCCAAGAACGACGCGCCGGCGATGCCGGGCGGCGGTGGCGGCATGGGCGGCATGGGTGGCATGGACTTCTAAGGAAGTCCTTCCCCTTACGAGCTTAGTCCAGACTTCCCAGTCACGGGCTTTGAAGACGGCGCGTCGGGCAACCCGTGCGCCGTTTTCGTTTCCTGTCTAGCGAAAGACCAGCAGCCGCAGCGCCAGCGCGATCGAAATGACCACCACCAGCGGCCGGATCAGTCTGGCACCGAAACGAATGCCGGCCCTGGCTCCGAGATAGCCTCCCAGCACCTGTCCGACGGCCATCACGCCGACCGCCGGCCAGAGCACGTCCCCCGTGCTGATGAACAGCGCCAGCGCACCGACATTGGAGGTGAGGTTCAACACCTTGGTGTTGGCGGAAGCGCGGGTCACGCCGAGGCCGAACAGGGTGACGAAGCCCATGGTCATGAACGAGCCCGTTCCCGGCCCGAGCAGTCCGTCATAGAAGCCGATCAGGAAGCCCATCACCGGGACGAAGGTGGCAAAGCGCAGGCGCGCGTGTCGGTCGGCATCGCTCAGGCGCGGCGCGAAGGCGAAGTAGAGGGCAATGGCGATCAGCGCCAGCGGAACGGCGACCTGCAGTACCGAGGTATCGACCGACTTCACCGCTAGAGCCCCGAGAAAGCTGCCTGCAAATGTCACCGGTATGGCCACGGCCAGCGCCGTCAGCGACACCAGCCCGCGCCGCCAATAGGTGATGGCGGCGATCAATGTGCCGATTGCGGACTGCGCCTTGTTGGTGCCGAAGGCCAGAACCGGCGGCAGACCGACCGAGATCAGGGCCGGCACCGCAATCAGCCCGCCGCCGCCGGCGATGGCATCGACGAAGCCGGCGACGAGGCCGACAAAGCCCAGCGCGACATAGACCAGCGGCTCAAATTCCATCAGCCGGCGTTCCCGCCAGCGGTGCGGTCCGGCGCCTTCGCGGCGCGCTGTTCCAGCAGCGGGATGTTGATCACCGAGGACATGAAGGCGGTCAGCGCCAGTTGCGTGCCGGCCACCAGGGTCGTGGTCGCGACGATCATCGCCCGCATCGTGCCCGACGGGTCCAGATCGCCGAAGCCCCGCTCCGCCCACTGCGTCACGCCCCAGATGGCGGTGCCAAGGCCAACTGCCATCAGCAGCAGGGCAAAGCTCAGGATGCGCTCGAGCGTCAGGAACTCGAGGATCGCATCGAACGTCTCCGAGCGCGGAATGAAGCCGTAGCGCGAGGCGAAGCGCCGGCTGATCACGGCAAAGGACACCGACTGCAGCCCGACCACAATCAGCATGCCCGCCACGAGGAAGGTGTGGATGTCGAGGTGGATCGAACCGGTCAGCGCGATGGGACCATTCCAAAGCAGCGCGCCGAGAAACAGCCCGAGGCCGAGGCAGGCGAGCCCCGGATAGAGGAACAGCCAGCGCGGCGAAAACAGCAGCAGGAATCGAAGATGCCGCCAGCCGTCGCGGAACGAGCGTAGATGCGGCGGGCGCGAGCGACCGTCCTTCTTCAGCGTTGTCGGCACCTCGGCGACCTCGAGGCCGCTCAGCGTTGCCTTGACCAGCATCTCGGAGGCGAACTCCATGCCGGTGGTCCTGAGATTCAGCGCCAGAATTGCGTCGCGGTCAAAACCGCGCAACCCGCAATGGAAATCCCCCGGCGACGCCTTGAAGAACAGCCTGCCGACAAAGCTCAGCACCGGATTGCCGATATAGCGGTGATGCCAGGGCATGGCACCCGGGGCGATGCCGCCAGCAAAGCGGTTCCCCATCACCAGCGGCACGCCGGCCCGCAGTTTTTCAACGAACCCGTCCAGATGCTCGAAATCATAGCTGTCGTCGGCATCGCCCATGATGACGTAGCGGCCGCGCGCAGCGACGATGCCGCCCATCAGCGCCGCGCCGTAGCCACGGTCGGGGATATCGGCGACCCGAGCACCTTCGTGTGCGGCGATCTGCTGGCTGCCGTCAGTCGAGCCGTTATCGGCAATCAGCACTTCGCCGGCGATGCCGGTACGCGCGAGAAAGCCACTAGCCTTGCGGATGCACACCGCAAGCGTTTCCGCCTCGTTGAGGCAGGGCATCAGGATGGTCAGTTCGAGTTCGGGCATCGCGAATCGCCTGCGGTCGGCCTGACCATAGAGGAGAAGCGGCCCGCCGCTCAGAGCAGCGTCGAGATTCCCGGGGGAACACCGCCCATGATCGACAGGAACGCCTCCAGCTGCGCCTTGCGGAGCGGCGTCCAGTCGGCGGTGCGCGACACGATCAGGTTTGCCTCGGACTTCATGATCAGCCCGTCCTCGAGCACCCGCAGCTGGTTGGCGGTCAGCGTTGAGCCGGTCGAGGTGATGTCGACGATCAGGTCGGCAGAGCCGGCGGCGGGCGCCGACTCGGTGGCGCCGGCGCTCTCCACGATGCGGTACTCGGCGATGCCGTGGCGCTGGAAATGGCGGCGGGTGATGTTGACGTATTTGGTGGCAACGCGCAGCCAGCGGCCGTGGCGCGCCCGGAAGTCCGAGGCAACGTCGGCGAGGTCGCTCATCTGCTGCACATCGATCCACGAGTCCGGCACGGCCACCACCACGTCGGCCTCACCGAAGCCAAGGCCGCGCACGAACAGCACGTTCTCCTCGCCGTTCTCGGACGCTTCGTGGATGAGGTCGCTGCCGGTCACGCCGATATCGACACCGCCCAGGATTAGTTCCCGCGCGATCTCGGCCGCCGGATAGAAGCGCACCGTCACCTGCGGCTGGTTCTTGATCGAACCAGCGTAGGAGCGCGCGCCGCCAGGCCGGGCAATGGTCAGCCGCGAGGCGTTGAAGGCCTTGCGGGTCATCTCCTCGAGCCGCCCCTTGGACGGTACGGCCAGCGTCAGGCCTCCGGGCAGAATGCTCATCGCGAGGCCTCCCGTTCCAGCCGGTCGACCCAGAGGGCACAGCCGGAGGCGTTCACCGTCTCCGGCGCGCCGAGGCGCTCCAGCATGCGGTCATACTCGCCACCCGAGGCAAGGATGTCGCCCTCGGAGTCAGTCATTTCGAAGACGATACCGGTGTAGTAGTCGAGGCGCGGCGAGAAGCCGGCGTCGAACACCACCTCGGCGCTGGGCGACAGCGCCTGGAGGGCGGCGGCGTGGTTGCGTACCTTGTAGAGCGGCTCCTCGAAATCGAAGCCGTACTCGCGGCATAGAACGGCGATCCGCTCGAAAGCGGTCTGCGCGGGTTCCGAAACCGCCAGATATTGCTGCAGCAGCGCCACGGTCTCGGGCGCCACGGGCGCGGCGTCGAGCGTCTGCTTTTCGATATAGCGGTCGGCGATTTCCTCGGGCGTGCGGCTGCCGATCAGGCTCAGCCCGCCCGACAGCATGGCATCGGTCACGATCTCGATCACCGCCTCGCGGCTGTCGGGCACCGGGCTCGCCGGGCGGTCCTCGGGGCTTGCCAGTCGCTCCATCAGCCGCTGCATGGCCTCGGGGTGGCCGAATCGATGGCGGATGCGGGCGCGCCAGGCTGCCGGCACCTCAGCGGCCTCAAGGAACGATTCGAACAGGCCGACGCCGCCCAGCCGCACATGCGGCGCGGTAATGTCGTAGATCGCCAGCGCCCAGCGCGCGAAAGTCAGCACCTGGTCCAGCGCCTGGTCGGCATCGGCATGGCCCAGCAGTTCCAGCCCCGCCTGCTCGAACTCCACCGGCACCGAGTTCTGCTGGCGGAAGATCGGCCCGAGATAGGTGAAGGCCTCGGGCATGCCGAGCAACCCATCTTCCAGGTAGCTCTGGGCGATCGGCAGGGTGAAGTCCGGCCTGAGGCAATATTCCACGCCATTGTTGGTGGTGGTCAGCAACAGATTGCGGCCGAACTCCTCGCCCGCGAGGTCGAAATACGGTCCGGCCGGCAGCAGCAGCGGTGGCATGGCTCGCGTCACCGTGCGCGACTCGACGAGCCGGACGAGGGCAGCGTAGCGCTCGGAGGCCGACTTCACTTGCTGCCACCCCCTCTGCTCGAAAGATAGTCCGCAACCGCCGGCAATTCTGCCACGCGGGCAACGATGGTGGCGATGTCGCCGGGGCATTCGAACTGGCCGGGCCGTGCCGCCTTGTATTCGGCGTTGTCGGCGATTGCCTTGGCCTGCTCCTTGCCGACGATCAGGTCCTTGATCTGCACGATCCCCTTCTCGCGCTCCTGCGTGCCCTCGATGATCACCGCCGGACTGTTGCGCTTGTCGGCATAGGCGACCTGCTTGCCGAAGTTCTTGGTGTTGCCGAGGAACATTTCGGCCCGGATGCCCGCCTGTCGCAGGCCCGAGACGATGGCTTGGTAGCGGGGCGTCTGTTCCTTGTCCATCACCAGCACGACGACCGGTCCGACCGGTGCAGTGCTGCCGAGATTGCCGGTCAGCTTCAGCGCATGGGCAAGCCGCGACACGCCGATCGAGAACCCGGTCGCCGGCACTGGCTCGCGCCGGAAGCGGCTCACCAGCCCATCATAGCGCCCGCCGCCGCCCACCGAGCCGAACACCACGTCCTGGCCCTTCTCGTTCTGCACCTTGAAGGTCAGTTCGATCTCGAAGACCGGGCCGGTGTAATATTCGAGGCCGCGGACAACGGAGGGGTCGATCTTGATGCGGTCCTGACCGTAGCCAGCGGCCTCGAAAAGCCCCTTCATTTGACCCAAGGTGTCCGCAGCCTCATACAACGCGTCGGACGACATCAGCATTGGGTGTCCAACGCCTGTCAGGTGCGACGTCACGGTGTCGTCGGAACGGCTGACGCTTATCTCAAAGTCAAACATGTTGAGCACGGCAGCAATCTGGTCTTCGCTCAGCCCGGCGCCTTTGGTGAAGTCCCCGCTCTCGTCCTTGCGCCCGGCCCCAAGCAGCAGCCTCACACCCTCGACACCAAACTTATCCAGCTTGTCGATGGCCCGTAGTACAGTGAGCTTCTGGGCGTCGTCGGTGACGCCCGCAGACTGGAGAACGCCGTCGAGAACTTTGCGATTGTTGACTCTGACAACATATTTGCCGCCGAGCCCCAGTGCATCCATGACGTCCGCCATCATCATGCACATTTCGGCATCCGCTTCCGGACCCGCGGCGCCGACCGTGTCGGCATCGAACTGCATGAACTGGCGGAAGCGGCCCGGGCCGGGCTTCTCGTTGCGGAAGACATAGCCCTGGCGGTAGCTGCGATAGGGCTTGGGCAGCGTTTCGAAATTCTCGGCGAAGTGGCGGGCGAGCGGGGCGGTAAGGTCATACCGCAGGCTCATCCACTGCTCGTCATCGTCCATGAGCGAGAACACGCCGGCATTGGGCCGGTCGGTATCGGGCAGGAACTTGCCGAGCGTCTCGGTGTACTCGAGGAGCGGGGTTTCGACGGGGTCGAAGCCGTAGCGCTCATAGACGGCACGAATCTTCGCCACCATCTGGTTGACGGCAGCGATATCGGCAGCCTCGCGATCCTCGAAACCGCGGGGCAGTCTCGGAGCGATGAGCTTGGTCTTGTCGGTCATTTGGTCGTGGGTGTGCCCGGATTCTCGGGTGGTTCCTAACGGAAAGGGCCAGATGACTCAAGGAAGGCACTTGTGTCGAAACAGCAACACACCCCTACCAGGTGCGACCGGCTGTCGCAGCAGGGGTTGGCACGAGTCGTCGGGCGGGGTATCAGCACCCTCGTTCAACGCCAGCACAAGAAGGAGGCGCGACATGAATATGTTCATCCACGTCACCGGTCCTGGCTTTGAAACCGCCGGCCTCAAGCGCGCCTAGCGTTTGCCGGGCCCGCTCAGGGCCCGACCTTACCGGCACCTCAAGCACCGACCATCGTCAATCGTCCTGACCGCTTCGCGCGCCGATTCCGCTCGCGCCGCGTCCAGGCATTTCATCTCCAACCAGAGGACCGGGCTCACCCCCGGACGCAACAGATGACTCTCGATCTCGAGACGCTCTCGGAGTCCCAGCACTCCACCCGCAGGTCCCTCAGCCCCTGGGCACGCCTGGGCCGCGCGATTTCCGCAGCGATTGTCGCGCAACAAGCGCGCCGCATGCTGAACCGGATCGTCAGGCCCTACCGCGCGCGCGGGTCGCCACAGGTCCCCCCGCACCTGCTCGAGGATGTCGGGTTGCCGCGGGACTACTACGCCACGCGACCCTACTGGGACCACCAGTAGTCAGCTGACGGCACCCCGGCTGGCCAACCGGCCGGGGCGCCGGGTCCGATCACCAATCATGTTTCCGGGAGCCGGCACCCATGGTCGCCGGATGAGCCATGTCGTTCCTCAATATCCTGCCGTTCCGCCGTCGTCCTCGCCCGCCGGACCTCGAGGTTCCGCCCTTCGAGAGGCCGGCCCACCGCGGCGACGGACTGCCGCCTATCGCCAGCGCCACGCGCCTGCATCTGGTGGTGCTGCTACTCACTCGACCATGACAAATGGGGATCCGCGTATGTTGCGCGGGTCCACCAACCTCCCGAACGCTCAGAAAGGGCGCGGCCTGACCAGAGCGGCGCGGGCCGCTTCCGACTCGCCACGGCAGAAGCAGTCGGCGACATGGTCATTGACCAGCCCCATGGCCTGCATGAACGCATAGACAGTGGTCGGGCCGACAAAGCTGAAGCCACGCTTGCGCAAGTCCTTGCTGAGTGCCTTGGACGCTTCGGTCTCGGCCGGGATCTGGCCCAGCGTGCCGGGCGCCGCGATCGCCTTGGGCTCGAACCCCCAGACATAGGCAGCCAGGGATCCGAACTCCTGCTGCAAGGCAAGCGCCCGCTTCGCATTGTTGATCGTCGAGGCGATCTTTCCGCGATGGCGGACTATGCCTGTGTCGCCCAACAGCCGCTCGATATCGGCCTCGCCCATCTCAGCAACGCGCGCAATCTCGAAGCCGTGGAAGGCAGCGCGGAAATTCTCGCGCTTCTTGAGGATGGTGTACCAGCTCAACCCGGACTGAAACCCTTCGAGGCAGAGTTTCTCGAACAGTCGGTTGTCGTCGGTAACCGGGCGGCCCCACTCGCGGTCATGGTAGTCAACATACAGTGGGTCGGAGCCGGCCCAGCCGCAGCGCACGGTATCAGCAGCAGTTGACATAATTTCCTCGCGGTTACTAAGGCTTGTGGTAAATGCGATGCGGGGGCTTCAGCATGATTATACCTGGCAACATTCGGGCGATGATTGTCGACGACAATGCCTATGCGCGCACGACCGTTGCCGCAATGCTTCGCAAACTCGGGCTCGAACAGATCGTCGAATTCAGCGGTGGCGCACCGGCGACGGCGACCCTGTTGGCGGAACGATACGACATTCTGTTCATGGATTGGTACATGCCCGACATGAACGGCGCGGCGCTGTTGCAGGTGGTTCGCGATCCCCGGTTCGGCGCACACGGGCAACTCCCCATCATCATGATGACCGCCTATCCCAACCGCGAAACCTTTGCCCGGGCCAAGGAACTTGGGGCCAGCGAGGTGCTGACCAAGCCATTCACGGCAGCGCACATCGCCGCCGCCCTGGGCCGCCTGCTTCCCGACGGCTGGACGGTTCCGACAGACGGGGCGAGTTCGGAAGAGGAGGCGAAGTTCTTCCTCTAGTCGTGGCGAAGTCGCGGCAACCGCAGCTTAACCATGCCGATTCACCGACAGTTTGCCGAACTGACGGATAGTACGCCCTCGCGCCGTGCTGCCCTGGGGGTTCATCAAATGCCGCGTTCGTTCCGTGCCGCCCTGGGCGGCCTGTTCCTTATGTCCAGCCTCATGGCCACCGACCTTGCCAGTGCCGGCCAGGTCGCGCGGCCAGCCGCAACCGATCGTTTCGATGTGGCCGCGCTGTTCAACCAGCCGGGCAAGGTGAAGCTGGACCGGCAGTTTCGCCGCCAGTTGGTGCGCTTTGAAAGCGACGAAGCGCCGGGCACTATTGTCGTGGTCACCGGCAAGAAGTTCCTCTACCTCGTCCTCGGCGATGGCAAGGCGATGCGCTACGGCATAGGCACGGCTCGCGACGGCTTCGAGTGGAGTGGCACGCATCGCGTTTCCAACAAGCGCGAGTGGCCGGGCTGGACGCCGCCGCCGGAAATGCGCAAGCGCGTGCCCGGCCTGCCGGCCTACATGCCGGGCGGCATCAAGAATCCGCTGGGCGCTCGGGCGCTCTATCTTGGCTCGACGCTCTACCGCATCCACGGCACCAACGAGCCATGGTCCATCGGACAGGACGTCTCCTCGGGCTGCATTCGCATGCTCAACGAGGATGTGGAGGACCTTTATGATCGCGTCAAAATTGGCGCCAAGGTCATTGTGCTTTAGTTAGGATTTTCCGGCACAATCCGCCCCGGATTCAGATCCGGGGCCGGTCCTATGCGCAGCTTTCTCGCACTCGTCAGACGCTTCCACGACGATGAACGCGGCGTGTTCGCGGTGTTGTTCGGCGTGCTCGCCATCGTCCTCGTCGCGGCGGCCGGCGCGGTGGTCGACTACACCTCCATGGAGCAGACACGAACCCGGGCGCAGATCGCGCTGGATTCGGCGGTGCTCGGCCTCGCGCCCACCATTTATGAAGATCCCAGCGAAGACGATCTGATGGAGACAGCGCTCCTGTTGGTGGAGGAACGGCTGAACGACTCCAACGTCACAGTCGACATCACCGACGCCGAGTACGACAAGCCCTCGGGCACATTGCGAATTACCGGCACTGTCACCGTGCCGATGGCCTTCATGCAGTTGATCGGCTTCCCCTCGCTTACGGCCAACGTCATGGCCGAAGCCAAAAAGAGCTCCATGAACCTCGAAGTCGCAGTCTCCCTCGACAACAGCGGCTCGATGGCCAACTACATCGACGAGTTGCAGGAAGGCCTAAACGGCCTGATCGACATCGTCGTCAACGAGGTTCAGGAACCGACCTATTCCAAGCTGGCCATCATCCCATGGACGTCTGTTGTCTATGCTGGCGACTATGCGGAATCGCTTCGCGGCAGCGTCCCCGCGGCTGTCCCGATCAACAGCTTTTATTGGTCTGGGCCGCTGGTCAACATCACGGGCGCCACCAAGGCCAACCCGGTCGTCGTGACCGCCGCCAACCATGGCTACGCCAATGGCGACATCGTGCGCATTACCGGTGTCACCGGGATGACGCAGCTCAACAACAAGTTCTACCAGGTGGCCAGCGCGTCAACCAACACGTTCGCGCTCAAGGATACCACAGGCACCAACGTCAACGGCACCGGTTACAGCACGTTCACCGGCGCCACCACCAACAACAACGACAAGGTGCGGAAATGCCTGATCTGGGTGTCCTCCGCCTCGGCGTGCCAGGTGTTGGTGGACTCCCCTGCCCATGGTTTCGAGACGGGTGACTACATCCGTACGAACAGCGGCGCCTCCAGCTCCACATATCGTGACAAATTCTACACCATCACCAAGCAGGACGACAACACATACAGTCTCGATGGCCAGACCAGTTCGTCCAGCACCAGCTTGCCCATCGCAACCGGTGGTGGCGCGTGGTGCACCGACTATGGCTGCGAATGGTACCGCTTCCAGCGCCAGGGTCGGACCGACTTCTATACGTGGCGCATCACCAAGTGCGTGTCGGAGCGCGACGAGGACACCTACACCGACGCGCCTCCGTCCACCACATTGCTTGGTCCGAACTATCACAGCAGCACGGCCGGCAACTGTGACAGCGGCTTCAACCAGGTGATCACGCCTCTCACCTCGGACCGGGATGCACTGTTTGCCGAGTCGGCGGCGATGGACGACTGGAACACGACGGCGGGCCACCTGGGCACCGCCTGGGCATGGTACATGCTGTCGCCGGACTGGGGTTACCTCTGGCCCAACGCTGAGAGCATCCCGTCGGCCTACAACGCCGAGAACACCATGAAGGTCGCCATCCTGATGACGGACGGTGCCTACAATGCACAATACTGCAATGGCGTCGACGACGACCAGATCGAAGTCTGTGACGCGCCCGACGACTCCACCACGCAGGCCCGCGCGCTCTGCACCGCGATGAAAGAGGACAACATCGTCATCTACACGGTGGGCTTCAATATCGCCAACAATTCGTCACCGGCCATTACGATGGAGCAATGCGCCACGGACGCGTCGAAGTATTTCAGGCCCGCGACCGGCGCTGAACTGGTCGATGACTTCCAGGAGATCGCGCAGGACATCACCGACCTGCGACTGTCGCAGTAACGCGAGCTCGGCAGTCACGGTCTTTGAAAGTGATTTTCCCACCGTACCACATCCTCGCCCCTGGCGAGGATGGTACCGCCTCCCCGGATCGAACGGGGGACCTCTAGATCCACAATCTAGCGCTCTAACCAACTGAGCTAAGGCGGCCGGAAAATCGGGCGGACCATAGTTTCAGTTATCCGCGGTTGCAAGCCTCGTTTTGGCCCTGCGGCGCGCTTAACCATCGAAGGCGATTGGCGCCGCCGGAACCCGGTGCGATATGGACCGGGCCGGCCGCGCACGATATTTAGGGAGCGTTAAGTTCCGAGTTCAAGTTGTGCCGAAATGGCACGACAGGAAAGCTGCGTGCGTGGACGCTGACTGGATCAAATCACCGACGGCGCAGCAGGTGCTCCTCCATTGGGCCGATGCGCGACCGACCTGGCTATGGTCCCGGGACGGCAGCCGCCTGATCTGGCGCAACGATGCCGCGCGGTTCTTTCGGGGCAAGATCAAGAAGCACGGGCTGAAGCTCGCGCCTGAGGCCGTGCCGATCCGCGGCCAGGTGGCCCGGCTCGTGCGTCTGGGTTCGGTCGGCCGATCCAGCCTCAGCCATATCCAGTTCCTGTCGGGCGACAAGCCCGTGTCGACCACCTGCGCCTGCACACCGCTCCGGATGCCGGATGGCGAGATCGTTCTGCTCATCGTCGCTGTCGATCCGATCGAGCCGGAACTGCTCGAGGCCGAACCGCACCGCTCGCCGGACCATGTCACACTGAAGCTGCTGCCCCGACACGCCGACTTCCTCGTCATCGACGATGACAGCCGGATCGCCGGGGGATCGCCGCGCGCGCTTGAGGTCTATGCCCCCGACATCGAGAGCGAAGGCATTCCCGTTCTGCCGCAGGGCGACAGCGGCCAGGCCAGTTTCGGCGGCCGGTGGGTGCACGTCTCCCGGTTCCAGGCGAGCCCCAACGAGGCCATGCTGCTGCTGTTCCAGCCCGCCCAGGCGGATGTGACAGCGGACGCGCCAGCAACCGCGCCGAGCGCGCCACTCGATGATCGCGAGCCGCCTTTGCCGCTGGGCTTGCCGGAGGCCCTACCCCCCGTTGCCAACACGGCTTCGCCCGGCAACGACGCCTGGGTCGAACCGCTGCCCGAGCCCGACCCGGCGGCTTGGCGGCTGTCGTCGCTGTTCGATCGCCTCGCGGAAGACGACGGGCTCTATACGCCGCTCACCGTGGCTGACGAGGCCTTCACCGGCCCCGCCCCGACGCGGCCTGAGGCCGTATTCCTGCCGCCCGAGGAGACCGGGCCTGAGCCCCATAGCGAGAGCACGGAACCGATTGACCAGGACGAGGCGCCCCAGGCCACACCGATCGTCTCGCAACCGTCGCTCGACGCCATCGGCGAGCTTATCGTCGCGGCCGAGTCCGAAGCCGAGGGCGGCTCCGAGGCAGAGATACCGACCCCATCGCGTGCCGAGACGCCCCGCCTGTGGCGCGTTGTCGGCCGTGGCTTCCGCGCAGATGCGCAAGCGGAGCCGGAGTCGGCACCACCGCCGCCCGAATCGGTGGTGACGCCCCCCGATGCCGAGACGGTCGAGCGGGTGTCGCGCTACAATTTCGACGAGCTCAGCCGGATCCTGACCGACCGGGTCGGACGTCCCCCGGGCGAGGATCGCCAGGAGTCTGCCACCGGGCCGAAAGCCGGCGAAGGCGCGTTGATCAACCTCGCCGGCGAGACCTTCATCCTCAACCGTCTGCCCTTGGGCATCCTGGTGTTCCGTGATCAGCAGGTGCTGTTTGCCAATCGCGCGCTCACCGAGATGACCGGCCATGACAGCATTGAGAGCGTCCGGGCTGGCGGCCTTAGCGCGGTTTTTCCGGCCGAGGCCGTATCGGCCGGTCCTGTGTCGCAACTGGTTCGCCGCGATGGCGGACTCGTGGCCGTGAATGCGCGGCTGCAATCGATCACCTGGCACGGCAAGCCCGCGCTGATGCTGTCGGCCAGCGTGGCCGAGCCGCGCCTTGGCCATGAGGCGGCGGTGCGAACTTTCGCCTCCCTTGCCGCCGATACGGCCGAGGATGGCTTCATTGCTCTCGACCGCGCCGGAGTGGTCACGGATGTGTCGTTGCTCGGCCGCGTGCTGTTTGGCAACCCTGACGAAGACCTGATCGGCCGGCCCGTCGCCGCTCTGCTCGATCCGTCGGCAATCGGCGAGCTGAAGCTCTTTCTTGAGCGGCCGGCACGCTTTGCCGAGACCGCCCGTCCGGCCCTGCGCGTTCCGCTCAGGCAACGTGGGCTGGAACTGGCGCTGTTCGCCGAAGGCCAGGCGGGCATTGTCGCAGGCTATTTCGGTCTGATCCGGCGTCGCGCCGCAGCGGCCGCAGTACCGGTCGCCGCCCCCAGCACTGGCAGCGAGGTCGAACCGACGATCCTCGCGCGGATGAGTCGCTCCATCCGGCGCCCGCTGAACTCCATTGTCGGGTTCGCCGAAATGATCGGCGGGCCGGACGGCGCGACCCTGTCGGCGGAACGGCAGGCCGAATATGCCCGTGATATTCGCAGCGCCGGCCAGGAGATTGCGGCGCTGATCGACGAGATGGACGATTATGCCCGGCTGCAGGAAGGGCGCTACATCGCACAGGCCGACGATGTCGAGCTCAGCGGGTTGCTCGAAACCTGCCTGATGCGGGTGCGCAGCCATGCCGGTGCCGGCCGGGTGCTGGTGCGCAATGCGGTGTCCGAGCACCTACCCCGTATCATCGCCGACCGCGCGTCGCTGACGCAGGCGGTGCTCAACCTGCTCGCCAGCGCCATTGAACAGACTCCGGCGGGCGGATCGGTGATCCTTTCGGCCCAGACAGAAGACGATGGCAGCGTGGTGGTCAACCTGCGCGATGGCGGTTCGACCCATCGCGACTTCGGCGAGCGCTTCATGGTGTTCCGCGACGGGCCAGGCCGCGATGGCGAGATGCAGTCGCCGGTCCGCTCCAGCGTCGGTCTCGCGCTGACGCGCTCGCTGCTGGCGGTCAATGCCCTGTCGCTGTCGGTCGATCCCACCTCGGGCAGCGGCACGCTGTTCTCGCTCGTCATCCCGGCAGACAAGGTGGCGCGCGGGGCGTGACGCGTTGCCGCACCTTCGTACGCTCGCCAGACAGTCGAATCGTCTGCATTTCCGGGCGTTCTGGAGGCCAGTCTGGAAGCGTTCCAGACTATCGGTCGCAGGCGTGCCCTCGGTGGCAGTCTCTATGTTGACTTTTACGCTCAGATTACGCACCACCCAGCTCGAACGACAGACTTGATCTTCGGGAGAGTTCAGAATGCCCATCAACAAGTTCTTTGGCGCCGCCGTTGCTGCTGCCGCCGTGCTGCTCGGTTCCTCGGCGCTGGCGCAGAGCACGGAAGTGAATATCTACAGCTATCGCGAGCCCGGCCTGATCCAGCCGCTGCTCGACCAGTTTACCGCCGAAACCGGCATCAAGACCAATGTGCTGTTCGCTGGCGACGGCCTGCTCGAGCGCGTTGCGGCCGAGGGTGAGCTGTCGCCCGTCGACGTGGTGCTGACGGTAGATATCGGCAACCTGGTCGGCGCCAAGGAACAGGGCCTGACCCAGCCCATCACCACTCCGGCACTGACCGAGCGCCTTGCTCCGGAATTCCGCGATGCAGATGGCGCCTGGGCGGCGCTGTCGCTGCGCGCCCGCGTGTTCTATGTCAGCAAGGATCGTGTCGATGCGACCGCGCTGACCTACGAGGATATTGCCAAGCCGGAGTGGAAGGGCCGCCTCTGCACCCGCCCGGGCGACCACGTCTACAATATCGGCCTCATCGCCAACCGCATCGAGGCCTGGGGGCTCGACAAGACCAGGGAATGGCTGACCGCCGTTCGCGACAACCTCGCTTATGCACCCACGGGCAATGACCGCGCCGGCGTCAAGGCGATCCTCGAGGGCAGCTGCGACCTCTCCATCAGCAACACCTACTACATGGGCCTGATGCTGAACAACGAGGCCGAGCCCGAGCAGAAGGAATGGGCCGCCTCGGCCCGCATCATCTACCCGGATGCCGAGGGCGAGGGCACGCAGGTGAACGCTGCCGGCGCCTTCATCGCCAAGCACGCGCCGAACCCGGACAATGCCAACAAGCTGATCGAATTCCTGCTCTCTGACGAGGCGCAGCAGCTTTACGCCAATGGCAATTACGAGTACCCCGCCGTGACGAGCGTCGAGCCGGCCGAACTCGTGCTCAGCTGGGGTAAGCTCAACCCGTCCAAGGTGTCGTTGAGCGAGACGGCAGCACACCGGGCCGAGGCCGCGGCGCTGGTCGACGAAATCAAGTTCAACGAAGGGCCGCAGAACTAGGTCCGTTCGGGAGGCCAAGGCGAGCAGCCGAAGCGACAGTGTGAAGACCACCCAGACCGGCAGAAGGCGACTTCCGCCGGTTTCGGCATTGCTGCTGGTGCTGCTGATGGGCCTGCCGATCCTCTGGCTCGGCGCCGCGGCACTAAGCGCCAGCGAAGGCGGCGGTGGCCTCGGTGCCGCAATGCTGCCGACCGCGCTGCGCGAAACCGCGATGCTGATGGGCAGCGTCGGCGTCGCCACCGGTGTCCTCGGACTGGTCGCGGCCTGGCTGGTGACGCATTTCGAGTTTCCCGGCCGTCGCATCTTCGAGTGGGCGCTGATTCTGCCGCTGGCGGTGCCGACCTATCTTGCCGCCTACAGCTATGTCGAATTCCTCGATTTCACCGGACCGGTGCAGCAGGCCCTGCGCTGGATGATCGGCGCGAGCACAATACGCGACTACTGGTTCCCGGGGATAAAGAGCCCGGCGGGCGGGGCCTTCGTCCTCAGCCTCGTCCTCTACCCTTATGTTTACGTCGCCTGCCGCAGCTTTTTCCTGATGCAGTCGGGCTCGATCGGCGCTGCGGCGCGGACGCTGGGAGCCAGCGGGTGGCGCGCGTTCTTCACCATCACCCTGCCGTTGAGCCGGCCGGCGCTGATCGTGGGGATGACGCTGGCCATGATGGAGGTGGTGAACGACCTCGGCGCCGTACAGTATTTCGGGGTCAACAGCCTGACGGCAGTGATCTACTCCACCTGGATCAACCGCTCGAATTTCGGTGGCGCCGCGCAACTGGCGGTGACCATCGTCATCATCATCGCGGCGCTGATCCTGGCCGAGCAATGGGCCCGGCGCGATCGGGTCTACATGCTGAACCGCGACAATCGCGTCGCCCCTCCGCGCGAGTCGCTGGCGGGACGGCAGGCCTGGGCCGCGACCGGAGTCTGTGCCCTGCTGCTTGTGGGCGGTTTCGGAGTGCCCTTTGGGCAGCTAGCCGTGCTGGCGCTGCGCAATCTGGGGCCCGACACACTGGCGCTGACCGCCTCGGCGGGGGCGAATACCGTGCTGCTGGCCAGCATCGGCGCGCTGGTGACGGTGGTAATCGGCTTTGCCACGGCCCGGCTCAATGCCCGCCCGGGAGCGGCGCCGGTCATTCGCGTCGCGGCGATGGGCTATGCCATCCCCGGCACCGTGCTGGCACTCGGGCTGTTGCAGCCGCTGGGCCAGCTCGACCTCGCCATCAACCGCACGACCATGGCGCTGTTCGACTGGCGACCGGGCCTGCTCCTCTCGGGTTCGATCGCGGCACTGATCTATGTCTACGCCATCCGCTTTCTCGCCGTGTCACACGCCTCGCTCGAAGCCGGCATGAAGAAGCGCGGCGACAGCATGCTGGATGCCGGCCGCGTGCTCGGCGCCACCGGCTGGCGGCTGCTGTTCAAGATCGACCTGCCGACCCTGTCGCCGGCGATCCTTTCGGCAGCAACACTGGTGTTCGTCGAGATCGTCAAGGAACTGCCCGCAACGCTGTTGCTCCGGCCGCTCGGGGTCGAGACGCTGGCCACGGTGGTCTATGCCCGCGCCAATGTCAGCCTGTTCACCGAGGCGGCGCTGCCGGCGCTGGCGATCGTGGTGGCAGGTCTGGTGCCGGTGATCCTCGGGACGAGTTTGAGCGACCGGCGGTAGGGGGCTAGGGCAGCGGACAGTCTCGGCAGTGGAGACTGTGGCTCCCCCCTCCACCGGCTCCGCCGGTCCCCCTCCCCCGCAAGCGGGAGAGGATCAAGAGGGGCTCGCCGCTTCCGCCAGAGTCGCAGTCGGAGTCCTCTCCCGCTTGCAGGGCTGGGGAGCCAGGCGAAGTCTGGTGGAGTGGGGTGCTGCCAGGCTCCCAACGGTGCAGCGGGCCGCTGCTCGTCACCGCGTGTTGTGCAGCATCCCCTGGAAGGCGCGGTAGCTGCCTTTTGGTGTCCGCTTCTGCGTCTCGTAGTCCACATCGACGATGCCGAAGCGCGAGGTGTAGCCCTCGGCCCATTCGTAGTTGTCGAGCAGCGACCAGGCAAAGAAGCCCCGCACGTCGGCGCCCTGGGCCTGGGCATTGGCGACGGCCTTGAGGTGCGCATCGTAAAAGGCGACGCGGCGGGCATCGTCGGTCTCGCTCATGCCGTTCTCGGTGACGTAGACGGGCAGCTTGGTGTAGTCGCGCGACACGCGCACCAGCAGGTCGGTGAGGCCCTCGGGGTAGATTTCCCAGCCGAGATCGTTCTTCTCCCGATCGCCCTTGATCTGGGCGATGGGGAACAGCGGCCGCGACGCATCGTGCTTGTAGAGTCCGCGCGTGTAGTAGTTGATGCCCAGCCAGTCGAGCGGCCGGGAGACGATCTCCATGTCACGCTGGTAGTTGGCCGGCAGGTTGGGCTCGAGCACCCTGGTCAGGATCTCGGGATAGCGGCCCTTGAATACGCCGCCGAGATACCAGCCATTGAAGATCGCGTCGCCATATTCGAAGGCCAGTTGGTCCTCGGCACTCGGCGAGGCCGGCTCGGCCTTCTCCAGATTAAGGACGATGCCGAGGTTCTTTGCACCCGCCGCCCGCATCGCATCGATGGCGGTGCCGTGGGCGAGCAGCACGTGGTGCATGGCATGGGCGGCGGCGCGGACGTCGCGATAGCCGGGCGCGTGAATGCCGAGATAGTGGCTGAGCCAGGCGACGCACCAGGGCTCGTTGATGGTGGCGATGGCGGCGAGCCGGTCGCCGAACTTGTTGGCAACGAGGGTGGCGTAGTCGGCGAACCAGTTCGCGATATCGCGATTCATCCAGCCGCCCTTGTCCTGGAGCGCGCTCGGCAGATCCCAGTGATAGAGCGTCGCATAGGGCGCGAGGCCGCGCTCGAGCATGCCGTCGATCAGCCGATCATAGAAGTCGAGACCCGCCGGGTTCACCGCGCCAGTGCCCTCGGGGATGAGGCGCGGCCAGGCCAGCGAGAAGCGATAGGCGGCAAAGCCCGCGTCGCGGATCAGATCGAGATCTTCCGGCCAGCGGTTGTAGTGGTCGCAGGCGACGGCGCCATTGGCGGCGTGTTTCACATTGCCGGGGGTGGCCGCGAAGGTGTCCCAGATCGAGGAGCCGCGGCCGTCCCCCTGCCCGCCTTCAATCTGATAGGCGGAGGTGGCGGCGCCGAACAGAAAGTTCGGACCCAGGGCGTCACGGGTGATGGAAAACAACGAAAACTCCTCCGGCTTCGGCTATGTAATCGATTGCATAGCAATGATGACTGCTGCTGTCACCTGTGGCAACTGCTGCCCGAGGCCAGACTAGGGCCGCAGTTCCGGATGGGCGGAGAGGAGCGCCGAGGCGATGGCACGGAAGGCTCTTGCCTCCGGGCCGGCCGGGTCGCCGGCCACCACAGGCTTGCCGGCATCGGAGGTTTCGCGGATCGACATGACCAGCGGGATCTCGCCGAGGAACGGGATGTCGAAAGTCCCCGCCGATGCCCGAGCGCCGCCATGACCGAAAATGTCGTAGCGCGTGCCGGTATCGGGGGCGACGAAGTAGCTCATGTTCTCGACGATGCCGAGGATGGGCACCTGGGTGCGCAGCAGCATGTCCATGGCCTTCTTGGCATCGATCAGCGCCAGATCCTGCGGGGTCGAGACGATGACCGCGCCGAGCAGCGGCACCTGCTGGACCAGCGAGATCTGGATATCGCCGGTGCCCGGCGGCAGGTCGACGACGAGGACGTCGAGATTGCCCCAGTCGCTCTCGCGCAGCAATTGGCGGAGGGCGGAGGTGGCCATCGGTCCGCGCCAGACCACGGCCTGGTTGGCGGTCAGCATTGAGCCGATGGACATGGCCTTGATGCCGTAGGCTTCGTGCGGGGAAAAGATGCCATCCTCGCGCACGGCGGGCTTGCCCTCGAGGCCCAGGAGGCGCGGCACGGAGGGGCCGTAGAGATCGGCATCGAGGAGGCCGGTGCGGAGGCCCTCGGCGGCGAAGGCGAGCGCCAGATTGGCGGCCACTGTCGACTTGCCGACACCGCCCTTGCCGGAGCCGACGGCGATGATGTGGCGAATGCCGGGGACGGCTTCGCGCGGTGCCGGTCCGGGGCGGCCCTGGGCCTTGGCCTGGCCGGTGGCGGCCTGGGCACGATCCGACGTGATCGAGACCATGACCTTGCGGCCCTCGGCGACCTTTTCGGCGGCGGCCTGGGCTGCGGCACGGGCCGGACCGAAGGCCGCCTCCATGCCGGGGGCAACCGAGATGGCGAGCGCCACAGCGCCCTGGGTGACGATGATTTCGCTCAGCCCGCCATAGCTCGCAAGGTCACCACCGCCGGGGATTTCCACCGAGGCGAGGGCGCTGCGGACGGCGGCTGATACAGTCTCGTTGGCCATGGGTTGGCTCCAGATAAGCCAACTCCACGATGTCATTCCGGCGAAGGCCGGAATCCAGCGCTCCCAGAGCGCTCCGCGGCGCGGCAAGAACTCAGGATGGACCCCGGCCTACGCCGGGGTGACATCGCGTTTGGGGGACCGCTCGTCCTAGAGGATCGACTGGCCGGTGCCCTTCCAGTCCTTGACGAACTGCTCGAGGCCGGACTTGGTCAGCGGGTGGTCGGCGAGCTTGTAGATCACCGCCGGCGGGATGGTCGCGACGTCGGCACCAGCCAGAGCCACCTGGGTGATGTGGTTGGGCGTGCGGATCGAGGCGGCGAGGATTTCGGTCGAGAAGGCGTAGTTGTCGTAGATGATGCGGATGTTCTCAATCAGCTCGACGCCGTCGAGATTGATGTCATCGAGGCGGCCGATGAAGGGCGAGATGTAGGTGGCGCCGACCTTGGCGGCGAGCAGCGCCTGATTGGCCGAAAAGCACAACGTCACGTTGGTCTTGATGCCCTTGGACGAGAAGTACTTGGTGGCCTTGAGCCCGTCGATGGTCAGCGGCAGCTTGATGACAACGTTCTCGGCGATCTTGGACAGCACGTCACCCTCGGCGATCATGCCGGCATATTCGGTGGAGGCAACTTCGGCCGACACCGGGCCGGGGACGATGTCGCAGATTTCCTTGATGACTTCCTTGAACTGGCGGCCGGACTTGGCGATCAGCGAGGGATTGGTGGTGACGCCGTCGAGGAGACCGGTCTCGTAGAGATCCTTGATGTCCTTGATTTCAGCGGTATCGACGAAGAACTTCATGGTGCTCCCCTCCAGGGACTTTGTATCTTGTAGGCCTAACGTATGCCGACTGCGGCGCGCTGCAAGGGCCGCTTGTCTTTGTCGTCGCGCTAACGAACGGCGGCGAGCAGCTTGTCGGCCAACTCGCCGACCCGATCCTCGGGGATGCCGGCGACGTTGATGCGGCTGTCGTTGATCATGTAGATCGCATCGTCGACCTTCAGTTTCGTGACGACATCCTCAGGCAGACCGAGCAGCGAGAACATGCCCGAGTGCTGGGCAATGAAATCGAAGTCGGTCGAGTTGGAGCGCTGGCGGATGGCATCGGCAAGCTTGACGCGCAGGCGCTTCATGCGCTCGCGCATTTCCTTAAGCTCGGCTTCCCACTCGGCCCGCAGCTCCTTGTCCTCGAGGATGACGCGGACGACTTCGGCGCCGTGATCCGGGGTCTGCGAGATGGTGCCGCGGATGATGTTCTGCATCTGCGAGGAGACGACATCGGCGGTGGCGCTGTCCGCGGCGATGGCAATCGCAACGCCGGCGCGCTCGCGATAGAGACCAAAATTCTTGGACGCCGAGAAGGCGACCATCGACTCGGGCAGGTTCGAGGCAATTTTGCGGGCGCCGTAGGCGTCGGTTTCGATGCCGTCGCCGAAGCCGAGATAGGCGAGATCGACCAGCGGGAAGGCGCCGGTGCGCTTCAGGCTTTCGACCACCCGGTCCCATTGCGCCTCTGTGAGGTTGGCGCCCGTCGGGTTGTGGCAGCAGCCGTGGAGCAGGACGATGTCATTCGAGTTCAGGCCATCGAGCACCTTGATCATCGCGTCGAAATCGACGGCACGGGTCTTGGGGTCGAAATAGGGATAGTAGTGGACGCTGAGGCCCGCATTCTCGGCGAGCGGAATGTGGTTGGGCCAGGTCGGATCGGAAATGAAGATGCGACCACCCGGACGGGCGCGGCCGAGGACGTGCATCAGGATCATCAGCGCGCCGGTGCCGCCCGCACCGTTTACGGTGCGGATGCGCGACTGGTCGACGACGCCAGCGAGGGCGAGATCGACGATGGCGGCTGAGAATTCCTTGTTGCCGACGACGCCCTTGTAGGTCTTGGTCTTGGCGCTATCGAGGATGCGCTGCTCGGCCTTCTTCACCGAGGTCATGATCGGGGTGTTGTTGCCCGGGTCTTTGTAGACGCCCACACCAAGGTCGATCTTGCCGGTGCGCGGATCGGCGGCGTACTCGGCCATGAGCACGAAAATCTTGTCGAGCGTGGCCTTCTTCAGGGTCTCAAACATCGGTCATTTCCGGGGGAACAGAGGCGGGGTGTTTATAGGCGGGCTGCGCGGAAATGCAACCGGGACGCCAGGGCGCGATCAGCCCCGTTTGAGGCCGGCGATGAGCTGCGGCACGATCTCGAAGAGGTCACCGACGAGGGCGTAGTCGGCGAGCTTCATCAGCGGCGCCTCTGGATCGGAATTGATGGCGACGATCTTCTTCGCGCCCTGGATGCCGGCGAGGTGCTGGAGCGCACCGGAGACGCCGATGCCGATATAAAGGTCGGGGGCGACGATCTTGCCGGTCTGGCCGACCTGCCAGTCGTTCGGGGCATAGCCGGCATCTACGGCGGCGCGGGTGGCGCCAACGGCGGCGCCGAGCGTGGCAGCCAGCTCCTCGACCAGCTTGAAGTTCTCGGCGGAACCGAAGGCGATGCCGCCCGACACCACGACCTGGGCGGTGGCGAGTTCGGGGCGGTCGCTTTCGGTGCGGTGACGCGACAGCACCCGAACCAGCGCCACGGTATCATTGCCAACGACTTCGGCGGCGGCAGCCGGGCCGACGGCAGCGGGGCGGAAGGCGGAGGCGCGAATGGTGAGCAGCTGCCGCGGCTGGCTGGAGGTGATGGTCTCGATGGCGTTGCCGGCATAGATCGGCCGGTCGAAGCGATCCGGGCCGTGGATGGCAACCACATCGGTGACCGGCATCAGGTCAAGGCGGGCAGCGAGGCGCGGGATCAGGTCGCGACCAGCGGTTGCGGCGGCAGCGACGATGTGGGTGTAGGACGGCGCGAGGTCTTCGAGCACGCTGACCAGTGCTTCCGGCGCGCCTTCGGTCGCGGACTCGATGACGAGCACCTTCTCGACCCCGGCGAGGGCGACGGCGGATGCCGCCTGCCCTGCCCCGTCGTCTGCGACCAGCAGGTGCACGGGGCCGAGCCCGGCGACGGCGTTGACGATGCGGGCTGTAGTGGCGGTGAGGGCGCCGTGGTCGTGCTCGGCGAGGACGAGGATGGCCATCAGATCGCCTCCAGTTCCGACAGCTCAGCCTTCAGCACCGCGACGAGTTCATTGGCGGACGCCAGTTTCCGGCCGGCGACACGCTCGGCCGGGGGGCTGACCTTCTCGATGGTGAGCCGCGGGGTGATGTCGACGCCGAACTCGGCGAACGGGCGGACGGCGAGAGGCTTCTGGCGCGCCTTCATCACCATTGGCAGCGCGGCGTTGCGCGGGGTGTTCAGACGGAGATCGGCGGTGACGATGGCGGGGAGCGGCACGGCGACGGTGAGGGTGCCGTAGTCGACCTCGCGGGTGACTTCGAGGCCATCGGCAGTGACCGCGATAGCCGAGGCGAAGGTGGCCTGCGGCCAGTCGAGCAGACCCGCGAGCATCTGGCCGACCTGATTGGAATCGTCGTCGACGGCCTGCTTGCCGAGGAGAACGAGATCGGGCTGTTCCTCGGCGACGACCTTGGCGAGCAGCTTGGCCACGGCCAGCGTCTCGACGCGGCCGTCGGCCTCGATGAGCACGCCGCGATGGGCGCCCATGGCGAGGGCAGTGAGGATGACGTCGGTGGAAGCTTTCGGGCCGATGGAGACGACAACAATCTCCGTCGCCTTGCCGCTTTCGAGCAGTTGCACCGCCGCCTCGACCGCATGCTTGTCGAAGGGGTTCATCGACATGCGGACATTGTCGGTTTCGACGCCAGTGCCATCGGGCCGCACGCGGATGCGTACGGCATGATCGACGACGCGTTTGACGGCAACTAGGACTTTCATCGGCAGGCTCCCGGCACGGCTGGGTGTTTCGCAGATGGCCCCCGGACGGGCAAGCGCGGTGGTAGAAAATCTTGCCACAAGCGACGGTGCTGGGAGAAATTCGGACGGCCGCGTCGCCCTTTGGTCGGGTTGACCCCCTGCCCCGGGCACGGCAAAGTCAGATTTTGAACGTTCGGGTTGCATATGGCCGTCATCAACCGCATTGCGGAGTTTGCCGACGAGATCGTCGGCTGGCGCCGCGATTTTCATCGTCACCCAGAGCTTGGCTATGACCTGCCGCGCACGTCCAGCCGCGTCGCGGACTTGCTGCGCAGCTTCGGCGTTGATGACGTGGTGACCGGCATTGCGCAGACTGGTGTGGTCGGCGTCATCAAGGGCCGTGGCGCGGGGACGACGATCGGGCTCCGGGCAGACATGGATGCGCTGCCGATCAATGAGCGGACCGGCAGCCCCTATGCCAGCCTGACGCCGGGCCGGATGCATGCCTGCGGCCATGACGGGCACACCGCCATGCTGCTGGGTGCTGCCAAGTACCTGGCGGAGACGCGAAATTTTGACGGCACGGCGGTGCTGATCTTCCAGCCCGCCGAGGAGGGTGGCGCCGGCGGCAAGGCCATGGTCGAGGCCGGGGTAATGGACCGGTTCGGGATCCAGGAAGTCTATGGCATCCACAACATGCCGGGACAGGCGGCGGGCTCGATTGCGCTGAGGCCCGGCGGGCTGATGGCGGCGAGCGACGCGTTTGACATCACCATCGAGGGTCGCGGCGGGCATGCGGCCTGGCCGCAGAACACGGTGGATCCGGTGATGATCAGCGCACAACTGATCCTCGCGCTGCATACGATCGTTGCGCGCAATGTGGACCCGGTGCAGTCGGCTGTGCTGTCGGTGACGATGATGCAGGGCGGCGAGGCGTTCAACATCATTCCGCGCTCGGTGAAGTTGACCGGAACGGTGCGGACGCTGAACGACGAGATGCGCGACCTGATGGAAACCCGTCTACGGACCGTGACCACCGGGATCGTCGAAACGTTTGGCGGCACGGCGGAGATCAGTTATCGCCGCGGCTATCCGGTGACCTCCAACGCGCCGGAACAGGCGGCCTATGCTGCCGAAGTGGCGACCGAACTGCTCGGGGCCGACCGGGTGGATGCCAATGTGGCGCCGAAAATGGGCGGTGAGGACTTTTCCTACATGCTGCGCGCGCGGCCCGGCGCCTATGCGTTCCTCGGCAACGGGCCGACGTCCGAGCTGCATTCCGACACCTACGACTTCAACGACGAGATCATCCCGGCCGGGGTGAGCTATCTGGTCAGGTTGGTCGAAAGCGCGTCCCGCTGACGCGACAAGGGGCTGCGATGGGCGCACTATGACACTCCCGCCTGCCTGATTCCCCATGAAGCCAAAGTGACGTCCGAGCATTTCCTGACGGTTGGCCGTCGCACTCTCATCACCATCGCGATATCCGCCGCGGGCGGGGGGCTCGCCGCGTTGGCCGGGCTGCCGGCCGCGTGGCTGATGGGCGGGGCGGTGGCGGTGGCGGTCGCAGCGCTGAGCGGCGTCAAGGTGACGCTGCCCAACTGGCTGCGGGACGCGACATTCGTGTTCACCGGCATGTCGATGGGCGCGAGCGTCGCCAAGGACAGTCTCGCGCTGATGATGCAATGGCCGGTGACTCTCGCCGCACTGGCGCTCGAGTTGATCCTGATCATCTCGCTGACCGGCTATCTGTTGCGCAAGATGTTCGGGCTCGACCGCGGAACGGCCTATCTCAGCTCGTTTCCGGGGCACCTGAGCTTCGTGATGAGCATCGCGGCGGCGGGGGTGGGGCAGCCGCGGCAGATCATCATCATCCAGGTGATCCGCATTCTGCTGCTCACGGTGTGCGTGCCGTTCGGCGCGCTGTTCCTGCCTGTCGGCCACTACGCGGCAGGCCCCGACGAAGCGTGGGCGACGCCGGAGGCGCTGCTGCTGGTGACGGTGGCCTGCGCGATCACGGGGCTCGTCTTCTCTCGGCTCAGGGTACCCGCGGCGTTCGCGCTGGGGGCGATGGCGGCGTCGATCACGCTGAAGCTCGCCGGCTTTTTCGACGGGCGAATGCCGCCGCTGATGCTGGTGGCGATCTTCGTGATGGTCGGCGCGCTGATCGGCTCGCGCTTTGGCGGCATCACCATGAAGGAGTTCCGGCAGGCGGTAGTGGGCGGCTTTGCCGGCACGGCGCTGACGGTGCTGATCACCACTCTGGTGGCGCTGGCGGTGACGCCGCTGGTCGACATGCCGTTCGGACAGATCTGGCTGGGGCTATCGCCCGGTGCGCTCGAGGGCATGGGGGCGCTGGGCATCGCGCTGGGGTTCGATACGGCGTTCATTGCGGCGCATCACGTGTCGCGGCTGTTGATGCTGACCGTGGCCATTCCGCTGGTGGCGATGCTGGTGCGGGGCAAGGACCCGCCGGCACCGGGGTGAGCCGTTCGCGATTGCGCCGCAATCATGGTATCTTGTGGTCGAGTTTGCGGAGTTACCCGATGCGTACAGCGATTGCTCTTGGCCTTGCTTTTGTCGCCCTGACCAGCGCCCCGGTGCTGGCCGAGCCGCGCCCGAGTTGCAACACGCCCAACACGACCGGGTTTCACTTCAAGGTGACTGTTGGGTACGGCAAGCGCGACGCCGATACGCAGCGCATCTTTGACACCATGGCGGCGCGACAGGCCGGGCTCGACCCCAAGATGGTGCGGCGGACCGGCGACGGCTGCCTCGAGGTGTTCGTGCAGAACCCCGACGGCAGCTACGAGAACAAGTATTTCGATCCCGACAGCATGAAGCTGGTGTTCGACTGAGCGGCCAAGCGGTCGCGCTTCCGAACCGGAAAACCGTCGTCCCTTTTCCTGGAAGCGCTCGAGGCGGCGGTCAGGCTTTGCGCCGACCGCCGTATTTCACCGTCATCGTGCCCGGGCCGGATGGTTCGGCGAAGAAGGCAAAGCCGTTCGGGCCGAGGGTGAGGCGCTTGCCGACGCGCGCCGCCCTCTGCGAGGTGCCGAGCGGCTGCGCGTCTGGCTCACCGTCGAGCGTGATCGAGAGCGGCTCGGCCGAGAGGTTGAACAGGCAGACTAGGTTTTCGACCTCACCAAGCCGACGGAAGGCCAGCAACGGCTCGGCGACCTTGAAGAACTCGATGCGATTGCCAGCGAAGACGTCATGCGCTTTGCGGAAGGCGATGGCCCGGCGGTAGAAATGCAGGGTCGAGCCGGGGTCGGCTTCCTGCGCCGCGACGTTCAGGGCCGCCTGCGGCGGCTTGACCGGCAGCCAGGGCTTGCCGGTGGTGAAGCCGTTGGGGGCATCGCCCGCTTCCCAAGGGATGGGCGTGCGGCAGCCGTCGCGGCCCTTGTATTCGGGCCACATGCGGATACCCGGCGGATCGGTGAGTTCGTCGAAGCGAAGCTCCGTCTGCGGCAGTCCGAGCTCTTCGCCCTGATAGAGGCAGAGCGAGCCGGGAAAGCTCAGCAGCATCGAGGCGGCCAGTTGCGCGAGCTCGGCACGGTCGCGGCTGTAGCGGGCCCAGCGGGTGACGTGGCGATCGACATCGTGATTGGAGAACGCCCAGCAAGGCCAGCCGCCGGGCGCATTGTCGAGGAATGCCTGCAGCTTGCCGCGGAAGTGCGCCGCGGTGAACTCGTTGCCCAGCATGTCGAAGGTGTAGGCCATGTGCAGCTTGTCGCCGCCGGAGGTGTACTGGGCCATCAGGTCGAGGCCATGGTCGCTGTCGCCGACCTCGCCGACGGTGGTGCGATCCTCGAACTCGTCGACGAGGCTGCGCAGGCGCTTGAGGAACCCGAGGTTCTCAGGTCGGCTCTTGCCGTAGACATGCTCCTGCATGTCGTAGGGATTGACGGCGTAAGGCAGCCCCTTCTTGCGCTTCTTGGCCGGGTTGTTCCTGAGCTGCTGGTCGTGGAAGTAGTAGTTCACGGTGTCGAGCCGGAAACCGTCGACGCCGCGCTCCAGCCAGAAGCGCAGAACGTCCAGCATGGCGTCCTGCACGGCGGGATTGTGGAAGTTGAGGTCCGGCTGCTCGGCGAGGAAGTTGTGAAAGTAGTACTGGCCGCGGGAGGCATTCCACTCCCAGGCGCGACCGCCGAACACCGAGGGCCAGTTGTTGGGCGGCGTGCCGTCGGGGCGCGGGTCGGCCCAGACATACCAGTCGGCCCGGCCATTGTTGCGACTGAGCTTGCTCTCGCGGAACCAGGGGTGCTGGTCGGACGAGTGGCTGATCACCTGGTCGATGATGACCTTGAGGCCGAGGGAATGGGCCCGGTCGATCAGGCTGTCGAAGTCGTTGAGGCTGCCAAAGAGCGGATCGACGTCCTTATAGTCGGAGACGTCATAGCCCATGTCCTTCTGCGGCGACTGGGTGATGGGGCTGAGCCAGACGGCGTCGACGCCAAGGCTGGCCACATGCTCGATGCGGTCGATGATGCCGGCGAGGTCGCCGACGCCATCGCCATTGGTGTCCTGAAAGGACCGCGGATAGACCTGATAGATCACCGCACCACGCCACCAGTCAGCCATTCACGTCTCCATAGCCAGCGGGCGGAGTTTGCGTGGGCTGGCCGGCGAATGCAATCGCCGGCCACCGGGGGCAGCCATGCGGATCAGGTCTGATCCTGATACGCAAGCCACGGCATCTGGGTGGCGTATTTACCGCCGGAGCAATCGATCATCGTGCCGGTGATGTAGCGCGAATAGTCGGAAGCGAGGAAGCAGACCAGGTTGGCAACGTCCTGAGGATCGCCCCACCGGCGAAGCGACAGCGTATCGAGCAGGTCGTTCTTCACGTCCTCGGGCTTGTTGGCGAAGCCGTTCATCTGCGTGGGCACCATGCCTGGCGAGTAGCAGTTGACGGTGACGTCGTAGGGGCCGAGTTCGCTGGCGAGGACGCGGGTGAAAGACACCACCGCGGCCTTGGACGCCGCATAGGCCGAACTGCCGATCGACGGGGTGATGGCGGCATAGGAGGCGGCATTGATGATGCGGCCCGAGCGCTGGCGCTTCATGATCGGGGCGACGGCCTGGCAGAGCAGGAACGTGCCTTTGGTGTTGGTGTCGAAATTGGCGTCCCAGATTTCCTCGGGCAGCTTGTCGACCCGCCCACCCGACGCCACGCCGGCGTTGTTGACGGCGATATCGATGCGGCCGAACTCGGCTTCGATGGCGCTGACGGCAGCATCCACTGTGGCCTTGTCGCGCACGTCGCCATTGATGTGCATGCCGCGCCAGCCCTTGTCGCGCCACTCGGCGGCGACCTCATCGATCAGCTCGGGCCGGAAGTCGATGATGGCGACATAGGCGCCTTCGCTGGCCAAAGTGCGGGCGATAACGCGCCCGATGCCGCGGCCGGCACCGGTGACGATGGCGACCTTGTTCTTCAAGTCGATATGCATAGTTCCTCCTCAGGGGCCGGCGACGGCTTCCGGCCACCGCAGGCACAGATCTTTTCCGGAGACCGCGCGCTTGCGCTGGCCCCAAACTGGCTAGACGACGGCGCTCAGCAGCGGTTCCCCGGCGAAATGCGCGTCGAGATTGGCAACGACCAGCGCGCCCATCTTGTTGCGTGTCTGGTGGGTGGCGCTGCCCTGGTGGGGCGAGAGCACGACATTGTCGAGGGCCCAGAAGCCCGGGTCCATCGCCGGTTCCTTATCGAAGACGTCGAGGGCCGCGCCGCCGAGCTGTCTCGACTGCAGGAGCTGCAGCATGGCACCCTCGTCGACGAGGGTGCCGCGGGCGACGTTGACGAGGAAGCCCTCGGGGCCGAGCGCTTCGAGCACCTGGCGCGAGACGATCTTTTCGGTGCCCTTGCCGCCCGGCGCGATCAGCACCAGCCAGTCGCTGTCGCGAGCCATGTCGACGAGGTTGTCGTAGAAGATGAAGGGCTCGTCGATCTGGCGGCGGCGACCATGATAGACGACGCGCATCTTCATGGCCTGGGCGCGCACGGCGATCTCCTTGCCGATGCGGCCGAGGCCGAGGATGCCGAGCGTCTTGCCGTTGAGCTCGGTAAGGAGCGAGAAGCTGGAGGTTGGGGTCCACTTGCCCTGGCGGACAAACTGGTCGGCCTGCGGAATGCGACGGGCGAGCGCGATCATCAAGCCGATGGTCAACTCGGCCACCGCGTCATTGAGGACGTTCGGGGTGTTGGTGACGCGGACATTACGGGCGCGGGCGGCGGCGGTGTCGATCGAATCGTAGCCGACTCCGAAATTGGCCACGATCTCGAGGGCGGGCAGGCGGTCGATCAGCGCCTTGTCCACGTAGCCGCCGGCAATGGCGCGGACGCGGGGGGCGATTTCGGTGAGCAGCGCCTCGCGATCCTGGGCCTCGTGCAGCCTGTGGACGGTGAAGCGCTCGGCCAGCGCGGCTTCGCAGCTGGCCAGCAGCTTGTGGGTCTGCAGGATTTCGGGTCGGTTCTGGTTCGGCATCGTCTCTTCCCTTTTCCTGTTGTTCTAGGACCGAAAACCCGTGCGGTGAAGGCCGACATGCGTCGCAATCGTCCGCAAATGCATGAACTTGCAGCATTCGTGGCGAGACAGCAGAAAGCCCGCTTGTGGGCTTGGTGCAAATGTGTAGCAATGAGTTGCCGAGTGGGACCGGCGCTAAGTGCAAGCAGGAGCCATGCCCGTCGCTACACCGTTTGACGAAATGCACAATGCGGATGGCAGCATCCGCGAACCATATCTGATCCTGGACGAGTGGCTCAAGGAACAGCCTCCTAAGGCGCTATCCTTGATGTCGGCGGATGCCGAGAGTCTCTTCCGGCGTTTGGGCATCACGTTTGCTGTCTATGGCAGCGATGAGGGAACCGAAAAGCTCATCCCGTTCGACATCATCCCGCGGATCATCTCCGCGATGGAATGGCGAAAGCTCAGCAAGGCCATAGAACAGCGCGTGCGAGCGCTGAACGCCTTTCTCTACGACATCTATCACCGCCAGGAGATCCTGAAGGCCGGGCGGGTGCCGGAAGGCCTGATCCTCAACAACTCGGCGTTCTGTCCGGAGATGATGGGCCTGAACCCGGCGCGCGGGGTGTATTCGCACATCATCGGCGTCGACATCGTCCGGGTCGGACCCGACGACTGGTACGTGCTCGAGGACAATCTCAGGACGCCGTCCGGGGTCAGCTACATGCTGGAGAACCGCGAGGCGATGCTGCAATTGGCGCCGGAACTGTTCCAGCGCTTCAAGGTGGCGCCGGTGGAGAGCTATGCGGAGACGCTGCGCCGCACGATGGAAAGCGTCGCGCCGGAGAACACCAGCGGTTCGCCGAACCTGGTGGTGCTGACGCCGGGCATCCACAACTCGGCCTATTTCGAGCATTCGTTCCTTGCCGACCAGATGGGGGCGGAACTGTGCGAGGGCCAGGACCTGTTCGTCGACAATGGCATGGTCTACATGCGGACGACGACCGGGCCGGAGCGCGTGCATGTCATCTATCGCCGCATCGACGACGACTTCCTCGACCCGCTGACGTTCCGACCGGACTCGATGCTGGGCGTGCCGGGGCTGTTTGATTCCTACCGGGCTGGCAATGTGACGCTGGTCAACGCGCCGGGAACGGGCATTGCCGACGACAAGGCGGTCTATACCTATGTGCCGCAGATCATCGAGTTCTACCTCGGCGAAAAGCCGCTGCTGAAGAACGTGCCGACCTATAACTGCACCAACGAGGACGAGCGGGCCTATGTGCTCGAGCATCTCGAGGAACTGGTGGTCAAGGAGGTACACGGCTCGGGTGGCTATGGCATGCTGGTCGGGCCGAGTTCGACGCGGGCGATGCGCGATGAGTTCAAGCGCCGGATCCTGGCGCGCCCGGACAACTACATCGTGCAGCCGACGCTGGCGCTCTCGACGTGCCCGACCTTTGTCGACAAGGGGATCGCCCCGCGACACGTGGACCTGAGGCCGTATGTGCTGGTGGGCGACGATATCCGCATCACGCCGGGCGGGCTGACGCGCGTGGCACTAAAGAAGGGATCGCTGGTGGTGAACTCGTCGCAAGGCGGCGGGACCAAGGACACCTGGGTGCTGGAGGAATGAGGATGTCCAGGCACCAGGCCGGCAACGTGGAGCATGGCCATGCTCGGTAGGACTGCACAAAACCTGTTCTGGCTTAGCCGCTATATCGAACGGGCCGAGAACATGGCCCGGATGTTCGAAGTGGGCTATCGGATGAGCCTCACCTCGCGGCGCGAGGGTGGCGCCAGCGAGCATCTGGTCTCAATGCTGCAGGCGGCCGAGGCCGACGAGGGCTTCAACAAGAAGCACAAGCAGGCCGATATCCAGAGCGTTGCGCACTATATGCTGTTCGACGCGGAGAACTATTCGTCGGTACGATCGTGCCTGCTGGCGGCGCGCACCAATGCGCGTTCGGTGCGGACGGCGCTTACGCTCGATATGTGGGAGGCGATCAATTCGGCTTGGCTGGAGTATGCCGCAATCCGTCCGCGGGACATCACGGGCGCGAAGCTCCAGGAATTGCTGGGCTGGGTGAGGCAGGTCAGCTACCGCTACCGGGGCGCCCTGCTCTCAACCTTCCTGCGGGATGAGGGCTACGCGTTCAGCCAGATCGGCAACTTCGTCGAGCGGGCCGACAACACCGCGCGCATTCTCGACATGAAGTACTATGTGCTGCTGCCACGGGCGACGCTGGTGGGCGGCGACGTCGACATCCAGCAATGGACGATGATCCTCAGGGCGGCGTCGGCGCATCGCAGCTATCGCCATGTCTACCATGACCGCTACAAGGCCTGGAACATTGCCGACTATCTGATCCTCCGACCGGAAATGCCGCGCTCGCTGTACTTCTGCGTGGACTGGATCAACCGCACGCTGGCGATGCTGGAGGAGATCTATGGTAGCCAGACGGCTGGGCACGCGGCGGCGGAGGCGGTGACCGAATTGTTCGATGGCACCTCGGTCGACCGCATCTTCGAATATGGACTGCACGAGTTCCTGACCGAGTTCATCTCGCGCAACAACCGCATGACCGACGCCCTGGCCGAAAGCTACAATTTCTACTGATGAAGATCGCGATCCGACATCGACTGAGCCTGGCAATCGGCCCCGGTGTGACGCGGGCGGTGCAGCATATCCTGCTGACGCCGACGGCCGGGCCGACGCAATCGATCCTCGAATGGACGGTCGAGTTGCCGGGGAGCGAGGGTGCGACGGCGTTTACCGATGGCTTCGGCAACAAGGCGCTGCTGGTCAGCCAGACACGTCCGGAGGCCGAAATTGCCATCAGCGTCAATGGCCTGGTCGAAACGGTGGACCGGAATGGCGTGATCGGCCGACCCACTGGGGAACCGCCACCGGCATTTTTCCGGCGCCCGACGGCAGCGACCAAGCCGATCGGGGCGATCACCTCCAAGCTGCGCTCGACGCCGAGGGGAGGGCCGGACCGGATCCCACTTTTGCATGCGCTGATGGCGCGCGTGGGCGAAGTGTTGGGAGAAGCCGGCCAGGCGCAAAACCAGCAGCAGGACGGACAGAGCCAGAGCCAGGGGCAAAGCCAGGGTGGCGCCAGGGCGGACGCCGCGGCCCATGCCCATGCCTTCATCGGCGCGGCGCGGGCGCTGGATATTCCGGCGCGGTTCGTGACGGGATACCTCTACGGGGCTGAGACGCCAGAAGCGGCGTTCCACGCCTGGGCCGAGGCCTGGGACGACGGGCTGGGTTGGATCGGGTTCGACGCCATGCTGCAGATTTGTCCGACCGACGCGCACGTCCGGGTGGCAGTCGGGCTGGACGCCACCTCGACGGTGCCGGTGCGATCGGTGCCGGTGGTGGGCGCGCCGACCATTCTCGGCGTCGAAGTCGGAGCGGCGCAGTAGGCGCTACAAGCCCAACAGATATAGCCAGACACTGATGCTCACGACGCTGAGTACCGTCGAGAGCAGGATGGTGTTGGTCGCGATGTTGACGCCACGGTTGTAGTAGGTGGCGAAGACGAAGGCATTGATGCCGGTGGGCATGGCGGCGAGCAGCACGCCATAGCGCGCAACATCATGATCCACATTGAGAATTGGCACCATGATCGTCCAGGCGATCACGGGCTGCACGATCAGCTTGAGCAGCGCCATCGACAGGGCCTGGGCCCAGTTCTCCGACAAGCGATACTCGTTGAGCGCCCCGCCGAGGCCGAACAGGGCGGCCGGGGTGACGGCGGCGGCCATCATGGTGACGAAGGCCTGCGCCGGCTCGACCAGCCGGATCTCGAGCAGGTTGGCGGCGATGCCGAACACGATGCCCCAGAGCAGCGGATTCTTGATGATGCGCACGAAGGCGACACCGAGCACCTTGTGCAGCGGCGCGCCGTCGCGCCGGACCAGTTCCATGGTCAGCATGCCGAAGGTCAGCAGCAGCGAGGCGTGGAACGCGATGATGGAGAAAACCGTCGGGAGCGCGCCTTCGCCATAGGCGCGGCTGATAATCGGGATGCCGACGAGCACGGTGTTGGTGAAGGTGGCCGAGAAGGCCGAGGCGACGCCCTCGCCCGGGTTGCGCCCGAAGAGGCGGGTGGCCAAGGCCATGCCGATGAAGAACACGCTGACCGCCCCGACATAGAACGGGATAATGACCCCCCAGTTGAAGGTTTCGGAGAAATCCGAAGTGGCGAGCGCGTTGAACAGCAGGCAGGGCGTGGCGAAATTGTTGACGAACAGCACCAGCCCGCGCACGCCATCGGCCGGGAACAGCCGGAATCGCACCGCCAGATTGCCCAGCGTTATCAGGGCAAAGACCGGCAGGATGACGTTGATGATGGCGAGCATGGCGGGACCGGCGGGAGCGGTGGACCTCTAGTGCACGTCGTGGGCGGGTGGGTCAATGGCGCCGTCGACGGCAATATGACATTGATCAGAGCCGGTGCCGTCCCCTAGATCGGTGCCAGCTGATTTTGCGTGTTCCGGAACCCATCCATGTCGGTCAAGGCTCAAGTCGATATCTTCGTCATTGGTGGCGGGGTGAATGGAACGGGGATTGCGCGCGACGCGGTGGGGCGGGGTTACTCGATAGCGCTGGCGGAGATGAACGATCTTGCCTCGGGCACCTCGTCGGCGGCGACCAAGCTGGTGCATGGCGGGTTGCGCTATCTCGAGCACTACGAGTTCCGACTCGTCCGCGAAGCGCTGATCGAGCGCGAGGTGCTGTGGCAGAGTGCGCCGCATATCATCTGGCCGCTGCGGTTCGTGCTGCCCTATCACAAGGGACTGCGGCCGGCCTGGCTGCTGCGGTTGGGGCTGTTCCTTTACGACCATCTGGGCGGGCGGAAGCTGTTGCCGGCGACGACGACGCTGGACCTGAGGACCGCACCGGAGGGCAAGCCGCTGAAGCCCGGCTATGGCATCGCCTTCGAATACTCGGATGGCTGGGTGGACGATGCACGTCTGGTGGCCCTGAATGCGCGGGACGCGGCGGACCGGGGCGCGGCGATCCTTGTGGGCACCAAGGTGGTTTCGGCGCGTCGGGTGGACGGGCTATGGGCGATCGAAACCGAGAACCAGCGGACCGGGGTACGGGAGAGCTATCGCGCGCGGATGCTGGTGAATGCCGGCGGGCCGTGGGTGGACCGGGTGATCGTCGACGCCATGGGGCGGAACGATGCGCATCACGTGCGGTTGGTGAAGGGGAGCCACATTGTCGTTAACCGCCTGTACGAACACGACAAATGCTACTTCTTCCAGAATGCCGACGGCCGGATCTTCTTCGCAATCCCCTATGAAGGCGACTTCACGCTGATCGGGACCACCGACCAGGACTACGACGGCGACCCCGCCAAGGTCGCCATCGACGATGGCGAGATCGATTATCTCTGCGCCGCGGCCAGCGAGTACTTTAGCCGGCCGGTGACACGCGGGGATATCGTGTGGACCTATTCCGGCGTGAGGCCGCTGTTCGACGATGGGGCATCGGCGGCGCAGGAGGCGACGCGCGACTATGTGCTGAAGACCGACGCGGATGGCGGCGCCCCGGTGCTCAACGTGTTCGGCGGCAAGCTGACGACGCATCGGCGGCTGAGCGAGCATGCGGTGGAAAAGATCGAGGCGCTGATCGGCGCCAGGGGACCGAAATGGACGGCTGGCGGCAGGCTGCCGGGCGGCGATTTTCCGGCGACAGGGTTCGAGGACCTGGTCCGCGGGCTGGTGGCGGACTACCCCAGGCTCGACACGCCACTCCTTCGCCGGCTGGCGCGCAGCTACGGCACGCTGAGCCGAACGCTGCTGGGCGAACGACAGGATATGGGCGCGCTCGGGCGCCATTTCGGCGGCACGCTGTACCAGTGCGAGGTCGACTATCTGATCGGCCGCGAATGGGCGATGACAGCAGACGATGTGTTGTGGCGTAGAACCAAGCAGGGCCTCAGGCTGAACGACGAACAGAAGCAAGCGCTGGCAGACTACATGACCGGCGCGACGGGGGGATAAGTTGATGAGCGGATATGTGCTGGCGATCGACCAGGGCACCACGTCGAGCCGGGCAATCGTCTTCGACGGTCGCCAGGAGATCGTCGGAATGGGCAAGATGGAGTTTACCCAGCACTTCCCCCAGGACGGCTGGGTCGAGCACATCCCCGACGAGATCTGGGCGACCTGCGTGTGGGCGGCAAAGACCGCCATCAAGAAGGCCGGACTAAAGGCCGAACAGATTGCGGCCATTGGCATCACCAACCAGCGCGAAACCACAATCGTATGGGACCGCAAGACCGGAAAGCCCGTCTACAATGCCATTGTCTGGCAGGACCGGCGGACGCATCGGGAGTGCGAAAAACTCAAGGCCGGCGGGCATGAGAAGCGGGTGAGCAAGAAGACCGGGCTGCTGCTCGACCCGTATTTCTCGGCGACCAAGATCGCCTGGATTCTCGACAATGTGAAAGGTGCGCGCAAGCGCGCCGACAAGGGTGAGCTCGCCTTCGGCACGGTGGACAGCTACCTGATCTGGCAACTGACGGGCGGCAAGGTGCATGCCACGGACGCGACCAATGCCTGCCGCACTCTGCTCTACAACATCAAGACCGGCGACTGGGACGACGAGCTGCTGGAGCTGTTCCGGGTGCCGCGGGCGATGTTGCCGCATATCAAGGATAATGCTGACGATTTCGGGGAGACCGAGGCGGGGATCCTCGGAGCCTCGATCCCGATCCGCGGCGCGGCGGGCGACCAGCAGGCGGCGACGATCGGGCAGGCCTGTTTTGTGCCAGGCATGCTGAAATCGACCTACGGTACGGGCTGCTTTGCGCTGCTGAACACCGGGAGCGACCTGGTCCGATCGCGCAACCGACTGCTGACGACGGTGGCCTACCGAATCGACGGCAAGACGACCTATGCGCTCGAGGGGGCGATCTTTGTCGCCGGCGCATCGGTGCAGTGGCTGCGCGACAAGCTGGGACTGTTCGAAAGGTCTTCGGATTCCGGGTTGTTGGCGGCGAAGGCCGACCCGTCGCAGAGTGTCTATCTGGTGCCGGCGTTTGTCGGGCTGGGGGCGCCATGGTGGGACCCGGCGGCGCGGGCTTCGCTGAGCGGGATGACCCGCAATACCGGCGCGCCGGAGCTGGCGCGGGCGGCGCTGGAATCCATCGGCTACCAGACGCGCGACCTGATCGACGCGATGCGCAAGGACTGGAGCGGGGCGAGGGACACGGTGCTGCGGGTCGATGGCGGGATGGTCAGCTCGGACTTCGCCATGCAGTTTCTGGCCGATATCCTCGACAGCCCGGTGGACCGGCCGACGATTCTGGAGACCACGGCGCTCGGGGCGGCGTGGCTGGCGGGGTGGAAGGCCGGGGTGTGGCCGGATATGGCAGGATTTTCAGAGCGTTGGGCGTTGGACCGGCAGTTCAATTCGGCCATGGATGCAGCGGTGCGGAAGCGGAAGCTGGCCGGTTGGCGGGATGCGGTGAAGCGGACGCTGACGGCCAATTGAGGCAGACCTGGCCGGTTTTCGCCAACATTGCCATGAAGATGAACGCATTCTGAACGGCTTTAGCGCCCCCGGAGCTTCAGCGCCAGGCTTCGAAGGGACCGCCGGCCACCATGGCCCAGTAGGTGCCATAGCGCGACTTGCCGGGAACCGTGCCGGCAGCGAGACCAAACTCGACGAAGCGCGTCGAGAGCAGCGTATCGCGATGACCGGAGGAATTGAGCCAGCCATCGATGGCCTGTTGCAGGGTGGACTGGCCACCCGCGAGGTTTTCGCCGACGGCGCCGTCATAACCGGCCGCGGTGACGCGCTGGCGCAGCGTGGTGCCCAGATTGTGGGAGAGCTGGTCCTTGGCTACCATAAGGCGGACCTGCGCGCGGGCGGCGGCCTCGAGCCTGGAATTGTAGCGCAGCGGCGGGCGGCCGTTGGCGCGGCGGGCGCCATTGATGGCGGCAAGGATGGCGCCCTGGCTGAGCTGGGTGGCGGTGACATTGCCCGAGGGCGCCGGGGCGACAGAGGCGCAGCCGGTGAGGACGCTTGCAAGGGAAGCAAGGATCAGGGCGCGGCGGGTGAGGAGCATGAGGCGGTTCCGGAGGTTTCCCGCCGCTGTCGGCTATCGGCGCGGCGAAATCGTGACACGAATCCGGGGTAGCGGGCACAAGCCTGGCTGTCCACCGGCCGGCGGCATTTGACGATAATTAAGCACGATATTGCGCGAGCGTGGCGGAAGCGCCGAAACGAGCGCAGGCTGCCGCTACAGGTTGAGGGGCTTGTGCGATGATCGACACATCTGGGACGGCATTTCACATCAGGCAGTTGCGAGCCGACGAGGTGGCGCGGCAGGGACAACATGCGCGGCACATGTTGTTCGCCTCGCTGGTGGCGATGAGCTCGGTGATCGGGCTTGGCGCTTATTTCCTGTCGCTGCTGGACTGAAGCGGGGCCCCTGCCCCGAGCAGCCAGGCAAGCCCCATCAGCACAACGAGTGCCGCCAGCGCAATCGGCGTGCCCCAGGCCGGGAGCTGGCCCGCGAGCCAGGCCAGCGGCCACAACACCACGAGATTGAGACCCAGAAAGCCCAGCGTCACCGGCGCATGGCGACCGAGGCGTGTCGCCAGCTGCTGATAGGCGTGGCGGCGGTGCGGCTGGTGGATGGGCTCGCGCTGCCAGAGGCGGCGGAGGATGGTCGCCACCCCATCGGCGATGAACACGGCGGTCAGCAGCAGCCATTGCGGCCCGGTGAGCCAGCCCGAAGCAATGGTGAGGAAGGCAAAGATGGCCAGCATCAGCCCGAGCCAGGTGCTGCCGGCATCGCCCATGAACAGGCGCGCGGGCGGCCAGTTGAAGGTGAGGAAGCCGAGGGTGGCAGCGGCGACCCCCAGCATCCACCACATCAGGGGATGGGCAAGGATCGCCGGGTTGGGCAGCGCGACAAGAGCCACGGCGCCCAAGAGGATGAAGACGGCTTCGCCGCCGGCGAGGCCATCGATGCCATCCATGAAGTTGAAGATGTTGATGAAGCCGACACCCGCGAGGACCAGCACGACCAGCAGGATGGTGTCGGGCCAGATCAGCCCGGTGGCGTAAGCGAAGCCATCTAGGGGCAGCGAGGCGACGACAAGGCCGAAGCATAGGGCCTGGGCGCCGAGGCGGAGGCGAATGGAGAGCGGCTTCCGATCATCGGCGAAACCGATGCCGGCGATGACCAGCCCGGCGATGAGCGCGGTGGCCGCCGCGAGCGGCAGCGGCAGCAGCATGGGCAAACCGGCGAGCGTGCCGCCAAGCGCGATGCCGACGCCACCGCCGGTGGGGGTGGGCACGGCGTGCGACGAGCGCTCGTTGGCGGGTTGGACGAGCCCGAGCCGCGCGGCATTGCGGAGGACGAGCCAGGCGATGAGCCAGCCAACGAGGCCGGAGAACAGCACGAGGGGGATGCCGAGATATTGCATGAGGTGCCCGCAGGGTTTGGTGAGGAGGGCTAAGGCAGCGGCGGGCGGATGGCAAGGGTGGGGGGCGGTGGCGGTGGCCTGCGCATCGGTCGAAGGCCGGCAGTTGTCGCACACCCTCCAACTTCTTCGGCGGTCCACACGCCATTGTCGCCAACGACGCTCCGGCGAGTGTCGCACCCCCCTCCCCCGGCCGATGGCCGGTCCCGGCGCCATTCGACCTTAGGTCTCATGGCCTTCTTGCCTCAAATCAGTCCACTGGACTGATTTGCCCTCTGGGACGTCTCGAAGTCCCCCGCAGGCGGGAGAGGATCACTGTGGCCAACGCTTAGGAAGAAGTGAGTGGAGGCGACGCTGAGCAGAGCCGCCTCTTGTGTCTTCTGCCGCAGACGCTATACTGAACTATATGGTTCAGTTTGATTCCGCCCGCTTTGATGCCTCCTTTGCCGCGCTGTCGGACCCGACACGGCGTGGGGTGCTGGAGCAGTTGGCGCGGTCGGATGCGTCGATCACCGACCTCGCCGACCAGTTCCACATGACGCTGACCGGCATGAAGAAGCATGTCGGCGTGCTGGAACGGGCGGGGCTGGTGGCGACCGCAAAGGTGGGGCGGGTGCGCACCTGCCGGCTGGGACGCAGCCGGCTGGAAGAGGAGATGGCGTGGATGGAACGCTACAACCGGATGTGGGCCGAGCGCTTTGCGGCGCTGGACGAGGTCATTGAACAGATGCAACGCGAGGAGACGCGCAATGGACGAGATGAAGGCTAGTGAGGCTGGCCGCGCGCGGCACGAGACGGTGAGCGAGCGGATATCGGACCGCGAACTCAGGGTGACGCGGACGTTCTCGGCACCCGCGCGGATGGTCTATGCGGCCTGGACCAGGCCGGAGCTGATGATGCGCTGGTGGGCGCCGGCATCGTTCGGGATCAAGCTGGTGTCGTGCGAGATCGATGCGCGGACGGGCGGCGGTTACCGGCTGGCCTTCGAGGTGCCGGGCATGGACGAGCCGGTGGCGTTTTTCGGCAAGTATCTCGAGGTGATCCCCAACGAGCGGATGGTCTGGACCAATGCGGAGAGCGCGGATGGTTCGATCACCACGCTGACGTTCACCGAGAAGGAAGGCCAGACGCTGGTCGTGGTGCACGACCTCTATCCCAGCAAGGAAGCGCTGGATGCGGCGCTGGCCGATGGCAGCACGGGGGCGTATCCGGAGCAGTTTGCAGTGCTGGACGAGGTGCTGGCGGCGGTGTGAGGGGGCGGGATGGGGGGCATGGCGCCCCTCCATCCACAGCAGCCATGAGGGCACAGCCCTCATGGCCTTCTCGCCTCAGATAGTCCACAGGACTGATTTGCCCTTCGGGACGTCTCGAAGTCCCCCGCAAGCGGGAGAGGATAAGGCGGCTCACCGGCTGAACGTCACGTGGATGGTGCCGCTTTCGGCGGCCTCGGACTTGATGTTGGGCAGGCGGGTTTCGAGGCCGCGCTGATTGTCCCAGAGGCGGATGCCGCTGCCGAGGATGATCGGCGCAATGGCGACATGCAGGTGGTCGACGAGATCGGCCTCGAGATAGGCGCGCACCATGGTGGGACCACCGCCAATGCGGACATCCTTGCCGGCGGCCGCTGCCGTGGCCCGGGCGAGCGCCTCCTCGATCGAGGTGTCGATGAAGTGGAAGGTCGTGTCCGACAGCTGCAGCGTTGGGCGGGGGGTGTGGGTGAGGACGAAGACCGGGCAGTGGAATGGCGGATCCTCGCCCCACCAGCCGTTCCACTCGGGATCGTCGGGGAAATTGTGGAGGCCGAACTTGCCGGCGCCCATGATTTCGGCGCCGATGTTTTCGAAGTACTGGTGGGCGTAGGCATCGTCGAGGCCGGTGGTGCCTGCCCCCGAGGTGTCGTGGAAGACGCGCTCGCGGAAGGTGCGGGTGGCGACATAGGAGGCGGTGAGGCGGCCCCAATCGTCGCCGAAGGGCTTTTCGGGGGTGATGTCGGTGGTGGTGGCGAAACCATCGAGCGAAATCATCAGATCGACGCGTACGGCCATAGAGGGCTCCTGTGCGGCACATAGTTAGGTAACTGCCTTCATATTTTGGCGTCGATAGTAAGGCAAGTACCTTTTTGTTATTGACCGGCGTGACGGCCAGCGCTAGGCCTTGGGCATGCCGTATCATTCGAGCCCGCTGGACCTGGCCTTTCACGCGCTGAGCGACCCGACGCGGCGCGCGGTGGTGTCGCGGCTGCGCGAAGGTGAAATGCCGGTGAGCGCGCTGGCGGAACCGTTCGACATGGCCCTGCCCTCGTTCTCGCAACACCTGAAAGTGCTGGAAGAGTGCGGGCTGATTGTCAGCGAAAAGCGCGGGCGGAGCCGCTGGTGCCGGCTGGTGCCGGAGCGGTTCGACGCGGCGGCCGACTGGATGGAGGACGAGCGCCGGCGGGCGGCCGAGCGGCTCGACCGGCTGGAACGCTATCTCGACAGGACGTGAGGGGAACGCCGATGACGATGCTGTTCGAGAACCTGATGGACACCTGGTCGGTGGACCGCGAGATCGTGCTGGTGAAGGTGCTGAAGCACCCACGCGAGAAGGTGTTCGCGGCGTGGATGGACCCCGTGGCGCTGAGCCAGTGGTATGGCCCGGACGGGTTGAGCATCGAAAGCCACGAGGCCGACATGCGCGAAGGCGGGTTCTGGCGCTTCGACATGGTGGGCGAGTTCGAGGGCAAGGAGCAGCGGTTCGCAAACCTGATGCGGTTCATCCAGATCGTCCCCAACGAGCGCATCGTTATCGACTATGGCGCGGGAGACGGCGACCCGAACGGCTTCTACATGGTGGTGACGTTCGACGAGCAGGCGGACGGCAAGACCGTGCTGACGCTGCGCCAGCTGCACCCGAGCCGCGAACGGCGGCAGGCGGTGGTGGCGTTCGGCGCGGTGGAATATGGCCTGCAGACGCTGGCGGGGCTGGAGCGCTGGCTGGGGTGAAGGGGGCTCACGACCACTCCGGGTGAGAGTCCCAGCGAGAAAGCCCCCCGGGTTGCCCCGGGGACTTTACATTTTTGGCTGCGATACTCGCCGGATCAACCCGCGTAGAGCTGCAGGCCGCCGTCGACGCGGAGGAGTTGGCCGTGGATGAACTTGGCTTCGGGGCTGCACAGGAACACAACGCCGTCGGCGATTTCTTCGGGTTCGGCGTAGCGGTTGAAGCTGGCCTTGTTGGAGTTCATCTTGTCCGGATCGACGACGCGGGTCGCCTGGAAGCGGGCGGTCTTGGCCGGGCCGGGGCTGACGGCGTTGACGCGGACGCCGAACTCGCGGACTTCGTCGGCGAGGCAGCGGGTGTAGTGGGTGACGGCGGCCTTGAGGGTGGCATAGATGCCGCCGTGGCTGACGCCGATATGGGCGGCGACCGAGGCGATGTTGACGACGATGCCGGACTGGCGCTCGACCATCTGCGGCACGAAGGCCTGGGTCATCAGCATGGTGCCGATGAGGTTGTTGTTGGTCAGCGTCATCAGGTCTTCGTAGGTGATGCCGAGGATGTTGTTGGGCTCGGGCTTGTTGCCCGAAGCGCCGATATCGCCGCCGGCGCAGTTGACGAGGATGTCGACGCGGCCGAACTTTTCCTCGATTTCCTTGCGCATGGCGTTGACCGCGTCGCGGTCACCGATATTGCCGGTGACGCCCATGGAGCGCACGCCGATGGATTCGATCTGCTTGACGACGCTGCCAAGGTCGCTGGCCTCGCCATATTTGCTGGTTTCGTTCCAGCTCAGATCGTGGACGATGACATCGGCGCCGCGGCCGGCGAGCTTGCGCGCCATGACATTGCCGAGGCCGCGGCCGGAGCCGGAGACGAAGGCGATTTTACCCGTAAGATCCTGCTGAGCCATTTTCGGCCTCCAATCACATCAAACCCTGAGCCTTGAGGTTTTCGGCGCTGCGCCGATATTGCCCCAGCTCGTAATCGACCAATTCGTGGTCGGCATTGCGTTCCCAAGGCGTCTGCCACTCTTCGCCCGGGGCGAAGCGGTTCTTCTGCACGGCGAGCAGGCAGGCGGCGAGCGCCTCGGCTTCCTTGGGCGGATAGCCGTGCCACCACTCGGGGGTGAACAGCTTGACGTGGCGGTTGTCGAGCGCGCCGATCTCGATGCAGGCGATCATCTCGGCATTGTGCTGGGCGAGGATGTCGAACATCTGCTTGTGCGGCACGCAGCCATCGCCAGAGGGGCAGCGGACGAGGCGGAAGCCATCGGGCTCCATCACCGCGCGGTAGTCCTTGACGTGGCAATGGCGCACGTAGGGGGCGATGACGCGAGTGAAATCGAGCGGGGACTCGGCGACCGGGAAGGTGTTGGCCATATCGAAGACGATGCGGACCGAGGGACCGTATTCCTCGCAGAAGTTCACCAGTTCGCGGCTGGTGAAATCCTGGTGGTTCTCGATGAGGATGGTGACGCCAGCGGCCGCGGCCATCGGGGCATATTGCTCGAGCTTCTGATTCACCTCGGCGACGAGCTCGTGCCAGCGCTGGCCGGCGGCGGCGCGATCTCCGCACAGGATCGGGGTCAGCGCCATGCGGATATAGGGAGCATCGAGCGCCTTGGCGCAGCGCAGCAGCAGGTCGATGTCGCCATGCAGCAGGCCGGACGAGAGGACGCGCTTCCAGCCGAGGCCGTCGAGACGCACCTTGAGGGCGGCGAGTTCGGCGTCGGACATGGACTTGAACCAGCCTTCCCAGAGCTCAATGGCCTTGCCGCCGAGTTCCTGGGTGAGGGCGATGAAGCCTTCGAGGCCGGCGCCATTGGGGTTGTGGCGCGGCGTGCCGGAGCCCTGCAAACCGAGATAGTAGGTCAGGCCGTAGGGATTGAGACCCGTGGTGAGCTTCATGTCGTCCCCCCTTTATCGTTTCAAGTATGTGCCGGTCGTCGCGCCTCAGCGCCGCCGAACCGGAGACTAGAGCAGACCACCGTCGATGCGGAGCGCCTGCTTGGTGATCATGCGGCTGTCGTCGGAGGCGAGAAAGAGCACGGCGCGGGCGATTTCGTCGCCGAGCAGCCGGCGCTTGAGCGCCTGACGGGCAGTGACGGATTCGACCGCTTCCTCGGACTTGTACCACAGCCGGATCTGGCGCGGGGTCACGACAGCGCCCGGCTCGATGGCGTTGACGCGGATGAAGTCGGCGCCGAAATCGCGGCCCAGCGCCCGGGTGAGGCCCAGAACGGCGGCCTTGGCGGTGGCATAGGACGGGAAGGAATCGCCGCCACCGCGCCAGGCGATGGAGGAGAAATTGATGATCGAGCCGCCGCCGAGTTGCTTCATCTGCGGGCGCACGGCCTGGGCAGCGAAGAACTGGTGCTTGAGGTTGATGTCCTGGTTGCGATCCCAGTATTCCTCGGTGACCTCGTCGGCCTTGTGCCGATCGTCATTGGCGGCGTTGTTGACGAGCACGCCGATGGGGCCGAGCCGGTCGCGCGTGGTCTCGATGGAGGCCTTCAGCGCCGGGATATCGGTCACGTCGCAATGCAGGAACAGCGACCCGGTTTCAGCGGCCAGCGCCTCGCCGTCGGCGTCCTGGATGTCGATGAAGGCCACCTTGGCCTGGTTGGCGGCGAAGGCCCGCACGATGTCGGAACCAATGCCGGTGGCACCACCGGACACGAAGACGACGCGGCCGGCGAGGCTCGGGTAAGTCGCGAAAGTCGAAATTTTGAGTAATCCTAGATGAGGCGTTCGGTCGTGGGATCGAAGAGGCAGGCGCGGGACATGTCGACCGCCAGCGGCATCATTTCACCGGTCTTGGGGGCAGCGTCCGGGGCGAAGCGCCCGACCACTTCCTGATTGCCGAACTTGAGCACGGCCATGGTTTCCGCGCCGGTGGGCTCGACCACTTCGACGGGCGCATCGAGCCAGGCCGTACCGGCACGATCGGCCACGCCCTTGCGGTTGAGATGCTCGGGCCGGATGCCGAGGATGATCTTGCCGGGCTTGACCCGATCGACCACCGGGCCGTGCAGCGGCAGCATGGCGCTGGTGCCATTGTGCAGCGGGAAAGCGATAGCCGGGGCGCCAGCGGACGAAGTGAGCTCGGCCGGGATGAAGTTCATCGAGGGCGAACCCATGAAGCCGGCGACAAACAGATTGGCCGGCTTGTTGTAGATGACTTCGGGTTCATCGAACTGCTGCACTTCGCCCTTGTGCATGACGGCGATGCGGGAGGCGAGCGTCATGGCTTCGATCTGGTCGTGGGTGACGTAGACCGTGGTCTTGCCGACGCGCTGGTGCAGCTTCTTGATTTCGGTGCGCATGTCGACGCGCAGCTTGGCATCGAGGTTGCTGAGCGGCTCGTCGAAGAGGAACAGTGCCGGATCGCGCACGAGGGCGCGGCCCATGGCGACGCGCTGGCGCTGGCCGCCGGAGAGCTGGCCGGGCTTGCGCTCGAGCAGCGGCTCGATCTGCAAGAGGGCAGCGACGCGGGCGATGGCCTCGGCCTGCTGGGCCTTGGGCACATTCCGGCTTTCCATGCCGAACGCCATGTTCTGCCGCACGGTCATGGTGGGATAGAGCGCATAGGACTGGAACACCATGGCGATGTCACGGTCCTTGGGGGCGACGGAATTGACCAGGCGGTCGCCGATATAGATCTCGCCCGAGGTGATGGTCTCAAGGCCGGCGATCATGGCGAGCAGCGTTGACTTGCCGCAGCCCGACGGGCCGACGAGCGCGATGAACTCACCCGACTGGGCCTCGAGGTTGATGCCCTTCAAAACTTCGACGTTGCCGTAGTTCTTGCGAATGTTCTTGATGGTCAGTGAAGCCATTGGACTATGCTTTCCGGATCACTTGATGGCGCCCTGGGTGAGGCCACGAACGAAATACTTGCCGCCGAAGAAATAGACGAGCAGCGGTGGGAGGGCGCCGATGAGCACGGCAGCGCTCATGACATCGTAGGAACGCACGGTGGTGCCGCTCATCGACAGCGCGACAAGCGCGGCGGTGATGGGCTGGTTGGCACCGGAGTTCAGCACGACGCCGAACAGGTACTCGTTCCAGATGCCGGTGAACTGCCAGATGACCGTGACGATCAGGATCGGCGGGGAGATCGGCAGGATGATCTTGTAGAAGATCCGCCAGAAGCCGGCGCCGTCGATGCGTGCGGCCTTCACCAGATCGTCGGGGATACCGATGAAGTAGTTTCGGCAGAACAGCGTGGTGAAGGCGAGGCCCTGGATGCAGTGGACGAGCACGAGGCCATAGACCGAGTTGGAGAGGCCGAGCTTGCCGAGCAGGAACGCCCAGGGGAGAAGCGCGATCTGGCCGGGCATGAAGACGCCGAGCAGCATCATGCCGAAGATCACCTCGGAGCCCGGGAACTTCCACTTCGACAGCACGTAGCCGTTGATGGCGCCCAGCGCGGTGGAAATGATGGTGGCCGGGATGACCATCATCAGCGAGTTCCAGAAGTAGCGCTGCATGCCGGCGCACTGGCCGCCAATGCAGAACTCGCCCCAGGCCTGGGGCCAGGCGGTAAGGTGGAGGCTCTGCGGCAGCGACATCAGGCCGTTGGCCGAGATTTCCTCGAGGGGGCGGAACGAGTTGACGATCACCACCGCCAAGGGGACGATGTAGAACAGCGCAAAGACCGTCAGCAGCCCGTAGATGACGATGCGGCTGATCAGGCGGCGGCGGCTGGCGATGCCGGCCTCGTGATCGATGACGGTAGTGGACGACAGGGTTGCATCAGCCACGGCCGCTCTCCCTTCTGCGACGCCAGGCGAGGTAGAGCGAGTAAGGCACGAGGACAACGGCAAGCGCGGCGAGGATCATCATCGCTGCAGCCGCGCCTTCGCCGATCTCGCCACGCTGGAACATCAGATCGTAGACGTAGGTTGCGGGGAAGGTGGTGGAAATGCCGGGGCCGGAATTGGTCAGCGCCACCGCAAGGTCAAATGTCTTGATGGCCGCCTGCAGCTGGACAACGGCCACTGCGAGGAAGATCGGCGTGATCGAGGGCAGGATGACCTTGCGGTAGATGCGGAAGGTCGAGGCGCCATCGATCTGGGCAGCCTTGATGATGTCGCCATCCACCGAGCGGAGGCCGGCGAGGAACAGCGCCATGGTGAAGCCGGCGCTTTGCCACACACCGGTGATGATGATGGCCCAGATGGCGTTCTTGCGATCGGTGGTGAGCGCGAACTCGAAATCGGTCCAGCCGAGCGAGTTCACCAGAAACTGGATGCCGGCGGTGGGGTTGTAGAGCCACTGCCAGACGGTACCGGTAACGATGAAGCTCACCGCCAGCGGGTACATGTACATGGTGCGCCAGAAGCTCTCGGCGCGGATCTTCTGGTCGAGCAGCAGCGCCAGCAACAGGCCGACGGCCATTGCCGCGAACACATAGAAGAACGAGAAGAAGAACAGGTTGGAGTAGGCGACGCCCCAACGCCGGTTGCTCCACAGGCTGATGTAGTTCTCGAGCCCGCGGAAACCGTAGGTCGGTAGAAGCGTGGAGTCGCTGAGCGAGATGTAGAAGGTCCAGCCCGCGAACACGAAAACGTAGATGAAGGAAGCGATGATGGACGGCGCGATCACGAAGATCGGCACCCACTTCTTCAGCTTCTCCCCCAGGCTCGTGCTGCCCGCCGAGCCCGAATAAGCAACGCTACTCACGGTTCCCCCTACGAGTAGATGACAAGGAACCGGCCGCGGCTTTGCCACCGCGGCCGGTCTCTAGGCGTAGTCGATTACATCTGGGCTTCGACGGCGTCGGCCATCAGGTTGGCCGCTTCTTCCGAGCTCATCTCAGGGGCGTTCACGAACTCGGTGATGGTGTCCATCATCGCGCCGCGATACTTCTGAAGCACGGTCATGTTGTGCGCCATCGAGCGGACCAGCGTGCCGCCTTCGATCGAGCCCTTCAGCTCGGCCTGGCTTTGCTGCTGGCAGGCGTTGAAGCCCTGGGTCAGGTCAACGTCGAGACGGGCCGGGATCGAGCCCTTGGAGATGTTGAACACCGACTGGAACTCGGGGCTCAGGATGGTGGAAGCGAGGAGCTTCTGGCCTTCCTGGAAGTCCGGATCGTTCTGCTTGAAGAACACCACCGAGTCCGAGTTCAGGATGAAGCCGTTGCCGGCCCAATCGGTCGGGGACTGGCCGCAGAGGATGTCCGAGCCGGGGGTCTTGCCGATGGAGACGAGGCGGCCGAGCTCCCAGTCGCCCATGATGTAGAACAGCGCATCGCCGTTGGCCATCATGTTGGCGGCGGTGTCGTAGTCACGGCCGGCGATCGCCGGGTCCATGTACTTGGAGACCATGAGCTTCATCTGGTCGAAGGCCTTGATCATGCCTTCGGAGCGGAGGGCATCGACGTCGCCTTCGACGAAGGCCTTGCGATACAGGTCGATATCCTGGCCGTAGACCACGGTTTCGAACGTGGTCGCATCCGACCAGTCGGCGCTGAAGTGCGCGAGGCACACCTTGCCACCGGCAATGGCCTTTTCGCAGGCGGCGTTGAAATCAGCCCAGGTCTTGGGGAGTTCGGTTACGCCAACCGATTCCATGGCGGCCTTGTTGCCCCAGATCCAGTTGATGCGGTGGATGTTCATCGGGGCGGCGACCCACTTGCCTTCCGGCTTCATCACCGGCAGCAGTTCGGGGGCGACGACGGCATCCCAGCCCTCGGCGGTGGCCAGCTCGTCCATGTCGGCGGTGCCGCCCGTGGCGTTCCACTCGGCAATTTCCGGGCCCTTCAGCTGCACGGCGGCCGGGGCGTTGCCGGCGACGACGTCAGCACGAAGCTTGGCAAGGGTGTTGGCCGTGTGACCGGCGATAGCGGTCTGCTCCCAGGTGCCGCCCTTGGCGGTGAACATCTCGCCCAGCTTGGCAATCGAGGCGGCATCGTTGCCCGACGCCCACTGGTGCAGCATGAGCACCTTGGGTTCGGCCATTGCGGTGCCCGAAAGCAGTGCAACAGTCATCGCGGTCGCGACAGCCGCGACCTTCGTGGTGATCTTCATTATCGTCCTCTCCCTGTGGTCCCATCGGCTCTTTTCTGGCCGGATCGTGGAACCACTTGCGCTTTTTTGTCGGCGGTGCGCATTTTCGTGCCACCGTCGCATTAGTTCTATGGTGAACTTATTCGGCTTGTCAACGCGTGGGAGGAGCGCGTTTGTGAACAAGATCGACCTCAGAACCCTGCTTATAGACAGGGGAGTCGGCACACCCAGCGGTCGCATTATCAGAACGCTGTCAGAAAGGGGGAGCCTCAGCGCCGCGCAACTTGCGCGATTGACCGGTCTTGCCAAATCGACGGTGTCGACGGCGCTGGCCGAGCTGAAACGCTCCGAACTGGTGGTGGAAACCGGAAGCGAGCCGGCGAGCGGCGTGGGACGTCCGGCGACGACGCTGACGCTCAACCCGCGTGCAGGCACCTGCGTGGGAATTCTGATCGGCCAGGCGGAAATCCAGGTGATCGTCGCCGATGTGTCGCACAGCGTCCTGTCAGACCGCACGGTCAATCTCGAGCCGGAATACCCGATCGAGGAGGCGACCGAACTGGTGCGCGACATGGTGGCCGACGCCTATGCCGGGCAATGGCAGACCCAGCAGGGCCTGCTGGGCGTAGGGATTGCCGTGGGGGCGCCGGTGAACCCGCACACCACCGAAGTGCTGCGCGGCGGGCTGCCCAACTGGACCGGGGTGAACCTGCGCGAGCGATTCGGGCCGATGTTCGATGCGCCGATCTTTGCGGACAATGAGAGCAATTGCTCGGCGATCGCGGAAATGACCTGGGGCGCGGCGCAGGGGCACGAGGATTTCGTGGTGTTCACGCTCGACCTGGGGGTCGGCGGGGCCATTGTTTCGGGCGGCAAGGTACTGCGCGGCATCGCAGGCGGGGCGGGCGAGTTCGGGCATGTGGTGATCGATCCGGATGGGCCGTTGTGCCGATGCGGCAACCACGGTTGCCTCGAGATCTACGCCAGTTTCATCCCCCGGCTCGCCGAAGCGGAACGGCATTTCGGACGCAGCATGCGAATCACGGACGTGGTGAAGCTGGCGGTGGCCGGCGACGAGACCTGCCGGGCGCTGATCCGGCAGGCCGGCGAGGCCGGTGGACGGGGGCTGGGGCTGATCGGCTCGGCGCTGAACCCACCGCTGGTGGTGGTGAGCGGCCGGCTGGCGACGGCGGGCGACCTGCTGATGGAGCCGCTGGCCGAGAGCTTCGAGCGCTATGCGCTGATCAAGCAGCGCGACATGGCGCCAGAGGCGCGGACGATCCTCAGACCGAGCCGGTTCACCGACAATGGCGGCTGCATGGGCGCGGTCGGGCTGGTGCTGCGGCACCACGACCGGCCGCTGAACTGACCAGGATTCAGCGGGCCGGGCCGCCGGCAAGGGCGGAGCGGAGGCGGCCGAAGAGGCCCTGCCCCGCTGGCTTTTCGGCGGGCGACTGGCCGAGTTCGGCAACGAGCGCGGAGGTGGCATCGAGGCGGGCGCAGAGCAGCGTCGCCACCTGGAGCGCAATACCGGGCTGGCGTTCGAGGAGCTTTTTGGCATCGGCGATGATGCGGACGCGGCTGTCGCGATCGGCACGCACGGTGGCGGTGTGGGCTTTGTCGAGCAAGACCGCCATTTCACCGATCAGGCTGTCGGGCGCCTCGATGGCGGCGATGTCGACCCCGTCGCGCTCGACGATCAGCCTGCCGCTTTCGAGCACATAGAGGTCGCCGCCGTGGTCGCCCTGGGTGACGAGAACGTCGCCCCTGGCCAGTTGCTGGGTGGGGGCAGAAAACGTCAATGTCAGCAGGCTGGCCATGCGTGCATCTCCGGCGGGGCGACCGGGACCTTAGCGCCGCGCAGTGGCAGGCAGAAGGGGGATAATGCGGCGCGATGCGGACGGGACAGGAGCTCGGCTGCCGTTTCGTTGGCCCAGGCGGGAAACCGGGAAAACCGCCTGATTCTCCATACCGTCGGGCCCGATTGACACGCACCGGCCGACCAGAGGGAAAGGCGCGGGAGCCGACGCGGTTCCCTCGCCGGTGGTGAAGGCGCGCCCGGTCAGCCGACCTTGGCGAGGGCGGCAGCGATGGCGTCCTTCATGGACAGGCGGGCACGGCGGAGTGCGGTTTCGGCGTCGTCGGACAGGGTATCGAGGCGCGTTTCGGCGCGGTGGACGCGATCGTTGACCTCGTCATACTCGGCCAGAAGCCGGGCGAAATGCGGATCGGCAGCCTTGAGGGCGTGGATGGCCTCAAGCTGGCCGGGGAACTCTTCGCCGAGCGTGTGCGGGGTGTTGGACATTGGGGCTCCTTGGTTGCGAGAGCAGAATGACCGGATCGCCGGGCGGCCGCCTTGATGCCGATCAAGTGGAGGGCCAGTTTACTCGCGGCCGGCCCAGCCGGCGACGGAGGTGTACTCGCCCCGCTCGTGGATGACATTGGCGCGGCCGACGAGCAGATCGTCCACGCGTCCGATGCGCTCCGCGTCCTTGCCGGTATAGGGCATGGCATGCAGCACGTAGCGCATGGCGTTGAGGCGGGCGCGTTTCTTGTCGTTGGACTTGATCACGGTCCAGGGCGAGTCGGCGGTGTCGGTGTGGAAGAACATCGCCTCCTTGGCGGCGGTGTACTGGTCCCATTTGTCGAGCGAGGCGAGATCGACCGGCGAGAGCTTCCACTGCTTGAGCGGGTGGACCTTCCGCTCCTTGAAGCGCCGGGTCTGTTCGGGACGGCTGACGGAAAACCAGAACTTTACCAGGTGGATGCCGCTGCGGGTCAGGTTGCGCTCGAACTCGGGCACCTGGCGCAGAAACTCGCGATATTCCTCGTCGCTGCAAAAGCCCATGACCCGCTCGACGCCGGCCCGGTTGTACCAGGAGCGATCGAAGAGGACCATTTCGCCCTTGGTGGGCAGATGCTGGATGTAGCGCTGGAAGTACCACTGGCCGCGCTCGACTTCGCTTGGCTTCTCAAGCGCGACGACGCGCGCGCCGCGTGGATTGAGATGCTCGGTGAAGCGCTTGATGGCGCCGCCCTTGCCGGCAGCGTCGCGGCCTTCGAACAGGATGATGACGCGCTGCTGCGCTTCCTTCACCCAGGACTGCAGCTTGAGCAGTTCGGTCTGCAGGATGAACTTTTCGCGCTCGTAGTCTCGCCGCAACATCTTGTATTTGTAGGGATATCCGCCGGACCTCCAGTCGTCTGCCAGCTCGTCGCTGCTCTTGCGCGGCCGGCCCGCAGGTTTGGGAAGCCCGAGTGCCTCTCGCATCCGGCTGGCATCGTCGGGGGAGGCGCCTTCGATGATGGCGGCCACCCCCTCGGCGGTGGTGGACGACTGGCCCGCAGCGATGCGCGAAAGGGCAGCGAGTTCGGCCTCCTGGGCTGCCACCACACGTTCATCGGCGAGGCTGTTCAGCACCGGAGCCGACAGCGCGGTCCCATCGTCGGCCGGTGCTTTGGTCACGGCAGGCTGGTCGTTTCCGGAGTGGCTCATGGATCCCCCTCGATGCAGCGCACAGTGCCGGGCCGCGCGCCGCGAGCGCCACGCAACCCAGTGAAGGGAGTTTCGCGCCGCGGCCGCCGCAGCGTGTTGATCTGGGTCAACCGGAAAGCGCCGCAAAAAGGGACCCTGGCGCCGGCAGACTAGCGGTCGAGCCGGTGGAAGCCGCGGTCGAAGTGGATCAGCGGGTCGCCGCCGCCGACGAGGACCTTTTCGGGGCGGGCAAAGAAGATGACGTGCGTTGCGTAGCTGAAGCGTTCGACGACGCGGCAGTCGAAGGCGGCGAGGGCGTTGTCGAGGACCGGCGGCGCATCCGGACGAAGGCGCCACGCGGCGCCGGTGAAGCGTTCGGCGCGGCGGTCGGGCGCGGTGAAGCGGGAGATGAGATCGTCATGGCCGGCGCCGAGGACATTGACGCAGAGACGGCCGCTGGCCTCGATGGTGGGATAGGCCGAGGCGGTGCGGCTGATCGAGACGAGCAGGGTCGGCGGCTCGATGCTGACCGAACAGACGGCGGTGGCGACCATGCCGACCGGGGCGGCGGCGGTGCCGCCGGTAATGATGGAGACGCCGGAGGCAAGCCGGCGCATGCCGGAGCGGAAGGCTTCGCTGGTTTCCCAGGAGGTCTGATCGGCCTCGCCATCGCGGCGGATGGGGGTGATGGCAGTCATGTCGTCGCCTCCAGTGGGGCAAGGGGGCAAGCGGGGCGTGTGCGGCGGGGCATTGCCGTATATGGGGTCAACTCCGCGGCGCTCCTAGGCGTCATTGATGGCGTTGTAGCGGTAGGGCTGGTGGCCAGCCGGCGTGTGGGCGCGGTGGAAGGCCTCGAGATGCGGCTGGATGGCGGCGACCATGGCACGGGCTTCGGCTTCGGCCGGCGACAGCGGGCGGTCGAGGCGGGCTTTGATCTCGGCCATGACGCCGTCGCGGTCGATGCCGATGGCGCGGCCCTTGTCGACCACCAGCCTGCCGGCGACGAAGACCTGATCGATGGCGGATTTGGTGGCGCGCAGCACGATGGCATCGGCGATGGCGGTCATCGGATCGAGCCAGGGGCGGGCGATGGCTTCCGATGACATGAGCACGATATCGGCCTGCTGGCCGGGCTCGAGGCGGCCGACCTTGCCACCGAAACCGATGGTGCGGGCGCCGTGCTCGGTGGCCATCTGCAGGATCCTGCCGGCGTCGGGGCGGTCGTTGAACAGGCCGGTTTCACGGTGGAGCGCCCAGGCGAGCTTCATTTCGACCAGCATGTCGCGATCATCGAGGATGTTGGACTGGTCGATGCCCAGCGCTACCGGAATGCCGCGCTTTCGCATCTGGTTGACCGGGGCGATGCCGCTGCCGAGGCGCAGGCCGGAGCTGGGGTTGTGGCAGATGGAACAGCCGCAATCGGCAACGAGGTCAAGATCGGCATGGCTCAGCCAGTTGCCGTGGCCGATTGTGAGTTCGGGGCCGAGGCAACCGAGGGCGTGGAGGTGGGCGACGGCGGAGCGGCCGTAGCGGGTTTTTGCGAACTGCGCCTGCCGCTCGGTTTCGACGAGGTGCATGTGAAGGTTGGCACCCTCGGCGCGGGCGGTCTCGAAGATCAGTTGCAGGCTGTCATCGGTGAGCCAGTGGAGATTGGCCGGGGCAAGATGGTGGCGGACGAGGCCAGCGGCGCGCCCGGACCATTTGGCCTTGCTCTCCTTGAAGAAGGCCATGTAGTCGGCCGTCGGCGTATGGGCCGAAGCGAGGCGGGGCTTCAGCCAGTCGCGCAGGGGCGTCGGGAGGGTGGCGAGGACCTCGGCATCGTCCTCGTAGGTGAGGACATTGCGGTCGCGCATCATGAAGGAGAAGCCGACGCGCATGCCGATGTCGCGATAGGCCTCGAGCACCTCGTCGGCGGCCGGGTGCCAGTCGGCAGGGTTGGGCGAGAGGCCGGACTGGATGTGGTGGACCGAGGTGGTGCCGCTCTCCAGCATCTCGATGGCGGAATAGAGTGTATCGAGGCGGGCGCCGACGCTGCGCATCATGCGGAATTGCGGCAGCCAGAGTTCGAGCGGGGCGAAGGGGACGCCCATCATCAGGGGCGTCAGGCCGAAATGGTGGTGGCTGTTGACGAGGCCGGGCATGGCGACGAAGCCGGGGCCGCCATAGCGTTTGAGGCCGCCGCTATTGCTGCCGACGGCGGCGAGCGGCCCGATCTGCGCAATGCGGCCGTGGTGAACCCAGATGGCGACATCGTGCCGGAGCTGCATGTTGCCGGCAGCGTCGGTGCCGGTGATGACGGTGCCGGCCTCGATGATGCAGCTTTCGGAGGGGCCCGGGCTCATGCGTAGGCCTTGACGAGGCCGACGCGGCGGGCGGCGGCGAGCTGGTAGAGCGGATCGTCATAGACCTTCATCTCCTCGCTGGCGGAGAAGACGATGGAGATGTCGTGCTCGTCGTAAGAGAGCGCGGCGGCGGCCTTGATCTCGTCCCAATCCGGCACGGGCAGGTGGCGCCAGCTGTCGAGGGTTGCTGGATCGGGCAGGACCGGGAAGCGCATCTCGCCCATCAGGGCGGCGACGCATTGCCAGAAGTGGCGGAGCATGACGTCCTGCGTCGGGCAATAGGGCAAGACGAGCCGCATCCAGTGCATGCCGGTGACGGCGTGGAGGGCGCAGAAATCCTGGGTCGCGGCAAACAGCGCGATCGACGCGGAGGCCAGCTTTGCCGGCGTCTCCGGGGTGATCTCCAGCCAGTCGATGACGGGAGCAAATTCGGGGGTACGGCCGGCTTCGCGCATGTTCTGCCAGAGCAGTTCGTGCAGCGGCAAATGGTGCATGGCCTTGATGCCGGCGACGCGGACGAGGACTTCGGCGGGGTTGTCGGTGATCGGGGCGGCGCGGGTGGCGCGGGGCATCTCGAAGGCGAGTGCGGCCCAGTAGGCGAGCGAGATGGAGATTTCGATGGGGTCGCGACGGATGAGGCCATAGGCTGTGCGCATCAGGGCGTGCAGCGCGCTGGTGCCGACATAAGGGGCAAGCGTCGGCAGGTAGGTGCGCAGCGCATCGTCGATGCCAAGGGCCTCGACTTCGGCGGCGAAGAAGACGCGGAGATCGGGCTCGCGCTCGCGCTGCCCGATGGCGGCCTGCCAGGTGTCACGGGTGATCGGCGCGATGGTGGGGCCGAGGGTGAAGAGCTGCTTGTAGTCGCGATAGTGCTCGAAGAAGTCGCGCAGACGCTCGCCGGAGCCGCCGATGCGGTCAAGCGCCACCAGCACCATGGGGGCGTGGTTGGCATAGGTCCTGGCGAACTCGGTGCCCCAGGCGGGCATCTCGGCCATGATGGAGTCGAGGGTGGTCGGGGCGAGTGTCGGGGCCGGCGTCATATGATCCACCTGGGAAAGGCGCGGCAGACAGCGCTGCCAGTTGCCATGACGATAGGGAGCGGGGCGCGAAAGGCAATCCGGCAGGACAGATCGGCAGAGCGCGACAGCGCGCAGAGAATTTACCCGCTCTTTCAATGACTTGATCCGGATACTTTCGAAGGTGTTGCCGCCAGGGCAACGCAGGATGTCACAAAAGAGGAAAGCAGGGCTGCCCTGCGTCTCCGGCATTTCGTCCGGAAAGCCCGGCAAATCCTGAAGTTTCCGCGGGTCGTCGCTGGCGTTGCCGAAAGCGCAACGCGACGTGTCGCAAAAGCACACTTGTCGTCGCCGAAGCCAGTTGCATACGCTTTGACCTGTCGCTGCAACCCGCCCAAAAAAGCGGCAGTTGCAAGAGGAGGCTGCCGATGCGGAACCGGTAGCCGGGCCCAATCTCGGCGCTCCCCCTGCGCCGGAAAGTGAGTGCACGTGACCGAACTGGCGAGCGAATTCGGGATGGTGGCCGACCACGTCGGCATGACCTATCGGCGCGCCAACCAGGAAACCAAGGCGCTGGTGGACTGCTCGCTGACGGTGCCGCGCGGAACCTGGACGTCGCTGATCGGCGCCTCGGGTTGTGGGAAGTCCACGCTGCTCAGGATCTTTGCCGATATCGTCAAGCCGACGCAGGGCGCGGCGCGGTTGCACGGCGTGTCGCCGGCCGAAGCGCGGGCCAACCGGATCTTTTCGATGGTGTCGCAGCAATCGACGATGCTGCCCTGGCGCAAGATCATGGAGAATGTCGAGCTCGGGCTGGAAGTGGCCGGGGCCGATCGCAATGCGCGCCGGAAGGCCGCGCAGGAGGCGATAGACCTCGTCGGGTTGCGCGGCTTCGAGAAGGCCTATCCCTCGGAGCTGTCCGGCGGGATGCGGCAGCGGGCGGCGATTGCACGGGCGCTGACGCTGAAGCCGCAGTTCCTGTTGATGGACGAGCCATTCGGCGCGCTGGACGAGTTGACGCGCGAGAAGCTGAACTTCGAGCTGCTGCGCATCCTCAAGGAAACCGGCGCGACGCTGCTGCTCGTCACCCACTCGATTTCCGAGGCGATCATCCTTTCCGACCAGGTGGCGGTGATGACGCCACGGCCGGGGCGGATTTCGCGGCTGGTCGACATCGAATTCGGCCACGAGCGCACGGCGGCGATGCGCGATGACCCCCGTTTTGCCGGCTACGAAGCCGACCTCAGACATTCGCTCTACGGCACGCCGCAGGCGGCGCCGGAGGCGAGCAAAGCCTACGCCTGAACCCCGAAACCAGGAGCCGACCCCATGCCCATTTCGAGCCTGCCTTCGTTGCGACGTCTGACCCGACATCTGGCTGCCAGCACGCTGGTGGCTGCCGCGCTGGTCGCGCCGGCCGTTGCCCAGGACAAGGTGCCGCTGACCGTGGTGCTGAGCTACATCCCCAATGTCGAGAATTTCGGCGCGATCTATGCCGAGAACATGGGCTTTTTCGATGAAGCCGGGCTCGACGTGACGCTGGTGCCGGGTGGCCAGGGCGTCGACGGGCTGCAGATGCTGGACTCGGGCATTTCGCAGATCACCATCACCGGTGCCGACAGCGTGGTGGCGGCCGTGGACAAGGGCGTGGCGCTGAAGGTGTTCGCGGCGCAGTTCCAGTTCTCGCCGGTGGCAATGACCTGCCGTGAGGATTCCGGCATCACCGACCCATCGATGCTGAAGGGCAAGCGGCTCGGCATCAAGCAGGCGGCGCAGCTTTATGCCGAGACGTTCCTTTCGAAGGTCGGGCTGACCATGGCCGATATCGAGCCGACGACCATCGGCGGATCGGACGTGTCGACGATCATTGCCGGCAAGGTCGACTGCATGATCACCACGTTCGCGTTCAACGAGCCGCGGCTCATCTCCAACGCGGGTGTGCCGGTGGTGGTGCTGCGCATGGGCGACTATGGGCTCAACAGCCAGCCGGGCGCGTTCACGGTGACGCAGAAGTTCTGGGACACCGAAGGCAACAAGGAAATTCTCGCGAAGTACCTGACTGCCGAGGCCAAGGGCTGGGACGTGTTCTTCAAGGACCCGGCAGCGGGTGCGAAGTTCATCGTCGAAGGCGGCTTCAATGACGGGCTCGATATCGAGCAGCAGACCTATCAGGCCGAGCAGCAGGTCAAGTACATGTCGAGCCCGCTGACGGCGGAAAAGGGCATCCTGTGGCTCAACCCCGAGACCTGGGCCGAAAGCACGGCCAATGCGCTGGCCGCGGGGGCGACGACCAAGCTGGTCGATCCGGCGACGATCATCTCGACGGAGATCCTCGAGATGGCGACCCTGCCGAAGTACTGAGCCACATCACCTCTCCCTCGGGCGGGCGGCAGCGATGTCGCCCGTCCCAAACGTCCTCTTCCAAACGTCCTCATCCAAACGTCCTCTTGGAGCAGCGGCCAGTGAGCGATCTCACCCTCAATAGCGGACTGGGACAGCGGATGGCGCCGGAGCGGCTGACGCGGCTGGTGCAGGCGATCGTGCCCCCTGCCCTGTTCCTTGCGGCCATCGTGGTGCTGTGGGCCATCGGCTCGGCGACCGGGGTGGTGCCGAATTTCCTGCTGCCCTCGCCCGCAGCGATTGCCAATGAGTTCGTCAACAATTCCGGAGTGCTGCTGAAGCATGCGAGCGCCACCACGATCGAGGCGCTGAGCGGCTTTGCCATCGGCATCATTGCCGGGGTGGTGATGGCGACGGCGCTGACGTTTTCGCCGGTGCTGCGCGAGGCGTTCTACCCCTATGCGCTGATCAGCCGGGCGATCCCGTTCATCGTGTTCACGCCGCTGGTGGTTGTACTGTTGGGCCGCGGCATGCCGCCCATCATCGCCATCGTGTCGTTCTCGGTCTACTTCCCGACCTTTCTCAACATGATGCGCGGGCTGAGCGCGGCGGATGCCGACTATCACGAGATGCTGCACACGCTGTCGGCGACGCCGCTGCAGCGGCTGCGGCTGATCGATTTTCCGGTGGCGATGCCGTACCTGTTTGCGGCGCTGAAGGTGAGCGCGTCCGGCGCGTTCATTTCGGCGCTGGTGACCGAGTGGATCGGGGCCAATACCGGGCTCGGTTATCTGGTCGTCGTCTCGGGACAATATTTCAAGCTGCCGACCATGTGGGCGGCGATCTTCACCTCGGCCTTCCTGACGCTGGCGCTGCTCGGCGCGGTGACGCTCGTCGAAAAACTGCTCGGCCGCTACACGGCGGCGACCGGCGAGATCGGAGCCTGATGATGGTGGCCATCGAACATACCTCCATCGCCCGCCTGCCCAATGCCCTCGTCGCGGCGCTGAAGCCGAGCCGCAAGGTGGTGCTGCCGGTGCTGCTGATGGTGCTGTTTCTGACGGGCTGGGAACTGGTGGCGCAGGCGGGGATCGTCTCCAAGCTGGTGCTGGCGGGGCCGAGCGCCATTGCGCTGGCCATGATCCGCGAGGCCGGGCCGCTGGCCAGCAATACCGGGATCACGCTGGCGCAGGCGCTGATCGGGTTCGTGATCGGAAACCTGGCCGGGCTCATGGTGGCGATTGCGTTCGTCCACTCGGACCTCGCGCGCCGGACGATCTATCCCCTGGCGATCGGGGCGGAGGCGGTGCCGGTGGTCGCGGTGCTGCCGGTGCTGATCCTGTGGCTGGGCAACGGGATGGAGCCAAAGATCTTCATCACGGCGTTCCTGACGTTCTTCCCGATGCTGGTGAATGCGTTTCGCGGCCTCCGCAGTGCCGATGCCGAGGTGAACGAGCTGCTCTATACGCTCTCGGCCTCGTCGTGGCAGCGGCTGGCGATGGTGCGCCTGCCAGCGTCTGTGCCGTTCCTGTTCAACGCGCTGAAGCTTTCAGCCTGCGGCTCGGTGGTGGCGTCGCTGGTGGCCGAGTGGCTGGCCTCGAACCAGGGGCTGGGGTTCCTGATCATCCTTTACGGACAGGCCTACCAGATCCCCGAGGTCTGGGCGGCGGCAATCGTCGCCTCGGCGGCGAGCCTTGCGGTCTATGGCGTGGTGGTGTTCGCCGAGTACCGGCTGACGCCCTGGCTGCGGCTGCGCCAGACCGACCTGTGATCCCGCTTTGTTTCGCTTACCGATGAGGTCCTGAGATGAGCATGAGTGTCCCCAAATTCGGCGTGATGGACCAAGGCTGGGCGGCGCCGGAGGTCAGCGACGCGGACGCCGCCAAGATGGTGATCGACTGCATCAGGCTGGCGGATGAGCTGGGGTTCGACTCGGCCTGGTTGGGGGAACACCATCACCGGCGGCCGGACTCGCCGTTCTGGGGGCGGGTGCCGGCCTCGGAGATCGTGCTCGGATATGCGGCGGCGCTGACCTCGCGGATCGCGCTGGGCGGCGGGGTGCGGATCCTCTCGACGACGCCGGCGCAGCGGACAGCCGAAGAGATGAGCATGCTCAGCGTCTTGACCGGCGGGCGCGTGGATTTCGGCATCGGTCTCGGCTCGAACCAGATTGCCATGAAGTCGCGCGAAGAAAAGGCGGCGGAATTCCGGCGGCTGCTCGATGAGTTGCTGGCGGTGCTGCGCAATGCGCCGGGGGTGACCGGGGAACTGAGCCCGGTGTCGCCGGTCGATATCACGACGCGGCTGTGGGCGGCCGGGCGCGACGAACTGACGATCCGGCATCTGGCCGAAACCGGGGTGAACCTCGTGGTCGGCCAGGCGGAGCTGGGCGTGGTGCAGGCCAACTATATCCGCCAGTACAAGTCGGCGGGCGGCAAGGGCCGGACCCGTGGGGTGCGGCTGGTGTTTGTCGCCGAAACCGACGCACAGGCGATCGAGGACAGCGCGCCGGCGGCGGACGTCTATTATGCGCTGATGGGCAAGGGCAATTACCAGAAAGAGGCGCTGGCCAAGGGGCTGGCGACAGAGCCGAAGACGCGCGAGGACATGCTGGAGTTCGTCAACTTCATCGTCGGGTCGCCCGAGACGGTGGTGAAAAAGCTCAACGCGTATCTGGCGACCACGGGAGTGGATCAGCTGGACGCGATGGTGAACATCCCGCGGGTCGGGCCGGAGAATTTCGCCCGGACGCTGCGGCTGCTGCAGGCGGAGGTGCGGCCGCATCTGCGCTATGGCGTGGCGGCGGAGGCGCTGTCGAGCGTCGCCTAGGCTCCGCGCTTCCGTAAGCTTTGCCGTTGCCTGAAACGCAACGCTGCCCCGCGTTGTGGGCGGTTGCCGAGGGCGGCGGGCTGGTCGCAAGCTGCGGTTGGTGCTGCTGCGGAGGGCGCTGATGAGTAGAAGTTTCGTGCATGTGCACCTGGTGGCGCTGCGCTATTTCGGCGAGACGGTGCGGACCGGGTCGATGCGGCAGGCGGCCGAGCAGCTGAACGTGGCGGCGTCGGCGGTGAACCGGCAGATCCTCAAGCTCGAAGACCAGTTGCAATGCAAGCTGTTCGACCGGCGGGCCGAAGGTGTGCGACTGACCGGGGCCGGCGAGGTGCTCTACAACTACATCCTGAGGCTCGACCGCGACCTCGAGCGGGCGGTGTCGCAGATCGACGATCTGCGCGGGTTACGGCGAGGACACATCCGGATTGCGTGCGAGGACGGGATCGGGCGGGATTTCCTGCCGCCGGTGCTGGCCGACTTCCACGCCGAATATCCGGGGATAACCTATACCATCGAGATCACCTCCGCGCTCGACATGTTGCGCGAAGTGGCGGAAGGCGAGGCCGATATCGGCATTGCGATGGCGCCGCCACGGCGGGCCGACGTGACGGTGCACGCGCAGGCGGTGATGCCGGTGGGGGTGATCATGCGGCCCGACCACAGGCTGGCACAGCTCGGCAGCGTGCGGATCCGCGACCTTGCCGGCGAGAAGCTGGTGGAAGCCAAGGACGGCACCGGGGGCGAGACCGGCTTTTTCACCCAACTCGGCCACGGTTTGCCGCGCTCGCGCTTCATCGAGACCAACGCCCCCGACTTCATCACGACGCTGGTGCAGGCCGGGCTTGGCGTGGGGGTGCGGACGCCGGTGGGGATCATGACCGAGATCGAGGCGGGCCGGATCGCGTTCCTGCCCATCATGGACAAGGTGACGGCGCCGACGCTGACGGTGGTGGGCAAGCCGCAACGGACACCATCGATCTCGGGTGCGGTGCTGATCGAGATGCTGAAGCAGCGGCTGCCGGCGTTCCAGCAGCGGGCGCAGGCGATGGCGGCGCTGGGCTGCGGCAATGGCGGATTGATCGAGGTCGCGGCTTCCGGCTGAGCGTTGCCGAGACGGCAACACCCGGGCGGCAAATCGTTGCTATCAGCGATTGCCGAACCGGCCAAAATTCATAAGCCCCAGCGGGAATACGGCACCTCTCCATTTTGGGTCTGGCGTCCCGCACAGACATCAACAGAGAGCCGAGATGACGACCATTCAACTGAACACCGCCGAACAGCGCCTGTTGGAACTTGCGGACCGCGCGCGGGCAGAACTGGAGATGCTGAGTTTTGCGACCAAGCCCTGGGTGATCCCGCGCAAGCATGAGGGCGAGACGATCCCCGACGTGATCATCATCGGTGCCGGGCAATCGGGTCTGGTGGCCGGGCATGCGCTGAAGCGCCGGGGCGTCACCAACATCCTCGTGCTCGACCGCAACCCGGAAGGCTATGAGGGGGTGTGGGAGACCTATGCGCGGAACTACGAGATCCGCTCGCCCAAGGAGATCACCGGCGCCGATCTCGGGCTGCCGAGCATGACGATCCAGAGCTTTTTCATCGCCAAGCATGGCGCAGAGGCCTGGAAGCGGATCAAGCGGGTGCCGCGGCTCGACTGGATGGACTACCTGCGCTGGTATCGGAAGATCGCCGACCTGCCGATCGTCAACGACATCCGGATCGTCGACATTGCCTATGATGCCGAAGGGGTGACGCTGACGGCCGACACAGGCCGGGTGTTCCGCTCGCGGCTGGCGATTCTTGCGACGGGAATGGACGGCGGCGGGTCGTGGAACACGCCGGCGATCATCACCGAGAACCTGCCCAAAGACCGCTACAACCATAGCTGCGACGTCTATGACGCGACGCGGCTCGCCGGGCTGGATGTCGGAGTGCTGGGCGCGGGTGCAGCGGCGTTCGATACGGCGGTGACGGCCCTGGGCGCGGGCGCGACGTCGGTGAAAATGTTCATGCGACGGCCGGAACTGCCGATGCTGGACCTGGCCCGCGAGATGGAGCATGGCGGCGGGCTCGACCACGGCTCGACGCTGTCGGACGAGACCAAGTGGGCGTTGTCCCGGCTGATGAGCGGGCTCAGCCAGTCGCCGGCGGAGCACCATTTCCTCAAGGCGTGCAGCCACCCCAACTTCCGGATGTACCTGGGGGCGCCGTGGACGAGCGTGGGGATGGCGGATGACCGCATCCGGGTCGAGACGCCGAAGGGCAGTTTCGACTTCGACCATGTGTTCGCAGGAACAGGCGTTGCCGTCGACATGGCGCGGCGGCCGGAGCTGGCCAAGATTGCCGAGAAGGCGGCGCTGTGGCGCGACCGCTTCGTGCCGCCGGCGGACGACCCGGCGCCCGGGCGGCTGAACTTTCCCTATCTCAACCGGCACTACCAGTTCACTGAGCGCGAGCCGGGAACGGCGCCGGGGATCGACCGGATCTTCGCGTTCAACGCGCTGGCATCGCTCAGCATGGGCGGGATGTCGGCGGTGTCGATCAGCAGCCACCGCTATGGGGTGCCAAGGCTGGCGAGCGCGGTGACGGGGTTCCTGTTCCGCGAGCAGGAAGACCAGATCATCCCGACGCTTAAGGCCTACAACACACCCGGCATCGTCCTGACCGACAGCATCCGCGAAATGCTGGGGATGGTGCCGGAGGCGCAGCAGCGCGCCGGGTGAGCGCGGCGGGATGATGCCGGGCCGCCAAAGGCGCGGCCATGGAGAGGTTGCGGGCGCCATGAGGCGCCCGCGCCGTTTTGGCATGGCCGCCGCGCTTGTCACTCGCCTGACAGTGGCCATGTGCGGCCGGTGGGCCGGTGTGGGATGAGGTGACATGCCCCATCCGCAGGGCTGACAGAACCCCGGTGCAGGCCATAAAACTAGGCACCAGAAGCAGCTGCTGCATACGCATGCAGAATCAGTTTGCATTCGTATGCAAAACTGTCATAGCGTCGATGCATCGCAGGGTGCGAGGCGGCTTCGACGCCGATGTTCGCCTACAATGGTCGCCTCGAATTCTGCGCGGGAGCAGCCATCCGGTGTCGTGCGAGCGGCCCAGATGCATCACAGGAGAGAATCCATGAAGCAGCATTTTCTTGCGGCCGGCGTATCGATCGCCGCGCTCATCATCAGCGGCGGCGCAGCCTTTGCCGATTGCGGCATCACCGCCGGCTCGGTCCGCATCCTTTCCAATGACTTCGAGGCCCTGCGCCTCGTCAACAGCACGGCCGAGGAGTGCGCCTCGGACACCGTGACGGTGACCGCGAACGCCAATGCCGAGCACAAGAACCTGCAGGTGCCGGCACTCTCGATCAACCCGGCCGAGTACACGGTGGCGGTGGTGGCCAACAACTCGATCGTGCCGCTGCTCAACGACGACCTGATCCGCCCGCTGGACGACCTTGTCGCCAAATATGGCCAGGACCTGCTGCCCAACCAGCTGATCAAGATCGACGGCAAGGTGATGGCGATCGCCTTCATGGGCAATGGCCAGCACCTGTTCTATCGCAAGGACATCCTGGACAAGGCCGGCGTTGCCGAGCCGAAATCGTGGGACGACGTGCTGGCTGCCGCCAAGGCGATCAAGGATGCCGGGCTGATGGAGACCCCGCTCGCCGCTTCGGTGAAGCCGGGCTGGGACCTCGCCGCCGAGTTCGTCAATGCCTACCTGGGCACGGGCGCAGAATTCTTTGCGCCGGGCTCGGCGGAACTCGCCATCGACAACGAAAACGGGCTCAAGGTGCTTGAGACCATGCGGGCGATGACCGCCTACATGGACCCCGACTACCTGACGTTCGACGCCAACTCGATCAAGGCCGAATACGAAGCCGGCAAGGTCGCGATCATGAACGAGTGGGGCTCGCTTGCCGGAGCCACGCTGGATGACGAAGGCGCGGCCGAAGGCGTGGTCGAGAACACCGTGCTCGCCGCTGCGCCGACCATTGCCGGCCAGTCGATCCCGGGTGCGGCGCTGTGGTGGGACGGCTTCACCATTGCCAAGAACATCTCCGATGAAGATGCCGAGGCGTCGTTCCAGGCCATGGTGCACGGCATCAACCCGGAGATGGTGGCAGCCAATCCGGAGGTCGCGACCTGGCTGGTGAAGGGCTATACGCCCGGGGCGGCAGCGGTTGGCGTGATTGCCAATGCCAATGGCGGCGCCCGCGCCTACCCGATGCAGCCCTATATGGGCCTGCTGCACACGGCGCTGTCGTCCGAGCTTGCCGACTTCATGGCCGGCAAGGAAGATGCGGCGCAGGCGCTTGCCGACGTCAAGGCGGCCTACGACACGGCCGCCAAGGAAGGCGGCTTCCTGTAAGCCTGACGCTGGGAGGGGACAGCCCGCTGTCCCCTCCTCCCGATCCTTCAGATCACATGGAGGCGCTGCATGCCGCACAAGACATTCTTCGCCTTCATCCTGCCGTCGCTGATCGCGATGGTGCTGTTCATCGCGCTGCCGATCGTCTCGGTGGTGGTGCAATCGTTCTATGTCGAGCACGGGCGCGTGCTCATCGAGGTGGAGAACTGCCAGCCCTTCGGTGGCTGCACCAAGGAGGTGCGTGTCGACACCGAGGCCACGGCCAAGTTGGAGCGCGAGCAGCCGCTGGGTATGTTCAACGGGCTGGGCACCTATTTCAACCGCAGCCACCTCGCCATCGAGGAAATCGGCGCGATCCTCGCGGACAATGCCGGCCCGGCCGATGTGATTGCCCAAATCTACAACCTGCCCTTCTACCGGGCGCTCGCGTTCACGCTGGTGTTCTGCTTCGTGGTGACGCCGCTGGCGATGCTCCTGGGGTTCGTGATCGCGCTGGCGGTCAATACGATCCCGAAGCTCTACAAGGGGCCGGTGATCTTCTTTTCGCTGTTGCCGATGATTATCACGCCACTGATCGGCTCGCTGATCCTGTACTGGATGATCCATCCGCAGGGCATCATCGGCGCCACCATCCAGGATGTGTTCAACGACCCGACGCTGTCGCTGCGCGGCTCGCCGCTGCTGACCTGGCTGTCGCTGCTGTTCTATGGCGTGTGGACCAATGCGCCGTTCTCGTTCGTGGTGTTCTACGCCGGGCTACAGACCGTGCCGGCCGACACGCTGGAATCGGCAATGATCGACGGGGCCTCGCGCTGGGAGCGCATCCGCTTCGTCATCATCCCCCACCTGGCGCCGCTCGCCACTTTCGTGGCGCTGGTGCAGCTGATGGACAATTTCCGGGTGTTCGAACCGATCGTCGGCTTTTCGGCCGAAGCCAATGCCAGCTCGCTGAGCTGGCTGATCTTCAACGATCTGAGCGGTGACTCGCAGCTGTTCGGTTCGGCCGGCGCGACCTCGGTGCTGACGATCATCGGCGTGGTGATCCTGCTGACCCCGGTGCTGATCCGTACCTGGCGCGAATTCAACCGGAAGGTGGTCTGACAATGTCCGATTCCGTTGCCCTCAGGCGACCGCTGCCGCTCAAGATCATCATCACCGCGTTCCTGGTGTTCTGGGTGGCGCTTGCCGCTTTCCCATTCTTCTGGACGGTGTGGGGCTCGTTCAAGGTCGAGGTGGACTTCTTCTCACGCGAGAGCTGGTGGAACGCCATTTTCGGGACCAACACCATCAAGCAGACCGGCAGCGCCTTCACCGGTGACGGGTATTACGGCGCGTGGGTGACGCGCGAGTTCTGGCGGGCGGTGGGCAACACCGCCATCGTCACGGTGTCGGTGACGGTGATCTCGCTGACGCTCGGGACGCTGGGAGGCTATGCGCTGGCGCGGTCCGGGCAGCGCTACGCGTTCTGGATCCTGATCGCGGCGCTGGTGTTTCGCGCCATGCCGCATATCACGCTGGTGTCGGGCTACCTGCTGCCGTTCTTCCAGCTCAATATCTGGGGCGTGCTGCCGACCTCGATCATCGTGTTGGTGGCGATCAACCAGCCGTTCACGCTGTGGATGCTGCACTCGTTCTTCCTGTCGATCCCCAAGGATCTCGACGAGAGCGCGATGGTGGACGGCTGCTCGCGCTTCGAGGCATTCCGCCGGGTCATCATTCCGGTGATGTGGCCGGGGGTGGTGACGACGGGGCTGTTCAGTTTCCTCCTCGCCTATAACGACTTTGCCACGACCTCGATGCTCCTCAGCGCCGACAACCAGACGATGGTGCCGAAAATCTCGAGCTTCCTCGGCTCGGTGCAGGAACAGGGCAATGTCATGTACGCGGTGGCGGCCGTGGTATCGGCGACGGTGCCGCTGTTCATCCTCGTGCTCTTCTTCCAACGCCAGATCGTCAGCGGGTTGACCGCCGGCGCCGTGAAAGGCTGATCGCCATGGCCCAGATCCGTCTCAAGAACGTCTCCAAGCGCTGGACCAATTTCGTCGGCGTCGACAATTTCAACCTCGATATCGCCGACCAGGAGTTCCTGGTGCTGCTGGGGCCATCGGGCTGCGGCAAGACGACGACAATGCGGATGATCGCCGGGCTCGAGGATGTGACGGACGGCGAAATCTGGATCGGCGACCGGCTGGTGAACAAGCTCGAGCCCAAGGATCGCGACATCTCGATGGTGTTCCAGAGCTATGGGCTCTACCCGAACATGACGGTGTACGAGAATATCCGGTTTCCGCTGAGGGTGCGGAAGGTGCCGCAGGAGCAGCATCACGAGCGGGTGATGGCGGCCTCCAAGATGGTGGAACTCGACGAGTTCCTGCAGCGCCGGCCGGCGGCGCTGTCGGGCGGACAGCGGCAGCGCGTGGCGCTGGCGCGGGCCATTGTCCGCGAGCCGAACGCCTTCCTGATGGACGAGCCGCTGTCGAACCTCGACGCCAAGCTGCGCGTGTCGACGCGGGCGCAGATCAAGAACCTGCATCACACGCTGAAGCGCACGACGATCTATGTGACGCATGACCAGATCGAGGCGATGACGCTGGCTGACCGGGTGGTGGTGATGAACCGCGGCGTGGTGCAGCAGGTGGGAACGCCCATGGAGATCTACGACCGGCCGGCGAACACGTTCGTTGCCGGTTTCATCGGCTCGCCGGCGATGAACCTCGTGCCGGGCCGGATTGCCGACGGGGTGTTCACCGGCGAGAATATCCGGGTTGCGGGTCTGGGCACCGCGGTGGGCGGCGAGGTGACGCTGGGGTTCCGCGCGGAGGATGCGACACTTGCCGGTGAGAGCGGGCAGATCGAAGCGCCGATCTATTCGGTGGAACTGCTCGGTGAGGCGACGATGATTTCGATCCGCGTCGGCGGCGATCTGGTATCGATCAAGACCGGCAAGGACTATCGTGCCGAGATCGGCGATGTGGTGCGGGTCAGCATCCCGCCGACGGCCTGCCACCTGTTCGACAAGGCGAGCGGCAAACGGATCGAAATACGGGCCTGAGATGGCAGAGGCGCAACGACAGGATGCCGCGAAGGCCGTGGACGAAGACCGTGCCCGGTTCGACGAAGCGGTCGCGGCGCGCGGAATCGTGCTCTCCGCCGAGGAGCACGATGCGGTCTACGGAGTCGCCGCCTGGATGCGCGAGGGCATTGCGGGACTGGCCGGCGCCCTGCCCGCAATGGAGAGCGCTGGGGAGCGCGCCAGCGAATTCGCCATCATCGACGAGCCGGCCGACCTGTCGATTGTCGAGGCCGGCAGGCGGCTGCGCGATGGCAGACTGACCGCGGTGGCGCTGACGGAGGCGGTGCTGAGGCGCATTGCCGAGCGCGATCCGGACTATCTGAGCTTTTACACGGTGACGGCCGAGCGGGCCTTGGCGGACGCGCAGCGGGCCGATGCCGAGTTGGCGGCAGGGATGGATCGCGGGCCGCTGCATGGCATCGCCATCGGGCTCAAGGACATGATCGATGTCGAGGGGGTTCCGACCACCTGCGGCTCGAAAGGCCGGGCCAATGCCCTGGCGTCGCGGAATGCGCTGCTCGTCGAGCGGTTGGTTGCGGCGGGCGCAGTGCTGATCGGCAAGCTCGCGACCTATGAGTGGGGGACGGTGGGGCCGGCCTATGACACGCTATTTCCGCCGGCGCGTAACCCGTGGAGTCTCGAGCATATCACTGGCGGCTCGTCGTCGGGTTGCGCGGTGGCGGTCGCTGGTGGGCTGCTGAGGACCAGCATCGGCACCGATACCGGCGGGTCGGTACGCGGGCCGGCCTTCTATTGCGGCGTGGTAGGGCTGAAGCCGAGTTTCGGGCTGGTGCCACTGGATGGCGTTGCAGCAATGTCACCCAGCATGGACCATGCGGGGCCGCTGAGCACTACGGTGCTGGAAGCGGCGCTGACGTTGGACGTGATTGCCGGGCTGACGGGCGCCGCAGCGGCGGCGGGGCGTTGCGGGGAGGCGATCAGCGGGTTGCGCATCGCCTATGCTCGCGACTGGTTCGCCGATGACGCGCAGGCCGACCCGCAGATTGTCGCGGCCATGGATGCGGCGGCCTCGAAACTCTCGGAACTCGGCGCCCGCATCGAAACGGTGACGCTGCCGAGTTATCCGGCAATCGAGATCGCCGCCGCGGCGGTGTTGCACCACGAGTGCTTTGCTGGCCATGCGGCGGCGCTGGCAACGCATCCCGAACATTATGGCCGGAAGACCTACCAGAACCTCGCAGCAGGCGTGGCCATCACCGAGGCGGAGTATGAGGCGGCGCGGCGGGCTGGACTGGCATTCGGCCAGCACCTCGACCGCGAGGTGTTCGCACGATTCGATGCGATCCTGACGGTGGGCGCGCTGACGCCCGCCCTGCCGGTGTCGCTGTTCGGAAAGGGGTCGGTGTGGACGCCGATGCGGACTATCGGGTTCAACCTGACGGGCCATCCGGCGCTGGCGCTGCCGATGGGGTTCGTCGATGGCCTGCCCATCGGCATGCAACTGGTCGGGCCGCAGCGGGGCGAGGCGGTGATCTGCCAGATCGGCCACGCCTTCGAGCAAGCCACCGATCACGTGCTGCAGCGCCCGGCCCACGTCAGCCGAATGGGGTAGCGCTCGGCCCGCGCGGCGGGTACGGACTCAGTTTACAATGTTGCATACGTATGCAAAAATAGGCCTGCGAGCAGGGAGATTTCGACGATGGCGCGATGGCTGAAGACCAGCAAGACGGTCGAGGAGCGGGCGGAAGCCAACAAGCAGGTGCGCCAGACGGTCGAGACCATCCTGGGCGACATCGAGAAGCGCGGCGATGCGGCGGTGCTCGAGCTGAGCCGCAAGTTCGATGGCTGGGAGCGCGCGGATTTCCGGCTGTCGCAGGCCGAGATCGACGCTTGCATGGCGCAGTTGAGCGAGCAGGACCTGAGCGACATCGCCTTTGCGCAGGCGCAGGTGCGCAACTTCGCGCAAAAGCAGAAGGACACGATGCTTGACCTCGAGGTGGAGACACTGCCGGGCGTCACGCTGGGCCACAAGCATGTGCCCATTGCCGATGTCGGCTGCTACGTGCCGGGCGGCAAATATCCGCTGCTCGCCTCGGCCCATATGTCGGTGCTGACGGCGAAGGTTGCCGGTTGCGACCGCGTGATTACCGCAGCGCCGCCGTTTCACGGCAAGGCGGCGCCGGCCATCGTCGCTGCCCAGCATATGGCCGGAGCGGACGAGATCTACGTGCTGGGCGGGATCCAGGCGATCGGCGCGATGGCGATCGGCACCGAGAGCATCAAGCCGGTGGACATGCTGGTTGGCCCGGGCAATGCCTTTGTGGCCGAGGCCAAGCGGCAGCTCTACGGCCGCGTGGGCATCGACCTGTTCGCCGGCCCCACCGAGACGCTGATCATTGCCGACGAGACGGTGGATGGCGAAATCTGCGCCACGGACCTCTTGGGCCAGGCCGAGCATGGCCCGACCTCTCCCGCTATACTGCTCACCAATTCCGACAAGCTGGCGCGGGAGACGATGGCCGAGGTGGAGCGGCTGCTGGCCATTCTCCCAACCGGGGAGATTGCCCGGAAGTCCTGGGAGGATTTCGGCGAGGTGATCGTCTGCGACAGCCATGACGAGATGATCGAGGTCGCCGACCGGATCGCGTCGGAGCATGTACAGGTGATGACCGACCGGGACATGTGGTTCCGCGACACGCTCAGAAACTACGGCGCGCTGTTTCTGGGGCCGCGCACCAATGTGGCCTATGGCGACAAGGTGATCGGAACCAACCACACGCTGCCGACGATGAAGGCGGCGCGCTATACGGGCGGGCTGTGGGTGGGCAAGTTCCTGAAGACCTGCACCTGGCAGACGGTGACCACCGACGAGGCTTCGGCGATGATCGGTGAATATGCCTCGCGCCTGTGCATGCTGGAGGGCTTTGCCGGGCACGCCGAACAGGCCAATGTGCGGGTGCGCCGCTACGGCCGCCGCAATATTCCGTATGCCAGCGCCGCGTCGCCACGCCAGGCCGCAGAATGATGCCATGACCCTGCCCCGCACCCCCAGCCTGCGACTCGATGGCCGCCGCGCGCTCGTCACCGGCGGCACGAGGGGCATCGGGCTGGGTGCGGCGATGGCGCTTGCCGAAGCCGGCGCCGAGGTGACGATCACCGCGCGCACGGCGGCCGACGTCGAGGCGGTGGTCGCAGCAACGCGCTCGGACGGGTTACGGGCCAGCGGCAGCGCACTAGACGTGACCGACACCGAGGCGGTCGCCGCGTTCGTTGTGGCGGAAGCCCCGTTCGATATCCTGGTCAACAGCGCCGGCGGGGCGCGGCATGCCCCGTTCCTCGATGTGACGGCGGTGGACTATGACGCGGTGCTGGCGCTCAACCTCAAATCGACGCTGTTCGTTTCGCAGGCGGTGGCGAGGCGGCTGATCGCGGCCGGCCGGCCCGGCTCGATCATCCACATCTCGTCGCAGATGGGCCATGTCGGCGGGCCGAACCGCACGGTCTATGCAGCGAGCAAGTTTGCTGTTGAAGGGCTGACCAAGGCGATGGCTATCGAGCTTGGCCCGCACAATATTCGCGTCAATACGATCGCGCCGACCTTCGTTGCGACCGAGATGACGGCAAAGAACCTCAGCGACCCGGAGTTCCGGGCGTGGGTGATGAGCAAGATCAAGCTGGGGCGGCTGGCCCGGGTGGAGGACATCATGGGACCGGTACTGCTGCTTGCATCCGATGCAGGCGCGATGATCACCGGGTCTTCCGTGCTGGTGGATGGCGGATGGACATCGGAGTAAAAAAGGGCGCGGTGACCTCGTCGCAGGTCGCAGAACATGCCGGCGTCAGCCAGTCGGCCGTGTCGCGCACGTTTACGCCCGGGGCATCGATCTCTCCCAAGACCCGCGCCAAGGTGCTGGCCTCGGCCAAGGCGCTCGGATACCGCCCCAATGCCATTGCCCGCTCGCTGATCACCAACCGCTCCCGGATCATCGCGGTGGTGATGGCCTATCTCGAGAACCTGTTCTATCCCGACGTGCTTGAAGAGCTCGGCCGGCGGCTGGCCGCCGAAAACTACCATGTGCTGCTGTTCACCGGCTTCATGGACCGCGACAGCGATCCGGTGTTCGACCAGCTGATGCAGTATCGCGTCGACGGGATCATCCTGGCGTCCACCTCCTTGAGTTCGGAACTGGCGGAGGAATGCGAGACGGCCGGCATTCCGGTAGTGCTGTTCAACCGTACCACCGAAAAGGACGTCGCCTCGTCGGTGACGACGAAGAACTTCGAAGGCGGGCGGCGCCTCGGGGAGTTCCTCGTGGCCGGCGGGCACAAGAGCTTCGGGTATATCGCGGGGCTAGCAAATTCCTCGACCAATCGCGACCGCCTCGCCGGCTTCGAGGCGGCGCTGGCGCGGCACGGATTCAGCAAACCGATCATCCGCATCGGCAACTACAGCCGCCCGGAGGCGGAAGCGGCAGCGCGCGAGTTACTGTCGTTGCCGGAGCGGCCGGAAGCGATCTTCGTGGCCAATGACCACATGGCGGTCGCGGTGATGGATGTGGCGCGGTACGAGTTTGGCCTCGCGATCCCCGAGGACCTGTCGATTGTCGGCTATGACGATGTCGGCCCGGCGCGCTGGCCGTCGTATGGCATTACCAGCGTCACCCAGCCGATCCGCGGCATGGTGGAGGCGACCGTCGATATCCTGATGGACCAGATTGCGTCGGGCGATATCGAGGCGAACCACAAGATCATCTCGGGCGAACTGATCGTGCGGACCTCGGCACGCCTGCCCGCGAGCGGCATCGTCGAGGTCGACGGCCAGCGCATTTATCGCCCGGAGGGCACCGAATGAGCCCGAATTGGATGGCGCGCGCTGTGCATACGAATGCATGTCGGCGCGCAAATTTCTTCTCTTCAGCTTCGGAAAGGACACTGAAATGAGCCAATGGACCCAGGAGGCGATGGAAAAGCGCCTCGTCCGCTACGCCGACCTCAAGGGCCTGCGCAACGCCTTCATCGACGCGCGCACTCCGGGATCGGACCGCAAGGAGAATTTCACCATCATCGGGCCGGGCGTCTCGGAAAATCCGGCGCAGGTGGTGCATATTCCAGAGGCGCACGGCTTCAATGTCGGGGCAGCCCGCCAGCCGTTCGGCTGTACCAATAGCCAGCACAGCCACCTCACCGCCGAGACGTTCGTGGTGCACACCGGCAAGTGGCGGTTCGTGTTCGGCCCCGACAAGACCGATGGCTATATCGATGTGGAGCCGGGCGATGTCGCCACGGTGCCGACCCACATGTTCCGCGGCTTCGAGAAGCTGGACGAGGGCACGGGCTTCCTGTTCGTGGTGCTGGGCCACGACGATCCGGGCAAGGTGGTCTGGGCGCCGTCGGTGTTCAAGATGGCCGAGGACTATGGGCTGAAGCTGCTGAAGGGCGGCAAGCTGATCGACACGACGCTGGGCGAAAAGGTGCCCGAGGGCGCCGAGATGGAGCAGCCCCCGACGCCGGAAAAGCTGTGGGAACTGGCGACCCCGCCGATGAGCGAGCTGGCGAAATATGCGCTCAAGGCCGCCGACATGCGGGGCAACCCCAACTCACCGCTTGCCGGTCCGGGCGTCGAGGAAGCGCCGCTGATCGGCGACGTGGCCGCGGGCGACGGGTTCGCGGCCGGCCCGATCATTGGGCACTGGCAGCATGATTTTGCGCTGCGCCGGCTGAAGCTCGAGACGGGTGCGGTGATCCCGCAGCATGCGCGCGCCGAGCCCGAGGTGGTGTTCGTCCAGTCGGGCACGCTGGAGATGAACTGGGAGGGCGGCAAGCTGATCATGGGCGCCGGCGATACGCTGACGGTGCCGGTGGGGCTGATGCACGGCTATCGCAACCCGGCCTCGGCCGAGGCGATTGCCTTCGTCATCCGCGGGGCGGCGGCGCCGGCCGCGCCGGTGTTTGCCGAGGGCCGCGTGGCGGCCGAATGAGTCAACCGGGGCGGGCTCCGGCCTGCCCCGCACATTTATGGGGAGGAAGATCATGCCGACGATCAGTGCCGAGACGCTGGCGGTGCTGCGCCGCAACGACACGCCGACCGTATGCAATGCGCTGGAGCACGTGATGGGCGGCCGAACCGCCGAGGGCTTCACCAAGTCGCCGACGGTCTGTGCCGACCCCAGCCTGCCGCCGGTGGTGGGCTTTGCGCGCACAGCGCGCATCCGCGCCAGTTCGCCGGCGCAGAAGCCTGCCGCCGAGGTGCGGGCGCTGCGCATGCAGTATTACGAGTATGTCTCGGCCGGCGAAGGGCCGAACGTCGTCGTGATCGAGGATACCGACTGGCCGCACTGCATTGGCGGCTTCTGGGGCGAGATGCAGGTGGCCCAGCACAAAGGACTTGGGGTTGCAGGGACGCTGACCAACGGGGTGCTGCGCGACCTCGGCATGCTCGACCCCGGCTACCAGGTGATAGCGGGCTCGGTGGGGCCGAGCCATGCGTTCGTGCATGTCACCGAACTCGATATTCCGGTCAACGTGTTCGGCATGCAGGTGCGGCCCGATGACCTGATCCACGCGGATCGGCATGGCGCCGTGGTGATCCCGGCCCAGCACATTGAGCAGCTGCCCGCCGCCATCGACATCGTCATCCGCAAGGAACAGCCGATCCTCAGGGCGGCACGGGCGCCCGGCTTCACGGTGGAGAAGCTCAGGGCGGCGTGGCTCAAGTCGGACGAGATCGGGTAAGCAGCATCGCGCAACCGAATTGTAGCGCGCGTTGCTCCCCCCTTCCGCCCTGTCGGGCACCTTCCCCCGCAAGCGGGAGAAGGAGTCCCGACTGCAACTTTGGTGCTCACCCCTGCATGCGATCCAGCCGCAATTGCGCGGCGCGGCGGTGGCCTTCGAGGGTTTCGCTGGCGCTCTGGCGGGCGGCAGGCGGCGCGACGGCGCGGACGCCGCGTTCGTCGAGCCACTGGTGCGTGGCGATCTTCACATAGGCGCCGACCCAGAGGCCGCCGGTATAGCGGCCGGCGCCCATGGTGGGCAGCGTGTGGTTGGTGCCAACGCACTTGTCGGAGTAGACGACGCTGGCCAGCTCGCCGATGAACAGCGAGCCGTAGTTGCGAAGCTTCTTCGCCATGGCATGCGCGTCGGACGTGTGCACCTGCAGGTGCTCGGCAGCAACGAAATCGGAATAGGCGATCATGGTGGCCTCGTCGGGGCACACGACGATCTCGCCGTAATCCTGCCAGGCGGTGGCGGCGACATTGGCGGTGGAGAGCGTCGCCAGCTGCCGGCCGACTTCGGCGAGTACAGCTTCGGCGAGCGCCTTGTTGGTGGTGATCAGCCCGACGCGGGTGCGCACATCGTGCTCGGCCTGGGCGAGGAGGTCGGTGGCGATCATTTCGGCATCGCCGGTGTGATCGGCAAGCACGAAGATCTCGGAGGGACCGGCCAGCTGGTCGATGCCCACCGGGCCGAAGACCTGGCGCTTGGCTTCGTTGACGAAGGCATTGCCCGGACCGACGATCTTGTTGACGGCCGGAACGCTTTCGGTGCCATAGGCCATGGCGGCGATGGCCTGGGCGCCGCCGATGCGGAAGATGCGATCGGCCCCCGAGAGGTGACAGCCGGCGATCATCGCCTTGTGGGCGTTGGGCGGCAGGCAGGCCACGACTTCGCCGACGCCGGCGACCTTGGCGGGCACGATGGTCATGATCGGGGCCGAGAGCAGCGGATAGCGGCCGCCGGGGACGTAGCAGCCGACGCGATCGATGGGAATGACGCGGTGGCCGAGGTGCACGCCCGGCAGTGTCTCGATCTCGAGCGGCAGGATGGTTGCCAGTTGCGCTTCGGCGAAGCGGCGAACATTGGCGATGGCGAACTCGGTGTCGGCGCGGGTCTGGGGGGCGAGTTCGGCCAGCGCAGCTTCGCGCTCGGCGGCCGTCACCTCGAACACCTCGACCTCGGCCTTGTCGAACCTGAGGCTGTAGTCGCGCACTGCGCTGTCACCATTTTCGCGCACGTTGTTCAGGATTTCGGCGACCAGCGTCTCGACCGGGGCGTTGTCGCTCACCTGGTTGCGGGACGGCGCCTTGACGTAGCTGACGCCCTGAGGGGCGCGGGTGGAATCGGACATGGGAGAAGCGACCTCCGAACAAGGGGGATGCCCGGCTGGCGGGCGTATTTCGGGCAGACGATACCCGCGGCAGAAAGCTCTTGCATACGTATGCAGTTTTTGCCAGTGTTTTCTGCGCGGGCAGAATGTGGCCTCTGATGGGCCGCAGTCTCGACCCTCCCGCAGCCTGGATCGCGCCATGCCGATGCCCGCCATTCCGAGGATTCACCGCGCGTGCAGGTTGCAGCAGCGCCTGCGATTGATCGGCGCTAGGATCGGCAGATGCTGAGCCAGCAAGACACACCGCTGTTGCTGTTGCCGGGAACACTCGCCGATGAGCGGGTGTTCGCGCCGGTGCTCGAGCGGCTGGGCCGTGACGGCATCGCCATGCGGATGGCGGGGGCAAGCAGCGCCGCAGAGATGGCCGCATCGATCCTCGCGCGAGCGCCGGAGCGGTTTGCGCTGATGGGGTTTTCGCTCGGCGCGATCGTGGCACTGGAGGTGCTGGCACAGGCGCCGGAGCGGATCGAACGGGTGGCGCTGCTCGGCTGCAATGCGCGGGCGCTGCCGCCGGACAAGGCCACCGCGCGGCGCGCAACCGTGCCGGTGGCGGAAAGCCATGGCACGCCAAGTTATATCGATGGCGTGTGGGACGCGTCGGTGCCGATGCATCGGCGCGATGATGCGGGCCTGAGGGCGCTGCTGCACGCCATGGCGGCGGACACCCCGATGCCGGTGTTTCGCGAACAGATCGAGATGGCGATCGAGCGGGTGGACAGCCGGCCGCGCCTCGCGGCCCTCGACATGCCGGCGCTGGTGGCCTGCGGCGCGGAAGACCAGGTGTGTCCGCCCGAACTCAGCACCGAAATCGCCGACGCCATTGCCGGCGCAACGCTCGCCATCGTCGCGCGCGCCGGACATTACCTGACGCTGGACCAGCCCGATGAAATGGCGCGCCTCGTGCGCGAATGGCTGGCCCGGCCGACCCGGACAACACAGATTCCCAAGGAGCTTTCATGAGCGACGACGACAAGGCCAGCAAGCCCGCACGGCTGACCCGGATCGAAACGCAGCGGGAGGACGTGCTGCAGGTCGAGCGGCGGGACTATCCCGAGCTGGCGCCGACCGACCGCCCGCGCAGCCAGTCGATGGACGGCTTCGACGAGATCTACACCGACATCGTCGACTACATCGTGCGCTGCACCCACAAGATCTGGGACGAGCGCGACATCGGGCTGATCTACACCCATTACACGCATAACTGCGTGCTCTATGGCACGATGGGGACGATCTACAACCGCGAGGACGTGGTGCGCGACACCATCCAGCGGCTGGTGAGCTTTCCCGAGCGGCGCGGCATGGCCACCCAGGTGATCTGGAACGGCAATGACAAGGACGGGTTCTATACCTCGCACCTCGTCACCGGCTCGGGCCGGCACACCCAGTTCGGCCACCTGGGCCAGCCCACCGGGCGGCCCTTCGTGTCGCGGACCATCGCGGACTGCATGATCCTTCGCAACAAGATCTACCGCGAGTGGGTGGTGGCCGACACGGCCGCGATCATCAGCCAGTTGGGCCTTGACCTCGACGCCTTCGCGCTGCGCCTCGCCACGGCGGCGGCGGCCAAGGGCCAGACCAATTTCGACATCGGCGAGAACCGCCGGCTGCTCGGGCAATATCCGCCCGAGGCCGAGGCCGACGTCTCGATCGCCAACAATGAGCTGGAGGCCGAGACGCTGCGCTGGCTGCACGAGGTGTTCAACAAGCGCATGTTCGGCAAGATCAAGGACGTCTACGCCCCGACCGTGCAGTATCACGGGCCGATGATGAAGGAGTATTACGGTCAGGCCGCGGTGCTGCACCAGCACCTGGGGCTGATCGGCTCGCTGCCGGACGCGATCTACGCGCCGCAATATATCTGCTCGGTCCCCTCCGAAGAGGGCGGCACCAAAGTGGCGGTCCGCTGGATCATGGAAGGCCACCACCTCGGCTATGGCATCCTGCAGAGCCTCGGCGAACATCCGACCGGCAAGCGCGTGCAGGTGATGGGCATGACCCACTACCACTACAAGGGCGGCAAGATCGTCGACGAATGGAACGTCTATGATGAACTGAGCCTGCTGGCACAGGTGAAGCTGGCACAGCTGACCGACGCGCAGGCCTAGATCATTTCATCGTTTGGTAGAGACGGCGAAGTGATCCAAGTCCCTACTTTGTCGCGCTTTCGAACCGGAAAAGTCTGCAACTGTTCCTGAAAGCGCTCTGGCAACAGAAGCGACGAACGCGGCCGGCGCAAGGGATGCGCCGGCTGGAACCAGATTGGCGGAGGCTCATTGCCCGGCGGCCGGACATGAGGCGCGGCGCGCGGCCATGCGCGGTCGGCATTTGCTATGCTGAACCAGCGATGTGGGAAAATGGTGCCCGGGACCGGAATCGAACCAGTGACACGCGGATTTTCAATCCGCTGCTCTACCAACTGAGCTACCCGGGCATCCGCGGCGCAACTGAGGCGCCGAAGCCGGGCGGGTTATAGGAAGCAATTGGCTGGGGCGCAAGCGGTGAAATGCGCTCGGTGACGGTTGTTCAACACCGGCCCGGTACGCGCCGTGGCGGGCAATGGCGCCTGATGGACCTGCACGGCGAACGGCGTGGCGGCCGAATGGCTTGCGCTGGGGAAACGGGCCGCTAGGCTGGCTGAAGCTGGGCACGAGGAGGATGCGACATGCTTGAGGACCTGAGGGGCAAGCGCGCCCTGATCACCGGATCGTCGACCGGAATCGGCGCGGCCTTGGCCAGGGAATTCGCGCGGCTTGGAATCAAGGTGGCGGTGCATGGCAATCGCAATGCCGCGGCGGCGCAGGCGGTGGCCAACGAGATCGTCGCGGCCGGCGGCGAGGCCGTGGTGGTGATCGGCGACATCAGCAAGAAAGGCGGCCCGGCGCAGATCGTTGCCGATGCGGTGGCCAGGCTCGGCGGGCTCGATATCCTCGTCAACAATGCCGGGGCGATCCTCGAGCGGACATCCAATGCGGACTTCGACGAGGCGCGCTACGAGGCGGTGTACGACCTCAATGTGCGCTCCGTGCTGGCGACGACCAAGGCGGCCTATCCGCACCTCAAGGCCGCGGGTGGCGGCTCGATCATCAATACCGGCTCGGTGGCCGGGAGGTTTGGCGGGTTCGGCGGCTCGACGGTTTATGCGTCAGCGAAGGCCGCGGTGCACTCGATCACGCGCAACGCAGCGCGGGAATTCGCGCCGGACAACATCAGGGTCAACGTGGTGGCGCCGGGCTTCATCATCACGCCGTTCCATGACACCACGCCGCAGGCGGTGATCGACAGCGCGGCGGCGCAGATCCCGATGAAGCGACTCGGAACCGCCGAGGACTGCGTGGGCGCCTATGTGTTTCTGGCGTCGGCAGCGATGTCGGGATACATCACCGGGCAGATCATCGATGTGAATGGCGGGCAATTGATGCCGTAGGTTGGCGGGCGCGCTAAGGCCCCTCGCAAGGTGGGCATCATGCCTGCCTCACGCATGGTGTTACCCCGGACTTGATCCGGTATCCATCTAGGTCCTTGCGTGGATTGTGAAATGGATCCCGGGTCAAGCCCGGGATGACAGCGGTGGATTGGAGCCTATGTGCCCCTAACGCCGCGCTGGCACAGCCCTGCCCTATTCGTCCTCGTCGTCGATCGGCGCGCTGCCGGGTGGGGTCGGAACATCGTCTTCGTCGTCCTCGACTGGTTCGGCGGGGATGACGTAACTGCCGTTGAGCCAGCGGTTGAGGTCGATATCGGCGCAGCGGCCGGAGCAGAAGGGGTGGAACTGCTGGGTGGCCGGCTTGCCACAGATGGCGCATGGCCGCGCCGGCATGAGGCGCACGACGTTGGAGGTCATCAGACGGCTGGCTGGCTGGTCTGGTTCAGCCAGTTGAAATGCACCGGGTAACCCTCGCCGGTGAGCAGCGACACGGTTTCGTTGAGCGGCAGGCCGACCACGGCGGAATAGGAGCCCTGGAGCTTGATGACGAAGGCGCCGGCAATGCCCTGGATGGCATAGCCGCCGGCCTTGCCGCGCCACTCGGCGCTGGCGAGATAGGCTTCGATCTCGCGGGCCGAGAGGCGCTTGAAGCGCAGGCGGGTCTCGACGAGGCGCTTGCGCATGGCGCCCGAGGTGGTGAGCATGGTGACCCCGGTGAAGACCCGATGGGTTCGGCCCGAGAGCAGCGTGAGGCACATGGAGGCCTCCTCCATGGTCTCGGCCTTGGGCAGGATGCGACGGCCTACGGCAACCACGGTGTCTGCGGCAAGCACCAGCGCGTTGCCAGCGATGCCGGTGGTGCGAGCCTTGTGCTGGGCGGCGATGGCCTTCTGGTCGGCGAGGCGCTGGGCGAGCTTGCGCGGCAGCTCACCCTTTTCCGGCGTCTCATCGATATGGGCCGGCACCAGGTGCTCGGGCTCGATGCCGACCTGGTTGAGCAGGGCGAGGCGGCGCGGCGAAGCCGAAGCCAGAATGAGTTCCGGACGGCTGGCCATTGGCTGGGTTCTGCTCCAGATTTCTGATCAGGATCGCTCGCGAGGCGAGCGATCCGAACTCACTTAAAGCGGTAGGTGATACGGCCCTTGGTGAGGTCGTAGGGGGTCATTTCGCACAGCACCTTGTCGCCCGCGAGCACGCGAATGCGGTTCTTGCGCATCCGGCCGGCGGTGTGCGCGATGATCTCGTGCTCGTTCTCCAGCTTCACACGGAAGGTGGCATTGGGCAGCAGTTCGACAACGACGCCCGGGAACTCGAGCACTTCTTCCTTAGCCATTCTCTCTCCTGAGACGGCCCCGCGCATAACGCTGAACAACGATGTCGGGGCTTGAATTGGGCGCCAGCTATACTGGAAGTCGCCGGGTTTCTCAACCACCCGCAGATCGGGGATTTTCGAGCGCCATATGGGGTGTGGACGGGGTCATTGCGAGTCCGCTTTGACGGCACGCGGCGGGTGGGCGATCAGCCGTTCGAGTCGCTCGCGTACGCGCTGCTGCAGCGTATCGCGCAGGGTGCGATAGGCGCTGAGCACCGCCTCGCGGTTGCCCTCGGTTTCGGTGGGATCGGCCATGGGCCAGTGCTCGATGGCGCCGGCCTCGATACCCCGGCGGGCAACGGCGCCGGGCGCATCGGCGGAGAGGGTGATCACCAGATCGAAGCGGTTGGCGACAAGTTCATCCATGGTGTGCGGGGTGTGCACGCTCATGTCGATGCCGATCTCCTCCATCACCTCGTGGACGAAGCCATCGGCCTTGCCGGAGCGGACGCCGGCGGAACGGACGATGAGGCGGCCCGGAAAGAACCGTCGGGCGAGCGCGGCGGCGATGGGTGAGCGCACCGAGTTCATCGAGCAAACGAACAGCACCGTGGGCAGATCGGACTCGCGCTCGTCGATGCGGGAGGCGAAGGGCTGGACGGCGCAGATCAGCGTGAACAGCCGGCGGGCGGTGTTCAGATCCATCTCGAGCTTGTTGTCGAGCCGCGTGCGCAGTAGTTCGGCCGCCTCGTTGTGGAGGCCGCGGCGGGCCATGTCGACGGTCTCGATCTGGTAAGTCGAGCCGGTCTTGATCGATTCGAAATAGCTGTCGCGGATGCGGAAATAGTCGCGGATCAGGTGGCGGAACGGGGTGAGCGAGAGATAGTGCGCGGCGATCGGCTCGTAGGTGTCCGGGTTGCGCACATCGAGCAGGATGTAATTGCCGGTGATCGAGACGTGCAGCGCGTAGGGGCCGCGAGCCTTGACGCGGGCCGGGGCGAAGGCGTTGTTTTCGACGAGGTCGTAGATGGCGATGCGCCACTCATGCACTTCGTCGGGATTGATCGAGGTGATGGTGTTGGGATCGAGCGTGACGGCGACGATGCGGTCCGTTTTCGGATCGAACTGTCGCGGGGTCAGCGCCATGAGCCTGTGGTTTACCTATTGAGCCGGATCGATACCGACCGGCCATGGGCGCTCAGCCCCTCGGTCTCGGCCAATGTAACCGCAGCGGAGGCCAGTTCGGCAAGTGAACTTGGGTCGCAGCCGAGGAGCGAGGTGCGCTTCATGAAATCGAGGACGCCGAGCCCTGAGGCAAAGCGGGCCGAGCGGGCGGTGGGCAGCACGTGGTTGGAGCCGCCGACATAGTCGCCGATGGCTTCGGGCGTGTGGTGGCCGAGGAAGATGGCGCCGGCATTGCGGATCTGCGGCAGCAGCGCGCGGGGATCGTCGAGGGCGAGCTCGACATGTTCGGACGCGATGCGGTTGGCAAGCGTGGCCGCCTCGTCAAGCGTGGCGACGGTGATGACGGCGCCGAACTCTTCCCAGCCGGCGCGGGTGATGTCGGCGCGCGGCAAGAGCTCGATCTGGCGCCAGACCTCGTCTTCGACGATGTCGGCGAGGCGCTGGTCGGTGGTGACGAGGATCGACTGGGCGCCGCCGCCATGCTCGGCCTGGGCGAGAAGATCGGCCGCGACCCAGGCGGGATTGGCGGAGCCGTCGGCGATGATGAGGACTTCGGAGGGGCCGGCGATCATATCGATGCCGACCTGGCCGAAAACCTGGCGCTTGGCAGCGGCGACGAAGGCATTGCCGGGCCCGACGATTTTCGACACTGGGGCGATGGTGGCGGTGCCATAGGCCAGCGCGCCGATCGCCTGGGCGCCGCCGATGCGGTAGATCTCGGTGACGCCGGCGAGGTTGGCGGCGGCGAGCACCGCGTCGTTGGTTTCGCCGCGCGGGGTCGGCACGGTCATGGCGATGCGGGTGGCGCCGGCGACACGGGCCGGCACGGCGTTCATCAGCACCGAACTTGGATAGGCAGCGAGACCGCCCGGCACATAGATGCCCACGGCTTCGATGGGGGTCCAGAGTGTGCCGAGGGTGACGCCGATGGCGTCGGTGTAAATGTGATCGACCGGCTTCTGCTTTTCGTGGTGGGCACGGATGCGATCGTGCGCGAATTGCAGCGCATCCATGATTTCGGCTGGGACGCGGGCGGTGGCGGCGGCGATTTCCTCGGCGGAAAAGCGCAGGCTCGCCGGGTTCAGCGCCAGGTGATCGAACTTTTCGGTGGCCGCGATGACGGCGGCATCGCCGCGCTCGCGCACGTCGGCAAGAATGGTGGCGACGGCGGTGCCGACTTCCTCTGAGGCTTCGCGCTTGGAGCCAAGCAGCGTCTCGAAGGCGGCGGAGAAGCCGGGATCGCGGCTATCGAGACGCACTGGCATCAGGCGGCGTGCTCGGGCTTGAGCTTGGCGGCCCAGGCGGCGCCCAAATCGGCAAGGCGGGCTTCGAGAATATCGACCTCGAGGCGGATGGTGCCGCCGCCGGCAAAGGCGAGATCGACGTGCCCGGCGGGCGCCTCAGTCTCGGTGAAGGTGATGGCGAGGAGCTCGAGCACGCCATCGACGGCATTGGTGTCGATGCCCGAGACACGGGCGGCGGTGACGCCATCGAAATGCAGGCCGGCACGCTTGCGGATGCCGTGGCGGGCGCCCTTCTCATCGGTCTCCCAGGCATAGCGGTTCATCAGGAGGGCGAAGCGGCGGTCGGCCTTGGCAAAGCCCATGTCGCCGACGCGCACGACGGCATCCTGGGTGGTGGCCGAGATGACTTCGAGGTCCTCGGCATCAAGCGCGATAAGCTTGAGATCGGTCATGGTTTCCTGATCCGGATTTGCTGTTGGTGTGCAGCAAGTGGGAGTCCGGAGGACGATCTACAAGCTTGCGGCGGGGCCGGCAATGGGCACAGGGCAACTGGCGCGAGCCGGGGGGAGGCAAGGCGCGTGCGGGTCCACACGTCATCGAGACGCTCAGGGCTTGTCCGCATGGGGTGGCATGGATGGTGCAGGCGACGAGTCGGCGGCGGTGGTGGCGTCAGCGCCCGCGGCGCGCGCCTTGGCCTGTGCCTTGCGACGCTTCAGGTTCTCGCGCAGCTTGGCGGCCAAGCGCTGCTCGCGCTCGATCTCGGCGGGGGATTTGGTCATGACTGGACCTCTGGTCGTGCCGTTGCATTAACACAAAACACACCCTGGTGGCGCCAGGCTGGCATGGTGCTTTTAGCGCTTGCACCCCGTGGTGCACTATGGCAGTAGACGCGGCGACCGCGCGGGGGCCCTGCCCCGAGCCGTAGGCTGCAGTAGCTCAGTGGTAGAGCACTCCCTTGGTAAGGGAGAGGTCGAGAGTTCAATCCTCTCTTGCAGCACCATTTTTTCTTGTTTCCTATCAAGAACATGGCTGTTAACAAGGGCTTGGAAGCCATCCGGTGGTACACATCGGTGGTACACAGTGACCTTGAACATGCCCTGCCCGTGGAAGCACCCTAAGACCGGCGTCTACTACCTTCGCGCCCGCACTCCCGCCGATCTTGTGCGGCTTGGGGAGCCCACGCACGTCAAGCGGTCGTTGGGGACGAAGGACTGCGCTGAGGCCAAGGTTCGGCACACTGAGGCGCTGGCGAAACTCCACCGCGAGTGGGCGGCCCGACGCAAGGGCCCCCAACCGATCCCGCATCAGCAACTCGTCGCTCTGGCAGGTGTGGTCTATCGGGAGTTCCTGACAACGGCCCCCGAAGAACCCGGCAGTGCAGCGATGTGGGAGCATATCGTCCGCATTGGCGAGAATGCGATGCAAAACCGTGACGAGGCCGAGCGGTGGTACGGCCCATCGGTGACCAAGGCCCTGTCGGACGAGGGCTTGCTTCCCGACACTCACAGCCGTCAGAGGCTGCTGGAGGAGACGCACCGCGCGGTACTGCTAGCAGCGGAGCAGAAGAAGCGACAGGCGGGAGGCGACTACGGGCCCGATCCGAACGCGGAGCGGTTCCCGAAGCTCGACAGGGAAAAGCCCAAGCCAGTCACGATAACTAGCCTGCTCGACCTGTGGGAGCGGGACCATCTGGCAAACCGTGGCTCTGCGGCAACGCCTCGCGACCATCGCCAGAAGGTCGGCCACTTCATCGCCTACCTCAAACATGACGATGCACACCGGGTGACACCAAAGGATGTTTCGGACTGGTGCGACAAGCTCCAGCATGAGGAGGGCAAGAGCGCCAAGACAGTCGCAGACAAGTACCTCGCAGCAGTGCGAGCGGTGTTCGGCGTAGGTGTTTCAAAATTCAAGATCGCCTCCAGCCCTGCTGCACAGGTGCGCCGGAAGGTGCCCAAGCGAACCACGGAGCGCCCCAAGGGTTTCACCGACGACGAAGCCAACGCGATCCTGCGCATGGCGCTGGTGGCCGACACGGCGCCCGGAAGGGAACCGGAGTTGACCAAGCTCGCATTCAAGTGGGTGCCGTGGCTATGCGCATATACTGGGGCGCGGGGTGGCGAGATAACCCAGTTGCGCGGCGAGGACTTCATTGTGGAGCATGGGGTCCACACGATCCGCATCACACCAGAGGCAGGGACAGTCAAAACTGGAGAGTATCGCCATGTGCCGATCCACTCGCACCTGATCGAACTCGGGCTGCTGGAAATGGTGAAGCGGAGCGGAGACGGCCCTCTTTTCTACGAGCCGAACGATCAGGCACGGGAGCCCAATTCCACGCAGCCGGGGAATGTGTTGGGGAAAGTTGGTCAGTGGGTTCGCAAAAAGGTCGAGATAACCGACAGGCGGGTCCAGCCCAGCCACGGGTGGCGGCACAGGTTCAAAACGGTGGCCCATGACGTGGACATTGCCCCCAAGTACATCGACGCCATTCAGGGGCACGATGACGGCACAGCAAGCTCCGACTATGGCGAGCGGACGATGAAGGCGCTCGGTCGCGAGATTGAGAAGCTGCCTCGGTACTTGGAAGTTGGTCGGACCACCGCCTGACCGCACTCAGCTGAGGCAATCGTCAGGCATAGGTTCGATATACCCGCTTCCGACTAGCCACTCTCGGAGGATCATGGTGACCGCTTCCGTCCGGCTCACCGGCGCCTCGGGGCTGGCCATGAAAGCGTCTAGTCCGGCTGTAATGTCCCACGGTGGCTCACCGCCGGGCATCCCCTCAAGTGTCGCCATTGTCGGCGAAGGCGCGAGGTCCAGCATTGCGTCGCCGGGCGAAAGAGGGACAGAGGGCGGGCGGCTGGATGACAGGTCACCCATCCGTGCCAGTAGCTGCAACGCTCTCTGCACTCGCGGGTCGAGGTCATAAAGAAAGTCCGGCATCGCAACCTTGGCGATTGCCAGAAGCTCCAGAAGCGACCGCGTCACCTCTTTGTCGGGAACGCTCGTCAAATCAGCGTCTCCCCTTCCGGCAAGAACTCGGGTCGCCCATCCTTCTTCGCCCCTACCGCGACGATCCTCAGGACCCCATTCGGGAGTGGGCGCTGCAACTTGCGGGCCTCCTCCCAAGGCGCGGTAAGCCACGTCTCCACCTCGTCGGGGTCCGTAAGGATCACCGGCATGGCCTTCATGTGAATGGAGCCCACGACGTCGTTCGGCTCGGTCGTGAGGAAGGCGAACAGGTCGGTGGAGACGACACCCTCCTTGATCTTCCGGACGCTTGTCCAGTTCGGGATCCAAATCCCCGCGAAGAATGCCAGTGGCCTATCCGCGTCGAAGGCGAACCATGTGTCCCCCTTCTTGCCGCCGCCAGAGGTTGGGGTGTTGTCGAATTCAGAGAAGCTGTTGAACGGCACGACGCACCGAAACTCGGGCGCAAGCCATCGCTTCCAGTGTGGGCTATCGACGCGGCGCACATTGGTGGTCCCACGGTCGGGTTCAATCCTGAGTAGGTCCGCGAACTCCGCATCGGTGAGCGGCCGCCCCTGCTTCTGCGCAACCTTGTCGGCCCGGGCGCGTGCTGCCTCATAGAGGGCCCGCGAGGACGATGGGAGGCCCCATCGGGCGGACTTGGTCAGTTCCCGGATGCCGTCTCGATTTCGGATGATCGGTGCCACGAAATCGGGAAAAACTCCGGTCTGTGGCGGCAGGTTGCCGACATCCTCGGCCACCTCAAAGGTCCGGATCAGGGCCCGGATAGCCTCAACATTGGTTGTGACACTGTAGAGGTTGCACACCCGACTTATCCTCCCACCCGGCGGTTGCCCCATCATGCCCGCAACAGATGGAGGGGACAATGGAAGCTGTTGCAGTTGCGGTCGTCGCTGGCGTCGTGGCCGCTATCGGCTACCTGTTGCGAAGGCGCCTGGAGCGGTCTGGCGAGACCGAGCGCCTGCGGCGAGAGGACTTGGCGCTGGATGTTGAGCGGAAGCGGCGGGAATTGCGGGGCAGTAGCGGAACGGTTCAACTGGTGCTGCTGATTGTGCGCAGAGACTAAGGGTTCCCCGACCTAGCGCCGCGTCTCCGGAAGGACCGACCGAGTAGTGGCGACGCGATATTGGACGCACAAGCCCTCGTGGCTGTTCCTGTTCTGTTCTCAGTGCTATCCTCGGCTCTCAACCGGGAGCAACAGCATGTCCGAACCACGCACACCGCGCCAGATCGCCGACGCTGGCCTATCCGTTCTCATCTCCTGCCGATGCGGGCATGACGAGATCATGGACCCCTTGATGGTCGAGTTCATCTACGGGGACGATTTCGACCTCGTGGGTAGCACCCGCGAATTGGCTTCGGCCTTCCGGTGCAAGGGGTGCGGTTCTCACAAGCCGCTGATCACTATCGGGCGCCCAGCGGATGCTGCTGACTTTGTCCTCGAACGCCCCTCGCGTCGAATTGCGGGCAATCGTGGGTGACCCGTGGGCTCGCTTGTCGATCTTCGCCTGGAGGACTACCAGCCGACCGAGGTGAACATCGTGTGCCGACGCTGCAACCGGCACGCGACCGCCCGCACCCATGCCCTCAAGGCCAAGTATGGCAATCCCACCCTTGGGGAGGTGGTCCGCATGGTTGCGGCAACCGGCAGTCCGCCCTGCAACCTCGCGGGTGTGGAAGGCAAGGTGTTCTGTTCGGTCATCCCCGAGGAGCCACCAGTGGAGCAGTGGGCACTGCTATCCCATGCTCGCGTTGGGGGTTGGTCAGGGTGGCTCAAGTGCCAGCGCCGACACGCCTCGCTCAAGGCTGCCAAGTCCTGCCCCGGCGAGTTTCGTGTGGATGTGTACACCCTCTCGATGACGCTGGAATGGGACTTCCCACTGTCCCGGCTCAAGACGCGGCTCCAGTGCCCCGAATGCGGAACCAAGGCGATCTCACTTGCATGGGAGGTGCCTTCCCCGACACATCCTCCAGCGGACGAGCCCGGCCGGTCGGTGCCCAGGCTTGCTCGCCTGACGGGCCTCAAGGTGGTGGGTGGGCGGCGGTAGGCTCTGGGACGAAATGGCCAACCTGCTGGAGGCGTATTCAACGTCTGGCCAAGCTCCGGTCTCACTGGACGATACCTGCAACGGCTGTCTACATTCCCCCGCTTTTGGGGGCTTTGTGATGTTCTTTACTCGGTTGGGAATGGTCGCGGCGTGGCTGACATTGGTGCTGGGGGCGATGCGGCTGACGCCCGGCCTCGTCGTTGCATGGAGCGAAACCCCTCCCCCTCAATTCGTCGCTCTGCTGGGATCAGAGACCTCGGGGCAGGCGATCGACAAGGGCATCCTGATGATCATGATCGCACTGGCCCTCGGGACTATTGTCGAAATTAGCCGATCCGTCCGACGGAGAGACTGACTACTGGCTTGGGGCTCGCTCCGCGAGCAACGCCTGAGGCGCTACCTGCGGAGCGAATGCGTCTTTCGCGACTACGCGGCGGAGGCGGGCAAGAACTGCACGAGGGCCGCATTTGCGAGCGCATCAGCCCGCTCGTTTAGGTCGTCGCCGTTGTGGCCCCTGACCCACTGCCAGCTCACCTGCTGCCCGACGCAAATGCCGTCCAACGTAGACCAGAGGTCAAGGTTCTTGACCGGCTTCTTGTCTGCGGTGCGCCATCCATTTCGCTTCCACCGGGGCAGCCGGTCGGCAGCGTTTAGGGTGACATATTCGCTGTCGCTGTTGACGATAATTGGCAGGTTGATTGCCGGGTCCTCGGCAATGGCATGGCGGAGACCGGCGATGACGGCCGAAAGCTCCATTCGGTTGTTGGTGGTCGCTGCGTCTCCGCCACACAATTCGGCTTCCCGAACTACGCTGTTGGAGCAATGCCAGCGGACGATGGCGGACCACCCTCCGGGGCCCGGATTGCCGGAGCAGGCACCATCGGTGTGAATGCTGATGTGAGTGATGTTGGTCATTGGGTTCCTTTTTTCGAGATGTGGGAACGCCTGCGATCCTTATGCCGCTCACATATGGGCTATTTCTGGTGGCTATAGCTTTGTGAGGTTTGGTGAGGCAGGCGTGGGTAAGGCTCAGGTTTGAGCTAGGTGGCCCGCAGATACGACGGACTACGGAAGTAGTCCCCCGACAGGGCTATGGCTTGAAGGAGACTGGAACAGAGACACCAGCGACAGCCAAGGCGGACTGCTCCATGATCTCAGCAACGGCGTGGGCGGTGGATGCCGGGACCAGAACAGCGTCGTGGATCGGCAAGGCGATGATGCCTGCGGCCATGCAGGCGAGGAGGACCGTCAGCATGACCGAACTCTCCCGATGCAGGAGGCGGTAGCCGGTCAATGGCCCCGATTGGAGCAGCCCCGCGATGGCCGGGTGGGCAGCAGCAAGGGCCCTGCGGAGTGCCTTAGCGGTCCACTCTCGAGGCAGTGCGTCGGCAATTTCGGGGTTCCACCTCTTGGTGCCCCATAGCAGCGCGTTGAAGCCCCGCTTCACTCCATCCCGATTTCCCTCCAATCCGGGGATCGCGTAGAGGTCGGTGCCCTGAGGCGGGACTGCCCCGGCCAACCCGTAGGCCAGCCTCGGAAACACCTGCCCGTAGTCGAGTTCCACTGCTTCCTCACCATCAATGCGGATGTGTCTGCGCTGGTGCTTGGGCATGTTCTGCCAGAACCCACCACAGAGACGGCCGCCAAAGTCGAGGCACGGCTCCTCAATCCCCTCTGGCAGGTTGAAGCGGCGCACGAGGAGCCGATTGCCTACGTCCACCGGCTCATTGCCGACATAGGCAACATCGGCACCGGCAAGTCGGGTGTTGATCCGCGCCATATTGGCTTGATGACGCCAGGTCTCCGGGGTGGCCGGGACGGGGAAGAAGGTCCGCCCCTCCCCCCGCCTCCGCGACAGCAGAACCAACCTTTCTGGGTTGATCTTGCGACCTATATCGGTGACCTCCACCCCCGCCTCTGCCAGCTTGAAATGGAACCCAATGGTAGGCGCTACGGTGGTCGCCTGGCGGTACTGTTCCGGCTTGGCGAGCGTTAGCACTCCGAGGGCTTGGAGGCTCTCCAGCAGCGCCGGAAGTGCCTCCCCGAAGCCATCGTGAGATGGTCCTGCCTGCGGTCCTCGGCGATGCCCGAGCGGCAGGATCAGACCAACTCCTGATGCAGAGGGCGGGAACAGCACCATATGCGCCAGATTGGCGACGATGGTATGCACGGCGCTCCGCATGGCAGCTTCGGCGTCGTGTTTCCTCCTCCGCTTCCGCAGCCCCTCCCGCTCCTCATAGGCCAGCAGTTCGGCCACGATTACGTCGGCAAGTCGGGCCAGCACCTCGCCCTGCGGGAACACTTCATGGCAAAACTTGCGGTCCCGCCAGATCTCACCCGCCAAGGTCAGCCTCCAGCTTGCGCCAAAACGCCTCCTGCTCGGCTCCGGTCAGCGCCACCCGTTCGGGCTGAGGAAGTGTCTCGTATACCGACCAGATGGCCTCCAGCTTGGGCAAGAGCGCCCTGACGATACGTAGGGCCTCCGGGACTTGACTGACGAACATGCCGCTGCCGCCAGCCAGCAGATGCTTGACGTACCGGGCATCCCGACCGGCGTCCGACAACAGGGCCGGAAGGTCGTCGGAGGGAGGCGGCTCCCGCTGATCAGACGGGGGCGGCGCTGGTGGTAGATTGCGGACAATGGAAAGGGCCTCCAGCCGCCGCTCCAGTTCCTCAGCCGTGCGAATGGCCGGACCTACGTTCGGATCAGCCTTTCGACCTCCCCGGAGTTCGGCAGCGAGGCGGCTCCCAAGCGAGGACGTGTCGCGATTGAAGTAGAAGGCGTCAAAGCCCTCCCCAATGATGCGCTTTGCGTCCTCCGGGGACATTGCGGTAGTGCCCATCACTGGATCACCTCGACGCCATCGACCATCGCGGCGACTACGTCGTTGCAGAGCCCATCCAAGCCGTCCCCAGTGGCGTTGCTCTGCACAATCAGCCGCACGTCGCACCAGCGCAGTTCCTTCTTGCCCCAGCCGGTCGCTTCAAAGATCACGCCGTCTTGCGAGCGCCTGATGCTGATCTTGGAGAGGACTTCGGCTTCGAGTTCACGACGGGCCGCCGCGAGAAAGAGGTCGTTGAGTTTGGTGCAGGTGTCGTTTGCGTTGGAGGCGTACATCAGTTCAGTTCCTTGATTGCGATATTGATGGCGTTGGCGGTTTGGGCAGCAGCTTCACGCTCCCGCTTCTCCAGTTCCGCGAGTTGGAGACCGGCCGCACCAAAGCAGCGTCCCAGGGTTTGCCCGAGCAGGATCGCTGCCCGAGGCGAGAGTTCCCGGTAGAGCCGACGGCTTGATCCGGACTTGTGGCTGTAGGCGATGCCCACGTGCCGTTGAGACAGGCACCGCACACGGCGGGCCAGTTGATGCCAGAACGCCCGATCGCCCTCAAACCGCCCCGGCTGCTCACTCCGCAGCATGAACATGGACAGGGACACGGTGCCGATTTCGCGGGCTTCGGCATCGGAGGCGATGTTGACGATTTCGATGGCGGTCCGCCGCTGGTAGCGGTTGCCGATGCGGACATTGGCGTCACTGCGGGCGGCGTTGACGGCTTCCTCCCAAGCCTTGTCGAGGATGCCCCATAGGGGGCTGCCGGGGTTGCGCTGGATGCGTCTGCGGACGCGGTTGAGGTAGGGGTCGAGTTCGGCCTTGGTGATGGCCCGTTGGGTGGTCCCGCCGTGCCGCCGAAGGATGGACTTGTGCCTCCGGCAGTGGGGCGAGAACTGAGACGAGGCCGGAGCGCCGCAATGCGGAACCCGGCAAGGGTGGTTCATTGTTAAGTGATCTCTTACGTATCCGCCCCCGGACAAACAGGGACGGTTGATTGAACGAATGCACGTTACCGTTCGTGTCGCCGAATAGTGGACGTGCGGTTGCTTTGCGCTCGTTGTTGTCATCGCAGGACGGCCTGCTACCGACACGATGCGCGTGGTCGGCTCCTGCCTTGCGGCCGGGACTTGCGGATTGGGGCATGTCAAAGAGCCGACCCCACCAGCATTGGCCGGAGGCGTCGTGCGGTGTGAACCGCAGGGCAGTCAGGGAAAGGCCCGAGGGTGCCGGCGTCTCCACCCGGCGGGCTTGGCGGGTGGAGCAGGTGACGCGAGGTCACGTGGCGTTGAAGAGGCCGCAACAGAACGGCTGAAGACAGTCACGGCATGTCCGCGACCCATGGCTGTCATGGTAGTTTCAGCCAGTGGTGGGGTATGTAGGGTCAGCCGCGCACTTGGTCAAGGATATTTCCACGTTTTTTCAGTGGGTTACAGCATTTCATGCGGATATGAAGTCTACCTGAGTTCCGTGTTTTCAGGGGCTTAGGCCGTGAAGCTGTGACCAAATCGCCTTGACTGTGACCAGAAAAAAGTTCGCAGGCGCAGCAGGACCCGGTCCGATCCCACCCCGCCCCTTCGCAACTGCGTCGAGCCCATCGCGCCTATGGGCTGCGGCCGGTCGCAGGAGTTCGAAACAACTTGGACAACGGAGCCACCGCCTTAGCCCGCGGGTGCTGCTCGCTGAGTTCAAACCGACTTAACTCCCGACGTCAGTCGTTTGGTCTAGTGCGCGGTAGACTGAAGCACGGCCGATCCCAAGACGACGGGCAATCTCGGTGGGTGTTACTCCCTCGGCCCGCATTGCCCTGACCTGCACCGGGTCGATGGTCGGCTTTCGTCCCTTGTAGACACCCCGCTGCTTCGCATCCGCGATCCCCTCCAGCTGCCGCTCCCGCCGGATTGCGGTCTCAAACTCTGCAAACACCCCCAGCATCTGGAGAAACGCTCTGCCCGCCGCTGTGCCCGTGTCTATCGGCTGTTCCGTGGCACGTAGAGCGATGCCTTTGGCCTCCAGAGTGCGAACGATGTTGGCGAGATCAGCAATCGAGCGAGCAAGGCGGTCCACCCTTGTCACCACGATGGTGTCCCCGGCTCGTGCGAACTCGATGAGGGTCTGTAGCTCCCGGCGTCCTTCGGTGGTTGTGCCAGACTTCTTCTCAGAGCGTACGATTGTGCAGCCAGCGGCCCGCAGTGCCGCCTCCTGAATGCTCAGGTCCTGGTCGATGGTGGATACTCGTGCGTAGCCGTAGACGTGTCCCATGCGGGCCTCCGGGTGTCTCGTTTAACTCTAGACCCTTTCGCCCTACCGTCTCGCAATTCCTCAGTCAACCCTAATGAGACACAAAATGCGTCTCAACCGCATGTCTCAGTGGCGTATACCCAAACAGACGATGCTGCGGACCACTACGGCTGCTCAGCTGGCGGTACTTTCTTGTTCTTCTTGGTGCCGTGCCTAGAAGCCCTTGCCGCCAAGCTCCAACCGACCGAACCCGACGTTGCCGCCGATAGTAGGGTAACAAACCACCGCAATGTCTCCGGCCATCGGTCGACGCCGCCGTGTCCTGAACATGCCCCCTGCGCTCCAATTGAGAGCGACCGCCAGCCGTCTCGGCATACTGTCGCGCCCTGGACCAAGCCGACCGCCCAGTTCACAAGCAGTCCAGCCACTGCAGCGACGATGATAGCCAAAACCCAAGGTGGTAACTTCAAAGCCATGCACTCCAACCACGAGCGAACCAAATGCCCACGGGGGGTGTCGTGTGGCTTTGACGGTTGAGTTCAGTGGCTCGGATTTTTCCGCATTTTTTTGCGCCTTGCATCGTTTGGTTTTCCCGAAATTGAAGGCGTCGGTCGCATGAGAGTACGACCACCGGGCTATATCTTCGGCACGCCTCAGGATGACAATAGTGTCCTGCAAGGTGGTGCGTCGGTCGGCGGCATGGCCATCCAGACGAGCCGAACTCCCACGTCTACCGCCGGACGGAATACCCCGTGCCCACAAGCTCAGCGGTGCAGAGGACGGCATCCGCCATCCCGGACTGAAACACGATCTCGATGATTTGGTCGAGTGCGTCGGGGATACCCTCCAGCCTGCTCGAGCCGTAGCCGATCGGCATGAACAAATCTGCGTAGATCGAGTTGCTCAGCGGACTAACATATTTGCCCGTTGCGGGATCAATCCCGCCGTACCGACGGACGGCTGCGATAGCTTGACCGCACTCCTCTTCGGCATTGGCGCTGGGGCCCTGAAAGTCCATCAACCGGATCACGATGCGGTTCCTGTCCCAGTCGTAGTATGCAGTGGCGCTGTACGCCTTGGGCAGGAGGCCGGAGTGGCCTTGGTATCCGAAGCCATCATCAATTAACTCGCTGAGCCGGAACAGTCCAAAGGTCAGGAGCGACGTCGGGGTGTCGATGAGCGTCTGCACCTTCGGGCCCGGTTCGGCTGTAGCGCATACGCTGGCCGATATCCAAGAGACTGCCCCCAGCACAATCATCGCGGACAACCTGCGGTGCTTCGGCTTCATGTTCAGCATCTCCCCCTCGGCGCGACGCTGCCTCCCATGAATTGTGTCCATGGAGGCTTGGCCCTGCCATTGCTAGCAGCCATCGTCGAACGCGCACAAGGCGCACAGTAGGGACTTTGATGCCGGGTAACAGAAAGCTGTTGACCAAGTAGAATGCAAAACAGCGACCGCAAATCCGCCAACGAGATCTGGTCTGCATCAATGGGCCCCTGCCGTGGCGCCGAATTGTAAGTGTGTCAGGCGGTGAAGGATATGCGAACCAACCCTCGAAGTTGCAGCTAAACTTGGTCAATCGGCGTGCCGCTCCAGCGAGAGAAACACAAGCGCCCCCTATGCCGCCACTCTCGCAGCTGATACTCCTTTTGCCACTGGAAAGCGGGGCATGATGGCAGACAAACTAGAGGCGCTACAGCAAGCATTTCTCGGTTTCACCAAACGCGCCGAAAGGGTGTCGTCCGACATCCTCCACGACACGTTCGTGGACACTGCACCACTCACTTCCATACTGGAGACAAATAACAACCAAATACTCTACGGACGAAGAGGGACCGGGAAAACACACGCCCTGCTTTACTTGGCTGAAAAAATAAAACAGCGCGGCGAGGTTCCAATTTACCTCGATCTTCGTTCCATTGGGTCCGACGGGTCGATCTACAACGATGCCGCCAAGAGTGTTCCCGAAAGGAGCGTGCGTTTGGTCCTTGATGTGTTGAAGGCCATTGGCATTGACATCTTCGCGTTGGCCGTTGATCGCATCAGTACGCACTCCAACCCGACCGAACTTGCGGAACGCCTAGATGACATGGAGGCCTCCTTCAACGAGGTCAGGCTGTCCGGGCAGGCGACGGTTGAAGAGAAGACCACGGAGGAGCGGAGCGCATCCGGAGAGGGAAAAATCGACGTATCGCTGACGGGGTTGAGCGCCGCTGGGCAGGCTACGGCATCTTTGGGCCGCACTTCCGAGACCGCTCGCTCGGTCACGGGCACGGAGCGGTTCACCCTCAATTTTGGTCGCGTACAAGGAACCCTGCGAAGCGTGCTTTCGATGCTCGGCAGCCCCCGACTTTGGATACTTATAGACGAATGGAGCGAACTTCCCCCAGACTTACAGCCCCACCTCGCCGACCTGTTGCGCCGTACGTTCCTGCCGGTCGAGAACTTCGTCGTCAAAATCGCGGCTATCGAGCATCGGAGCAACTTCTACGTTCACAATGATCGTGGCGGCTACGTGGGGTTCGAGCTGGGCGCTGACATCTCGGCTGACCTCAACCTCGACGATTTTCTGGTGTTCGACAACGATCAAGCCCGGTCCGTCGATTTCTTCAAACGGTTGTTGTTTCGCCACGTCAGCGCGTCGGAGCATGGCAGCATGTTCAGTTCCCCCGACGAGCTGGTCCAGCTCGGCTTCACTCAGGCCCCGGTATTCGAGGAGCTAGTGCGAGCATCCGAAGGGGTGCCACGTGATGCATTGAACCTAGCCTCGAAGGTGGTAACGAAGGCTTGGGGCCGAGCAATCACCAAAGACGATGTCCGCGCTGCAGCTCGTGACTGGTATCAGCAGGACAAGGCATCGCCCATCCAGGCCAATGCTGCCCTTTCAAAGGTTCTGGAACTGATCGTCGCAGAGGTCATAGGCGCACGAAAGGCTCGGGCGTTCCTGTTCCGTGCAAATACCCGCCACGAGATCATCGACCGACTGTTTGACGCCCGCGTTATCCATGTCTTGAAGAAGAACATTTCCTCGAACGATGCGCCGGGGGAGCGTTATGATGTCTTCAAGATCGACTATGGCTGCTACGTCGAGTTAATCAACACAGCGAAAAGCCCGGAAGGTCTGCTCAACCTCGACGACGGCACCTATATCGACGTACCTGTTGATGACTATCGGTCGATCCGTCGCGCGATCCTTCCCATGGAGATGCTGGAAGCCGCATGACTGGCGGCTTAGGTGTCCAGAAGTCCGCGCGAGGATTGGAATGCCTGGCTAAGTCGGCCGTGTGGGATGGCATTGACCCACAATGCAGGGCACCATTCTTCTTGGCGCTCACGCTGTTCGCCTGACGAAAGCTCCTCACCCGACGGCGAAAAGGTCTTCCGCGAAGGCTTAGTGGACCACGCCAGTGGTACACAGGCCATTGTGCAGATATACAGGAAACGCTAGAAATCTGGCGTTTTCCTGAACCCTCCACCGGGTTCAATCCTCTCTTGCAGCACCATTCCTTCCCGTTGATAAGCCAGAACTATCTGGTAATGCTGCGACTTTCGCCGCCCCTGGTGATACACAGAGGTGGTCCACGTGGTCCTTTTTATGCCCCGTCCCTACAAGCACCCCAAGACCGGCGTCTATTGGTATCGGCAGCGAGTGCCTGCATCGCTCGGGTCATTGCCCAAGGGCAAGACGGTCACAGTGACCATTGAGGGCAAGACTACGACGCCCAAGATCGGCTCCGACATCAAGGTGAGCTTACGCACGAAGGAGGCGAAGGCCGCCAAGCAGAGGGCGCAGGACGCACAGGCCCAGTTCGACTTGATTTGGGCCAGCTTCGACAATGCGCCGGTCCACCTCACGTTGAAACAGTGCGTTGCGTTGTCGGGGGAGATTTACCGGCTCTACAAGTCATTCGAGGATGAGCCGGAGGCGTTTGCTCACCTAGCAGAGCGGAAGCGGCAGGCCGATGAGGAGCGAGGGAGATCGGAGAAAGACCCCCGGCAGGGGTTGAAGATCAAGCGGCCTGCCACGCTTCGCGAGCGCTGGGGTACGTGGGTCGATGGCGCTCTTGCCGACCGGCACCTCCGTGTGGACGAGCAGAGCTACCAGACCCTTCTGAGGGAGTTCGATCGTGCGTTCGGCGATGCTGCGGCACTGCTGGAACGCCGCGCGGGCGGTGACTTCGGGCCGGATGCGACGGAGCACCGCTTCCCCGAGGTCAAGCTCCCAGTGACCACGCCCGCCCAAGCGAAGCCAAGTGCTGAGGTCCTGACCCTAACCGCGTTGCTTGACCACAAGCAGAAGACCCAGTCGCAGAAGGCCCGCACCTTCACGGCCTACCGCTCATGCATCAAGAACTTCGCCGCGTTCGTGGGTCACGAGGATGCCCGCCGCGTGACCCGCGAGGACATCCGTCGATGGCGCGACAACCTTATGGCAAGCGGTCTCAGTCCCAAGACCATCAACGACAAGTACCTTACTTCCGTTAAGGCCGCTCTCTCCCACGGCGAGGAGGAGTTCGGCATCACCAATCCGGCAGCCGGCCTCCGCGACAAGAGGGATGCTCAGACCCAAATCGGGAGGAAGGACTACACGCCAGAGCAAGCCACCCGAATCCTCGGGGCAACCTTCCTCGGCTCTCCGAAGGGGCTGTCCATTCCCCACCAACGGGCGGTGTTCTGGGTCCCGTGGATCATGGCCTATACCGGCCTACGGGTCAGTGAGGTGACCCAGTTCCGGGGCAGGAACCTCCGCTGGGACGGCGAAACGCCCTACATGCTGATCACGCCCGAGGACGGCAGCACGAAGAACAATGCGGCATGGGCTGTCGGCATTCACCAGCATCTCATCGACCTTGGCTTGCTGGAAATGTTCAAGGCTATTGGGGATGGACCGGCATTTTACACCCCTTACCCGGCTAACGTTGATCTGCGGACCCTGAAGGAGCACCGCGCCAAGGACGCAGCGACGGATGTAAGCGACTGGATACTGAAGGCACTTGGCGAGCCTGCGCCCCTCAACAGGCCCAGCCACGCTTGGCGGCACACCTTCACCACACTCAGCCGTGGCCTGATGGACAAGGAGGCCCGGGACTTCATGATGGGCAGTCGGTCCAAGGTCGACGCTCGCGAGGGCTACGGCGAATGGCCGCCTGCAGTGCTCCACCGGGAGATCAACAAGCTCCCGAGGTTCGTGGTGAAAGAGACCGCGTGGCGACCAAGCAATGCCGTGGTCGCACCAACGGAGATGCGCACAGCGCCCCCCGTGAGGCGTGTTCGTCGGCGTCGATAGGAGCCCCGTGGGAGGCCCGTAGAGGGCCAACTGCGGCTCCGCTTGGGTCACCAGAGCTGCCGCTTGTCCTGCCTCGCCACGGGCCTCCTCGGGGGCTTCTGCCGCCGTGCCCTACAACTACATTCAAGGACACGACATGACTTCCTTCATCGCCATCCTCGCAGGCATCGGGACGTTCCTGATCACGCAACTCATCGCCGCCTTCGTGCTGGGGATGCTCTCCACAACCAGCCGCCTCGCCTACGTGCTGATCGGCTTGAACCCTTACAAGTTCATCCTTCGGCTCTTGGTCTGGGTAGCGTGCGGGTGGCTTGGCGTCTTGGCCTATGGCGCATTGGCCTAACGGTGCGGGGGCCGGGGGACGCTACCTCGGCCCATCCTTGCTCCAATGCTAGCTGTCCAGAGCTGCTCCCAGTAGCAGCTCCGCTGCCAGCTCGTGGCCTCGCGGGGGCGCGACGGTCCCACCCACGATGGATGCGCGGGGTCGATTACCCCCCACTCCAAGACAATCGCGGCTGCCTGCTCGATTGCCTCTCTTGAACCTCAGGGAACCTTCCAATGAAGTCTGACCGAACGATAAAAGCGCCGCTGCCCGCCTCCAGCCGCCGTAGGCATCAGCCCACCAGCGCCGAAAGGAAGCTGGCGCGCTCCCCCCAACTGAACGCCTTGGCCAGTGTGGTGGCCGACTTCCGCTTGCTCAACGCCGAGCTTCCAGCGCCGCAGATGGCCGTCCTGCTTGAGGTCAACCGCAACCCAGGATGCACCGCCACCGACTTGCAGAAGGCTTGGGGGATGGTGCAATCCTCCACATCAAGGGCCATCTCTGCCCTCTCTGCTCGCCATCGTTCGGGCAGCCGTGGTCTTGGCCTGGTTGAGCAGCACGCCGCCAACGATTGCCGATCGAACCGCCTCTACCTCAGCGCGGAGGGAAGGCGCTTCTTGTCTAGGGTGGAGGCGCGCTTCGTGAGCCACGCCTCTACGCCCGAAGCGTTGGAGGAAAGTCGTCCGCGTCGGCTTCTTGGCGTGAAGGCCCGCACGGCCTCTTGAACATGTAGTCGAGGAGCGCAGTCGTTCCTCGATTACCCCACCCAGCAAGGGTGGCCGGGTTGATTACCCCCCACGATAAGAGGGGGCCCGGATACGGTTATATAGGACAGCGTCGGTGAGCGGGGGAGCGACGAAAGCGAGCACTCGATAGCAAGGAGCACGTTTATTTTTGCTACGCATGCGAGCTGGCAAGATCGAGTGAGACGAGGACCTGCTCCCCCCCCCCTCCCGGCCTCCCGCCTACAGCGGGTAGCCAATGAGGAAGCCCGGACGGAACAGGTCGCCATGCAGCGGTTTGGGGAAGTCGTCAGCGTCAGGATAGACCACAGCAAAGCAGGCAAACGACTGCCGGAAGGTGGCAAACATTGCGCTGCCGCCGTAGTCGTCCAGTCGTCGCCTTGCGAATTGAAAGTCGTCCTTTGATCGCAGACCCTTTTGAAGCAGCACAAGCGTCGGGCCGAGGATGCCATCCAGCTCAGGGGGTAACGCCTCGCCTCGCATGTTCTCGACGTTGGTATAAGTCCTTACCCATACTCCACCGGTCTCGGCGAGTATCGTGCCGGTCAGGTCATAGTGCATAGCCAGGGCCAACCTCGCCCCAAAGGCATCGACTACAGCCCGCCTAACGGTGAAGTCTGTCGCGACCACCTCCTGCCCGCCAACGGCACTGGCCACGTCTGGCGGAACTTCACTTCGGAAGGAGAACCCGCGATGCAACTCGTCAGCCACCGGTGGCACGTTGCGCAGCACGCCTCCCATCAGGCGGCTCAGCTCTTCCCGCTCTTCGTCGCTGCCGAGGTTGGGCCACGACCGAGCCGTCAAGGCCGCGACCGCATCCATGTTCCGGGTCCCCTTATGGCATGCCGCACAGGCCGAGAACTCGAGCCCTTGGGGTCGTCTCTTTAGCCTGAAGATCGCCTTCGGCGGAACGTGGTCCACCTGTTCAGCGGGTTGGCTCCCGCCGCAATAGACGCACCATGGATGCAGCCGGAGCTGCCGCGCTGTCAGTTTCTCGCCCATGCCACGCCGATAACATGAGCTGTCCGAAACGGGTATGCCCACGCCGGAGAGCACCATGCAGCAGCCACCTATTTCATCCCCAGCACCCTTCACCCCCCACACCGAAATCCTGGCGTTCAGAGAGCTAGCACCCCCCGAAATCTGGGGCTTCTGAAACACAATTGACACTATACTGAAATCAACCGGCCCAGTTGACGGTTGACGAGTGTCCGTTAGGGTAAACCCATGCGGTCAAAGGCGGCGTCCAAGAAGTCGCGTCCGTTAGGGTTTACATCTATCAACGGACATGTCAATCAACGGACATCGACCATACGGACACTTTGGAGCCGACCTTGCAGACCATCCTCTACGCCCGCGTCTCGACCATCGAGCAGGACTTGACCCACCAGCAGACCCAAGCCGAGCAGGCGGGCTTCAAGATCGACCGCGTTCTGGCGGACCATAGCGTCTCGGGCGTCAGCACCAAGCTGGCCGAGCGCCCCGAGGGCCGTAGGCTCTTCGACATGCTCCGCTCCGGGGACACCTTGGTGGTGCGCTGGGTTGACCGACTGGGCCGCAACTATGCTGACGTGACGGATGCCATCCGGGAGTTTATGCGGCGGGGCGTGATCATCCGCACCGTGATCAACAACATGACCTTCGACGGCTCAACCACTGACGCCATCCAGATGGCCGTACGGGACGCCCTGATCGGGTTTATGGCGGCAACTGCGCAGGCTCAGGCCGAGGCCACCAAGGTTGCCCAGCGGGGTGGTATAGAGGCAGCACGGGCGCGTGCCGAGGAGCGCAACTACCTAGGCCGCAAGCCGTCGTTCGACCGCCACCAACTGGCCGCTGTGATGAACGGTATAGCGCTCGGCACTCCTCCTGCCACAATCGCCCGGGATGTAGGTGTCTCCCGCCAGACCGTCTACCGCATCAAGGGTGACCCTGCCGCCGCTGAGGCCGCGCTTGTGTCGTGGGAGCAGAAGGCCGCATAGCCCGACATGCCCCTGGCTTGGGGTGTCTATTGTTTTTGGGACTGCCGATTGTGTTGAAGGCTGAGGCAACCTAAAAGCGAGTTGGTAAGCGGGTTGGAGGGTACGATTGGATAGGGAAGCGCCCGATGTCGCAGAGCCACTGACATTCGGCACCGCTCTATCAGTCGAGTACAGGGACCTTGGCGCCTACTACACGCCTCCCAGCCTTGCCGACAGCCTTGCCTCCTGGGCAGTCAGAACGGGTCAAGAGACAGTTCTGGAGCCGAGTATCGGCGGAGGTGCTCTGGCGGCGGCGGTGCTGCGGCAAGCGCTGGCCATCACCGGGCAGCCGTTCCGTGGAAAGCTCTTCGGATGCGACCTAAATCCAAACGTGATCCAAAACTGGCCGTCAAACCTCACCGAGGCCATTCAGTTCACCGCTCTCGATTTCTTCGATCTCGATCCTGCGGTGTTGCCATCAATCGACGTGGTTATCGCCAACCCGCCGTTTACGCGCAACCACACGCTTAGTGCGGTCGCCCGCCGTCGCCTTAGGGAGCGTTTCGACGTCCGCGGGGCCGCAGGACTATGGGTGCATTTCCTAGTTCACTCCATGGCGTTCCTTGCGGAAGGCGCGCGCCTTATCTCTCTGGTTCCTGCCGTCGCAAGTTCGACGGTCTATGGCAACGCCCTCCTCGAACGTTTGCGCGACCGCTTTGAGGAGGTTTCCGTGGTCCCGCTCGACGCTAAGCCGAATTGGCACGTCGCGGCAGACGAGCGAGGGGCATTGATACGAGCAGAAGGCTTCCGTCGCGGGGGCATAAAGCGTTCGAGTCGATCGTCTCCATCGCCAGTGGACGATTCAAGCGACGCCGCGATTGCCTACAGGAGACTTGAGGCCCGCGCTGTTGAACTTGGGACGATAGCAGCACTCTCGATTGGCGCCGTGACCGGTCGAAACCGCGTCTTTTTACTGTCCAGCGAAGAGAGCAAGCGGGCTGGAATTGGCCGTAAGGACCTTAGGCCGATAGTTTCACGAGCTGGCCAACTTCGCGGCCTCCATATTGACACTACGGAACTAATCTCTCTCGCGGACCAGGGCGAGAGGACGTGGCTCCTAAGTCCAGAGAAGTTGGACAAAGCTGCGGAAACGCATCTCGAGCAAATCACCATCGCCGACCGTCAAAGCACGGCATGGCTGCGCAAGCGTGACCCGTGGTGGAAGGTTGGTGCGGGGCCAGAGTGCGATGGTGTCTTCACCTACATGAATCATGTTGGTCCACGCTTGGTCCTCACAGGGCCCGGCATCGTCTGCACAAACACACTGCACCGGGTGTGCTTTGTCGATGGATTGACTGCCGAAGAGCGCCTATGGGCGGTCTTGTCCTTGATTTCGACATTCGGGCAGTTGGCGTCGGAAAAGATCGGCAGAGTTTACGGAGGGGGGGTGCTAAAGTTTGAGCTCATGGAGGCCCGCAGGCTTCCGGTCCTCATCCAAAAGAACAGCCCGTCTGCTGCGAGTGTTGCGTCTATTGACGCGGCCCTCAGATCGAGGGACTACGAGCTGGCTCGGTCGTTGGCTGACGCAATCGTTCTGCCTCCCTTCATGGGGGATAGGTGGCAGTCCGATGCTGCGACCTTGAGCGACGAACTTGCTCAGCTGCGCGCAAAGCGGCTTGGAAGCAACGTGGCGCCTCGCGATGAGTGAGCAACTTGCATTCCAGGTAGATGCCGCAATTGTCGCCCGTCTGGGGCAGGAGCTTGTCGCGAGGCAGGAAACCGCGCTCATAGAGCTTATCAAGAACTCCTACGACGCGGACGCTACAAAGGTGAGCATTGCCTTTGTCGAAGAAGGCTCCTCTCGACATTTGGAGATAAGCGACGACGGCTCCGGCATGACCAGAGAGTCTCTTCTCGCCGGATTCTTACGTTTGGCCAGCAACGACAAGGTGCGAGAACCGCGATCGCCGCGATACGGAAGGCGCCGTGCGGGGAGAAAGGGGATTGGGCGGTTTGCAGCACAGCGTCTAGGGCATAGGCTAGTGGTTACGACTGCTGCGGACGTCGCTGATACCGCGCTGCGACTAACGGTGGACTGGGATGCCTTCCAGGCGGGCCGGTCCCTGAGTGAGGTAAACGTCGTAGTGGAGGACGCACCAAAGCTGCGCCGTGGCACCACTTTGCGTATCGAACAGCTTCGCGACTCTTGGACTGACGGTCAAATTCGTCAGGCGTGGCGCGGCGTGCTTTCGCTACAGCAGCCGTTTCCATCAGCGCCAGTCGAAGGCAGAGCCGATGCGGACCCGGGCTTCCAGGTAAGCATCACAAAGTCAGGTGGACTTTTCACAGACGAGACAGTGATCTCGGACATTCAGCGCGAGATTCTGGACCATGCCTACGCCGTCATCGACTTGGAAGTAGACTCGCGTGGCTTTGCGAAATGGCGAATATACGATAATCGGTTCGGCGAGGACCTAGACTGGCAAGCGCTGAGCAGCACGCCTCGCAGCACCAGGGAAATTGAGCCCTTTGCGCACCTGCGAAAGATTTGGGTGAGGGCTTACTACTTTGTCTTAGCTCCCGGGCTGCTGCCCAATTTGGCAGCGCCACGTATCAGGAAGTTTTTGACCGACGAAGGCGGCATCCGCGTCTATCGCAATGGTTTCCGGGTTGTTCCCTACGGAGACAACGACGATGATTGGCTGGGTCTTGATGCAGCCTACGGCAAACGGTCGAACCTCGCCCCTTTTCAGAACAAGAACTTCTTCGGTTTTGTACAGATAGACGACCCCACCGGAGAGGAGTTCGACGAGCGCACTTCGCGCGAGGGGCTACTTAGGACCGCTGGCTTTGAAGAGCTTACAGCCCTTGTATCATCCGTCCTCATCACAGCGGCGACTCGCCTCTATTCTGACAGAGGCAAGAAGCCCCGAGCTGGCACCCCAAGGGTTCGGCAAGATGTGGATTCCGACGCCGTCAGTCCCCTTGGGGAGGTGAGCGAGGCGATACGCTCAACCCGACAGGCTGCTCAAGCATTCCTCGAGAGCAAGGCTCCCGCTGACGCAAAGCGAGTCGTCGAGGAGGCAAGCGCTGCCGAGCAACTGATAGTTGCTACAGAACGAATATTCGAGGATGCAAGAGCGCTGCTTGCCGACGAGTCGGCGATGCTCCGCTTTCTTGCGACTCTCGGCATGACCGTCACAGAGTTTAGCCACGAAACAGGCATGTCGTTTGAAGCGTTCCGGCTAGATTTCGATGCGGTTTTCAGTCGTGCGGAAACCGCCGGGCCAGTAGACGAAGCCTTCGAGCGCAAGCTCGAAAGAGCGCGTTCCATATTGGTTAGGCTTGACACCCTAACGGGTTACCTCAATTCGCTAGCTTCGGCCCGCTCTGCAAGAAGCATGGCCACACAAAGCCTCTCGGAGGCCGTGGAAGCATTTAGGGCGGGAGTCGAGGAGCAAGCGAGTTCTCAGCAGGTTAGCTTGGAGACCTCAATCCCCGAGTTCGACCCGCTCTTCACTTCGCCTATGCATCCAGCTGATCTCGCGTCGGTACTTCTGAACCTCTACACGAATGCGGTGAAGGCTCTTAAGCGATCTGGAAATGAGCGGCGAATACTTGTATCAGCAGATCGAAAGGGCCGACGTGGACAGGTGCGGCTTAGGTTCCAGGACACCGGGACTGGCATTCCCGTCGAGAACCGAGATCGCATATTCGATGCATTCTTTACTACCAGTCAAGCACCTCAAGCTAACGCATCCCATGAGGAGCACGCGAGGGGTTCAGGGCTTGGCTTATGGATTGTTGCTCAAGTTGTAGAATACGTTGGCGGCATCGCCGAAGTTGTGGAGCCAGACGCTGGCTACTCAACGTGCATACAGATTGAGATACCTTCGGCAGGTTGATGATGAGCAGATGGCTGTTTGTGGACGATCAACCCGATGCTGCTGCGTCATTTGCAGATGCTTTGTCAACCCCAGCAACAGAGCTTGAGGTGCGGCCGATTGGTCCCAAGGACTTTCGCGAGGAGTGCTTAGGGGGAATAACCGTCCCCGATGGGGTTCTGATGGACGTCGAGCTGTCCAACGAGGCGGGCGAGCGAGGGTCGGGGCCCGGCATCGCCCAAGACATCAGAGTTAAGCAACGGACCGGGGAACTTGCCGAGTTTCCTGTAGTTCGCTTTGCCCGCCGCGCGGTGATCGCCACCAACATCGGCGGGGATACGTCAAGCAGCGACCTCTTTGATTTGAAGATACAGAAAGAGGAGGTCACGCCGGGCAACGCCAATGCCGTAGTCAGCCAACTCCTCGGTGCCCTCGCGCTCTATGCGGCGTTCAAAAATGTAGATGCTATTGCCAGCGCTGAGCTTAGTACCCTGGTCGGCCTTCCCGATGATCTGCTAAGACGTTGGACGCCGTCAACGTTCCTTGAGCGGCTCTCAGCGGAGCGCGAGGTCGCGGTCCACTGCGCGGTACTCGTTTATGTTCGTACCTTCCTAAATCGACCCGGGTTGTTGATAGACGAGGACCTTTTGTCTTTCAGACTCGGTATCGATCGAAGGTCGGGCGGCTGGGACTCCCTGAAAGAAGAATTCGCGGAAGAATCTTACAAAGGCGTGGGGCACGACCACTTTAATCGATGGTGGGCACGAGGTCTCGAGGACTGGTGGTACGCTAGGTTCGGCGCAGCGAATAGCCTGAACTCACTGACCATTCAGCAACGTCACGCCTTCCTAGCGGCTCAGTTCGGCGATCTCTCGCCTCTCACAATGCCGGATGGCAGCCCGGGAGAACGTCCTTGGAGGCTGTGCGAGCTTTCACTTGAGCGCATCCCGCCGGAGATCGTTCCCGTTGATCCAGCGGAAGGCGCGAGACTGGTGCCACGGGGAGATTTCCCCCCTTGGGTTGACCCAGCATACGCTTCCGCGAGACGAGCGCTCGCTAGTAAAGACAAGCGCATCGCGCAGAAAGACATGCAGAGGCTGGCGGAGAAGTACCTCCCAAAATGAGCTGGGACCGCTATCCAGACGAGATGGTTGCCTTTGCCGACGAACTGGGCAGCCAGCCAGAGACTGAGAAAGCTGGCGAGCAAATCACAAGTGAAAGCTCGCGTTTCGCTCAAACGTGGGCTGCATCGCGGACGCTAAGCACTTCATCGCTTGGGATTGAGCTGCCAGTCCCGCGTAGAGGGCTTAGCCCAGTCGGATGCAATGTCGAGCGAGCTTGGGTTACGTTTTACTTTCGCCCAGATGAGAATGAGGCAGGCTTTCCACAACAAGCCGATTTCCAGATGCGAGTCAGGGGCGCGTTAGTTGGGAATGGCTTCGCGGTGGAACTCGAGGACCACTGGAGAGTCGATACGCATCTCTACAACATAGTGCCTCAGCCGGGGCAGCCACCGCCTAATGAGCCCCACGCAAAGTTTCATTTTCAACGTGGTGGCAACGCCCAAGACGCTTTTACTGGTCAACCCGGCTATGTACCGGGGATAGACCTGCCAGCGCGGCAAGACGACACGTGGAAAGCGCTAATGAGCGGCGATGCGCCAAGAGTGCCTCACCTGCCGATGTGCCCCATCGTCGCCATCGACTATGCTCTAGGTCAAAATGACGGAACCATCCTGCGACGGCTCCGCTCGCGACCCGAGTACGCTGCGATCGTTCGCTCGTGCCAAGAGAGATTATGGGTTCCGTTCATGGAGTCCCTTGGCAATCCGGTGAACCGCCGCCGATGGCTGGGGGAGTTGGTCGCTTAGAGCGATCAATTGAGGGTGTGTTATGGTTCATATTCTTTCGGGCCAGCGAAGGGCTGAGTTCCTTTCGGGCAGCTGCATAGCTCGCTTCGAGATGTGCATGACGGAAACGGTGAGCAAGCCTACGCTCTACGTGAAGTCAAATATTATCGACCTATATTTCATTTCAAAGAGCGATTCAGTGTCACTCGACCTCCTTGTAACGGAGAGCGGCCATTTTGCTTACGTGATTGGCATTGACGAGAAGGCAGATTATCCATTTTACCTATACTCTGCTGTCGAGATGATGAGCGAGAAGACGGCTTTGTCGCTCGTCCTTTCTGGGGCAGAGTTCGACGTTATTTTGTTCAATGACTACGCGCTGGAAATTGCACGGGCAACCGGACGGTATCGGGGTCAAGGTGACTCCACTGGCCGCCTGGCGAACCTCGTTCCTAAGGGCCCCGACTATGCAGGAAACTCTCTCGATGAAATCTCGAACGCAGTATCTAAGTTCGGTGATGAGCGTGAGGGAGCCTTTTCTCCAAACGTCACCTTTTCTGATTTTATTAGTGACGCTCAATCAAGCGTGATTTCTGGATTTGGCCATGTAATGCACGTGGCCGGCTTCAGCGGCGCCACAGAGGTGCACGAGATGCTTCCACAGATTGTAGCCGATCACACATCCCTGAATTTTATACATTCGCCAGAGGTGGAGATATCAGAGAGCAACAGGCGCGAGTTTGCAGATGCCATCGTTTTCTGTGAGAGCTCAGCGTTGTCTATCCAAGCGAAATGCTTTGATTTCGACGGGGAAGTGCTCCCCGCCAGTCGAGCCAACGCAGAGAAGCGAATGAGAAAGAACGTCACCAAGGCGATCGCCCAAACGCGAGGCTCTTCAAGAATGGTGCGTGAAGGACGGACGTTGCTCTCGAAAGAGGGGAGGATCGATATTCTGAATGATGCTGCATTCATATTTTGTATCTTTGTCCCGGCTCTTGATCTTGTCTACGGCGCGATGGAAGATGAATTTAAAACTCTGGGAAATGACCTGTCTCGATACGATCAACACCTTGTGGTTCTTGACCCGATGCAGTTTCTAAGGACGCTGCAAGCCTCTGGACCCGTGTCTGAAAAGCTGGGTCTTTCTCCTGACGACGGGTTCTTCCACCTTCTCGAACAGAACAGTCAGCAGGCAGCAGCGCAGGGCAACTACACACGCCCAATCTTGTACCGTTGGTGATCACTGCGGGCAGAAATGGGAATGCGAGAGGTTCGATTCGCCAGAAAGTTTGCGAACACTGGCTCAAGCCCGCCGACCTCGTGCGGCGGGTTGCCGGGGGTTTCGTCCCGGCTACCCTGAACGGCTTCTCGGGGTGACGCAGTTGCGACGGTCCTGAAGTCCGCTGTACTACCCAGTGCCTAGGCCTGGCTTCGATATGCCCACAAGACTCTGAATGCCGCCGTGGCCAGTGGCTATCGTTGCATAGCGGACCTCGAAGAGAATGACGGGCTCGTGGCTCTTCGCTGTAAACCATTCCTTTTGCCAATGCCGCGCATACGCCATTTAGCGACGGGTTGATTGCTACGCACAGCGGTGGTACACAGAGCACGAAAGCGGCAGACATTACGCAAGCATTTTCAGCATGTTGTGAAGATGAGAGGCAAATTCAATCCTCTCTTGCAGCACCATCCCTTCCCCCTTCGTTGAAGTTCTGCGGCAC
>CAYNRZ010000010.1:0-133648 GCA_964399695.1 uncultured Devosia sp. | reverse complement strand
CTGAACTCCTCGCCGCCGCCGAAGCCGTGCGCGCCCGCGCCTATGCGCCGTACTCGAAGTTCCAGGTCGGCACAGCCATCCTCGCCGACGACGGCCACATCTACTCCGGCTGCAATGTCGAAAATGCCGCCTATCCGGTCGGCAACTGCGCCGAGCCCTCCGCCATTGCCGCCATGTTGGCGGGTGGGGCGAGACGCATCCGCCGCGTCTACACCACCGGCCCCGGCACCATGCCCGTCACCCCCTGCGGCGGTTGCCGCCAGCGCATCCGCGAATTCGCCGATCCAGACGTGGTCATCGTCTCGCACGGCATCGACGGCACCCCGCTCGAGCAGACCCTCGCGCAACTCCTGCCGCATTCGTTCGGACCCGAGTTCTTGGCGAAATAGACTTTAGGGCAGATACTGCCCGCCAGAAAATCTGCCGCAAACCGGGCGCAAGATCCGGATCAAGGAGGCCATCCATGGAACTTCGCGTCGTCGATCAGGCCGCGGCCAAGCCCGCCACCAAGGCCAAGCCCGCCAGCGCGCCCGCGCTGCAGGATGCGGCAAAGCACCGGCGCAATCCCGGCTATCCGCTCGATCTCGACTGGGTCGAGCGCACCGTGATGAACCGTTCGGCTCTGGAACGTCGCGCCGCGACGCTTCCCGCCCGCCGCTCGGTGAAAAAGGACTGGCAGGTCGCCTGGCTCCTCAAAGCCATCACCCTGATGGACCTCACCACCCTCAATTCCGATGACACCCCCGGCCGCGTCGAGCGCCTCTGCGCCAAGGCCCGCAACCCGGTCCGCAGCGAAATCCTCGCCGGCCTTGGCGTAGCGGACCTCGACATCAAACCCGCCGCCGTCTGCGTCTACCACACCTTCGTCAAGACCGCCGTCGACGCGCTGAAAGGCCCCGGCATCAACGTTGCCGCCGTCTCCACCGCCTTCCCGCACGGCCTCGCGCCGCTCTCGACCCGCCTCGCCGAAATCGAGGCCTCGGTCGCCGACGGCGCCAACGAGATCGACATTGTCATCGAGCGCGGCATGGTGCTCACCGGCGATTGGCAGGGGCTCTACGATCAGGTCAAGGCCATGCGCAAAGCCTGCGGCGACGCGCACATCAAGACCATCCTCGGCACCGGCGAACTCGCCACCCAGACCAACGTCGCCAAGGCCTCGCTGGTCTGCATGCTGGCTGGCGCCGATTTCATCAAGACCTCGACCGGCAAGGAAAAGGTCAACGCCAACCTCGTCACCTCGCTCGCCATGGTCCGCATGATCCGCTGGTTCCACGAGGAAACCGGCATCGAGATCGGCTACAAGCCCGCCGGCGGTATCGCCTCTGCCAAGCTCGCCACCGACTACATGGCGCTGATCAAGGAAGAGCTCGGCACCCACTGGCTCCAGCCCCACCTGTTCCGCTTCGGCGCCAGCTCGCTCCTCACCGACATCGAACGCCAGCTCGAACACAACCTCACCGGCCACTACGCGGCCGACTATCGCATGCCGATGGTGTAGCGATGGCTGGTTGGTTCTCGCGTCTATTCTCACGATCGCAGGACAAGGACGACGAGGGCTCTCCGTGGCACCTCGCAGTTGCTGCTCTGGGTCTGCCGTCTGCGTCCTCCGCACAGGTGCTGCTGGCGCTGCAAGCCAGCTCAGGCAAGTCGGCGACGGCAGGGGCGCTGGCGCAGGCATCCGGATTGCCTTTGAAGCAGTGTCTTCAGGTGTCGTCGGATTTGCATCAGCGGAAGCTGGTCTCACTGACAAAGCCAGCCACGCCGACAGCCGGCTTCGAGACACTACTCATTTCCATGGAGCCTGCGGGTGATCATCTGGCCGACAAGCTCCAGCAGGCGCGTGTGGCGATGGCGGAACCAACACAATGAACAAGATCGCTGAAATCTTCACCTCCCTCGATTACGGCCCCGCGCCCGAGGCGCCGGAAACTGCGCTCGCCTGGCTCAAGGCCCATGACAACCGCTTCGGCCTGTTCATCGATGGCAAGTGGACCAAGCCGGGCAAGACCTTTGCCACCGACAACCCGGCCACCGGCACCAAGCTCGCCGACATCACCGAGGCTAGCGCCAAGGACGTCGATGCCGCGGTGAAGGCCGCCCGCGCCGCCTTCCCGAAATGGTCGGCCCTCTCGGGCTACGAGCGCGCCAAGCACCTCTACGCGCTCGCCCGGTTGATCCAGAAACACAGCCGGCTCTTCGCTGTCCTCGAAACCATGGACAACGGCAAGCCGATCCGCGAAAGCCGCGACGTCGATATCCCGCTGGTCGCCCGGCATTTCTACCACCATGTCGGTTGGGCCCAGCACCTCGAGCGCGAGTTCCCCGGCCACGTGCCCTATGGCGTCTGCGGCCAGATCATCCCGTGGAATTTTCCGCTGCTGATGCTGGCCTGGAAGATCGCGCCGGCGCTCGCCGCCGGCAACACCGTGGTCTTGAAGCCTGCCGAGTTCACCTCGCTCACCGCGCTGCTCTTTGCCGAAATCTGCGAGAAAGCCGGCCTCCCCAAGGGCGTCGTCAACATCGTCACCGGGGCAGGGGACACCGGCGCCGCTATCGTCAACCACCCCGATATCGACAAGCTCGCCTTCACCGGCTCCACCGAGGTGGGTAAGATCATCCGCAGCGCCACTGCCGGTTCCGGCAAGGGCCTCAGCCTCGAGCTGGGCGGCAAGTCGCCCTATCTCGTCTTCGACGATGCCGATCTCGACTCAGCCGTCGAAGGCCTCGTCGATGCCATCTGGTTCAACCAGGGTCAGGTCTGCTGTGCCGGCTCGCGCCTGCTGGTCCAGGAATCGATCGAAGCCCGCTTCATCGCCAAGGTGAAGGCCCGCATGGCGACCCTCCGCGTCGGCGATCCGCTCGACAAGGCCGTCGACATCGGCGCCCTCGTTGCCCCGGTCCAGGTCGAGCGCATCCGCGACCTTATGAAGCGCGGCATCGCCGAAGGCGCCGAAGTCTACGAACCCGATGGCCAGCTCCCCGCCCAAGGCTGTTTCATGAAGCCGGCTCTGGTCACCGGCGTCTCCCCCGCCAACACCCTCGTCGACGAAGAAATCTTCGGGCCCGTCCTCGTCGCCATGAGCTTCCGCACCCCCGAGGAAGCCGTGGCGCTGGCCAACAACACCCGCTACGGCCTTGCGGCGACCCTCTGGACCGAGAACGTCAACCTCGCCCTCGATATCGCGCCCAAGCTCAAGGCCGGCGTCGTCTGGATCAACGGCACCAACCAGTTCGACGCCGCCGTCGGCTTCGGCGGCTACCGCGAATCCGGCTTCGGCCGCGAAGGCGGCAGGGAAGGCATGTCTGCCTATCTGAAGCCCGCCTGGGAGAAGGATCTCAAGCCCTTCAAGCCCACCGCTGCCCCGGCAGCATCCAGCAGCGCCCGCAACCCGCTTGACGACGGCACCCCGCCGGGTGTCGATCAGACCGCCAAGATGTATGTCGGCGGCAAGCAGGCCCGGCCCGACTCTGGCTATTCCCGTCCGGTCTATGGCCATTCCGGCGAACTGATCGGCGAAGTCGGCGACGGCAATCGCAAGGATATCCGCAACGCCGTCGAGGCCGCCCGCGCCGCCTCAGGCTGGGCCAGCACTTCTGCCCACGCCCGCGCGCAAATTCTCTACTTCCTCGCCGAAAACCTCGAATATCGCGCCGCCGAATTCGCCGAGCGCATCAAGGCGCAGACCGGCGAGGATGGCCGCGCCGAAGTCGCCGCGGCCGTCGAGCGCCTCTTCGCCTTCGCAGGCTGGGCCGACAAATACGACGGCGCCGTCCACAATCCGCCCTCGCGCAGCGTCGCTGTCGCCATGGTCGAGCCCATCGGGGTCATGGGCATTCTCGCCCCGCCCAGCCGCCCGCTGCTCGGCTCGGTGGCGCTCTTCGCCCCGGCGCTTGCTATGGGCAACACCGTCGTGCTGGTCCCCTCAGAGCGCGCGCCGCTCTCGGTCACCGATCTCTATCAGGTGCTCGAAACCTCGGACGTGCCGTCGGGCGTCCTCAACATCGTCACCGGGGAATCGAAGGCGCTGGCCAAGACCCTCGCCGAACACGACGGCGTCGATGCCGTCTGGTTCGCCGGCGATGCCGAAACCTCGGCCATGGTCGAAAAGGCCTCCGTCGGTAATCTCAAGCAGACCTGGACCAGCCGCGGGCTCTACTACGACCTGAGCGACACCGCGACCTTCGCCGGCGACTACTTCCTGAAGCGCGCCACCCAGATCAAGAATGTCTGGATTCCCTACGGGGCGTAACGCGAGGCTCAAACCTCAAGCAGCGACTTCAGCACCGCGAAGTCTGTGGTGATCCATTCGATGGCCGAGGCGAACTGCTCATCGGTCATGCCGGCGCGTCGAAGGAACCCGAAGGTCAGCAGCGTGCCGTCGCCTTGTGCCGTGACCCGGAGTGGCATCATCCGGGGCTCATCGCCTTCGGCGTAGACCGCGTGATCTGCGATGCCTTGGTCGTTGGGTGGGCTGAACCGGACGATGCGCGGCCCGAGCGCAGTGTCCGCTGCCCATTCCAGCGGCCCGATCTGCCGGAACGTCTCTTCCGACACCACCGCCCAGCGCGGGTAATTCCGCGGCTCAGCAAGAAACGCGGACACCTCACTCGGTGGCCTCGCGATATAGGTCTCGATCGGATGCGGCTCTGACACGGTCCCACGGCTCCTTCCGCGGCGGAGCAACGAGCCTATCCAATTGCGATGAAGAACGCGTTGACGGGTGGATCGGGGTTTCCCCTATGCCAGCCCGCGCCACCGCATCCAGTTTTCCAGCAGCACCGGCCACGCATCCGAGGTGAACCCGTCCTGGTGCATCCCCCAGCCATGCGCGCCATTGCCGAACACGTGCAGTTCCGCCGGCGCCCCCGTCTTGTGCCAGGCCTCGTAGAGCCGGGTCGATGACATCGGCGCCACCGACTTGTCGTCGTCTGAGATGATCAGGAACAGCGGCGGCGGATTGGCCGGCACACTGAGTTCCGCCCGCCACGCGGGATAGACCCCCACTGCCCAGTCCGGCCGGCTTTGCGCATCGTGCTCCATCGCCGTGCCCATCGCCACGCCACCGCCCGCCGAAAACCCGGAAATCCCGATCTTGCCGGGGTCGATTCCCCACTCGGCCGCATGCGCCCGCGCAAACCGGATCGCCTGCCGTCCGTCCTCTTCGCCCATCATGCGCACGTCCAGCATGAACGGGCGGTTCGGTGGCGACGTCTCGCTCTGGCTCGGTTGCCCCAGCTTCTTCTGCAGCTCGTTACGGAACGTCTCCATCTGAGCGTCGTCGTCCGGGCTGCGCATCAGACGGTATTTCAGCACCATCGCAGTGACGCCGCGCGCCACCAGCCACCTGGCGAACTGGTGACCCTCATGGTCGATCATCAGGAAGTGGAAGGCGCCGCCCGGCGCAATCACCATAGATGTTCCGTTCGCCTTGTCCGCCGCCGGCCGGTACAGCGTCAGCGTCGGCACCACCACGTTGCGCGTATAGCGCATCTTCTTTGCGGACCACGGCACATCGGTCGTCCGCTCCTGCCAGTCCCAGTTTTCGCTGCCCGCCGGAACCCCATTGCCCGGCCAGATCCGGTGGACGCTCGTCGCCCCCGGCGCCTCCGCCATCAGTGCCTGTTCCAGTGCGGGGTTGGTATCGCGTGCCATAATTTCCTCCTCATATTTCCAGCCACTAGGCCATGTCGCTGCCCGGCCTTGCAAGGCGCCGAACCGGCAGACCGTCTTGCCATCCCGCGCGCACCGGCGCACAAAGTCGCCTCCAAAGCCGACCAGTGAGACGCGCGTGACCAGCAGCTTGCTCCCCCAGGAAGTCATCATCTTGAAGCGCGATGGCCAGGCGCTGGCGCCCGCTGACATCAAGGCCTTTATCGCCGGCCTCACCACCGGCACCGTTTCCCACGCCCAGGCCGCCGCCTTCGCCATGGCCGTCTATTTCCGCGACATGTCCACGCCCGAACGTGTCGCCCTCACCGAGGCCATGCGGGACTCGGGCACCGTGCTCGACTGGTCCGATCTCGACGCCCCCGTCGTCGACAAGCACTCGACCGGCGGCGTCGGCGACAACGTCTCGCTCATGCTCGCGCCAATCCTTGCCGCCTGCGGCACCTACGTGCCGATGATCTCCGGCCGCGGCCTCGGCCACACCGGCGGCACGCTGGACAAATTCGATTCCATCCCCGGCTATCAGACCGCCCCCGACAACGCCCTGTTCCGCCAGGTCGTGCGCGAGGCCGGCTGCGCCATCATTGGCCAAACCGCCGACCTCGCCCCCGCCGACAAGCTGCTCTACGCCATCCGCGACGTCACTGGCACTGTCGAATCCATCCCGCTGATCACCGCCTCGATCCTTTCGAAAAAGCTCGCCGCCGGCCTCGGCGCGCTCATCCTCGACGTCAAGACCGGCTCTGGCGCCTTCATGCCGACGCTGGAGAAGTCCCGCGCCCTCGCCGAAAGCCTTGTCGGCGTCGCCAACGGCGCCGGCCTCAGGACCGCCGCGCTGATCACCGACATGAACGAGCCGCTGGCGAGTGCCGCCGGCAACGCGCTGGAAGTGCGCAATGCCGTGAACTTCCTGACCGGCAAGGGTGTCGACAACCGCCTGTCCGACGTCACCCGGGACCTATGCGCCGAAGCGCTCGCGCTGACCGGCATGCAACGCCAGGCCGCCGGCTTGAAGGTGGATAGCGTCATCGGCAGCGGCGAGCCGGCCGAACGCTTTGCCCGCATGGTCGCGGGCCTCGGCGGCCCCGCCAACTTCATCGAGCGGATGGATGCCTATCTGCCACCCGCCAGCATCATCCGCGATGTCTATCCCGACGAAGAAGGACAGGTAGAAGCCATCGACACGCGCGCCGTCGGCATGGCCGTCGTCGTCCTCGGTGGTGGCCGCACCCGCCCCACCGACAGCATCGACCACGCGGTCGGTTTCGACAATCTTGCCCCGATCTGGAAGAAGGTCGGCCCGAACCAGCCAATCGCGCGCCTCCACGCCAACGATCCGGTGGCTGCCGACGAAGCCGAGCGCCGCATCAAGGCCGCCTACCGCCTCGGTGAGGGCGCGCCCGCGCCCACCATCATCTACGATCGCATCGGTCCGGAGGATATAGTCTGATGCCCCGCGCCATCCTCTGCATCCTCGATAGCTTCGGCATCGGTGCCGCCCCCGATGCCGCCGACTATGGCGATGCCGGCTCCAACACCCTCGGCCACATCGCCGAGAACTATCCGCTGCAGCTCCCCAATCTCGATGCCCTCGGCCTCGGCGCTGCCGCCAAACTCGCGACCGGCGTGGTCCCGCCCGGCCTCACCGACACCCCGAGAGCCGGCCGCTACGGCGTCGGCCGCGAGGTCAGCAAAGGCAAGGACACCCCCTCCGGCCACTGGGAAATCGCCGGCGTGCCGGTGCCGTTCGACTGGGGCTATTTCCCCCACACCGTCCCGACCTTTCCGCCCGATCTCATCGCCGAACTGGTGAAGCGTTCCGGCATCCCCGGCATCCTCGGCGACAAGCATGCCTCCGGCACCACCATCATTGCCGAGCTCGGGGAGGAGTCGATCCGGACGGGCAAGCCCATCTGCTACACCTCCATCGACTCGGTGTTCCAGATCGCCGCCCACGAGACCCATTTCGGCCTCGAGCGGCTCTACAATCTCTGCGAGACCGCCTTCGAGCTCACCGCGCCCATGATGATCGGCCGCGTCATTGCCCGGCCCTTCGTCGGCGAGACGGCAGACACCTTCAAGCGCACCGGCAACCGCCGCGATTTCGCCATCCCGCCCCCCGAGCCGACGCTGCTCGATCGCGTCAAGTCCGCCGGCCGCGACGTCTACGCCATCGGCAAGATCTCCGACATCTACGCGGGCCACGGCGTCACCCACAAGATCAAGGCTTCCGGCAACATGGTGCTGTTCGATCGCACGCTCGAAGCCATGGACATGGCCGGCGATGGCGGGCTGATCATGACCAATTTCGTCGATTTCGATCAGGACTACGGCCACCGCCGCGACATCCCGGGCTATGCCCGCGCCCTCGAAGCCTTCGACGCGCGCCTCCCCGAACTCGTCGCGAAACTCCGCCCCGACGATCTCCTGGTGCTCACCGCCGACCACGGCAACGATCCGAGCTGGCCCGGCACCGATCACACCCGCGAACTGGTGCCGATTCTGTGCTTTTCCACCGCGCTGACCGCCGGCACCACTGGCATCCGCCCGACTTTCGCGGATATAGGAGAAAGCATCGCCCACTGGCTCGGGCTCGCGCCCGGCAAGCATGGGCAGTCATTCCTCTAGCTCCGGGTGTTTTCGCAATGAAGGGTGTCACGGTCGTCGATCATCCGCTGATCCAGCACAAGCTGACCATCATGCGCGACAAGGACACCTCCATCGCCAGCTTCCGGCGGCTGCTGCGCGAGATCGCTCACCTGATGTGCTACGAGGTCACCCGCGATCTCGAGCTCGAAATGGTCCCTATCGAAACCCCGATGGCCAAGATCGACTCCCCCACCATCAAGGGCAAGAAGCTGGTCTTCGCCTCCATCTTGCGCGCCGGCAACGGCCTCCTCGACGGCATGCTCGATCTCGTCCCCGCCGCCCGGGTCGCCCATATCGGCATCTATCGCGACCACGAGACGCTGCAGCCGGTCGAATACTACTTCAAGGCCCCGTCCGAGCTGGACAACCGGCTGATCATCGTCGTCGATCCCATGCTTGCCACCGCCAACTCCTCCATCGCCGCCATCGACAAGCTGAAGGAACGCGGCGCCAACAATATCCGCTTCCTCTGCCTCCTAGCGGCGCCCGAAGGCATCGAAAAGTTCACCAACGCCCATCCCGACGTTCCGGTCTTCACTGCCGCCATCGACAGCCACCTCAATACCAGCGGCTATATCATCCCCGGCCTCGGCGACGCCGGCGACCGCATGTACGGCACCAAGTAGCGAGGACCGACCAGCAGGGTTAAATCGCTCCAGTGGAGCGATTTAAGGTCCGAGCGCCCTGAGCCTTGCGAAGGGCCAAACCGACATGCAGGGTTAAATCGCTCCAGTGGAGCGATTTAGGGTCCGAGCGCCCTCAGCCTTGCGGAGGGCCAGGCCCAGGGGAGGGGCCCTTTGCGCATGTCCCGGTCACCTCGGCCCAGCGCCCCTCCACCCAGCTCTTGGTAAACCAGTCCCTGCCGCCGGCCCGAAATTCCGCGCCTTTTCGCAGCGGCTTTCTCCATTCTGTCCATGCCAGCATGGTCCCATCGATCCGTTCGGGGAAAACCATGCGTCTCGCCACCAGCCTCATAGCCGCCGTGCTGCTCACCGCTGCCGTAGTCCCAGCGCAGGCGGAAACCACCACCACACACTCCACCGATGCGGTCTCGCAGTCGAGCGCCGCCACCCAGGCCATGCTCGCTGCCCAGGCGCAGATCAACGCGGCCGTCGCCTCCGCTGCCGCCGCCGCGCAGGCTGCCGTGGCCGCCACCGCACAGATCGCGGGGGAACAGTCGGCCGATCAGGCGGTCGCCCAGGCCGAAAGCGCACTCCAGTCCAATGTCAGCGCCATGCAGCAGGCCATGCAGCAGGCCATGCAGGCGCAGAACCAGGCCGTCGCCCAGGCCCAGGCTCAGGTCCAGGCCGCCATGGCGGCAGCCAGCTCCAGCCTCGCCGATCAGCCGGCAGCTCCGTCCAACTGAACCCAGGTCGCCCTCGCGCCTTGCACAGGCACTGCGCGTTCCAATTTCTGCTTGGAGAAAGCCCATGCGTTTCAACACCACCCTTGCCGCCACGTTGCTCGTCCTCGGCGTAGCCACGCCAGCCTATGCGGAAGCCGAGACACTCCCCGAAACCGCTCTCGCGGCCGAGCGGGACTATGTCGAGACGGCCAGCGCCTGCGTCACGCAGGGTCTACCCCCGATCAATGAGCTGCACTTCCCGGCGCAGATCCCGTTGCCCAATCCGATGCAGCCCAGCGCTGAACCGACTGCTGCGACCCCGCCCACGCAGCAGTCCGCCCCTGCCTGCCCCTGAGGCGCCGCCCAAAGCCCGCACGTGAAAACGGCCCCTAACGGGGCCGCTTTCGTCTTCTGCTGGCGCGCACTCAGTGGTGCGTGTGCTCCGGCATGTCCTTGAGCTGGTCCTTGGTCCAGGCGGTCACGGCGTGCACATCGCCGTTCTCGTCGCGCATGAACTCAAGGTCCCGCAGCGGCACCGACACCGGCTTGGCGCCGATCCCGAGGAAGCCGCCGACATCGATGATCGCGGAACCGCCGGCGCCTGAGCCATGCACATGATCAATCTTGCCGACCTTGTGGTCATCCGCACCATAGATCGTCGCGCCCTCGAGATTGGCAAAGGTCAGTTCACTGGCGGCAAGGCGCACGTGGTTGCTGTGGTCCATTTTCAGGTCCTCCTGTTCGGTTGAACAGGCATAACCCCTCGCCACCCCCCATCGTTCCCTGCCTCGCGTCGGTGTGACCTCGCGGTCGGTTCGACGCGGCTCCGGTGGAGCCTTGCAAGACATGAAGGCGATGTGAGCTGCGCTCGAATGGCGCAAGCTCTCAGGCAATCGCCATCGGGCGCCTCCGTGCGTGCAGTTGTTGGCGACAGATGGCCTTCTCCCCTCGTGGGAGAAGGTGCCCGAAGGGCGGATGAGGGGTGCGCCCGCTACTTCGCCTTCAGCGGCAGACCCAGCGCGATCAGCTCTTTTCGCAGCACCTTGGGATCGTGGAAATGGATCGCATGCATGCCGAACTTCTTTGCCGAAACCACATTCGGCTCGCTGTCGTCTATGAACACGCAGCTCTCCGGCGCGAGGCCATACCGCTCGCAGAACACCCGGTAGATGCGCGGATCGGGCTTCACCAGCCCCTCGAGCCCCGACACCACCACGCCATCGAATTTTTCGAGGAACGGCCAGTCCGGCAGGCAGCTCACCCACTTCTCCCACGAAAAATTCGTGATGGCGAAGGTCGGGATGTCGTTGGCGATCAGCTCGTTGTGGATGTCGATCGTGCCCGAAATGAAGTCGCCCAGCGTTTCTTTCCAGCGCGTGTCATAGGCCTGGATCTCGCGCCAGTAACGCGGATAGCGAGTGATCAGCCGCGCCACGCCCTCGGCATAGATATCGCCCGCGTCGAACTCGAGGTTCCAGTCCTTGGTGCAGATATTGTCCTGAAACCACTGCGCCTCCTCCTCGCTGTCGAACAGCTTGCGGAACAGGTACATCGGGTTCCAGTCGACGAAAACGCCGCCCAGGTCGAAGACGGGGATGATGGTGTCGTGCATGGGGAGGGGCCCTGTGGTGCTGGCCGTGCCTATGCCACGTTCGCGCCGCCCGCGACAAGCCGCCTAATCGAGGTCGATGCCACCCGGGAAGCGCGGCAGGAAAAACTCCTCATGTGTCAGCGACAGCGCATTGGGATAAACAACGCCGAACAGCGGCCGATAGCTGTACGTCACCTCGGAGGCGACCAACAGGCCCTCTTCGCGGCCGATCTCGTTGATCTTTTCCTCCGCCGGCAGCGGATATTCCGAGTCGTCGGCGCGTTCGATGCCGCCATTGAACGGCACGCTCCAGACCACGGTGGCGACACCATCGGAATCGATCGAGATCAGCGACACCGTCTGCCGCAGCGGCCCGGTCGGCAGCGGCTGCATGATCGCCGAGGCCGCCTGGAAGTAGTCGTTTATCTCGCTGGTGGTGATCGTTTTCTTGGAGCGCGAAACCAGGTCGCCGATCGTGCCGGCCACATTGGCGACGCGCCGGTCGGCCGTGAACAGTGAGGCCGTCTCGATCGTTCCGAAATACAGCAGGATCAGCACCGGCAGGATCAGCGCGAACTCGACCGCCGCGACGCCGCGCTGGTCGCGCCACAGCCGGATGGTCGAAGCAAGCCTGCCCGCCAGACGCCGCATCACTCGCAGTCCTCGAGGCAGCCGAACGGTTCGTTGCGGAACACCCGCACCGCGCCAAGCAGGCGCGTGCCGTCGGGCTGGTTCTGCAAGTTGAAGCCCGGCAGGTTGACGACGGTGGGCCACTTGTACCAGGCCTGCACCAGCACCACTTCGCTGGCCTCGCCGGGGCTATAGTCCTCTTCCAGTGTCCACTCGCATTCGTCGTCGCAATCTTCCCCAACCTGAACCGGTGTCAGCACCGTTGCCGAGGTGAAGTCGCCAACCACGCTGGTGCGGATCCGCAACTGGTTGCAGTCGAACATGCCGTAGAGCCGTCCGCACAATTCGTCGCGGAAGTCGTCCTCGTCCCATGATGCGGTCTGCGCCTGTCCTGTGCGGACGAGGCGCGAGGCATCCTGCACGCCGCTGTCGAGAATCTGGCCCGCAAAGAACACCAGCGAGGTCTCGAGGATGGCAAGGATGATCGTGAAGAACGGGACCGCGAGGATGGCAAATTCGATCACCGTCACGCCGTCTTCATTGCGCGCAAAGCCCCGGCCCTTGCGGATTGCAGGGGTCAACAGCCGTCGCAGCAGTGTGGGTTTCCTCGACATGCAGCGCACCATGGTGATGACGCAGGTTACGCTGATGACGCTAAGCGATGGTTATCTGAGAACTGCAGTTTGTTGCACGACTATCTCAGGGTTAACGCCGCCTTAATCACTGGCCCCGCGCCATGTTCGCGAGCGTCTGCGACGAGGCTACGGCTTCGCCCGAGAAGGTGCCGTCGTCGCCAAGCATCACCATCGGCTGGCACACGGGCGTGCAGGCATAGCTGTTGCGCGCATTGCCAAGATAGACGGTGACCACGTCGGCCTGGTCCTGCACCACCTGCACCACAGTGTCGGCGACGGGATTCCCCAGCGTGTCGAGCACGATCAGGTTGGTCTGCCCAAAGCTCTTGCCGGTCAGCACCAGCGTCTGTGGATCCTGGATGGTGACATCGGCAATTCCCGGGTTGCCGATGATCACCGTGGCGGCCGGCGCATTGATCCTCAGGATCCGCGCCATGTTGACCTTCACCGTCACCGGCGCGGATTGGGCAAACGCGATACTGGCCGGTGCGAGCAGCACGGCGACGCAGGCGAGTGCTGCAAATTGGCGGCGAAGGGACATGTGACCAACCCTTGTCACGGATACGAATGGCAAACGGAGTGTTGCGCGGAATGGTGAAGATTTGGCAAACGGCGTCAGCATGCCACTGGTGCCCGAACTCCGGCAGTGACGATGCCGCCTACGCCGGCCGGCACTTGTCTCCGCCAAGCACCGCTTGGGCTACATTCGATACAATATTTGTCAGTTGCTTTACCGCGCGTTCAGGATACCGCAAACACCAGGCAATCCGGGCCTGACAGGCTGCCGAATTAACGCAATTTCAAGGGACCGCCGATAGCGTGACGCCATGTTCGATGTGTGACGTGTCGAACGGTGATGACACATCTGAAGATGTGGTCACTCAATGACGTGTGCAAGGAGCCAACCTATGAATACTCTCGCTCGTTTCGTGAATGACGAGTCCGGCGCCACCGCGATCGAGTACGGCCTGATTGCCGCGCTCATCGCCGTCGGCATCATCGCCGCCGCGACCACTCTTGGCGGCAGCCTGTCGGGCCTGTTCAACCGCATCTCCACCCAGCTCGACGACGCGACCTGATCGCATCGCCCACTGGGCAGGTTTACAGCGAGGGGGCCCACGGCCCCCTCGCTGCCATTTTGGCGGATTGTTAACCATAACTCCGCGACATTGGGTGCGTCGCCGCTTCGGCCTCCTGAACGCGCTCCATCATGCCCTCGTTTGTCTCCATCGTTGCCCTCTTGGTCTTTCCGCTGTTGATGGCCTTTGCCGCCTCCTCGGATCTGCTGACCATGCGGATCTCCAACAAGCTGGTCCTGGCCCTCGTCCTCGGTTTCCTCGCCTTGGCTCTTCTCGTTGGGCTGCCGCTGGAAGTCATCGGCATGCACTTTGCTTGCGCTGCCATCGTGCTGGTCGCGGGCTTCGCCTTCTTCGCCCTCGGCTGGATTGGCGGAGGCGATGCCAAGCTCGCTGCCGCCACGACCCTCTGGCTCGGTTTCGGCATGATGCTGCCCTACATCATCTATGCCTCGCTGCTCGGGGGCGCGTTGACCATGATCCTGCTTGCCGCCCGTCGCTGGCCGTTGCCCGACAACATCCGCCGCATCGCCTGGATCGATCGCCTCCACAACCAGAAGACCGGTGTCCCTTATGGCATCGCACTCGCGGCCGCCGGTCTGCTCGTCTACTCGCAGAGCATCATCTTCCGCAGTTTTGTGGCCTGAGCCGCAAGTAACCTTCTGTTAACCGTGCGGAACAACGCTCGATTAACCAAAACTTGACCGTTTGTGCCGATAGTCGGCGGCAGTAACCGGGCGCAGTGCGCCTCTCCGAGTGGAGTTCAACCCATGCGAGCGTCGCGTATCATCCTGCTGCTGGTTGCGCTGATCGCCGGTGGTCTCGCGGCTTTTCTCGCCACCCGCAACGATGCGCCGCAGCAGGTGGCCCAGGCCCCAACCATCATTGAGGAAAAGAAGGCCCAGATCCTGGTGGCTAAGACCGCCATCGGTGTCGGGCAGCGTCTCGGCGAGGACGCCGTCGAGTGGCAGGATTGGCCGGAACTGGCCGTCCGCCCCGAATACGTCACCAAGGAAGTGCTCCCCGATGCCGTCGAGCAACTTGCCGAGGCAGTGGCCCGCTTCGAATTCTTCCCCGGCGAGCCGATCATGGAGAGCAAGCTCGTGCGCAGCGCGCAGGGCTATCTCTCGGCCGTCCTCGCCAAGGGCATGCGTGGCGTCTCGGTCGAGGTCAGCGCCGAGGCAGCATCGGGCGGCTACATCTTCCCGAACGACCGGGTAGACGTCGTCCTGTCGCGGGACTCCGATGGCGGCAAGATCAGCCAGACCATCCTCGCCAACGTCAAGATTCTTGCCATCAACCGTCGACTGGGCGAGGCGGGAACCTCTGGCTCCCCGGCCGATCCCGAAAATCCCAGCGCGGACGTGTTCCAGGACGCCGCCATCGCGACTCTCGAGTTGACCCCCGAGCAGGGCGAACTGGTGATCAACTCCACCCAGATCGGCTCGCTCTCGCTCGTTCTGCGCTCAATGGCCGACTACCAGGTCGCTTCCGAGGAACTGGTGCGCGAAGCCACCAGCCGCTCCATCCGGCTCATCAAGGCTGGACGCGACAGTGACGTCATGACGGCCTCGCCAGATAGTGCAGCCAATGTCGAGGCAGCCTCCTTCAGCGACGACGAAGCGGCCGAAATGGAAGAGCAGGCGAATTGATGCGCGAGGAACACACCATGTTTGATGCAGCGATCCGCCGGGCCAGGCGCTCGACCTTTGGCGCCGCCCTCCGCTCGGCCGGTCTCGTCCTGCTGCTGGCGACCGGAATTGTTGTGGCAACGCAGATGGGCGTCCCCCTCGCCGCGGAGACCACCCACATCAACGTCACGGCCGAGAGTTTCGGCAGCAACCAGAAAGTGACAATCGGCCTGGGCAAATCGATGATCGTCGATTTCCCGGTGGATGTCAGCGAGGTGATCGTCTCGCAACCCGGCACCGCCAGCGCCGCCATGCGCTCGAAGCGCCGCGCGGTCATCCAGTCAGCCGGCGCGCCCGGCGTCACCAACATCTTCTTCCTCGATGCCGCCGGCCGCACCATCGTCGTGCTCGACGTTTCGATCCGCGGTGCGACATCCACAGTCGGCGCAGCACTCAGCGAGGCGTTTACCCGCCTCCTCCCCACCGCCAACATTTCGGTGGAATCGGTGGCGCTCGTGAACGCCAACGGCGAGTCGGTCAATCGCATCGTGCTGTCCGGTCATGCGGCCACCGCCGACGATGTGCTCAAGGCCACGACCATCGCGGCCCAGTTCGCCGGTTCGCCGGAGAATGTCGCAAGCGTCATCACCGTGGGCGGGCCGCAACAGGTCAAGCTCAAGGTCACCGTCGCCGAAGTCCAGCGCGAGGCCGTCAAGCAGCTCGGAATCAACATCTCGGGCAGCTTTGAGACGGGCCAGATCAGCACCGGTCTGGTCTCCAGCCAACCCCTGGGTGGCGCGTCCAACACCACCACTGCAAATGCCATCACGGCAGGCTTTGCCGCCGGGGGGCTCAGCATCGATGCCAAGCTCACGGCACTTGAGCGCCACGGCGCGTTGCGCACGCTGTCCGAGCCAACTCTCAGCGCCATGTCGGGCGCCGAGGCCGAGTTCCTTGCAGGTGGCGAGTTCCCGGTGCCGACATCGGTCGACGACGCAGGCAATGTCACCTACTCGTACAAGCAGTTCGGCGTGAAGCTGAAGTTCACGCCCACCATCAAGTCCGATGGCAATATCGGGCTGGTGGTTGACACGTCAGTGTCGGAGCCGACCACCGAGGGTGGCTTCACGCTGGGCAGCATCACCATCCCCGCTACGCGTGAGCGTCACGCCAAGACGTCTGTCGAGCTTGGTGTTGGCCAGACCCTCGCCATCGGCGGCCTGATGCAGGATACGGTCCGTCAGCAGATCAACCGGATGCCTGGCCTTGGTGACATCCCGATCCTCGGTGCGCTGTTCCGCTCGCGTGACTTCATCCACAGCCAGACCGAACTCGTTATCCTTGTGACCCCCTACTACGACCAGGGTGGCGAGAAACCGGTGCTACCGACCGACGAGATGGTGCTAGCCAACGATGCCGAGGCGATTTTCCTCGGCCATATCGAGCGGGTCTACGGTGTGGGCTCTGACGGTATGCGCGGCAGCTACCACGGCGCTGTCGGCTTCCTGCTGGATTGATGGGGTAAGGGCTAATGAGTTTCCTTAATCGCGAACCGGCCGCCAAATCCAAGGAAGAGCCCGCCGTCGAGGTGGCGGGCGGGGCGCGCCTTGTACCGCGCATTACCATTCAGGCGTTCTGCGAGAACTCGCAGACTGCGCAACTGGTCGAATCCACCACCCATGACCGGCGGATGTCCAAGGTTGCACTGACCACGCACAATGGTGGTCTTGAGGGCGCCATCGAGACCTACAAGTCCAATCCGACGCCCAATCTCGTGATTATCGAGACCATGCTCCCGCCCGATCAGATCCCCGCGGCGCTCATGCGCCTCGCCGAGGTCTGTGACGCCACCACGCGCGTGGTCGTGCTGGGCCATGTCAACGATGTGCTGCTCTATCGCGAACTAATCCGATCTGGTGTCTCGGAATATCTCGTCCTGCCGACCACCTCGCAGGCCATCGTGTCGATCATCACCGAACTGTTTGCGTCCGAGAATGCGGCGCCGATCGGACGGACCATCGGCTTCATCGGCGCCAAGGGCGGCGCCGGTGCGTCGACCATTGCCCACAATGTCGCCTGGGCCGTGGCGCAGCACCTGCGGCAGGACACCCTGATCATCGACCTTGACCTGCCATTCGGCACAGCGGGGCTCGACTTCAACCAGGACCCACCGCACGGCATCGTCGACGCCATCGGCAACAGTCAGAAGATCGACCAGACCATGCTGGAGCGGCTGACCTCGAAGGCGGCCAATCACGTGAGTCTGCTCACGGCCCCCGCCATGCTGGATCGGGCCTTCGACTTCGAGGAGCGCGAGTTCGAGCAGGTGCTCGAGATCAGCCAGAAAAGCGTTCCCGTCGTCATCCTCGATATTCCGCACATGTGGACGGCTTGGGTGCGGCAGACTCTGGCCACGGTCGATGAGGTGATCATCGTCGCCGAGCCCGATCTTGCCAATCTTCGCAACGCCAAGAACCTTTCGGATACCATCAAGTCACTGCGTCCTGCCGAGTCCGAGCCCCTGTTGGTTATCAATAAGGTCGGAATGCCAAAGCGCCCGGAAATTGCCGCCAGTGAGTTCGCCAGCTCGGTTGAGAGCAGACTGCTTGGCCAGGTTGGCTTCGACGCGGTGACATTCGGCACCGCCGCGAACAACGGCCAGATGATCGCGGAGATGGCGGCCTCCCACAAGGCGAACGAAGTGTTCAAGCTGGTGGGCATGCACGTCACCGGACGCAACACGCCCGAGCGCAGCTTGGCGCGCCAGAGCCTCAAGCTGCCTTCGTTCCTCAAGCGCAAGCGGGCCTGAAAGGCTGATCGGCAATGTTCGGCAAGCGTACCAGTTTCGGCGGCAACACTCCCGGTGCAGGCAGCCCGCCGCCCGTCCCTGCTGTCAAGCCTGTTGTTCCGGCCGCCACGGCGGCACGCGGCGATGCTGGCCGCCCGAACGATGCCAAACGCAGCGATGACGGCGTCGTCGATGTTCGTAGTCCCGAAGCGGCGGCGCGCGACAAGGAATACTTCCAGACCAAGTCCGCCATCTTCAATGCGCTGATCGATTCCATCGACCTGAGCCAGCTGGCCACGATGGACCAGGAAGCCGCGCGCGAGGAAATCCGCGACATCGTCGCCGAGATCATCGCGCTCAAGTCGATCATCATGTCGATCTCCGAGCAGGAAGATCTGCTTGAGGACATCTGCAACGACGTCCTTGGCTATGGCCCGCTGGAGCCGCTGCTGGCCCGCGACGACATCGCCGACATCATGGTGAACGGCAGCCAGAAGTGCTACATCGAAGTGTCGGGCAAGGTGAAGCTGACCAATGTCCGCTTCCGCGACGAAGCGCACCTGATGAACGTCTGCCAGCGCATCGTCAGCCAGGTTGGCCGCCGCGTCGATGAAAGCTCTCCGATCTGCGACGCCCGCCTGCCGGACGGCTCGCGCGTCAACGTCATCGCCCCTCCGCTGGCCATCGATGGTGCCGCGCTCACCATTCGTAAATTCAAGAAGGACAAGCTGACCCTGCAGCAGCTGGTCAAGTACGGCTCGATCTCGCCCGAAGGCGCCGAAGTACTGCGCATCCTCGGCCGCGTCCGGGCCAACATCCTGATCTCCGGCGGTACCGGATCGGGCAAGACCACGCTGCTCAACTGCCTCACCGGCTTCATCGACAAGGACGAGCGCGTCATCACCTGCGAGGACTCGGCGGAGCTGCAACTCCAGCAGCCGCACGTCGTCCGTCTCGAAACCCGACCGCCCAATCTCGAGGGCGAGGGCGAGATCACCATGCGCGATCTCGTCAAGAACTGCCTGCGTATGCGACCGGAGCGCATCATCGTCGGCGAAGTCCGCGGACCCGAGGCCTTCGACCTTTTGCAGGCCATGAACACTGGCCACGACGGCTCCATGGGCACGCTGCACTCCAACTCGCCACGCGAAGCACTGAGCCGCCTTGAATCCATGATCACCATGGGCGGCTATTCGCTGCCCAGCCGCACCATCAAGGAAATGATCGTCTCTTCGATCGATGTGGTGGTGCAGGCGGCGCGCCTGCGCGACGGGTCCCGCCGCATCACCCACATCTCCGAGGTGCTGGGCATGGAAGGCGATGTCATCGTTACCCAGGACATCTTCCTCTACGACATCCTTGGGGAAGACTCGAACGGCATGCTGATCGGGCGCCATCGCTCGACGGGCATCACCAAGCCGAACTTCACCGAGCGTGCCCGCTACTTCAACGAGGAAAGCAACCTCGTCGAGGCGCTCGAGCAGTCCAACGTCGAGCACCGGGAGGCGATTGGTGCTTAAGGTGGCCAGATGACCCCGATCCTCCTCGCCCTGCTGGCCATCGTGGCAGTCGGCGCCGCCGGCTTTGCGCTGGTGCCTTCGCTGATGGGTAGCGGCCGGGCCGAAAAGCGGATCAAGGCCCTGCAGGGCGATATCCAGGTCAACCGCCGCCTGAACAACGATGCGCGCACGCGTGACACGCGCCGCAAGGAAATCCAGCAGACCCTGCGTCAGCAGACCGAGGCGCTGGAGAAGAAGAAAAACAACATCCCGCTGCAGGCGCGCCTCTACCAGGCGGGCATGAAGCTCAAGCCCGCCGGCTTCATCCGCAACTCGATCATCTTTGGCGCGCTGCTCTTTGTCGTCGCCTTCGTCATGCAGGTCGAGCTGCTCTACTGCCTGATCTTCGGCCTCGCCGGCGGCTACCTGCTGCCGCGCATGTATCTCAACCGCCGACGCAAGAAGTACCAGGCCGCCTTTCTCGACGAGCTCCCCAACGCCGTCGAAGCCATCGTGCGCGGCGTCAAGTCCGGTTTGCCGCTCAACGACTCCATGCGCCTGGTGGCGCGTGAAGCAAAGGAGCCGATCAAGACTGACTTCCAGCGCGTGCTCGACCAGCAGTCGATGGGCAAGTCCATCCAGGAAGCGGTGTTGTCGCTTTACGACCGCGTGCCGCTGTCCGAAGTGAACTTCTTCGTCGTGGTGATCGGCGTGCAGGCCCAGTCCGGCGGCAATCTTTCCGAGGCGCTGGGCAACCTGGCCCGCGTGCTACGCAACCGCAAGAAGATGAAGATGAAGGTCAAGGCCATGTCGTCGGAAGCCAAGGCTTCCGCCGGCATCATCGGTTCATTGCCCATCATCGTGGCCATCCTCGTTTCGCTGACCACCCCGACCTACCTGCTGCCATTGATCGAGACCGACATTGGCAAGATCTGCCTGGGCGTCGCTGCCGTCATGATGTTCATGGGCGGCTTCATCATGAACCGCATGGTCCAGTTCGACATCTAGGAGCCGGCCGTGCAAAACCTTGTCGCGACCCTTACCGACACCAAGTTCCTCACCGCCGTGCTCGCCGCCATAGCCGCCGCGGCAATGGTGTTCACGCTGGGCGCAACCTTCTTTGCCGGTGGCAGCAAGATCCGCCAGCGGATCAAGCGGGTCGCGCTCGAGCGTGAAAAGCTGCGCGCCGAGGAAATGGCCCGGCTCCGCGGTACCTCACAGGGCGAGGGGCCTGCACGAACCATTCGCCAGGCCGCAGGCCGCGACTACATGCGTAATGTCGTCCAGCGCTTCTCGCTCGAGAAAGCCTTCATGGACGACAAGACGGCCGATGCGCTGGCCCGTGCTGGCTATCGCACCCAGGCCGCGATGACGACCTATCTGTTCCTGCGTTTCGTCACGCCTTTCGCGCTGTTCGCGCTGAGTTTCGCCTATCTCAGCTTGACCATCTTCGCCGACCGGCCGCTCTGGATGAATGCGCTCTACGCCCTGTTTCTCGGGCTCATCGGAGCCTATCTGCCCACGTTGCTGCTGCAGAACCAGACGCAGAAGCGCCAGCAGTCGATCCGTCGCGCCTGGCCCGATGCGCTCGACCTGATGCTGCTCTGCGTCGAGGCGGGCATGTCGGTGGAACACGCCTTCAAGCGTGTGGCCAGGGAAATCGGCACCTCAAGCGTCGAACTCGCTGAGGAGTTGACCCTGACCACTGCCGAACTGAGCTTCCTTGAGGACCGGACTCGGGCTTACGAGAACCTCGGCCGCCGCACCGGCCTCGACAACGTCAAGTCGGTCATGCAGGCCCTGATTCAGGCAGAGCGGCACGGCACCTCGGTCGGCACTTCGCTGCGTGTCATGGCCGAGGAAGGCCGCGAGCAGCGCATGATGGATGCCGAAAAGAAGGCCGCCGCCTTGCCGCCCAAGCTGACCGTGCCCTTGATCGTCTTCTTCCTGCCGGTGCTGTTCATCGTCATCATCTCGCCTGCCATCATCCGCGTCTTCAGCAATGGCGTCAGCCTGGGCTGAGCGCGGGCTTAACCCCCCAAAGCAACAAGGGCGCCTTGCGGGCGCCCTTTGTCGTTGTGGCTGCAGTGACAGCAACGATCAGCCGTCGGCCTGGACACGGTCCCAGCGGTTCTGCTCGGTCAGCAGCGACTTCACATAGGCCATGTTGCTCTCCACCGCATCGGGCGGAAGCTCGGCCGCGAACAGCGCCCGCGCCTCGTCGAAGCGGCCCTGCAGCCCAATGACCAGGGCAAGGTTCTGCCGAACCTGGCTGGTGGCGCCAGGCAGCGAAACCGCCTTGCGCAGCGTCGCCTCGGCAAGGTCGAGTTCATTGGTCATCGCGTAGGAGAGGCCGAGATTGGCGTAGAGCGACGGCTGGTTCGGGGCAATCTTGAGCCCCAGTTCATAGGTCTTCCGCGCTTCGCTGGTCTTGCCCATCTGGTCGAGGATTGCACCCTTGACCAGCAGCGCGTTCCAGTCCGGGGCCGTCGGATCGATGGCACCTTCCACGATGGTCAGCGCCTGTTCGAACCGCCCGCCGGCCGAGAGCGCCTTGGCATAGGCAACCATGACGATTGGGTCGTTTCGATGCGCGCTGACGCCGTTCTCCAACACCGCGATGGCCTGCTCGGGCTGGCCATTGGCGCGCAGAGCGGCCGAATAGTACAGCGTCGTTGTCCGGTCGTTCGGGTTCTTCTTGTACTGGGCCGAGAGCTGCGACAGGGCTTGCGCCCGTTGCGCGCTGCTTTGCGCCGCAAAGTCGGGTCCCCCGATGCTGCCGGTGGTCATCGGGCTGCTGGCACAGCCGGTCATCACCGCAGCTGCAACACCGGCCAGGATGGCCAGGCGCAAGCGACGCAAAGATGAGGTGTTTGGACGCAACGGCACGATCGGTTCCCCGCAGGAAAAATCTTGAACTGTGGCTCTAGCCCCCAGTGCCCAGCAATAGTTCATTAACCCTAACAGCCCGTTAAGGCGCAGCCGCGTGGCGTTGCCTTCGTCAAGCGAAACGCTAGTGTCGACAGCCTCAATGGAGGTTTGCACCAATGACTCGTGCTGCGTCGCTGCCTATCATTTGCGTCGCCGAGGCGCGCCTGCCGGCCAGCCTGACGGCGCAACACGCGCGTTGGGCAGCGGCCAACGGGTTCACGGGCCAGCGCGGCCGGCTGCTGCCGCTGCCCGATGGTGAGGGTGGCGTTGCCGGGTATCTGTTCGGGCTCGGAGCGGACAAGGACCGGCCACGCCTCGTCAGTGGGCTTGCCTCTGCGGCGCTCGAGCCTGGGCGTTACCGACTGGAAGGGGAGTTCGGCGATCCGACTATCGCCGCGTTGGGCTTCCGCCTCGGCGCCTATCGCTTCGACGCCTACCGAAATCCCCGTGATCCGGTAGAACTCGAACTGCCTCCGGCAGCGGAGGCCGCCGAAGTCGACCGACTGGTGGCTGCCGCCTTCCTCGCCCGCGATCTGGTCAACACCCCGGCGAACGATCTTGGTCCCGACGCGCTGGAAGCAAGGATCAGGAGCTTTGCTGCCGACCGCAAGCTGGCGTTCCGGTCGATCGCCGGCGACGAGCTGTTGTCAGAGAATTTCCCGATGATTCACGCGGTTGGCCGCGCCGCTGCCGAGCCGCCGCGTCTGGTCGAGTTCAACTGGGGCGATCAGGCGCATCCCCAGATCACCCTGGTGGGCAAGGGGGTGACCTTCGATACCGGGGGGCTCGACATCAAGCCGTCCTCCGGCATGCTGCTGATGAAAAAGGATATGGGCGGTGCCGCCAATGTCCTGGGGCTGGCCCACGCAATCATCGATGCCGGGCTGCGCGTGCGACTGCGTGTGCTGATCCCCATTGTCGAGAACGCCATTGCCGGCGCCTCCTTCCGGCCGGGGGATGTGCTGCGGGCGCGGAACGGAACCACGGTGGAGATCGGCAATACCGACGCCGAAGGGCGCCTGATCCTTGCCGATGCGCTCGCCCTCGCCGATGAAGCATCGCCGGAGACGATCTTCGACCTCGCGACGCTGACCGGTGCCGCCCGCACCGCGCTGGGCCCCGACATTCCGCCGCTCTACACCGATGATGATGACCTGGCCGCAGAGCTGATGGCGGCGGGAGCGGCGAGTGACGATCCGCTGTGGCGCATGCCGCTATGGCGTCCTTACGGTTCGATGATTTCCTCCCGAATCGCCGACATGAACAACGCCGGTACCGGCGGGTTCGCCGGCTCGATCACCGCCGCCCTGTTCCTCCGCCGCTTCGTCCGCGAGACCACCCCTTGGGCGCATCTCGATATCTATGCCTGGGCACCGGAAGCCCGCCCCGGACGGCCGTTCGGCGGTACCGACCAGGGGGTCCGCGCCATCTACGGCGCGCTCAAGCAGCGGTATAGTTGACGAAGGCAACAATATAGGTGACGGTGTCAAACATGGAAGAAAAGCTCGTCGCCGAACTCCGCGCCTTTAATCGGTTCTACACCCGCATTCTCGGCCTTCTGGACGAGCATATCGTCGACAGTCCTTTCAGTCTGGCCGAAGCCCGGGTGCTCTATGAGATCGGCACGCTGGGTCATACCACCGCGGCAAATCTCTCGCGCAGCCTCGGGCTCGATCCTGGCTACCTCAGTCGCATGATACGACGGCTGGTGGCCGCCGAGTATATCATTGTGACGCCCGGCATTGCCGACCGGCGGCAGAACAACATGGCGCTCAGCAGCGACGGCGACATCGCGGTCGCGGGCCTCTCGCAACGCAGCGACGCGACCGTCGGCGCCTTGGTTGAAACGCTGGACGATAGCCAGCGGGACACGCTGCTGCGCGCCGTGCGCGACATCCGGCGAGTGCTCGGCGACAACCTGCCGCAACGGCCGGCGGTACTTCGGCCGCACCGGGTCGGCGAACTGGGTTGGCTGATCCACCGGCAGGCCGTGCTCTACAACCGCCAGTTCGGCTGGAATGGCGAGTTCGAGACGCTGATCGCCCGCATCTATCACGAATATGAAGTCGCCGCGTCATCGCCACCCAAGTCCCTATGGGTCGCAGAGCGCGATGGCGAGGTGATGGGCTCGGTGTTCGTGACCCCCTCGGCCGGTCGCCCGGGCACGGCACAGTTGCGTATGCTCTATGTCGAGCCCGAGGCCCGTGGGCTGGGCATCGGCACCAGCCTCGTCGCCCAGTGCATCGCCTTCAGCCGCGATGCCGGCTACCAGACCCTGCGCCTGTGGACACAGTCCGTTCTGGAATCGGCTCGTCGCATCTACGCCGCGCAGGGTTTCGAAATGGTCGAGTCGGCCCCGCATCACAGCTTTGGCCACGACCTCGTCGGCGAGTACTGGGAACTGCCGCTTCAGTAGCCGCGCGACGGATCGACGATGTTGGGCAGGGGCTTGCCTGCCGCATGCTCGCGGATCACCTGCGAGAAGAACTTGACGCCGGTCTTTTCGGTGGACGCACCGGCGATGTGCGGGGTGAACCAGACATTGTCGAGTTCCCACAACGGGCTGTCCTGAGGCAGCGGCTCGGTTTCGAACACATCGATGCTCGCAGCGCCCAGCGTGCCGTCGGTGAGCGCCCTGACCAGGTCCGCCTCGCGCTGGTGTCCGCCCCGCCCGCAGGTGACGAGTGCCGGCCCATAGCCATCCAGACCGCCCTTCCGCAACTTGCTGAACGTCTCATAGTTGAGGATGCCCTGGGTCTCGGGCGTCAGCGGCAGCAGATTGACGAGGATATCGGTGCCCGAGAGGAAGCCGTCGAACTCGGCCGCACCCGCGAAGGTTTCGATACCGTCGATCTGCTTGGCCGTCCGGCTCCAGCCGCGGACCTGAAAGCCGGCGGCCTTGAGGCGCTTGACGGCCTCGCTGCCGAGCGCTCCAAGCCCAAGGACACCAACCGTGGTTGCCCAGGCGGGCGCGGGATAAAGCTGCGACCAGCGCTTGGCCGCCTTGTCGCGAGTGAATCGGGTCACCAACCGCTGATGCATCAGCACATTGGCGAGCACGTAGTCGCACATCTGCTGCGTGAGCGACTCATCCATGAAACGGACGATCGGCACGCCTTCGGGCAGGTGGGGGTGACGCAGCAGTGCATCGACGCCGGCCCCCAGCGACAGCACGGCCTTAAGGTTGCTCAGCCCGTCGAACGCATCGGGCTTCGGCTTCCAGATGAAGATGTACTCGATCTCTTCGGGGTCATAGGCGTCGGCCCGCGTCACCACCCGGCGACCGGGCAGGGCGGCGGCAAAGCCATCGGCCCAGCGCCGCTCGTTGAAGTCGGCGAGATGCAGCAGCAGCGTCATGACAGTCCCCCGGAAACAAAGCGGGCCGCACTTGGTGCGGCCCGTGGCAAATGTGATTGCAGTCGGTCAGTTCGCGACAGGTTCTGCCGGTGCCGCCTCGGCGGCCGGAGCCTCTGCCGCCGGCGTCTCTGCTGCCGCGTCGGCTGGGGCTGCGCCCTCGGCGGGAGCAGCTTCCGGCGGCGGGAACGCCACGGGGCTCGGCGACAGCGTCTGCAGGTAGGCCAGAATATTGGCGCGCTCTTCCGGCGACTTGACGCCGGCAAAGTTCATCTTGGTCCCCGGCATGAACGCCTTGGGGGCAGCGAGGAAATGGTCGAGCGACTCATAAGTCCAGGTGTCCCCGGCCGCCTGATGGGCCAGCGCGGCTTCCGAATAGGCGAAGCCCTCGTGGCTGCCGATCACGCGACCGACGACGCCATAGAGTTCCGGACCCTGCTTGTTGCCAGCGCCCTGCTCGAAATTGTGACAGGAGGCGCACTTGCGCACCGCCGTCTGGCCCTGGCCGACGTCGGCGCTGGCCAGCAGGACACCGAGGGGCACGGCAGGGGCCTCGGCAACTGCCTCGCCACCGGCAGCGCCCGCTTCGGGCTCGGGCAGCGCATAGCCGGGGCTGCGGCCTTCGATGGGATGGTAGATGCCTTCGGCCAGAAAGCCGACGCCCATGACAAACAGCAGGGTGCCCAGGATGGCGCCAATGATCTTGTTGAGTTCGAACGAATCCATCGAGGGTGTCTCAGCTTTCGGTCGCCGGTTTCCTAATAGGTCGGGGACATGCAGGCCAACACAGTGTGCGGCGCGAAGTCCCCCGACCCGACGCGGCCGGAAGATAGTCCGACACTTGCCGGGGTGCAACGGGATATCCGGCCCCTGCGACAATATCGGACGACCCGGTGACCTGACATTGACTCGACCCGGAGCCGGCGGCAATAGAGCCCTCGTCGCGCCCCGACCAAGGCGGCGCACGTACAGGAGGCAGGTGCCCCATGACGGCGACGATGACCAAGAAGATCGCGTTCCAGGGCGAGCCGGGCGCTTTCAGCCATGCCGCGGCGCATGCCCTGTTTCCGGCCGATGAGGCGCTGCCCTGCACGACGTTTGAGGACACCATCGCTGCGGTTCAGCAGGGACGCGCCGACTATGGCGTCGTGCCGGTGGAGAACTCGCTCTATGGCCGGATCACCGACATCTATCACCTGCTTCCTGCCAGTGGCCTGTTCATCACCGGCGAGCATTTCCTGCGCGTCGAAATGAACCTCCTGGCCGTCCCGGGCGCCACGCTCGCAGATATCGTTGCGGTGCAGTCGCTGTCGGTGGCGCTGGGGCAGTGCCGGAAGTTCATTTCCCGGCACAAGTTCAGGACCATCAATGCGGTGGACACGGCGGGTTCGGCCCGCGAAGTGGCCGAAAAGGGCGACAAGTCGGTGGCGGCGATCGCCTCGCGCTTTGCAGCGGAAGTCTATGGGTTGAGCATCCTCGCTTCCAACATCGAGGACGCCTCGCACAACACCACGCGTTTCCTGGTGGTGGCGCGCCAGCCCGTCGAACCGGCCCCTGAGGTGGAGAAGGTGAAGACCACCTTCGTCTTCCGCGTCCGCAACGTGCCGGCCGCGCTCTACAAGGCCATGGGCGGCTTTGCGACCAATGGCGTGAACATGACCAAGCTCGAAAGTTACATGCTCGACGGCTCGTTCACCGCCACGCAATTTTATGCCGACATCGAGGGGCGGCCTTCGGACCGTGCCGTTCAGCTGGCCTTTGAGGAACTGCGCTTCTTCACCGACCAGTTCAACGTGCTGGGCGTCTATCCTGCCGGAAACCCCGGCGCGGCGGCCTGAGCCTCAATAGAAGTCGTCGTCCTCGTCGTCACCGATGGTGACGATTGCGAAGCTGCCGGAGGCCTCGAGGTCGCGGCCGACGTCTGATGAGGGGTCCGTGCCGAGCAGGCGGTCCTCATAGGCCGGGAGATAGAGTGGGGATCCGACTTCGCGTGTCGTGGCGCGCTGCACCTGGCTCAGGGCGATCAGTTCGGCCGGGACTCTCAGTGTCTTCAACATCTTGAACCCTCCTGGGCATTTGAAGACAATGCGCCCGGCTTCCTTAACAAGACCTGACCGGGCCGTTCACGCCTGTGGGCGCCTGTGCCCCCTTTCCAAGCGGGTCTGCCTCGCCTAAAGACCGGGCATGACCGAACCCAGATTCAACGATGCGGAGATCGAGGCGGCTCGGCTGCTGTTTGCCCGGCCCTTTGTCTTCATCAAGGGCTGCGTCTCCATTGCCGATCTGCCTGATCCGGACCGGCTCGAGATTGCCTTTGCCGGCCGCTCCAACGTCGGAAAGTCCTCGCTGATCAATGCCTTGACCGGCACCACCGGACTGGCCCGTACGTCGAACACGCCGGGGCGGACGCAGGAACTGAACATCTTCGAGAGCCAGTCGGCGCCGCTGAGGATCGTCGACATGCCTGGCTATGGCTATGCCCGGGCGCCGGAAAAGAAGGTCAAGCAGTGGACCCAGCTGATCCACGCCTACCTCACCGGACGGCCGAACCTGAGGCGCGTCTATGTGCTGATCGACGGGCGCCATGGGCCAAATGCCAATGATCTCAGTGTGATGAACGAGCTGGACAAGGCGGCGGTCAGCTATCAGGTGGTGATCACCAAGGCCGACAAGCCCAACAGCGCCGAGCTCGCCGCCGCGCTCGGCAAGACCCGGGCGGCGATTGCCAAGCGCCCGGCTGCGCACCCTGAGCTGGTGCTGACCTCGGCGGAAAAGAAGAGCGGGCTGGAAGAGTTGCGTGCCGAAATCGCGGCGCTGCTGGCGCATTGAGGCCGGGCGCCTGCCACATTTGCCATGATGATGAACGGACTCTGAACGAATGTTCAGAAAGACCGTAGTAAATTGTAAATACAAAGGTTTCGGTCGTTTTGCGAGCTGAAACCGCCCTGAATCGGCGATTTCAGCGCCTCAGAAAATTCCCGAGCCAGCCGGCCATTTCCGCGCTGTGAGAGGCAGTCGCGAGCGAGGCGACAGCGGCGTCCACGACGGCGTCGGGTGCTTTGCCGCGACGCAGTTCGGCGAGGGCGAGGCTGTAGTCGTCGTCGAACTCCGGGTGCGGCTGGAGGCTAAGGGCGCGCCCGCCGGCATAGACCAGTCCGGCATTGGGTGTGAAGTCGGACCCGAGAAACACCTCGGCACCGGGTGGCGGCACGATGACCTGATCCTGGTGCGAGCAGGCGATGGAAAGTGCCGGCAGGTCGGTGGCAAGAAAGCCGGGCCGCGACTTGACCGCATAGCTGTGCCGGCCAAGGCCCCAGCCCTTTTCCGACTTGCGGACGTCGCCGCCGAGCGCATCCGCCATGATCTGGTGGCCAAAGCAGATGCCGAGCATCGGGACCTCTGCTGCATGGGCCTCGCGGATGAAGGTGCGGAGCGGGTCGAGCCAGAAATAGTCATCATACACTCCGGCCGCGGAGCCGGTGATAAGTATGGCTTCGAGCCCGGACGGCGCCGGAAAACCGGCGCCTTGGTGAACGGGGATCGTTTCGTAGGTGAAGTCGTGTCCGGCCGAGGCGAACATGCGCTGGAACATTGGCGGATACGGCCCGAAGCGGTCACGGAGCGGGGCGGGCACGTCGCCGGTCTGGAGGATGGTGAGCTTCATCAGCAATCAAGTGGCGCGGTTCGCGCCCGCGTGCAAGAGCCGGCGCGGCACACAGGTACTGCGGTGCGGCCATCGAACAGCTTTGACGCTGAAGGCCGCTAGGCTGCGGCCGCCGGGATGAAACTCAGGGCAACGCCATTCATGCAGTAGCGCAGGCCCGTCGGCTGCGGGCCATCGTCGAACACATGGCCGAGATGACCGCCGCAGCGGCGGCAATGCACTTCGGTTCGCGGGTAACCGAGCAGGTGATCGGTCGACTCGCCCACCGCATTGGCGAGGGGCTCATAAAAGCTCGGCCAGCCGGTACCGCTGTCATATTTGGTCGCCGCATCGAACAGCGGGAGTTCACAGCCGGCACAGGCGAAGATGCCGGGCCGGTGCTCGTCCAGCAGTTCCGACGTGCCGGGATACTCGGTGTCATGCTGGCGCAGCACCTTGTAGGCGGCGGGGCTGAGCCGGGCCTGCCATTCGGCGTCGGTGAGCTGAAACTCGAAGGTCTCGTCGGCCGCCATCGACGAGCCGGAGCGGCGCGGCCAGTAGAGCGCGGCAATGGCGGCGACGGCAGTGCCGCCAAGCAGCAGGGAACGACGGGAAACTTTCATCGGATTCTCCAGGGCACCCCGTCCCGACCGCTCTTGGAGGTCACATGGGATATAGGCCGGGACAGGGTTTGGCTCAGTCTAGGGCAGTGGAGAGGGCACGGGCATTCAAATGCTCGTGTCCCGGCCGGCGGGGGGCGGTTGCGGCCGGGACACGCCAGAGCTGCGAAGGATCAGCTCGGGATTGGCTGGCAGTTGGGGCGCCAGCCCTGCTCACGTCAGGTCGGCGGTTCAGCTCTTGGGAAGCAGCACCGCGTCAATGACGTGGATGACACCGTTCGACTGGATCACGTCGGCGATGGTGACGTTGGCGACATTGCCGTTCTCGTCGGTCACGGTGACCTTGCCGTCGGCAGCCTTGAGGGTCAGCTTGCAGCCGCCGACGGTGTCGACGACGTGCTCGCCGCCATCATCCATGACCATCTTGGTGATGTCGGTGGAGAGCGCCTTGGCCGGGATCACGTGGCAGGCGAGGATGGTCGTCAGCGTTTCCTTGTTTTCCGGCTTCAGCAGGGTCTCGACGGTGCCGGCCGGCAGGGCCTCGAAGGCGGCATTGACCGGAGCCAGCACGGTGAACGGGCCTTCGCCCTTCAGCGTCTCGACGAGGCCGGCAGCCTGCACGGCGGCAACCAGCGTGGTGTGGTCGGGCGACGTGACGGCGTTGTCGATGATGTCCTTGTTCTCGAACATCGGCATGCCACCGACCATCGGGTTCTCGGCATAGGCAGCACCGGCGAGGGCGCCGAACGAAATCACGGTGGAGAGTGCAAGTACACGCAGGGTGGAGAGTTTCATCGGGACAGTTCCTTCCTCTTGACTGTATTCGCCTTGTGGCGAGTGACATGAGAAAGAACGGGACCCCGACGCGGATAGTTTGCGATCACGTTTTGGTCCGGCGCGGTTTATTTGCGGAATCTGCTGAAACAAAAACCGGCGGATTCTCGTACCCGCGTCCCGGCTGTCATGCCCATGACGAAACAGATGCGCCGGCCCAGAGGACCGGCGCCTGATCGTACGGCGGGGTGGTGAAATCAGATCGGCGTGGCTTTGCCCATGGCGACGATCGGGCCGGTCGGGCCGGGCTCGGGGGAGCCGCCCTTGGGTTCGAGCGAGACGGCCAATACCGTGCCGGCGGCGAAGGACGCGGGCAGGTCGGACGGCAGCGGCATCTCCTGCCGGTCGCCCATCGCGACGAGGCCCATCGACACCGGGGCATTTTCGCCCTGGATGGCCCAGAGCTGGTAGTCGCGATCCGGCACCGCTTCGCCGCTGAGCGCGGTGAGCCGCAGCATGCCGGTTTCAGGGCTGTAGAGTGCCACGAAGCTGACCGAGCTGTCCTCGGCGCTCATCGCGGCGACGAGCTGGTTGGCCAGCGCCTGCGGATCCAGCCGCGGCGGCTGCGCGAGATTGTAGCCGATGGCACCGATGGCAACGAGGAATCCAGCGGCTGCCAGCCCACGGAGCACGGGCAGCGATGACCACCAGGCAAACAGGCCCTGCCGCTTCGGCGCAGTGTCGCCGAACAGGCGCTGCTCGATGCGGGTCCAGCTCTGGGCCGGAGCGGTTTGGGGGGTGAACTGTGCGTCCAGCGACTGGAGGCGGTGGCGCCAGAGCGACAGCTCGGCCTTGAGCCCAGGTTCGGCAGCGATACGGCGTGCCACCGCCGCGCGCTCGCCGCCTTCCAGCAGGTCGAGCGCATACTCGGCGACCAGCACGCGGTCGTCCTCGCCCTTGCCCTCTGTGCTGTCCATGCTCATGCCGAAAGGCACTCCCTCAGTTTCAACAGGCTGCGCCTTAGCCAGGTGCGCATGGTGTTGAGCGGCACCTTGTGGCGCGCCGCCAGCTCTTCGTAGCTATAGCCGTCGAGATAGGCGCCCTTGACGCAGTCGGCCTTGTCGGCCTCAAGCGTATCGAGGCAATTGTCGATCTGGGCGCGTTCCCCGCTGGCGATGCTGGCCGCTTCCGGATCCGGCCCGCCATCGGCGATCTCGAGAGCCTCGCCGATCTCCTCGGCCACCGGCTTTCGCGCCCGGATCATGTCGAGGCAATGGTTGCGCGCCACCGCCACCAGCCAGCTGATCGGGCTGTAATTGGTGGCGACGAAGCGGTCGGCGCGCTGCCAGATCTTCACATAGACCTCCTGCAACGCTTCCTCGGCTTCTGCGCGGTCTTTCAAGATACGCAGCGTCACCCCGAAGAGTTTCGCGCTGGTGCGCTGGTAGAGATCGCGAAACGCGGCCCGGTCCCGCAATGCCGTGCGGGCGATCAGATCGGCGATTTCATGGGGGGAGCCAGCCATGCCGGCACACTAGCCGTGACACATGGAACTGCCTAGCTGCCTGTCGCGCTTTACGGTCACGAAACCCTCACGTTTGACGTGTTGAACGCGAGCCTTGCAAAAGCGCTTTCGACTCCCCTGGAATGCGCTATAGGACGATTGAAATGGAAACGAAGCGCGCCATGCCAGACATCGAGAGTTTCTCCCGCGACGCCGCCGTCCTGTCGCAGGCGCTTCCCTATATGCAGCGCTACGAAGGCAAGACCGTCGTGGTGAAGTATGGTGGCCACGCCATGGGCGATATCAGCCTCGGCCGTGCCTTCGCGCGCGACATTGCGCTGTTGAAGCAGAGCCGGGTCAATCCGATCGTCGTGCATGGGGGCGGGCCGCAGATCGCTTCGATGCTGGCCAAGCTCGGCATCGAATCCAAGTTCGAGGGCGGGCTGCGCGTTACGGACCAGCGCACCATGGAAGTGGTCGAGATGGTGCTGGCGGGCTCGATCAACAAGGAAATCGTCGCGCTGATCAATGCCGAGGGCGAGTGGGCGATCGGCCTTTGCGGCAAGGATGGCAACATGGTGTTTGCCAGGAAAGCCGAAAAGCGCATCAAGGACCCCGGCTCCAGCATCGAGCGCGTGCTTGACCTCGGCTTTGTCGGCGAACCGGTGGAAGTCGACCGCACCCTGCTCGATACGCTGGCCCGCTCCGAGATGATCCCGGTGATCGCTCCGGTGGCGCCGGGCCGCGATGGTGCGACCTACAACATCAACGCCGATACGTTTGCGGGCGCCATCGCCGGCTCGCTCGGTGCCAAGCGCCTGCTGTTCCTCACCGACGTCGATGGTGTGCTCGACGGCAACAAGAAGCTCATCCCCGAATTGACGGTGCGCGACGCCAAGGCGCTGATCGCCGATGGCACGATTTCGGGCGGCATGATCCCCAAGGTCGAGACCTGCCTCGAAGCGCTGGAGAACGGCGTCGAGGGCGTGGTGATCCTCAACGGCAAGACCCCGCACGTGGTGCTGGTGGAGCTGTTCACCGAGCATGGCGCGGGCACGCTGATCGTGCGCTGACCCGTAACCGACAAGGCAAGGCGAGGGGCACCGATTGGCGCTCCTGCTGCTTTCAAGAGTCGAACGACGGTTGCCGCTCGGTTTCGCTTCTTGGCTTGCCGTAGAGCCCGATATTGGCGTCTCCCCAACTCTTCAGCGCCAGCAGAATCGGCTCCATGCTGCGTCCCAGGCTGGAGAGGCTGTATTCCACTTTGGGCGGCACCTGGGGAAAGACCTCTCTCACGATTAGCCCGTCCTCCTCCAGTTCGCGCAACTGATGCGTCAACATGCGCGGGGTGATCTGTCCCACCATTCGTCTTAAGGCACTGAACCGCAGTGTGCCGTCGAGCAGGTGGAACAGGATCACCGATTTCCACTTGCCATCGATCAGGTTGATCGCGGCTTCGACGGCGCAGCCCGGGCTGCAGTCGAACCGAGTATGGCTCACCTTGGCCATCACAGTATCCTTTTGGGTACTATATGCTTTGCTTGTGCGTATTGCCTCTTGAGGGATGTAAGCGCAGTTCCTGCGCATGTCCACACCAGAGGAACATCCATGAAAGCAATAGCCTATCGCTATCCGGGGCCCATCGATCGGCCAGACGCGCTCGTCGAGATCGATCTACCCGAACCCACGCCAGGACCACATGACCTGCTCGTCAGCGTCGAGGCCGTTTCGGTGAATCCCGTCGATACCAAGATCCGGCAATCCGCCGCTGCGCCCGAGGGCGGCAGGGTGTTGGGATGGGATGCGGCGGGCACGGTGATCGGTTTCGGCTCGGCCGTCACCGGTTTCGCAGTTGGCGACCAAGTCTATTATGCCGGCTCAATCGATCGCCCCGGCACCAATGCCCAACGGCATGTCGTCGATGCGCGCATCGCAGCGCGACGTCCGAATACGCTTTCGGCTGCCGAAGCGGCGGCGCTGCCGCTGACCGCCCTCACTGCCTACGAAATGCTGTTCGACCGACTGAACGTTGAGCGGGCGGTGCCCGGCAGCGACGCCATCTTGATCATCGGCGGTGCAGGAGGCGTCGGCTCAATGGCCATCCAGTTGGCCCGCGCCCTGACCGGCCTCACCGTCATTGCCACGGGTTCCCGTCCTGAGACAGCAGGCTGGGTCAGACAGCTTGGTGCGCACCACGTGCTCGACCACAGCCGTTCCATGGCGGCCCAACTCGCCGAGCTTGGTGTCGGTGCGCCCGGATTCGTCTTTTCCACCACTGCGAGCGACCGCCACCTCGCCGACATAGCGGAAATCATCGCCCCTCAAGGCCGGTTCGGCCTGATCGATGATCCTTCGCAGCTCGATATCATGGCCTTCAAGCGCAAGGCGGTCTCGGTGCACTGGGAACTCATGTTCACCCGCCCGCTCTTTGGCACAGTCGATATCGCCCGCCAGGGGGAAATCCTGGCCCGAGTGGCAGGGCTTGTCGACGAGGGCCGTGTCCGCTCAACCGTCACTGAAATCCTGCGCCCGCTGTCGGTGGACAATCTGCGGCAGGCGCACGCATTGGTCGAATCCGGCCGCATGCGCGGCAAGGTTGTTTTGGAGGGGTTTGCGCCATAGACGCAAGGCGCTTCACAAGGCCGGTCAAGCCGGCCAGGAGGCCGTGTCGTCTCTTCATTTTGGCGGACGACCCGGCGGTCGTCGTGCATCAGGCAGCAAGGGCACCCCTCTCCTGTCACTCCGCCATGACTGGCGTCATGGCGGGGCGGCCGGCATCGGGTGATGGTGGGCGGATCCTCAGGAACGGCACCAGCACCACCACCAGCGCGAAGCTGACGATCTGGTAGACGATGGCCGGGCTTGCCGCGTGGGCGAAGGCGGCTTGTGGCGTCTGGCCGGCGGCGAGTTCTGTGGCAAGGCCGGCAAAGAAGATCTGCCCGACCAGCGCCACGCCGATGGCGCCGCCGATCTGCTGGAAGGCCTGCAATGCACCCGAACCGGCGCCGGCATCGCGTGGCGAGACGCTGGAGAGCACGGTCTGGAACAGCCCCGAGAACCCGGTGCCGAGGCCGAGGCCGGCGACCAGCAGCGGCGGCAGGAACACCCAGTGACTGACCGTATCGCCAAGGCCGCGCACGATGAACTCGAGCCAGGTGATGCCGATGACCAGGAGCGCGGCGCCGACCGCGAGGCGGGCGCGCAGATAGCGTTGTCCCAGCCGGCCGATGAACAGCGACACGGCCAGCACACCGGCCGAGAACGGCGTGTTGGTGAGGCCCGACTCGAGCGGGCTCAACCCATAGCCCGACTGCAGCAGCAGCGAGATGACCATGAACATCGCCGGCACGCCCGAGGCAAAGATGGTGGTGACGAGCAGCCCGAGGAGGAAGTTCGGGTTGGAGATCAGGCTGTAGCTGAGGAGCTGCGGTTGCCCCGCCTCGGCCTGGCGCCGTTCCCACAGGACGAACAGCGCGACGACGACGAGCGAGAACGCCATCAGCCCGAAGATCCAGATCGGCCAGCCGAAGGCACGGCCTTCCACCAGCGGGAACACCAGCGCCACCGTGGCGATGATGAAAAGCCCGACGCCGACGAAATCGGTCTTGAGCTCCGGATGGCCCGGCATGCGCGGGATCAGGAACCAGCCGGCCACCACGGCCGCAACGCCGAACGGGATGTTGACCAGGAAGATCGGGCGCCAGTCGAGGCCCATGAAGTTGGCGCCGATCAACAGGCCACCGACAATGGGACCGGTGACGGCGGCAAGGCCGGCGCTGAGCCCGAACAGGGAGAAGGCCTGGCCCTTCTCCTCGGGCGGGAAGGTGACCTGCGCGATGGCGAGCACCTGCGGCGTCATCATGCCGCCGGCAAGACCCTGCAGCACGCGGGCAAAGATCAGCCATTCGATCGACGGGGCGAGGCCGCAAAGCGCCGAGGCGAGGGTGAACAGGCCCACCCCGACGAGGAACACATGCGTGCGCCCGATCATGTCGCCGAGCCGGCCGAAGGGGAGCAGGCCCAGCGCGAAGGCCAGCGTATAGGCGGCAATGACCCACTCGAGTTCGTGCGGTTCGGCACCGAGGTTCTGCTGCAGGCTGGGCAGCGCGACATTGACGATGGTGACGTCGATCAGATTCATAAAGCTGGCCAGCAAGAGGACGAACAACGCCACCCAGCGCCTCGGATCGGCCTCGGCCTTGTTGGTTGGGACCTTGAACGTCTGGGTCATGATGGCAAGTCCTGTTGGGGCATGGGTGGCGCGCCCAGCGCGCGTCTGAGTTCGGCGCAAAGCCGGTGATAGGTGGCCAGCGACCGATCGGGCTGGCGGGAGAATTGCTTGAGGGCGCCGATGACGAGCGTGGCGCCGGCGTCCGGATCGAGATCGCGGCGGAAGCTGCCATCGGCGCGGCCGGCGGCGAGGATGGCGGCAATCATGCCGTGCCACTTGTAGAGGATCGGCTGGACCGCCTCGCGCACATCGGGATCGCGCTGGGCGCGGCCGATCAGTTCCGAGATCACCACCAGCAGTTCCGGGTGCTCGGTGTGCATCTCGAGGAAATCGTAGAATTCGTGCTCGAGTTGGGCGGCAGGCGGCAGGTGGTCGCGCGGGCGGGCAATGGGCTGGGCACGGAAGCGGGCGCTCAGCGCATCGGCCACCAGCCCCGACAGCGCCGCCTTGGTGGGCACGTGATAATGCAGGGTGGCGATATTGATGCCGACGCGCTCGGCAATGGCGCGGGTCCGGAGGCCCTCGAAGCCGTGTTCGGCAACCAGCGCCAGCGCGGCTTCGGCAATCGCCTGCCGACGATCTTCACTCGATTCGCGCCGCGGTGCGGGTGCCAGCTCGCTCATTGGGTATCCGTCGAACACCGCGATCGGGAAGGAACCGTCGGCGGCGTGCTGATAGCAGCGCGAACCGTCTCAATCAAGTGATTGATTGAGGAGCAGGCATGCGCCGGGAGACAGGTGAATGCCGCCTCCGATTGCGCTATGGTGGCACGTATGAACGACCAGATCCGCCCCGCACCGACCCGGCTCCAGCCCGGCGCCAGCCTTTCGCATGTCACCGACTGGGTCTTCGACCTCGACAACACGCTCTATCCGCGTGAGTGCAACCTGTTCGCCCAGATCGACCAGCTGATCTCGCATTATATGGTCAGCGTCACCCAGCTGCCCTATGACGAGGCGCGGGCGTTGCAGAAGGCCTATTATCGCGACTACGGCACGACGCTGAACGGGCTGATGCAGCGGCATGATGTCGACCCCGACCATTTCCTCAACACCGTGCACGCCATCGACTATTCTCCGGTGGATGCCCATCCCGACCTGGTCGATGCCATCCGCGCCCTGCCGGGCCGGAAGTTCATCCTGACCAATGGCGATGTCGGCCACGCCCGCTCGGTACTGCACCGGCTCGGCAATGCCGACGAGCTTTTCGAGGACATCTTCGATATCCGGGCCATGAGCTATCGGCCGAAGCCTTTGCCCGAGGCCTATGAGGTGTTCTTTGCCAAGCACGGCATCGAAACGGAGCGGGCGGTGATGTTCGACGATCTCGAAAAGAACCTCGTCGTGCCGCACGAAGTCGGCATGGCGACGGTGCATGTGGTGGCCACCGAGGACTACGCCCATGAGCAGGTGGAGGCCTGGGAGTTGCAGCGCACCGGCGCCGACCACGTCCACCACGTGACGGCCGATCTCGCCGGGTTCCTGAAGAAGCTCCCGTAGCCGCAACCGACACAAAGCCAAAGGGCGCGGGACCTGTCGGTGCCGCGCCCTTTGGCTTGTGCCGGGTTCAGCCCGATCAACCGGCCTTGGTGTCGGCCGGCTTGGGCTTGCGCTTGAACGTCGCGAGGATGTTGCCGACCAAGTCGACCTCGGCGCCGTGGCGCTTCATGATGAACCATTGCTGGGTGACGCTGAGCAGGTTGTTCCACGCCCAGTAGATCACGAGGCCGGCCGGGAACGTGCCGAGCATGAAGGTGAAGATGATCGGCATCCAGTTGAAGATCATCGCCTGCGTCGGATCGGGCGGCGGCGGATTGAGCTTCATCTGCACCCACATGGTGATGCCCATGATCACCGGCCAGACGCCCAGGTGCAGCAGGCCGCCGATCACCGGAATGGTGGTGGGATTGAACGGGATCAGGCCGAACAGGTTGAAGATATTGGTCGGATCGGGCGCCGCGAGATCGACGATCCAGCCGAAGAACGGCGCGTGTCGCATTTCGAGCGAGATGAAGATGACGGTGTAGAGCGAGAAGAACACCGGGATCTGGATCAGCACCGGCCAGCAGCCCGAGAGCGGGTTGATCTTCTCTTTCTTGTACAGCTCCATCATCTGTTGCTGCTGCTGGACGCGATCGTCCTTGAAGCGCTCCTGGATCGCCTTCATTTCCGGCTGCACCCGGCGCATCGCCGCCATGGAGGCGTAGGAGCGGCTGGCGAGCGGGAAGAACACCGCCTTGACCAGCACCGTCACCGCGAGGATGGCGAGGCCGAAATTGCCCAGGATCCCGTAGAGGAACTGCAGCAGCAGGAACATCGGGTAGGTGAGGAAGTGCAGCCAGCCCCAGTCGATCAAGAGCTCCAGCCGGTCGAAGCCATACTGCTTCTCATAGCCGGAAATGACGCCTTCGCGCTTGGCACCGGCGAAGACATAGCTGGTCTCCTCGGCCGTTCCCGCAGCAGGCACCACCACCGGCGTGCTCTCGACAAAGCTGGTCTGGTAGACGTCCAGATTGCCCTGCTTGACATGCGACATGCGGGCATTGAGCGGCGCCAGCGGCTCGGAGAGAACCGCGGTTGCCCAGTACTTGTCGCCAAAGCCGATCCAGCCGCCATTTGACGTGGCGTCGATCTGCTTGTCGTTGACGACATCGGTGTACTTCTTCGAGATCAGGTTGTTCGAGCCGAGAACGCCGAGCGGCCCTTCGTGCTGGACAAAGAAATTGGCGACCTGCGGCGTGCCCTGCCGCACGATGCGCGAATAGGCGTAGAGCGCCACGTCGCCAGCGGTCTGGTTCTGGACCGTCTGGGTGACCGTGAACAGGTAGTTGTTGTCGACGGCGTAGGTGCGGCGGAAAGTGAGGCCGGCGCCATTGTCCCAGCTGAGGGTAACCGGCGTCGTCGCGGTCAGCGTCTGGTTCTCGCCCTCGACGGCCCAGACCGTATTGCCATCCGGCACGGCGATCGTCGCGCCGCTCGCCGGCACCCAGCCCTGCTCGATATAGTAGCCGCCCGGTGCCCCGCTCGGGTTGAGCAGCGTGATGATCGGCGAGTTGGGATCGACCGTCTCACGGTACTGCTTGAGTTTGATGTCGTCGATGCGGGCGCCCGTGAGGCTGATCGAGCCGGCAAGGGCATCGGTATCGATGGTCACGCGCGGCGTGGCAGCAATGGCCGACGCACGGTCGGCGAAGGTGCCGGCAGCCTGCGTTGCCGTGGCGGCAGGCGCCACGCTGCCATCGGCGGCCGGAGCTGCAAGGCCGGTATCGCTGGCAGCCTGCTGCTGCTCGATCGCGGCACGGCGCTGCGCCTGTTCGAGCTGCGGGCCGGCCACGAGGAACTGCCAGCCGAACAGCACCACCATGCTCAGGACGATCGCAATGATCATATTGCGGTTGGTTTCGTTCTGCATCAGCGGGGGTTCCGGGCGTGAATCTTGTTGAGGGAGGAGGCGAGCTCGGCGACGAGGCGGGCAAAATCGATGCCGAGCGCCTCACGGCGCCCGATCAATACGTAGTCATGTCGGTTTTCAAAGCCGCCGGCGCAAGCCTCGGCAGCGGCACGCAACCGTCGCCGGATGCGATTTCGCTCGGGCGAGTTGCCCTGCTGCTTGGTCACGGTGAAGCCAAGGCCGGGTTCATCGAGATCGCGCGCCACGCATTGCAGCGAAAACGCAGAGCGCCCGACGCGATTGCCTCGGGCGGCCCTGACGAATTCAGCACGTTTCCTGAGGCGCCGCACAGCAGCCTCCCGCATTGTGGCGGCGATCACCGCCCCATGCCTTAGGCAGACAGGCGCTTGCGCCCGACGGCGCGGCGGCGAGCCAGGACCTTGCGGCCATTCTTGGTGGCCATGCGGGCGCGGAAGCCATGGCGGCGCGTGCGAACGAGCGTGCTCGGCTGGAAAGTACGTTTCGACATAGCTTCTGACCACGCCCGCGCGCGGTTCCTCTAATTCCTGAATGCAGCAAGTGCTGGCCAGCCAGCACCTTGCGGAGCCGCTTTCGGCAGATTGGCCGGGCTTATAGGCAATTGCCCCCACCGAGTCAACGCGACGAAAATGCCGGTAGTGTCTCAGTTTGAAATTTGACGGCTTGCCTGTCGCGCTCCGGCCCCAACCCCTATATGCTTAGCGCAAAGCATGGAGGCCGCTATGGCACAATACGCAATCGCATTCGATCTCGACACTGCGGGCATGAGAGCTGCTGGCGGAATGTCTCCTGCTGATGTCACGCGCGTCTATCAGAGGGAAATCCCTGACGCGCTCGCCTCGTGCGGCTTCACGGCGCATCCGCAAGGGTCATTGTACCACACCGAACTAGATCACGACCCCATCACCGCTCTGATGACGCTACAGAGTGCGCTTCGCAACTCCGCTCCAAGTTTCTGTGCTTGGGTTCGCCGCGTCCACGTTTTCCGCATGGAAGAGTGGAGCGATGTTACCGCCCTAATCGCGAACAGGCCGGCAGCTCCGGCGCCCGATCCGGCGGAAGAGATCGAAGAGCAGGAAGCCATCGCAGAGGCGGCCGAGTAAGGATGCCCATCGGACCTAAAGGACAGAAGCGCCCCGCCGACGCCATCGGCCTGGCCGTCACCATCGGCAAGATCGCCACTGGTGAAATCGAGGACGAGGTTCCCGACGACGACAAGGACAAAGCCGCCCAGGCCCTTGGCAAAAAGGGCGGGGCGGCTCGTGCCAAGTCTATGACGCCGGAACGCCGGGCCGAGATTGCCAGGAAGGCGGCTGAGAAGCGGTGGGGCCAGAAAACTTGACGGCTCGTCAAGTTTAGGGTACGTTGACGCATCGAAACATACCGCGAGCGTCAAGAATGGCAGTCGAGAGGTTCGAGATCGAGGCGACCTTCATCCGGACCTGGGTGGCGGACGGAATCTTCGATGTGGGAGTGCCTGTTGGGATGTCGGGCAAGCTGTACCAGCTTGGGCTCGACCTTACCGACGTGAACTACATTCTCAAGACCGGAACGATATTTCGAAGTGACATGCTTGAAGACCGAGGTCTGTGGTCGCTGAGGGCGGAGACGGTAGATGGAGTCAGAGTGGTGATGACTATTGTCGTCAACTCATCTGAGTACCGTTTGTCGCTATATGACATATACAGAGAGTGAAGGAGACGCAGATGCAATTGGTTCAGCATGGGGGGGTTGAGTCCTACGTGGTGGAATCATTTGTCGCGAAGGATATCGGAGCCCCCTTCAAGGTTGTTTTGAACGACGCTGTTCAGGTTACCTTCGACAAAGCCACTGGTGCCGTCGTCGACTACGTGATCCCTGACCTCGACGCGCTCCTGTGCGAGATCGTTCTTTCTCGGGTGCTGCACCCTCGGAAGCTGAACGGCGCTGAGATCAAGTTCGTGCGTAAGGCGCTCGGACTTAAGCAGAAGGACTTGGCCGAGAAGATCGAACTTGCCGCCGAGACGCTGTCTCGGATTGAAGCCGGCGCACAGCCGTTGTCGCCTGGGAACGAGAAGTTGCTCAGGATCTATGCCGTCAAGACGGTATTCAAGATGGATAAAGTGAAGGCGTGCGAAGCCAAAACTCGATTCGACGATGCCATCGACCGGCTGTTCGACCTATTGAAGCCGCGCGCCGCCTTTGATGTGGCGGACGAGCTGGTATTCAATTTCCATCGCGTTCGTCAGGAAAGCGTATCCCACAGCGGCGGCGCCTCCAACGATAACGATGGTTATTGGTTGGATGACGAGAAGAGAGAAGCTTCTTAGCTCAGTCTCTCTTTAAGAACACTGGCAAGCCCGCGCCCCAAAAGCGCGGGCTTTTTGTTTCAACAAAGTGATCATAATGCTTGACGCTAAGCATAAAAGTTCATATGGTCGGGCGATGAACAAGCTCGACACCAAGACCCGCGTCCAAATCCTCTCCATGCTGGTGGAGGGCTCGTCCATGCGGTCGATCTCCCGCATCACTGGCGTGTCGATCAACACGGTGACCAAGTTGCTCGAGGACGCAGGCCGCGCTTGCGCCGCCTACCATTACGACAACGTTCGTGACGTGAAGGCCAAGCGGGTCCAGTGCGATGAGATCTGGTCGTTTGTCGCCGCCAAGCAGAAGAACGTCGGCACGATGAAGACTCCGGTTGAGGGCGCTGGCGATGCGTGGACCTGGACGGCGCTGGACGCGGATAGCAAACTGATCATCAGCTATCTCGTGGGCGGTCGTGACGCTGGCTACGCCAACGAGTTCATGCAGGACGTATCAGAACGCCTCGCCAATCGCGTCCAGCTTACGACCGATGGCCACAAGGCGTATCTGGAAGCCGTTGAAGGCGCCTTCGGAATCGACGTTGACTACGCCATGCTGGTCAAGATTTACGGCACGGCGCCGGAAAGCGCCAAAGGGCGCTACAGCCCGGCTGAGTGCATCGGCGCCAAAAAAGAAACTATCGTCGGTCGCCCTGCCGAAGACCACATCAGCACCAGCTATGTGGAACGCCAGAACCTCACCATGCGCATGTCCATGCGCCGGTTCACGCGGTTAACGAATGCCTTCTCCAAGAAGGTGGACAACCATATCCACATGCTGAGCCTGTACTTCGTCCACTACAACTTCTGCCGCGTGCACAAGACGCTCCGCATGTCCCCGGCGATGGCTGCTGGCATCGACAAAGAGCTTCACGACGTGGAGTGGATTGTCGGGCTGATCGACGCTGTTGCGCCGAAGGCCGGGAAGCGTGGTCCCTACAAGAAGACGTTGCTCGCCTAGGACATATTGAATTTGTCGCGGAGGCGCGCAACGGCCGCATCGGAAACAACGTGGGCGAGAATTTCGACCGTTGCGAAGTCGCCTTCCCCCTGTTGTTCAAAAAGAAAATATCCGCTGGTATCGAGGATTTCTTGACCCGCCATTGCCAACCGGCGTTCGGTCAGCGGTGCAAGACACAGAATGCGATCACGATCCAGGCTCACACTGTAGTATAAGTCATCCATCACACATCACCGTAGGTCGAATCATGGCTGACGATAAGAAGACGCATCGGCTGGTTAAGACTCCCCAAATTTCCGCTCGGTTCCTTGCCGACTACATGGCAGGAAGCGACTTGGCGCGACGCAGCATATTGGTTGGCTGCAAGTACCAGCCGATAGCCCGGCTGGTGCAGCACGACGAAGCTAAACAGACGCTATCAAAGTTCTTCCGCTCCGAGAATCCCGACATCGCAGATTTGATCGAGGCCGCCAATAAGTTGCGTCAGCGCATGGCTGACACAGAATTTGACCGCGATCTGTACGATCACAATGCCGACTATCTCGACAGCGCAGCGCTGGCCGTGCCTGCAATGGTGATCCCAGATTCGGAAATCTTGGCGCCAGGCACGGCCGGCGCTGTTGTCTGGGAGGGAGTGAAGGTAAAGCCCGATATTCAGTTTCGTCTGCGCAGGGTGACAAAAACCAACAAGGTCAAGCTTGGCGCTGCGTCGTTTCGGTATGCCAAGGCAAAGGCCCTGAAGCCTGAAGTCGGCGATTGGCAGTCAGCGTTGCTGCGCGCCTACCTTGCAGAGACAGCGATAGAGGCTGACGCGGAGCCCGAAAACAAGCTGTGCATCACCATCGATGCGTACTCCGGGGCGTGTTATCCGGCCCCAGGAGACAGCGTCAGCAAGCACAAGAATATGGTTGCGGCCTGTGCTGCGATTGCGGAACGGTGGGACAACATCCCGCCCCCAGCAAACGCGGTGCTTTGACATCAAGCCCGCGAGCTAAATTTCAAACTGAGACACTACCAAAATGCCGCAACAAGTGGGATCGGCCTGAGCAAAACGGCACTTGCCTGTTGCCTTCACCACCCGCTCCAGTGTCTCATTCGCCGCGTCCGGGCAAGTGGTTGCCGGATCCGGGCGAAGGACGGTCGGCTGAGCGGCGGCGGGGCGACAAGGGGCTGAATTGGCGGATTATCTTACTCCGGACCTCTGCATCATCGGGGCCGGCGCCGGAGGATTGGCCGCAGCCGAGGCGGCGCGGGCGGCAGGCGCCAGCGTGCTGGTGGTCGAGCGTGCGCGCATCGGCGGCAACGCCCTGAATTCTGGGATGATTCCCGCGAGGGCGCTTGCGGCAGCAGCGGCTCGCCTGGATGGCATGCGTGAGGCCGGCCGCTTCGGCATCGCCGTCGATGGGGCGCGCGTCAGCTTCCGCCGGGTGCACGATCATGTCTCGCAGGTGATCGCGGCCCTGAGGCCCGCGACCTCGCCAGCGCATCTTGAAGCCATCGGCGCCGAACTGATTGCCGGCACGGCGCGCTTTGTCGACCGGCGGACCCTCATCGCCGGCGACACGCAGATTCGCGCCCACCGCTATGTCATTGCCACGGGCGCTGCGACGCGGGTGCCGCAGATCCCCGGGCTCGAAGCCGTACCGTATTTCACCGCCGAGACGATTCTCGACAACACGCGCAAGCTGACGCATCTGCTGGTGATCGGCGGGACGCCGGAGGCGCTGGAGCTGGCGCAGTCCTATCGCCGGCTCGGCTGCGCGGTGACGCTGGTGTCGCCTGACATGCCGCTTGCAGCGACCGATTCCGACCTCACGGCAGTGGTGCTCCGCCGCCTGGTGGAGGAGGGGGTGGCCGTCCGTGCCCCGGCCAATGTGGTCGCCATCCAGCCGCGCTCGATGGGCATCGGCGTGATGGTGTCCGAGGGCGAGGCCGAGGAGTTGCTCGATGTCTCGCACATCCTGGTCGCCACCGGCCGCGCCCCCTTGCTCGACGGCCTCGATCTCGACAAGGCCGGCATCAGGCGAGCCAAGGATGACCCGGCGCGCCTGCAACTCACCGGACCGATGCGCACCACCAACCGCCGTGTCTTCGTGATCGGCGATGCCATGGGCGGCGTCTACTCGGCCGCCTCCGCCCGCGCCCAGGCCAGTGAACTGGTGCGCCGGGCCGTGCTCTCGCTGCCGGCACCCGCCATGCCGGTACCCTCGGTGATCTATACCAGCCCGCCCCTGGCCGAGGTCGGCCTGACAGAGCAGGCGGCCCGCCGCCGGCTCGGCACCAGCTTTTCGGTGCTGCGTGGCGCCTATGGCGAAACCGACTGGGCCCGCGCCAGCCGCGAAACCTATGGCGTCGCCAAGGTGCTGGTCGACCGCAGCGGCAGGATCATCGGAGTCGGTATCGCCGGCAACGGCGCGAGCGAACTGGTGGCGCTGTTCTCGCTGGCAATCGCGCAACGGCTGAAAGTCACCGACCTCGCCGGCTTTGCCACGGCCAGCGCCAGCCTCGCCCAGATTGCGAATCAGCTGGGCGAGACCGCCCAGCGTCTTGAGGGACCACCGCGCTGGCTAGCCATGTGGCAGAAGCTGGTGCGCGCGCTCGGCTGACGGCTGGTCCGAAACGCCGCCGGACCCGTATGGTTCGAAACGGACGTGCCGATTTCAAACAAGTGTGAAATGCGCTAGTGATCGGGCGATGGCTTCACCTACCCGCAAGATGCCCGGTTTGCTGTCCGGGCTTTCGGTCAAGCTGATCGCCACCATCGTGGTGGTGATCCTCGCCGTCGAAATCGTCCTCTACTTCCCCTTCGCCGCCGCGTTCCGGCAGGACTGGCTCGCCGATCGCCTGCGGGTCGGCTCGGTGGCGGCGCGCGTGCTCGATGCCGTGCCCGACGCCATGAACCTGCCACGCATGTTGACCAACCGGCTGCTCGGCTCGGCAGAAGCCTTCGCCATCGTCTATCGCCGCGAAGGACAGAGCCAGCTGATCGAGCGCGACGGCGTCGAACTGCCGCGCGAGGCGGTCACCGTCGACATGAACGAGGCCGGGATGATGGCCCGCGCCGTGGGCGTCATCGACACGCTGCTCGCCCCCGATGGCCGGGTGCTGCGCATTGTCGGCACAGAGAACAGTGGAGAGGCCGCCACCGTGGAGGTGCTGATGCCGGAGGCGCCGCTGCGCGCCGAACTCTGGGCCTATTCACGCAGCTTCGTGGTGCTCTGGCTGGCCCTGGCCATCGTCACCGCCGCGGTGCTCTACCTGTTGCTCTCGCGGATCTTGATCGCGCCGATCCAGCGGCTGACCGGCAATATGGTGGCGTTTCGCGCCGCGCCCGAAAACGCCGCGCTGATCATTTCGCCCACCCCGCGTGGCGACGAAATCGGCGTGATGGAGGCCGAACTTGCCGCCATGGAAGCCGACCTGTTCTCGATGCTGCGCCAGCGCCGGCATCTTGCCGATCTCGGCCTCGCGGTGGCCAAGATCAACCACGACCTCCGCAACACGCTGACTTCGGCGCAACTGCTCTCCGACCAGGTGGCAACGCTCGACGACCCCAAGGTGCAGCGGTTGGCGCCGCGGCTCGTGCAGTCGATCGACAAGGCCATCGGCTTTGCCCAGTCGGTGCTGGACTACGGCCGCCAGAGCGTCACCCCGCCGCGCCCGGTGCCATTGCGGCTGCGCGATGTGCTGGAGGAGGCGGCGTTCGGCGCCGGGCTGGCCGGCCATCCGACCATCGCCTGGCACAATGTCGTGCCCGCCGAACTGGTACTGGAAGCCGATGCCGAGCACACCGAGCGCATCTTCATCAACCTGATCAAGAACGCCCGCGAGGCTCTCGAAGCGGCCAATGGCAAGATCGAGGCGCCGGCGATCAGCGCGGGCTATCTCGAGGCGGCCGAGTGGCTGACGATCTCGATTGCCGACAACGGCCCCGGCCTGCCGCCCCGGGCCCGGGAGAACCTGTTCGTCGCTTTCGAGGGCTCGGCCCGCGCCGGGGGCACTGGTCTCGGCCTCGCCATTGCCCGCGAACTTGCCGAGAGCCAGGGCGGGCGACTCGCCTTCATCGACCAGCCGGCAGGCACCCGCTTCGACGTCAGTTTTCCCGCCGACAGCCGCCGCAACTGAGCGATCCGCGACCGGGCGGGTCGGCTCGGCGGGGTGTCACGTGCCTGTCAATTTGGCTGCCGCTGCCCGCTTGCAATCGCCAGCGGCCCCATGTATGGCTCTCCCCGTTCCGCCGGGGTCACCCCGGCCGGCAGGCGCCCGTAGCTCAGCTGGATAGAGCATCAGACTACGAATCTGAGGGTCGGACGTTCGAATCGTTCCGGGCGCGCCATTCACCTACATCGCTATCTTCGGCGCGAAAGCCCGCTACCACTCGATCAGGTCGAGATCGCTTCCCAGCGCGGCCTGTCCCGCATCGACGACGCTGCGGTGGTGGGTGAACAAGATTGGCTGCACGCTGCCTGCCGTCGACGCGAGGACGCGGAGGCCGGCCCGCGTGCGTTCGTCGTCGAAGGTCTGGAAGATGTCGTCGCCGACAAAGGGTGCCGGCTCGTTGTGGCGGGCGAAATCTTCGAGGTAGGCGAGCCGCAGCGCCAGATAGAGCTGGTCGCGGGTCCCCTCGCTCATGGCGTTGACGCCGACCCGCTCGCCGGAAGGGCGGAGGCCCACCAGCCGCGGGACGTCATCGTCGCCATAATCCTGCGCGAGGCCGGTGAGCGAGCCGCCGGTGAGGGCCGTGAGCAATTGCCCGGCGCGCTCCACCATCGGATCGGCATTGGCGCGGCGGTGGCGATCCATCGCGGCGCCAAGGAGGCTCGAGGCCAGCTTGAGCGTCACCCATTGCCGCGCAACATCGAGGATTTCGGCTTCGGCGGCATGCTTTTCGAACACGGCGAGTTCGACGCCGCCGCCTGACTCCAGCGCTTCGCGGCGGTCTTTCGCCTGTTTGAGGAGGGCATAGTGCTCGTTGATCTCCTCGGCGAGCCGGGCCTCGGCTTCGGCCAGCGCCGCGGCTTGGGCGAGGGCGGCATCGCGATCGAAGCCGACAAGTTCGGCTCGCAGTTCGACCTCGTCAACACCCTCGGCGGCATCGCGGAAACGCCGCCGGCTGCGCAGGATGGTTTCGACCAGCTCATCGCGGTGCCGGAGCCGGGCCACGAGGTCGGTCAAGTCGAGGCCCTCGGGGACAGTGGCGGTGAGGTGTGCGAGGCGCTCGCCGGCTTCCCGGGCGGCGTCGGTGGCGCGGCCGAGCCTGAGCTCCAGCTCCTTGATCTGGGTGGTGGCCGCATCGCGGCGGGCAGCGATGCCCTGGGCGTGCTGAAGCCGCCGGTGCAGTTCCACGACGGTGTCGGCACCGTCCTGACCGGCGAGATCCGGGGCGATCCGGGTGACGAGGGCCGCAAGGTCGGTCTCGAAGGACTCGATATCGCGTCGCATGCCGGCGACGCGACCGGCGCGGTTGTCGTGCTCGCCCTGCAGGGCCGGCATCGCTTCCCAAACCTCGATGGCCGCGCTGGCGCCTTCGATGGTGGTATCCGGTGACAGGCCGATGGCGCGGGTTTTGCGGGCAAACTGCTCGGCCCACGCGGCTTGCGCACCGACACCAGATGACAGCTGGTCGGCCAGAAGTTCGACCCGGCGCTGCAGCATTTCGCGTTTTCCGGCAAGGGCGCGGCTCTCGGACCATTGCGCGGCGAGCCGCTCCAGCCGGTCCTCGACCAGGCGGGCGAGCGCGGCGATGGGGAGGCTGTCACCGCCGGTGCTGCCGATGCCGGCAGCGATCTGGAGCAGCGGGCCGCGCAGGGTTTCGGTGAGCGCCGAGAGCGCATCGATCTGGTCGCCAAGAGCCGCGAGGCTCCGCCGTTCTTCGAGGAGGCCGGCAACCCCGCCGAGCCACGACACCATCTGGTCGGGCGCCGAGGGTGTGACCCCGGCCGCGGCGAACAGCTGGGCATAGTCGCGCTGTGCCTTGGCCAGCGCAGCTGCGGCGCTGTCTGCGGCAGTTCGGCGCGCTTCGGCCTGCAGCTGAAGGACTGCACGGCGCCGCTGGTTGGCCTCATGACGCGAAACACGCTCGGCTTCATTGGCCGCGGCGTCGGCGAGCCGATCGGCGGAGGCGACGAGAGTCGCAAGTTCGGCGAGGGCGGTCGCGTCGGGCGCGACTCCGGCATCGACCACGCTTCGGATCCCGGCAAGCGCCGCATCGCGGTTGGCGCGGGCTTCGGCAATGGCGGCGCGGCTGGGGACGGGCAGGCCGGCTTCATCGGCGGCAATGGCCGCCGCGACCTCCTGCAACTCGGCTGCGGTGCTGGCGAGCTGGTCCCGCGCCATGTTGAGCCCGGTCGTCGCCGCCTGCAGTGCTTCGCGGTGGCGAACAACCTCCGAAACGGACGGCAGGGGCACGCTGGCCAGATGGTCCAGATCGGGCACCGGCGGCACCAGTTGCCCGGTGTCCTCGGCGAGGCGGCGCTGCCGCGACTGATGATCCGGCCGCAACTGCTCAAGCTGCGCGACGCGCTGCAAAGCGGCCTCGAGCGCGGCGAAGCGCTCGCTCCACTCCCGGGTGTCGACCAGGAGGGTCCGGTTCTGGTCGCGATCGAGATCGCGGAGGGTCTCGCGCTCGCGGGCGAGGTCGGCTTCGAGACCGGCACGCTGGCTGCGCAGCGCGAGGCCGGATTCGATTGCGACGCGCAGCTCGGCGAGCGCCGCATCGGAGGGGTGGCGCGTGGGAAGCTCGGCCGCCGTGGCGAGGCCAAGCCGGCGGGCCAGCTGGTTCAGCTTTGCAGCGAACCCGTCCTGATCTGCGCGGACACGCGGCAGGTCCCGGCGCTTCGATTGATAATCCTGCGAGCGGGCGAAGAGGCCGTTGATGGCACCGGCGGCGGCATGGATTTCGGCATCGATCACCAGCCCTGCGAGGTTCTGGCGGGCGAGTTCGATGGCGCTGGTCGCGTCCGCGACGGCGCGGCGCGTGGCTTCGTCGGAGGCGAGGGCGTCGGCGAGGCTTTCGGCAAGGCCGGCAGGCAGCGGCGTCAGGTCGTCATAAGCTGCGAGGGCGGAAAGGTCGGCGTCGATCTCGGCAAGAATCGGCTGCAATTGACGCAGGCGCTGCAGGCGTTGCTCCTGGCGTCTGAGTTCCGAGCGGCGGGCGTTCAACTCGGCCAGCTTGGTCTCGTGGCCTTCAATCTCGCCGAGCAGCTGCTTCCAGTCGTTGGCCCTGAGCTCGCTGGCGCGTTCCCGCTGGCGGGCATCTTCGTGGCGATCAAGCACCTGGTAGAAGCGTCGGTCCTTGGAGGCGCGCGGTGCGAACAGAGTCCCCGCCTCGGCCTCGATGCCGGCGCGCAGGCTGGTGAGACCCGAGAGCCCGGACGCCGCGGCGAACAGGCTACTGGCCGCCTCGCCGCCGACTTCGAGCATGGCCTCGGCGCCGCTGCGCAGCCGGTGCGAGTCGAGGCCGAACGAGCGCTCGAACATGTCGCGCGTGAGCGTGCCGAGGAAGGGCGCCAGCGCATCGTCATTGAGCGGGGCTTCGCTGCCATCCGCAGCGAGCAGGGTGTTCTTGGTTCCGCGCCGCCGCCGGAAGCTGAGGCTGGCGCCGTCGGCGCTGCTGAGCGTGGCGCCGAGCCGCAGCGTTGCCGCGTCGTGGAGGAAGTCGAAGCCCTTCCGCTGCGGGAAGCCGAACAGCAGGTCGCCGATGGCCGCGAGCACGGTGCTCTTGCCCGCTTCGTTCGGGCCATAGACGAGGTGCAGCTTCGCATCGGGCCGGAAGGCGAGGCTGCGGTTGGTAAGGGCGCCAAAGGCGACCACATCGAGCTGGCGGATGCGCATCGCTCAGCGCTCCCCGGCGATGCGTTGCAGCGCCAGCGCCTGGGCTTCGGCAAGGATGGCATCGAGGTCGTCACCCACCGATCCGCCCTGGGCGCCGAGCCCTGCGGGCAGCCGCGCCGAGATCTCCCCGATCAGCTGCTGGGCGAGCGCCGCGAGTTCCGGGTCGTCCGCCGCCTCGGCGATCAAGGCGCCGATATCGAGCGAGCCGGTGGCGCGGGCCGGCGGCGCTTCCGCCTTTAGCCTGAACTCGACCTTTTCGAGCCAGAACTCGGCGCTGGCCCGGTGTCCGGCGGCCTGGATCTCGTCGCTGGCATTGACCCGGTTGGCCAGCAGCCAGGGGACCAGCGGCGACGCGCCGCTGAGCCGCACCCGGGCGGCGATCGGACGGCCTTCCGCGGCTTGGACGATCGGGGCGAGCGCGGTTTCGACCGCGCGCCAGAGATCGGGCAGGGCCTCGAGGCCGGTGAGCTCGACCGGCACCTCATGCCAGCGGGCATCGTCGACAATCAGCCGCTCGATGTCGCTGACCGCGCCATCGGTGACAGTGACCAGCACGGCGCCCCGCGGGCCGGTTTCGCGCACGCTGCGCCCCTGCAGGTTGCCGGGAAAGACGATGGCGGGGTCGCGCGAGACGATCTCGAACTCGTGCACATGGCCGAGCGCCCAATAGTCATAGCCGCGGCTGACGAGATCCGGGACCGAACACGGCGAATAGGTGTCGTGGGGTGGCCGTCCGGTCAGCGAGGTGTGCAGCACCCCGATATTGAACCAGCCCGGCTCGGGCGCAGGATAGCCAAGCGCCAGATTGTCGGTCGCGGCGCGGTCGGTAAAACCCTGGCCGTGCAGCGCCACCTTCAGCGCCTCGATCCGGAACGTCGAAGGCTTGCGCGTCTCGAACTGGTGGACGCTGGCGGGCAGCGTCACGCTCTTGGTGACGACGCTGTCGGCATCGTGGTTGCCCTTCAGCACGTAAACCGGGATGCCGGCGCGGTCGAGCCGGGCGATCTGGCGGTTGAAGAACAGGCCGATGGCATTGTCGCGCCATTCCCCGTCATAGACGTCACCGGCGATGATGACGAAGGCCACCTGCTCCTCGATCGCCTTGTCGACGAGATTGGCAAAGGCGGTGCGGGTCGCTTCGGCGAAGCGCTGCGCCACGGCCGCGTCCTTGGTCGCGAGGCCACGGAACGGACTTCCCAGATGCAGGTCGGCGGCGTGGATGAAGCGAAAGTTCAAGGGGGGCACGCGGGGGTGAGGAGGCTGGGGCCGGATTGGGGAAGCGCGAGTCTAGGGTCATCGCCGGCGTGTGTCGATGCAGATGTCCCCGCGTCGATGGGCAGTGCCCCGGAAAACCAGCCGTCGATTGCCGCGCCGGCTTTTGCTAAGGGAGGCGGCCGTGCCGCAAAGACTGTGCGGCCTAGACAGGTTGGAGTCATCGCGTGCTGAAGCTTCTGATCGTCGGCATCGGGGCGGGGAATCCCGAGCACATCACCGTGCAGGCGATCAATGCGCTGAACCGGGCCGACGTGCTGTTCGTGCCGCTGAAGGGCGAGAGCAAGGCCGATCTCGCCGAGCTGCGCCGCGACATCATCGCACGTTATGTCACTGCGCCAACGGCGCGGATCGTGACGTTCGAACTGCCGGTGCGCGATGCGGCCAACCCGTCCTATACGGAAGGCGTCGGCGACTGGCACGACGCCATTGCCCGGCTCTATGTGCGCTTGATCGCAGACGAACTGCCCGCGGGCGGCACCGGGGCGTTCCTCGTCTGGGGTGATCCATCGCTTTATGACAGCACGCTGCGTATTCTTGACCGCGTGGCAGCGCTCGGGACCGCGTTCGCCCTGGAGGTGATCCCCGGGATCTCCAGCCTGCATGCCCTGACCGCCGCGCATGCGATGACGCTGAACCGGGTCGGCGAGCCGGTGCTGCTGACCACGGGAAGGCGGCTGGCGGAAGCGCCGCCAGAGGGCGATGTCGCGGTGCTGCTCGACGGCCGGCTGGCGTTCAATAGCGTCGATGGCACGGCTTACGACATCTTCTGGGGCGCCTATCTGGGGACGCCAGATGAGATCCTGGTAGCCGGGCGGCTCAGCGAGGTGGCCGCCGAGATCGAGCGGGTGCGGGCCGCCGCGCGGGCCCGGCATGGCTGGATCATGGACATCTATTTGCTGCGACGCCGTGACGATGCGACGTCCGATGACAATCCGGGTGCGGCGGAATAGGGTCCGGCCATGCAACCTACCAGCGCCCCAGCCCTGAACGACGCGGTTTCCGCCCTGCGGCGCGGAGCCTGTCCATCGCTGTCGTCGCCGATGGCGACCGGCGACGGATTGCTCGCCCGCTTCCGCCCGGCGACGGGGGAACTGAGCGTCGCAGCACTGCTGGAGATCACCGATGCGGCGGCGCAATTCGGCAATGGCCGGATCGAGGTGACCTCGCGCGGCAATCTGCAGTTGCGCGGTATCCGGCCTGAGGCCGTGCCGGCGTTGGAGGACGCGGTGCTGGCGGCGATGGCGATCGCCACCGGCGTTCCCGTCGAGACGCCACCGCTGGCGGGGCTCGATCCGACCGAACGTGCCGACCCGAGGCCGTTGGCCGTGGCGCTGCGACGGGCGATCGCGGACGAAGGTTTGTCCGAGCGGGTGAGCCCGAAGACCTCGGTGATCGTCGATGGGACAGGAGCCCTGCGGCTGGATCACCTGGCGGCGGATCTGCGCCTGGTGGCGACCGAGAATGGCTGGTCACTGGCCTTTGGCGGTGAGGAGATTGCGGCGGGGGTGACGTCCGATGCGGCGGTGCAGGCTGCGCTTGCAGGCCTGCGACGGCTCGCGGCGGCAGGCCCGATGGTGCGGGCGCGCGATCTGGTCGAGCGGAAGCGGGCCCTGAAAGCCGCGGTGCCTGGAGGAATCGTCGGGCGGCACGGGCTCACTGATGGCACGTTGGCGCTGGGTCTCGCCTTCGGTTTCGGTGGCATCGACGCGACGGTGCTGCGCGGGTTTCTCGTGGAGGCCGCTGCGCTTGGCGCCGAGCAAATCCGGCCGGGATTTGCGCACACCCTGCTGCTGATCGGTCTCGACGAGGCGCAGGCCGGGCGGGTTGCGGCGTTGGCTGCCGACCATGATCTGGTCAGCGATGCGGCAGATCCGCGTCTCGCGATTGCCGCCTGTCCGGGGATCGGCCGATGCGCCTCAAGCCGCATCGACACGGCGGGGCTGGCGGCGGCGATGGCTGCGGGTTCGTCGGAACTGTTCGACAATGGACTGTTCGTCCACGTCTCGGGCTGCATCAAGGGTTGCGCCCATGCGGCACCGGCGCCGCTGGCTTTTGCCGGTGTGGACGGGGGCCGTTGCCGCCTGGTGATCAACGGCCGGGCGGGGGACAATGGCGCCGCCGAGCTCGATCCGGCGCAACTGCCACCGGGGCTGGCCAGGCTGGCGCGCTTGTTTCGCGACGGCCGGCATGCACAAGAGACGGTTTCCGAATGGCTGGCGCGAATCGAGACACGCGAGATCGCGGCCGCATTTGCTTGAAGGACGTCGATGTCGCGCTACGAGTACATCAAGGATGGCATGGCCATCTATAAGCGGTCCTTCGCGATCATTCGCGCCGAGGCACGGCTGGAGCGCTTTGCGCCCGATGAGGCCGAGCTCGCCGTGCGCATGGTGCATGCGTGCGGTCTCGTCGAGGCCGCCGAGCATTTCGAGTTTTCGGCGGGCTTTGTCGCCGCTGCACGCAACGCACTCGTTGGCGGCGCGCCGATCCTCTGCGATACCGAAATGGTGGCGCGCGGCGTGACCCGCTCGCGGCTGCCGGCCGACAATGCGGTGGTCTGCACCATCGGCGAGGCCGAGGTGGCGGGGCTGGCCGCCGAGATCGGCAACACCCGCTCGGCCGCGGCCTTGCACCTCTGGGGCGCGCAACTGGACGGGGCGCTGGTCGCCATCGGCAATGCGCCGTCGGCGCTGTTCCATCTGCTGGAGATGCTCGACGACGGCGCACCGCGTCCGGCGGCGATCATCGGCATGCCGGTGGGATTTGTTGGGGCGGCGGAATCGAAGGACGCACTGGCGGCCCATGACGCGGGCATTCCGTTCGCCATCGTGCGCGGGCGGCTGGGCGGCAGCGCCATGACGGCGGCCGCGATCAACGCGCTAGCGAGGCCCGGGCTGTGACCGGCCGCCTTATTGGTGTCGGGACCGGGCCCGGCGACCCGGAACTGCTGACGCTGAAGGCCGTGCGGGCGATCGAGCGCGCCGATGTGGTCGCCTATTTCGCCAAGGCGGGGAACACCAGCAATGCCCGCGCCGTGGTGGCGGACCTGCTGCGGCCGGGGCAGGTGGAACTGCCGCTGCTCTATCCGGTGACGACAGAAATCCATCGCCATCACGACGACTACAAGGCCGCAATCACCGGTTTCTACGATGCATCGGCGGCGGCGGTGGCCATGCATCTCGAGGCCGGGCGGAATGTCGTGGTGCTGAGCGAGGGCGACCCGCTGTTCTATGGCTCCTATATGCACCTGCATGTGCGGCTGGCGCCGCGCTTCGCCAACGAAGTGGTGCCGGGGATCAGCGCCATGTCGGGCTGCTGGTCGGTGGCCGGGGTGCCGATTGCGCAGGGCGATGATGTGCTGACGGTGCTGCCGGGGACGCTGGACGAGCCGGAACTGCTGCGCCGCCTCACCGACAGCGAGGCGGTGGTGATCATGAAGCTCGGGCGCAACCTCGCCAAGGTGCGCCGGGCGATTGCGGCGGCCGGGAGGATGGCGGAGGCCGTCTATGTGGCGCGCGGCACGACGGCCCAGCAGGCGGTGACGCCGCTGGCCGAGAAGCTCGACGATGCCGCGCCATACTTCTCGCTGATCCTCGTGCCGGGCTGGGCGGGGACATGAGCGGGCGGCTCTATGTCGTGGGGCTCGGGCCGGGCAGCCCCGCGCAGGTGACGCCGGAGGCGAGCGAGGCCGTTGCCGCGGCACAGGTTTTCTTCGGCTATGCGCCCTATCTGGCGCGACTGGAACTGCGCGACGACCAGCGGGCGGTGGCCTCGGACAATCGCGAGGAACTCGACCGGGCGCAGGCGGCGCTGACCCGGGCGGCAGCGGGCGACGTGGCCTGTATCGTCTCGGGTGGCGATCCAGGGGTGTTCGCCATGGCCGCGGCGGTCTGCGAGGCGATCGAACACGGGCCGGAGGCCTGGCGCGAGATTAACCTCCGGGTGGTGCCGGGGGTCACGGCGATGCTGGCCGTCGCGGCGCGGGCCGGGGCGCCGTTGGGACATGATTTCTGCGCGATCTCGCTTTCGGACAACCTCAAACCCTGGGAAGTGATCACTGCCCGGCTGGAGGCGGTCGCGAAGGCAGGGCTGGTGATTGCGCTCTACAACCCGATCAGCCGCAGCCGGCCGTGGCAGCTTGGCGCCGCCTTCGATGTGCTCCGCGGCGTGCTGCCGGCCGATGTGCCGGTGATTTTCGGGCGTGCCGCCGGGCGGCCGGATGAGAAGCTGACGGTGATGCGGCTCGCCGAGGCCGATCCGGCGCTGGCCGACATGGCGACCTGCGTGATCATCGGCTCGCCCGAGACCCGGCGGATTGCCCGGCCGGGGCAGCCGGAACTGATCTACACGCCGCGCAGTATCGGGGTGCGCCCATGAAATTTGCGACGCGTTGGCTGTCGATTGTCGGCATCGGCGAGGACGGCATTGCCGGGCTGGGCGAACACGCCCGCGCGCTGGTCGCCGGGGCGGAGATGGTGTTCGGAGGTGCGCGGCATCTCGAACTGGCGACGCCGCTGATCGCAGGCGAAGCGCAGAAATGGTCGAGCCCGCTGTCGGCTTCGCTTGAGGCGATTGTCGCGGCGCGCGGACGGCGGGTCTGCGTGCTGGCTTCGGGCGATCCGTTCCTGTTCGGCATCGGTGCGACGCTGAGCCAGCATGTGCCGGCCGACGAGATGGACGTGGTGCCGGCGCCCCCGGCCTTCAGCCTCGCGGCGGCGCGTCTGGGCTGGCCGTTGCAGGACACGACGATGGTATCGCTGCATGGACGGCCGATCGAGCTGATCTTGCCGCACCTGCAGCCGGGGCGGCGGATACTGGCGCTAACGTCCGATGCCGAAGGGCCAAAGGGTGTGGCGGCGCTGCTGGCGGCCAATGGGTTCGGCGGCTCGCGGCTGACGCTGCTGGAAGCGCTGGGGGGGCCGCGCGAGCGGCTGCGGCAGGCGGTGGTGGCCAGCTTTGATTTGGCGGATGTCGACCCGCTAAACCTCTGCGCCATCGAAGTGGTGGCTTCGCCCGATGCACGGGTGCTGGCGCGGGCGGCCGGGCTGCCCGATGCGCTTTATGAGCATGACGGGCAACTGACCAAGCGCGAGATGCGGGCGATCACGCTGTCGGCGCTGGCGCCGAGGCGCGGGCAGCTGTTGTGGGACATCGGGGCGGGGTCGGGTTCCGTTGGCATCGAATGGATGCTGGCCGATCCTGCGATGCGGGCGATTGCCATCGAGGCCCAGCCGGAGCGGGTCGGGCGCATTCGTCGGAACGCGCTGGCGTTCGGGGTGCCGGACCTGGCGGTGGTCGAGGGCACCGCGCCGGGGGCGCTGGCGGGGTTGCAAGAGCCGGACGCGGTGTTTGTTGGCGGGGGCGGCAGCGAGCCGGGCGTGCTGGAAGCGGCGATTGCGGCGCTGAAGCCGGGCGGGGTGCTGGTCGCCAACGCGGTGACGACGGAACTGGAGCTGCTGCTGCTGGATCGGCACAAGCAACTGGGCGGCACGCTGAGCCGCATCGCCATTGCCCATGCCAGCCCGGTGGGCACGATGACCGGCTGGCGGCCGGCCATGCCGGTGACGCAGTGGAGCTGGGTGAAACGATGACCGTGCATTTCATCGGCGCCGGCCCGGGGGCCGCCGACCTGATCACCGTGCGCGGTCGCGACCTGCTCGCCCGTTGCCCGGTCTGCCTCTATGCCGGCTCGATCGTGCCGGTGGAGTTGCTGAGTCATTGTCCGGACGGGGCGCGGCTGGTCGACACCGCGCCGATGTCGCTCGACGAGATCGAGGCGGAATATGTCCGGGCCGACGCGGCGGGCGAGGATGTGGCGCGACTGCATTCGGGCGACCTGTCGATCTGGAGCGCGGTGGCTGAGCAGATCCGCCGGCTCGAAGCGCGCGGCATTGCCTACACGCTGACGCCGGGCGTGCCGGCCTTTGCCGCGGCAGCGGCGGCGCTGGGGCGGGAGCTGACGATCCCGGCCGTGGCGCAGAGCCTGGTGCTGACCCGGCTCGGTGGTCGCGCGTCGCCGATGCCGGATGGCGAGACACTGGCCGGGTTCGGGGCGACGGGGGCGACGCTGGCCATCCATCTCGGCATCCATGGGCTTGAGCGCGTGGTCGACGAGTTGACGCCGCTCTATGGCGCCGATTGCCCGGTGGCGGTGGTGGCGCGGGCGAGTTGGCCCGACGAGCGCATTGTCCACGGCACGCTGGCGACAATTGCCGGACTGCTTGCCGCCGAGCCGATCGAGCGCACCGCCATCATCTTTGTCGGCAAGACGCTCGCCGCGGAAGGCTTCCGCGACAGCGCGCTTTACGACGCGGGTTATCAGCGGCGGTTCCGCGGGCGCGATCGACTCTAGGCGTCGCGCCGGTCAGTCGTGATCGTGGTCATGCGGGTGCGAATGGTCGTGCCCATGCGAGTGACCATGGCCATGCAGATGCCGTGGTGAGGTCGGGGTGACCGGCACCACATGCAGACGGCCGTAGCGGACGCCGCGCTGGCTGGTGACGCTGTCGGCAAAGCTCTGCAGCTCGCTGGCCGTGCCGGCGAGGATCGAGACTTCGAGACAGTCGTCGGAATTGAGATGCACATGCGTCGTCGCCACCGAGATGGCGTGGTGCTGGTGGTGATTGTCGGTGAGCCGGGCCGGCAGGTCGCGCATGCCATGGTCGTAGACATAGGTCAGCGTGCCGTAGCAGGGGACGTCATCGGTCGTGGTGCCGGCAACGCTCGCCTGGGCGAGCTGGTTGCGTACGAGGTCGCGGATGGCTTCGGAGCGGCTGGCATAGCCGCGCTGCTGGCTGAGCGCATCCACCTCGGCGAGCAGGTCCTCTTCGAGCGTGATGGTGATGCGTTCCATGGTGGCGTTCCCGTCTGGTGATCGCGGCCAGTGGGCATGCCCTCGCCGGCGTCGTCAACCGTGCTCCATGCGCTGGCCGCATGCGCGCTCACAGGCAAACGGGGTTGACGCGGTGGTATGATGATTGTCTCAATCATGCATACTTTGGCTTGGGGACTGGGATGCGGTCGGGGCTTGTGGGACTGCTGCTGCTTGGGCTGGGGCTTCTGAGCGCTGCACCGGCATTGGCGCATTTCCAGGAGATCCTGCCCTCTACCGACCGCTTCGGGGCGGACAGCATGCCGCTGGAACTGTCGCTGGTCTTCACCCATCCGATGGAGCGCGGCCCGACCATGGATATGGTCAAGCCCGTGCGCTTCGGGGTCAAGGGGCCGGCAGGCGAAACCGACCTGCTCGACCGCGTCGTTGCGACGCCGGTCGACGGCAAGAGCGCCTGGAGCGCCAGCTATACGCCGGCCGAGCCCGGCAATTACGTGTTCTTTGTCGAGCCGGCGCCCTATTGGGAACCGGCTGAGGGCAAGTCGATCATCCATTATTCCAAGGTGGTGGTGGACGCCTATGACTGGGGCGATGGCTGGGCCGAGCCGGTCGGGCTGCCGGTCGAGATCGAGCCGCTGGTCCGGCCCTATGGGCTGTGGACCGGCAACCTGTTCAGCGGCGTGGTGCGAAAGGACGGCGCGCCGGTGCCGTTCGCCGAGATCGAAGTCGAATGGGTCAATGACGGCTCGGTTACACCGCCGGGCGACGCGTTCATCACCCAGGTGATCAAGGCCGACGGCAATGGCGTCTTCCACTATGCGCTGCCCCGCGCCGGCTGGTGGGGCTTTGCCGCGCTGGTCAAGGCGGACTATCAACTGCCCGACCCTGCCGGCACGCCGCAGCCGGTGGAACTGGGCGGGCTGATCTGGGTCAACGCCGTCGACATGAATTAGCGGAGGGCGGCGCCATGCACATACCTGATGGCGTCCTGTCCCTGCCCGTGCTCGTGGGCGGCGGCATGGTCACGGCCGCGGCGCTGGTCAAGGCACTGCCCAACGTGAGCGAGGCGGCGCTGCCCAGGGTGGCGGTGATCTCGGCGCTGTTCTTCGTCGTGAGCCTGATCAGTGTGCCGGTGGGCCCGACCAGCGTGCACCTGGTGCTGTCGGCGCTGATGGGGCTGGTGCTGGGCTGGGCGGCGGTGCCGGCGGTGTTTGTCGGGCTGGTGCTGCAGGCGGTGTTTTTCGGCCTCGGCGGGCTGACGACGCTGGGGGTGACCACCGCGACCATCGCTCTGCCGGGCCTGTTCTGGGCGATGGTGATGCGCGGCGCCATCGCGCGGAGCGAGGGGACGGCCCGGCAAGGGCTGCTGGCGGCGGTGGCGGCTGCGCTGAGCATTGCGACAAGCGCCGGGTTGGTGATTGCGGTGCTGGGGCTGAGCGACCCGCACTATCTGGCATCGGCGCCGTTCGTTGCAGCGACCTACCTGCCGCTGCTGGCGGCAGAGGCGCTGATCACCGGCTTTGCCGTGGCGTTCCTGTCGCGGGTGCGGCCTGAGACGCTGGACCTCGGCAGAGGGGTTTCGCAGCATGCGTAGACCTTGGCGGCCAGTGGTCGCGCTGCTGCTTTGCCTGTTGGCGGCCACCCCGGCGCTGGCGCACAAGCTCAAGGTGTTCGCCACCGCGATTGGCGACACGGTCGAGGGCCGGGTGTATTTTGTCGGCGGCGGCGCCGGCATTGACGTGCCGGTGACGCTGACCAACTCCAGCGGGGAGGTGGTGGCGACGGGCCGGACCGCGGCGCCGGACGGCAGCTTTGCGCTGAGCCTGCCCTATCGCGACGATTTCACCGTTTCCGCCGATGCGCAGGACGGCCATGTCAGCAGCTTCGCGCTCGGCGCGGCGCGACTGGCCGACGCGCTGCCACCGCGTGCCGGCCTAGAGCCGGTGGCACCGGACGTCACGGCGGCGGCGCCGGGCGCAGTGCCTGAAGATGCTGCATCTGTGTCGACCGCCGCCATCGAGGCGGCAGTGGCGCGGCAACTGGCACCGTTGCTCGATGAGGTCGACGCCTTGCGCAGCGCCGTCGGCTTTCGCGACATGGTCGGTGGCGTCGGCTTCATCCTCGGTGGCTTCGGCCTTTGGGCGTTTATCGCCGCGCGCCGGGGCCGCAAATGAGCGGCAATGCCAGCCTCGGGGCGGTGTTCATCGAGAGCCGCGAAGCCGGGCTGTTGGCCCGGATCGACCCGCGCATGCGCCTCGCGGTGGCGCTGCTGTTCGCGGCCTGTCTGGCGCTGCTGTCTGCGCCACTCGCTCTTGGGTTTGCGCTGTTGATCGCAGCGCTGATGGTGACCGTTTCCGGATTTGCGCCGAGGGCGGTGCTGCGACGCATGGCGGGCGTCGAGGGCTTCCTGATCGTCCTGCTGTTGACCTTGCCATTTACTGTGCCGGGGACGCCGCTGTTCTCGATCCTCGGCTTGTCGGCGAGTGCCGAGGGGGTCGGTCGGGCGCTCGCTCTTGTCGTGCGCGTCAACGCCGCAGTGCTGGCGATCATGGCGCTGCTTGGCGGACTCGGGGGGCAGCGGCTCGCTGGCGCGATGACCCGCATCGGCCTGCCGCCAGTGCTGACCAGCCTGATGCTGCTCACCCTGCGCTATGTCGCGACCTTCGGCGACGAGTACCGGCGGCTGCGAACCGCCATGCGGGTGCGGGGCTTCCGGGCCAGCAGCAACCGCCACACCTGGCGCAGCCTTGGCTATCTCGTCGGCATGCTGCTGGTGCGCAGCCTCGAGCGGGCCGAACGGGTGCGGGCCGCAATGCTGTGCCGGGGCTATACCGGACATTTCCCGATTGCGGCCTCGGCGCCGCTGTCGAGCCGCGACTGGCTGTTTCTTGGGGCGGCGTTGGGCGGCATCGTTGCGTTGTTCGCAATCGAGTTTCTCGCATGAACGACGCGCCCCTGATTGCGGTTTCGGGCCTTGCCGTCGGCTATGCCGGACGCGAGGTGATCGCGCGGGCCGACCTGACGCTTCATCCCGGAGAACGGCTGGCGCTGCTCGGTGACAACGGGGCAGGAAAGAGCACCATGCTGCATGCATTGGTCGGGCTGCTGCCGATCACGCGGGGCAGTATCGAGGCCTTCGGCCGCGAGCGGCGGACCGAGGCGGATTTCCGCGAGGTGCGGCTGAAGGCCGGACTGGTGTTGCAGGATCCCGACGACCAGCTGTTCTGCCCCACCGTGCTCGAAGACGTCGCCTTTGGCCCGCTCAACCTGGGGCAGTCGATGGCGGAGGCGAGAGCGAAGTCGATGGCGGTGCTGGAGCGGTTGGGTCTGGAAGCCTTCGCGGAACGCGTGACGCACCGGCTCTCGGGCGGCGAGAAGCGGCTGATCTCGATTGCTGCGGTGCTGGCAATGGAACCGGAAGTGCTGTTGCTCGACGAGCCGACGATCGGGCTCGACCGGGCGGCGCATGAGCGGCTCTGCGAACTCCTGTTGACGCTGCCGCAGGCGATGATCGTGGTCTCGCATGACCCGGTATTTCTCGCCCGGCTCGTTAATCGCGGGTTGCTGCTCAAGGATGGACGCACGCATGCGGGGACGCTGCACACCCACGACCATCTCCACAGCCACGCGCATTTCCACTTCGACGACGGCGTGCATCACGGCTGAACCAGCGACGCAGGAATCTTTAGAAACCGGAAGACATGTTGCTACACGCCCTGACGTGGCGCGGCTAAACCCATGGTCAAAATGGTGCAATTCGCGCCCGTGGAGAGGAGCAAAATGTCTTTCAAGGTTGCCATTATCGGCGCCGGTTCGGTCGGTTTCACCAAGACGCTGATCTCGGATCTGCTGCATGTGCCGGAATTTGCGGGCGTCGAGTTTGCCCTCACCGACATCAATCCGCACAATCTCGACCTGATCCGCCAGATCATCGAGCAGGTGGTGGCGGTCAACAAGCTGCCGGCCAAGGTGACCGCGACAACCAACCGTCGCGAGGCCATCACCGGCGCGCGCTACATCATGAGCTGCGTGCGGGTCGGTGGGCTGGAAGCCTTCGCGACGGACGTCAACATTCCGCTGAAATATGGCGTCGACCAGTGCGTTGGCGACACCATCTGCGCCGGCGGCATCATGTATGGCCAGCGCAACATCCCGGTGATCCTCGACTTCTGCAAGGACATCCGCGAGGTCGCCGAGCCCGGCGCGCTGTTCCTCAACTATGCCAACCCGATGGCGATGAACACCTGGGCGGCGCTGGAATATGGCCGGGTCAACACCGTCGGCCTCTGCCACGGCGTGCAGCATGGCGCGCACCAGATTGCCGAAGTGCTGGGCGTGACGGATGACGAGCTCGACTATGTCTGCTCGGGCATCAACCACCAGACCTGGTACATCGACATCAAGGCCAAGGGCCGCAAGATCGAGAAGGACGAGCTGATCGCCGGCTTCGAGGCGCACCCGGTATATTCCAAGACCGAAAAGGTCCGCATCGACGTCTTGAAGCGCTTCGGCGTCTATTCGACGGAGTCGAACGGGCATCTGAGCGAATACCTGCCCTGGTATCGCAAGCGCCCCGACGAGATCGACCGCTGGATCGACATGAGCCACTGGATCCATGGCGAGACGGGCGGCTACCTCCGCTACTCCACCGAGCGCCGGAACTGGTTCGAGACCGATTTCCCGCAGTTCAAGGCGGAGGCGAACAAGCCGCTGAGCGAAGGCAAGCGCACCTCCGAGCATGCCAGCTACATCATCGAGGCGCTCGAGACCGGCCGGGTCTATCGCGGCCACTTCAACGTGCGCAACAACGGCATCATCCGCAACCTGCCGGCCGATGCGATCATCGAGAGCCCCGGCTTCGTCGACCGCTTCGGCATCAACATGGTGGAAGGCGTCACGCTTCCCACCGCCTGCGCGGCAACCTGCTCGGTGTCGATCGGGGTGCAGCGGATGAGCGTCGAGGCGGCGATGTCTGGCGATATCGATATGCTCAAGCTCGCCGTGCTGCACGATCCGCTGGTGGGCGCCATCTGCACGCCCGACGAGGTGTGGCAGATGGTCGACGAGATGGTGGTGGCGCAGGCCGAATGGCTGCCGCAATACGCCGCCGCGGTGCCAGCCGCCAAGGCGCGGCTCGCAAAGAGCACGGTGAAGACCCGTGACTGGGCCGGCGCCGCCCGCAAGGTGGTGCGTTCGGTCGAGGAACTGCGCGAGCTGAAGGGCGCCCATCACTGAGGGCGACGACACACGGTTGGCGGGGCGCCGCGGCGCCCTGCTTCAGTTCTGCTGGTGCAGGTAATTGGCCCGCATCTCGCGCGGCGTGATGCCATAGGCGGCGCGGAACTGCTGGTAGAACTGGCTGAGCGCCACAAAGCCGCTGGAATAGGCGACATTCTCGATCGAGAGATTGCCCTCGAACAGCAGTGAGCGCGCCCGGATCAGCCGCATGCGCACCACGAACCGGTGCAGCGACACATTCATCACCGAGGTGAACAGGTTCAGCGCGTAGTTGGGGTGGAGCCCGACCACGGCGGCGATGTCTTCGCCGCGCAACGGTTCATTGAGATGCTCGAGAATGTGGCGGATCATGGCGACGACATAGCGGAGCGGCGTCGATCCGCGCATCGAGGGCGTCACCGGCTCGATCCATGGGGCCAGCAACTCGTCCCAGCCGGTGACCGAGGCGCGGCGGAGCATGATGGCGATCTCGGAACGCAGGATATCGCCGCGCTCCGCGTCGCCGCTGCGATAGTCCTCGTACCAGCGCTGCAAAGTCTCGTTGCCGATGGTGTCGGGCTGCAGCGCGATGACGCCGCCGCCCATCATGGTGTCGGTCATCTTGCCCAGGTTCGGCATATGCAGGAATGCATCGAGCGGCAGATAGACGTTGCATTGCCGCGACGCATCCTGCGGTCCGTAATCGACCCGGATGGTCTGGTGCGGGATGCCGGCCCAGAACATCACCAGCCGGCCTGACGGGATCGTCAGCGGCCGGCCGTCGATCACGTAGTCCATGTGGCCTTCGGTGAGCCAGTTCATCTCGATATGGCCGTGGAAGTGCTCGGTGGGCATCACCTGCGGGCGGAACCAGCGCATGCCGAAGCGGCCGAAGGCGGAGTTGGAGGCATAAAAGCGCCGATCCGGACGGGCCTGCGGACGCGGCGCCTTGCCGACGGCCTTGGAGTGGGGAACTGCGGCAGTACCAGACACGCTCATGGCGCAACCTGATCTTTAAAAACCGGAACAACTGCCTCACCATGTCGGATTGTCGCAGTTGGCGCAAGCTCTACCATTTTGCGCGATCGGGGGCGAACGATCGGACCGCGGTAAACGGCGGCCGGCTGATTTCTCCTCCATCGATCGATTGGGAGGAAACATGATGAAACGCACACTCGCCCTTACGGGGGCGTTACTGCTTGGCGTGTCGCTGAGCGCCACGCAGGCTATTGCCCAGGTGGCACCGACCACGCCGCCAGATCCGCCGAAGTTCGATGCCCAGGGCGAGCCGGTCTTTGTCAACCGCTCCGACATCTTCGAGTTCATGTCGCTGCCGGCCTATAACGAGCCGGCCTATGTGAAGACCTTCGTCGATGCGGGCAAGCTCCCGCCAATTGCCGAGCGCCTGCCCAAGGAGCCGCTGGTCTACAAGACCGCCAACCAGCCCGATGGCACCGGCGTCTATGGCGACGTGATGCGCCACGTCATCGGCGGACGGCCGGAAGGCTGGAACTTCTGGGCCGGACAGTCCTATGGCTGGGGCGGCATCGACATCGGCCTCGTCGAGTGCCTGACGCGCACCGGCCCGCTGTTCCAGGTCAATGCCGACGACCTGCAGCCGCTGCCCAACCTCGCGCGCTCCTGGGACTGGTCCGAAGATGGCAAGACGCTGACCGTGCACCTCGTCGAAGGCGCCAAGTGGTCGGACGGTGTGCCCTTCACCACCGAGGACATCGAGTTCTACTGGAACGACATCGTCCAGGACCCCGAGGTCACCCCGCTGATGGCCGCGTCTTCGGCAACCTATTCCGAAGGCACACTGGCGATCGTCGACGAGTATACCTTCACGCTGACCTTCGAGACGGCCTATCCCGAAAGCGTGCTCTACAACATGGCCTACGGCAATTTCTGCCCCGGCCCGGCCCACGTGCTCAAGCCGCACCATCCCAAGCATGGCGGCACGAGCTATGCCGACTTCCAGCAGGCCTTCCCCTCCGACTACATGAACTTCCCGGTGATGGGTGGCTGGGTCGTGGTCGAGCACCGGCCGGACGACATCGTCGTGTTGCGCCGCAACCCCTACTACTGGAAGGTCGACGAGGCCGGCAACCAGCTGCCCTATCTCGACGAGATGCAGTATCGCCTCTCGACCTGGGCAGACCGCGACGTGCAGGCCGTGGCCGGTACGGGCGACTTCTCCAACCTCGAGCAGGCCGAGAACTACGTCGAGGCGCTCAAGAAGGCGGCTGACCCGGCAAGCCCGGCCAAGCTCGCTTTCGGTCCGCGCACCATCGGCTATGCGCTCTACCCGAACCTGTCGGGCAATGGCTGGGGTGAACCCGATGCCAACCAGCAGGCGATCCGCGAGCTGAACCGCAACCTCGAGTTCCGCAAGGCCATCTCCTACGGCCTCGATCGCCAGCGTCTGGGTGAAAGCCTGGTCAAGGGCCCGTTCACGACCATCTATCCGGGCGGGCTCTATGCCGGCACGTCCTACTACGACAAGGACTCGACGGTGTATTATCCGTTCGACGTCGCCACCGCCAAGGCCCAGCTGGCTGCTGCCGGCCTGACCGACGGTGATGGCAATGGCTTTGTCGATGCCCCCGGCGGTGGTGGCGACCTGAACGTCGCGCTGCTCGCCAACTCCGACTACCAGACCGACAAGAACCTCGCCGAAGGCGTCATCGCCATGATGGGCGATATCGGTCTCAAGGTCACGCTGAACGCCCTGTCCGGCAAGGACTTCGACAATGCCCGCGACAGCGGCAAGTATGACTGGGTGGTCATCCGCAACGGTACCGAGCTGATCACCGTGGTGCAGAACACCACGGCCCTCGCGCCGGTCGGGCCGACCACCGACGTCAACCACCGTGCCAACGGCGCCGGCGAACTCGACCTCCTGCCGCATGAGCAGCAGCTCGTCGACACCGTCAATGCCTTCATCGGCACGCGGGACCCGGCCGAACGCAAGGAACTCATGAAGACCTACCAGAAGGTCTACACCGAGAACCTCGATACCATCGGCCTCACCGCCTACCCGGGTGCACTGATCATCAACAAGCGCTTTGCCAACATCCCGCCGGGCGCTCCGATCTTCATGTACAACTGGGCTGAGGACAACATCATCCGCGAACGCGTCTTCGTGCCCGAAGACAAGCAGATCGATGCCGAGCTGCATCCGGACACCCTGCCGGGTGAGCCGGGTTCCGCCGGCCCCGTCAAGGCCAACTGACGTCTCCTCCCGGCGGGCGGGGCAGCAATGCTCCGCCCGCCACCCGGCCCCGGCTCAACCTACCCCCAGCCCGACAGGTACCCCATGCTCCGCTTTCTGGTGATCCGCGTCCTACAGGCTGTGCCGGTGCTGTTTGTGATGAGCATCATCACCTTCATCGTCATCCAGGCGCCGCCCGGCGACTATGCCGATTTCCTGCGCACCAACATGATCACCCAGGGCAACGCCACGCCCGAGGCCGCGACCCTCGCCGCCGAAGCCTATCGCGAGGCCAATGGCCTCAACGATCCGCTGCCCATCCAGTATGTCCGCTGGCTGTGGGGGATCGTCACCGAACTCGATTTCGGTCGCTCCTATGCCTACAACAAGCCGGTGCTTGACGTGGTGCTGCAGCGGCTGCCCCCGACGCTCGCCATCGCGCTCACCTGCCACGTCCTCGCCTCGTTGCTGGGGATCGGGTTCGGCATCGTCGCGGCAACGCGGCAGTATTCTTGGATCGACACGGTGCTGTCGTTCTTCTCGTTCCTCGGCATGACCGTGCCGCGGTTCCTGCTCGCGCTGATCATCCTCTACATCCTCGCCTATCGGCTGAACGTGCAGGAAATCGGCTCGTTCTATTCTTCAAAATATGGTGGCCAGCCTTATTGGCTGGGCTGGTTCCAGTTCAACTGGGCCAAGCTGTGGAATCTCATCCAGCACGTCTGGCCGGTGATCGCCGTCGCCACAATTGGTGGGCTCGCCTATAACCTGCGCGTCATGCGGGCCAACCTGCTCGATACGCTCAACGCGCAATATGTCGAGACGGCGCGGGCCAAGGGCCTGTCTGAGGGTGCCGTGGTCATGCGGCACGCCGTGCCCAATGCGCTGCACCCGCTGATCGCCTACCAGGGCGTGGTGCTGCCTTACATGCTGACGGGCGAGATCGAGGTGGCGATCGTGTTCGGCCTCGCCACCATCGGGCCGGCCATCGTGGGCTCGATGAACATCGGCGACGTGTACGTCACCGCCAGCCTGTTGCTGATCCTTGGCGCCACCCTGATCGTCGGCAACATCATCGCCGACCTGTTGCTGGTCGCGCTCGATCCGCGAATCCGCGTCGGAGGCGACAAATGAGCGTCGTCGGTCATGATGGCGAGAGCGCCGACGCGCGCGTCTCGACCCTCGACAGCCGCAACCAGAGCTATGCCGCGCTGGTCTGGCGCCGCTTCCGTCGCTCCATCATGGGGATGATCGGGCTGGTGCTGGTGCTCACGCTGTTCGTGGTGTCGATCTTCGGGGATTTCTTCGCGCCGATGGACCCCAATGCCGCGGGCACCGCCTTCGCGCCGCCCGACCAGATCTCATTTTTCACCAAGGACGGCTTCACCCTGATGCCGGTGGCCTTCCCGCTGGTCGAAAGCGATGAACTCGATCCCATCACCTTCCAGCCGCTGATCGCCCCCGACTACGACAACCCCCGGCAGCTGGTGCTGTTTGCCAAGGGCACACCCTACCGCCTCTGGGGGATCATTCCGGGAGACGTGCACTTCATCGGCGTGGCCGACGGCACGCCACTCCACATTCTGGGGACCGACAAGCTGGGGCGTGACATTCTCTCGCGCGGTATCATCGGCAGCCGGTTGAGCCTGTTCATCGCACTGACTTCGGTGGCGCTGATCACCATCGTCGGCACACTGCTCGGGATCACCTCCGGCTATCTCGGCGGCAGTTTCGACCTGTGGTTCCAGCGCTTCGTCGAGATCATTCTGGCCTTTCCGCAATTGCCGCTCTACCTGACGTTGACCACGCTGATCCCGGTCACCGCACCGTCCAGCGTGTTCATCAGCTTCGTGATCCTGGTCATCGCCGGCCTCGGCTGGGCCCAGCTGAGCCGTGAAGTGCGCGGCAAGACCATGGCCATCGCGCGCGTCGACTATGTCCGTGCCGCCATGGCGGTGGGCGCATCGGATGGCCGCATCATTACCCGCCACATCCTGCCCAACGTGATGAGCCACGTCATCGTGGCGGTGACGCTCGGCATCCCGACCATCATCCTGCTCGAGAGCTTCCTCGGCTTTCTCGGATTCGCGGTGAAGCCGCCGCTGATTTCCTGGGGCCTGATGCTACAGGACACCCAGACTTTCTCGGTGATCGGGTCCTACCCGTGGATCCTCTCGCCAGTGGGTTTCGTGCTTCTGGCCGTGTTCGCCTTCAATGCGCTCGGCGATGGCCTGCGCGACGCCATCGACCCATACTGAGGCAATATGAGCCAGGATCTCGTCATCGATGCCCGCAATATCGGGGTGACCTTCAAGGTTGACGGCGGCAACGTCGAAGCCGTCCGCGACGTCTCGTTCGTGCTGAACAAGGGCCAGACCATCGCGCTGGTGGGCGAGTCCGGGTCGGGAAAGTCCGTGACCGCCCGCGCCATCATGCGTCTGTTGTCCAAGCGGGCACGCGTCTCGGATTCCACCCAGATCCTTTATGGCGGGCGCGACATGGCGCACCTCAGCCTCAAGGAAATGCGCGGGCTGCGCGGCAATCGCCTGACGATGATCTTTCAGGAGCCGATGAGCTCGCTGAACCCGGTCTATACAGTGGGCACCCAGATCGCCGAAGTGCTGAGGCTGCACCAGAAGATGAACAAGCGCGACGCCCTGGCGCGCGCCGTCGAGCTGCTGCGTGAGGTCCAGATCCCGGACCCCGAGTCGCGGGTGAACCAGTATCCGCACCAGCTTTCCGGCGGCCAGCGCCAGCGCGTCATGATCGCCATGGCCCTTGCCAACAATCCCGACGTGCTGATCGCCGACGAGCCGACCACGGCGCTCGACGTCACGGTGCAGGCCGAGATCCTCAACCTGATCAAGGAGCTGAAAGCCAAGACCGGCATGGCCGTCATCCTGATCACCCATGACCTGACGGTGGTGCGCCAGTTTGCCGACCACGTCTATGTCATGCAGCATGGCGAGGTGCGCGAGTCCGGGCCGACCGAAGAGATCTTCACCAACCCGCAGAACCCCTACACCCGGCGCCTGCTCGGCTCGGAGCCCAAGGGGGCGGCCCGGCCGCTGGAAGGCACGCCGGAGACAGTGCTGGAGGGCCGTGACATCCGCGTCACCTTCACGCTCAGGCGCGGCGGCGCCTTTCGCGGCTCCTACTACGATCTCAATGCGGTGGACGGGCTGTCGCTCAGCCTCAAGCGCGGCGAGACGCTGGGGCTCGTGGGCGAAAGCGGTTCGGGCAAGACCACGTTCGGGCAGGCGCTGCTGCGTCTCGTCCATCACAACGAAGGCGAGATCGACTTCTTGGGGCAACGCATCGACGGCTTCGACCGCAAGCAGATGAAGCCGCTGCGCCAGAAGATGCAGGTCGTCTTTCAGGATCCTTTCGCGTCGCTGAACCCGCGCATGTCGGTCAGGCAGATCATCGAGGAGGGGCTGGTGGTCAATGGCATCGGCGCGGGGCGCGCCGACCGCATCGATCGTGTCCGCAAGGCGCTGCGCGATGCCGGGCTGCCCGACACGATCCTCAACCGGTTTCCGCACGAATTCTCGGGCGGCCAGCGCCAGCGGCTGGCGATCGCGCGCGCGATCGCGCTTGAGCCCGAGTTCATCCTGCTCGATGAGCCAACGTCCGCCCTCGACCTCTCGGTACAGGCGCAGATCATCGACCTGTTGCGCAAGCTGCAGGACGAGCGGGGGCTGAGCTATCTGTTCATCTCGCACGACCTCAAGGTGGTCCGTGCCCTGTGTCATCGGGTCATCGTCATGCAGCATGGCGAGATCGTCGAACAGGGGCCGGTTGAGGAGGTGCTCACCAGCCCCAAATCCGACTACACCAAGCGCCTCGTGCGCGCCGCTTTCGAAATCGCTGCCTGACCGGCAGCCTTGCGCCTTACTCTGGAGTCCTTCCCATGCGTTCCCCCAAGATAACATTTATTGGTGCCGGCTCGACCGTGTTCATGAAGAACATCGTCGGAGACGTACTGCAGCGCCCCTCGCTCGCCGATGCCCGCATCGCGCTGATGGACATCAATCCGCAGCGGCTCGAGGAGAGCGCCGTCATTGCCGGCAAGCTGATCCAGACTCTCGGCACCAAGGCGACCATCGAGACCTTCTCGGACCAGCGCCGGGCCCTCGACGGGGCGGATTTCGTTGTCGTCTGCTTCCAGATCGGCGGCTATGACCCTTGCACGATCACCGATTTCGAGGTGCCCAAGAAGTACAACCTGCGCCAGACCATTGCCGACACGCTCGGCATCGGCGGCATCATGCGCGGCATCCGCACCGTGCCGCACCTGTGGAAAATCTGCGAGGACATACTCGCGGTCTGCCCTGATGCGATCATGCTGCAATACGTCAACCCGATGGCGATCAACACCTGGGCGATCGGGGCGAAATACCCCACCATCAAGCAGGTCGGCCTCTGCCACTCGGTGCAGGGCACGGCCTATGAACTGGCCCGCGACCTCGAGATCCCGGTCGAGGAAATCCGCTATCGTGCCGCCGGCATCAACCACATGGCGTTCTACCTGAACTTCGAGCATCGCCAGCCGGACGGCAGCTACAGGAACCTCTATCCCGACCTGGTGAAGGGCTATCGCGAAGGGCGCTACCCCAAGCCCAGCCACTGGAATGAGCGCTGCCCCAACAAGGTGCGCTACGAGATGCTGACCCGGCTCGGCTATTTCGTCACCGAGAGCTCGGAACACTTCGCCGAGTATACGCCCTATTTCATCAAGGAAGGCCGCGAGGACCTGATCGAGAAGTTCGGCATTCCGCTCGACGAATATCCCAAGCGCTGCATCGAGCAGATCGCCCGCTGGAAGGCCGAGGCCGAGCGTTACAAGAACGCCAACACCGTCGAGATCAAGGAGAGCCACGAATACGCTTCCGAGATCATGAACTCGGTGGTGACCGGCCAGCCTTCGGTGATCTACGGCAACACCACCAATCGCGGCTTCATCCCGCAATTGCCGGACGGCTGCGCCGTCGAGGTGCCGACGCTGGTGGATTCGAACGGGCTGCAGCCGACCGTGGTCACCGACATCCCGCCGCAGCTGATCGGGCTGATCCGCACCAATGTGAACGTGCAGGACCTGACCGTGCAGGCGCTGCTGACCGAGAACCGCGAGCACATCTACCACGCCGCCATGCTCGATCCGCACACCGCGGCGGAGCTCGATCTCGACCAGATCTGGAACCTTGTCGACGACCTCCTGGTTGCGCATGGCGAGTGGCTGCCGGAATGGGCCCGGATCGGCCACAAGGTGGCGGCCGAGTAGCCGGTATGACCAAGGCTCAGGGGGCCGCCGTCGCGGTCCCCTCTGCCGGCGCATAGAGCGTCAATGTCAGATCGCGGCCGTTGGAGTAGTTCTTGCCGCGCACCTCGCCGGCCGCGCGTACAGACAGTCCCAACCCGGCAATCCCGGCCTGGAAGGCCGCCTCGTCGGCCGCCTCGACGAAGGCCGGTCGCCCATCCGCGAGCGCACGGACCGCACCCTCCGCATTGGTCAATTCGGTGTTCGTGCCGGTGAGGAACACGAAGCTCGGCTCGTGGAACCGGGTGATCGCCACCGGACCGGGTGCACCGCGGGAAGGATCGAGGTCCGCAGCTTCGAGCGCCGCCACCAGTTGCGGCGAAATCAGCAGCGGCCGCATCTGGCTCACCGTCCCGACCAGCCCCGCATGCGCCGCGATACCGAACACCATCGCCCACAACACTGCAGCGATGCCGGATTGCCGCACCAGCAGCACGCCACCCACCCCTGCCGCGAGGGCCGCCCCGACCACCGTCGCAACCGTCCACCACAGGGAGGCGTCGGAGCCGAACGTGGCCTGCCCATAGATCGCTACCGCGGCCACTGGCACTGCCGACAACAGACCCAGTATCGCGCCGGTCCATCGTACCGCCCGCCCGAGGGGGGCTGCCAGTGCGGCGGCCATCAGCAGCGCCAGCGCCCCATACATTGGCAGCGTATAGTGCACGAGCTTGGTCGGGGTCAGTTCGAACACGATCCAGCCCGGCACCAGCCAGCAGATGGCGAAACGGATGGCCGGCTCGCGCCGTCGCTGCCAGGCCGCAACCAGGCCCGCCGGCAGCAGCAGCGCGACGGGGAACAGCAGGATCGGCGTCAGCAGCACGTGCGTGCCCGGCGGCGCGCCATGGCTCTCCTGCGCTGCCATCAGCTTGGGGACGAAATCGACGCCGATGGCCTCGCGCCAGAAGCCGCCCTCGGTGGCGATGGTAATGGCGATTCCCCAGGGCAGCACCAGAAGGGCCAGCAGCAGCAGCCCCCAGCCCCAGTCGAGCCGGCCCAGCCAGCGCAGGTTGCGGTCCCACAGGCTGAGCGCGAGCGTGGCGGCAACGATCACCATGGGACCGATTGGTCCCTTGATCAGGATCGACAGGCCCATGCTGCCCCAGAACAGCATGGCGAGAAGGCGATTGCCCCGCTCGCTGCTGCCTTCGGACAGGTAGAGCCGGGCCAACGCCGCCATCGACAGCACCGTGAGCCCACACAGCATGGCATCGGTCTTGGCCATACCGGCTTCCATCGACAAGACGAAGCTGGCCCCCAGCATGGCGCCGGCCATGAACCCGGCTCGGGCGCCGAACATGCGGGCGCCCATCCAGGCAACGGCCCAGGCCGCCAGCATGGCGCCCAGCAGCGAAGGCAGGCGGTAGGGACGGATGTCGCGGGCGGAGGGTTCTGAAACCGCGCTGACGGCGAGCGCCTGCAGCCAGTAGATGCCGATGGGCTTTTTCCAGCGCGGTTCGTCCTGGAAGCGGATGTCGACGAAATTCCCGCTCTCCAGCATCTGCACGGTCGCCTGGGCAAAACGGCTCTCGTCGCGATCGAGCGGCGGCAGCAGCAACAGCCCGGGCAGTCCGGCCAGCAGCGCGACCAGCGCCGCCAGCAACGGGCCCCGCCATCCGGCGACATATCGATCGAGCACGTGATGCATCCGCGGCTTCCTGGGCCAGTTCACCGTTTGGTGGAGTGAGCGTGGGCCACCAACGAAGGCGCCCGCCCTCCGCATGGGCTGGCGGGAGCATCGGCTGCGACAGCCGGCGTCACCACCCAATGTCGAAACGGTCTAGCAGGGGCGATCCCTGCTTGGAAGTTGCCGCTGGCTCAATTCACCTGTGGCCTCAGCGCTGCCGCGAGGCGCTACCAGTCGCTCTCGCGCACCAGCCTGAGGTACTCGGCATGTCCAAGAGCCTGCCTCGCTGCGGCGCGATATTCCCTGACCAGCCCCTCATAGGTCTCGCGGGCGAACTGGCGGAGTTTCGGGTTGGCCGCCATTTCGGCGCGAGCGACGTCCTGGTTGAGCAGGCCCAGGCCTTCGAGCACCGGATAATAGAGCTGGGTCTGCACATGCGGCAGTCCGCCGAGGAAATCGGGGAAATGCGTCATCTTCGGCATCTCGCGCTGCCAACGCGCCTGCCGCTCGCGGGTTTCGGCATGGATGCGATTGGCCCGGACCTCGCGCCAGAACGGCGTATCGTCGCGCTCCACCAGATAGTGGGTGTTCACGAAGGTGCGGAAGTCGTCGACCTGCCGGCCGACCCGGCGATTGTAGTCGGCCCGCTCGTCCGCCGTGATGGCCTCCGGCGACTTGAGGAAGCGCTGGGCGAACAGCATCATCTGCACGATCGTGCCGTGGATCGAGGTGGATTCGAGCGGCTCGAGGAAGCTGGAGCTCAGACCGACGGCCAGCACATTGCCGATCCAGGCGTTCTCGAGTCGGCCGATCTGGAAGCGGATGTCGCTCCGGACTTCGATCTCGTGGCCAAGCACGCGCTCGACCTCCCGCTTTGCCTCCTCGGGCGTCTGGAACTCATCGGAATAGACGTAGCCGCAGCCGAAGCGGGTCTGGGTCGGGATCTGCCACATCCAGCCGGCATCCTGTGCCCAGGCCCGGGTGTAGTTGGGGATCTCCTCGCCTCGCTTGATGTCGATCCAGAACGGCAGGGCGCGGTTGACCGGCAACTCGTGGGCGTAGCTGATCCACGGCGCATTGAGCTCCTTGACGATCAGCCGCTTGTGAAAGCCGGAGCAGTCGAAGAAGAAATCGCCCTCGACCCGCTCGCCGGTATCGAGCACCAGCGCGGTGACGTCGCCGTTGACATCGCTGCGCTCGACGCCGGACACCACGCCATCGGCGATGGTGATGCCCTTCGATTTCTCGGCGAGGAAGCGACCGACCAGCGCCTGGTCGAAATGATAAGCGTGCAGGAACGGGCCAAGCCGGACCGGCGTGCCGTCGGGTTTGAGCGCATAGGGCGCCTTCTTCTGCCGGAGCAGGGGCCCGAACAGGTGCATGTCTTCGACCGGGCGTCCGGCGGCGACAGCATAGATGTTGAGATAGTCGGAGGGCGCGCCGGCCGGCGGCTGGATCACCTGGTGCGGATCGTCGATCGGCCCGTAATAGGTATAGCCCTTCCGCCGCCAGTCCTCGTGCCGGATGCCGAGCTTGAAGGTGGCGCCGGTCTTCCTGAAAAACTCGAACTCGTCGATGCCGAAGCTCTTCAGGAAGACATAGAAGGCCGCCGTGGTGGCCTCGCCCACGCCGACGGTCGGGATGCGCGAGGGCTCCACCACCGTGACGCTGGCATCAAGCTTTTTGCGCCGGATGGCGTCCTGCAGGATGAAGGCGGTGATCCAGCCGGCGGTGCCGCCGCCGACGATGACGAAGCGTGCCTTGGCCGGCATCTGTTCCTCCCGTTTCGGGGAACAATGTCGGCAGTCCGGGTCAGCCGCAACCGGGCAGAGGTCCGGTTTCCTAAGATTGGGTCAGCGGACGCGGCGGCCCTCGGCGTCGATCACCACCTCGCCGTCTTCCTTGATGAACGGCCCGATTGCCGGGTTCGGCAGGATGTCGAGCACGACTTCCGAGGGGCGGCAAAGCCGCACGCCAAGATCGGTGACGACGAAGGGCCGGTTGATCAGGATCGGGTGGGCCAGCATGGCGTCGAGTAGCTGGGTGTCGGTGAGGCTCATGTCGTCGAGGCCGAGTTCTGCATAGGGCGTATCCTTGATCCGGATCGCCTCGCGCACGCTGAGCCCCGCGGCCTTGATCATCGCCACCAGATGCGCGCGGTCGGGCGGGTTGACCAGATATTCGATGACGATGGGCTCGACGCCGCTCTGCCGGATCATCTCCAGCGTGTTGCGAGAGGTGCCGCACTCTGGGTTGTGGTAGATGGTGATGCTCACGGGCGGGTCTCCTTGACGGGCCCGACAAGCCAGCCGGCAAAGGCTGCGGCCAGCAAGGCGCCGAGAATCTGCATGACGATAAAGCCGGGCGCATCGAGCGGCCGGATGCCCGAGAAGCTGTCGGTCAGCGCCCGCGCGATGGTGACGGCCGGATTGGCGAACGAGGTCGACGCCGTGAACCAGTAGGCGGCCCCGATATAGAGACCGACCAGCGCTGGCACGGCGTCGGGACGCTGCCGAATCCCGACAAGGATGGTGAGGAGCAGGCCGAACGTCGCGACGCCCTCGCTCAGCCATTGTGCCGGACCGCTGCGGACATGCGCAGAGAGCTGCAACACCGGGGCTTCGAACATCAGGTGGACGAGCCAGGACCCAAGAATGCCGCCGATCACCTGCACGGCGGCATAGGCCGCGAGGTCGCGGGCCGACAGTTCACGTCGCAGGGCGAAAACCAGGCTGACCGCCGGGTTGAAGTGCGCCCCGGATATCGGCCCGAACAGGCTGATCAGCACCACGAGAATGGCGACGGTGGGGAGGGTATTGCCGAGCAACGCCACCGCGACATCGTCGGTCAGGCGCTCGGCCATGATGCCCGAGCCGACCACAGTGGCGACGAGCAGGCCGGTGCCGAGGGCCTCGGCGGTGAGTCGGCGCGCCATTGAGTTGGTGTGGGTCAAATCAGGCGTCCGATGCTGCCGTTGATCGGCGTTGACGCCGCCAGGGTGTTGAAGATCGTGCCGTATTTCTGGACATTGGTGTGCAGCAGGTCGAGGCGCTGATCTGTCTCGTCCGTCGCGACTTTCAGCTCGTAGCGGATTTCGATGATCCGCGGCGGCACGTCCTGCCGGATGGCTTCCAGCGTCACCTCGACGGCCTCGTACTGAAAGTGGATCATCGGGCCAACGCGCTCTATGCCCTTGATCATGCACGCCGCCAGCGCGGCGAGCAGCAGTTCGACCGGATTGAACGCATCGTCGCGGCCGGCGATATCGGTGTCGAGCACCACCTCGGCCTGCTTGGCCGAGGCGAGGCTGCCGTGGTGATCGATGCGCCTGGCGCTGACCCGGTAGCTGAGCATCACGCCGCGCCCGAGGCTTTATCGGTCGAGCCGTCCATTGCGCCGATGGACTTGAGATGGGCGCTCATCGCCATGCGGTCGATGCTGGCGATCGGCAGGTTGATGAAGGCCGTGATGCGGTTGCGCATGAAGCGCAGCGCGTCTTCGAAGGCCTGCCGCTGCTTGTATTCAGGGCCCTCGACCGCCGCGGGATCTTCGATGCCCCAATGCGCCTTGGTCGGATGACCCGGCCAGATCGGGCAGCTCTCGCCCGCGGCGTTGTCGCAGACGGTGAAAACGAAATCCATTTGCGGGGCGCCGGGCAAGGCGAACTCGTCCCAGGATTTTGAGCGCAAACCCTCGGTGGAAATGCCGGCGGCTTCGAGGGTCTGGAGCGTCATCGGGTGGATGGCGCCCTTGGGTGTGCTGCCCGCGGAAAAGCCGCGGAACTGGCCGCGACCGACGTGGTTGAGCACGGCTTCGCCCAGCACCGAGCGGGCGGAGTTGCCGGTACACAGGAACAGCACATTGTAGACGCGATCAGTAGCAGACATCGGACGCCTCCTCCGGCGCACAACAGGGGGTGAATTCGGCCACCAGCGGCGCACAGAGTTCGGGGCGGCCGCCACAGCAATCGGAAACCAGAAAGCTCGTCAGTTGGCGGATGGTGTCGAGTTCGGCGCGATAGACGATCGACCGCCCCTGCCGCTCGGAGTCCACCAGCCCGGCCCGCTCGAGAATGCTCAGATGCGTGGAGAGCGTGTTCTGTGGGACCTCGAGCAGCCGCGCCAATTCTCCCGCCGGTAGTCCCCGCGGTTCATGCGCCACCAGCAGACGATAGGCAGCGAGCCGCGTGGGCTGGGCCAGGGCGGACAAGGCATCTATCGCGTTGTTAGGTTCCATAAATCGAGAAATATCGAAGTGAGGACAGGCCGTCCAGTGACAGTTTCATGACAGTGCGATCCCTCATTCGACAATTGTCGAAATAACCTTGACTCGGCGCCGCGCGTGGATGACATTATTTCCATGAACATCGAAACAGCAGCATCGCAGCTTGAGGCGCTCGGCAATCCCACCCGCCTGACCATTTACCGCACACTGGTCCGGGCGGGCGAGAATGGCCTGCCGGTGGGCAAGCTGCAGCTGAAGCTCGACATCCCGTCCTCGACGCTGTCGCACCATATCAGGAAGCTGGTCGAGGTCGGGCTCCTGACCCAGGAGCGGCAGGCGACGACGCTGATCTGCCGCGCCAACTACCAGTCCATGAACGGCCTGATCGGCTATCTCGCCGACGAGTGCTGTGCGGATGCCGGCGGTTGTGCCGACGAAAATGCGGAGGCCGCCGCCTGAGCGGCTTTTCGCACAACTTAATATTCGAAAATTCTAGAAGGACAGAAAAAGATGAACCAAGCTCTTCCTGTCGCGGTGATCGGCGCCGGCCCGGTCGGCCTCGCCGCCGCCGCCCACCTGGTGGCCCGTGGTCTGAACCCGCTTATCTTTGAGGCTGGACAAGGGGTTGGCGCCTCGCTCCGGCAATGGGCACATGTCCGGGTGTTTTCGCCCTGGCAGTACAATGTCGATCGGAATGCTGCCGAACTGCTGGCCGCCGTCGGCTGGGACGCGCCTGAGCCGACCGACCTGCCGACCGGTGGCGAGATCGTTTCGCGCTATCTCGAGCCGCTTGCCGCACTGCCGGCGATTGCGCCGCACCTGCGGCTCGGCGCCCGCGTCACCGCAATCACCCGTCTCGGCATCGACAAGATGACGGATCGCTCCCGCGCCGATGCGCCCTTCGAACTCCGTTGGGTCGATGCGGAGGGCAACGAGCACGCCGCGCTGGCCCGCGCCGTGATCGATGCGTCGGGTACCTGGACCCAGCCCAACCCGATGGGCGTCGACGGCCTGCCGGTGCCTGGCGAGCGGGCGCTGTCCGGTCGGATCTCTTATGGCATTCCCGATGTGCTCGGAGAGGCACGCGCACTGTACACCGGGAAGTCCACGCTGGTCGTCGGCAGCGGCCACTCGGCGATCAATGCCGCGCTGGCCCTGCTGGAGTTGCAGGAGACGGCGCCCGGAACGCGGGTGCTCTGGGCGCTGCGCCGTAACCGCATCGAGCGGCTGCTGGGTGGCGGACTCAACGATCAATTGCCCGAACGCGGCGCACTGGGGCTGGCGGCGCGACGCGCCATCGAGGCCGGACGCCTGCAGATTCTTGCGCCATTTTCGGCGCGCAAGCTAGCGGCCGATGGTGACGGCATCAGCATCGAGGCGAGCCTCGGCGGGGCGACGATCAACCTTGCCGTGGACCGGATCATCGTTGCGACCGGGTTTCGGCCCGACCTTGCGATGCTCTCGGAACTGCGGGTGGCCATCGACCCCTCGACCGAGGCGCCGCCGGCCTTGTCGCCGCTGATCGACCCCAACCAGCATTCCTGCGGGACGGTGCCGCCACATGGCGTCGAGGAACTGTCACACCCGGAACCGGGCTTCTACATCGTTGGGTCCAAGAGCTATGGCCGCGCCCCGACCTTCCTGATGGCCACCGGCTATGAGCAGGTGCGCTCGGTGGTGGCCGAACTGGCAGGCGATCCTGTCTCGGCGCGACAGGTGCATCTGGTGCTGCCCGAGACCGGGGTGTGCAGCGCTTCGCCCTCGCCCGTGTCGGCGGGTGGCTGCTGTGGCGGGCCGGCTGCGAGCAGCGATGCCTGCTGTGTCGCAGACGAGACTGCCAAGGCGCAGGGCGAGGCGGGCTGCGGCTGTAGCGCCCCCGCCCCCACACGAACGCTCGAAACCGCCTGATCGCCGGAGCCAACGTGACCAAACTCTCTCCCGCCATCATCTGGGCGCTCGGCGCGACCCAGGTGATCGGCTACGGCACGCTGTACTATGCGTTCAGCGTGCTGGCGCCGCACCTTGCGGCCAGCTTCGGCTGGAGCGTCGAATGGGTGTTCGGCGCGCTCACCGTCGCGTTGTTGCTGGGCGGGATGGCCGCGCCCGCCGCCGGCCACTTGGCCGAACGGTTCGGTGCGGCGCGGTTGATGGTCTGGGGTTCGCTGCTGTGCGCTGCGCTGCTTGCTGCCGCTGCCATTGCGCCGAATGGCTGGCTGTTCGCGCTGGCGCTGATCGGCATGGAGGTGGCGTCCACGCTGGTGCTCTATGCCGCGGCGTTTTCGGCGCTGGTGCAGATGGGCGGGCAGGGGGCACAGCGCAGCATCACGCACCTGACGCTGATCGCCGGCTTCGCTTCGACGCTGTTCTGGCCGCTGACCGCAGCACTGCTGCAAGTGATGGACTGGCGCGGCGTCTATCTGGTGTTCGCGTTGATGAACGTGCTGGTCTGCGCGCCGCTGCACCTGTGGCTGTCGCGCCAGCCGGCGGTGAGCATCCTGGCGCCCGCGGCCACGGCAGTACCGCCGCCGAGCGAGGACGGTCTGCTGGCCGGCCAGCAGCGCCGCAGCGCCTTCACGCTGATGCTGGTCGGCTTTGCCGTGCAGGGCTTCACGCTTTCGGCAGTGCTGCTGCAGATGCTGCCCCTGCTCTCGGGGCTGGGACTTGGGGGGAACGCGGTGCTGATCGGCAGCCTGTTCGGGCCGGCGCAGGTGCTCAGCCGCTTCATCAACATGGTGTTCGGCAAGGGGGTGTCGCAAACCCGGCTCGCCATCATCGCGGCCGGACTGCTGCCCGCTGGACTGCTGACACTGGCGCTGACGACGCCCGCGATCGCTGGCGCGGTGATGTTTGCCGTGCTGTTCGGGCTCGGTTCGGGCCTGACCAGCATCGTTTCGGGATCGCTGCCGCTCTATCTGCTTGGACGACAGGGCTATGCCGCGCGCCTCGGCTGGCTTTCCGCCGCCCGTCAAATCGCCTCGGCCATCGCGCCGTTCCTGCTGGCCCTCGCGATGGGCGCACTGGGCATTCGCGCTGCGCTATGGCTGCTGCTGGGCATCGGGCTGGTCGCTGTCCTCGCCTTTGCCGCCGTGGCGTTGCTGCCCCAACGGCTGGCGACGGCCGCAGCACACTGACGCATTTGTCGATCACGGGCGCCGGCCTTCGTCGTATCCTTGCACATTCAGGAGGATGCCATGCAGTTTCTATGTCTTGTCCATTTCGAGCCCGGGGCCTTCGATGGCCTTACGCCAGAGGATCAGGCCCGGCTGACCGATGCGACCATCGAGCATGACCACGAACTCGCACGCCGCGGTCATCTCATCGCGGCGCGCCCGCTGACCGCCCCGGATACCGCCGTGACGGTGCGCGTGCGCAAGAAGCGGCGCAAGATTCTCGACGGCCCGTTTGCCGAGGCGCGCGAGATGCTCGGTGGCTTCCTTTTACTAGAAGCCCGCGACCGCGACGAGGCCATTGCGCTGGTCAGCGACAGCCCGATCGCCGAATATTCGGTGATCGAGGTGCGCGGCGTCGTCGAGCAGACACACAGCGAGACCGGAGCTGCGCGGCCGGCGATCCGGGTCGGAGGCAGTCACTAGGCGATCTGCAGGAAAACGGGCTTGCATCGCGCAGCGACTTATAACATGACGCACAAGTTCATGTTTTAGGTGTCGCCGTGCCCAAGCTGAAGTTCCTCACCGCCACCGTGCTCGCGCGGCGCAATGTCACGACGGGCATGGTGCGTGTGACACTGGGCGGCGAGGGACTGGCCGACCTGAAATCGACCGGTATCGGCGACGAGTATATCCGGCTGTTCTTTCCTGATGCAGAGACCGGCGAACTGGTGCTGCCCGAGACCGACGAGCGCGGCTTCTGGGTCTGGCCCGAGGGCAAGAAGCCGGCCCATTGCGAGTGCTACACCATCCGCAATGCCCGGCCCGGCGAGATCGATCTCGATTTCGTTGTGCATGAGGGCGGCATCGCCAGCCAGTGGGCGCAGGGCGCCAATCCGGGCGATCGCATCGTCATTCGCGAGCCGCATGGCATTTACGAAGCGCCATCCGACGCCGACTGGTTCGTCTTTGTTGCCGATGCCACCGGACTGCCGGCACTGGGGCGCCTGCTCGAAACCCTGCCGGCGGGCAGTGAGGCGCGCGCCATCATCGAGGTGCCCGATGCCGGCCATGAGCAGCAGCTGACCAGTCCCGCCGACCTCAAGCTCGTCTGGCTGCATGGCAGCGGCAATGGCCTCGGACCCAGCCGGCTGGAGGAGGCGCTGCGCACCATCGCCGTTCCCGAAGGACGGACGCCCTATATCTGGGTGGCGGGCGAGGCCAAGAGCACCCGCGCCATCCGCAAATATCTCCGGCACGAGCTCGGCTGGGCGCCGACCCGCTACTCGGTGACCGGCTACTGGACCGCCGACAAGGAGGCGTGGCAGCGCTCCTGGGCGGAGCTCGATCCGGCGATCAAGCGCCGGATCGATGACCTCTGGGCCTCCAATCGCGAACGCGAGGAGGTGACCGACGAGGTCGAAGCCACTCTGGAGCGCTTCGGACTGTAGAGGATTTCACCGTTTCAATGAAACGCTGAAATCGCTCAAGTCTTTGATTTGGCGCGCTTCCGAACCGGAAAGCCGTTGCCACTTTTCCTCGAAGCGCTCTAGGCCTTCGCGCCTGCGATGCGCTTGAGCAAGGGCCCGAGTTCCGGCGGTGGCTCGCGCTCGACGCGCCAATAGGCGCGGCCATCGCGGGTGCGCTCGACCAGCTTGCCATCGACCATCGAGCGGCGCAGCAGGGCGCGGTCGCCAAAGCCGTGCCAGAGGTCGAGCAACTCGCTGATCTGGATCTCGGAGAACTGTTGGCGCGGCGGCAGGCGCGACCACATCACCCACATGGCAAGGCTCTGGTGGTTGGTGCGCGCCGGCCAGCTGGTCATCACGCCATCGGCGTCGAAATAGCGCGCGAGCTTGGCCACCTTGTCGAGATCGGCGACGGGAGCGGGTGGCGTGGACGCTGCGTCGGCGACGGCAGGTGTCGCTGCGCCCGCCTCGGCGTCGGCGCGAAAGTGCTGGAAGTTCTGGTAGCCCGCGGCGCGGCTCAGGATGTTGAGCATTTCGAGATGGCTCGGCACCGGGCCGAGCGGGGAAAGCTGGGCGCGGACGGAACGGGCGAAAGCGGCAAGGTCGGAGATGGGGAGCGCAAAGGCAGGTCTGGACATGGCTTATCCTCGGTTGCGCCGGAACCCGGATGGGATGTCGGTGGTCGCCGGCTTGCGACGCGGCACGGGATAAGTGCGTGTCAGAGTGCCATATGCAGGTTTAGCTCCCCTTCATGGGGCGGCGACGCCTCGGTGAACTGCAGACCGTTCCGACTTGATAGCACAACCGGCGCCCCGATCAATCGCCCAGCGGCACCAGCCGGTAGACGATCTTGGGCTGGTAGGCTGCGATGACCGCGGGGTCCCACATCGCCTCCGCGAGGTCGGGCAGCCTGGCGATGCCTTCGAGTTCCGGCGCATACCTGCCGTCGATCAAGGTGAGGCCATGCCGCGCGAACGGCGCGAGCAATGCGGCGTCCAGAGCTTTGGCGGGCGTCGTCGCCATCAGCACTTCGATGGTCCCATCCTCAAGGACGCGGCCTGTCACCAGCGCCCCCTCGCTGCCCGCGTCGCTCGCATAGACGATAGCCAACCTGTCGGCCGACCCGCCCAGGTAGACATATTCGTCCTTCGGGGGGAGATCCGGCTTCCCCTCCTCGATGACCATCAGCCGGTAGTGGTTGTCTTCGCGGCGGAGGATGGCCGTCACCTTGCCCGGGGCCTTGATGTCGTCCGCGAAGTGCTCGCCGACGATCATGTCGTAGCGGCCGCTGAGGTCGGGCAAGTCGTCGGCTTGCGAGGTGGCCGGATCGAACCTGGTGTTGATGCAGCCGCTCAGCAGCGCGGCGACAAAGGCGGCAACGATCATTCGGAACAACGGCAAATCCCCCTCGAGCTGCATCATGCCCGGTTGGGCTGCTCTGGCAACCGTTGGATAGGACGACCCGCGCAGCCATGTCCTTGGGCGCTTGACAGTCATCGGTTGTCACTGTAATCAACCGATCAGTTAAAAACCAAATGGTTGAATATGGAGCGCGACATGCCCAGCCTTACCTCCCGCGACGGCACCCGCATCGTCTACGATGTCCATGGCAGCGGCGAGCCGGCGCTGATCCTTGTCGAGGGCGCGTTCTGCGGCCGGCATTTCGGCCCGACGGCAAAGCTCGCCGAGCGACTGGGGGCTGAACTGACGGTCTACCACTATGACCGGCGCAGCCGTGGCGACAGCGACCGCTCGACCGACTACGACCTGGCGCGCGAGATCGAGGACATTGCCGCGCTGATCGCGGTGGCCGGCGGCAGCGCGGCGCTTTGCGGCTTCTCGTCCGGCGCCTGCCTCGCCATCGAGGCGGCCGCCGCCGGCCTGCCCGTGTCGAAGCTGGCCATCTACGAGCCGCCCTACATGGTCGGGCCCAAGGCCCGCACGGTGCCCGCCGATTTCGAACGCGAGATGCAGCAGCTGATTGCGGAGGGCAAGCATGGCGAGGCCGTCCGCTATTTCATGGTCAAGCTGATCGGCATGCCGGCGCTTTTCTGGCCGATGATCCGCCTGTCAAAGATGTACAAGACGCTGGCGGCGCAGGCGCCGAGCCTGCCCTACGACATGGCGGCCGTGCACGGCTTCCAGCCGCCGCTCGAACGGCTCGCCAGCATCAAGGCGCCGACGCTGGCGATGTATGGCTCCAAGACCATGCCGGTGCTGCGCGATTCCACCGAGCTGTGCGCCAGCACCATCGCCGGCGCGACGCTGACGGTCCTGCCCGGACAGACGCACGAGGTGAAGGCCGACGCGATCGCACCGGAACTGCTGGCCTTCATGGGGGCGCGGCAACTGGCAGCGGCGTGAGGACGAAGCCATGACCGATCGCCTGTCATCGACGCTCGCCGCACTGGCCGATCCGACACGCCGGGGCATTCTCGCGCAGTTGGCGAAAGGCGAGGCGACCGTTGGCGAGTTGGCCGCGCCCTATGACATGTCGCTCGCCGCCGTGTCCAAGCACCTGAAAGTGCTGGAAAGGGCCGGCCTGATCTCGCGCGGCAAGGAGGCGCAGTGGCGGCCGTGTCGTCTCGAAGCCGAACCGCTGCGCGAAGTGGCCGGCTGGGTCGACGGATACAAGCGTTTCTGGACCGAAAGCCTCGATCGGCTCGAATCCTATCTCGAGGAGCTGCAGCGCGGCGACCCGGACGCGCCGAAGAACTGAACGCTAGAGCCGGGCCGGAGCGACCTGGAATGCCCGAGACCAACATCACGCCGTTTCGCCGCCGGCGGGACGGCAAGCGACCGCTGCTGCCTGCCGAATGGCAGGGTCGCTGGCGGCTGTTCTGGAGACACAGCCTCGACCGGCTGGAAGCCCATGCAGGCAAAATGCGAGAGGAATTTTCCATGCCTGATCTCAAGATCGAAGCCGTGCCGGGTGAACCGGTGCTATTGATGACCCGCAGCTTCGCCGCACCGCGCGCGCTGGTGTGGAAGGCCCTGTCGGAGCCCGACCACCTGGTGCGCTGGTTCGGACCGCACGAACACGTCAACGAGGTGCTGGAGTTCGACTTCCGGCTCGGCGGCAAATGGCGCATCCGCTCGAGCATGCGTGACAATCAGCAGGTGACCTTTTTCGGCGAGTTCCGCCAGATCGAGGCGCCAAGACTGCTGACGCAGACCTTTGCCTTCGACGGCCTGCCCGAAGGCGCATACTCGGTGGATTCGGTCGAACTGATCGAAGAGGGCGGACGCACCATCTATCGTGCCCGTTCCGTCTTCCCCGACATCGCTTCGCGTGATGGGATGCTGCAGTCGGGCATGGAGACCGGCGTGGTCGAGGGCTTCGAGCGTCTCGATGCCATGCTGGAAGCGTTCAAGGCTCAAGGATAACCAGTTATGCTGCCACTGAGCATCGAGGACGCCGGGGCTGACCGGCAGATCAGGATCATCCGCGAGTTCAAGGCGCCACGGCCCTTGGTGTGGCAGGCTTTCACCGACCCCTATCATCTCAGCCAATGGTGGGGACCGAAAGGCTTCACCAGCCCGGTCTGCGAGCTGGACCTCAGGGTCGGCGGCCGCTGGTACCATGAGATGCAGGCCCCCGACGGCCAGCGCTACCCCGTCGACTGCGTTTTCCTGGAAGTGACGCCGCCCGAGCGCCTCGTCTATCGCAACCAGGCCGCGACCGATTGCGTGTTCGGCGACAATCCGCCGCCGAGCTTCATCCACGCGCTGACCTTCGAAGCCCTGGGCGAAACGACGCGCCTCGTCCTCGAGGCGTTCTTCGACACGGTCGCGGACCGGGACGCCGTGGCTCGTCGGGGCTTTGCCGAGGGCACCAGCGAAGGCTTCGACAAGCTCGACATGGTTCTGGCACACTGGCCGCAAAGCGATGAGACGGCGCCATGAAGATCACGATCACCATCCTGCAGATCGGCAACAATACCGGCATCGAGGTTCCCGCGCATGTGCCGGGTGAGCTCGGTGGCGGCAAGAACCCGCTGGTCCGGGTGACGCTGAACGGCTTCAGCTATGCCAGCAAGATCGCGACGATGGGCGGCAAGCTCTTGATCCCGGTTTCCGCCGAGGTCCGTGCCAAGGCCGGGGTCAAGGGCGGAGAGACGCACGAGATCGAGCTTTTGCTCGACGATATGCCCCGTATCGTCACGCCGCCGGCTGACCTCGCCGCTGCACTCGCGGGCAATGCGGCTGCGCATGCCGCATGGGAGGCGCTCGCGCCGGGTCGCAAGAAGGCGCACGTCACCGCGATTGAGGGCGCCAAGGCTGCCGACACGCGGGCGCGGCGCATCGAGAAGGCCATCGCTGAACTGTCAGGCGCGTGAGCGTGGGTCGAGGCTAGACTTCGGCCTGTCTCGCTACATCGGGCACAGCGCGGCTGGTGCGCCGCAGCAGCGTTGTGAATGGCCGCCGCTGCTCGATTGAGTACCAGGACAGTGCGGCGATCCCCAGCATCAGGGCAGTGACAATCAGCACACCGGCGAGTTGCGCCCATAGTGGCCAGTCGCGGGGCAGGCGGGAGATCAGCGCGAGGCCGATGCCCTGATGGACCAGATAGAGCGAGTAGCTGATCCGCCCCAACCCGACCAGCGGACGCACGGCGAGCCAACCGACCGATCGTGGCCGCAAGGCCAGCAGGACGAACGCCAGGTGGAACAGCGTGAGCCAGCCGAGCAGGTTGAAGAACGCGCCCGGATCGTCGGGCGTGCCGATGAGGCGCAGTGTGCCCACCAGCACCAGCACGACGAGTGCCGCCCGTTCCCAAGGCGAAGCCACCCCACGAAACAGCCGCGCATAGAGGACGCCGCAGGCAAACAACGACAGAGGGGCGGGGAACAGTACCAGGTTCAGCGCGGCCGCCCCTTCTGCCATTCCCGCGCCGAGCAGCAGGCCTTCGCCGACAACCGCCGCCAGCGCCAGCGCCGCGATGGCGGCAATCGAGCGGGCCTCCGAGCGACCCAGCACGAACCAGATGAGCGCCATCAGGATGTAGAAGCGCACTTCGACAAACAGCGTCCAATAGGCCGGATCGACATAGGACGCCTCAGGGTCGAGCCAGCGCCAGAATTCAGGGGCCGAAAAACTCCACGAGACGAGAAGGTCCACCGGTCGTACTGCAAGGAACGGCGTGGGCAGCAAGGTCAGGACGACGAAGCTGAGCGTCGCCAGCACCAGCATGGGGAGCACCAGCCGGTCCGCGCGCTTCGCGGCGAACTCGAGCGGCCCCCGGGCTCGGCGTAGGCTCTCGAAGATCACGAAGCCGGAAATGAGGAAGAACAGGTTCACCCCGACCTGTCCGTCACGCACCAGCGGCCACTGGGCAAACCGGTCGCCATAGGGGTAGAGCAGCGTGGTGTCGACGAAGGTCCAGCCGCCGAAATAGTGGTAGAGCACGACCAGCAGCACTGCGATGCCGCGCAGCCCGTCCAGCGTGGCAAGACGCCCGCTTGCCCCAGTCGCTCCACCGACGTCCATTCCGTGCTCCGGATCCGATCCCGGCTCCGGTTTAGCGGCAAATCCCTTACGCTTCGGCAACCGGACTTGACCGATTCCGCGCAATGCCGCCTGTTTGCGCCATGCTTGAGTCGGCTGCCCACACCCCCCGCGATCCGGCGGAAATCCTGCGCCTGACCTTTGGCCATGCCAGCTTTCGCGGTCAGCAGGAGGAGGTGGTGCGCCACGTCACCGCCGGCGGCGATGCCGTGGTGCTGTTCCCCACCGGCGCGGGGAAGTCGATGTGCTACCAGCTGCCGGCCCTCGCCCGGCCCGGCGTCGGTATCGTGGTCTCGCCGCTGATTGCCCTGATGCGCGACCAGGTGGAAGCGCTGCGCCAGGCCGGCGTCAATGCGGCGACCCTCAACTCATCGGTCGACAGCGCCGAAGCCGCGCGCGTCTATCGGGACCTCAGGAGCGGGACGCTCGACTTGCTCTATGTCGCCCCGGAGCGGCTGGTGACCCCGGGCTTCCGCCAGATGCTCGAAGGCGTGCGGCTCTCGGTGTTTGCCATCGACGAGGCGCATTGCGTCAGCCAGTGGGGCCACGATTTCCGGCCGGAATACCGGGCGCTGGAGTCGATTGCCGAACAATGGCCGGGCGTGCCGCGCATGGCGCTGACCGCCACCGCCGACCCGGTGACGCGCGAGGACATCATCGAGCGGCTGGGTCTGGGCGATGCCCGGGTGTTCACCACCAGCTTCGACCGGCCCAATATCAGCTACACCATTGTCGAGCGCGACAATGCCCGCAGCCAGCTGAAGAGCTTTCTGGCCCGCCATGTCGGCAATTCCGGCATTGTCTATTGCCTATCCCGCAACAAGGTCGAGGAAACGGCCGAGTGGCTGAACAAGCAGGGCATCCGGGCCTTGCCCTATCATGCCGGCATGTCGGCCGATGCGCGCAGCGCCAACCAGGACGCCTTCCTCAAGGAGGACGCGCTCTGCCTCGTCGCCACGGTGGCGTTCGGCATGGGCATCGACAAGCCGGACGTGCGCTATGTGGCGCATATGGACCTGCCATCATCGGTCGAGGCCTATTACCAGGAGACCGGACGCGCCGGTCGTGACGGGCTCGGGGCCGAGGCCTGGATGTGCTACGGCATGGCCGACGTGGTGCAGCGCCGCCGGATGATCGACGAGGGCCGGGCGCCCGAGGAGATCAAGCGGGTCGAGCGGTCAAAGCTGAATGCGCTGCTGGCGATCTGCGAGACGGCTTCATGCCGCCGCCAGGCGATCCTCGCGCATTTCGGCGAGGCCTACCCCGCCACCTGCGGCAATTGCGACACCTGCCTCAACCCGGTCGAGACCTGGGATGGCTCGGATGCGGCGATCAAGGCCATGGCGGCGGTCTATCGTACCGGCCAGCGCTTTGGCGCAGGGCACATCGTCGACGTCTTGATGGGCAAGGTGACCGAGAGGGTCACCCAGTTCGCGCACGACAAGCAGCCGGTGTTCGGGCAGGGCCGTGACCTCGACCAGCGGACCTGGCAATCGGTGCTGCGGCAACTGAGTGCCATGGGTCTGATCCTCACCGACCACGCCTATGGGGCGCTGCAACTGTCGGAAGAGGCGCGCCCGGTGTTCAAGGGCGAGCGGAAGATCACCTTGCGCCGCGACCGGCCGAAAAGGGCGCTGGAGACCCGCCGCTCGCTGCAGGCGGCGGTCGACCTGCCGGGCCCGGCGCAGGCGCTGTTCGATGCGTTGCGGGCCGAGCGCGCCGCACTGGCCAGGAGCCAGGGCGTGCCGCCCTATGTGGTGTTCCACGACACCACGCTGCGCGCCATGGCGCTCGAGCGCCCGCAGACGCTGGGCGAGTTGGGCACCATTCCGGGAATCGGGGAGAGCAAGCTCAAGCGTTACGGCGCGGAGTTCCTTGCCATCCTCAAGGCGGCGGGACGGGACTGACGGCTATTGCAGCCGGGCGATGACGTTGTCTTCGAGCGTCACGTGCGGGTATTTCGCCGCGTCGCGCACCAGGTCGTCGCTGGCGATGTCGAGCCAGGCCATGCCGATGATGCCATGGTCGAGCGGATCGCTGATCAGGTTGCCGGCGACGCGAACCGGGCCGGGTTGCTCGGCGACGCTGACCGCGATGCCGATCTGGACGGCATAGAGCACGTTGTCGGTGACCGAGACATTGCGCAGGAAACTGCCCCAGCCGGCGAGGATGCCGACGCCGGGGACATTTTCGACGACATTGTCGGAAACGATGGTTTCGGCTTCCGCGAAAATGCCGACCGGCCGCGTGTCCGGGTTCACTTCCGAGCGCGCGGTGATGTTGCGCACGATATTGCCGCTGACCACGGCGAGGTGACCGCCGGAATCGAGATTGGTCACCGAGATGCCGGTCGCCGCGCCATCGATGACATTGTTGCTGATTACCGAGCCGGAGAAGGCGAACTCTGAAAAGATCGCCACTTCACCCGAGGCGCGGCAGACATTGCCGGAGACCGTGACATTGTTGGTGGAGTTGAGCCGCACGGCGGTGAAGGCGCAATCGGCCATCTGGTTGTTCGAGATCACCACGTCGTCGGCGCGGAAGATGTTGATGCCGTTGCCGTTCTGGCCATTGCCGCCATTGCTCCAGCCGATCTGCGAGATGCTGTTGCCAGTGACGATCGAGCCGTCGTGACGGTTCTCGCTGCCCCAGATCTGGATGCCGTTGTTGGCGCAGCGGGAAATGCGGTTGCCGGTCAGCATCAGGCCGCGGCTGTCCAGCGAGAAGATCGCGGCGAGCCCGTGCCCGGAAAAGGCTGAGCCGCTGATCGTTGCCGCCGCGTCACGGATGGCGATGCCATGACTGCGGCCGCCGGAAAAGCTGCAGCCTTCGATGGCGATATCGGAACTGGCATCGATGACGATGAGACCGTCTGCGACCTCTGTGGCGGACTCGTCAGCCGCGCCGACGAAGCCAAGGCTTTGCAGCGACACCTGCGCGCTACCCGAGAGCCGCAGGATCGGCCCGGTCCCCGCCGAGGTCAGCAACGAGCGGCCCGGCACCCCATGCATCCGCAGACCTGAGGGCGCCAGCAGGTTGCCGACGCGGTAATTGCCCGCCGGAATGAACAGCGGCCGGCCATCGGCCACGGCCTGGTTCATCGCGGTTTCCAGGATGGCTGACTGGTCGTCCGCGCTGTCGCGAACCAGGCCGAGGGCGCCGCCATCCAGCGATTGCGCGCGCACCGACGGGCTCAGCACAGCTGCACCCAACCCCACGAGCAGGTGTCGTCGCGTCAGTTTCATAGAGGAAGACTAGCTGCGAGGGGTTAACGAGGCGCTTTCGTTTGGCACCGCGCCACCCCCCGGCTATAGAGTCGGCTTGTCCTGACAATCCAGCGAGGCGACATGCTGCTTGATGACAAGCTCTATCTCGGCCAGAGCAGCCGCCCGGAATACCTGACGCTGAAGTTCGGCAACCGGCACGGCCTGATCACCGGCGCCACCGGCACCGGCAAGACCGTGACCCTGCAGGTGCTTGCCGAGGGCTTTTCCGCCGCCGGCGTCCCGGTCTTTGCCGCCGACATCAAGGGCGACCTGAGCGGCATCGCCGCCATGGGGCAGATGAAGGACTGGCAGACCGGACGCGCCACCGAAATCGGCTTTGCCGACTATGCCGCCGCGAAGTTCCCGGTGATCTTCTGGGACCTGTTCGGCCGCCAGGGCCACCCCGTGCGCACCACGATTTCGGAGATGGGGCCGCTGTTGCTGGCGCGGATCCTCGAGCTCAACGAGACGCAGGAGGGCGTACTCAACATCGCGTTCAAGTATGCCGATGACGAGGGGCTGCTGCTTCTCGACCTCAAGGATCTGCGGGCGTTGCTGACCCACATTGCGGAGAACGCCAAGGCGATTTCCGCCACCTATGGCAATGTCGCGACCCAGAGCGTCGGTGCGGTGCAGCGGGCGCTGCTGGTGCTGGAACAGCAGGGCGGCGAGCAGTTCTTCGGCGAGGACGCGCTCGCCATTTCCGACCTGATGCGGACGGCGCCGGACGGGCGTGGCGTGGTCTCCATTCTGGCCGCTGACGAACTGATGCGCTCGCCCCGGCTCTACGCGACGTTCCTCCTCTGGCTGCTGTCGGAGCTGTTCGAGGACCTGCCCGAGGTCGGCGATCCGGACAAACCGCGCCTGGTGTTCTTCTTCGACGAGGCGCACCTCCTGTTCAACGACGCGCCCAAGTCGCTGGTCGACAAGGTCGAGCAGGTGGTCAAGCTGGTGCGGTCCAAGGGCGTCGGCGTCTACTTCGTCACCCAGAACCCCATCGACATTCCCGAGGGCGTGCTCGCCCAGCTCGGCAACCGCGTGCAGCACGCGCTGCGCGCCTATACCCCGCGCGAGCAGAAGGCGGTGCGGGTTGCCGCCGAAACCTTCCGTCCCAACCCGGATTTTTCCACCGAGGAGGTCATCACCCAGCTCGGGATCGGCGAAGCGCTGGTCTCGGTTCTCGAGGACAAAGGCGTGCCATCGATCGTGGGCCGCACCCTGATCCGGCCGCCCTCCGGCAGCGTCGGGCCAATATCACCCGAGGAGCGGCGGACACTGATGACCACCTCTTCGGTAGCGGGGCTCTATGACACCGCCAAGGATCGCGAGTCGGCCTATGAGGTGCTGACCGCCCGGCAGGAGGCGCGTCAGCAGGCTGAAGCCGAGGCCGCCGCTCATGAAGAGACCCTGCGCCAAGCTGAACTTGCTGCCAAGGCCGAGCGGGCCCGCGAAAAGGCGGAATCGCCCCGCCGGTCAACCCGGCAATCGCCAACCGAGGCGGCGATCAGCTCCTTTGCCCGCACCGTGGCCAATCGCTTGGGCAGCGCGCTGGTGCGCGGCATTCTGGGAAGCCTGACCCGTGGCCGCTAGCCCCGCCCAATCCGGCCCGACGCTGGCGGTGTTCGCCTCCGACAAGGGGCCGGGCGATGCCGAGCGTTCGACCATCATGTCACAGGCCGGCGCGCTGCTGGCCCGCCACAAGTGCCGGATCGTCTGCATCGCCGACGAGGCAGTGGACAGCATCCCGCTGATAACGGCCGCACGCGCTGCGGGCGGTAGCGTACTGCTGCTGGTCGACGAGGGCTTCGTACCACCTGCTGGACTGGCCGACGTGCCGCTTGAGCGGATCGATGACCCGGAAGCACGGCTCGATCGGCTGGGGAGCCTCGCTGATGTGATCGTTGGCCTGCCGGGCTCGCTCGCCTCGACGGCGGCGCTCTACCGGACGTGGCAGCGGCTGGGCGACCGGCGCTGTCCGGTGGTGCTGCTCAACCGCAACCGCGCCTACGAGGCGATGCGCGGCTTTGCCGCCGACATCTTCAGCCACTCGATCGACCACGCCGACCGCATCGTCACGTTCACCGACAATGTCGAGGATTTGTGGAACAAGGTCAGTTGGGCGGCGTCGCAGACGCGCTGACCTATCGAGAGGCCCGGAGTCGCCTCAATGCACCGGTCGCGGCCGGTCCTTGGTCCAGAGCGGCACGACATTGGCGAATTGCGAAAAGTCGAGTGGCACCAGTTGGCGCGGAGCAGGACGCTTCGGCCGCCCCGCAGTGATGCCGTCCCGCAAGCGCGCCTGCACGCGCTCCAGCAGGTAGCGCGGCGACATCGGCTTGATGACGATCTCGGAAACATCGGCAGCATCGCAGCGCTGCTTGAGCTCTCGCGACAACGCGGTGCTCAGCGCGATGGCACGGAAGCCGGGGGTCTCGATGCCGTCATCGGCCCGCAGCAGCGACAGCGCTTCGACCTCGATGTCGTCGCAGTCGACCACCACGAGGTCCACCCGCGCGATTCGCATGTAGACCTGCAGCGTCAGCTCCGATTCGAAGCTACGGACGCGAAGGTTCGGGGCGCCCGCGAGCACCATGCCGAGCAGGGCATTGAGCGCCGGTTGCGCGGCAAGAATGGCAACGGTTCTGAGCGTTTCGGCCAAGCCGGCCTCCGCTGGTGGTGGTTAAGCGGAGGTTAACAGCTGCCCGGAGCGGTGCAAGCACGGCTTTGGTGCTGCCCAGAGCTTTGTACGGCCAGCCTTGAAGCGCCCTGATCCCGGCGCTATGGGTCAGCCATCTGAGTTGAGGAAGGCGCAGCAATGACTTCGGCCCCAAATCCCATCGATCCCGTCAAGCTCGACCGTCTTGCCGAAGTCGCCATCAAGGTCGGCCTTCGGCTGGAGCCAGGTCAGGACCTGATCCTCACTGCGCCGATGTCGGCGCTGCCGCTGGTGCGCCGCATCGCAGTGCATGCCTATAAGGCCGGCGCGGGCATCGTACAGCCGATCTTTTCCGACGAAGAACTGACGCTGGCGCGCTACGCCAACGCGCCGGACAGCAGCTTCGACAAGGCCCCCGGCTGGCTCTATGAGGGCATGGCCAAGGCCTTTTCGGGCAACGCCGCGCGCCTCGCGATTTCCGGCGACAACCCGATGATGCTGGCCGGCCAGGACCCCGACAAGGTCGCGCGCGCCAATCGCGCCACCTCGCTGGCCTATCGCCCGGCGCTCGAAAAGATCACCGGCTTCGACATCAACTGGAACATCGTTTCCTACCCCAACACCGCCTGGGCCAAGCTGGTGTTCCCCGACCTGCCGGAGGACGAGGCTGTCCACAAGCTGGCCGAGGCGATCTTTGCGGCGAGCCGCGTCAACAACGATGATCCGATTGCCGCCTGGGCCGCGCACAATGCCAACCTGAAGCAGCGCTGGAGCTGGCTCAACGAGCACAGCTTCGCTTCGCTGCACTATACCGGGCCGGGCACAGATCTGACGGTCGGCCTCGCAGACGGTCACCGCTGGAAAGGCGGGGCCTCCGAGGCCAAGAACGGCATCACCTGCAACCCCAATATCCCCACCGAGGAGGTCTTCACCACCCCGCACGCCCTGCGGGTGGAAGGTCATGTCCGCTCGACCAAGCCGCTCAGCCACAACGGCACGCTGATCGAGAACATCGAGGTGAAATTCGAGGGCGGCCGGATCGTCGAGGCCCATGCCAGCAAGGGCGAAGCGGTACTGACCAAGCTGCTCGACACCGACGAGGGCGCGCGCCGCATCGGTGAGGTGGCGCTGGTGCCGCATTCCTCGCCCATCTCGGCCAGCGGCGTGCTGTTCTACAACACGCTGTATGACGAGAATGCCGCCTGCCATATCGCGCTGGGCCAGTGCTACGCCGACTGCTTCGTGGGGGGCACCAGCATGTCGCCCGAAGAGATCCAGCGGCGGGGCGGCAACAAGAGCCTGGTGCATGTCGACTGGATGATCGGCTCGGACCAGATCGATATCGACGGCATCAAGCCCGACGGCAGCCGGGTTCCAGTGATGCGCAAGGGCGAGTGGGCTTGAGCGGCCAGGCGGGATTGGACGCGACAATGCGTAGGGTTGTGGTCAGCACGGCTTAACCAACACGCAAGATGTGCGGCCCCGAGCGGCGGATTCTGCCGGCGCACACCCCCTGATTAAGCATTTCGACTTCGGCCGCGGTTAGCGTGGTGGCCGGGAGCGAATGCGCAATGCCAGCTGCGAAACGACCGCCGGAACCGGTCAGCCAAACGCCGTCCAGCCGCCTTGACCTCGGCATGCCCGACGCCACTGGTACGAGGCTTTCAGCAGATGCACTCGCGTTTGTCGGCAATGCCACCGGCATGAGCGTCTGGACCTGGAATCTTGAGGACGACCGGTGCCATCACGCCGGGCTTGCTGAACCCGACAGCGTCGGCCAGGGGCTGACGCTTCCCGCTCTCATGCGGTTGATCCATCCCAATGATCGCCGACGCGTGCTGACCCGCATGCGCAGGGCAGCCTCCGAGCAGCAGCCGGCGACAGTCCGCTATCGCGGCCTGCCGGTCGATGGCCAGTCGCGCCACTATATTTCCAACCTGTTCCCGCAGCCGGCCAGCAGCGGCAACCACACTGTTCAGGTCATCGTGCAGGACGTGACCCGGGCTGCGCTTGCCGAAGCGGCCTTGAAGCGCAGTGAGGAGCACTATCGCAATTTCATCGCGCTGAACCCTGAAGTGCTCTGGCTTGCCGACCCCGACGGCAAGATCATCGAGGTCGGGCCGCGGTGGCTCCAACTGGTTGGCCTGACGGCGGATGCGACCATGGGGGAGGGCTGGACCAAGGCGCTCCACCCCGACGACCTTGCACAGATCTATCCGGTCTGGCAGCACTCGATCCGGACCGGCGAGCCCGTCGATGTCGAGTATCGGATCAAGACCCGCTCCGGCGAGTACCGCTGGATGCGCGCCCGCGCCACCGCCAAGCGCAACGCACGCGGCGAGATCGTCCGTTGGTATGGCACGCTGGAGGATGTCCACGAGCGCCGCACCGCCGTCACGGCGTTGCGCGAGAGCGAGGAATTCGCGCGTTCCATTCTCGAAAGCAGCGAGATTGCCATCGAAGTGGTGGATGCCGACGGTCGCCTGATGTTCATCAACGGCCCCGGCATCCGCATCATGGAGGTCTCCAACTATCAGGCGACCCTGGGACGCGTGTTCGAGGAGTTCTGGCCGCAGCAATCCCGCGCGGCCGTACATGGAGGGATCGCCCGCGCACTGGCCGGCGAAACGACGCGCCGCACGCTGTTCGGGCCGACGGCGGCGGGGACACCGCGCTGGTGGGACGTGTCGATGTCGCCGATCCGCGATGCGGACGGGCGCGTCAGCCGGGTGCTCGTGCTGTCGCGCGACGTCACCGAGGCGCGACACAACGAGCAGGAAGTGGTGAGCCTTGCCCGCCGGCTGTCGAACGTGCTCGAGAGCACGATGGACAGCGTCATCACCGTCGACACCGCCTGGCGGATCACCTTCGCCAATCGCCGGGCCGCGGCCTTCTTTGGCGCAGACCTGCTGCAATCGGGCCAGAACCTGCGCGAGCTGTTTGGCACGGTGGAGGCGCGTGCGTTCTTTGCGCGCTTCCTCGAGGCGATGGCCGAGCAGCGCAACATCGCCTTCGAGGAATATCTCGAGAGCGCCGGCGCCTGGCTCGAGGTACAGGCCTATGGCAGCGCCCTGGGCCTGACCATCTTTTTCCGCGATGTCACCGAACGCCGCAGGGCGCAGGAACAGATCGTGCACCTCGCGCGTCACGATGCCCTGACTGGCCTCGCCAATCGCGTCCAGTTTTCCGAGCGGCTTGAGCAGATGCTCGCCGGGCTTGAGTCGGGCGCGTCGCTTGCCGTGCTGTCGATCGATCTCGATGATTTCAAGCTGGTCAATGACACGCTGGGCCACCCCGCCGGCGACGCCGTGCTGCGCGAGGTCGCCTCCCGGCTGCTGGCCATCTGCGACGCAGGTTGCCTCGTGGCCCGTCTCGGCGGCGACGAGTTCGCCCTCGTCATTCCCGTTGCCCGGCCCGAGCAGATTGCCCCGCAGGCCCGCAAGCTCCTCCACAGCCTCGCTACGCCGCTCGCCATCGATGGCGAGCCCGTGCATATCGGGGCCTCGATCGGCATTGCGATCGCCCCGCGCGACGGCCGGAGCGGCGAGCAATTGCTGCAGAACGCCGACGTGGCACTTTATCGGGTCAAGGCGAGCGAGGGTCGCGGCTACAGGTTCTACGAACCGCAGATGGACAATGCGGTTCGCGAGCGCCGCGAGATGAAGCGCGATCTCAGCCTTGCCCTCGAACGCGGCGAACTGAGCCTCGTCTACCAGCCGCAGATCGAGATCGCCACCAACCGGCTCACCGGCTTCGAGGCGCTGCTGCGCTGGTGCCATCCACTGCGTGGCCAGGTGCCGCCCGGCACCTTCATCCCCATTGCCGAGGAAAGCGGGCTGATCGACCAGATCGGTGCCTTCGTGCTGGCGACGGCTTGTTCCGAGGCGATGCACTGGCCTGAGAGCATATCGGTGGCCATCAATCTGTCGCCCATGCAGTTTCGGCGCAGCTCGGTCCATGAGGCGGTGCGGCAGGCGCTGGCGGGCAGCGGATTGCCACCTTCGCGGCTCGAACTGGAGATCACCGAATCCGTGCTGCTCGATGACAATGCCGGCACGCTCGCCATCCTAGGCGAGTTGCACAACCAGGGCATTCGGGTCGCGCTGGACGATTTCGGCACCGGCTACTCATCGCTCAGCTACCTGCAGCGCTTCCCGTTCGACAAGCTGAAGATCGACCGCTCCTTCGTTGCCGGGCTGCCGCTGGGCGAAGGTTCCGCCGCCATCGTGCGGGCCATCATCGGCCTCGGCAAGTCTCTGCGCACCCGCGTCACCGCCGAGGGCGTCGAGACCTGGGAGCATCTGCTGTTCCTCCGCGACGAGGGGTGCACCGAGGCACAGGGGTACCTCTTCAGCCAGCCGCTGCCGGCGGCGCAGGCGCGCAAGCTGGCGCTGACCCGCGAGTTCCCGGTGCCATCCGCCGAACCGGGTGCCACTTCGACTGGACGCCGCGCCGGCTGATCGCCCGCTTGCCCTTGGGCCGGAATTCTCCGATGAAGCGGCATGGACCTACAACCGCTCCCCATCGATGCGGCGCTGCCCGACCTGCGCGCCGCGCTCGGTGCGCACCGACATGCCGTGCTGGTAGCGCCGCCGGGGGCGGGCAAGACCACGCGGGTGCCGCTCGACCTCCTGACGGCGCCGTGGCGCGGCGATGGTCGCATCATCATGCTCGAGCCGCGTCGACTGGCGGCCCGGGCGGCCGCGCGTCGCATGGCGCAAAGTCTCGGCGAGGGCATCGGCCAGACGGTCGGCTATCGCGTGCGACTCGAAACCCGGGTCAGCAAGGCGACCCGCATCGAGGTGGTGACCGAAGGGGTATTCACCCGCATGGTGCTCGATGATCCGGAGTTGAAGGGCGTCGCCGCCGTCATCTTCGACGAGTTCCACGAGCGCAGTCTGGATGCCGATCTGGGACTGGCGCTGGCGCTCGATGCCGCCGAACTGCGCGAGGATCTGCGTATCCTCGTGATGTCGGCAACCCTCGATGGGGCGCGGGTGGCAAGGCTGATGAACGATGCGCCGGTGGTGGAAAGCCAGGGCCGGGCCTTCGAGGTGACAACGCGCCATGTCGACCGCGATCCGCTGTTGCGGCTGGAAGACCAGCTGGCAGGTGTGGTCCGTCAGGCGCTGGTGGCAGAGCCCGGCTCGGTTCTGGTGTTCATTCCCGGGCAGGCGGAGATCAGCCGTCTGGCGGAACGGCTGTCCGGCAGCCTGCCGACCGATGTCGAGGTTGCGCCGCTCTATGGCCAACTGGACTTCGCCGCACAGGACCGGGCGATCCGTCCGGCCGCGCCGGGACGTCGCAAAGTGGTGCTGGCGACCTCCATCGCCGAGACGTCGCTGACCATCGAGGGGGTGCGGATCGTCATCGATTCCGGCCTGAGACGGGCGCCAGCCTATGAGCCGGCGACCGGGCTCACCGTGCTCGAAACCCGACGCATCTCACGCGCCGCCGCCGACCAGCGCCGCGGGCGTGCCGGCCGCACCGAGCCGGGCGTGTGCTATCGGCTCTGGGGCGAAGGGCAGACTGCGGCCATGCCGGCCTTCGATGCGCCCGAGATCACCGAGACCGATCTCAGCGGCTTCGCACTGGACCTCGCGAGCTGGGGCATCACCGATCCGGCAAGCGTCAAGCTGCTGGATCCGCCTCCGACGCCGGCGTGGACCGAGGCGGTGGCGCTGCTGAAGAGCCTCGATGCGCTCGACGGGGGCGGCCGGATCACGCCGGAAGGCCGGGCGCTGGCCAAGCTGCCGCTGCACCCGCGTTTGGCGCACATGGTGCACCGGGCCGCTGCCGAAGGGGCGGGACTGACCGCTGCCGAACTCGCGGCGCTGCTGTCGGAGCGGGGCCTTGGCGGCGACGATACCGATCTCGGGCATCGGCTCGACCGGCTCGGCCGCGAGCGCGGGGGCCGCGCCGATGAGGCCAGAAAGCTCGCCGCACGCTGGGCCGATCTGGTCGGTGACCGCGGCCGAGGCGGCGATGCGGGCCGTCATCTCGCGCGTGCGTATCCGGATCGGATCGCGCAGCGGGCGGGCGCTCCAGGGCGCTTCCGCCTCGCCAACGGCCGCGCTGCCAGCCTTGAAGAGACCGATGCCCTGGCCCGCAGCGAGTTTCTGGTGGCGGCCGAGATCACCGGAGCGGCCGCAACGGGCCGCATCCGCGCCGCCGCCGCCATCGATCGCGAGACTATCGAAGAGCTGTTCGCGAACCAGATCGCCAGCGAGGTGGCACTGGGTTTCGAGGTAGCGGCGCGCGGCTTGCGGGCGCGGCGCCTGCGCAAGCTCGGGGCGCTGCGGCTGAGCGAGGCGCCGGTGCCAGTGCCCGCCACCGATGAGAGCGCGCGTCTGCTCGCGGCGGGCATCGCGCAACTTGGGATCGGCCTGTTGCCCTGGAGCCGTGAGCAACTGGCGATGCGGGCTCGCGTGGGGTTCCTGCGGGCGGCGGGCGATGCCAGCTGGCCGGACCTCTCCGACGCGGGGCTTGCGGCGGATGTCGACTGGCTGGTGCCGTATCTGGTGGGCAAGAGCAGCCTTGCCGAGATCGGCGCCGACGATCTCGGGACCGCCCTGGACCAGCTGCTGCCCTGGGCCCGTCGGCAGGACATCGAGCGGCTGCTGCCCAGCCATTTCGACGCGCCGTCTGGTTCGCGCCTGCCCATCGACTATGCCGCCGAAAACGGCCCGGCGCTGGAGATCCGGGTGCAGGAACTGTTCGGGCTCGACAAGCACCCCAGCGTCGCCGGCGGGCGCCTGCCGCTGCTGCTGGTGCTATTGAGCCCGGCGCACCGGCCGATCCAGACCACGCGCGACCTGCCGGGCTTCTGGCGTGGCAGCTGGAAAGACGTGCAGAAGGACCTGCGCGGGCGCTATCCACGCCATCCCTGGCCGGACGATCCGCTGGCGGCCCAGGCCACCAGCCGGGCCAAGCCGCGCGGCACCTGAGGACGGCCTCACCACCTCGGCAGCTTGCCTCGCCGCCCGGTTGCGCTACTTAGGCTGCAATACCAGTCAGGATCACCATGCCCAATCCCCCCATTGCCGAACGCCGCCAGCACGCCGTGACCCATCATGGGATCACCCGCGACGATCCCTATCACTGGCTCAGGGCCGACAACTGGCAGGAGGTGATGCAGGACCCTTCGACGCTCCCGGCCGATATCCGCGCCTATATCGAGGCGGAGAATGCCTATTTCGCCGAGATGTTCGAGACGCCGCATGCCGAGCTGAGTGAGAAAATCTATCGCGAGATCCGCGGCCGCATCAAAGAGGATGACAGCGGCATCGCCTCGCCGGACGGCCCCTGGGCCTACAACTCGCGCATGGAGGAAGGCAAGCAATACCCCATCCTCGTCCGTACCCCGCGCGATGGTGGCGCCGAGCGGGTGCTGATCGACTGCAATGTCGAGGCTGGCGACGGCTACTTCGGCTTCGGAGGCGGGGACCATTCCCCCTCGCACAAGCTGCTGGCCTGGAGCGCCGACCGGCAGGGCTCGGAATTCTATACGCTCCATATCCGCGACCTCGAGACGGGCAAGGACACCGGCGAAGTGCTGGAGGACATTGCCGGCGGCGGTGTCTGGTCGCCCGACAGCAGTGCGATCTACTACACCGAATATGACGAGAACCACCGCCCGTGGCGCGTCCGCCGGCACGTGCTGGGCACGCCGCAGGCGGACGACGAGCTGATCTACGAGGAGGCGGATCCCGGCTTCTTCGTCGGCGTCGACGAAACGCAGAGCCGGCGCTTCATCGTCATCACCGCGCACGACCACCAGACCACCGAAGCCTGGGTGATCGACACGGAGACGGGTGGCCCGCCGCGCTGCATCGCGCCACGCCTCACCGAGCGTGAGTATGACCTCGAGGAGCGTGATGGCACCTTCTACATCCTGACCAATGCCGACGGTGCCGAGGACTTCAAGATCGTCGCGGCGCCGGTGTTCGATCCGCGTCCGGAGAACTGGGTCGACCTGATTCCGCATCGGCCGGGGGTGCTGATCCTCGATATCATCCTCTTGCAGCATCACCTCATTCGTCTCGAGCGCTTCGAGGGGCTGCCGCGCATTGTGGTGTTGCCGCTGGATGGTGGCGACGAGTGGACGGTCGAGTTCGAGGAAGCGGCCTATTCGCTCGGCATGTCGGAGGGCTTTGAATTCGACGCCACGACCATCCGCATGACCTATTCGTCGCCGACGACGCCGACGCGCACCTACGACCTCGACCTCGTCAGCGGAGAGCGGACGCTGCTCAAGGAGCAGCAGGTGCCGTCCGGCCACAACCCAGCCGACTACGAGACCCGGCGGATCTTTGCCAAGGCGCCCGATGGCGAGACGGTGCCGGTGACACTGCTCTACAAGGCGGGCCTCGTGCTCGATGGCACGGCGCCGGTGCTGCTCTATGGCTATGGCGCCTATGGCATGGCGATGCCGGCGGGCTTTTCGGTGTCGAAACTCAGCCTGGTCGACCGGGGCTTTGTCTACGCCACCGCGCATGTCCGCGGCGGTACCGACAAGGGCTATGGCTGGTACCGGAACGGCCGGCGCGATCACAAGCCCAACACCTTCACCGACTTTATCGCCGCCGCCGAAGCCCTGATCGAGCTGGGCTACACGGCGAAGGGCCGGATCGTCGCCGAGGGCGGCTCCGCCGGTGGGCTGCTGATGGGGGCGGTGACCAATCTCAGGCCGGACCTCTGGGCCGGCGTCCTCGCCGAGGTGCCGTTCGTCGATGTGCTCAACACCATGCTCGATGATACGCTGCCGCTGACGCCGCCGGAATGGCCCGAATGGGGCAACCCGATCGAGAGCCGGGCCGACTACGACCTCATCGCGTCCTATGCGCCCTATGAGCAGGTGCAGGCGATGGTCTATCCGCCCATGTTCGTGTTGGCCGGGCTCACCGATCCGCGCGTCACTTATTGGGAGCCGGCGAAGTGGGTGGCCAAACTCCGCGCAACCCGCAAGGGTGACACACCATTGTATCTGAAGACGCATATGGACGCGGGGCACTCCGGCGCCTCCGGCCGCTTCGAACAGCTCAAGGAGACGGCGCTGGGCTACAGCTTTGCGCTCAGTTGCGTGGGATTGGCATAATCCTTCCCTCGCGACAATTGTTGAGCAAAGCCAAAGGGCCTATATCGGACGCAGCCCAGCGGCACACTCCATCAAGAAATGTCCCAAGGAGAATGATCATGGCCTTCGAACTGCCCGCGCTGCCCTACGCTTACGATGCGCTTGGCCCGTACATGAGCAAGGAAACGCTCGAGTACCACCACGACAAGCACCACCAGGCCTATGTCACCAACGGCAACAACCTGCTCAAGGACTCCGGCCTCGAAGGCAAGAGCCTCGAAGAGATCGTCAAGGGCTCGTTCGGCAAGCATGCCGGCCTGTTCAACAATGCCGGCCAGCACTACAACCATCTGCACTTCTGGAACTGGCTGGCCCCCAATGGCGGCGGCGGTGCGGCAAAGGTGCCGGGCGCTCTGCTGAAGGCCATCGAGTCCGACCTCGGCGGCTATGACAAGTTCCGCACCGATTTCATCGCGGCGGGCACCACCCAGTTCGGTTCGGGCTGGGCCTGGCTGTCGGTGAAGGACGGCAAGCTCGAGATCTCCAAGACCCCGAACGGCGAGTCGCCGCTGGTCCACGGCGCGACCCCGATCCTCGGCGTCGACGTGTGGGAGCACTCCTACTACATCGACTACCGCAACGCGCGTCCGAAGTACCTCGAGGCCTTCGTCGACAACCTGATCAACTGGGAATATGTCGCCAAGCTGCACAGCGCCGCCTAAGCGCTGATCGAGCTACGTATCAGGGCCCCGTTGCGTAAGCTGCGGGGCCCTTTTGCTTTGTCAGTTCACCGTGCGTGGTGGCATGCGGTTGAAGGCGTCGAGCGCGGCGATCTTGTAGGCTTCCGCCAGCGTCGGATAGTTGAAGGCGTTCTCGACGAAGTAGTCGACCGTGCCTTTGAGGTTGAGCACCGCCTGGCCGATATGGACCAGCTCGGTGGCGCCCTCGCCAATGATGTGCGCACCGAGCAGACGCCGGGTCTTCAACGAGAAGATCAGCTTCATCATGCCGCCCTGCAGCCCCATGATGTGACCGCGCGAAGTCTCGCGGAACCGCGCGATGCCGCACTCATAGGCGATGCCCTTGTCCTTGACCTGCTGCTCGGTCAGTCCGACCGTAGAGATCTCCGGCACGGCGTAAATGCCATAGGGGAAGTATTCGGGGGCCGGCGGGATCGGCGCGCCGAAGGCATGGCAGGCCGCGATCCGGCCCTGCTCCATTGCCGTCGAAGCGAGCGAGGGGAAGCCGATCACGTCGCCAGCCGCATAGATATTGGGCACATTGGTCTGGAAGGTTTTCGGGTCGACCTTCAGCCGGCCTCGATCATCCGCCTCGATACCGCAGGTCTCGAGCCCCAAGCCACTGGTGGCGCCTACGCGGCCAGCCGCGTAAAGCAACATTTCGGTGCGGATGCGGCGCCCGTCGCTGAGCGTCGAAACCGTCCAGCCCTGGTTGTCGAGTTCGACGGCATCGACTTTGACCCCGAGCCGTAGCTGCATGCCACGCTTACGCAACTCGTGCACGAACTCCTCGATGATCTCGCGATCAATGAATTCGAGGAACTGCTCGCGCGGCTCGACCAGCGTCACCGGCACGTCCATGGCTGAAAAGATCGTCGCGTATTCAAGCCCGATGACGCCGGCTCCGACCACTGTCAGGCTCTTGGGGACACGTGGGTCGGCGGCGACATTGTCGCTGTCGAAGACGCTGGTGTCGTTAAAGGGGATATGCGGCGGCCGATACGGCGCGGTGCCGACCGCGATCACCACATTGTCGGCCTGATAATTGTACTCGCCGTCGCCACCGTTCTTGACCGCAATATGGTGCGGATCGACAAAGCGCGCCTTGCCGGCCACGGTGCGCACGCCATTCCGGGCGAACTGGTGTTCGAGCACATCGATCTCATGGTCGAGCGTCATCCGCAGCCGCGCGCCGAGATCCTTGCCTTCGATGTCCTTCTTGACGCGATAGGCGAGCCCGTAAAAGCCACGCTCACGCCAGCCCGAGAGGTTCAGTACCGTCTCGCGCAGCGTCTTGGATGGGATCGTGCCGGTATGCACCGAAACGCCGCCGACACGCAGCCGGTTTTCCACCACCAGCACGGACCGTCCCAGCTTGGCAGCCTGGATGGCGGCGCGCCTGCCGGCCGGTCCCGAACCGATCACCACCAGATCGAATCTCTCCATTGGGTCCCCCCGAACCAGAGTCATTGAAATGAGCTTGGCACACAGGCGGTGAACAACCCATGTCACGCCGCGCATGGCGGCAATGCAGGTCGGCAGTCGGTGGCGCTGTTTCTGGCTAGTAAATTTCCGGCACGAACAGTTCGGGCGGCACCGGGTGGCGCACATAGTCCGGGCTGCGGACGCGCGGGGGCAACGCGATCTCCGGCTTGGGGACCTCGCCATACTCCACCCGGCTCAAGAGGTGTGCGATCATGTTGAGGCGCGCCCGCTTCTTGTCGACCGCCTGCACCACCCACCACGGGGCGACGTCGGTGTGGGTGCGGTCGAACATCTCTTCCTTGGCCTTGGTGTAGTCTTCCCAGTGTACCCGGCTTTCGAGGTCCATCGGCGACAGCTTCCACTGCTTGAGCGGATCGTGGATGCGCATCTTGAAGCGGAATTCCTGCTCCTCGTCGGTGATCGAGAACCAGTATTTCACGAGGATGATTCCCGAGCGCACCAGCATGCGCTCGAACTCCGGCACCGAGGTGAAGAACTCCTCGAGCTCGTCATTGCTGCAGAACCCCATGACCCGCTCGACGCCGGCACGGTTGTACCAGGAGCGGTCGAACAGCACCATTTCGCCAGCCGAGGGCAGGTGCGGCACATAACGCTGGAAGTACCACTGACCCTTTTCCTTGTCGGTGGGCGCAGAGAGCGCCACGACGCGGCAGGAGCGCGGGTTCAGCCGCTGCGTCACCCGCTTGATGGCGCCGCCCTTGCCGGCGGAGTCGCGGCCTTCGAACAGCACCAGCAGCTTGAGCTTCTTGTGCTGCACCCAATCCTGCAGCTTCACCAGCTCATGCTGCAGCCGGAACAGCTCACGGAAGTAGATTCTCCGGTCGAGCGTCTCTTCGGCTGGCCCGGACATGCCCTCGGCCACCAGCTCGTCGAGCCGGTCGTCCTCGAGCTGCATTTCCAGCTCTTCGTCGAAATCGTCGGCGATCGCCTGCTTGATCCGGTCGATCTCGGCGTTGTTCTTGTCGGCAAACTCGTCCATGGGGCATCCCTTCTGTCGTGGCCGAAGGGAAACCCGGTTACTGTGAAGCTTGTGTGACGGTCTCGTGACCTTCTGCCGACGCGTCTACTGGCCCTTCGGAATAATCCGGAAGTCCGGCAATTCGCGCAGCAGTTTCTCCGGTCCGGCCGGCGAATAGACGACGAACAGTTGCATCGGCCCAGAACCAGTGTTGAGCGTCGAGTGGAAACGGCTCTCCGGCACGAACACCGTGCAGCCGGGTCCGACATCGCGCACCTCTGGCACGCCATCGGGCGTTTCCACCATCTGCTGGCCGTTGCCGGAAATGACGAAGATGATCTCTTCCGATCCCGGGTGATTGTGCCGCGTGTGGCCCTGGCCGGGTGGCAGATCCACGACCCCGCCCGAAAAGGTCTTAGCGCCATTCACTTCCGGCGCGACCGTCAGTGACAGCCGGCCCCAGTCGAACCCGAACCCTTCGACGTCCTTGGGATAGACGAAATTGTTCTCGGCCATATGTTTCCTCCCTCCTCGAGCCTCGCCATGCGGCTGCTCAGCCGCCGGTCTTGAGTCCCTTGAACTGCTCCACCTGCGCCTTGATCGCCACCTCGACCGGCAGCCGCTCCATCGAGCTCGCGCCATAAAAGCCGTGGCAGGCCTTCACTCGGTCGAGCACGTACTTGGCATCGTCCGGCATGGCGATCGGGCCACCATGGCAGAGGATGATCACGTCGGGCTTCACCTCGCGGGCCGCCGCCGCGATGGCCTCGATCTCGGCGCAGCACTGGTCGAGCGACTTGGCCGCCTTCGCCCCGATGGCGCCGCCGGTGGTGACGCCCATATGGGCGACCACGATGTCAGCGCCGACCTTCGCCATGGCGCGCGCCTCGTCCGGATTAAACACGTACGGCGTGGTGAGCAGATCCTGGCGGGCGGCCTCGGCGATCATGTCGACCTCGAGGCCATAGCCCATACCGGTCTCCTCAAAGCTCTGCCGCATCACGCCGTCGAACAGCCCTATGGTGGGGAAGTTCTGCACGCCGGAGAAGCCCATGGCTTTCAGTTCGGCGAGAAAGGCCGGCATCAGGATGAACGGATCGGTGCCGTTGACCCCCGCGAGCACCGGTGTGTGCTTGACCACCGGCAGCACTTCGACCGCCATTTCCTTGACGATCAGGTTGGCATTGCCATAGGCGAGCAGACCCGCTGCCGAGCCGCGCCCCGCCATGCGATAGCGCCCGGAATTGTAGATGATGATGAGGTCGATGCCGCCGGCCTCTTCGGACTTCGCCGAAATGCCCGTACCGGCGCCGCCGCCGACGATCGGTATGCCGCTTTGCACCATCCCCTGGAATTTCTTGAGGATTTGGGCGCGAGCGATGGCGGCCATGTTCAGTCTCCTGGCGCGATTTCGTTGAATGCGGCGACCGCCGCCTGGGCGAATGCTGCGTCGTTGATGTGGCAGTCGAGTGCGATGAGCCGGCGATTGCCGCCCCATTCAACCCCGCTGGCGATGGCAGCGAACAGGGCCGCATCCGCTACCGGATCATGGAACTGCCCCCCGACACTATCGAGGGACGAGACGCCACGCTGCGGAATGAGGAAACGCACCGGACCCTGGCAGCGGTTGAGTTTTTCCGCAATGAAGACGCCCACCGCGCGGCACTCCTCCGGCGTCGTGCGCATCAGGGTCACGTTGGAATTGTGCCGGTAGAACAGCCGGTCGCGGTATTTCTCCGGAATGGTCTCGGGTGCCCAGAAATTGACCATGTCGCACGCGCCGACCGAGCCGACATAGGGCACGGAGGTCCGCGCGATGCAGTCGAGCCGGTCCGGGCCAGCCGCGAGGACGCCGCCGGCGACGAGATCGCAGATTTCGGTGGTCGTGATGTCCATCACCGCGGTGAGCAGACCGCTATCGACCAGTGCCTCCATCGTCCGCCCCCCGGTGCCGGTGGCGTGAAAGACCACGGGCTCGATCGCAGGGCCAAGCAACTTGACGATCTGCGTCACGGCAGGCGTCGTGACCCCGAACATGGTGAGGCCGACCGCCGGGCGATGGCCAGCTGCAATCGGCGGCCGCCGGCTCATTGCCGTGATGGCATAGGCGGCGTTGGCCAGCACCTCGCGGCTGATGCGGTTGAGCCCGGCGAGATCGGTGATTGCTGGCATCATCACGATGTCGGCGATGCCGACATAGGGCGCCACATCGCCCGAAGCGAGTGTCGAAACCATCAGCTTGGGAATGCCGATCGGCAGCGCGCGCATACCAGCCGTGACCATGGCCGTGCCGCCGCCGCCGCCAATCCCCACCATGCCATCGAGATCGCCAAGCGTCGGTGCAAAACGCGTGAATGCTTCCGCCATCCCGGCCATGGCCGCGCCGCGGTCATCGCCCTCCAGCAGACCGGGCGAACCGAACGCTGCAATCTGGCGGGCCGGGATTTCGACGGGAATCGTAGGCTGCCGCGTGCCGAGATCGATGATGGCCGGCACGCCGCCGGCCTCGCGGATCCGCGCCGCGAGATAGGCCAGCTCCTCGCCTTTGGTGTCGGCGGTGCCGACCACATAGATGCGCCCCATCGTCCCTCCGGCCGGTTGCTGGCGCGTGCCGAAACGCCGGCGCCGCACCAGTCCTCCCCAGGCTCTTAAGCCATTCCTTGCAGAAGCCGTGCGCCATTGCAAAGCTTTTTGAGATGTGCGTATCATTTCGACATGGACGTCTCAAATCCAACCGATGGTACAGTCGAACCCGAGCTTCGCGGCGTGCGGGCACGCACCCGCCGGCTGATGCTCGACACCGCCATCACCTTGATGCAGCGGGGGGATACGCCGTCGGTCAGCGATGTGGCGGAAGCTGCGGGCGTATCGCGCGCCACCGCCTATCGCTATTTTCCCAGCCAAGCGGCGCTGGTCCATGCGGTTGTCGATGAGGGGCTCGGCCCGATCCTCAACTGGCAGCCCGAGGGCGAGGACGCGGAACGGCGCGTCGCCGACCTGCTGGCGCTGTCCATGCCGCGCATCGTCGAGTTCGAGGCGACCTTCAAAGCCGCGCTCAAACTGTCGCTGGAACAATGGGCGAAGTCGCGGGCCGGCACGCTGGGTGAGGAGCCGCCCTTCAAGCGCGGCCATCGCGTCGACATGCTGCAATTGGCGATTGCACCGCTCAAGAATAAGCTGCCCGAGGCCAAGTTTTTGCGTCTCGCAAGAGCGCTATCGCTGGTCTATGGTCTTGAGGTACTTATTGTCTTGAAGGACTTGTGGGGTCTCGGTTTCGAGGAGACTCGCGACGTGGCCGATTGGGCGGCGGGTGCATTGGTCCGCGCCGCGGTTTCTGAAATCTAGCAGGTGGGCGAGGTGACGCGCATTGGCAGGCGCTCCCTTCAAAACTTGCAAAAATGCTAGCATGTTACCTTGACGAACCCGGCAGAACCGGTGAATTCTCAGGGGATTGCAGGAGGTGCCGGAGCAGGACGAGGTCAGATGGGTGGGCGCTGAGGAGCGTACACCAAGATGGAGGAATCGACCCGGAGAGGTCGCCTTCGACCGGATAGGACCCCGTCTGGTGACGGCAGTGGATGCCAATGGCCGGAAGGCGCAGGCACCCAGTCAAGAAATCGCTGCATGTCGCCCGGGGAGTGGGCGCGTGTGGTGTAGCGGCGGCCGGGCCCCGGCCGAATGGAGGAGGGGCGCCGGCGCATCGTTGGCAACGACGAGCGCGCCGCATTGATCGCGCAACAGGGGAGGAACCATAATGCGCAATGTGACCAAGGGCATGCTGGCCGGTATCGGCCTTATGCTTGCGTCGAGCACTTCGGTGCTGGCGCAGGAGCTGACCATTCTGTGGGCCGAATGGGATCCGGCAAACTATCTGCAGGAACTCGTCAACGAGTACCAGGCGGAGACCGGCGTCACCGTGACCGTCGAGACGGTTCCGTGGCCCGATTTCCAGACCAAGGCCTTCACCGAGTTCAACGCCCAGGGTTCTGCCTATGACCTGGTCGTGGGCGACAGCCAGTGGCTGGGTGCCGGCTCCACCGGCGGCCACTATGTCGAGCTGACCGACTTCGTCGCCAAGCACAACCTGACCACTACGATGGCGCCCGCCACCATGAAGTACTACTCGGAATATCCGGGTGGTTCGGGCAAGTACTGGTCGGTGCCGCTGGAAGGCGACGCCGTGGGTTGGGCCTACCGCAAGGACTGGTTCGAAGACCCGGCCGAGAAGGAGGCCTTCAAGGCCAAGTACGGCTACGATCTGGCCGTGCCCACGAACCTGGCGCAGATCGTGGACATCGCCGAGTTCTTCCATCGCCCCGACCAGAACCGCTATGGCGTCGCCGTGTACACCCAGGTCCCGGGTGACGCGATCACCATGGGCGCCGAGAACTTCATCTTCGGCTATGGCGGCTCGCTCGGCGACTACGCGAACTACAAGGTCACCGGCCTGCTCAATTCTCCGGAATCGGTGGAAGGTCTCGAGGCCTACAAGAAGCTCTATACCTACGGCCCTCCGGGCTGGGGCAACGCGTTCTTTGCCGAAGTGAACACGGCAATCGCGCAGGGCCAGGTTGCGATGGGCATGAACTTCTTCGCGTTCTTCCCCTCGCTGCTGAACGAGGCGACCAACCCGCACGCCGCCAACATGGGCTTCTTCGCCAACCCGCCGGGCCCACGTGGCGACGACTTCGCCGCACTCGGCGGCCAGGGCATCTCGCTGATCTCGTACAGCCAGAACCAGGAAGAGGCGATGAAGTTCCTCGAATGGCTGGTCAAGGACGAGACGCAGAAGCGTTGGGCCGAACTTGGTGGCTACACTGCCGCCGCCGCGATCCTCGAGTCCGAGGAGTTCCAGAACGCGACGCCGTACAACAAGGCCTTCTACGAGACCATGTTCAAGGTTCGCGACTTCTGGGCCCTGCCCGAATACGCCGAACTGCTCGATGAGGGCCAGCAGGCCTTCTACGACTACGTCGTGAACGGCAACGGCACCGCCCAGGAGACGCTCGACAAGCTGGCCGCCACCTGGGTCGACAGCCTCAAGGCCGCCGGCTATCCGGCCGAATAGTCCACAGACCAAGCCCGGGGAGGGGAGACATCTCCTCTCCGGGTTGTTTCCGACCGGGGGATTACTGCCGTGACGTCAATGATGACGACGCTCAGTCCAAATTCGCGCGCCGCGTCGCGCGGTTGGAGCGACATCACCATCCGGAACCTCTTCGTCATACCGACGGTGGCGTTCCTCATTATTTTCAACGTGTTTCCGCTGCTTTATTCGCTGGGCTTCTCGTTCACCGATTTCCGGGCCTCGAGCAAGGCGCCGGTCAATTTCGTCGGACTCAAGAACTACGCCGATATCCTGGCCGATCCGGTGATCTGGCGCAGCTTCGCCACCACCATGTGGTACGTCATCGTTTCGGTGTCCGGGCAATTCGTCGTCGGTTTCGGGCTTGCGCTGCTGCTCAACCGGCCGATCCCGGGCAAGGGGCTGCTCACCACCCTGCTGCTGCTGCCCATGATGCTGTCACCGGTCGTCGTGGGCCTGTTCTGGAAGCTCATCTACGATCCGTCCTGGGGGCCGCTCAACTATTTCCTCGGGCTCGGCAAGACCGCCTGGCTGACCGATCCGGCGCTGGCGCTCTACGCCGTTGCCATCACCGATATCTGGATGTGGTCGCCTTTCGTCATGCTGCTTTCGCTGGCCGGGCTGAGCGCGGTGCCCAAGCACCTCTACGAAGCCGCCTCGATCGACCGCGCCAGCAAGCTCTACACTTTCTTCCGGGTCACGCTGCCGCTGGTCGCGCCGATCCTGCTCATCGCGGTCATCTTCCGCACCATGGAAGCGTTCAAGACCTTCGATATCGCCTTCGTGATGACCGGCCAGCCGCAGGCGGAGCTGATTTCGTCGCGCCTGTACAAGATGGCGTTCGCGCAGTGGCAGACCGGGCCGGCCTCGGCCCTCGCCTATATCGTGCTGATCATGGTGCTGTGCATCACCAACATCTACGTCAAGTATCTCAACAAGGCCAAGGAGCGCTAGAAAATGGCTGTCGTTTCAACGCGCTCCGGCCGGCTGGGCAACCGCATCGCCATCGCCGCCGTCATTGTCATCACGCTGATCTTCCTGTCGCCGATCTACTGGATCACCGCCACCGCGTTCAAGCCGCTGGTGCTGGCCACGTCCGTGCCGCCGACCGTGGTGTTCGAGCCGCAGATCACGCCGTTCGTGAAGCTGTTCACCAAGCGGGCCCAGCTCACCGCGCCGGTCAGCCCCGAGGTCTATGAAGCGGCGCCCTGGTGGGAAAAGCTGGTGCTGGACGGTGGCGAGCGCCTGGCGCGCGACGGCAATGGCGAGGTCGTCTACTCGGCCTACCCGGACCGCTTCGTGAACTCGCTGATCGTCGCCATCACCTCGACGATCCTCGCCGTGTCCATGGGCACGATCACCGCCTACGGCTTCTCGCGCTTCCGGGTGAAGGGGGAGGCGGACCTGTTATTCTTCATCCTCTCGACCCGCATGCTGCCGCCGATCGTCGTGGCGATCCCGATGTTCCTGATGTATCGCGCCGTCGGCCTTAACGACACGCATATCGGGCTCATCATCCTCTACACCGCGTTCAACGTGTCCTTTGCGGTGTGGCTGATGAAGGGGTTCATGGATGAGATCCCCAAGGAGTATGAGGAAGCCGCGCTGGTCGATGGCTATACGCGCATGCAGGCCTTCTTCAAGATCGTCCTGCCGGAGGCTGCCACCGGCATCGCGGCGACCGCAGTGTTCTGCTTCATCACCGCCTGGAACGAGTACGCCTTCGCGCTGATCCTCACCAACCGCCGCGCCCAGACGGCCCCGCCCTTCATCCCCAGCCAGATCGGCACGGGGCTGCAGGACTGGACCGTGATTGCCGCCGGCACGGTGCTGTTCCTGATCCCGGTCGCCATCTTCACCTTCCTGCTCCGCAATCACCTGCTGCGCGGCATGAGCTTCGGAGCGATCCGCAAATGACGACGACACCCACTCCCGAAGCGGCGCGCGCAGAACACGAGAAGAAGCAGGCCTTTCGCCGCTTCAACGCGCGGGTGCTCGAACCCGGCTCGATGCTGTTCATGCTGGCCGGCATCCTGTTCCTGTGCCAGCCCTGGGTCGAGTTCCTGCACCAGTACTCGGTGCTGGTGATGCTCATCGGCCTGATCGGCTTCAACGTCGCCGTCCATATCCCGGCTCCGGATGGACCAAGGATCGACGAAGACTACACCGGCGCCGTCTCCATCTCGGCTGCGGTCAAGGGGAATACGCATGGCTGAGATCGAACTTCGCCATATCGACAAGCATTTCGGGCCTGTCCACGTCATCAAGGACGTCAATCTCACCGTAAAGGACCGCGAGTTCGTCGTGTTCCTCGGCCCATCCGGCTGCGGCAAGACCACAACGTTGCGCGCGATTGCGGGGCTGGAGGAGATCGACTCCGGCGACATCCTGCTCGACGGCAAGCCGATCCAGCACCTCAAGGCTGCCGATCGCGACATTGCCTTCGTGTTCCAGAACTACGCGCTCTACCCGCATTTCACCGTCTACGAGAACCTGGCGTTCCCGCTGCGCGCGGTGGGCACCTCGAAGGCCGAGATCGACCAGACAGTCCGTTCGGTGGGCAAGTCCCTCGGCATCAGCCACCTGCTGCGCCTGCGTCCGTCGGCGCTGTCGGGCGGCGACATGCAGCGCGTTGCCATTGGCCGGGCGCTGGTGCGGCGGCCTCGCGCCATCCTGCTCGATGAGCCGATCGGGTCGCTCGATGCCAAGCTGCGCGAGCAGATGCGGGTGGAACTCAAGCGCCTGCACTACGAGAACGGCTCGACCTCGCTCTATGTAACCCATGATCAGGTCGAGGCGATGTCGCTGGCCGACCGCATCGTCGTCATGAACGACGGCGTGCTGCAACAGGTGGGCACGCCCTCCGAGGTCTATCTCTACCCAGCCAACCTGTTTGTCGCCCAGTTCATCGGATCGCCCGTGATGAACATTGCGGACACCAAAGTGTCCGAGGAGGACGGCAAGGTCCGGGTCGCCGTCGATGCGGCGCGCTTCGAGCTGCCGCGGCAATTGCTGGGGATGCTCGACAGCAAGCAGGCAGGCAGTCTCTCGCTCGGGGTACGCCCGGAGGGCGTGCTGGTCAGTCACGATGACCAGCCCGGCTTCGAACCCGTAGAGGCCCACATCATCCAGCCCTTCGGCGGCTTCGATATCGTCGACCTCAAGGTGGGCCAGACGACGCTGAGGGCCCGCACCACCTCGGGCTTCGTCGACAAGGCTGGCACCCGCGTCTTTGCCCGGATCGATCCGGGTCAGGCGCACTTCTTCGACAGCAAGTCGGGCGCATCGCTCGGCATCCGGCTAGGCGCGTAACATGGCCCGTATTCGTCTCGACAAGATTTCCAAGTCCTTCGGTCAGCACCAGGCGGTGCACGATCTCAGCCTCGACATTGCCGATGGCGAGTTCTTCGTCCTGCTCGGCCCCACCGGCGCGGGCAAGACTACGACGCTGCGCGTGATCGCCGGGCTGGAGAAGCCAAGCTCTGGTTCGGTGTTCATAAACGAAGCCGATGTCGGCGAGTGGGGACCGGCCGAGCGCGACGTGGCGCTGGTGCTCCAGCAATACTCGCTCTACCCGCGGCTCACCGTTCGCGACAATCTCGCCTTCCCGCTGCGCTCGCGCGTCAGGAAGATGAGCGATGCCGATATCGAAAAGCGCATCGAATATGCTTCGCGGACCCTGAGAATCTCGCATCTGCTCGATAGGAAGACCGACCGGCTTTCCGGTGGTGAGATGCAGCGCGTCTCTATCGGCCGCGCCATCGTGCGCGAGCCGCAGGTGTTCCTGATGGACGAGCCACTCTCCGCGCTCGACGCCAAGCTGCGCGAGGCGCTGCGCTCCGAGCTCAAGGATTTGCAGATGCGGCTCGGCGCCACCTTCATCTTCGTCACCCACGACCAGGTCGAGGCGATGACCATGGGTGACAGGATCGCGGTGATGAACCATGGCAGGATTGCCCAGGTGGGAACGCCACGCGAGGTCTATTCCAACCCGGTGGACACATTCGTCGCCGGCTTCGTTGGCTCGCCCGCCATCAACCTCGTGCATGGCCGCATGGCGTCTGGCTCGGCCATCGTGGCGCCGGGCAGCTTCGAGTTGCCGGTGTCGAATCCGCCCTCCGCCGATGGCGAGTTCACCTTCGGCATCCGGCCCGAGGATGTGAGCGTCGCCTCCGGTGCGCCGGTCGAGGCCAGGATCCATGACATCGAAAACCACGGCATCGAAAAGATCGTGACGCTGCGCGCCGGCGACAAGCTGCTGCGCGCGGCCATGCCAGCCAAGGCCGACATCAAGCTGGAAGAGACCGTCCGCTTCGGCTGGAACGCTGACAAGGTGATGTTCTTCGACCCGCGAACGGGCCGGAATTTACGGAGCAGGGCGGCATAACCGCCCGCTCGACCGATAGTGACGACCCTCGGGGAGGAGGGGACCCATGGCAGAGCATACCAACAACTACCCCAAGCTGCACAACGCCACCTGGCCCGGGGTGGTGGGCAAGGGAAGCCCGGATTCCGAGCCCATCATCGCGCTCGACACGCTGCTGACCCTCACCGCCAACGCCGAGTATGAGGGCCAGAAGTTCGACGGCGTCGACCTGTGGCTCGCCGACCCGCATATCTCGATCGACTCCAGCAAGGACGACATCAAGCGCGTCGTCGACCACATTGCCGGTTTCGGGCTGAAGGTCGGCTCCTTCGTCGCGCCGATCTGGGGCGGGGCCGGCGGCGGCTCGGCCATGGGCGATGCCGACGAGGTGAAGCGCTTCCTCACCCAGGTCGAAAAGGCCTGCCAGATCGGGCAATGGATGCGCGAGATGGGCATCCGCCCGACCGGCGGCGTCCGCGTCGACAGCTCCACCGGCGTCGAGGCCTGGGATGGCGATCCCGAGGGCAATACCCGAAAGATTGCCGACACCTTCCGCGCCGCCGGCAAGATTGCCCAGAACTACGGCGAGTACATCGTTGCCGAAGGCGAGATCTGCTGGGGCGGCATGCATTCCTGGCGCGAGAACGTCAGACTGCTTGAAATGGTCGATATGCCGGGCGTTGTTGGCTACCAGGCCGACATGGCGCACTCGATGCTGTTCGTGCTGGGTGCCAATGCCGAAAAGGACCGGCTGCTCCCGGCCGACTTCGACTGGAGCGACAAGGCGGCGCTGGATGCCGCCTACAACAAGGTTGCCACGGCACTCAGGCCCTGGACGCTGGACTTCCACGTGGCGCAGAACGACGGCACCACCTTCGGTTCCGGCGACCATGAGAAGACCGGTCGGCACTGCCAGATCGACGACCCCAATGGCCGGCTCGATGTGACCAAGCACGCCGGTTACTGGCTGCGCGACAAGAAGGGCGTGCTGACCAAGCAGATGCGTCACATCTGCTGGGACGGCTGCATGTTCCCCAACGCCGTGATGGAGCGCCAGGACACCTGGAACAAGATCCTCGGCGCCATGGTTCGCGTCCGTGACGCGCATGGCTGGGTGGAATGAGCCACTGACGCCTGAATAGGCGGACCTCGTCCTTCGACGGGCTCAGGATGAGGTCCTCCGAAACGTCCCCAAGCATTCCGGCCTCATGGTGATCCTGTCGAACCACGAAGGCCGCTCCACCGGAGCAGCAAAATGACCAAACTCCTGAACATCGGCATGGTCGGCTACGGCTTCATGGCCCGCGCCCATTCCCACGCCTGGGCCTCCGTCTCGCATTTTTTCGACACCGGCTATCGCCCGGTGCTGAAGGCGGTGGCGGCGCGCAACGATTCCAAGGTGCGCCGCTTCGCTGAACAGTGGGGCTACGAGAGCGTCGAGCACGATTGGCGGAAGCTGATCGAGCGCAAGGATATCGACGCGATCGATATCTGCGTGCCCAATGACCTCCATGCCGAGATCGCCATCGCGGCGGCTCAGGCGGGCAAGATGGTGCTCACCGAAAAGCCGCTGGCGCGCACCGAGGCCGAAGGCCTGCCGATGGTGGAAGCGGTCGAGAAGGCCGGTGTCCCCAACCTCGTGTGGTACAACTACCGGCGGGTGCCGGCGGTGACGCTGATCCGCAACCTCGTCGCCGAAGGCCGGCTCGGGCGCATCTTCCACTATCGCGCGAAATTCCTGCAGGACTGGACCATCTCCCCCGACGTGCCGCAGGGCGGCGCCGCCACCTGGCGCCTCGATGTGGATGCAGCCGGTTCGGGCGTCACCGGCGACCTGATTTCGCACTGTCTCGACAGCGCCATCTGGATCAATGGCGGCATCTCCTCGTTGACCGCGATGACCGAGACCTTCATCAAGGAGCGCACCCACGCCGAGACCGGCAAGAAGCAGGCCGTCGGCATCGACGATGCGGCGGGCGTGCTGACCCGCTTCCAGAACGGCTCGCTCGGCATCTTCGAGTCGACCCGCTACGCGCGCGGCCACAAGGCGGCCTACACGCTCGAGATCAATGGCGAGAAGGGCTCGCTGGCCTGGGATCTGCACGATCTCAACCGCGTGCAGTTCTTCGATCACTCGACCGAGGGCCGGATGCGGGGCTGGACCAATATTCTCGTCACCGACGGCGATCACCCCTATCTCGGCAAGTGGTGGGTGCCGGGCCTGACCATCGGCTTCGAGCACAGCTTCACCCACACTGCCGCCGATTTCCTCGAAGGCCTGAAGACCGGCAAGCCGGCTGCGCCGACCTTCCGCGATGCGCTCGAGACCAACCGGGTCTGCGACGCCATCATTGCCTCGGGCAAGTCCGGGCAGTGGGTGTCGCTGTGAAGCTCGGCTTCAACCTGCTGCTCTGGGCGACGCACGTCACCGACGCGCATATGCCCATCATCGAGGATCTCAAGGCCACCGGCTATGATGGCGTCGAGGTGCCGATGTTCGAGGGCGACCCCGAGCATTTCCGGGCGCTGGGTCGCCGCATCGCCGATCTGGGGCTGGAGCCGGTCGGGGTTGGCATCATGCCCGGCGGCGGCAAGAGTGCCGTCTCCGCCGATCCGTCGGAGCGGGTCGGAGCGCTGGCGCACTTCAACTGGCTGACCGACTGCACCCAGGCGCTGGGTGGCAAGCTTTATGCCGGCCCGTTCCACCAGCCGCTCGGCCAGTTCACCGGCCGGGGGCCGACTGTGGAAGAGCGGGAGCATGCGGTCGACGTCATCAAGCAGGCGGCCGCCTATGCGGCGCGCGCCGGTGTGTCGATCTCCGTCGAGCCGCTCAATCGCTTCGAGTGCTACTTCCTCAACACCGCCGCCCAGGCTGCCGAATTGATCAAGCGCATCGGCGCCCCCAATGTCGGCTATCTTTACGACACCTTCCATTTCAACATCGAGGAAGACTCGATCACCGCCGTGATCCCTGAGACCATCGGGCAGATCAACCACGTCCATATCTCCGAGAACAATCGCGGCGTGCCCGGCGCCGGGCATATCGACTTCCAGTCGGTGTTCAATGCGCTGAAGCGGGCGGGGTACGATGGCTGGATGACGATCGAATCCTTCGGCTCGGCCCTCCCGGACCTCGCTGCCGCAACCAAGATCTGGCGGCCGATCTTCGAGAGCGAGACCGACGTCTATCGCAAGGGCTACAAGCTGATGCGCGAGGGCTGGGACCGGGCCGGCTGAGGCAGATCGACGGCTGCCCCACTTCCCCCAAACCCTTCATTCGCCTATGACTTCCCGCAACACGACGAGGAGGTCATGATGTCGAAGATTTCGCTGCTGTCCGGTTCCTACACTGGTCCCGATGGGGCCGGGCTGAAGCTGCTGAGCTTCGATACGGCGAGCGGGGCGCTGGCGCTGGTGCGTGAGTATCCGGGCACGCCGGATGTCTCGTGGATCGCCTATGCGGCCGCGACCCGCACCGCCTATGTCACCGACGAAATGGCGGAGCGCGTCGGTGCCTTCTCGATGGCCGAGGATTTCGGCAGTGCGACGCCGCTCGGCTACCAGCCGACTGGCGCCAAATATCCCTGCTATCTGCGGGTGAGCCCGAAGGGCACCAAGCTGGCGGTTGCCAACTATGGTGACGACTCGGTGCCGGTATTCGGCATCGATGCGGCAACCGGAGCACTGAAGCCCGGGCCGACCGTGCTGCGCGGCGCCGGGGAGCACAGTGCAGGCCATGCGCACTGGACGCAGTGGTCGCCCGAAGCGGACCGCCTTTACGCTGTCGATCTCGGCCATGACGAGGTGCGCAGCTTCCCCTATGCCGGTGGCAGCTTTACCGGCGGGGCGGAGACCGCGTTCTCGGCGCCCAAGGGCTCCGGACCGCGGCATCTGGCGTTCCACCCCAATGGCAAGTTCGCCTATTTGTTCACCGAGTACGCCATCACACTGACCGCGCTGCGCCGTGAGGCAGATGGCCGTCTCACCGAGATCAACACCGTCAATTCGCTCGAGAGCACGGGTGACAATTTCAGCGGCGCGCATATCCAGCTCAATGCCGCCGGAACCGTCGCCTATGGCTCCAACCGTGGTCACAACTCGATCACCGTCTTCGATATCGCCGCCGACGGCAGCGTGTCGGTGAAGCAGAATATCTCCACCGGTGGCAACTGGCCGCGCTTCTTCCTGCTGCTCGATGACCGGCTGATCGCCGCCAACCAGGAGAGCGAGGATCTGGTGGTGTTTGCGGTTGCCGCCGATGGTACGCTGAGCCAGATGGGTTCGCCCTTCAAGCTGCAGAAGCCGGTCTGCCTGCTGCCTGTCTGATCGATATCGATGGCCCCGCCGCGATGGCGGGGCCGTCCCTTAGCGCACCTTGCCCATGTCGGGCAGGAACACCGTCAGCAGCCCCGCGAGCGGCATGAACGAGCACAGCCAGAACACGTATTCGATGCTGGTCTGATCGGCGAGAGCGCCCAGCGCCGCCGCGGCAATGCCGCCGGCCCCGAAGGCAAAGCCGAAGAAGATGCCCGCGATCATGCCGATGCGACCGGGCATCAGTTCCTGTGCGAAGACCACGATGGCCGAGAAGGCCGACGAGAAGATCAGCCCGATCAGGATCGTCAGGATCACCGACCAGGTGAGGTCGGCATAGGGCAGGGCCAGCGTGAATGGCAGCACCCCCAGGATCGAGAACCAGATGACGAACTTGGCACCGAAGCGGTCGCCGATGGGGCCGCCAAGAAACACCCCGAGGGCCGAGGCACCCAGGTAGACGAACAGCAGCAACTGGCTGTCCTGTACGCCGACCCCGAACTTGTCGATCAGGAAGAACGTGTAGTAGCTCGAAAGGCTGGCCATGTAGGCGTTTTTGGTCAGCGTCAGGATGGTCAGCACGGTGAGCGCGATAAGCGTCGTGCGCCGGTCGAACGGCAGCACCGTGCTGGCGGGCGCGCGACCGGCATTGGCGCGGCGATGCTCGGAGTACCACTTGCCGACGCGCGTCAGGATGACGATGCCGACCAGGGAGCCGATGGCGAACAGGCTGACGCTCCACTGACCGCGCGGCAGCACGATGAAGGCGGCGAGCAGCGGCCCGATGGCCGAGCCGGCATTGCCGCCGACCTGGAACAGCGACTGCGCGAGGCCATGCCGGCCGCCGGAGGCCAGCCGCGCCACGCGCGAACTCTCCGGATGGAAGATCGCCGAGCCCAGCCCGACAAAGGCGGATCCGATCAGCAGCATCGGGTAATTGTTGGCAAAGCCGAGGATCAAGAGGCCAACGAGGCTCGACCCCATCCCGACCGGCAACGAATAGGGCAGCGGCCGCTTGTCGGTATACATGCCGATGGCCGGCTGCAGCAGCGATGCGGTGACCTGAAAGGTGAAGGTCAGCAGCCCGATCTGCACATAGTCGAGCCCGTAATTGTCCTTGAGGATGGGGTAGATCGCCGACAGCAGCGACTGCATCACATCGTTGATCAGGTGGCAGACGCTGACGGCGACAATGATGGACAGGGTCGTCTTGTGGACAATGGCGCCAGCGGGCGCCGAGGCGGAAGCGGTCACTTTTGAGAGGTCCGTATGGGCAACGGCCCGGCACGGCGTCGGGTCTTTTGCCTGACTAACATGTCAGCTTGCAGCTGTCGTGGCCGCCACAGGCGAAATCCGTTCGCCGTTCAGGCGATGCCGTCATAGCCCTTCAGCCAGTCGACGAAACGGGCAATGCCGTCTTCGACCTCGGTGCGGGGTACCTCGCCGGTCAACGCCCGCAGCAGGCGCACATCGGCATTGGTGCTGCTGACATCGCCAGGCTGCATCGGCAACAACTCGACGACGGCTTTCCGCCCCAATGACGCCTCGATGGCGGCGACGAAACGCGCCAGCGGCACCGGATGGCCGCCGGCGATGTTGACCACGCGCCACGGCGCAATCGGCGATATGCTGTCGCCCTCGCCGGCGCTTTGGCCGGCGACGGGCGCGTCCCCCGCCAACCGCAGCACCGCCTCGACCACGTCGTCGACATAGGTGAAGTCGCGCTGCATCTGGCCCTCGCCGAACAGCTTGATTGGCTCGCCGGCGGCGATGGCGCGGGCAAAGATCATCAGCGCCATATCCGGCCGACCCCACGGGCCATAGACGGTGAAGTAGCGGAGGCACGTGATCGGCAGCCCGAACAGATGGGCATAGGAATGCGTCATCACCTCACCGGCCCGCTTGCTGGCGGCGTAGAGCGACACCGGCCGGTCGGCCGCATCCGTCTCGCGCGATGGGCCCGTGGCCATGCCGTAGACCGAGCTCGACGACGCGAACATCAGGTGGCGCGGCGGCATGGCGCGGGCGGCCTCGAGGATGTTGAGCGTCCCCACCAGATTGGAGTCCGCATAGGCCGACGGGTTGTCGATGCTGTAGCGCACGCCGGCCTGCGCGCCCATATGCAGCACCAGTTCCGGCTCGGCTGTACCAAACGCGTCGAACACGGCCTGCTTGTCTTCGAGCTTGGCCTCGATGGCTGTGAAGCCCGGGAGGACCGACAGCTGCTCGTGGCGCAACCGCTTGAGCCGCATCTCATAATAGTCGGTGAACCCGTCGAATCCGACAACCTGATGGCCCTGGGCAAGCAGGCGCTGCGCCAGGTGGAAGCCGATGAAGCCCGCGCTACCGGTGACCAGGACCTTCAATCAACAAACTCCGGACGTGGCGCGACCACTGTTGCACAATAGCGAACGTTGTCTTCGCTCTGGGCGAACCCCAATCAGATAGCACCTCGGTACGCCGGGACCTATATGTCTGGATCAGATATCCAGTTCTCTCGCCGACCGAGGAGGTCAGCATGATCACCGTAGAATCCCAGCGCAATGTGCGCTCTGCGCCGACCTTGCCGCTTGCGACGCGCCTGGGTCCGGTGCGCATCGCCGTCACCGATCGCGAGAAGGCGCTGGCCATCTGGCAGGATGTCGTCGGGCTTGCGCTGATTGCCGAAGATGCAGAAACCTTGCGTCTGGGCGCCGGCGGTATCGAACTGATCACGCTCGAACTCGGAGCGCAGCGGCCGGTGCCGGAGCGGACGCTCGGCCTCTATCACGTCGCCATCCATGTCCCGACGCGTGCCGACCTCGCCCAGATGGTGGTGCGCGCCCTGCAGCGCCGCGTCCGCATTTCGCCGACCGACCATCTGGTGTCCGAAGCGGTTTACCTTTGGGACTTCGACGGCAATGGCATCGAGATCACCTTCGAAACCCCGTGGCGCGGCCGCATCGGCGAGGCCGACGAGGGCATCTATGTGCGCACCAATGACGGCTCGCCACACTCGGGCCGTGAGCCGATCGACCTAGATGACTTGCTGGGCGAGCTCGGCGACAATCCCGTGCTGGCGCCGCTGATGCCGGCCGGCACACGCATCGGCCACATCCACCTGCATGTGAACGATCTTGAACTGGCGCTGCGCTTTTATCGCGACGGCATCGGTTTTGGCGGGCTGTTCATCATGCGCCGCTTCGGCATGGGCGATGTCGGGCTCGACTACACCCCGCACACCGTAGCGTTCAACATCTGGTCCGGCCCCAATGCCGCCCAGCCGCAGGCGGGTTCGGCAGGCCTTCGCTGGTTCCATGTGGTGGTGCCCGATGCCGAGACGCTCGCCGCCGTTCGCCAGCGCCTCACGGCCATCGGCGTTCCGGTCGAGACGATCGACAAGGGCCTCGAGGCGCTCGACCCCGCCGGCAACCGCGTGAAAGTGGTCCTGGCCTAAAGCAGGCCGAGGAAGCGTCCGACGTCTTCGGGGGTCGTTGCCCAACTGGTGACCAGCCGGACAAGATCTTCGTCCGGCGCGGGGCGGCGCTGCGGCGGGGCCGAGTCCGCCGGCCAGTCGTAGAACGTCGCGCCAGCATCCTGCAGGCGCTTGATCGTGGTCCGGGGCAGCACGGCGAATACCTCGTTGGCACTGCTCTCCCAGCCCAGTCGTGCCGTCGGCGCGATGGCGATGCCGGCGCGAAGCCGGTCGGCCATCGCGTTGGCGTGGCGGGCGCGCTCCAGCCACCTGCCATCAGCGAGATAGCCCTCGAACTGCGCCGCGACATAGCGCGACTTCGAGAACGTCTGTCCAGCCCGCTGTCGACGTGCCCTCAGATCATGCAGCTTGTCGGGCGAGAACACCACGATGGCCTCGGCCGCGAGGCAGCCATTCTTGGTGCCGCCAAAACTCATCAGGTCGACGCCGGCGCGCCAGGTGATATCGGCCGGGCTGGCGCCCAGGGCCGCAACCGCGTTGCCGAAGCGTGCGCCGTCCAGATGCACGGGCAGACCCGCATCATGTGCGAGCCTCGTCAGCGCGGCGACTTCCCCGGGCGTATAGACCGTGCCGAGTTCGGTGGCGTTCGTGAGGCTGAGGGCCACCGGCACGCCGAAGCGCCCATCCGCCGGGTAGCGCTCAAGCGTCTCGGCCAGTACTGCCGGCGCGATCTTGCCGGCAGCCTCCGGCATGGTCACCAGCTTCATGCCGCCGGACTGGAACTCGGTGGCGCCCCATTCGTCGACATTGATGTGCGCCTCGCGGCTGCACAACACCAGCCCGCCCGGCCGGCTGAGGCTGGCGAGCCCGATCGAGTTGGCGGCGGTGCCGGTGGCGACGAACCAGACCTCGACCTCGCGCTCGAACAGTTCGGCGAAACGGGCCGTGACGCGACGGGTTAAATCATCGCTTCCATAGGCTGGTGCGAAGCCCTGATTGGCCGCATTGAGCGCCGCCATCACTTCTGGCGTCGCGCCAGCCCAGTTGTCACTTGCAAACTGCACGCTCTTCACTCCATCAAGGCACACGCGGCGGAACCGAGGGCATAGCCGAACCCGCCCCGCCTGCACAGTGCAACAGCCGGGCAACAAGCCCGGCCAGCCGATCCGAGGGAGGATATCTCGTGCGTGCCATTTCCTGCGTAGCGCCCAACCAGCTGGCGCTTGTCGATGCCCCCCGTCCCGAACTGAAGGACGGCTGGGTGCGCGTGGCGATCCGGCATGTCGGCATCTGCGGCACCGACTATCACATCTTCGAAGGCAATTTCCCGTACTTCGAGTATCCGCGCATCATCGGCCATGAGCTCTCCGGCACGGTGATCGATCCCAATGGCGCGGCCTTCAGGGCCGGCGACCCGGTGGTCATCAACCCCTATGTCAATTGCGGCACTTGCCCGGCCTGCCTCGAGGGGCGGCCGAACTGCTGCGAGACGCTGAAGGTGATCGGCGTGCATGCCGATGGCGGCATGGCCGACGAGATCGTCATTCCGGCGCAGAACCTCTACCCGGCCGATGGCATCTCGCTGCGCGACGCCGCCATGGTCGAGTTCCTCGCCATCGGTGCCCACGCCATCCGCCGTTCCGAGGTCAAGGCTGGTCAGCGCGCGCTGGTGGTCGGCTCGGGACCGATCGGGCTCGGCGTTGCCTATATGGCGAGGATTGCCGGTGCGGATGTCACCGTTGTCGACGCCGCACCCGACAAGATCGAGGCAACCCGCGCCCTCGGCTTCCCGACCTTTGCGCCCGACCAGCTCGAGGGCGAAGAATTCATGGCCATCAAGCGCACTGGTTTTGACGCGGTCTATGACTCCACCGGTTCGATCCGCGCGATGAATGCCTCGATCTTCCACGCGCGCAACGGCGGCACCTACACGCTGGTCGGCGTTATCAAGGGCGACCTGGTGTTCCCCGATTCCGAGGTGCACCGGCGCGAGCTGACCATCCGGGCGTCGCGCAACGCGCTGAAGGGCGATTTCGAGGCGGTGATGGATGCCATCCGCGCAGGCGGTATTCCCACCGACAGGCTGGCCACCCACGCGACCAGCATCGAGCGCGTGCCGGTCGACATGCCCGTCTGGGCCCATGACCGGACCGGGCTGATCAAGGCCATCGTGACGCTCTGAGGCAACCCGTCAGCTTCGGTGCGACAATTGCGGGGTGACATCGATGGCGATGTCCTCGGCGCCGAGCATGCGCGCCACTTCGTCGGGGCTCTCGCGCACCATGTGGTTGCCGGCCAGAGTGGTGATCGTGGTCTGGCGCAGCCCCTTGAACACGGCCACCACATGCTCCGGGTTGATGAACAGTGTGGCATCTTCGGTGATGAACTTGATCAGGCGCAAGGGGGACTCCGGACTTTGATGCCAGTGAGGCACTCTGGCACTATAGCTTGACCGCAACAGGCAAAGACCCGGTGAACACCGCACCGGATTTTTGCGCCCATTGCGCGCGGAGGCCCATTGCCATGAACACACCCGACGACGTCATTCGCTTCTGGTTTGTCGACCACGGGCGTGAGCAATGGTTCGGCGGAGGGGCAGAGTTCGACGCCAAGCTCGCCGCGCTGTTCAGGCAGACGCACACAGCGGTGGCAGCCGGGGAAGCCTGGGGGTGGCGAGCGACCAGCGAAGGGCGCCTCGCCGAGATCATCGTGCTGGATCAGTTCTCGCGGCAGATCTATCGCGGCGAGGCACGCGCCTTCGCTTCCGACCCCATGGCGCTGGCATTGGCGCAGGAGGCAGTTGCCGGTGGCCACGACCTGAACGTGCCGCACGTCTGGCGGATGTTCTTCTACCTGCCCTACATGCACTCGGAATCGTTGGTCATCCACGCCGAAAGCCTCAGGCTGCATGAGGCGCTTGGGATCGCCGAAGTGGTCGAGTTCGAGCGCGCCCACGCCGATGTGCTGCGCCGCTTCGGCCGCTACCCGCGCCGCAACGCGGCGTTGGGCCGAACCTCGACGCCTGAGGAACTTGTCTACATCGAAAGTGACGAGGGTCGCTGGTAGTCGCAAGGTGGGTTGGAGGGGCTCCCCGGCCCCGCGCGTCAGCGCACCAGCCTGGGATCGACCAGTGCACCCTTGTAGCCGATCACGATGCCGGCGACCCGGTGGCCTTCCTTGGCGGCCTCTATGGGGTCAGCGCCTCGGGCCCGGGCGCTGAGATAGCCGCTGTTGAAGGAATCACCGGCACCGGTGGCATCGACGACTTTTTCGGCCTTGGTTGCGGGAATGCTCTGTCGCACCCCGTCGGCAGTCGCGACGAAGGCAGGGCCGCTGCCGTTCTTGACCACCACTTCCCGGACGCCGATGGCGAGATAGCGATCGGCAGTGGCTTCTGGGCTGTCGTCGCCGAACACCGGCGCTTCGTCCGGATGGGTGGGCAGCACGATGTCGGAGATGGTGGCCGCAGCCGTCAGCGTCGAGGCCATGACCTTCTGGCTGGTCCACAGCGCCGGCCGAAGATTGGTGTCGAAGACGATCTCGGCACCCGCATCGCGGGCCTTGACGATCGCCTTCATCAGTCGCCCGCGCGCCTTGGGCGCGAGAATGGCGAGGGTGATACCCGAAAAGTACACTGTCTGCGCGCCCGCAAAGGCCCCATCGAGCACCCCAGGTTCATCAGCCATCAGCTTGGCCGCCGACTGTCCGCGCCAATAGGTGAAGTGCCGGTCGCCGCCGGCCTGGTGGATCATGTAAAGGCCGGGACGCTTGCCCGCGATTTCCTGGATGTGGCCGGTGCCGATGCCGGCAGCGCCGATGAAATCGCGCATGTCCTTGGAGTAGAGGTCGTCGCCCAGCGCGGTGACATAGTCCACCGACCAACCCTCGGGCAGCAGGGCGCGCATGTACCAGGCGGTGTTCAGCGTGTCCCCGGCAAAGCCCTGCCGATACATCCGGTCCTCGCCACCGGACATCTCGATCATGCATTCCCCGATGCTGACGAAACGCTTGCTCATCCCTGATCTCCCAGTCCCGATTGGCCGCGCGGGCGGCTTCGCCCCGGCTCGTTTGACCTTGTCCGGCAAACGCTTATGCCGGTCTTGGCCCGAGGGCGCAACACGGCGTACTGGCCGAAACGCCCAAGCTAGCCTATGGTCGCCGAAAACGTGAGGAGAGCTATCCGCATGCCGCGTCTGAGCGCCGCCACCCTGCCATCTGCCATCATTGAAGGGCGCATCAAGACCGCCGGCTACAACCGCCAGGCGGTGACCCCGGGCATCGTTCACCTCGGCATCGGCGCCTTTCACCGCGCCCACATGGCGGTCTATGTCGACAGCCTGCTCGGCAGCGCTCCCGACTGGGGCATCATCGGCGCCTCGCTGCGCCGGCCCGATACACGCGACGCCCTCGCGCCGCAGGACTTTCTCTACACGGTTGCCATCCGCGACGCGTCGGGCACGGCCTGCCGCGTGGTGGGCTCGATCCTCGATGTGCTCGATGCCAATGCCGAGCGCGACAAGCTGCTCGACACCATGGCCGATCCGGCGATCCGCATCGTCTCGCTGACCGTCACCGAGAAGGGCTATTGCCACGACCCGGCGACTGGCGCGCTCGACGAGAAGCACCCCGACATCATGCACGATCTCGCCCATCCCGAGGCACCGATCAGCGCGCCGGGCGTCGTTGTTGCCGGCCTCCGCCGGCGCCTCGCCCGCGGCCTGCCTCCGTTCACCGTGATGAGCTGCGACAACCTGCCGAGCAATGGCAAGACCGCCCGCCGCATCGTCACGCGCTTTGCCGAACTGCTGGGAGACCCGAAGCTGGCTGCCTACGTGGCCACCGCCAGCTTTCCCTCGACCATGATCGACCGCATCGTGCCGGCGACCACCGACGCCGACCGGGCGCTCGTTGCCGAGCTGACCGGGCTCGAGGACACCTGGCCGATCATGACCGAGCCCTTCACCCAATGGGTGATCGAGGACGATTTCGTCGAGGGTCGCCCGCCCTTCGAACTCGTCGGCGCGCAACTGGTCGCCGATGTCGAGCCGTTCGAGCTGATGAAGCTGCGGATGCTCAATGGCTCCCACTCCACCATGTCTTATCTCGGCTATCTCGCCGGACACCAGTTCGTCAGCGACGCTATTGCCGATCCGGCGATCCTGAAGCTGATCCACGGACTGATGACCGAGGAAGCCATGCCGACGCTACCGATGGACCGGGCGGTACTCGAAGCCTATCGGGACCAGCTGCTGGCGCGCTTCGCCAACCCGGCCCTCAAGCATCGCACCTGGCAGATCGCCATGGATGGCAGCCAGAAGCTGCCGCAGCGCCTGCTCGGCACCATCCGCGACCGGCTGGCGGCAGGTCAGAGGATCGACCGCCTCGCGCTCGGCGTCGCGGCATGGATGCGCTACGTCACCGGCGTCGACGAGAAAGGCGAGCTCATCGAGGTGAAGGACCCGCTGGCGGCGCGCTTTGCAACAGTGGCGGCGGAGGCCGGGCTCGACGCAGAAAGGCTCGCGACGGGGCTGATGGCGATACCGGAGATTTTCGGCACGGACCTGCCGAGCGACCCGGCTTTCACCGGACCGGTGATCGGGCACCTGAGGTCTTTGTTCCGCGATGGGGCGGCCAAGACGGCGCGGCTCAACGGCTAGCCTTTGCAGCGCATCTTGATCGGATGAGTGCCGTCGGGCCCTCCCCCGTCAACGGGAGAGGGCCCGACTGAGAGTCTGGTGCCCTAGAGCCGCCCGTCCATTGCCCGGTCAAAGATTTCCAGCGCCCGCGCCTTGGTCAGCTCGATCGGGTTGCCGCCAGCGGTCGGGTCGACAATGGCCATGTCGCCGATCAGCTCGCGCTTGGTGGCGTCGACCTTGAAGTCCTTGAGCGTGTGCGGAACGTTCAGCTTGCTCCGCAGCGCCGAAACCGCATGCAGGAACGCATCGAAATTCGGGCTCAGCCCACAATAGGCGGCGAGCCGGGCGATCTTGGCCTCGATGGCGTCGCGATTGACCACCAGCACGTAGGGCATGAACACCGCATTGGTCATGCCGTGATGCGTGTCGTAAAGCGCGCCGACCGGGTGGCTGAGCGCGTGGATGGCGCCGAGGCCTTTCTGGAAGGCGGTGGCGCCCATCGCCGCGGCGCTCATCAGGTGTCCGCGTGCCTCGACATCATTGGGGTTGGCGACGACTTTGGGCAGGTTCTCGAGCACCAGCCGAACGCCCTCGACCGCGATGCCGTCGGCCAGCGGGTGATAGCCCGGGGCGCAATAGGCTTCGAGGCAATGCGCCAGCGCATCGAACCCGGTGCCGATGGTGATGAACCCCGGCATGCCGACGGTCAGTTCAGGGTCGACGATCACCACCTTGGGCATCATCAGCGGGTGGAAGATCACCTTCTTGGTGTGCGTCGTCTCGTCGGTGATGACGCCGGCGCGCCCGACTTCCGAGCCGGTGCCGGCCGTCGTCGGCACCGCGACGATCGGGAAGATGCCCTTGGGATCGGCGCGCGTCCACCAGTCGCCGATATCCTCGAAGTCCCACATCGGCCGGGTCTGCCCGGCCATGAAGGCGATGACCTTACCGGTATCGAGCCCCGAGCCGCCGCCAAAGGCGATGACGCCGTCATAGCCGCCGGCCCGCAACACTTCGACGCCGGCATTGACGTTTGCCGAAATCGGGTTGGGCTTCACATCGGAAAACACCCCGACTTCGATGCCGGCATCGCGCAGCAGCGCCAGCGTCTGCTGCGTCACCGGCAGGTTGACCAGCCCGGCATCGGTCACCAGCAGCGGCTTGGAAATGCCCGCGACCTTCAGCGCCTCGGGCAATTCCTTGATGCGCCCCGCGCCGAAGCGCACCGCGGTGGGGTAGTTCCAGTTGGCTTTTGTGGCCATGATCTATCGATCCATCTTACTTTTTTGGAATGTTGGCGCCAATTGCCCCGCCCACCGCAGTGCCGATAGCGATGCCGCCGTCGGTGTTGCCGCTGGCCCAACCAACGATTCCACCGATGATCGAGCCAATGGCGGCGCCTTCCGGGGCGTAGTTGCCCGCACTGGGCGCTGACGGCGGTGGTGGTGGGGGTGAGGACTCGATGGCAGTGAGTAGCGACTTTAGGCGATCGCCCGCTATCGCGTCGACGGCGGCGATCTCAAAGATCCTCGCCCTCAGCCCTTGCATTGTCTTTTCGCGCTCCTTCTTGGGCGCGGAAAGATAGTGGCTCACTCCTGCAGCGACGGCAGACGAGACGACTGCAGAAGCGAATTCGGTCGGCACACCTACTGCGTCCTTCGCCATGTCGGCCTCCTTGACCCGGCTAGACTCGTGCGAGCGGACCAAATTCTCGCCCGGCGGGCGCATTTGCGCCCGTCGAGTCCGCTGCACTCTCACACCACCTTCAGGTGATAGCTCTTGGGCTGCGTCAGGTTGGCGTAGCCGATCTCGCTCAGCGCGCCGCCCTTGCCGGTGTCCTTGACCCCGGTCCAGACCAGCGCGGGGTCGAGATAGTCGCAGCGGTTGGCGAACACCGTGCCGGTCTCGACCTTGGCGCCGATCTTGGCCGCCGCCTCCAGATCCTCGGTCCAGATCGAGGCTGTGAGGCCATAGGGGCTGTCGTTCATCAGCGTGATCGCTTCGGCATCGTCGGCGACCTTCATGATGCCGACGACCGGACCAAAACTCTCTTCGCGCATCACTGCCATCTGGTGGTTGACCCCGGTCAGCACCTCCGGCGCGAGATAGGGCGAGCCCTCCTCGTCGCGGCTGTCCTTCCAGTTGAGATGCGCCGTCGCGCCCTTGCGCAGCGCTTCCAGCGTCTGGCCGCGGACGAGGTCGGCAAAGCGCCCGGTCGCCATCGGGCCGACGACGGTCTCGGCTTCCAGCGGATTGCCCAGCGTCCAGCCGCGCGCCACCTCGACGAAGTCCTTGACGAAGCGATCATAGACGCTGGCATGCACATAGATGCGCTCGACCCCGCAGCAGCTCTGCCCTGAGTTGAAGAACGAGCCGTCGACGAGGTTTTCCACCGCATGCGTCAGGTTGGTCCTTCCTGTCGAAGACGTCGGGCCGGTCAGAAGTCATATCGGGTTTCGACGTAGATCCGGTCGCGGTTCGCGTAGCGCCCCAGAACACCTGTCACGGGACCGTTGAAGATGTCGACGCCAAAGGAGACCCGTAGATTCTGCTCCGCACGCCAGATGACGCGTGGCCGGATCAGGTTTTCCCAGCGGTTCAGGCTCTGGATCCAGAGGATCTCGCCTTCCACCTTCTGACGGAGCTTACGGTTGTAGAGGAACGTCGCGCCGGTCTCGTAGCGATCCTGCAGCATGTCGGCGTCGTGGCCGAAGTAGACGCGCTGGAATGCCTGGAAATTCATGCGTGCGTCTTCGGGCAGGGTGTAATCGAGCCCCACCGCGTAGTCGATGGTGTCCTTCTGGACCACCCCGTTTGGCTGGGTGATCCGACTCACGTTGAAGCTGCGCCCCGAGGTGTAAACCAGTTCGCCCTTCAGGATCCCGGCTTCGCCGAGATCCTTGGAGAAGGTGCCGCCCGTCTGGGAGATGCGATCGTGGCGCGGCGTGTAGATGATCGTTCCGGACGACGGGCCGGTGGGCACGATGTCGCGATAGAACGTCGCAGCGCTGTCCATGCTGCTGTAAAAGAACGCCGAGAGATCCCAGCCCTTCGCCAACGTCGACACCCTGGCGCCGTAGTTGGAGTTCGCGATGCTCCGTGCCGGAAGGGTGTCATCGCGGAAGCTGTTGGTGAAGCCGGCCGGTGCGGGCGCCTGGATGGGATAGAACTCCGAGCCGGCCCTGCCGATCCGATCGAAGGTCGTGTACGGAATCCAGAGGAGCTCCACGTGCGAGTTCCCGAAGAAGTATTCGCCGCGCGCCGCCCACTGGGGAATCCGGATGACGTCGAAGGAAGGCAGGATGAAATGCCGGAGGTCCTTGGCCGTCACCACGTCGGCGAAGAACAGGCCGACCATCTCCCCCCAGACCACGTTCTGCCGGCCGAGGCGAAGATCCCAGCCCTTGTAGGACGTATCCAGGTAGGTCTCGCCGATGATTCCGTAGAAGCGCTGGTCGTTTCTGACGTTGTCGGGATAGAAGTTGGACCACGCATAGACTGGATCGAACTCGCCGATGAGCGATGCCTTCCACTTCAGGTTGCTGGACCACTGGCCCGACGATCCGACGCGCGCACGGATCACCGCAGTGGACAAGTGGGCGGGCGACGCGTAGGTATACGCGGTCTCCTGCTGGACGAAACCACGGAGTTTCGGGGCCTCCGGTTCCTTCGGCGACAGTGAAAGCAGGCCGTCTC
>CAYNRZ010000009.1:0-139986 GCA_964399695.1 uncultured Devosia sp. | reverse complement strand
AGGATGTCGTCGATCGCGGCATCACCTCGTTCAAGCACTTCATGGCCTATAAGGGTGCCCTGATGGTGAACGACGACGAGATGTTCGCCTCGTTCCAGCGTTGCGCGGAACTGGGTGCCCTGCCGCTCGTTCATGCCGAAAACGGCGATGTCGTCGCGGCCATGACCCAGAAGCTTCTCGCCGAAGGCAATAGCGGCCCCGAGGGCCACGCCTATTCCCGCCCACCCGAGGTCGAAGGCGAAGCCACCAACCGCGCCATCATGATCGCCGATATGGCGGGCGTGCCGGTCTACATCGTCCATACCTCCTGCGAGCAGGCGCACGAGGCCATCCGCCGCGCCCGCCAGAAGGGCATGCGCGTCTATGGCGAGCCGCTGGTGCAGCACCTCGTCCTCGACGAGACCGAATATTTCGACAAGGACTGGGACTATGCCGCCCGCCGTGTCATGAGCCCGCCCTTCCGCAACAAGCAGCACCAGGATTCGCTCTGGGCCGGCCTCGCCTCCGGTTCGCTCCAGGTGGTCGCCACCGACCACTGCGCCTTCACCACGGCGCAAAAGCGCAACGGCATCGGCAACTTCGCCAAGATCCCCAACGGCACCGGCGGCCTCGAGGATCGTCTCCCGGTCCTCTGGACCAAGGGCGTCAACACGGGCCGGCTGACCATGAACGAGTTCGTCGCGGTCACCTCGACCAACATCGCCAAGATTCTCAACTGCTACCCCAAAAAGGGCGCCATCCTCGTCGGCGCCGATGCCGATCTCGTCGTCTGGGACCCCAAGCGCAAGAAGACCATCAGCGCGGCGAAACAGCAGTCCGCCATCGACTACAACGTCTTCGAAGGCATCGAAGTCACCGGCCTGCCGCGCTTCACCCTCACCCGCGGCAAGGTGGCAATCACCGAGGACAAGGTCACGACCGAGCAGGGACATGGCCAGTTTGTGGCGCGCGAAGCGACCAACCCGGTCAACCGCGCGCTCTCGACCTGGAAAGAACTCACCGCCCCGCGCATCATCGAGCGCACCGGCATTCCGCAGAGTGGGGTGTGAAGCGTGAGGCTTCGAGGAGTCGCGGCAGTCTTCACAGTCGCCCTGGCCAGCCCAGTGCTTGCCGATGGCGTGTTGCCGGTGGGCGCAGTCTTCGGCAACGAAGCCGGCTGCAACATGTTCATGACCGGGCGGCAGGATTATTCTGCAGTCATGCTCACGGAGCATACGTTTACCTACGGACGCACCGGTTGCTACTTTGAAGCATTGGGGCCCGGGGATCATAGGGAATCTCCGGTCAACATGTCGTGCAGCGCCAACGGACAGGCGAGCGAGCGACAGTTCCTTGTCGTCATTCCTGCAGACGGGATGACTGGCTATTTTGCCTATATTGGGGACATCGTTTTCGGCCCTCTGAAGCAGTGCCCTGGCTCCGAAGCACTGCTCAAATCACAGGGGACTCAGACTTGACCACCGTCGTCTCCGCGAAAAATCTCGGCCTCATCTACAAGGCCGGCGATGGCGACGTCATCGCGCTCACCGACGTCAATCTTGAGATCAAGAAGGGCGAGTTCGTCTCGTTCATCGGCCCGTCCGGCTGCGGCAAGACCACCTTGCTTCGTGCCATCGCCGATCTCGAACAGCCGACCTCCGGCACCCTCACCGTCAACGGCACCACGCCGGCCGATGCGCGGGTCAATCGCTCCTACGGCTATGTCTTCCAGGCGCCGGCCTTGTTCCCCTGGCGCACCATCGACAAGAACATCGCCCTGCCGCTCGAAATCATGGGCCATTCCGAAGCCGACCGGCAGGCGCGGATCAAGAAGGCCATGACCCTCGTCAATCTCGAGGGCTTCGAGAAGAAATTCCCCTGGCAACTCTCGGGCGGCATGCAGCAGCGCGCCTCTATCGCCCGCGCCCTCGCCTTCGATGCCGATCTCCTCCTGATGGACGAGCCCTTCGGCGCGCTCGACGAGATCGTCCGTGACCATCTCAATTCCGAACTGCTGAAGCTCTGGAAGGCCACCGAAAAGACCATCGCCTTCGTCACCCACTCCATCCCCGAAGCGGTCTATCTCTCGACCAAGATCGTCGTAATGAGCCCGCGTCCCGGCCGCGTCACCGACATCATCGAGTCGACCCTGCCACGCGATCGTCCGCTGGACATCCGCGAGACGCCGGAATTCCTCGAGATCGCCCACCGCGTGCGCGAAGGCCTCAGGGCAGGGCACTCCTATGATGAGTAGTATCAGGCGCCAGCTACTCCGCTTCGCCCTGGCCTTCGCGCTCCTGATGCTGCCGTCCGACGCGATGGCGCAGGCGACCCCGCATGCCACTGCCAGCAGCGGAGAGTTCAGCGTCATGGCGCTTATTACTGCCGACCCGGCTTGGATCAAGCAGTGGTCGCGCACCGACGGACAGCCGCCGCGGCTGGTCCCGGCCTCGAAGGTGACACTTGGGGAGACGGCCCAGGTGCTGGTCATGTTCTATGGAGCGCGTCCGATCGATGGCCGCCTGCAGGTGGAGTGCGATGTAACGGTGAGCTTACCCGATGGGACGGGCGGAGTATTGCCGCCGTCACCCTGCTTCGACCGACCGCTTGACGGACCCGCGAGCGCGGTACGCCTGCTCGATATCGACATGGGCGTGAATGTCGAACCGGCCGATCCATCGGGCCTTTACGCCTATGCCATCCGAGCCACCGACAAGGGCAGCGGCGACACGGTGCGGGTCTCCGTTTCCGTCGAAGTCGTTGGCGGGGGCGGCACCTGATGCGTTCCACCGTGCCAGTCCTCACCATCCTCCTCGCCATCGTGCTGTTCTGGTACGGCATGGCCGTAGTGATGAACGCGCCCTGGCAGGAAACGCTCAACACCCGTGCCCAGGCGACGGTTGACCTGGTCACCTTCGCCCAGCAGACCTGGGCGCAGGACAAGCCCGTGCTCCCCGCGCCGCATCAGGTCCTCGGCGAAATCTGGAACGCCACCATCGGCACCGATATCGCCTCCAAACGCTCGCTCGCTTACCACGCCTCGATCACGCTCTCGGCAACGCTCGCCGGCTTCGCCCTCGGCACGCTCCTCGGCGTGCTGCTGGCGGTGATGATCGTCCACAACGACGCGTCCGACCGCTCGCTGATGCCATGGATCATCGCCAGCCAGACGGTTCCCATCCTCGCCATCGCCCCGATGGTCGTCGTCGGCCTCGGCGCGGTCGGGGTCACCGGCCTCGTGCCTAAGGCGCTGATCTCGATGTATCTGAGTTTCTTTCCGGTCGTCGTCGGCATGGTGAAGGGCCTCCGTTCGCCCGAAGTGCTGCAGCTCGATGTGATGCGCACTTACAACGCCAGCGCATTCCAGGTCTTCACCAAGCTGCGCTGGCCCGCCGCCATGCCCTATCTCTTCGCCTCGATGAAGGTTGGCATCGCCATCTCGCTGATCGGCGCCGTGGTCGGCGAACTCTCCAACGCCGCCGGCGGCGGCCTCGGCGTGCGGCTCCTCACCGGTTCGTACAACGGCCAGACCGTGCAGATCTGGGCGGCGCTCTTCCTCGCCGCGGGATTGGCAGCCGTGTTGGTCATCGCCGTGGGCCTCGCCGAGAAGGCCGTCAACCGTTCGATGGGAGCCCGCGCATGAGCCGGCTCCAGATCATCCTCGCCGTCATCGCGGGCACAGTTGCCGCCCTCGCGCTGCTGCTCTCCATTGCGGCACCGCCTGCGCCGTTGCTGCTGGTCTTCCTCGGGCTCGGCGCGCTGAGCCTGCTGCGCTTCGTTGTGCCGCTGCCGTTCTGGATCGATGGCGCCCTCGCGCTGCTGGGCAGTGTCGCATTGCTCGCCAGCCTTCCGGCGGAAGCCGTGGCCGCGTTCCCCTTCTGGCTGGCACTCATCGCCACCTGGGCCTTCAGCTGGCTCTTCGTCGAGCGCCTCTCGGCCGCCATTCGTGCGGGCCGCATCAGCGCCGACCTGTTTGGCGTGATCATCCCCGTGGTCTTTGGGCTGCTGCTGCTGCTGATCTGGGAGGTCGCGACCCGCGGCGCCCGCGTACCCATGGTGCTTTTGCCGCCGCCCTCGGCCATCTGGCTGCGGCTGGTCAGCTCCGTGCCCATGCTCTGGGCCGATTTCTTCCAGACCTTCAAGGCGGTGATCGCCGGCTATGTCATCGGCTGCGGCTCGGCTTTCGTCGTCGCCATCCTCGTTGATCGCTCGCCCTTCCTCAAAAGCGGCCTGCTGCCGATCGGCAATTTCGTCTCGGCGCTGCCCATCGTCGGCATCGCCCCGATCCTCGTCATGTGGTTCGGTTTCGACTGGCCCTCGAAGGCCGCAGTCGTCGTCTGCATGACCTTCTTTCCCATGCTGGTGAACACCGTCGCCGGCCTCAATGTGGCGAGCCAGATCGAGCGCGACCTGATGCGCACCTACGCGGCGGGCTACTGGCAGGCGCTATTCAAGTTGCGGCTCCCCGCCGCAGCGCCATTCATCTTCAATGCGCTCAAGATCAACTCGACTCTGGCGCTGATCGGCGCAATCGTTGCGGAATTCTTCGGGACCCCCATCGTGGGAATGGGGTTCCGGATATCGACCGAGGTCGGCAAGCTGAATATCGACCTGGTCTGGGCAGAGATCGCGGTGGCGGCCGTGGCGGGTTCTGCCTTCTATGGGGTGATCGCTCTCATCGAGAGAGCCGTCACCTTCTGGCATCCATCCGTCCGTGGTGGACGGAAATGAAGCAGGGAAAAGGGACGAACGAAATGAACAAACTCATGGTGGCGCTGCTGGCGGGCGCAATGACGCTTGCTGCCGGCAGCGTGTCATACGCACAGGACAAGCTGACGCTTCAGCTCAAGTGGGTGACGCAGGCCCAGTTCGCTGGCTACATCGTCGCCGAAGCCAAGGGCTTCTATGACGAAGAGAACCTCGACATCACCATTCTGCCCGGCGGCCCGAACGTCGCGCCCGAGCAGGTGATCGCCGGCGGTGGTGCCGACATCATCGTTGCATGGATGGGCGGCGCCCTGACGGCCCGCGAAAAGGGTGTGCCGCTGGTCAACATTGCCCAGCCCTACAAGCGCTCGGGCCTGATGATGATCTGCCCGACCGAAACCGGCATCAAGACCGAGGCCGATTTCCCCGGCCACACCCTCGGCGTCTGGTTCTTCGGCAACGAGTATCCGTTCTTTGCCTGGATGAACAAGCTCGGCCTCGCCACTGACGGCTCCGCCGGCGGCGTCACCGTGCTGCAGCAGTCCTTCGACATCCAGCCGATGATCCAGAAGCAGGCCGACTGCATCTCGGTCATGACCTACAACGAGTACGGCCAGGCGCTCGATGCCGGCTATGGCCCGGAAAACCTGACCATCTTCAACTATTCCGAGATGGGCAATGACCTGCTCGAAGACGGCCTCTACGTCATGGAGGACACCCTCGCCGATCCGGCCAAGGTCGACGCCTATACCCGCTTCGTGAAGGCCTCGATGAAGGGCTGGGCCTATGCCCTCGAGAACCCCGAGGAAGCCGCCCAGATCGTTGTCGACTCTGACGACACCGGCGCTGCCACTCTCGATCACCAGCTCTACATGGTCGGTGAGGTCAGCAAGCTCGTCGATGCCGCCGATCCGGCCCTCGACATCGCCGTCTATGACCGCACGGTCAAGGCGCTGCTCGACCAGAAGATCATCACCGCCGAGCCGTCGGGCGCCTACACCACCGTCGTCACCGACGCGCTGAAGTAAGGCCCGCCGACCACGGAACGCGAAGGCGGGGAGCAATCCCCGCCTTTTTTGCGCTCAGGCCGAGGCCTGCATGGGGTGGAACGGCGTCTCGTCCATTCTGTCGAACGACTGCTGCAGCAACTCGCGCACCGCCTCTACAGGCATCGGGCGCGCCATCAGCGGTCCCTGCACATCGTCGAACCCGGCAGCGTGCACCGCCCTCAGATGCGCCATGGTTTCAACCCCGTCTGCGGCTGTCTCGACTCCAAGTTGTTGCCCAAGCGCCGCGAATGCCCGCACCAACGCGGTCGCATTGGCATTGGAGTCGATGGCCGCAATCAGGTTTCGTTCCAGCTTCAATCTGTTGAACGGCAGGCTCATCAGGTCGCACAGCGAGGTCTGGCCAGTGTCCGTGCCGCCCAGCGCCACCCGCACTCCCAAGCTGCGCAGCGCGCCAAGAATGTCGCGCCGCTGCTCGGGTTCCCCCAGCAACATCGGGGCCACCACCTCGATTTCCAGACGGTTCGGGGCCAGCCCGCTGGCCGCAAGCGCATTCAGCACCAGTGCGGGAAATTCCTTCTGCTTGAGCTGCACCGGCGACACGCCAATCGTCAGCCGCAATTCTTCCGGCCAGCGCGCCGCTTCGGCCGTCGCCTGCCGCAGCATCCACTCGCCGATCGGCAGGATCAGTTCGCTGGTCTCCGCCACCGCAATGAACGCATCGGCACCAACCAGCCCGCGCACCGGATGCCGCCAGTGCGGCAGCACCTCGAAACCAACCAGCCGTGCGCCCCGCAGGTTGACGATGGGCTGGTAATACAACTCGAGTTGGTCCAGCTCGATGGCGCGTCGCAGTTCCACCTGCTCGGCTGGCTCATTGTCGGACGCGGTCTCGACCTCGTCGGAGTAAACCAGCACCCCGCCGCGTTGACGGCGCTTGGTGGCGTAGAGCGCCACATCCGCCGCGCTCAGCAGCGCATCGCCGCTCGTTCCGTGCTCCGGTGCCAGCGCAATGCCGATGCCCACGGACAGGCTTACCGCGCGGCCATCGATGTCGAACGGCACCTCCATGGCCTGGGTGATCAGCGCCGCCAGCTCCGTCGCCTCCTCCGGGTCTCTCCCGGGCGCAAGAATGGCAAACTCGTCGCCACCCATGCGCGCTGCACAGCCCTTGGCCGGCACCAGCAGCCGAAGTCTGTCGCAGAACTCGCGCAGCAAGGCGTCGCCGGCCGCATGGCCATAGGCGTCGTTGACCGGCTTGAATCCATCGAGGTCGAGGCACAGCACCGCAAAGTGCTTTCCAGCGCTCAGTCCAACCAGCGCCGAGTCGAGCTTGCGATAGAACTGCGTGCGGTTGGCCATGCCGGTCAGCGGGTCATGAAACGCCAGCCGCGTCAGCTCCGAATGCATGTTCATGTTCTCGGTGACGTCTTTGTGGGTCGAAACCCACCCGCCATCCGCGATTGGCAGATGCGTCAGCGCAATGATCTGGCCGGAATTGAGCTGTCGCATGCCACCATTGACGCGTGCGTCACGAGCCATGGCGACGCGGTCTTCGACAAAGCGCTCCGGGTCGTCCCCCACATGCGTGTTGGCTTTGACGCGTGCTTCGAGAATGGCGCGGTAGCTTGTGCCCTTCCGCCCCAGCGCCGGCGGCAAGCGATAGACATCGAGGAAATTCTGGTTGCAGTAGACCAGCCGCTGGTTGCGGTCATATAGCGACACGCCGTGGCCGGCGCTGGCCAGAATGGCTTCCAGCCGATACTCGACCGTCCGGAGGCGCCCGCGCGTCTGCTTCAGCGCCCGGGCGTCACGGGAAAGGCCGTCGCTCCTGTGCAGGTCGGACGATGTCACGGACGCTTTTCCGCCTTTCCTGCCAGGGCCTGCGTCCATCCTGGACTCCGGTGCCATCCAACTCTGGATGCCAGACCCTAGGCCAGTGCGGTAAAGGCGAGGTTAGCCGGACCCGTTGGATCGACGCGGCTTTTACCGGCGCAGCATGCCGCGATAGAGCCCCGGGCTCGATCCCGGGATGCTGAGCGCATCGAGTCGCTTCTGGTAGAACGCGATGGGGCCAGGATCACCGATCACCGCATAGGCATATCCGGCTTCGCGCATCCCGTGCAGCGTGGCAAACAACAGCGCCTCGCCAATCCCCCGTCCACGCGCCGCCTCGGAGACGCCGGTGGGGCCGAAAAAGCCCTTGGCGGTGGCATCGTGACAGGCAAATCCCAGCATCTGCCCGTCGGCCACCGCGATCCAGGTGGTCATCGGATGGCCCGACATCGCCACAGCGGCTTCCGACGCCCACATTTCCTCGAAATGCTCCCGGATCCAGTCCAGCACCATGCCACGCTCGGGTGGCAGCGCCCGCCGGATGCTTACGCCGGTCTCGCGCAGCTTCTTGCCCGATGGTGCCTTGGGCAGGTCATAGAGACGAACCAGCAGATCCGGCATCTTGCTCCTTCAGCGGCCCTCGTACTGGCCATAGAGGTTGGGCATCAGCCCCACCAGGGCCGAAAATCGATCATAGTTTCGGTCGCGGCTCCAGCCGGTTTCAGCAATCGCCGACAGTCGCGGGAACACCAACCGGTCGAACACCGCCCGGTCGCCCATCGGCTCGGACCAGATGCAGGCCTGTATGCCGAGCAGATGCTGCCGCTCCGCCGCCGACCAACCTTCGGCTGGGTTATATCGATAGCTGGCCTCAACCGACGAGAACCCCGCCCAGGCCGCGCCGCACTCATGCCAGTTCTCGTCGAGTGCCATATCGAGATAATAGGCCTGCGCCGGCGCAACTACGACGTCATATCCGGCCGCCGCCAGCTTCTGCGACGTCGCTTTCTCGCGCCAGCCGACAAGATAGCAGTTCTCGCGGTCGATGCCGCCGCCATGCGACGCTTCTTCCCAGGCGCCGGTGATCCGTCCCCGCGCGGTGAGGAACGCTTGCAGCCGCTTGAGCAAATGCGCCTGCAGCGGTGCGGCGCCCTCGGTCCCCAGTTTTCTGGATAGCGCCTGCGCCTGCGGCGAGCTCTGCCAGGCGTCCTCGGGCACCTCGTCGGCACCGATATGGAAGTAGCGCGAGGGAAACAGCTCCAGCATCTCGCCGAAGATCGTCTCGAGCACCTCGTAGCTGGCCTCGACCGCCGGGTTCAGGCAATTGTTGGGGAAATGCTGGATCGAATGGTAGAGCCCGTTCTCACCCGGATCGCGCAACTGCGGCAGCGCATCGATCAGGGCGTAGCAGTGCCCGGGAACATCGATCTCAGGCACCACGTCGATCCCGAACTGTCCGGCCAGCGCGACGATCGCCCGTATGTCGGCCTTGCTGTAGAATCCCCCCGATCGCTCTGGCCCTGAGCCGAGGAACGGCGGCAGGCTTCCGCCATGCCCGCGCCATGCGGCCTTCTCTGTCAGCTGCGGATAGGCGTCGATTTCCACCCGCCATGCCTCGTCCTCGCTCAGGTGCCAGTGCAGCACGTTGAGCTTGTTCCACGCCATGATCGCGAGGAACCGTTCCACCTCCTCCCGGCCATAGAACCGCCGCGCCACATCGAGATGGCAACCACGCCAGCCCAGTGCCGGCTGGTCCTCGATGGTGCCGGTCAGCGGAAAGTCCAGCCGGTCGGAGGCCAGCCGGGCGCCGCGCAGGATCTGCCCGATCGTCACCAGCCCATGCAGCAGTCCGGTGCTCTGCTCGGCTGTTACTGTCGTCGCATCGCCATCGAAGGTGATCCGATAGCCGTCCTTGCCACTTGGCCCCACTGCGAGCCGGACTGGCATCCCGCCTTCCTGTGGTGGTCGAACCAGCCCCTCACCGGCAAAAGCCCGTCCGACCAGCGCCGCGAAAGCCGCGATCGCCGCCTCGCCCGCTGCAGTATCGGCGATCGGCCACAACCCGTTCGGCACCGTCCTTCGCCCCGACACGGCAACGTGTTCGGGCCATGGAATCACCGCCACCGGCACTGGCGGATGTTCGGGCACCGGAAACACCGACGTGCCCCGCCGCTGCTGCGCCTGGCTGCCAGCCAGCCGCGTCCGGCCGGTGCGGGCGACGATCGTGCTGCCGTCTTCAAGGATCAGGAAGCCGGCCATGACCCCGTCGGTCCAGTGTCGTACGGGGGTGGCAAGGCCAGTGGTCTCTATCCGCCACGTCCCCCCGGGCAGCAGCTCGAAGCCGGCTGGCGGTGCAATCTCGCAATAGGTCGAGAGCTGGCTGACGACGCGGCCGCCGTCCATCGGTGCCGCTGTGTCGATCCGCGCCGGACCCGACACCGCAAGCCGGAAGCCGCGCAGCACCGTTTCCGACAGGTTGGTGACCTCCAGCCGATAGACCGGTTCGCGGCCCAGCCGCCGCTGCAACTCGCTGTCGAGGCGAATGTCGTAGGCCGTCATTGTCGCCGCCCCGCTGTCCGTCAGTCGACGCGGCCGCGCGCCGCCACCGGCACGACGTCCACCACCGCCTCGCCGGAAATCAGGTTCACCTTGTCGAACAGGTTCGAGATCACGCAGGCATGGTTGGGGATGATCCGCAGCCGCTCGCCGATCCGCGGCCAGTCCGACGCCGAGGGCAACTCGATCACCCCATGCTCCTCCGACAGGCCTTTCACCGGGATCTCGGTGCCCATCACCAGCCCGTAGCCCTCCATGCCGAGCAAATCCGAGGTCAGCGACTTCGAGCCGGCATCGATCACCGCCCGCGTCGGCGTCGGCCGGCTCACCACCGTGACCAGCACGGTAATGGCGCAATCCTCCAGCGTCGCGGCCCTTTCCTTCACCTGAAAACGGTCGAAATAGATGTACGTCCCCGGCCGTCGCTCGGTCACCGGCCCACCGCCCGGCGCCCACATGTCCGGGCTGTTGCCGCCCGAAACGACTGGCACTTGGATCCCTGCTTGCTTGAACAGCTCCAGCGCCTCGCTCAGCCATGCATTGGATTTCTCCAGCCCATGCAGCGGCGGATAGGTCATCAACCCACCGAACTTCAGCCCCGGCGCCATCGCGATCTGCCGGGCCAGCGCCAGTGCCTGCGCGCCGGTCTGCACCCCGCAGCGCCCGCCGCCCGAGTCGCATTCGACCAACACCGTCAGCGGCTTGCCGGAGGAAAACGTCGCGGCATAGCCCGAAACCGTGTCCGGACTATCGGCCGTCACCTTGAGGTTGACGCGTTCGTTCAATGCCTTCAGCCGCGCGAGCTTGAGCCCTCCGAGGATGTTGTAGGGCAGGAAGATCTCGGTGATCCCGGCATCGGCCATCACCTCGGCCTCGCCCAGCTTCTGCACCGTGATCCCGACCGCGCCCAGCTCGATCTGCCGCTTGGCAAAGCGCGGCAGCTTGTGCGTCTTGATGTGGGGTCTGAGCTTGTAGCCTTCTGCATCCGCATGGGCCTGCGCCCGCTTGAGGTTGGCCTCGACCCGGTCGATATCGATCAACACGGCCGGGGTTTCGATCTCGGCAATGGTCGTGGGGGCGCTGTTGGTCATGGTGGCTTCCGGCGAGAATGGGAGTGGCCTGTCGCCTTTGGGCGAAGTGCGGGGACTATTGAGCCCCCACTTCGCCCAGCCGCGGAGCGGAAAGCAAGCTACTCCGTGCGCGCCGACGTTCTCAAGACGTAGCCGATCACCTCGGCCACCGCCTGATAGAGCTCGAACGGGATGCTCTCGTCCAGCTCGACTCCCGCCAGCGCTTCCGCCAGCGGCCCATTGGCTTCGATCACCACATCGTTCTCTTCGGCTAGCGCCACGATGCGCCGGGCCACCTCGCCGCGTCCCTTGGCCGTCACCCTCGGGGCGTTGCGGGTCCCGACCTCGTATTCCAGGGCCACCGCCAGGCCGATCGGCTTTTCCGTCTCGCTCATCTGGCAGTGTCCATCAATGCGCCGGGGCGATGCGAGGCTGTCGCGTCGCGCCGGCGCACGCGGATGTTGCCGGCTTCCAGTCCCTCGGCCACCAGGGCTGCCCTTAGGCCATCCAGCCCATCGGTCAGTGCCGCCTCCATCTCCGGCGTATCCGCCCACAACGCGACCGACACTGCCGGGCCGAACAGCGCCACTTCGGCTCCAACCTCGCCGGTCTGCTGGCTGGCAAAGGCAAAGCGCATGCGCCAGCCGCGAACACCCGGCTGTTCGCGGCGGCGGGCCTCCCGATCCACCACCAGCTGCACCAGCGTCGTCTCCACGCCGATCAGCAACGGCACCTCCACCCGCAGTTCCTGCTGCGGCGATACTCCCTGCCGCGCCTCGGATGGCTGCGAAGCATGCTGCAGCAGCTTTATCCGCGACAGCGCCGCATCGGTGTGGCTCAGCAACCCACGCGTCGGCTCTTCACCCTCCATCGGCAAAGGCAGCTCAGAGCGCACCGCGCGTGCGTCGTCACCCCTGACCGGCGGGTGTGGCCGGCCCCTGACCGCTGTTACCGCCGCGATCTCGGCACCCGGCACGTCGGACAGGCCACCACGCATTTGCAGCAGCATCGACGTCATTGTGGATGTCGATGGCGGGGATCCGACGGCCGGTCTTGCCAGCACCCCACTGGTCGCCACAGCGCCCTGTAACGCTTTGCCGTCGATGCCGCCGGCCTCGAGCCGCGTCGCCAGCAGTCGCATGGCAGCTTGCGCCACCGGCGCAGGCAAGGTCTCGAGGCGTGACCCCAGCGCCGCAAGTCGCGCCAGCAACGGCACAATGCTGTCCTGCCGTGCCGCCGCCTGGGCCGTATCGGCCAGAACCTGCACCAGCGGTAAGGCGGGGGGTGCCGCTTGCTGCGGCCCGAGCGGCACTGCTCGGTACGGGACCGCCAGTGCAACGCCGGGCTGAGCTGCGGCAACCGGCGACGTCTGTCCGGGAGCAGCCGCGATCTGCGAAGCGCTTGTCGGAGCCGGGGCAGGGGATTGCTTGGCAGCAACGACCGGCGACGCAGCGACGTTGCTGGGAGCCGTGGCAATGTTTGGCGGCATGCCCGCGACCTGTGTCGAAGCCGGTAGCGATGCTGGCGCCGCGACCACCGCCTGTGGCTTTCCATCGGATAGCACCGGGCCCAGCGGCGACGCGGTTGTCGCCGGTGCCGGGGCGCCAGCCTGTGCGACGCCGGCCTGCGGTGCGGCCGGAGTTCCAGGCGTCTGTGTCGCAGAGGTGATATCGGCCCCATTGACCACGGCGGCCGGCGCGGGGGCGGCAAGCGTTGCCGGACGCCCGGCCAGCGCTGCTCCGGATATTGCCGCCGGCGCGACCTGAGAGGCGATCTTGCTGGCCACCGGCGGAGCAACCGCTAGCTGCGCCACAGGTCCCGCTGCTGTCCCTCCGCCCGGAGGAGAAGCTCGCGTCGCCCCCTGCGCCAGCTCCTGGATCTCGACCGTCGTTGCCGCAGGTCCGATTGGCGCGACCATCGGCGCTTGCGGCGACGCCGGAGCGCTTGCGACCCCTCCCGGCGCGATCGGCGTCGGTGCGCCAGCCTGCGGTCTCTGCGGAGCGGCGGTCGCCGGAGCCTGTGTCGCCAGCTCGGGCGCCTGCCAGCTCGGCATTGGGGTCGACGCTTTCGTCACCGGCAGTGGCATCGCAGGCGCAGCGGCGGCCGGAAGTGCCGCAGCTGGCGTTGCCGCGGTCGCCACCGGCACGACCTGCAACAGCGGCTGCCCCTTGGCATCCGCCGAGATCGACAGCCTGACCGCCGTACCGGCATGCAGCGGCGCGCTCAACCGTACCGGCAGCACCATTTCGCCGATTTGCAGCTGCGTCAGCCCACCAGCTCCCGGCCCGAGCACCACCCCAGGCACCGGCTGTCCCGCCAATTGCACGAGGCCCAGCGCCGCGCGCGCCAGTTGGGCCAGCGCCGCCTCCGGGGTCGGGCTGGAGACGCCAGGGGTTTGCGGCAGCAAGGCATGGATCGTCTGCATCCCTGCATCATCACCGATCCGGGTTAACGCGGGTTAACGAAACCGTCGCACGCATCGACCCATCGTCCCACTTGCAGTGTCGATCAAACATGATAACAAGAGTCAGATTATCATGTTTGTGAGTGGTGCCTGTAATGCCTGAGGATGCGACGACGCGACCCGCCGGTCTCGGGCCGGCGGTTCAGCCGGCCGCTTTTGGCGATCGAACCGCGCCGGTCATCAGCAGCGCCGAGCTCTTCGGCACCGCCACCGAAATCGCCATCACCCATGCCGATGCGGTTTACCGCCTGCGGATCACGCGGCAGGGCAAGCTGATCCTCAACAAATAGCGCGCCAATGAAGCACCTCATCGTCCCCGCGACCCTCCTCGCCTTGTCGGCCAACCCCGCCCTCGCGGTCGAAACGGGCCAGTTCGGCCTCGAACTCAATGCCCTGCAGCAGACCGAAACGGGCTGCCGCATCACCTTCCTCGCCGAGAACCGGCTGGGCAGCGAAATCGGCAAGGCGAGTTTCGAGCTCGCCCTGTTTGGCCCCGAAGGCAGCATCGACCGCCTAGTCGCCCTCGACTTCGGTGTGCTGACCGCAGGCAAGAGCCGCGTCGTGCAGTTCGAACTGAAGCAGCTCGCCTGCGACGATATCGGCCGCGTGCTGGTCAACGACATAACGGCCTGCGAGGGCGGCGAGTTGACCCCGGCCGCCTGCCTTGCCGCACTGGTGCCATCGACGCGCACCACGGCCAGCTTCGGGATCTAGCGTCGCCATGGACACCGCTGTCGAAGTGACCGTCGCCCACGATATGTCCGCCTGGGGCCTGTTCATGCAGGCCGACTGGGTGGTGAAGGGCGTGATGATCGGCCTGCTGCTTGCCTCCATCGCCTGCTGGTCGGTGATCTTTTCCAAGCTCGCCGCCTATGCTCGGGCGCGCCGCGAAATGCGGGCTTTCGACCGCCTCTTCGCGTCGGGCGAAAGCCTGCCCAACATTTATGCGCGCGTCCGCGACGGCAAGTCCGAGGGGCTCGGTGCCTTGTTCGCCGCGGCCATGGATGAGTGGAACGGCAGCCACGCCGCCAATGCCGCCAATCCGGCCGGCCTCCAGGTGCGGCTGCGCATGGTGCTCGACAGCGCCATCGCCGCCGAAACCGCCCGACTCGACAGCCGGCTCTCGCTGCTCGCCACCGTCGGCAGCGCCGCCCCCTTCATCGGGTTGTTCGGCACGGTCTGGGGCATCATGAATGCCTTCACCGCCATCGCCGCCGCCGAAAGCACCAGCCTCTCGGTCGTCGCGCCGGGCATCGCCGAAGCCCTGTTCGCCACCGCCCTCGGTTTGCTGGCGGCCATACCGGCAGTCATTGCCTACAACAAGCTGTCCAGTGACTCCGGCAAGCTCATTGCCCGGCACGAAGCCTTTGCCGACCGCGTCGCCGTGCTGCTGTCCCGCCAGCTCGATGCGCAGGAGCACGCCTGATGGCCATGTCCACGCCAGGTGCCGGCGGCCGCGGCCGGCGCGGACGTCGCGGCGGCCCGATCGGCGACATCAACGTCACCCCGCTCGTCGACGTCATGCTGGTGCTGCTGATCGTCTTCATGGTCACCGCGCCACTCCTCACCTCCGGCGTCCCGGTCGATCTGCCCAAGACCGCAGCCCCGGAAATGCAGGTCGAGGCCAAAAAGCCGATCACCCTCTCGGTGGCGCCCGAGGGAGCAATCTATCTCGGCGAAACCGAGATCAGTATTGAGACCCTGTTGACCGAGGTCGCCATCGCTGCCGCCGACGAGGGCACTGAGCAGCGCCTCTATATCCGCGGTGACGCCAGCGCCGACTATGGCCTGATCATGCAGGTGATGGGTGCCCTCTCCGGCGCCGGCTATGCCCGCATTGGCCTGATCACCACCCAGGACGGGGGTTGATCCCATGCGTGGTGCCGTCCCCCTCTCCGTTGCGCTGCACGCCGGCATCCTCGGCGCCGTGCTGCTCGCCGGCTTAGTGCCCTCAGATTCGGCAGAAGCCGAGTCCGTTGCTGTCGACATTGTCAGCCTCGAAATCGCGGTCGTCACCCAGCCGACGACGATCGCCGCCGATGCATCGGAGACCCTGGTCTCGGCCGGAGCCGAGGCCGCTGCGCCCGAAGCCCTCGTCGCCGATCTGGCTGAGCCCGTGGCGCCCTTGCTGCCGCCCGTCGAGACTGTGCGGCCGGTCACTGCTGCGGCGATCACGCCAATCGAGACCGAGGATCTGGCCTCCGCCGAAATCCTCGTCGCTACTGTCCTCGACCCATCCGACCTTCAGCCCCTCGCGCCGCAATCGGTCGCGCCCGAGGCCATTGAGGTGACGCGCGCTGCCGCCGTCCCGGCCGAGCCCGCTGAGATCGACCCCATCGAAGTTGCGTCCATCGCCCCGCTCGAAGCGACTGTGACCGAGCTCCAGGTCGCACCGGTGCCGCTGCCACGCCCTGTCCGGGAGCAGGCCAGGGCCGAGCCGAAAGCGGCTGAGGCGCCTGCAGAAACCCGTGAAGCGAAGCCCACCGAGCCCACGCCGAAGAAACCTGCCGAAAAGCCCGCGCCCGAGCCGCAACAGCAGGCGAGCCTCGGCAATGGCGGCGCCGACACTGCCGACACCCGTGCCCGCAAGGCGGCAGCCGGCGGCAAGGGCCAGAAGTCCGATGGCGGCAGCGGCGCCTCCAGCAAATATCCGGGCCAGGTCCAGGTGCGCGTCCACCGCGCCACCCGCTATCCATCCAGCGCCAGGGGCAGCGATGGCGAGGCGCATGTCACCTTCACCGTCGCCGCCGATGGTAGCGTCTCCCGCATCGCGCTCAGCCGTTCCTCGGGCAATGCTGCCCTCGATGACGCGGCGCTGGCCGCTGTCCGCCGCGCCGCGCCGTTTCCCCCGATCCCCGAGGGCGCCGGCCGCTCGAGCTGGACCTTTTCCTTCCCTGTCGCCTTTCGCAACTGAGTGAGATCAAGCAGACTATGACCGAAGACGCCAAAAAGAAGGACGTCGTGCTGCCCACGACCGAGGAAGCCATCCGCATGGCCAAGACTCTGCTGCGCACTGCGCGGTCGGGCAGCCTTGCGACCATCGATCCGGCCAGCGGCTGGCCCATCGCCACCCGCGTCGGCGTCTCAACCGACTATGACGGCACGCCGATCATCCTGATCTCGCGCCTCGCCGCCCACACCCCGGCGCTCCTCGCCGACCCACGCTGCTCGCTGCTGCTCGGCCTCCCCGGCAAGGGCGATCCACTCGCGCATGCACGCATGTCCGTGGCCTGTACGGCCCGCGAGGTCGAGCGCGACAGCGCCGAACACCAGCGTCTCGATGGTCGCTATCTCTCGCACCAGCAGAAGGCCAAGCTCTATTCCACCCTGTCCGACTTCCGCTACTTCGTGCTTGAGCCGAAGTCGGCGTCGCTGAACGGTGGCTTCGGCAAGGCCTTCGCCCTCACGCCCTCGGACCTGCTGACGCCCGAAGGCGCCAATGCCGACCTCGCTGCTACCGAGCCAAGCGCCATTGAGCACATGAACGATGACCATGGCGAGGCGGTCGGGCTCTATGCCGAGCACTTCGCCAAGGCGCCGGCCGGCAACTGGAAGCTCTTGGGCGTCGACGCCGAGGGCATGGACCTGGCCGATGGCGACGACATCCGCCGTGTCTGGTTCGCCGAACCGCTGGCGTCCGCCAAGGACCTGCACATGACTCTGGTCCGGCTTGCCGGCGAAGCCCGCCGCGCCCTCAATCGCCCGCTGAAGGACGCCCGCTGATGCGTCTCACCATCGCTCTTCTGGCGCTGGCCTTTGCCGGCGCCACCCCCGTGTTGGCGCAGGACGCCACCACCGCCGCCCCAGCCTTGCCCGGTGGCGCCAGCGCCCTCAACGAGCGTCATGGCAGCTGGTCGGTCAGTTGTGCTCTCGTCGAGTCCAGCAAGGATTGCAGCTTCTCCCAGGCCGCCGGCGATGCCAGTACCGGTGCCTCGCTGCTGGCTGTCGAACTGGGCGCCCCGGCCGGCAATCGCGCCGAGGGCATGCTGATCACCGCTTTCGGCCTCCGTCTCGATGCCGGCGTCCAGCTCGCCATCGACGGTGAGACCCTGGGCAGCGCCCTGCCATTTCTCACCTGCGTGTCGAGCGGTTGCCTCGTGCCGCTGGCCTTCGACGAAGTCGCGGTCAGTGCTCTCAAGGTGGGCACCAAGCTCGAGGTCACCGGCATCCGCGTCGACACCGGCCAGCCGGTCGCCGTCGCCCTGTCACTCGCCGGTTTCACCGCAGCCTTCGACCGCACGGCCGCGCTGGCGCAATGAGTCGATAGTCCCCCGAAACCGGGGGCAATAAAACTTGACGATCATAATCATATTAAATAGATCATAGCCGTCGCCCGCGGGGAAAACGGGGCGATCAGAGCCAGCCATTCGGCCCGTCCGACCAGCCAGCCATCTCGAACTCACTCGCTCTCGGGGGCAGGCATGACTATCCGGATGGCCGGCGCATGGCGCACGGCTTCGCTTTCACTCGGCACCAGCATGCTGGTGCTGCTCGCAACGGCTCCGTCGCTGGCGCAGGACGCCACCGTCGAGCTGACCGACACCCAGATCACCATTCTCGAGCGCATCACGGTCTATGCCTCCCGCTCGGCAAAGAACGTGCTCGATGTGCCGCAGAACGTCGCCGTCATCGACGCCGAAACGCTCGAGGCGCATGTCGTACGCGATATCCAGGATCTGGTGCGCTACGAGCCGGGTATCGCCGTCACCCGCACCACCTCGATCACTAATCCCGGCGGTCAGCTCAACAGCTTCACCATCCGTGGCGTCAGCGGCAACCGCGTGCAGATGCTGGTCGATGGCTCGCGCATCCAGGAATCGGTCATCGACGGCAGCCGCGACTTTGTCGATCCATGGAACATGAAGGCCGTCGAACTGATCCGCGGTCCCAACTCCGTGCTATGGGGCGCCGATGCACTCGGCGGCACCGTCGCATTCGAAACGCGCGATCCGTCGGACCTGCTTGAGGGTATGGACAAGCCCTGGGCTGTCGAGGTCAAGACCGCCTTCGACAGCTTCGACAACACGTTCCGCAAGCAGGTGACCGGCGCCTACGACTTCGGCGATCTTGAGGTCCTTGGTAGTTTCGGCAATCTCACCGCCACCGAGCCGACGCTCAGCAATGCCGATCCCGACGGCGGCATCTGGCAATGCGCGCGGCCTGACTATTTCCGCTGCGACGAACTTTTCCCGTCCGAGATCGATGCCTACAACGGCCTGCTCAAGGGCGTCTGGACTCCCAACGCCGACCACAAGCTGACCGCCACTTGGGAGTTCAGCGACCGCACCACCGACATCGACCAGATTTGGGATCCGAGCGCCAACACCGGCACCGGCAATTCCTACTATGTCTCCGAAGACTACCAGCGCACCATCGAGATGGCGCGTCAGCGCTTCGCCCTCGACCATGAGTGGCAGGTCAATGCCCCCTGGCTCGACTCGGTGAAGTGGACTTTGGGCTATTCCCCGCAGTCGCGCGATTTCCATTCGGAGCAGCTGCGCAACTACACGCTCGCCACGACCAATCCGGGCCGGCGCTTCCTGACGACGGACCGCAACTACTCCGAGACCTTCCTCGAAGCCGACCTGCAACTGGTCAGCTCGTTCGATGCCGGTGCGACGCACCACACGCTGACCTATGGCTTCGACGGCGACATCATGAACAGCGAGTACCTCGGCACCACGGTCACCGACTACCTCGATGTGTCGACCCCGGACGCCACTTCGGTGAACCAGGGCTTCGCCTTCCCCGATGTCGAGACCACTCGCGCCGACCTCTACATCCAGGATGAGATCGAGCTGCTCGATGGCAGGCTGACCATCACGCCCGGCCTGCGTTGGGCCACCTACAATCTGTCCCCGGCCGAATCCCTTAGCGCCGTGCCGGTGGAGGACATCGGCAGCGAGCGGCTGATCAAGAAGCTGTCGGCCATGTACAAGCTCGATGACAGCTACTCGGTCTACGCGTCCTACGGCGAAGGCTTCAAGATGCCGACCGCCCAGCAGCTGTTCTACACCTCGTCGGGCAGCACCTTCGAGATCGTCCCGAACCCCGACCTCCAGCCCGAGTCGGTGCAGAGCTACGAGGCGGGCCTGCGCGGCGAATTCGATCGCGGCTACTTCTCTATCAATGGCTACTACGCCCAGTACGAGAACTACATCCAGACGCTGCAACTCGTCTCCGAAACCCCCATCGCCACCTACACCAGCCTCAATGTCGATACCGTCAAGACCTGGGGCATCGAGGCGAGCGGCGAGTTCGAGGCGGTCGACAATGTCTTCCTCACCGGTTCTCTCACCTGGTCGGACGGCACCCAGCAGAAGACCGACGCCGATCCGGTGACCGTGTTCGATGGCGCCATCCCGCTCACCACCGTGCTCGGCGTCCGCTACGAACTTCCGGAACACGCCCTCGAGTTCGAACTGCTCGGCACCTTCGCCCAGGGCGTCAAGGAGCGCTCGACCGAGACGGCCTTCAAGCCCGAGGGCTATGCCGTGTTCGACGCCTACGCCAAGTGGGAGCCGATCGAGAACCTGGAGCTGACCGCTGGCATCCAGAACATCTTCGACACGCGCTACTTCCCCAACACACTGACTGGCTACGCCACCACGGCAACCGACGCGGTCTCCGCCCAGAACCCGCTGGAACTGCAGGTCGCCCCCGGCCGCACCTTCAAGCTCGGCGCCACCTACCGGTTCTGACGCCACTCCACGCGGGGGGCCGGGATCCTGGCCCGCGCCCCCCGCGTCTTTCTGTTCCCGGCATCGAGGGTCAAATGCTTCGCGTTCTCGGCCAGTTCTGGCGGCTTCTCGCACTCGCGGTCAAAGGTCCGGGCGGCAAGCTCGGGCTCGTGCTGTTCGCGCTTGTCGTTGCGCTCAATCTGGGCGGCGTCTACGCCACGCTCAGGATCATCGCTTGGACCAAGGACTTCTATTCCGCCCTCGAAGCCGTCGATGCTACCGCCGCGCTCACCCAGATCGGCATCTTCGGCATCATCGTCGCCCTCAACACCGCCCGGGCGCTGTCGGCGGAATATCTAAAAAAGCTGCTGCTCATCCGTTGGCGACGCTCGCTCACCGAAGCGGTGCGCGACCGCTGGCTTCAGGGCAAGGCCTACTGGCATCTCGCCAGTGGCAACGGCGTCGACAATCCCGATCAGCGTATCGCCGACGATTGCCGCCTGTTCCTCACCGGCCTCCTCAGCGAGGCTATGGATTTGATCACCAACATCGTCGCGATCTTTTCCTATGTCATTGTTCTGTGGAACCTCTCGAGCTTCGCCCTCTCGCTCGATTTCGTCGGGCTCGATCTCGAGATCCCGCGCTACATGCTGGTCGCGGCCTTCGTCTATGTCGCCCTCAGCACCGGCCTCACCCACTGGCTCGGCAAGCCGCTGAAGTCGCTCTATGTCGAGCAGCAGCGCCGCGAGGCCGATTTCCGCTTCGCCTTGGCCCGCATGCGCTCCAATGTCGATGAGATCGCCATGCTTGGTGGCGAAGGCGCTGAGCGCCAGGGGCTCGACCGGCGCTTCGGCGCGATCATGGGCAACTGGAGAAAGCTGATCAACCGCGAGCTGATCCTCAGTCTCTTCACCTTCCCCTACAACCACACCGTGCTGCGAATCCCGCTCTTTGTTGCGCTGCCGGCATATCTTGCCGGCTCGGTGAACTTCGGCGGATTGATGGAAGTCTCCACCGCCTTCTCTTCCGTTGTCACCACGCTCAGCTGGTTCATCTTCTCCTATCGCGACCTGGCCGACCTCGTCGCCGCCTCCTCGCGTCTCGACGGCTTCCTCGCTGCCGCCAGCGCCGCGAGGGCGGGCGACCCTCCGGCAGGCGAGCGTGGTCCGCTCACCCTCGCCGATCTGCGGCTGCGCCTGCCCGACGGCCGTCCCCTGCTCGCCATCGACCGGCTGTCGATAATGCCCGGCGAGACCGTCTGGCTCAGCGGCGCCTCGGGGCTGGGCAAGACCACCTTGTTCAAGGCCATTGCCGGCCTCTGGCCGCACAGCTCCGGCCAGATCGTCCGACCGGCCGGCAAGGGCCTCTTCCTCACCCAGAAGCCCTACGTCCCCCTCGGCACTCTCGATGACGCCGTCGCCTATCCCGATCCGGCCGAAGCCTTCGCACCCGAGGCTATCGCAGCGGCCATCACGGCCGTCGGCCTCGGCCATCGCCGGGGCACTTTGCTAACCGATACCGACGCAACCACCGGCACACTTTCCGGCGGCGAGCTGCAGCGGCTGGCCCTCGCCCGCCTGCTGCTGCATCGCCCGGACTTCGCCTATCTCGATGAGGCCACCGCCGCGCTCGATATGGCCGCCGAGGCCGAACTGCTGGCCTGCGTCCGCCGAGAACTGCCCGACACGGCGCTGGTCATCGTCGCTCATCGCCGCCCGGCCGGCATCGACAATCTGCGCACCGTCGAACTCGCCGCCGCCCGCGAGGCCGAGACTCCATCCACCCTCGAACCCGTTCCTGCCTGAGGAGGCCGACATGCTCGACAAACCCCACCTGCCACAACGCGCCCGCCTGTCTGCTCGTGCCGAGGACGTGCTGGCAGTCCTGCCCGCGATCGGCCGCCTGATGGTCACCTCCAACCAGCATGGCGCCACCCACGAACGCATCGGCACCGTCGAAACCGTGCGCTTCACCGAAGGCTGGGCCACCCTCTACGGCGCCGAGCACGACAGCCGCATCTGCCTCGCCGACATCGCGGAACTGGTCGTCGACCGCACCTCGGTGATGAAGGACAAGGCCTATCCCCGCATTGAATTCCGCCGCGCCGACGGCACCGAGATCATGCATGTCGTCGGGTTCGACGGGCTCGCACCCTTCGACACCGCCATCTCCGAATTCGGCCCCGGCGAGGCGCTCGATGTTCCCGAGCGCCCGGATCCCGGCCCGCGCGGCGATGTGGCCCCTGACGATGTCGGCCAGTCCCTGTTCGAAGCCGCCCTTGCCGCCGCCCGTCCCGTCACGGTCGCCTTCGACAAGCCCGGCTTCCATCAGGCCTGGCATGGCACCATCGAGGCGGTGAAGCCGGCCATGGGTTTCGTCAACCTGATGCGCCCCGACTTCCATCTGCACTTGCGGGCCGGCGCGGTCGCCGTCTGGCGTCCCCTACCCACCGACACCGGCACGCGCTACGAGGCGCTGGGGCCCGATGGCGTTGCCCCCGGCCTGTCGCTCTTCGTCCCCGGCGCGCCGTTGAATCTCTCGCGCCCCGACGCCTGATTTTGTTCAGCATTCGTTAAGCCTCACTCCGGCAACCAAGGGTTCAGGGTCGAGCGACGTCACACCTTTACCGTCAAGGTGTGCGAAGCTACGTTCAAGTAAATCCAAAGGATTACCGGGGTGAGGGATATGCAGCGTCTGGTGCGGACTGCCATGGCTGTTGGTGCGGCACTGTTCCTGGCGGTGTCAGGGGCCGGATCCGCCGAGCGCAGCATCACGCTGCTGCCGGGAACCGATCTCCCCGGTTTCGACTACTCGACGCTCAAGGACACCGATCTCGACAGCTGCAGCGCCACCTGCACCGAAGACAAGCTCTGCCAGGCCTTCACCTTCAACGAAAAGGCCGGCTGGTGCTTCTTGAAGGGCGCCGCCGGCACCGAGACGCCGTTCACCGGCGCCACCTCTGGCCGCGTTGAGCAGTCTCCCACCCTTGAAGAGCTGGCCGCGACGCGCGAAGCCGAGTTGCCCTTCCCGTCGTCCGACCTTGTCTACAGCGCCCGCTACTTCGCCGAGCAGCTGCCCACCACCGACACGCCGCCCGAGGGCATTGCCTACTCCGATCTCGTCGCCAATGGCGACGCCGCCATGACCCAGCAGAATGCCGCCGGCGCCATGGTCTCGTATCGCCAGGCGCTGGCCATCAACGCCAACGATCCCGAACTCTGGCTCAAGCTCGCCGACGCCGCCAATATCCGTGGTGACGAGGAAGCCGCCCGCGGCAATGGCACCTACGAGCTCGGCTCGGTGTCCAACTCCGCGGCCATCATGGCCTTCCTCAAGGCCGAGGGTGTCGATCTGCGCGCGCGCGCCCTCTCCGCTCTCGCTCATGGCCTCGAGTTCCGCCAGATGTGGCGCGAGTCCATTGCCAGCTACCGCGCCAGCGTCGCCCTGATTGCCGATGCCACGGTCCAGGCCGCGCTCGACAAGGTCGTCGCCGAAAACGGCTTCCGCGTCGTGTCCAACTCCGTCGATCCCGATGCGGCCACCCCGCGCATCTGTGTCGATTTCGCCTTCCCGCTTGCCACCGGCACTGCCGACTATTCGCAATATGTCGTGGTCGATGGCGCGCCCGCGCCTGCGGTCGAAACGGACTATGCCCAGCTCTGCATCACCGGGCTCGAACACGGCAAGCGCTACTCTGTGAAGCTGCGTGCCGGCCTCCCCTCGCAGGACGGCGACACGCTCCTCTCCGACGTCGATCTCAACCTCTACGTCCCCGATCGCGCCCCCTTCGTCGGCTTCGCCAACAACGCCTATGTGCTGCCCGCCGGTCTCGGCGGCGGCCTGCCGATCACCTCGGTCAATGCCGAGCTGGCCGATGTCGTCATCTACCGGATCGGTGATCGCGGCATTGCCACCGCCGTCCGCAACGGCATCTTCCAGCGCGCCCTCGATGGCTACTCCGCCGAGGACGTCGCCAATCGCTCCGGCGAAAAGGCCTGGGAAGGGCAGGTCGAGCTCGCCAAGGCCGCGCCGAACGCCCTTGCCACCACCACCATTCCGGTCACCGAAGCCCTCGGCGCCATCCAGCCCGGCGCCTATGTCGTCACCGCCAAGGTCACCGGCAGCAACGAGGATTACTGGCGCGAGATGGCGACCCAGTGGTTCATCGTCACCGATCTCGGCCTCACCACCGTCCAGGGTGACGATGGCGTCCATATCTTCGTGCGCGGCCTCACCGGCGCCGATCCGGTCAACGGCGCCAAGGTGCGCCTCATCGCCGTCAATAACGAAATCCTCGGTGAAACCACCACCGATGCCGAAGGCCATGCCGTCTTCGCGCCCGGCCTTGCTCGTGGCGAAGGCGGCCGCGCCCCGCAGCTCGTCACCGCCGAGACCGCCACCGGCGACTATGCCTTCCTCGATCTGACCCGCCCCGCCTTCGATCTCACCGATCGCGGCGTCGAAGGCCGTCCGTCGCCCGGCGCGCTTGATCTCTTCGCCACCACCGAACGCGGCGTCTATCGCCCCGGCGAAACCGTCTTCCTCGATGCCATCCTCCGCGACGCCCGCGCCGAGGCTGTGCTCGACCTGCCGCTGACCGTCGAGTTCGAGCGCCCCGACGGCGTCGTCGCCGAGACCCTGCGCATCGAGGATCAGGGCGCTGGCGGCTATCACACCGAGGTGCCGCTGACCGCCGAAGCCATGCGCGGCTCATGGTCGATCCGCCTCTACGCCGATCCCGAATCCGCCCCGCTTTCGAGCCTGACCTTCCTCGTCGAGGATTTCGAGCCCGAACGCCTTGCCTTCGAGATCACCGGTAACGACAAGCCCGTCGTCGTCGACGAGGTGACCCCCATCGCGGTCGCCGCGAAATATCTCTACGGCGCCACCGCGCCCGGCCTCGATGTCGAAGCCGATGTCGTCCTGCGCCCCACCACGACGCTGCCCGGCTTTGCCGGCTACGTCTTCGGCCGCGAGGACGACACCGTCGAAACCAGCCGCGAGCCGCTCGGTGTCGTCGGCACCACCGACGACACCGGCGCCGCCACCGCCGATGTGGTCGTGCCCGCGCGCAATTTCGGCACCAAGCCCTTCGAGGCCCAGCTGATCCTGCGCCTGATCGACTCCAATGGCCGGGCCGTCGAGCGCAGCCTCACCCGCTCGGTCATGGCCGCCGGCAACCGCATCGGCATCAAGCCGCAATTCGGTGCCAGTGGCGACCTTGCCGAAGGCAGCGAGGCGAGCTTCGACGTCATCGCCGTCGCGCCCGACGGCAAGCAGACCGACCAGGCCGGCCTCACCTGGCGCCTCTCCCGCGTCGAGACCAACTACCAGTGGTATCGCGATGGCGGCGCCTGGCGCTGGGAGGCCATTACCTCGACCAATGAGGTCGCGAGCGGCACCGTCGACGCCGCCGCTTCCGGACCGGTCAGCATTGCCGCGCCGGTCACCTGGGGCCGTTACCTCGTCGAGGTCGAGAGCTCCGGCCCTGACGCCACCTCCACCAGCTACGAATTCTATGCCGGCTATTATTATGTCGATGCCGGCTCCGACACGCCCGACACGCTGAAGGTCGCGCTCGACAAGCCCGCCTACCAGGTCGGCGACACCGCCCAGCTCAAGCTCGAGCCGCAGTTCGCCGGCACTGCTCTCGTGATGGTCGTCGATAACCGCGTCATCGACATGATCGCCGTGCCGGTTCCGGCCGAAGGCACCACCATCCCGCTGACCGTCAGCGAAGCCTGGGGTCCGGGCGCCTATGTCACCGCCATGCTCTATCGCCCCGGCTCCGTCGCCGAAAAGCGCATGCCGGCTCGCGCCCTCGGCCTCGCCTTCGCTGATGTCGATCCGGGTGATCGTAAGCTCGACGTCTCCATCGCCGCCCCGGCCGACACCCTGCCGCGTCAGGGCTTCGACGCCGAAGTCACCATCGCCAACCTGACGCCGGGCGAAACCGCCTATGTCACCGTTGCCGCCGTTGATCTCGGCATTCTCAACCTCACCAACTTCAAGACGCCCGATCCCGATGGCTGGTTCTATGGCCAGCGCCAGCTCGGCATGGAGATCCGCGATCTCTATGGCCTGCTGATCGATCCGCTGCAGGGCATGCCCGGCGCGCTCCGCTCGGGTGGCGACGGCGAATCCTCGCGCCTCGGCACCCCGCCGGCCATCACCGTCCTCGTCGCCCAGCACTCGGGCATCGTTACGGTCGGCGCCGACGGCAAGGCGACTGTCAGCTTCGACATGCCCGATTTCGCCGGCACCGTGCGCCTCATGGCCATGGCCTGGACCCCGACATCCGTGGGCCACGCCCAAGCCGATGTCATCGTCCGCGATCCGGTGGTCGTCACCTTGAGCCCGCCGCGCTTCCTGCGGCTCGATGATACCTCGCGTCTGCTCGTCGAAATCGCCAACATTTCCGGCGCCGCCGGCCCCTACAAGGTCAGCCTCGCCACCGGCGAGGGCCTTTCGACCGATGCCGCAGAGCAGACCATCGAGATTGCCCAGGGCGGCCGCGCCGCCTTGGATCTGTCGCTCACCGGCACCGCACTTGGCGATCAGGAGTTGAAGCTCATCGTCGAAGGTCCGGACGGTAAGGCGCAGGTCAAGAACCTGACGCTCGGCGTCCGCGCCGCCAGTGCCCCGGTCACCGTGACCAAGCTCGTCCCGCTGGCTCCGGGCGAAAGCACCACCATCGACGCCAGCTACTTCGCCGACATGGTGCCGCACACCGGCAGCCTCACCCTCGCCGTCGGGCCGATCTCGAGGCTCAACGTGCCCGAACTCCTGCTCAGTCTCGACCGCTATCCCTATGGTTGCGCCGAGCAGGTCTCGAGCCGCGCCCTGCCGCTGCTCTATCTCAACGACGTCGCCAACATGCTGGGCATGGGCAGCGACGACGCCCTCGACCAGCGCGTCAAGGACGCCATCGCCAACCTGCTCGCCAAGCAGAACTCGGCCGGCGGCTTCGGCCTCTGGGGACCGTTCTCGGGTTCCGACATGTGGCTCGACAGCTATGTCACCGACTTCCTGCAGCGCGCGGTCGCAAAGGGCTACACCGTCCCCGACCTTGCCATGAGCATGGCGCTCGACAACCTCTCCAACCAGCTCTCCTACGCCTCCGATTTCACCATGGGCGGCGAGGATGTGGCTTATGCCCTCTATGTCCTGTCGCGTGCCGGCCGGGCCGCGATTGGCGACCTGCGCTACTATCTCGAGGCGCGGCTCGACAATTTCGGCTCGCCATTGGCCAAGGCTCAGCTCGGTGCTGCCCTCGCCCTCTATGGCGACCGCACCCGCGCCGAAACCGCCTTCGCCGCGGCGGTCGCTGGGCTGGGCAATGAAGAGGAGCGCTACCGCTACCGCATCGACTATGGCAGCCGTCTCCGCGATACCGCCGCAGTCCTCGCCCTCGCCGCCGAGTTCAAGCCGTCGGAGGTCGATGTCGCGTCCCTCGCCACCGAACTCAGCAAGCTTCGGGACGAAGCCAGCTGGACCTCCACCCAGGAAGACGCGGCAACGCTGCTGGCCGCGGCCGCTCTGGGCAGCGAGGCCCAGATCGGCTCGGTGACCATCGATGGCGAGGCCATCGATGGCAGCGCCTATCGCCGCTACGATCAGGAGTTGATCGAGGGTGGCGGCATCACCGTCACCAACACTGGCAATCAGCCCACCGAGATCGCCGTCAGCGTCAACGCCATCCCGTCCACCGCGCCCGAGGCCAGCGAGAACGGCTTCTCGCTCTCAAGCTCGATGTACATGCCGGACGGCTCCGAGGTCGATCTCGACAACATCCGCCAGAACGATCGCTTCGTGGTGGTGATTGAGGCGACGGCCAGCCAGCTCGGTTCTGGCCAGTACGTCATCGCCGATCCGCTGCCGGCCGGCTTCGAAATCGAGAACCCCAACCTGCTCGCGGGTTCGGGCGTTGCCGATCTCAGCTGGTTGACCCTGGACCAACCGGCCCACGTGGAATCGCGCACCGACCAGTTCGTCGCCGCCTTCCGCTATTTCTCGGAAAAGGGGACGTTCAAGACCGCCTACATGGTCCGCGCCGTCTCGCCCGGCACCTTCGTCTGGCCGGGCACCACCGTCGAGGACATGTACCGGCCTGAACTGCGCGCCAATACCGGCTCCGGCTCCATCGAGGTCGCCCCGGCCGGCAAATGACCAGCTCCGCACCCACGGTGCCGGGTTTCAGGCGGGCGTCGCGGCTCAAGGCCGCGGCGCTACTCCTCGCCATCGGCCTCGGCCTCTTCGGGCTGAACGCCGCCCGGGGCGCCATCGTCAATATCGAGGCCACCCTGCCGGCCATTCCGGCCCCGGCCGAAGTGCCGGTCTCGAGCGTCGTCGTCGATCGCGCCGGCCTCCTGCTCCGGCCCTTCACCACCGCCGATGGCCGCTGGCGCCTGCCGGTGACGCCCGATCAAGTCGATCGTCGCTTCCTCGACATGCTGGTCGCCTACGAGGACCGCAATTTCTACCGACATGACGGCGTCGAGTGGACCGCCATGCTCCGCGCCGCCGGGCAATATCTCGGGGCAGGGGGCAACATCGTCTCGGGCGGCTCCACCCTCACCATGCAGGTCGCCCGCCTCATCGGCACCCAATCGACCCGCAATCTCGAGGGCAAGATCCGCCAGATGCTGCTGGCGCAAAAGCTGGAACGAAGCCTCGGCAAGTCCGACATCCTCACCCTCTATCTCACCCTCGCGCCCTATGGCGGCAATATCGAAGGCGTCCGCGCCGCCAGCCTCGCCTGGTTCGGCAAGGAACCGTCGCGCCTCACCACCGCCGAAGCGGCGCTGCTCGTTGCCCTGCCGCAATCGCCCGAGGCGCGCCGCCCTGATCGTGACCCCGCCGCGGCCGAGCGCGCCCGCAACATGGTGCTTGATCGCCTTGTCACCGCCGGCACCCTTTCCGCCGAGGAAGCCGAAGCCGCGAGGCACGAGCCGATTCCGCGCGCCCGCAAACCCTTCCCGATGTTCGCGCCGCACCTTGCCGAGGCCGCGCTCAAGGCGCATCCGGGCGCCGAGACCGTGCCGCTCACCGTCGACCGCCGCCTGCAATCGGCGCTCGAAGCGCTAGGGTCCCAACGCGCGGCCCGGCTCGACCCCAAGGTGTCCGTCGCCATCCTCGTTGCCGATCAGGCGACCGGCGACATTCTCGCCTCGGTCGGCTCCGCCGGGCTGTTCGCCGCCGAAAGCGATGGCTATGTCGACATGACCGACGCCGTCCGCTCGCCCGGCTCCACCCTCAAGCCGCTGATCTACGGCCTCGGCTTCGAACTCGGCCTCGCCCACCCCGAAAGCCTGATCGAGGACCGGCCGACCGCCTTTTCCGGCTATGTCCCGGTCAACTTCGATGGCTACAACCGCGGCACCGTCTCCATCCGCCAGGCGCTGACCGAGTCGCTCAACATCCCAGCCGTCATCGTCCTCGATGCCGTCGGCACCGCCCGCCTTGTCGCCCGCATGCGCCGCGCCTATGCCAATCCGCTGCTGCCGAAGGATACGGCTCCCAGCCTCGCCGTGGGCCTCGGCGGCGTCGGCGTCACCCTGCGCGATCTGGTCTCGATCTATGCGTCCATTGCCCGTGGCGGGACGCCAGTGGCGCTCAACGACGGTGTGCGCGCCACGCCCAAGCCCGAGACCACGCCCGCGCCCGTGCTCGATCCCGTCGCCGCCTGGTATGTCTCCAATATCCTCGCCGAAGTGCCGCCGCCGCTCAACGGCTCGCCTGGCCGCATCGCCTTCAAGACCGGCACCTCCTACGGCTATCGCGACGCCTGGTCCATCGGCTTTGACGGCAAGACCGTCATCGGCGTCTGGGTCGGCCGTCCCGATGGCTCCCCGGTTCCCGGCATGACCGGCATCACCGCCGCTGCCCCGATCCTGTTCGAAGCCTTCGACCGCCTCGGCGCCAGTACCGCGCCTTTGCCGTCCGCGCCCGCCGGCGTCCTCTTTGCGTCCAACACCGAACTCCCCGCACCGCTGAAGCGCTTCCGCCATCCCGACGAGCAGATGGTCAAGCGCGACGCTGCCCCCGAGATCGCCTTTCCCGCCAATGGCGTCGATCTCGATCTCGGCCTCGCCTCCGGGATGACCTCGCCGCTGGTGGTCAAGGTCCGCAACGGCGTGCCTCCCTTCACCTTCTTTGCCAACGGCGCCCCCATCGGCCGCTCCGCCTTCGCCCGCCAGGGCAACTGGCTCCCCGACGGCCCCGGCTACGTCACCCTCTCGGTCGTCGACGCCGAAGGCCGTTCCGACGCGGTCAAGGTGTTTCTGAATTGACGCACGCTCGATCCGCTTCCCTTCTCCCCTCGGGGGAGAAGGTGCCCCGCAGGGGCGGATGAGGGGCTGAATCGCCACCAGCGCCCTGTGAAGCGCTCACGTCGTGATCACCCGGTGCAGCACCGCCATCATGTGATTATCCAGCGCCTCGACCGCGCCATCGACATCCCCAGCTGCCAGCGCCTCCACCACCGCAAGGTGTTCGTTCATCGACTGCACGGTGTTCGCCGGTCCCACCGCCACGAGGTTGTGCAGCCGGATCAGGTACATCTTCTGGCTCAGCCGCGCATAGGTCGATGAAATCTGCGCGTTTCCATACGCACCGATGAAACTGCGGTGGAACTGTGCCTCCAGATCCCGCACCGGTACCCGATAGCGCTCGAGATCGTTGACCTCGCGCACCAAGCCGATGATCTCGGCATGGGCGGCCCGCATTCGGTCGATCCAGCCATCCGGCAGCGCCCCGGCGAACTTGCGCAAGCCCTCCCGCTCCAGCAGGCCACGGAACTGGAAGCAGTCGCCGATGAAGTTGACGTCGGGGTAAAAGATCGTGATCCCCACCTTGCGTCGAACTGTGATCAGCTTCTCGGCTTCGAGCAGCGTCGTCGCTTCCCGCACTGGCGACAGCGTGAAGCCCAGCGCCCTGCACAACTCATCCTGGGTCAGCGTCTGGCCCAGCCGCAGCCGTCCGTCGATCAAGGCATCGAAGAACGCGGTATAGGCAGGGTTTTCCGTCTCGTACGGCATCTGCACTCCCAGCTATTCGGGGGCGTTCATGTGGTGTCTCCCCTCAGGAAATCGCCAAAAGGCGCATTGACACTGCTTAACAACCCTCGGTAGTCTTTTATTCGGCCGAATAAATATATTTAAAAGCACAGGCAGCTGTCCACCCCATTTTTCTTCGGGGCCCAGGGCAGGGCCCGGCCGACAGCGAGGAGACGGGTGTCCCGGCTCGGGCGCCTGCATGGAGGAATTGAGATGACAAAGTCGAAACCGGCCTCTGCCGGCTGGTCGCGCCGCAAGGTTCTCGGGGCCGCCGCCAGCGTCGGCGCGCTCGCCGCCAGCGGCGCATTGTTCACCCCCGCCATCGCGCAGGGCAAGAAACTGACCTATTGGGGCGGTCTGATCTTTTCGGAAGACGCCAACAACCTGCTGACGCAGACCATCAATGATTGGGGCGCGGCCAACGGCGTCGAAACCGAAGTCGTGATGATCAACCAGAACGAGACGACGCAGAAACTGTCCGCCGCTGTCTCGTCCAACACCATGCCCGATGCGCTCGATCTCGGCCTCGGCCTCGCCCGGCTGCTGGCGCGGCAGAGCCAGTTCTCCGATCTCGGCGATCTCTACAAGAAGGTCGGCGATGCCCAAGGCGGCTGGTTCTCCGGCCCCGATACCGCCAGCGACCTCACCGCCGATGGCGGCATCGCCCGTGTCGGCATCCCCTTCGGCGTCAACGGCAACCTCCTGCTGCGTCGCAAGGACGTGCTCGAACCCGCCGGCTTCACCGAGCCACCCAAGACCTGGGAAGAACTGGTGGCGCAGGCCACCGCCGTCAACCAGCCGCCGCTGCATGGCCTCGGCCTTGCGCTCTCCAATGTCGGCGACGCCAACCTCCAGGTCGCCGTGCTGCAGTCCTATGGTGGCCGCATCGCCGACGATGCCGGCAAGAAAGTCACCATCGACTCGCCGGAAACCCGCCTCTGGCTCACCTGGCTCAAGGACGCCTGGGACAAGGGCTTGTTCGCTCCGGGCAACACCACCTGGGACGGTGCCGGCGACAATCAGGCCTACCTCTCCGGCCAGGTCGCCTTCATCGCCAATACCGGCTCGGTCGGCATTGCCGCCAAGAAGGACGACCCCGAACTGTTCGAGGCCAGCGCCTTCTCGCCGCTACCGGGTGGACCCAAAGGCATCATCTCGCCCATCGACGTGCAGATGCGCGCCGTGACCGCCTCCAGCCCCATGCAGGACGAGGCCAAGGCCCTGCTCGAGCACCTCTCCAGCCCCGATTTCATGAACGCCTATTTCAACGTGGCGATCTATGGCCCGGTGCTGGCGGATCAGGAAAAGCTGCCGGCCTTCGATGGCAGCAATTCCATCCTTGTCGGCCTGCTCGGGCTGGCCAAGAACGGCACAGCACCGGCCTATCCGGACGTCAACAACGCCGCCTATGCCGATCTCAGCTCCAACTTCATCATCCCCAAGCTGGCGCAGCGCGTCGTGGTGGATGGCTGGGATTTCGACCGGGCCATCGCCGAAGCCCAGACCCAGGGCCAGGCCATCTACGACAAGTACTGATCGAGTAATCCGCGATCTTCCCCGGAGACCAACGGCCTCCGGGGAAAAACGAACCACACCAGAGCCCCGCACCGCCGTCGCGCGGCAACCTCTCCCCGTCGGGAGGGGTTGGTCGGGGCGGGATCATGCCCCCCCACCACCTCTCCTCTTGCGGGCGAGGTCGGCCCGAAGGGCCAGGTGAGGGGGCCTTCCGGTAGAAGGGCGGCTGAATGACAGTCTCGAGCATAGAAGGTCCTAAGCCGCGCCGCCGGCTGCTCTCTGGCAATGCCCGGATCCGCGCCTTCGCCTATCTACTTGTCGCCCCGGCCATCCTGCTCATCCTTGGCCTCGTCGCCTATCCGTTCCTGTTCGCCATCTGGGTGTCCTTCACCGACATGGTGGTGGGCAGCGCCGGCAACTTCGTCGGCCTCAAGAACTTCGAATATCTCGCCGGCACCGCCACCTTCTACAGTGCCATCTGGAACACCATCGTCATTGTGCTGGTCTCGGACGTGCTCAAGCTGGTCATCGGGCTCGGCCTCGCGCTGCTTGTCCACCAGAACCTGCCGGGTCGCGGCATCTTCCGCTCCATCCTGATGCTGCCCTGGGCCATGCCGGCCTTTGTCGCCTTCCTCACCTGGCGCGTGCTCTACCAGCCCATCGGCGGTGGTATTAATCTCATCCTCACCCAGACCGGGCTCTACCCGCACGTCATCGATTTCCTCGGCACCCGTTCCACCGCCATGGGTTCGGTCATCGTCGCTTCGGTCTGGCGCGGTTTCCCGTTCTGGTTCGTCTCCATTCTCGCAGCCCTGCAATCGGTGCCCAAGGAGCTTTACGAAGCCGCCACCGTCGATGGCGCCACCACCTGGCAGCGCTTCTGGCACGTCACCATCCCCAGCCTGATGCCGGTGATCATCGTCACGACCCTCCTGAGCTCGATCTGGACCGCCAACGGCTTCGAGCATGTCTGGCTGCTCACCGCCGGCGGGCCGTCCGACGCCACCATGGTCTTTCCGGTGCTCGCCTATTTCGGCATGCAGACCCAGCGCATCGGCGAGGCGGCGGCCGTGTCCGTCTACATGCTGCCGGTCCTTGGCATCCTGGTCATCTTCGCCACCTCTCTGATGATGCGGAAGGAAGAGTAATGGCCACGACGCTTGCCGAAATCAGCAGCGCCGCGCCTGCTCGCACCAACTCGGCCAGGCGCCAGCTGGTCATGAGCCGTGCCGTCAGCTATGCGCTGCTGGCCACTGCCGTGGTCCTCGTGCTGTTCCCGATCTACTGGATGATCATCACGTCGCTGAAGCTGCCCCGCGAAATCTATCGCGTGCCCGCTCTGTGGCCCAAGACCTTCACGCTCGACAATTTCAACAAGCTACTCGCCGACGGCGGCTTCGTGCTCGCCATCCGCAACAGCCTGATCGTGGCCTCCACCGTCACCGTCATCTCGGTGATCATCTCCAGCTTCGCCGCCTATTCCATGGTGCGCTACCGCTATCGTTTCCGCGGGCTGTTCGGGCGGCTGATCCTGTTTGCCTATCTCACCCCCGGCTCACTGCTGTTCATCCCGCTTTCCATCGTCATGGCGCAGCTGAAGCTCGGCAACTCGCTGCAGGGGCTCATCCTCGTCTATCTGACCTTCTCGCTGCCGCTGTCGACCTGGCTGTTGCAGGGCTATTTCCGCGGTGTGCCGCGCGAACTGGAGGAACAGGGGATGATCGACGGGCTCACCCGCTTCGGCGCCTTGCTCCGCATCACCCTGCCGCTCTCGGCGCCGGGCCTTGCGGCTGTCGCCATCTTCACCTTCACCGGCGCCTGGAACGAGCTGCTCTTCGCCCTCGTCCTCACCACGTCGGAAAGCGTGCGCACCGCGCCGCTGGCGCTCAACTACCTCATCACCAGCGACGTCCTGCCATGGGGCCCGCTGATGGCCGGCGCCGTCATTTCCTCGGTGCCGCTGATGATCCTTTATTTCGTGGCACAACGCTTCATGGTGGCCGGCATGACCGAAGGTTCGGTCAAGGGCTGACACCGCTTCTTCAAGGGACGGATAGGACAGGACGATGGGTATTCGTGTGGCGGTAGGCCAATTCCACGAGTTGACGGAGGAGCGGCTGCGCTTCGCCAAACAGATCGGCTGCAATGGCTTGCAGATGAACAACCCGACCCTGCCGGGGGACTCGCGCTGGGAGGAAAAGGACGTCAGGGCCCTGGTCGACAAGGTCGAGGCGGCCGGCCTCAAGTTCGAGGCCATCGAGAACGTCCCCACCCATTTCTACCACAAGGCCATGATGGGTCTTGAGGGCCGCGACGAGCAGATCGAGAACTATCAGGCCACCATCCGCGCCGTCGCCCGCGCCGGCGTGCCGGTGCTCGGCCTCCACTTCATGCCCAACTCGGTCTGGACCACCGACCGCAGCGGCCAGACCCGCGGCGGGGCCACGGCGAGGAAGTTCGATATGGCCGTCGTCGAAGCCAATATCGACAATCTCGAGTTGCTCCGCTCCTTCATGCCGACCACCCTCGGCCGCGCCTCCTCCATGCCGCTGTTCGGCAAGGACGGCCCCTTCATCACCGAAGAGCAGATGTGGTCGAACTACGTCTACTTCATGAAGGCGGTGCTCCCCGTCGCCGAGGAAGAGGGTCTGAAGCTCGCGCTCCACCCGGACGATCCCCCGGTGCCCATGCTCGGCGGCGTCGCCCGGCTGTTCTACAAGCCCGAGAACTTCATCAAGGCCTACGATCTCGTCGGCCGCTCCGAGGCCTGGAGCCTCGATCTCTGCCTCGGCTGCTGCTCGGAAATGACCGGCGGCAAGAAGAACGTCACCGAGATGATCGACTACTTCGCCCCCAAGGGCCGCATCTCCTACATTCACTTCCGCGACGTGCAGGGCTCGGTCCCCAACTTCACCGAGTGCTTCATCGGCGACGGCAATTTCGATCCGGCCGAAGTCATCGTGCTGCTCGCCAAGCATGGCTTTGACGGGTTCCTCCTCGACGATCACGTCCCCAAGCTGGACGGCGACAGCGACTGGAATCATCGCGGCCGCTCGCACGCCATCGGCTACATGCAGGGGCTGATCCGCATGGCCGAGTTCCTCGGCAAGGCCTGATCGCTGACGACGACCGGTTCGGCATCGGCCCCGAGGGGTGGCCGCTGTCCGGAGCGCCCACCTGTCCCGGCAGGTGGGCGCTTGCTTTCAGTAGAGCGCGTTGAACGGCTTCAGCGCTTCATAGAGCGCGCGATACTTCGCGAACCTCTCTTCGTGATACCCCGCCATGGCGGCCTCCGGCGTGAATACCCGGTCGTAGCTGACCAGTCCACGCACCGCCGCCTGCAGTGACGGCATCACCCCGGCGCCAACTCCGGCAAGGATCGCCGCCCCCATCGCCGCCGCGTCCGCGACGCTGGCCCGCTGCAAGGGCACACCCAGCACATCCGCCTTCGTCTGGCACCAGAAGTCCGACCGCGCTCCACCCCCGCCCAGGCTGATCGCAGCAGGCATCCCGCCCGCAGACTTCGCCAGCGCCTCGAAAGCCAGCCGTCCCGAATAGGCAACGCCCTCCAGCACCGCCCGCGCCATTTCCGCCGCGCCGGCCCGCCCGTCCATCCGCGCGAACACGCCCCGCGAGGCGGCATCCCAAAGTGGCGCCCGCTCCCCCTGCAGATGCGGCAGGAACAGTGGCACCGCCGAACCCGCTTCCGCCGTCGAAGCCAGATCCGCCACCTCGCCCGGCGTCTTGCCCAGCACATTGGCAAACCATGCCAGTGCGGCACCGCCCGCCTGCGTCGGCGCCGCATGCATGGTGATCCCCTCATAGGGCGGGAACAGGATCACCCCGGGCGTCGGGTTCACCCTCTGCGACACGATCCCGGCAATCTCGCTGGTGCCCGATTGCAGCATGGCATCGCCATCGGCGACCACGCCCACCCCGAACATCCCGCCCCACGCATCCATGGCCCCGACCACTACCGGCGTCCCCGCAGCGGGCAAGTCCGCCCGCACGACGCCCGCCACATGGTGGAACGGAAAAAGCGGCGGCAGCAGTTCCGCTGCGCCCGCCACGCGGCCCAGCAGCGGCGCGACATAACCTGTTCTGTCGACCAGCCCCACCGCCGAGACCGGGTCCGAGGCAATGGCACCGGTCAGCTGCAGCACGCAATAGTCCTTGGGCAGCAGCACGTGCCGCGTCCGCGCAAAGGCATCGGAGTCGGTGCGCTTCACATAGGCGATCCGGCTCAGCGCATGGCTCGCATCGATCGGCACCGGCCCGCCGAACCAGGCGAGCTTTTCCGCCGCCGTCACCGTCGCATCGATCGCTGCCGCATCGGGGGCAGGGCGGCTGTCCTGCCAGACAATCGCCCGCCGCACCGAAGCGCCGTTCTCGTCGACGAACACATGCGTGTTCACCTGCGAGCATATGCCGATCCCGCGCAGTGCCGAGAGATCAGCGACATCGGCAAAGTGCCGCAAGGCCCCGAGCACGCCCGCCATCCAGTCCGCCGGATCCTGCTCCGCCGCGCCTGGCTCCGGCCGGTGGATCGGGTAGCGATGGACGAACTCGGCAACCCGTCGTCCGCCGACATCGACCAGCACCGCCTTGGTCGCGGTGGTGCCCACATCGATGCCCGCCAACAGTTCAGTCGTCACCGCCGCCTCCCGCGAAAAGTCCCGTAGCACCGGGCCCCCGGCTCCCCTATAAGTTCCCGCGAGCCCGAGGCAAACACCCTCGCGCCGCATTGGAGGGCACCCGTCGTGCAAAAATCAATCAACAAGTCCCTGTTCGTCGCCTCGTTCCTTGCCGCCAGCGCCGCCTTTGGCGCCGCCCAGGCGCAGGACGTTGCCGTCATCACCCCCTACCTCGCCCAGCCGGGCACCCAGTTCTACGTCGAAGCCTTCGAGGGCGTCGCCAAGGACAAGGGCTGGACCGTCAACGTCATCGACACCCAGGGCGATGTCGCCGCCGTCATCTCCCGCATCGAGGACGTCGTGAACCAGGGCGTTGACGCCATCGTTCTCAACGTCGATCCCACCCAGGTCACCGCCGGCCTCGAAGCCGCCAAGGCCGCCAATATCCCGGTCTTCGGCATGGATGCCGGCGCCGATCCGCTGCTGGTCACCAACGTGACGTCCAATGGCTACGCCATGGCCGCCGAGACCTCGACCTATGTCGTCAACCGCATCGGCGGCGCCGGCAATGTCGTGATGTTCGTCTTCGACGCCTTCCCGCCGGTGCAGCAGCGTGGCGTCGTCGCCGATGCCATCTTCGCCAACTATCCCGATATCAAGGTGCTTGATCGCGTCACCCCCGATGTCGCCGATGGCGGCATCGCCGACAGCCGCGCCAAGATGGAGGCCATCCTCGCCGCCAACCCCGAGCCCGGCAGCATTTCCGCCGTCTGGGCCGCCTGGGACCAGCCCGCGCTTGGCGCGCTGCAGGCCATCCAGGCTGCCGGCCGTGAAGGTGAAGGTATCGTCATCACCGGCATCGACGCCAACCCGCAGGCCAGGGAAGAAATCGCCAAGGCCGGCAATTTCGAAGCCTCGATCGCCCAGGACTTCGCCGGGATCGGTGCCACCACCGCCGACGCCGTCGCCCGCGTCCTCGCCGGCGAAACGCTGAAGCAGTCGGTCATCTACGTGCCGACCAAGCTCGTCACCGCCGCCAACGCCGCCGAATAGTCGCATCCGGAGCGGGTGGAACCCCCGCCCGCTCCAACTTCCCGATCCCGCCATGCCCCTCATCGAACTCCGCAACGTCGCCAAGGCCTATGGCGGCACGCCCGCTTTGGTTGGCGCCGACCTCGTCGTCGCGCCGGGCGAGATCCACGCGCTGATGGGCGAGAACGGCGCGGGCAAATCCACCCTCATCAAGATCCTCGCCGGCGTCGTCGCCCCGGACACCGCCACGATCCGTATGGACGACCAGCCGGTCACGATCGACAGCCCGCGCGCCGCCCACCGGCTCGGCCTCCGCTTCATCCATCAGGAACTGAACATCGTGCCGACCGTCTCGGTCGCCGAAAACATCCTGATCGGCCGCCCGTTTCCCCGCCGCCTCGGCCTCTTCGTCGATTGGCCGAAGCTGCACGCCATCGCCCGCGACGCGCTCATGAAGCTTGGCATCACCCACATCGACACCCGCGCCCGCCTCGCCAGCCTGCCGCTCGGCGATCAGATGCTGGTCCGCATTTCCTCGGCCTTCCTCTCCGATCCGGCGGCGCCCGCCCGCCTCTACGTCATGGACGAGCCGACCGCCGCCTTGACCCGCGAGGAAAGCGAGCGGCTCTTCGCCGTCCTCCACGAAATCCGTCGCTCGGGCAATTCGGTGCTCTATGTCTCGCACCGGCTCGATGAGGTGATGGCGCTTTGCGACCGCGCCACCGTGCTCCGCGATGGCCGCTCCATCGATTCCGGCGAGCTCAGGAACATCACCCACGACGACCTCGTCGCCATGATGATCGGCCGCAAGGTCACCGAGGCCTATCCGCCCGCTCTCGCCGCCCCGCGCCCAGAGATCGCACTCAAGCTCACCGGCTTTTCCGGCCCCGGGATCCGCCCGGTCACGCTCGAACTGCGTGCCGGCGAAATCCTCGGGCTCGCGGGTCTCTCCGGCGCTGGCCAGAGCGAACTGTTGCGCCTCCTCGTCGGCGACAGGCCGGCCCGCGGCCAGATGCAGCTTGGCGGTCGCCCCTTCCGTCCGCACACCCCCGGCGCCGCCTGGCGCGGCGGCATCGCCTATGTCCCGCGCGAGCGCCGCTCAGAAGGCCTCGTCACCTCGCGCCCGATTTTTGAGAACATCACGCTGCCCGGCCTCGCCCGCAACAGCCTGTTCCGCACCGTCCTCACCCCCCACCGCGAGAAAGCCCGCGCCACCGAACTTGGTGCCAGCGTCCGCCTCAAGGCGAAGTCCGTCGCCCAGCGCGTCCGCGAATTGAGTGGCGGCAACCAGCAGAAGGTGGTCTTCGCCAAGGCCCTCGATGGCACCCCGCAACTGCTGCTGCTCGATGAGCCGACCCGCGGCGTCGATATCGGCGCCAAGTTCGACATCTACCAGGTGATCCGCGAAATGACCGCCCGCGGCATGGCCGTCATCCTCGTCTCCTCGGATCTGCCCGAACTCATCGGCATGGCCGACCGCATCGCCATCATCCGCTCGGGCGAGATCACCGACATCGTCCCCGGCGCCGGCCTCACCGAAGAGGCCCTCCTCAATCTCTGCTATGGCCGCGCCGCGGCAAAGGCGGCCTGACATGCTCCATTTCCTCCGCCGCTTCGGCACCCTGATCGGTTTCGCCATCATCCTCGTGGTGTTCTGGGTCAACCTGCCCGAAACCTTCATGACCGCCCGCAACTGGCTCAACATCACCCAGCAGCTCAGTATGCTCACTGTCGTCGCGGCGGGGATGACCATCGTCATGGTCATGAACGATTTCGATCTCAGCGTCGGCTCCACCGCCTCGCTTGCCGGCGTCGTCGCCGCCATCGTTTTCGTTGCCGGCTATGGCATCCCCGAAGCGGTTGCGGCCGCGCTGCTGGTCGGCCTTGCCGGGGGGCTGTTCAACGGCGTCATGGTCGCCGTCTTCGGCATCCTGCCCTTTGTCGCGACGCTCGCCACCCTCACCATGTTCTCCGGCCTCGCCTTCATCGTCTCGGGCGGCAAGACCATCTCCGGCCGGTCGATCCCCGAGGAATTCGGCGGCTTCGCCCGCGGCAGCGTCGATCTCTTCGGCCTCGCCATCCCCAACCTGACGCTGGTCGCCCTCGCCGTCGTTATCGTCACCTACCTGCTGCTCGAGCACACCACGCTCGGCCGCCGGCTCTATGCCATCGGCGGCAATATCGAAGCGGCGCACCTGTCGGGCGTGCCGGTGAAAACCCTGAAGATCGCCGCCTTCGCCCTCACGGGCCTCAGCTCCGCCGGCGCGGGCCTGCTCTATGCCAGCCGCGTCGCCTCCGCCAACCCGACCCAGGGTTCCGGCCTCATGCTCAACGCCATCGCCGCGGTGTTTCTCGGCATGACCATGAGCCCCGCCGGCGAGCCGCGCATTGTCGCCACCATCATCGGCGTCTTCATCCTCGGCGTCCTCGACAACGGCCTCACCCAGCTGGCGGTGGATTCCTACGTCCGCCAGGTCCTCGTCGGCGGCATCATCCTCATCGCCGTTGCAGCCGGCAGCATCGGCAAGCGGCGCCGCGGCTAATACCTTCGGGGGCTGGAATGCCCTCGAAATCACCACTACGCTCCCCCATTCAGGCCCGGTTCGCGGCCGCAGCACATTTCATCGGGGGGAGAAAGCAATGACCAGGATCACTGGCATCGAGACCATTCGCACGCGTGCCGACGGCACCTGGCTGTTCGTGAAAGTGCTCACCGACCAGCCCGGCCTCTACGGCATCGGCTCGGCCTCCGACCACTACCGTGCCCGCGTCGTCCAGGCCGCCGTCGAAACCGTCGCGCCGCTGCTGATCGGCCGCGATGTCAGCCGCATCGAGGATATCTGGCAGTCCGTCCACACCTCGGGCTACTGGCGCAACGACGCCGTGGTCAACACCGTCCAGGCCGGCATCGACATGGCGCTGTGGGATATCAAGGGCAAGGAAGCCGGCATGCCGGTCTACCAGCTGCTCGGCGGCGCCACCCGCAGCGCCGTCGCCGCCTATGCCCATGCCCAGGGCAATTCCCTCACCGAACTCGAGGACGATGTCCGCCGCTACTGGGAGGAAGGCTTCACCGTCATCCGCTGCCAGCTCGGCAACTATGGCGGCGGCGGTTTCCTTGACCGCGCCGAAGCCCGTGGTCCGAAAAACCACTGGCCGCAGGACAAGGCCTTCGACGACGACGCCTATCTCAAAGCCATCCCCGAAATGTTCGCGCACCTGCGCGACAAGCTCGGCTGGCAGCCCAAGTTCACCCACGACGTCCACGAGCACCTCGCGCCGCATAACGCCGTGCAGCTGGCAAAACTCCTCGAGCCCTACCGGCTGTTTTTCCTCGAGGATCTGCTCAGCCCCGAACAGGTCGGCTGGTACCGCCTCGTCCGCCAGCAATGCACCACGCCCCAGGCCATGGGCGAGCTCTTCATCAACCCGCATGAATACCTGCCGCTGATCACCGAGCGGCTGATCGATTTCGTCCGCGTCCGCATTTCGAAGGGCGGCGGCATCACCAATGCGCGAAAGATCGCTACCCTCTGCGAATGGTTCGGCATTCAGACGGCCTGGCAGGAAGGCGGCGACAACGACCCGGTCAACCAGATGGCCGCCATCCATGTCGACCTCGCCTCCACCGCCTTCGGCATCCAGGAGGAAAACACCTTCAAGCCCGAGGAATACGAGCTCTTCCCCGGCCACGCCGTGCTCGATGCCGGCTACCTCTACCACAACGAAACCCCCGGCCTCGGCCTCGACATCGACGTCAACAAAGCCGAAGCCCTGCTCGACCCCGAAAAGGCGAAAAAGACCTACTACATGGCCGAAGACCGCCGCCGCGACGGGGGGATTGTGCGGCCGTAGGGGAGGGGACAGCTCTCGTCTGGCCATCGGCCCAACCCCAAACTCGGTGTCACCCCGGCCCCGGAGCCGGGGTCCATCCCTCCGCACGCGCGACGGGAGAATTGGAGCCCGGATCAGGTTCGGGGTGACGGCCGTGGTTGTCGATAGTGTCTGCCCCCATGGGCCTCGGCTCACGACCAGATGCCTGGCGCAACCGCTTCGACACGCCCATCAAATCGCGCGTCCGCGCCGCAACTCCCCGATGACAGCCCCCCGCCGCCGCGCTAACCTTGCCTCATCCGCTGGCACCGCCGCGGGTCCCACCAGACTGTAATCATAACAACATATATTGCGAGGAACCCCCATGGCCCGGCAACTTCAGGTGCTCACGCCCGAGCAGGCCCAGCACTTCGTCGAAAAGGGCTATGTCGTGGTCAAGGGCTGCCTCGACCCGGACCTTGCGAAGCGCTGGACCGCCGAGGCCTATACCCGGCTCGGCTATGACCCGAACGATCGGTCGACCTGGACCAAGGAAATCGTCTGGATGGACCGCAACAACATTGCGCCCATCAAGGACATCTCGCCAAAGGCCTGGGGCGCGCTCTGCGACGTCACCGGCGGCGAGGACCGTATCGACACCCGAATCATGCAGATCGAGTCCCAGCACTTCACCACCATCGACTCGCGCGAGTGGTCCGACGCCTTCATCGTCAATTTCCGCCGCGGCGCCGACAAGCCCTGGATGCCCCCTTCGGTCGAAGCCGGCGGCTGGCACAAGGATGGCAGCTTCTTCCGCCACTTCCTCGATAGCCGCGAGCAGGGCCTGCTCACCATCGTCTACTGGTCAAATGTCGGCCACAAGGGCGGCGGCACCTTCATCGCGCCGGACTCCATCGGCCACGTGGCGCGCTACCTCGCCGATCACCCGGAAGGCGTCGATCCGAGCTTCGATTTCGGCTCGCTCATCGACAAGTGCTCCGAATTCGTCGAGGTCACCGGCGACCTCGGCGACTTCATCATCCTCCACCCCTACATGCTGCACGCCTCGTCCAACAATCACTCGCCCAACGTGCGCTTCATGACCAACCCGCCGGTGGTGCTGCGGGAGCCGATGAACTTCAATCGCGACGATCCCGACGAGTTCTCGCTGATCGAGCGGGCGACGCTGCACGGGCTCGGGCTCGATCGCTACGATTTCCGTCCCACCGCCCCGCGCGACGAGCAGTGGAAAATAATCGGCTGATGATCAGCAGTATTGGGGTTGCCCCGGGTTCACAGCAGCAGCAAACCTGCTAGCATGGCCGGAGAAATCGCGTATCCGAGGCGTTGCGACTCCAGGAAGGACTCGACGTGACGGACACAAGCTCGGCGCCGTCTGCGGCTTTGCTGCCACTCCGCGTTCCCCCGATGCCCAAGGGCTTGCCAGTTCTTGGCAATCTCCTCGATATCGGCCTTGATCCGTTCAAGGCCTTCGAGACCTGGCGCCGTGATCATGGCGACATCGTGCGGCTCCAGCTCGGCGCCTGGCCGACGCTGCTGGTGTCGGGCTCCGATCTCATCGAGCAGGTGCTGGTCAAGCAGCATGAGAACTTCACCAAGCACCGCTTCTTCTGGCGCCATGTCGCGCTGTTGACCGGGCAGGGGCTGTTCACCTCCGAAGGCAGCCTGTGGCAGCGCCAGCGCAAGCTCGCAGCTCCGGCCTTCGCCGGCCAGCGTCTGCAGAGCTACGATAGCGCCATGACGCGGCTGACCGAGGAAATGCTCGCCACCTGGCCCGACGATGCAGTCATCGACCTGCACCCTGAGATGATGGCGCTCGGGCTGCGTATCGCCGCCCGCACCATGTTCAGTGCCGAAGTTGCGGCCGACGTGAAACTGATCGAAACGGCGATGAAGGATATCCTCGCCGAGATCTCCCGGCGCTATTCCCGGCTGTTCCTCATCCCCGATGCCGTGCCGCTGCCCGGCCATCTCCGCTACCGCCGCGGCATCGCCGCCATCGAGGGCGTCGTCCGCCGCCTGATCGACGAGCGTCGCGGCTCCACCGAGGATCGTGGCGACCTCATTTCCATGCTGATGGCCGCGCGCGACGACGATGGCCAGCCCATGACCGACAAGCAGCTACGCGACGAAGTGCTGACCATGATGCTCGCCGGCTACGAGACCTCGGCGCTCACCATGTGCTGGGCCTTCCATGCGCTGAGCAAGCGTCCGGAAATCCAGGATGCCATCGCCGAGGAGGTCGAGCGCGTCGTCGGCGATCGCCCGATCCGCAATGACGACCTCGCGAGCCTCAAGATCACCGAGAACACCGTCATCGAGACCTTGCGGCTCTACCCCGCCGCCTGGGCCATCGGCCGCGAGGCCAAGGCCGATTGCCGTATCGGCGACTACGCGGTCCCGGCCGGCACCACGGTCTATATGAGCGCCTGGGTTGTCCACCGCGACCCGGCCCACTACGAGGATCCGCTGGCTTTCAAGCCCGAGCGCTGGGCCGGCGACCTGCGCAAAACCCTGCCGCGCTTTGCCTACATGCCCTTCGGTGGCGGGCCGCGCGTCTGCATCGGCAACCGCTTCGCCATGATGGAGGCCATGCTGCTCATCGCCACCATCTGCCGGCGCTACCGCCTCGAGCAGCACGGCGACAAACCGCTGGTGCCATTCCCCACGCTGACCCTCAGGCCCGCCAGCGAGGTCTGGGCCCGGCTCAAGCGCCGCTGATTGCTGCTCAGGCCGTCCCGGACTTGCGGACGAGCTCGTTGGCGGCGGCACTGTGTCGTCCGACATCGGCGACAAACGCCGCCAGCAGCGGATTGAACTGCTCCGGCGCCGTAAGGAATGGCGCATGCGCCGCCCCCTCGACGACGTGGCACTTATCGCCCCACAGCATTCTGTAGTTCAGACCGTTTAGGTAGCTCAGCCGCGCGAACGGCTCATTGGCGCCGTTGACAATCGCAATCGGCACCTCGGCGTCTTCGACAGTGCGTTTCTGGTCGGCGCCCTCGCCGCGCATCAGGCCCTTGAACACGGTGGTGCGCACCCGGCCATCGGCCCGGCCGACCGCTTCGAGCAGGGACGGGGTAACAGCGTCGCCATAGCAAAGCCGCCCGAAGCGCTCGACATCGCGCGGGGTGAACTGCCCCTTCGAGGTCAACAGCAGGTCCCAACCGGTATGAAAGCCCCTGAGCATCGCCAAGACGCCCTGCGACACCGGCGGCGTTCCCGTCAGCATCAGTCCGGTCACCGCCTTGTGTCGATCCAGCAGTTCGATGCCGATATGTCCGCCCAGCGACCAGCCGAACACCGCGACATGGCTCAGCCCCAACTGGTCGATCACCTCGCCCACCGTATCGGCAAAGCCGCGGAGGCTATAGGTCGCCTGCGGATCCTCGGCATCCGAAGACGCGCCATGTCCCGGCAAGTCGATCGCAATCATCCGGAAGTCGTTCGCCATCGGATCGGAGAATTGGCGGGCAAATACATCCTTTTTGCTGCCAGATCCATGGATCATCAGCAGCGGCATGCCGTTCCCTGCAGATTGCCGCACCGAAACGCGGCCATGTGTTGTGTCAACAACGCTGTCGAATTGTGCCATTCTGCGGTCCTCCCTTGGCGGGTTGGACCCACTCATGCGCTGAAATCTTCTATGTCGCGTGTACTGCAACAGTGAACAAAGCCTGAAGATCGGCGGAACGAACCGACCGATCCGCGCCTGTCCATCAGCGTGGGCAGCAAAAAAGGGGCGCCATGGCGCCCCTCCGCAACCTGCAGTCTATTTACCCGATAGCTACTCGTTATCCGCCGCCATCAGGTACTTCCAGATCGCCGCGCCAATCGCCGCGCCGATCAGCGGTGCAACAATGAACAGCCAGACCTGGCCCAGCGCGCCATTCTGTGCAAAAATCGCCGCAGCGATCGAGCGGGCCGGATTCACCGAGGTATTGGTCACCGGGATCGAGATCAGGTGGATCAGCGTCAGGCACAGCCCGATGGCGATCGGCGCAAAGCCCGCCGCCGCTGACTTGGCAGTCGAACCGAGAATGACGATCAGGAAGAACGCCGTCAGCACGATCTCGGCCACCAGCGCCGCCATCATCGAATAGCCGCCCGGCGAGTTCTGGTCATAGCCGTTCGATGCAAAGCCGCCGGCCACGAAATCCGGCTGCCCGGACGCAATGATGTAGAGCACCGCCGCCCCGGCAACGCCGCCTGCAACCTGCGCGATCCAGTACGGCACCAGGTCCTTGTACGCAAAGCGCCCCCCGATCGCGAGGCCAAGCGATACCGCCGGGTTGAAGTGCCCACCCGAGATGTGTCCGACTGCGAACGCCATCGTCAGCACGGTCAGGCCGAAGGCGAGCGAGACGCCGACAAAGCCGATCCCGACTTCCGGAAAGCCTGCCGCCAGCAAAGCGGCGCCGCAGCCACCGAACACCAGCCAGAACGTGCCGAATGCCTCGGCCGCCAGTTTTCTGAACATTTGGTCCCCCAAGGAGTTTGTTCCCACCCACAAGTTGATATGCGCTGTTGCGAGCGTCGTGAATCTGTCCCGTGGATTTATGCACCGGAGGCTATGCACGAGCCTACCGCAGTGGCGTTGACGGACGAGGAAGACGTTCGGGCCGCCGCTCCCGCGACATATTTCCAGGCACGATGAAATACTGCTCAGTCGGGTCCAGTTTTACTCTCGAAGAGTACGAAAATCAGTTAAATCGATTAAACTGCACAACGCTTGCCATTCGTGACTTGTTTGTGATCTTCTCCGGATGTGGACGTGAATCAGGTGCAGTTGGCACGGTAGCAGCCTTTGGGAAGGCTGGAGCCGCTGTCGGCTACAATGGCCTTGTCATGACCCGCGAAACGCACAGCATCGCCTATCGCCCCTTTCTCAATCGCGATCGGCTGATTTACTTGACGCATCCGGATGCCGCGGTCGCGCGGCAGATTTGCGATGCTTTCGTGACCCGGGGCTTCCAGGTCTCCACCATGCCCGACTGCGCCACGCTCGACCGCATGGCCGCGCTCCGGCGGCCCGACCTGGCCATCCTGCCCATGCAGATCGACGAGCCCGGGCTCGCGGCCACCCTCGACATCGTCACCTCCCTTCGCGACAATCGGCTCGGCATCCACACGTTCCTGCTCGCGCCGCCCGAACTCAGGGCCGAGCCCGTCGTCGCGGCCGTCCGACACGGCGCCAGCGCCGTGTTCTCGCCGCCCTACAACCTGCTGGAAATCCTGAAGGCCGCCGAGGACCTGTTCCGTGCCGACCTCCGGGTTGAGCGCCGCCAGGATGGGGCCAGCGAAGTCACGATCGGTGGCTTCGGCACGCTGACCCACCGTGAGCGCGAGGTCCTGCGCCACGTCGTCAGTGGCGAGACCAACAAGGAAATCGCGGCGCAGTTGGGCCTGTCCTATCGCACCGTCGAGGTGCATCGCCGTCACATCATGGAAAAGGTCGGAGCCCGCAATGCCGCCGAACTGGTGCGGCTTGCCATCGAAAACTGAGGCCTCGCACGCCGCAAGAGACAGTCGCAGCGCTTCTGCGCCGGGGGCCGATCCGGAGTTTCATAGCGCCAACAAATAGGGGCGCAAGCAATCTCGCCGTGTCGCGAAGCCAGCCGATGCGTTACCGCAGCCCGGTCTCCTCCAGCAGGCCCGCTCGCTTGGCGTGATAGTAATAGCCAGCGCGGTAGAGGCTGATCGCGCGGTCCGCATTGTAACCGGCCACCAGATATGCCCCGCGCAGGTACTTGGCGCCAAACTTCAGGTTGGCTTCGGCATCGAGCAGCCCGATCGGGGTGCCGGTGTAGCCCATCGTCCGCGCGGTTTCGTAGCGGATCTGCATCAGCCCGAGGAAGGGCCCGTTTCGCGCCGCGGGGTTGTAGTTGCTTTCGCTGCGCACCACCCGGTGCAGCAGGCTCTCGGGAATGGCGTAGGTCGCGGCATATTGCGAGATCAGCGCCTTCACGTGCCCGCTGGCAGGTCCGGCGCTGGGGGTGGCGGCCGGTTCGGCGGCAAAGGCCAGGGGCGCGAAGTCGCCTTCTGTTGCCTCGCTGGCCGGGGCAGGCGCTGGATCGGGGGCCACGGCAGCCACCTGCGCCGGCGCTGGCGCAAAGCTCGGCAACCCGGCCATCGAGCACCCGCTCACAACCAGAGCAAGTGCAACTGTGGCAGCTGCGCGGAGCGCGTGCGGGATCGGGGTGATGCCAGTCTTCATTGTGGCCTTATAGCAAGGCCGCGCTCCGCCCGAAAGCCTCGGGAGCTTCTCCGCCGGTCGCCAGGGCGCTGCGGGTCTCCTCCAGCGCCTCGATTACCCCTTCGAGATCGTTCGGCCGGCCTGCCTTGAGCTGGTCTTCGGCGTGGGCGGCCGCCCGGCTGATCGCAGCAAATCCCAGGGTGGCAGCCAGACCCTTGAGCGTATGCAGGCTGCGACGGCCTGGCTCGGTCGGTCCGGCGACCTTGGCTACATCGAGCAGTTCTGCCGCATCCTTCCAGAAGTGGGCAACCAGCTCGTCCATCTGTTCGGCTCCGAACTCGTCGCGCATGGACGCCTGCTGCACCTCGTCGAACAGCTGCAGCGCGGTTTCGGGGTGCGATCGGTCGCTGGAAGCAGCCTCCGCGACTTTGCCGCTCACCGCCAGTACCGCGTCCGCAAGCTTCTGCCGCGTCACCGGTTTGCTGACGAATGCGTCCATCCCGGCGGCAAGGCAGGCGTCGCGAGCCGAAACGAAGGCGTTTGCGGTCAATCCGATGATCGGCGTCGTCGAGCCGCTGGCGCGCAACCGCCTCGTTGCTTCGAGCCCATCCATCACCGGCATCTGCATATCCATGAAGATGAGGTCATATCGCTGTTGTCCGGCCATGGTCAGCGCAGCTTGGCCATTGGAGGCCACCTCGACTGCGAAGCCGAGGCGGGACAGCAGCCCCTGCGCGACCATCTGGTTGATCAGGTTGTCTTCAACCAGCAGCACCCGCCCGTGATGCGTCTTTCGCGTCGATGCCGGGGCCGCTAGCAAGGCCGCCCTTGGCGGAGCGGGCATATGTCTGGCGGCTTCGCACGGCAACTCGAACCAGAAGGTGCTGCCCTCGCCGACAATGCTCTCGACGCCAATTTCGCCCCCCATCGCTGTCACCAGCCTGCGGCAGATCGCCAGCCCCAGCCCTGAGCCGCCAAAGCGTCGGCTGACGCTGGAGTCGGCCTGGGTGAACTCGGTGAACAGCCGCCCCTGGACATCGGGCGCAATGCCGATGCCGGTATCGCGGATCTCGACCCGCATCCGGGACTCCCCCTTGGGGCCGACCCACACGTTCACCGCTCCGGACTCGGTGAACTTGATGGCATTGCCAACCAGGTTGATGAGAACCTGCTTCAGCCGCACCGGGTCACTATGCGCCATGATGTCCGGGTACTCGAAATCCAGCCCGATGCCGCGGTTGCGCGCCCGTGGCGACATCAGCTGCCTGACAGCCTCCATGACTTCGCTGAGCGGGAAGTCGGTGATCTCGAGCTCGATGCCGCCCGATTCCAGCTTGGAAAAGTCGAGCACGTCGTTGATGACGTCGAGCAGGGCGTCACCTGACTGCCGGATAATTCCGACCTCCGCGGCCTGCTGGGTGTCGAGCCGTGTCTCGGACAGCAATTCGGTCATGCCGATAATGCCGTTGAGGGGTGTGCGGATCTCGTGGCTCATCGCCGCGAGGAAGGCCGACTTGGCCCGGTTGGCCTCCTCCGCCGCCGCCGCCGCGCGCCGATGTTCTTCGCCGAGGCGGATGACCTCCTGGCGCGACCGGGACAGCACCCGCACCTGCAGCGCAAACATGGCAATCAGCGTGACAAAGACCAGGGTCAGCCCGCCAGCGCTCATGGCAATCTGCATGTAGAGTCGGTCGACATGCTGCCGCTCCTCGACCTTCACCTGGCCGTGGCGGGCATTTGTCGCGATCAGCAAGCCGGAGGCGATCTCCTCGATCGCCTCGACATTCTCGATCAGTTGGGTAAGCACTAAGCTTGAAAGCTGGCCCTGCGCAACCATGCTGTCGAACTGCGGCGCCAGCGCCACAATCTCACGGGCCACGTTCGCCGCAGGTTCGGCGAGTTTCGGCTCGCGGAAGATCGCAGCCAGTTGTCCGCCCCCCAGAACCGATGTCCGGCTGTAGAGCACGTCATAGCGCGTCGCCACTTCATCGATCGGGACCAGCCCGCCGCTGAACCGCAGCAGCACCTCATGCAGCTTTGCCGCCTCGCGATCGACCTGATAGGCGGCCCAGACCGCGTCCTCGCGCGCCGCTGCCGTGGTAGCGCGCTGCCGTTCGTCCAACGCAAACAGCAGCACCATCAGGTTGACGCTGAGAATGGCGCCAACCAGCACCAGCGCAATCACGCCAAGGCGCTTCGATCCGGTGATCGGCTGCGCGCCGGCCTCCAGCGGTGCCCGCCTGGCCATGGCCCTATCGGACCTCGATGGACTTCACCTGCCAGGCCGAGCGCCCATAGTAGATTTCAGTGTTGAGCGTCGCGTCGCTGTCGAAGGGGTAGATCACGAACAGCGGCCCCTTGTCGCGCACCGACATGATCTGGCCGTTGTACCGCGTGGCAAGGATCACCGGCCACGTCTCGAAGTCGCTCACGGGGATTTCCGTGACGTAATCGTTGATCGCGGTGACCACCAGCGTGTCACCAGTAGCGCCGACGGCCTCGAGCAGGGCGCTGCCGAGTGGCCCGGAAAAGTCCTGTGCGCCGTCATACCATGGTGTCGTCGTCCGCGTTTCGTGACCAGGCAGGGCTTCCAGCATCGCGAGGTCGAACGTCGCTGCCCCCTCGCCATTGGTGTTGGTGATTGCGCCTGTCACCGTCAGGATGGCGTCGCCCTGAGGCATCGCCATACCCTCCGCCAGGGCCGCGCTGGGGACACCGAGCAGAAGACCGATCAGCGCGGTTGCGAGGAACTTGTGCATCAAGAAGGTCCTTTCAGGGACTAGGCGGCAACGCCTTCTGCGAGCCGGTACAGCGGAAGAATGTCGCTCCAGCGGGCGTTGAACGCCGCGACGACCTTTGGGTCGAAATGGCCACCCGAGCAGCGGTTGATCTCGTCGCAGGCGTCAGAAGGGCTCCACGCGCTCTTGTAGGGTCGAGGGGAACACAGGGCATCGAACACGTCGGCCACCGCGACGATCCGGCCCTCGAGCGGAATCGCCTCGCCCGTCAGCCCAGCCGGATAGCCCTTGCCGTCCCACCGTTCGTGATGGCTGGCGACGATATGCTCGGCAAACCGGATCAGGCTGGATTCCCCACCCGCCAGGATCCGCTGGCCCAGCATGACGTGCTCGCGCATCTTCGCCATCTCGTCTTCCGTCAGGCGGCCGGGCTTGGACAGGATGGCATCCGGAATGCCGACCTTGCCGACATCGTGCAGCGGCGCAGCGAGATAGATTGTCCTGCAGAACTCGGTGTTGCAGCCCAGTCCCTCGGCAATAAGCCGCGACACTGTGGCCACCCGCGAAATGTGCTCGCCCGTCCCGCCGTCGCGGAACTCGATGGCGCGCGACAGTCGCCAGATCACCTCTTCTTCGCGTTCGTTGAGGTGGCGCGTCGCCTTGGCGACCTCGCGCTCCAGCCATTGCGCATGATTGGCGAGATCGCGCTGCGCCCGCCGCAGCGCCAGAAGATTGCCGAGTCGCGCCCTCAGTTCGATGGGATCTACCGGCTTGTTCAGAAAGTCGGTCGCGCCGGCCGAAATGGCGTCCAGGCGCACCTGCCGGTCGTTTTCGCCGGTGATCATCACGATCGGCACCACTGCGTAGTGCTCGATCGACCGGATGGCCCGAATCAGGTCGCTGCCATTCATCTCAGGCATGACATAGTCGACAAGGATCAAGTCATAGGCGCCAGCGCGGAGCATCTCCAGCGCCCGCAGCGGGGTACCACAACCTTCTACGCTCACACCCTCGACCCGCTGGGCGATGATCTTCAGCAGCATCAGGTTGGTGGCATTGTCGTCGACGATCAGGACACGCATGACTTCTTCCATTTGATCTGGTTCTACGCAGCCAATTTGAAATGCCGTCTTACCTTCATGTGCGGAAGTTATTTAACTTTTCCTGACTGTCTTCGGTTTTGCTTCACCATCCCGTTGCGCGCGCCGCGACCCGATGTGCTTGCCACCGGTTCCGGCAGGGCGATGGACCTGCTATGGCGAGCCATGCTCAACCCGATGCCGAAGACCTTCGTCTACACCCCGCCGACCGACCCCTGGTTGAGCGTGCTGCACGCCGACGACGACATGGTCGTTCTCGACAAGCCCTCTGGTCTCCTCAGCGTGGCCGGCAAGGACCCCGCCCTTGCCGATTGCCTCGAGGCACGGGTGAAGTCGCGCTGGCCGACAGCGGCAATGGCCCATCGGCTCGACATGGACACATCGGGCGTTCTGGTCATGGCCCTCAACAAGCCGGCTCTCGGACATATCGGTCAGGAGTTCGAGCAGCGCCGGGCTGAGAAGTCCTATGTCGCGCGCGTCTGGGGCGAGGTGGCAGGCGAGAGCGGCACCATCGAGCTGCCGCTCGCCACCGACTGGGAGAACAAGCCACGCCAGCGCGTCGATCATGAACGCGGCCGCATGAGCCGCACCGAGTGGCACGTCGAGGCCCGCGAGCCGGGGATCACACGGATGCGGCTTGTTCCCCATACCGGCCGGACCCATCAGTTGCGGGTGCACATGCTGGCCCTGGGGCACCCCATCCTCGGCGACGCCTTCTATGCCACCGGCCCAGCCCGCGCTGCTGCCGGCCGATTGCAGCTGCATGCCGAGGCGCTGGGCTTCAACCACCCCCGCGGCGGCTGGGTCCGCTTCGTCTCGCCGCCGCCCTTCTAGCGCGCCCCATTCCGGCCATCAGCCATGGTTAACCATCGTGGCCGTGACAATCGGAGGCCCACATGTCGAGCTTCAGCCGCCGCCGCTATGCCGTCACGGCATTCAGCCAGGTCTTCGAACGACTTCCTGATGCAACCGGCGCCCCCCAGCCAGCCGATGCGGAGAATTCCGCCGGCGAGGCGCCCATGGGCGCGGCACCCGAGGCCAATCCCGCCGAGGTCGACGCCTCGACCGCCGCCGATCACCGCGTTGTCCCGACGGGCGCGCATGGCCTCGTTGAGGACGTCGATTTCGACACCGCCATCGCCGAAGTGCTGATGACCCTCGCCGCCGACCGCGGCGCGCTCGGGGATTTCGCCCCCGTCGAAACGCCGGAGCTTCCTGCGGCCGTCTTTGCGACCTTCGACGATCACGAAGAGGCCGGTTCCGACGACGATGACGACACCTCACGCCAGGATGCGGGCAGTTATCGTGCCGCGCTGGATCCGGAAGCCATTCTTGCTGCCGAAGCAGCGACCTTCCGACTGCTCGGCGAACTCGACCGCCTCTGGCACCGGGCCGCCTGACGCCTCGCGCAGGCCGCCTCCGCCACCGCTTGCACTCGCAGCGGCAATCGCCTATTGCCTTGTCTCAGGCACCCGTAGCTCAGCTGGATAGAGCGCTGCCCTCCGAAGGCAGAGGTCACAGATTCGAATTCTGTCGGGTGCGCCACCCCTACACACGCCTGCTGCTTGCTGGTCACCCGAGCGTCGACGCCATCGGGCGCGCGCGCCCTTCGCCGACTCCCGCCATTGCGTCACCTTTCGGCGATCCGGGTCGAGGCTGCCGCTTCCGTTATCGCTGCCCCATCGCCCGCCCGATCTGCGCCGAACAGGATCTGTCGATGGTTGACCCTGGCGCCGGCCGCAGTGCAGCCTGCCACCTTTCCCAGGACCTTGCCGGGTCGATGGTCGGTTCGCTGTCCCGGTCGGCGGCTGGTGCCCTGTCCCGTCTTTAGATATTCGCTGCAGCCATTGGCTTCAACGTGAGCCCAGAGCATCCGGATGACCCTTGAAGACCTTTGCAAAATGCTCGCACTTCCCAACGAGGTGGCAAGGACGGTGCTGGCAAATTCCCTGCGAGACGAGGTTCGCGAGGCCGAGCGGCACGCCTTCCTCCTGGCGGACCGGCGAACTTGGGGCGAGGGCGTCAAGGCCATAGCAGCGACCCTGGGCGACGATCCGGCCGGCCTGAAGATGCTGGCGTTCATGTTGCTCCGCGCCCTTGAGACCCACGATCGTTACCTCGCCGCTGGCGTCGATGACGTGATCTTTGCCGACACCATGAGGTTCTGCACCCGTTTCGTCGAGGATCACTACCGTCACCACGGCAGCTATGCCTTCACCTGGGGCTGGTGGCTGCCCCGGCAATTGTCGTTCAACGAGTTTCGCGTCGGTGCCCTCGAGTATGAATTGGTCGAGGGCGAGGCCGGGCGTTCGATCAGCATCCACATTCCGGGCGACGCCGACCTGCGCCCCGAGGCGCTGCAGGACTCGCACCGGCGGGCCGTGGCCCTCATCGCTCGTGTGGCACCGGACTATGCCGGTGTGGACATGATCTGTGATTCCTGGATGCTGTCTCCCGTGCTGAACGACCTCCTGCCACCCACATCCCGCATCCTGGCCTTCGCGCGGGCCTTCGAGCTGGTCGAACTGGCGCCCTCCAACCGCCATGCCATCCGCTGGATCTTCGGCCACGACGACCTGCCGGTTGCGCAGATGGCCGAAGTCACCTCGTTGCAGCGCAAGGCCAAGGCGCTTTTCCGTTCGGGCGGCAATATCGGTGCTGCCATCGGCCGCCTACGGGACCGGCCCTGGCACTAGCGCTCTCAGGAGGAGTTGCAGATTTTTCCGGTTCGAAAGCGCGGCAGCGACCGCGAATTCGGCTAATGGCCCCGCGCGATGAAATCGGCGGCGCGTTCGGCGATCATGATCACCGGCGAATTGGTGTTTCCCGAAACGATGCTGGGCATGATCGAGGCGTCCACCACGCGCAGCCCCGCAACGCCGTGCACCCGCAATTGCGCATCCACCACCGCCATCGGCCCCGCTCCCATCTTGCAGGTGCCCACCGGATGGAAAATCGTCGTGGCGATATCGCCGGCCTTCATCGCCAGCTCGTCATCGCTGGCAAACTGCGGTCCCGGCAGCATCTCTTCAGGCATATAGGGGGCAACGGCTTTGGTCCGCATCAGACGGCGGGCATGCCGGATCGAATTGGCGGCGACCTGCCGGTCGGCTTCCGCAGCCAGGTAGTTCGGCCGGATCCGGGGCGCGATAGCCAGTTCGCGGCTCGCGATGTGGATCGAGCCCCGGCTCTCTGGCCTCAGGTTGCACACCGAGACCGTCACCGCATCGAACCGGTGCAACGGCTCGCCGAGGCGATCCGTCGAGAGCGGCTGGATATGGTACTCGAGGTCGGGCGTTGCCATCCGCGGGTCCGACCTGGCGAAGATCCCGAGCTGGCTCGGCGCCATCGACAGCGGCCCGCTGCGCCTCAGCGCATATTCCAGCCCCATGCCGGCCCGGCTGGCGAGATTGTGGTAGCGCGTGTTGAGCGTGCGGGTGTTTTGCACCTTGAACACGGTGCGGATCTGCAGGTGGTCCTGCAGGTTCTCGCCCACGCCATCGAGCTGGTGCTGCACGGCGATGCCCAGCGCACCCAGCACGTCCGGTCGCCCGATCCCGGAAAGCTCCAGCAGCTTGGGCGAATTCACCGCTCCCGCCGATAGGATCACCTCGCGCCCGGCCCGCGCCGTAACCCGTTGTCCGCGATGCTGGAAAGCGATGCCGGTGACGCGCCTCCCCTCAAATGTCAGGCTTTCGGCTTCCGCTCCCGTGACAACCCGGAGGTTGGGACGCTTCAGCGCTGGCCTGAGGAACGCCTTCGACGTGTTCCAGCGCACGCCGCCGCGCTGGTTGACCTCGAAATAGCCCGAGCCGAAATTGTCGCCGCCGTTGAAATCATCAACGCGGGGGATGCCCAGTTCCTCGGCCGCCGCCTGGAAGGCATCGAGGATCGGCCAACTCAGCCGCTGCCTTTCCACCCGCCATTCGCCGCCGGCATTATGCCCCGCCGATGCGCCGGCGTGGTGATCCTCCGATTTGAGGAACCACGGCAGCACGTCGTCCCAGCCCCAGCCAGCATTGCCCATTTGGCGCCAGCCATCATAGTCGGCGGCCTGGCCGCGCATGTAGATCATGCCATTGATCGACGAGCACCCACCCAACACCTTGCCGCGCGGATAGGGCAGGGCGCGACCATTCAGTCCCGCCTCCGGCTCGGTCCGCATCATCCAGTCGGTGCGCGGATTGCCCATGCAATAGAGATAGCCGATCGGGATATCGACCCAGTGATAGCGATCGCTGCCGCCTGCTTCGAGCAGCAGCACCGATTGCCGCGGATCGGCGCTGAGCCGATTGGCAAGCACGCAACCCGCCGAGCCAGCCCCCACGATGATGAAGTCGAATTCGCCGAAATCGGTGGTCACGTCTGCCCCATCCTGGCCCAGACCGGCGTCATAGCCGTCACCAGTTCGGTATAAGTCTTCCGGCGCGCCGCATAGTGGGGCGCGGTGTCGGGCTGCGGCGCATAGTGGCGGGCTGGCGCGGTCATCGCCCTGGTCCCCGCCGCATAGTCGGCAAACAGCCCGACCCCGGTTCCGGCCGCAATCGCCGCCCCCAGTGCGCCGGTCTCGCGGCTGCGCGAAACCGTCACCGGCACCTCCAGCACATCGGCAAAGATCTGCGGCCACACCGTGCTGCGCGAGCCGCCCCCCGACAGCGTCGCCGAGGAAATCTCGGCTCCGGCCCGCCGCAGCACATCGATGTGCCGCGCATGCTCGAACACCACGCCCTCGAACAGCGCCCGCAGCAGATGCGCCCGGCTGTGCCAGCCGCCAATGCCGTAGAACCCGGCGCGCGCCCTTCCGTCCTGTTGCGCGCCATAGAGGAACGGATGGTAGATCGGCGTGTCCTCCGACGCATCGACCGAGGCAACCAGCTCACTCGCCAGCCCGAACCGGTCACCGGGCGTATCCGCCATGAACTGGTGCACCAGCCACTCGAGGTTCGCCGCCGATGTTGCGCTCGACTCGATCGCGAGCCAGCGGTTGCGGTCGAAGCTCGACTGCATGAACACCGGCGGCTGGTCGATTGGCGTATCCAGCACCACCTGGTTGATGCTCCAGCTGCCGGCAATGATCGAGGCCTGCCCGGTCTCGGATACACCCGAGCCCAAGGCGCTCGCCACCACGTCGAACAGCCCCGCCACCACCGGCGTGCCGGCGACAAGCCCTGTGATCGCTGCCACTTCCGGCGTCACGTGCCCGGCAATGTCGGCGCTCTCCAGCAACTCGGGCAGCATGGGCATGGCGTCGCCAAGCCCGTAGAGCTCCATCAACTCGGCATCATAGCGCCGTCCGGGCACCGACAGCAGCCCGCAGCCCGACATGTCGGTGGTTTCGCTGACCCTGGCGCCCGTCAGTTGCCCGACGACGAAGTCCTTGCACAGCAGCACCGTGCCGATCTGGGCATAGAGCGCCGGCCGGTGCCGCTTCACCCACGCCAGCAGCGTCGGCGTCTGCGCCGACCATGGCCCCTGCCGGCAGATTGGATAGGTGCGCGCACCGAGACCCTTGGCCGCCCATTCGCCCACGAGATCAACCGCCCGTGTATCCAGCGACTGGATGCCAAGCAGCGGCTTGCCGGCGCGGTCCAGCGCATAAAGCCCGTTGCCATGTCCCGCGCACCCAATGGCGCGGATATGGCGCGCATCGATCCCCGCCTTGGCGATCACCGCCGAGATCACCGTCACCGCATTGGCCCACAGTTCGTTGAGATCGCGCTCGACATGGCCCGGCCCCGGCTGGCTGGCATGGCCATCCCGCGCCACCACGGCCAGCTCGCGTCCGTCGGCGGCATCGAACAGGGCGGCCTTGATGACGGTATTGCCCGCATCCAGACCCAAGAGATAGTTGGGCATCGTCCTATCCTCGTTCGTAGATCGACCAGGCGTCGGCACCGCTGGCGCCGTCATGGATCAGCGCCATCAGCCCGCGCACCACCGCGCCGGGGTTGGCGTGCTGATAAATGTTGCGGCCATAGACCATGCCCACCGCGCCCTGCGCCATCAGCGCGGCGGACTTGTCGAACACGGCGCGCAGGTCCTCCTTGCCTCCGCCGCGCACCAGCACCGGGCAGCGCGCCGCCTCGACAACGCGGTGGAAATCCGCAGGGTTGGTGGTCGGGTCGGCCTTGACGATATCGGCCCCCATTTCACGGGCCAGCCGGGTGAGGGTGACGATCTTTTCGGCGTCGCCATCCACCATGTAGCCGCCGCGCTCCGAGTTGGGCAGCATCACCAGCGGCTCGATCATCAGCGGCATGCCGTAACGGTCGCAATCGGCCCGCACCCGCGCGATATTGCTGACGCATTGCCGGAACAGGTCGGGCTCGTCCGGCAGCATGAACAGGTTCACCACCACGCAGGCGGCGTCCATCTGCAGCGCCCCGATCAGCGGCTCGGCCTCGTTCTGCAGGACGGCCCACATCGCGCGGTGGCGCTGCTTGTTATAGGGGTTGCCCATGTCGATGCGCATCACCAGCGCGGGCTTGTCCTTGCCGGGCACCGCCTGCAGCAGGTCGGCCTGGCCAAAATTCATCTGTATCGCGTCCGGACGCGCCTCGACCAGCGCCTCCACCACGCCGGGCATGTCCTCGAGCCCATCGAGGAAACTCGGCTCGTTGCACACCCCGTGATCGATGGCGACGTCGAGGCACTTGCCCTCGTGAAACAGGCGGTTGAGACGGAACTTCTGGGCGCTCACGATTGGCTCCTCTGGTCACGGCGGGAAAGGGTTTCGGCGCTGAGCCCATGACGGGTGGCGAGGAGGACGAGAAAGGTGGCGCGCTCGCAGGCCGCGCGCTCCGCTGTCCAGCCCTTGCCCTCTGCCAGGAGCTCGAGGCAGCGCTCGATCACCGAAAGCGACAGCGCGCCGGTAATCGCAATCGTGGTGCGGCGAAGCAGCAGGTCGGCCAGCGTCTCCACCTGCTCGTTGGCGATCAGGTGGCGCAATTCGGCCGCCGAATGCCCGGCAATGTCATCCTCGGCGCCGAACGCCTGAGCCAGATCGGCTGCCTCTGTGCCGTAGCGCTCGAGCAGGGCCGCAACCCGTGCCTCCGGCAACCCGGTCCGGTCAGCAACCGCGCGGATCCAGCCGCCGGCATCATCGGGGAAATCGCGACCCCCGCCGATCGCCAGCCCCGCCGTATCGATGCGGCGCACAACGCCCAGCCGCGCCATCGCCACGTCGGCCGCCAGCGCACCGAAGGAGCGGAAAGTCGTCCACTTGCCCCCGATCATGCACAGCACCGGCGGGCTGCCCTCGATCATCTCGCAGAAATGGTCGCGGGGAATCCGCCCGGTCACTGCGGCAGCGCTGGTCGGCAGCGGCCGCACTCCGGCAAACCGGAAAACGATCTCTTCTGGCGCAATCACAATGCTCGGGAAGATCAGCGACAGCGAGCCGAGGATGTAGTCCTGCTCGGCGGTGCTGGCGATGGCCGCATCCGGATCGTCGATCCGCACATCGGTCGAGCCAACCAGTACCTTGCCCAGATAGGGAAAGGCGATGCAGATGCGCCCGTCCTCATTCTCGTAATAGATCATCTGCCCGTCGAGCGCCCGGTAGAGCGCCGCGTTGTCGACCACGAGGTGCGAGCCCATGGTCCCGCCCATCAGCCGCGGCGCCTCTGCGCCGATCGCGGTATTGGTGATGTCGATCCAGCCGCCGGTGGCATTGATGACGAGGCGTGGCCTCAGCGCGATCGTCTCGCCGTCAATGCCGTCCCGCAGCACCAGTCCCGCACCGTCCCCCGCCACCGCAGCGTGGTTCAGCGCCACCCCTCCAGCAGCCACCGCTTCTGCCAGCATTTCGAGCCCCAGCCGTTCCGGGCGGCTGACCCAGGCGTCATAATAGGTCGCGGACGCGCGCGCGCCGGGATTGAGCGCCGGGAACAGCGCCCGGGTCTTCGCCCGGCCATGAAAGCTATGCGGGGGCAGGGCCCTCCGGCCACCGGTGAACCGGTCATACAGCGAAAGCCCCAGCTTGATCAGCACCGCCCCGCGCCGGCCCTGCCGCCGCGACAGCCTCAGGAACCGCAACGCGCCACTGGTCAACCCGGAGAACACCCCGAATATCGGCACCGTCGTCGGCAGCGGCCGCACATAATGCGGCGCATTGGCGAGCAGCAGATCGCGCTCGAACAGGCTCTCCCGCACCAGCTTGAATTCGCCATTCTCGAGATACCGCAAGCCGCCATGCACCATGCGCGACAGGGCCCCGCTCGCCCCCGAGCAATAATCGGCCTTCTCGGCCAGCACCACGTCGACGCCGTTGAGCGCCAGCTCGCGGAACACCGAGATGCCGTTGATGCCGCCGCCGATCACCAGCACGGCCGGCGCAGGCCGCGCCCGTAGGCGCGCTATGATCGCCTCGCGGGTCATGAAATCGCGGCGAGGTGGGTCTGGCGGGCCGCCTCGATCCGGGCGAGGTCCTCGCCACCGAGACGCAACCGCGCCGCGCCGGCATTGTCGAGCGCCTGTGCCGGATCGCGCGCACCGCACAGCGCAAAGGTGATCCCCGGTTGGCTGAGCGTCCACGCGATCACCAGTTGCGCAATCGAAGCGCCGTGCTCTTGGGCAAGCGGCATCAGCGTCGCCGCAAAATCGCCGGCACGTTGCCGGTTCTCGGCCGAGAACCGCGGATTGCTTGCCCGCTGGTCGTCGCCGGTAAACGCACGCGTCGCGGACACCTTCCCCGTCAACAGGCCCAGCGCCAGCGACGAATAGCTCAGCGTCGAAACGCCGGCCGGCCCGGCCAGCGGCAGCAGCGTTTCCGCTATCTCCCGATCCAGCATGGAATAGCGCTCCTGGATCGCGTCCAGCGCCCCGGTCGCGAGGTAGTCGCGAAGTTCCGCCGCACTCAGGTTGCTGGCGCCGATGGCGCGGATCTTTCCCTGCTGCTTCAGCCGCAGCAGCGCATCCATGGTCTCGGCGACCGGCGTCGTCGGGTCCTGCCAATGCGTGATGTAGAGGTCGATATGGTCCGTGCCGAGTCGCTTGAGGCTCTGCTCCACCTCATGGGCAATGCCATCGGCCCCCAGATAGCGATGCACCGGCACCCCATCCTCGTCGAAGAAGTGCCGGCCCTTGCCGCTGTGCCAGTTGAGGCCGCATTTGGTGGCAATCACCACCTTTTCGCGCTTGCCCGCAATCGCCCGGCCCACCAGCTCCTCGCTACGCCCCAGCCCATAGGCGGGTGCGGTGTCGATCAGCGAGATGCCGGCATCGATCGACACCTCGATCGCGCGCACGGCTGCCGCTTCGTCGGTGCCGCCCCACATCCAGCCGCCTATCGCCCAGGTGCCGAGCCCGACCGCCGAGGCCGCGATTCCGGATCGGCCGATCGCCCGTGTCAGCACCTCATGCGACATGCTGTTTGCTTTCCATGGCGCTCAACACTGCCGCGGCCGTGACTTCATCGACGACGAGGGACTTGAGGAAGCGGCCATTCAGCGCCGCCTGGATCGGCAGTACCTTCTCCATCCCGGCCGCCACGCCGATGACGCGCGGGCATGCCATCAGTTCCGCCGGATCGAGTGCCACCAGCCGTGAGTTCAGCGGGAAGTCGGCAACGCTGCCATCGGCATGGATCAGGTGCGCCATCATCTCGCCGCTGACCCCCTGCTTGAACAGCAGCTCCCGGTCGGCTGCCGAGATCGGGTGCAGGTCGTAGTAGCTCGAGCCCGGGGTCCGGATCGAGCCGATACCGACCAGCGCTACCGACGCCTTGCGCGCCAGCTCGAACACCTCGCGGATCGAGGCCATGTCCATCAGCATGTCGCGCTGCGCCCGGCTCTCGGCAAACAGTGGCGCATGCACCAGCATGGTCCTGCCGCCCAACCGCTCCGCCAGCTGCGTCGCGAGATGGTTGACGTCGGTGTAGAACTTGCCCTGCACCCCGCCGGTCAGCGGCACCACGGTCACATCGAAGGCCCGCTCGGCAACGAGGTTGTCGACCACCGCGCTCACCGCCTTGCCGCCGGTAATGGCGATCACGTCGCCATCCCGGAGCGTTTCCAGCAACTGGTTCGCCGCCGCGCGCCCCACCTGCTGCAGCGTCGAGTCCGCGCTGCCCGGCACGGTCGGGGTCACCACGGCACTCACCAGCCGCGCGATCTCCATCAACTGCTGCTCCAGTTCCACCAGCCGCTGGAACGGGCTCTCGATCTCGATCCGCACCATGCCGAGCTTCCGCCCCTGCGTGATCAGCCGGTTGACCTTCGAGGTCGACAGGTTCAGCTGGCTGGCGATCGCCTGCTGCGTCATGCCGTCCATGAAGTGCAGCATCAGCACTGTGTGGATCTGGCGGATGGCTTCGAAGTCTTCTTTTTTGTCGGTCATGGAAATACCTGCCTCTGTCCCGCACGAACCCGGAACTAGCGGCGTCTCTTGTTGAGGTAGTGGTCGATGGTCACGGCGCTGATCAGGATCGAGCCGCGGATGATGTCCTGCCAGTAGACGGAGACATCGAGCAAGGCGAGCGAGCTCGACACCACCGAGAGCAGGATCGTCCCCAGGATCGCCCCGAATATGGTGCCCGTCCCGCCCGAGAGGCTGGCCCCGCCGATCACCGCCGCCGCGATGACGTTGAGCTCCATCCCGATCCCGAAGGTCGGCTGCGCCGAGCCGAACCGCGCCATGTAGATGATGCCAGCCACCCCGCACAGCGCCGAGCACAGCGTCGTCGTCGCAAAGATCACCCGCTTGGTCTGGATGCCGGAATAGGCCGCCGCCTTGGGGTTGGAGCCGGTGTAGAACACCTTCCGGAAGATCGTCGTGCGCCGCAGCATGAAATCGAAGGCAACGACCACCACCACGAAGATGATCAGCACCACCGGGATCACCCCGATCGAGCCCTGGCCGATGAACTTGAAGCTCTCGGGCAGCGTGAACAGCCCCAGCGGCCGCCCGCCTGTGCCCAAGAGGCACAGCCCGCGCGCAATCACCATCACCGCCAGCGACACGATGAAATGGTGCAGGCCAACCTTGGTGACGAAGAACCCCATGGTGGCGCCGATCGCGGTGCAGGCGGCGATTGCGATGCCCGAGGCCAGCCAGGGGTCCATCCCGTTCAGAAACAGCAGCCCCCCGATCACCATCGCCAGCGCGGTCACCGACCCGACAGATAGATCGATGCCGCCGGAAATGAGGAGGATCGTCATCCCGACCACGACGATCCCCTCGACGGCAAACGCCATCGCCATCGCCCGCATATTGGTCCAGGTCAGGAAATACGGTGAGGCAAAGCTCATGGTGATGAACAGCACCAGGATGATCAGGATCAGCCCGGTCTCGCGCATCCGCAGCGCCCTCCCGACCAGCCCCGGCAGGCCGCCCGCCGCCCTTGTTTGCGTTGTCGATGGCAGCTCCGCTGCCAGCACCGGTTTTTCCATCGTCAGGCCACCTGCTGCTGCTGTTCGTTGCCGACCGACGCCAGATAGATGATCCGGTCCTCGGTCATCTCCTCGCCCACGACTTCACCAGCAATCCGGCCCTCCCGGACCACGAGGATCCGGTCGCAGACCCCGATCAGTTCCGGCAGCTCGGACGAGATGACGACAATGCCGACGCCCCGGTTCGCCAGGTCGCGGAGGATGCGGTGGATTTCCGCCTTGGCGCCGACATCGACGCCGCGCGTCGGCTCATCGAGAAATACCATCTTGGGGTCGACCGAGAGCAGCTTGGCGATCGCCACCTTCTGCTGGTTGCCGCCCGAAAGCGCCGAGACCGGCTGGCCGATGTCGCCATATTTGAGGCTGAGCCGCTCCCCCAGCCGCTGCGCCTGCGCGGCCTCCCGGCCGTCATCGATGATTCCGGCAGCGCTCGCCACCTGCCGCAGCCGCAGCGCCGAGACATTGGCGGCAATCGACATGTCGAGAAACAGCCCGTCGCCCTTCCGGTCCTCGGAGAGATAGACCAGCCCCTCGGCGATGCTGTCGCTGTAGTTGCGGAGCGTCAGCGCGCGCCCGCCGAGCCGTACCTCGCCCGTGACCTCGCCTTCGAGCCGGCAGATACCCTTGACGATCTCGCTGCGCCCGGCGCCGATCAGGCCGCCGAGGCCGACGATCTCGCCCTTGCGCACCACGAGGCTGATGTCGCGAAAGCGCCGCGCCTCGCTCAGTCCGCGCACCTCGAGGATGATCTCGTCGGAGCGATCCTCGGCGGCCTGCTTGGCCGGATAAAGTTCGTCCATCACCCGACCCACCATGGCGCTCACCACGGCCCCGGGCGTCGTCTCGGCGACGTTCATCGTCGTGATGTACTGGCCATCGCGGAACACCGTCACCCGGTCGCAATTGGCAAAGATCTCCGCCATGCGGTGGGTGATGTAGATGATCGAGATCCCCTGCGCCGTGAGCTTGTGCATGATCTCGAACAGCACCTGGGCCTCGCGCTCGGTCAGCGCGGCGGTGGGCTCGTCGAGGATCAGTACCCGGCAGTCGAGCGTCAGCGCCTTGGCAATCTCCACCAGCTGCTGCTGCGAAATCGACAGCGTCCGCACCATCGCGCTGGGGTCGATGTCGCCCAGCTGGCGCAGGATGTCTGCGGCCTTGCGCTGCAACTCGCCATAGTTCATCAGCAGCGCCCGGCTGGTATTTGTCGCCGCCATGAAGATGTTTTCAGCCACGCTGACATCGGGGCAAAGGGCAATTTCCTGATGCACCAGCCCGATGCCGAGCTTCTGCGCCATCGCCGGCGACCGGATGCTGACCACCTCGCCATCGAGCCGGATTTCACCGCTGTCGGGCAGCAGGATACCGTCGATGACATTCATCAGCGTCGACTTGCCGGCGCCGTTTTCGCCGGCCAGCGCATGGATTTCGCCCCGGCGCAGCTCGAAGTCGACGCCCCGCAGCGCCCGGATCGGACCGAAGGATTTGCTGAGGCCAGTGATCTGGAGGATCGGTGCTCGTGCCGCGTCCGGAGACATGTCCGCTGACCTTGTTGACTTGGAAACCCGTGGCCGCGCCGCATCGCTGCGGCGCGGCGGAACGCTTGTCCGCAACCTAGTTGGGGTCGCGCCCGACCATGTATGCGTTGAGATCGAAGGAGTCGGCATTCTCCTTGGTGATCACCGCAAAGCCATTGTCGATGAACGGCACCTGCATCGGGTTGTAGCCAGAGACCTTGTAGTCGTTGAACGGGTCGAACAGTTCAGGATGCGCGCCCATGAAGGTGACGAGGAAGCCCATGAAGCCCTGCACGCCCTGGTTGGGGTTCAGCGCCATGTGGATGTTGCCCGCCTTGATGTGCTCCAGCGTCGTCGGCGTGACGTCCGCATGCATGATCAGCACCTTGGCATTGGCCTCGAGCACTGCGGTCACCGCGCCCTCGGCCGAGCCGGCTTCCGGAATCCACAGGGCCGCAAGGTTCGGGTTGGCCTGCAGCATCGATGCCACCGCACGATAGGCCGCATTGCTGTCCTGGTTGCTCGCCTGACGGCCCACCAGCTTCATGTTGGGGTAGTTCTCTTCCATGTACGCGATCAGCGCGGTGACGCGCAGGTCGTGGTTCGACTGCCCCGGGTTCTCCAGCACGGCATATTCTGCTGCGTCGCCGACCTGCTTGACGATTTCCTTGGCCGCGAACTTGGCTTCGGCCAGGTTGTCCGAGGTCACGTAGGCGGTGCGCTTCGATTTGGGCGAGTCGGCCGCAAAGGTCGTGATCGACACCCCGCTCTCGATGGCGCGGTTGATCGGCTCGATGAACGGATCCGACTGCATCGGGTGCAGCAGCACGCCGGCGGGGCTCTTCACCAGGTCCTGCTCGAACGAGGCGATCTGCTTGGTGATGTCATAGTCGGGCGTGCCCGAAAACACGGTCTCGCAGCCCATCGCCTCGGCGGCCTGCTTGAAGCCCTGGTAGACGGGCACCCAATAGGGGTGCGCCGACACCATGACATTCATGATGTAGGTCTCACCCGGCTCGCACTTGAAACCGTCCTGCGCCACGGCCCCGATGGGCGCCAAGGTCAGGCTCATCAACACCGCGGCCGTGGCCCCGGTCAAACCGAAGGTCTTCATAGGTGTCCTCCTCTTCCCCCGCCCGAGCCGACTCTGCGGTTCATGTCCCGGTGCGCAAGAAATTTCATATTGCGAATTATTTCGCAATAGAGCGATCCAACCAGCCTGCCCGGGCGGAGTCAACAGCTCCGCAAGAAAATTCTACACGTGAAATTTATCTCACGCTTCTTGTCGCGGTTGGCGCGAAACTCTCCAAGTCCGGTTTGGTCCTGCTGGCACAGCGCGCCCCTCGCGGCGCGCCCACGCGCGACATATGATGTGTTGCCGCTTGCCTAAGTCTATTCTTCCCGCCTAAGCAGGGCGCGCAGTTGATGTGGAGCACTCGTGGTTACGCTCAGAGAAATCGCCAAGGCTGTGGGCCTGTCCCCCGCGACTGTGTCGCGCGTGCTGAATTTCGACCAGACTCTGTCGGTGTCGGCGAAGACTCGGCAGATCATCATCGAAACTGCCGAGGCGATGAAGTACGAGCCGCCTCGTGCCCGCAACCGCGCCAATCAGCAGGGCCTCAGCAAGATCGCGCTAGTCCACTATCTGCGCCCAGAGCAGGAACTCGCCGATCCCTATTACGTGTCGCTGCGGCTGGGGATCGAAAGCCGCTGCCAGGCGCTCAAGATCGAGACGGTCAAGGTCTACCACACCGACAGCCAGCCCGACGCCTCGCTGCTGCAGGGCGCCTCTGGCATCATCGCCATCGGCCGTCATGACGAGAACGAGATCGGCTGGCTCACCCGGCATAACCGCAACATCGTCTTCGCCGACTTCAGTCCTCCGACCGAAGAGTTCGACTGCGTCGAATCCGATCTCACCCTTGCCATGCGCAAGCTCCTGCAGTCGCTGACCCAGGCGGGCTACAAGCGCATCGCCTTTGCCGGCTGGGTCGATGTCTATGACGGCGTACCTTCGGCGCAGCCCGAGCGCCGCTGCCGCGCCTATATGCAATGGGCCAGGGAGCAGGGCGTCTTCGACGAGCGCATCTGCCTCACCGGCAACAAGACCGAGGAGAGCGGCTATACGCTCACCCGGCAGATCCTGTCCGAGGCCAACCGGCCCGACGCCCTTGTCACCGCCAATGACAGCATGGCCATCGGCGCCTATCGCGCCATCCACGAAATGGGCCTCACCATTCCCGACGATATCGCGGTGGCAAGCTTCAACGACATCTCGGTGGCCCAGTTCCTCAACCCGCCGCTGACCACCGTGCATCTACCGGCCCAGGAGATCGGCGAGACCGCTGTGGAAATGCTGCTCGAGCAGGCCGGCGGGCGCGAATTGCGCCGTCGCATGACGCTCGCCACCAAGGTTTTGTGGCGCGCCAGCACCCGCTCTCCCGGCGCCTGAATCTGGCGAACTAAATTTTTACTGAAAATCTTGCGCGGCATCGCTCCCGTCGCTAACAATGGTCGTGAGCAGGGCAAAGACCCGCCACGGACTGGGAGGATCAGCATGCATCGGTTTTCGCCCGGCGTCAGCCGGACCGCTCGCGCACAGCGCTTCCGCCATCCCCATTTCCCTCGCCCGACCTCTTCGTAGAGCTCGTCGTCATTTGCCGTGACGCGCAGGCGTCCGAACCCAGAGGTGTCGATGTCGAAACACGAGCCCTACCTGCGGCAGAAGCCCCTGCTGCGACAGCTCATGGACAGCAAGATCCTCTTGCTCATGTGCCTGCCGGCCATCGTGTTCTTCATCATCTTCAACTACATGCCGCTGCCCGGCGTTTGGATCGCCTTCACCAATTTCAACTACCGCGACGGCATCTTCGGCAGTCCCTTCGTCGGCTTCAGGAACTTCGAGTTCCTCATCAAGTCCGGCCAGCTGTGGACGCTGACCCGCAACACCATCCTCTACAACCTTGCCTTCATCATCCTGGGCAACATTCTGCAGATCGCCATCGCGATCATGCTCAATGAAATCCGCTCGACCTTTTTCAAGAAGGTCAGCCAGGCCGCGATGTTCCTGCCGTTTTTCATCTCGGCGGTGCTGGTCGGCGTCATCGCCTTCAACCTGCTCAACTATGACACCGGCGCCCTCAACGCGCTGATCAAGGAAACTGGCGGCGACCCGATCAAGATCTATTCGACCGCCGGCGCCTGGCCGCTCATCATCATCACCGTGCAACTGTGGCAGTCGACCGGCTATGGCTCGATCGTCTACTTCGCCGCCATCATGGGCATTGACCGCACGCTCTACGAGGCAGCCTCCATCGATGGCGCCTCGGCCTGGCAGCGCATCCGCTATGTGACGCTCCCCAGCCTCAAGCCGACCTTCATCATCCTGGTGCTGTTCTCGCTGGGCTCGATCATGCACGGAAACTTCGGGCTGTTCTGGAACCTCGTGGGCAACAATGCCTCGCTGTTCGCCACCACCGACATCATCGAGACCTCGGTCTATCGCATGGTGCTCAGCCAGAACAACTTCACCACCTCCACCGCCGTTGGCCTCTACCAGTCGCTGTTCGGTTTCGCCCTCGTGATGACGGCAAACTGGATCGTGCGGCGGATCAACAAGGACTACGCGTTGTTCTGATGACCGATCACGTCGAAACCATCGCCGGCGAAAGTGGTGTGGGCATGGGCCCGGCCAAGCCGCGCGCCATCAAGCTCGATAGCAGCGACATCATCCTGCAGGTCATCTCCTACGTCGCCGTCACAGCGTTCGCGCTGTTCTGCCTGCTGCCGTTCGTCATGATGTTTTCCGCTTCGCTCTCGAGCGAGGCCGCCATCCGCCAGAGCGGCTTCGGCTTGTTCCCCAAGGACTTTTCGTTCACCGCCTACGAATACATCTTCAAGGCGCCGCGGCAGATCCTGGGGTCCTACATCGTCACCATCGTGATGACGGTCTGCGGCACCGCCATCGGCCTGTTTGTCATCTCGATGACCGGTTACGCCTTGCACCGCAAGGATTTCCCCTTCCGCAACCACATCTCGTTCTTCATCTACTTCACCACGCTGTTCTCGGCCGGTCTCGCGCCGACCTTCCTGTGGGTGGCGCGCGACCTCGGGCTGCGCGGCAGCTATTTCGCAGTGTTCCTCCAGCTCTTGATGACGCCATGGCTCATCATCCTGATGAAGAACTTCATGCGCACCGTGCCCTACGAGATCGTCGAAAGCGGCAAGGTCGACGGCGCCGGCGATTTCCGCATCTTTGCCCAGCTCTGCCTGCCCATGATGAAGCCGGCATTGGCCACCATCGGGCTGTTCCTCGCGCTCAGCTACTGGAACGAGTGGTATCTGAGCTCGCTCTACCTGGGCAGCACGGTCGAGTTCAAGCCGCTGCAGTACCACCTCTACAACATCATCAATACCGCCAACGCGCTCCGCAACTCGGTCGCCGGCTCGAACGTCAGCATCACCGATCTGCCCAGCAACACGTTGAAGATGGCGAGCGCCATCGTCGCGACCGGGCCGATCCTGCTGCTCTACCCGTTCGTCCAGAAGTATTTCGTCAGTGGCATCACCATCGGAGCAGTCAAGGGCTAGTGCCGCAACGACAACCAACCCGGCCGCGGGTGATCGGCCGCCCTCCCGGAAATCGGGAGCCTAACAACAAGGTCACCGCATAACCGCATGTCCATCTTCCAGAGGAGGAGTCTGAGATGAAACGAAATATCCTACGGGCCGGCGCAACCCTGCTGGCTCTCGGCCTCAGTGCCGCCGCTCTGATGAGCGGTGCCACGGCGCAGGACGCGCCCACCGAGATCACCATGCTGACCATGGGCAACAAGCCCACCAACGGTCGCCTCGAAGCGATGCTCGAAAAGCTCAACGAGCGCCTGCTTGCCCAGGCCAACGTGAAGCTCGATATGTTCTACATCGAGTGGGCCGACTGGCAGACCCAGTACAATGTCCAGTTGCTGTCGGGCGACGACAATGTCGACCTGATCGCCACCGCCACCGACTGGCTCTATGCCTGGGAAAACGCCGAAAAGGGCGCCTTCCTGCCGCTGACCCCGGAAATGCTGCAGGCCCACGCCCCCAAGACCTGGGCGCAGGTCGATGCCGCTGGCCACTGGGACCTGACCAAGCTTGCCGACGGCAACATCTATTTCATGCCCGAGGACAACTATACCCAGTACACCAACCACGGCTTCTTCTATCGGGGCGACTGGGCCACGGAAGCTGGTTTCGCGAACGGCGAGATCACCAAGTTCGAGGACTTCACCAAGTACTTCGAATGGGTGAAGGCCAACAAGCCTGACGCCTATCCGTGGGACGTCGCCGGCGCCAACGAGGCGGCACTGACCGGCTATCTCCAGGGTCACACCGACTTCCAGGTGCTGCAGGGTGTCAGCGCCGGCAATTATGCGCCGTTCCATACCAAGGAGTCGGACCCCTACACCGTCACCTCCTGGTACATGGAAGGCGATGCGCTGATCGAAGCGGCCAATCTTGCCAAGCAGTGGAACCAGATCGGCGTCTGGCGCGAGGATGCGCTGAACTATGACGGCGACACGCGCGAGGAGCTCTATGCCGGCCTGACCGGTGCCGAGCAGCACCACACGCAGACCTACGTCACCCAGATCGTCCACAACATGAACACCAAGCAGCCCGGCTCCGATCCCCGCTTCTTCTACTGGGGCAAGGAAAACGGCAACTTCTTCAAGGACATCTTCACGCATGGCGCCATGGCCGTCAGCGCCAACTCGAAGAACCCGGAGAAGGCGCTCGAGGTCTATGACCTCATCCGCAACGACAAAGAAAACTACATGCTGTTCAACTACGGCATCGAGGGCGAAGACTACACCATCAACGCCGAGGGCGTGCTGGAACGTCCCGCCGGCTGGGACCAGTCGACCATGTCGCTCGACACCAACTACTGGTGGGGCCGCATGGACGAGTTCGAGCCCAAGCGGACCACGGACGCGCCCAACAAGGACGAGCTGATTGCCGAGCTGAACGCCACGGCCAAGGAGTATCCGTACTCGACGCTGATCATCAACAAGTCGATGATCGACCCCACGCTCGCCGCCATGGCCGGCGTGTTGTCCGAGTACATCCCGCAGCTGCAGTACGGCAAGTTCGACGATCCGGCCGCGGCCGTCGCCGAAATGCGCGAGAAGCTGGCTGCCGTCGGCTACGAAGATGCCCGCGCCGCGATCCAGGCCGATATGGACGCCTGGGCCACCGCCCGCGGCCTCAAGTAAGCCGCTGACTCGATCCGGGTGGGCCGGGCCATGTGCCCGCCCACCCGGGCTCCCCGGAGTGACAACGAGTGGATACGCTGTTTTCCGCCGATTCCGTCCTGATGCGTGGCCTCACCCGCATCGCCGACGTGATGATCCTCAATTTCCTGTTCATCCTGACCTCGCTCCCGGTCCTGACCATCGGCGCGTCGCTGACCGCGCTCAACTACACCGCCATGCGCATTGGCACGGGCGAGTGCAACGCCGTCTCCACCGAGTATTTCCGGTCGTTCCGCAGCAATTTCCGCCAGGCCACCGGGCTGGCTCTGCTGCTCGCCGCCCTCGCCGCCGTCCTCGCTGCCTGGTCCCATGTCCTTGACACCGCCGCGCTCGATGCTGGCGCCCAGCTCGGCCTCCGTGCCGCCTGGTACATCCTTGCCTTCAACCTCGCGACCACCACGCTGTTCGCGTTTCCCTACCTCGCCCGTTTCGAAGGCCGCACCCGCGACGTGCTGCGCAACGCGCTGCTCCTCGGCTGGCGCCATCTGCTGACCGCGCTGGCCACGGCCGCTATCGTCCTTCTGAGCATCGGCGTCACGGTCTTTTACCCCCACGCCACCGGTTATGGCCTCGTCTGGCTGCTGTTTGGCTTTGCCGGCATCGCGGTCGCCAACGGCTTCCTGTTCACCCGCATCTTCAGCAAATACGTCGCCGCATCCAAACCCGGCGCGATCTAGGGACCGACCACCAATGCACGCTATCGAGCTCCGCCGCTGGGGCTTCCTGCTCGCGGATGAACCCGACGCCTGGGCGAAAGGCTTTGACGACAGCGCCTGGCGCGCGGTCACCGTGCCGCATGACTGGAGTGTCGAGCAGCCCTTCGCGCCATCGCTGTCGAGCGGCACCGGCTACCTGCCGGGCGGCATCGGCTGGTACCGCGCCCATCTCCCGCTCGCCGAACTCGGCGATTTTGCCGGCAAGCATGTCCGCCTCGTCTTCCACGGCGTTTACAAGAACGCCCAGGTCTGGGTGAACGGCTACCACATGGGCGGCCGGCCCTCCGGCTATGCCGAGTTCTCCTTCGATCTGACAGAGGTGCTCTCCTATGCCACCGGCGACGATCTCGTCGTCTCGGTCCGCGTCGAACACACCGACATCTCCGATTCCCGCTGGTACAACGGCACCGGCATCACCCGCCGTGTCGAGATCGAGCTGCACGAGCCGGTGCGCCTTGCCGAGTATGGCACCCGCTTCACCACCCTTGCCGCCGACCGGGCCGAAGCCACGATCAGCATCGCCCAGACGCTCGCCAACGACACCGACGAGCCCGCCTCGGTCACCCTGCAGCACGAACTGCGCGCCCTCTCCTCTGGGCGCGTTCACGGCTTCAGCGCCACCGCCACCATTCCTCCCCGCGGCAGCGCTGAAGCCGACCTCATTGGTGCGGTGCCCGATCCGGACCTCTGGTCCGACACCACCCCGCACCTTTATCGTCTCACCACCACGCTCGTCTGGTCGGGTGGGGATGGCGAGCGCCGCACCAGCTATGTCGAGACCGTCGGCATCCGCACCTTCCGCTTCGATGCCAACCAGGGCTTTTCCATCAACGGCCGCCCGACCAAGCTCAAGGGCGTATGCCTGCACGAAGATGCCGGCTGCCTCGGCACCGCCGTGCCCACCGCGGTTTGGCTGCGCCGTCTCTTCAAGCTCAAGGACATGGGCTGCAACGGCGTGCGCATGGCCCACAATCCGCATGCGCCCGAGCTCTACCGGCTCTGCGATGCGCTTGGCTTCTTCGTCATCGACGAAGCCTTCGACGAGTGGGAAAACGCCAAGAACAAGTGGTGGCAGGGCCACAATGTCTATCCGCCGCGCCATCAGGGCTACGCCAGGGATTTCCATGCCTGGCACGAGCGCGACCTCAGCAACATGGTCGACGCCCATCGTAACCACCCCTCGATCATCGCCTGGAGCATCGGCAACGAGATCGACTATCCCAACGATCCCTATGTCAGCGCCCGCTTCGAGGCGATGACCGGCAACAATGACGCCAACAAGTCGGCCAAGCAGCGCGCCTACGACCCAAACCGGCCCGACGCCCGGCGCCTGCCGACCATCGCGCGGCGACTATCCGCCATCGTCAAGGCCAAGGACCCCACGCGCCCCGTCACTGTCGGCGCCGCCTTCCCCGAACTCTCCCGCCACACCGGCTTTTTCGATGCGCTCGATCTGGTGGGCTACAACTACAAGGAATATCTCTACGAGGCCGACCACGCGCATCTGCCCGACACCCCGCTCGTCGGCAGCGAGAACGGCCACCGCTACATCGATTGGCGCCACGCCGCCGACAAGGACTATATCGCCGGCCAGTTCCTCTGGACCGGCATCGACTACCTGGGCGAAGCCCATGGCTGGCCGATCCACGGCTCCGGGGCGGGTCTGCTCACCGTCGCCGGCTTCGAGAAACACACCTACGCGCTGCGTCGCTCCTGGTGGTCCGATGCGCCGGTCGCCTATCTCGCCACCCGCCCTCATATCGACGCCACCGACAAGAACTTCTGGTCGCACCCCATCGCGCGGCGCTGGGATGGCGTTGGCGATGCCCCCGTGGAAATCCTCTGCTTTGCCAATGGCGAGCCAAAGCTCACCTGCGGCGGCCAGCCGATCCCGCTGACCCGAGACGACGAAAATGGCTACTGGGTCGCCGTCTTCACGCCGCGCGCCGCGCCTCTGGTACTCGAGACCAGCGTCAACGGCCTCGTCGCCCGCGACGAGCTGGCGGCACGCGGCGCCGCCGTCCGCCTCGATGCCGAAATCTGGCGCGCGCCGGCCGATGCCCACCAGCAATGCGTCGACGCCGGCCTCGTCCCCGACGATGTCGTCCAGATCGAATGCACGCTGCGCGATGCCAATGGCGTCATCGCCGGCAACGAGCTGCTGGTGTCCGCCACCGTCGAGGGCGGCACCCTGCTCGGTATCGAGAATGGCGACCTCAGCGACAATTCCCCTTACGCCCAGCCGCAGCGTCTCAGCTTCGACGGCCGCGTCATCGTCTATGTCCGCTTGAGCGGGCCAACCATTGTGCAACTGCATGCCCCGGGTCTGCCAGACGTCCGGGTGGAGATCTGAAATGCTTATCGATCTGAAGGACAAAGTCGCCATCGTCACCGGCGCCGGCCGCGGCATCGGCAACGAAATCGCCAAGACCCTCGCAGCCGAAGGCGCCATCGTGGTGGTCACCGATATCCGCCAGGATCTGCTCGACGAGGTTGCCGCCGAGTGGCAGCGCCAGGGCTGGCGCGGCCTGCAACTGCCCTGCGATGTCAGGAAGGCCGACGACAACCGCGCCGTCGTTGCCGCCGTCGACAAGGCCTTCGGCCGCATCGACATCCTCGTCAACAATGCTGGCGTTGCCGGTGGTGCCCGCGTCGAGGAGCTGTCCGAGGAGACCTGGGACCTCAACATGGACATCAACCTCAAGGGCACCTTCCTGATGTGCCAGGCGGTGATCCCGATCATGAAGCGCCAGCGCTCGGGCCGCATCCTCAACGCCGCGTCATTCGCCGCCATCATCCCCGGCGTCGGCGGTTCGGCCTATGCTGCCTCCAAATACGGTGTCGAAGGCTTCACCCGCGTCCTCGCCGGCGAACTCGGCGCGCACGAGATCACCGTCAACTGCTATGCCCCCGGCATGATCCCGACCGGCATGAACCGCTTTGCCGAACGCACGGACGCCGAAAAGGAGCGGCTGCTCGACACCCTCACGCTCCGCCGCTGGGGCAGCCCGAAGGATGTGGCGCAACTGATCTGCTTCCTCTCCTCCGATCTTGCCTCCTACATCACCGGCACCATGATCGACATCTCCGGCGGCAAGTTCGCCACCCAGATGCCCTGGGTCGTCCACCGCGAGCCCTGATCGCCAGCAGCGTGATGCGTCCGGCCAATCGGGGGCGCCGTCACGCCATGAACAGCGCGTCGATCCCCTGCGCGGCCGCCGCCTCGGTGCCGCGTTCTGGGCCCATCACCAACAGCGCCGTCGCCCAGGCATCGGCGGCCATGCAGCTTTCGGTCCTGACGGTCACCGCCGCGGCCCTGCCGGCAAGTGGCGCTCCACTGCGCGGATCGATGGTGTGTGCGTAGCGCTTGCCGTCGATCTCGACGAAGTGCCGGTAATCGCCGGATGTCGCCATCGCACCGGTGAACAGCTCGATCACCCCTTCGGCCCGCCGCTCTCCCGGCGTCGGCGCTTCAACCGCGACGCGCCAGGGAGTGCCATCGGGCTTGCCGCCTTCGGCGCGCACCTCGCCGTCGATCGAAACGAGGAAATGCAAAATCCCGTGCGAGATCAGCACGCGGGCCAGCTCGTCCACCCCAAAACCCTTGGCGATCCCGGAAAAGTCCAGCGTCATCTCGCACCGCTTGCGGACCCGGCCCTGTCCGGAATCGAGCTCCAGACCGAGATGGGCCGGCTGTCGCGGCTCATCCTTCGCCCGGGCCATCGCAGCCGCGTCGCGGTTGCCGCGGCTGCTGCCGAACCCCCAGGCCGAGACCGCATCGCCAACGCCGATGTCGAACGCGCCATCCGAGGCGCGGCCGATCTCGAGCGCTGCCTCCAGCACCGTCAGCAGCGGCTCCGGTATCGCCACCCAATGCCCCACCGGCGCCTGGTTGAGCCGCATCAGATCGGACTCGACCTTCCAGGTGGACATCTGCGCGTCCACCACATCGACCACCTCTTGCAGCTCGCGCGCGACGGCCGCGAGGTCGCACTCAGCCGATGCAAAGAACACCGCCGCATAGCGGCTGCCCATTGTCGGGCCGTTCCTCACCTGCCGCTTCAACCGCGCAGCGAGCCTTGCCGGCTGCTTGGGGTCCACCAGATCAATATGCATCTTCGAGATACAATCCCTTCTGTTTCAGAGCGTCCGCCGACAGCCCCAGCGGAGCCAGGCACTGGTCGAGCGCATCACGCACGCCCTTGGCCATGTCGCGACCGCCGCACACCATGATCTGCGCGCCCTGCCGCACCAGCATCCGGATCGCCTCGGCCTCCGCCGCCAGCCGGTCCTGCACGTAGCCACCGCCCAGAACGCGCGAGAAATTGGTGTTGAGCGCCGTCAGCCGGCCATCTTCCAGCGCCGCCAGCATCTCGTCGCGGTACAAAAAGTCCGAGTTCGGATCGCGGGCGCCGAAGAACAGGTGGATCGGCTTATGCCGCCAGTTGTGGCGGATGAACCCGGCCAGCGGCGCCAGTCCCGCCCCGGCCCCTACAAGGATCAGCGGCCGCTTCCCGCCATTGTGCCGGAAGTCCGGGTTCGCGCGGACGAACAGCTCGATCGCGTCGCCCGGCACCAGCCCGTGTAAGTACTCCGAGCAGAGCCCGCCCACCTGCTTGCTGACACAGATTTCCAGCACCCCGTCGCGCGAGCCCGACGCCAGCGAATAGTACCGTGGCACCTGGCTGCCCGGCGGCGTGATCCCGACAAGATCACCGACCTCGAAACGCGGCAGGTGACGAGTGAACCATCTGCCTGTCTTCGGCACGGCAAAGCGCAGCACCACCATCGGCGCCTGCACCTCCATGCCGTACAGCGTGCGCTCGACCAGCACCAGCCGCCGCCTCGGTGGCAGCACCGGCACATGGGTCAGCGTCAGCGGCATGCCCAGTTGCGCCCCCAGCTTCTGGCCCCACGCCGCAAAGTCCCCGGCCGATTGCCGGTCGATGCCATCGATCGGCAGCAGTCGCTTCAGCCCTTTGGCTGCCAGCACCGCATCGACCTCCACCGCATAGGCGCAGAAGCGCGGAAAGCTCTGGTCGCCAAAACCCAGCACCGCGAAGTCCGGCGTTGCCGAGAACGCCCCAAGCCGGGCGAAGAACTGCGTGGCCGATGCGGGCGCCGTGCCCTCGCCATGGGTCGCGGCCAGCACCAGCAGCCGCTCCGCCTTGGGATAGTCGCGGCGCAGACTATTCATCGCCGCCACATGCACTTTCTGCCCCTGGCCCTGCAGCGCACCATGCAGCGTCGCGGCAAAGCCCCAGGTGCTGCCCGCCTCGCTGCCGACGAGGATCACCGTGTCGGCCTCGCGCCACCCGGCATTGTTTTCGATGTGCGGCGTGCTGCGCTGCCGTTGCCACCAGATCGCCGTCCCGGTGAGCGCCAGCACCGGCACGGCCAACGCCCCGAGCCCGACCACCAGCGCGATCAACGGCACGCCCTGGCCGGTATGCAGCAGGTAAAACCACTCATAGACCTGCTGCCACACGTCATTGACCGTGAACGACAGCATCGCGCCCGTGCCCTGATCGACATAGCCTTGCCCGGCATTCGTCGTCACCGTGAACACGTCGCTGGCATCGCCGGCCGCCGGAAAGCTCAGCTCGCGCAGATCGGTCAGCGCAATATCCTGCAACGCCGCGAGCGTGCCGATGCCGGCAACGCTGTCGCCTTGGCTCGAAGGTGGCAGCGAGAACACAGCTGCCGCGCTTTCGGGAACGAGCTCGAAATTGACCGCCGACATATAGGCGCCGCTCGCCGCCGTCATCAACAGCGCCACCACCGCAATGCGGGCAAGGTCGGTGTGCAGCCGCTGCGTCTTGGTCCCGCGCGCCCCGGCCAGCAGCTTCCGCCACCCGCCCATCTTGCTGACCAGCAGCAACAGCCCGCTGATCGACAATCCCAGCATAGCCAGCGCCGCAATTCCGGCCGCGCCACGCCCGAACGTTCCCAAAAGGAACGAGCGGTGCAGTTCGGTGACAAAGCTGAAGAACGCCGATGGCTCATACGCCCCGGTTGCCGCACCGGTGGCGGGATCGATCACCACGGCCGTGCGCGTGCCATCCTCAAAGCCATAGGCCACCACTTGCCCCGAAGCCGACCGCACCAGCCGCTCGACACCGGGCATCTGCTCGGCGACGACGTCGGCCACCATCGCCACGCTGGTCCCGGCACTGGACGTCAGCGTCGACGCGGCGTCTGCGATCGGTTGCAGCGACAGGATGAACCCCGTGCTCGCCATCAAGACGACCAGCACAGCCCCGATCAGGCCCGCGAGCGAATGGAAGCGGCGCATTCTTGGTCTCGCTAGAAGCTGATCGAGAGGCTGTCGACATAGCCGGTGCCATTGACGCTGGCCGGCGTCGATGTCAGCGGGATCACCGCGTCGTCGATATATTCGCCGCCACGCTCCACCGCGGTGTCGATATGGATCTCGTAGCCGGCGTCGATCAGCGCATCGGCAAGCTCGGCCTGAACGGTCAGCGTCTCGCCGCCGCCGACGCTGGCGCCGGTGATGCCGTCGATGTTCACCCCGCCCGCCGACGATACCCCGGCCACCCAGCCGCGCAGCGCGCCGTAATATTTCGACTTGTGCCCGGCCACCCACAGCGTCGAGTTGTAGTTGCCCTCCGCATCCGTCAGGTAGACGGCGAGGTACGCCTCATGGCCGGAATAGGGGGCCAGTGTCGCGGCGATAGTCACCTCGCTCGCCACGACGGCGCCGGGCGCCACGAGGGCTGTCGCCAGCATCAGCATTGCCACGAGTTTCTTCACGATCACGCTCCTGTTGTCTCGGAAACGTCCCCCTTCGATCACGCGAGGCTGACAGCAGCCTGAAGCGATGACGGTTTGTTTGTCAGGCTGGCGTAAGCTTTCGGCGCTATCTGGCTGCAGGGGGGTGCGACCGTTTGCGCGTGCTGCTGATCGAAGACGACCACGTGCTGGGTGCCGCCATCCGCGACCATGTCCTCTCCTCGGGACATGCGGTCGACTGGATGCAGCGGCTCGATGATGCTCGGCTCGCGCTCGACAGCGTCCCCTACGAACTGGTGCTGCTCGACCTCAACCTGCCCGATGGCCGCGGCCTTGATCTGCTGCGGGAGCTTCGCTCGTCCGGCAGCACCGTGCCCGTCATCATCACCACCGCGCAGGATCAGGTGGCCATCCGCATCGAGGGGCTGAACTCGGGCGCTGACGACTATCTGGTCAAGCCCTTCGATCTCGCCGAAATGGCCGCCCGCATCGCTGCAGTCGCTCGTCGCTATGGCGGCAATCCCACCCCCGAAATCATCTCGGCCGGCGTCGCCGTCGATCTGGGCCGGCGCACCGTCACCGTCGCCGGAGAAAAGACCAGCCTGACCGCGCGCGAATGGGCAGTCCTCGAACGCCTCTTGTCGCGCCGCGGCGCCATTGTCACCAAATCGGAGATCGAAGACTCGCTCTATGCCTTCGGTGCCGAAGTCGAGAGCAACGCCGTCGAGGTCTATGTCAGCCGGCTCAGAAAGAAGCTGGGCCGCGACTATGTGCAAACCATCCGCGGGCTCGGCTATCAGGTGAATGCATGAAACGTGCGCCCTCCATCGCCCTCCGCCTCGCCCTCGGCCTCACCGCCGGCATGGCGCTGCTCTGGGTGGGAGCGGCGGCCATCTCCGTCGGTGTCATGCAGCACGAACTCAACGAGGCGCGCGACGAGGGCCTGCGCCAGAGCGCCCTCAGGCTGCTGCGTCTCGCCACTCACGAGCTCCGCGAGCGCCGTGGCACCGTCGATCACTTTGTCGTCGGCGAAGGGTTTGGCGATGGCGACGATGACGAGGACGATCGCCTGTCCCCCGAGAGCGGCGAGCAGTACCGGTCGGTCTTCACCTATTTCGTCCGCAACCCCGCTGGTGAGATCGTGCTGCGCGACGAAGACGCACCGCTGACCCCGGTATCGAGCATCCCGCACGAAGGCTATGGCGAACTCGATGGCCGCCGCACCTTCGGCCTGGTCGATCCGCGGTCGGGCTACTCGATCGCCATCATCGAGATCACCGACCGCCGGCTGGTTGCACTGCGCGACAGCATCATCGCCCTGGGGCTGCCCCTGCTTGCCCTGTTGCCGCTGATGGCTGGCGGCATCTGGCTGGCTATGCGCCTCGCGCTGCGCCCGCTCGAGGCGCTGCGCCAGGACATTGCCCAGCGCGACAGTCGCAATCTCGAACCCGTCGGCTCCGACGGCCATCCCGTCGAACTGGCGCCGATTGCCGAGGCGGTTGGCGCGCTGCTCACCCGTCTCAAGTGCGCCCTCGATGCCGAACGCGCCTTTGCCGCCCGCAGCGCCCACGAGTTGCGCACCCCCATCGCCGGCGCACTGGCACAGACCCAGCAACTGGCGGCCGAACTCGGCACTGCCCCTGGTGTCGCCCGGCTGCGCGACATCGAGGCTGCGCTGAAGAGACTTTCCAAGCTCTCCGAGAAGCTCCTGCAACTGGCGCGGGTAGAGGCCGGCTTCGCCCGCTCCGATGCAGCCATCGATCTCTTGCCGGCGCTGCACCTCGTCGTGCGTGACATCAATTCCATGAGCATCTGGCGCGATCGCGTCGCGCTCGAGACCGATGGGCAGACCCTCACCGCCGCCATCGATCCCGATGCCTTCGCCATTGCGGTGCGAAATCTGGTCGAGAACGGCCTCAAGCACGGCGCGCCGGACGGGCCGGTACGCATTGTTCTGGGGCAGGGTGCCACGCTTCGGGTCGTCAACGAGGGCGAGATCGTCAGCCCCGCCGATCTCGCGCGCCTCGGCCAGCCCTTCGTGCGTGGCGACACCGCCGCCGATGGCAGCGGCCTCGGCCTCTCGATTGCCCGCACCATCCTCGAACAGGCCGGCGGCAGCCTCACGCTGCGCTCCCCGGCGACCGGCGCCGAAGACGGCTTCGAGGCCGCCATCGTTCTGCCCACCAGCCCACGGGCCTAGCCGAAGGCAGCGCCCTCAGCCGATCCGTTCCGCCTGCTGCCGGGTCGCGCCGACATAGGCCACGCAATCGAGCTCGAACTTCAGCTTGCTGCCGAGCACGCCCACAATCGTGCTGCGGCTCGGGCGCGGTGCGCTGAAATACTCGGGATAGATCTGGTTGTAGAGCGCGAGGTCGGCCTCGTCCGCTACATAGGATTTGACGTTCACGACGTGGTCGAGGCTCAGTCCGCCGGCTTCCAGAATGGCGCGGAGGTTCTCGATCGAGCGCCGCATCTCCTCCTCGAAGCTGCCGGTAATGATCGCGCCCGTCTTGGCGTCCACCGAGGCCTGCCCGGAAACGAACATCAGCTCGCCGGCAATGAAGGCCGGGCTGAACGGCAGGTGCGAGCGGGCGCCGCTATCGACGAGCTTGAGCATGGTGTGACTTCCTCTTTCCGGCATCGCAGCCGCATTTTCCGGCGCCGCAGGCCTACAACCATATGTGGACATCCCCCGGCGTTTACGGCCGGCACGAAGCCGATTATCAGGTCCTTATGGAAGGGTGCTAGTAGGACGTTCGCCATGGGTGTCAAGCAGAGCTGGTCCGGTGGCATGGTCGTCACCCCCACCGGGGTCGTCCTCCGCGATTTGCTGGTCGAGGATGACCGTATAGTGGCCCTTGTCGAGCCTGGCAGCGCCACCGGCGCCGACTGGCACACCGTCGATGTGCGCGGTACGTTGCTCTTTCCCGGCATGATCGACCTCCTGCAGCACGGCTTCGACATCAACCACTACGCCGACGCGACGCCCACCGGTGTCGCCGATTCCTCGGCCAAGCTCCCCGCACGCGGCGTCACCGCCTTCCTCCCGTCGATCGGCTGTCAGCCACCCGCCGAGTTTGCCGGCGTCCTCTCGCGCCTCGCCGATGCCTGCGACCGCGCCGAGGGCGCCCGCGCTATCGGCATTCACAGCGAGGGGCCCTGCTTCAATTCCCCCGGCGCCCACAACCCGCAGAACCTGCAACTGCCCTCGCCCGATCTCGCAAAGCTGATGCTCGATAGCGCCGGCGGGCGGCTGGCCGCCATCACCATCGCCCCGGAACTTCCCGGTGCCGAGGCCTTCATCCGCTTGATGAAGGCCGAGGGCGTCTCGATCCATTTTGGCCACAGCCAGGCGGCCCCCGACGATGTCTCCCGCTATGCGAGCTGGGGCATTGATGCCGTCACTCATATGTACGACGTCATGCGCGCGCTGCCGCCCGACAATTCCGGCGTGCACGTCTTCTCGCTGCCCGACGCCCTGCTGGCCGAGCGGCATCTGGCGCTTGGCGTCGTTGCCGATGGCATCCACACCCACCCCAAGCTGTTGCGCATCCTCGCGCAGCTGCCGACCGACCGCGTCTTCCTCGAAACCGACTCGATGAAATATGCCGGCCTGCCGGGCACCGAGTTCGAGTTCTATCCGGGCTACGTCGTCACCAGCCGGCCGGGCCATGCCGTGCGCGACCGCAATGGCGGCCTTTGCGGCTCGTCGCTGACCTCCGACGAAGCCATGCGCAACTATCTCGCCATGGCTGGTGCCGATCTCGTGCAGGCAGCGCACGCGGCGAGCCTCGTCCCCGCCCGCGTCATCGGCCGCGACCGCGATCTGGGCAGCCTTGAGGCCGGCAAGCTCGCCGATTTCGTCGTGCTCGACCCGACGGACTTTTCCGTCCTCGAAACCGTCATCGGCGGCCAGTCCCGCTACCGCCGCCCTACCGCAGAGCCCTCAGCGCGTTGAGGATCACCGCCACGTCGATCGCTTCCTGCAGCAGCGCCCCTTCGACCGGCGACAGATAGCCGAACGCGGCAGCCACCATCGCCAGCACCGACAGCCCGAGCCCTGCGACCACACTCTGCACCGCAATGGCCCGTGTGCGCTTGGCAATAACAATCGCCTTGGCCAGCGGCCCTAGCTCATCGACCAGTAGCACCACGCCCGCCGCCTCCGATGACGCTGCCGTGCCGCGTGCCCCCATCGCCACCCCGACATCGGCCGCGGCCAGCGCCGGCGCGTCGTTGACGCCGTCGCCCACCATCATCACCGGACCCACCGCCGCCTCGCGCTGAACCACCGCCACCTTGCTCTGCGGGTCGAGCCCGCCCAGCACCGCGTCGATCCCCAGCCGCGCGCCCACCGCCTCGGCGATCTCGCTGCGGTCGCCCGAGGCCAGCACGATGCGCCTGAGACCCGCGGCACGGAGTTCATCGACAAGCTGGCCCGCGTCGTCCCGTACCCGATCTTCCAGAACGATCAGCCCCGCCATCTGCCCGTCGCACGCCACCGCCACGGTCATCGTCTCCGGCGCGATGCCATCGCGCAACGACGCATCCATGCCAACCGACAGCCGCGCCCCGACATAGCGATTGGCCCCCAACGCCACCCGCTGGCCGTCGATCAACCCCTCGATTCCTTCGCCGGCGCTCTCCTCGGCTTCGCGCGGCGCCGACAGCGTCAAGCCGCGCCGCAACGCTTCGCCGATCAGCGCCGCCGCCACCACATGGCCCGAGGCCTGGTCGAGGCTGGCGGCCAGCCGCAGCACTTCGTCTTCACCGAAGCCGTTCGCCGCGCGGATTTCCGAGACGCTGGCCTGCCCCACGGTCAGCGTGCCCGTTTTGTCGAGCACCGCGACCTTCACCCGCGCCAGCGCTTCCAGCACGCCACCCTGCTTGACCAGCACGCCGATGCGCGCCACCCGTGAAATCCCCGAAATGATCGCCACCGGCACCGCGAGGATCAGTGGGCACGGCGTCGCCACCACCAGCACACTCAACGCCCGGATCGGGTCGCCGGTAAACGCCCATGCCGCCCCGGCCAATACCACCGTGAAACCCAGAAACCAGATGGCGTAGCGGTCGGCCAGCCGGACCATCGGGGCCTTGCTCGCCTGTGCCCCTTCGACCAGCCGCACGATCGCAGCATAGGTGCTCTCGGCCGCCGGCCGGCTGGCCACCAGCTCGAACGGCGCCCCCACCGAACTCGCCCCGCTCAGCCCCTCGCCCCCCGGCCTTACCTGCAACGGCATCGACTCGCCGGTCAGCGCCGACAGATCGAGCGTTGCGGGCGACCCCGCGACATGCCCGTCCACCGGCAGCACCTCGCCCTGCCGGATCAGCAACCGGTCGCCCGGCACGATCTGGGCAATCGGCACCTCTTCGAGTTCCTCGCCACGATAGCGCATCGCGCTATGGGCCACCCGCCCCAGCAGCGCCGTCATCTCGCGCCGCGCCCGGCCCTGCGCGAACGTCTCGAGCAACTGCCCGCCCGCATACATCAGCGCCACGACATTGCCGGCCAGGGTTTCCCCGAACACCAGCGCCGCGCTCATCGACAGGGCTGCGACCACATCCAGCCCCACATCGCCACGCCGCAACGAGCTCACGATCTCGATCAGCAGCGCCAGCAGCACCGGCAGCGTCGCGGCCATCCAGGCGAGGCTCGACAGGTCGGGCCGGCCGCCCACCCACAGCGCGGCACCCGTCGCCAGTCCCAGGACGGCTACACTCACCAGCCCATACTGCCGATAGCTGTCGCCCAGGGCGGCAAACCGGCTGGCCTTGCCGCCCCCCGATCCTGGTGCCACGACCGTCCCCGACGGAGCCTGTGCTTCAGCGCCCATGCCGGCCTGCTCCCATGCTGTGTCTGTCAATATGCCTGTTGCGGCGCCACGCCGGCCAGCTTACCCCGGCTCAAGCCGCTCATCGCGCACAAATCTTGGCGCACAAGTGGCATCGACCACCGCCCGCAATCCGCGAGGCGATGGTCGATCCTTCGTCGGCGCCCGGCCCGGTCTGTGCTCGGGTCGGCGGGCAGAGGCAGCGGCGTGTCTGCCGGCTACTGCGCTTCCAGCTCGGCAAACAGCGCTTCGAAACGCTCCTTGGCCTTGCCCGGCGCCTTGGCGGCCTTTACCGCTTCGAGGTTGCCGAGGTCATCGCCGACCACCACCACCATCACCATTCCCATGGCGAAATGCGGCGCGCACTTGATGCCGTAGACGCCCGGCACCGTGTAGGTGACGGTCACTTCCTTGTTCATGCCCGACTTGAACAGCTCTGCGCCTTCCGGCGTCATCTCCTTGATGCTCTCGGCATTGTGGCCCTTGTCGACGGGCAGGAACGTCACCGTATCGCCGGGCGCGAGCTTCACCAGTGCCGGCTCGAACACCATGGCGCCGGCCGCACCCTTGTTCAGCATCTGCACGTCGAAATTGGCCGCTAGAGCAGGGGCACTCATGGCGCCCGCAACAATTGCGACCGCAGCCATCGTACCGAACAGCTTGTTCATCGTCGTCTCCTGGAGTTCACCCATCCCGGGGCGGGAAAGATGCAGCGTGTGTATCGCTGGTTCCTACGGCTCGACTTTGATGCGGATCAAACACTGCGACACTTATTCGCGTCGCCCGCCCCGAAGATCCCGTCGCTGTTTGCGGCGCCGCAAAGATCGTCTCCGGCCCCCGCGCTACGTCACTGCCACGAACGGAGCGAATGGCGCTCCCGAGGCGATGGAGCAGAAAGATGCACGGGCAGGACCAAGTTGAACTCACGCGCCGGACGCTGATCGGTGCCGCAGCCTTTGCTGGGGTGTTCGGGGCGGTCCTCGCTGCCGTCCCCGCCGCCGCCAACGAGGCCGGCGTCACGACCGGCCCGCCGCCCGAACTGAAGGACCTGCCGCGGGTCAAGGTCGATCTTGTCGATCCGCCCTTCGTCCATGTCCATGAACAGGTGGCGACCGGTGGCCCGAAGATTGTCGAGTTCGAAATGACCATCGAGGAAAAGCCGATCGTCGTCGACGACTACGGCACGGTGGTCCACGCCATGACCTTCAACGGCACGGTCCCCGGACCGCTGATGGTGGTGCACGAGGGCGACTATGTCGAGCTGACGCTGATCAACCCCGAAACCAACAGCCTCCAGCACAACATCGACTTCCACGCCGCCACCGGCGCCCTCGGCGGTGGTGGCCTCACTCTGATCAACCCGGGTGAAAAGGTCGTCCTGCGTTTCAAGGCCACCCGCCCGGGCGTCTTTGTCTATCACTGCGCACCGGGCGGCCCGATGATCCCCTGGCACGTCGTATCGGGGATGAACGGCGCTATCATGATCCTGCCGCGCGATGGCCTCAGGGACGGTGCCGGCAATCCGCTCCCTTACGACCGCGTCTACTATATCGGCGAGCAGGATTTCTATGTCCCGCGCGACGCCGACGGCAATTTCAAGGAGTACGAGACCTCGGGCGATGCCTATGACGAGATGCTGGCGGTAATGCGCACGCTCACCCCCACGCACGAGGTCTTCAACGGCGCCGTCGGCGCGCTGACCGGCGAAAACGCCATGACCGCCAGGGTCGGCGAGCGCGTGCTCTTCCTCCACTCGCAGGCCAATCGCGACACCCGCCCGCACCTGATCGGTGGCCATGGCGACTATGTCTGGAACACCGGCAAGTTCCGCAACCCGCCCGAGGTCGATCTCGAGACCTGGCACATCCCCGGCGGCGCGGCGGGCGCCATGCTCTATACCTTCCTCCAGCCGGGCATCTACGCATACGTCAACCACAACCTCATCGAGGCGGTGGAACTGGGCGCCACCGCCCATGTCGTGGTCGAAGGCGACTGGAACGACGACCTGATGACCCAGGTCCAGGCTCCAACGCCCATCGCCTGAGCCACATCTGGGCGGCCCATGGGCCGCCCTTCTCGCCGCAGGGAGGCCGCCATGGCCCATGCCAGAACCGCAACTGCCCACAACGTCAACGCGCTGGATCTGCTGCTGCCCGCCACCTTGCTCGTGGCGCTATTGGGCATTGTCGGTCTGGAAATCGGTGCCGTCCCCCTGCCGCGCCTCGGGGCCGCTATCGACAGCCCGGCAACCACGCGCATTGCCTCGCGCCCGTACAGCTATCGCGACACTGGTGCCTTCCAGCGGCCCGATGGCCGAACCATCGATGGCCCGCTGCTGTCCGTCGCTGGCCCCGACCCGCTTGAGATCATGACCTATCAGGTCACGGTCGGTGACTATGCCCGCTGCGTTGATGACGGCGCCTGCACAGCACCGCAGCAGCGCAAGCTCGCTCCCGACCACCCGGTCACCGGCGTCAGCTACGACGACGCCATCGACTATGCCCAATGGCTCAGCGCCGTGACCGGCGCCACCTGGCGCCTCCCCACCATTGCCGAATGGGTCTTTGCCGCTGGCGAGAAGGCCGTCGATCCCGCCATCGGCGCCAATGGCGACAGCGACAACCCCGCCGACGCCTGGATCGATGCCTATGCCCGCGAAGCCGCCCTGGCACGTGGCGAAACCACCGATCCCGGTCCCGTGGGGAGCCATGGCAGCAACAGCTTCGGCCTCGCCGATCTCGCCGGCCCGGTCTGGGAATGGACCGCCACCTGCGATAGCCGCACCACGCTCGATGCCGCCGGCAACATCGTCTCGCGCCTCGAATCCTGCGGCGTCCGCCTGCTCGAGGGCCAGCACCGGGCCCCGATGAGCGGCTTCATCCGCGACGCCCGCAGCGGTGGCTGCTCCACCGGCCGTCCCCCCGAAGCCCTCGGCTTCCGCCTCGTCCGCGAACCCGGCCTCCTCGAACGCGTCACCGTGGGCGCGAGGCACCTCTTCGGCCTCGCCTGATCCCCGCGTGTTGTTGCTGCCATTGAAAGGCTCTATGTCTGGCGGCCACCGCCAACCGGAGCCGCCAATGCCGGCCAGCCTCGACCGCTCGTTGATCAGGGATCTGCCGCTGTTTGCCACCATGGCCGACGCCGATCTCGACGACGTGCTGACTGGCGCCACCAGTCGGCGCTATCCCGTCGGCGAAATGGTCTTCGAGCAGGGCGAGCGCGCCGCGCAGTTCTTCGTCCTGCTCAATGGCCGCCTGCGCGTCACCCAGGTCACCCCCGAGGGCCAGCAGACCGTCGTCCGCATGGTCAATCCCGGCGATCTCTTCGGCATCGCGCGGGCCCTCCATCGTCCCGATTACCCGGGCACCGCGACCGCCGTCGTCGATTCCATCGCGCTGGCCTGGCCGATGGCGCGGTGGGACGAGTTGCTGCCGCGCCACCCGAGCCTCGCCATCAATGCCATGCAGACCATGGGCCAGCGCCTCCAGGAAGCGCATGCGCGCATCCAGGAATTCGCCACCGAGGAGGTCGAACGCCGCGTCGCCCATGCCGTACTGCGCTTGGTCAACCAGTCGGGAAAGAAGGAGGCCTCAGGCATCCGCATCGATTTCCCGGTGTCCAAGCAGGACATCGCCGAAATGACCGGCACCACGCTGCACACCGTCTCGCGCATCCTCACCGCCTGGGAGACGGCCGGCCTTGTCGAAGGCGGCCGCCAGAAGCTCCTGGTCAAGGACGCCCACCAGTTGCTGCTGATCGGCGACGGGCGCGCCCCGGGCCTGCTCTAGCTTTACCCTCGATCGCGTCCGACACTTCCGCCACCAGCGTCTCGAAGCCGATCCGGTGCTCCCCCGCCGCTTCCAGCAGCGTGTGGAACACCGCGATCGGGCAGCCGACGCAATGCATGCCCAGATCGATGAAAACCCCGATGGTCGCCGGCCAGCGGCGCATGATCTCGGACACGGGCAAATCGATGAAGCGCTCGGTTTGCATGGCAACCTCCCAGCCTCCACCCTCGCAGCCCTTTCCGCGAGCTTCGTTGCGCCGGCGCAAAGAACCCGACGCCGGTCTCCGGCAGTCTCCGTCCAGCGACACGGAGCCACATTATGACCATCCAGTCCCCACCGCTCACCAGCCGCCGACGTGGCGGCATCCCCCGCGGGCTCGCGGCTGAAGGTCCCGCACTGCTCTCCTATGGCTTCCGCCCGTTCTTCCTCGGCGCGGGCATTTTCGCCTTTCTTGCCATGCTGGCCTGGATCGTCGCGCTCGCCACCGGCCTCGAAATCGGCGGCACCACCTATGGCGCGACCCTCTGGCACGGCCACGAAATGCTGTTCGGCTATGGCGCCGCCGCACTCGCCGGGTTCCTGCTGACGGCCGTGCCGAACTGGACCGGGCGGCTCCCGGTGTCCGGTCGCCCGCTACTGTTTCTTGTGCTGCTCTGGCTCGCCGGCCGGCTGGTCATGCTGCAGCCCGATCTCCTCGGCGTCTGGCCTGCCGCACTGGTCGATGCCGCCTTCCTCCTCGCCCTCGCTGCCATCGTCGCGCGCGAGATCGTCGCCGGCTCCAACTGGAAGAACCTCAAGGTGCTGGTCGGCGTCGCGCTGCTCGCCGCGTTCAACCTCTGGTGCCATGCCGCCGTCCTCACCAGCCTCGACACCCAGCTGCCACTCCGCCTCGCCACCTCTGTCTATGTGCTGCTCGTCGCCATTGTCGGCGGCCGCATCATCCCGAGTTTCACCCGTAACTACCTGTCCCGGCGCGGCGACAAGCGCCTGCCTGTCCCCTTCGGCCGCTTCGATATCGCCGCCATCATCACGCTGGGCCTCGCGCTCGCCAGCTGGAGCATCCTGCCCGACTGGCCGCCCGTCGCGCCACTCGCGCTATTGGCCGCGGTGCTGAACGCCGCCCGCCTCTGGCGCTGGCGCGGCCTGCGGACCCTCGAGGAGCCGCTCGTCCTCGTCCTCCACCTGGCCTACGCCTTCGTGCCGCTCGGCCTCGTCGCCATGGCGCTCGCCGCCCTCGGCGTCATCGCCATCGCCTCGGCCCTCCACGTGCTCACCGTTGGCGTCATCGGCCTGATGACCCTCGCCGTCATGTCGCGCGCCACCCGCGGCCATACCGGCCGGCCGCTCGTGGCCTCGCCGATGACCACGCTGAGCTATCTGTCGCTGCTCCTCGCCGCCGTGCTCCGCCCCTTCGCCGAACTGATCGGCGCGCACTATCACACCCTGCTCATGCTCGGCGGCACCGCCTGGCTCCTCGCCTTTGCGCTGTTCGTTCTCGAACACGCACCGATGCTGGCGTGCCATGCGCCGCCACGCGGTCACCCGCCGAGCGCGGCCACATAGCCTTCAATCACCGCCCGATCTCGCTGCCCGCGCGGCACCGGCAGCGGCACATCGGTGACAATCTGCGCCGGCAGTCCAGCGAGGACGATCACCCGGTCCGCCAGCCGCGCCGCGTCCTCGGCAAGGTGCGTCACCAGCAGCACGGTCAGCTTCTCGGCGGCAATCAACCCGGCGACCAGCCCCTGCATCTCGTCGGCCAGTGCCCGGTCCAGCGACACGAAGGGTTCATCGAGCAGCAGCAGTTCGGCATTCACCGCCAGCGCCCGCGCCAGCGCCACCCGCCGCTGCATGCCGCCGGACAGCTGGTGGGGAAACGCCTCACCGCGCTCCGCCAGCCCCACCCGCTCCAGCAGGGCCAGCGCCTTGTCCCGGCTCATTCCAGGGTCGCTGGCCCGGACATTGTCGATGGCACTCAGCCACGGCAGCAGCCGCGCATCCTGGAACACCAGCCCCGGCCGCGGCGCCTCCGCCGCCGGCACCCCATCGATGCTGACCACACCCTCGAAGGCGCTGTCGATCCCGGCCACCATCCTCACGAGGCTGGATTTTCCCACGCCCGACGGCCCGAGCAGCGCCACTACGCTCCCGGCCGCCACCTCCAGGCGGAAGTCCTTGAACAGCGCCGGCCCCTCGCCGAACCGTTTTTCCCGGATCGCTATGCTCAGCTGCTGCGCCACTTGAGCAACCTCCGCTCGAGCACCCGCAGCACGCCATATTCAAAGGCCAGCACCACGCCCACGAACGCCGCTGTATAGGCCAGGATTCCGGTGATATCGAAGAACTGGAACATCACGCTGATCCGGTAGCCGACGCCGCCATCGCTCCCCAGCACCTCGAACACCAGCACGATCTTCCAGATCAGCGACAGCCCGGTCCGCGCCGCTGCCAGCAGAAATGGCAGCAATTGCGGTAGCGCGATCAACAGCAACCGCCGCAGCAGCGGCATCCTGAGCGCCAGCGCCAGCTCGTCAAACTCGCGCGAAAAGCTCCGCACCCCCTCGCGCACCGTCGCGATCACCAGCGGCACCTTGTTGATCACCACCGCAAGGATCAGGGCCAGCTCGGTCAGCCCCAGCCAGATATAGACCACAATCCCGACCACGATCGCCGGCAGGTTCAGCCCCACCACCAGCCAGGCCGAAAACAGTCGGTCGGCCCAGCGCAGCCGCCCGAGCACAATCCCCAGCACCGTGCCGATCCCCATCGCCAGCGCAAACCCGGCACTCGCCCGCCACAGCGTCTTGCCCAGGTCCGGCAACAGGCTCCCGGCACTCGCCAGCCGCCACAGCTCAGCGCCCACCGCGATCGGCCCAGGAAACAGCCGGCTCATGAACAGCAGCGCCAGCCCCTGCCACACCACCAGCAGCAGCGGCAGCGACAGCCACTCCAGCGAGGTCCCTCGCGTGTCCCTGCCGCCGTCTGGCGAAAAGCCCGCTATTTCCGATACCCCTCCCAGAACGTTCCGGCCGTCAGCTCGCTCTGGTCACCCACCAGTTCCGGCCCGCCGAACCGCGCCATCAGCTGAAAGGCCTGCGCCGCCGCCTGCATGCCGGCCGGATCATAGTCGCTGACGATCCCGGACCGATAGTCGTCGCGCAACTGCGTGAACAGCGCCGCATCATCCTCGGCGCCCATCCGCTCGCGCAAGCCGTCCCACACGGCGTCGTCGGCCAGCAGCACCGCCTTGGTCGCGAACGACGCATCGAGAAACGCCACAAGCGCTTCGGACTTTGTCGCCGCCGTCGCTTCCGTGAACGTCCACCCCAACAGCGGCACGGGACTGGCAACCCCCAGCCGCGCCAGCATTTCCGCCACCGAAACCAGCTCCACCATGCCGGCAGCCTTGGCTCGGGCATTCCACTGCCAGAAGTTCAGCCCGGCATCGACGCCACCGGTGCTCAGCAACTCGTTGACCAGCGGCGGCGCGCCGAACCGCGCGCTGGCGTCCTCGGCCAGCTTCCGCCCGGTTGCTTCTGCGTAATAGGCCTGCAACACGATCCAGCTCTTGTCGACCGGACCGCCCGCGACCCCGATGGTCTTGCCCGCAAGGTCCGTTACGTCGGCGATCGCGCTCTCCGCCGGCACCATCAGCCCGCCCACCGTCAGCGAGTGCGGCACCAGTGTCACCGCAGTCCCGAGGCTGCGCTGCACCGATACCCAGACGAAATCCGAAAGGATCACGTCCACCGCCCCGGCCTGCAGCGCAATCTGCCCGGCCCGGCTGTCCGCCAGCGGTCGGACCTCGAGCGCGATGCCATGCGCCTTGTCCAGCCCGAGCTCGCGCATCGCCGCGATCTCCCACTGCACCGTGCCGGCTTCCTGCAACCCGAGCACCAGCTTCAGCGGCGCCTCTTGGGCACCCGACACGGTGGCGCCCGCACCGGCGAGCAGCATCAGCCCGCCTGCCAGCAGTCTCGCAATCCCGATCATGTTGCCGTTCTTTCCGCTCAGGCGCCGGTCACGCGCCAGATCACGTCGCCGACGTCGTCGGCCATCAGCACCGCGCCATCGCTGGCCAGCGCCACGCCCACCGGCCGGCCATAGGAATACGCCTCGTCCGCCGACAGGAACCCCGTGAGGATATCGCGCGGCAGGCCAACCGGCTTGCCGTTCTCGAAGGCGACGAAAGTCAGCTTGTAGCCACTGAGCTTGGACCGGTTCCACGAGCCATGCTGGCCGATCGCCATGCCGGCCGGAAAACCGGGCAGGGTGCCCGCCGGCAACCAGCAGAGCCCCAGCGATGCCGTGTGCCCGCCAAGTGCAAAATCCGGCTGCAGCGCCGAGGCCACCTTTTCGGCATCCTGCGGCACGCGGTCGTCGACCACCCGGTCCCAGTAGCAATAGGGCCAACCATAGAATCCGCCATCGACCACCGATGTCAGGTAATCCGGCGGCGTCTCATCGCCCAACCCGTCGCGCTCGTTCACCACCGTGAACAGCGTGTTGGTCGTCGGTTCCCACGCCATGCCCACCGGGTTGCGCAGGCCCCCGGCGAACAGCCGCGACTGCCCCGTTGCCAGGTCGAGCTCGTGGATCGCAGCGCGGTCCACTTCGACGTCGAACCCGCTCTCGGCAATATTGCTGAGCGAGCCCACCGCCACATAAAGCTTGCTGCCGTCCTTGCTGGCGATCAGGTTGCGCGTCCAGTGGCCGCCCGCCTTCATCCGCATCAGCGTCCTGGGCGCGGCGGTGATCTTGGTCGTGCCCACCGTAAAGGGATAGGCCAGCACCGCGTCGCTCGCGCCGACATAGAGCGTCTCGCCGAGCAGCACCATGCCATAGGGCTGGCGCACGTTCTCGATCAGCACGTGCCGCGTCTCGGCCACCCCGTCGCCATCGGCGTCGCGGAGCAGCGTGATCCGGTTTGCGCTCTGGCCCGAGGCCTTGGCGCGCTGCATCGTCACCTGCATGGCCAGCCCGAACAGGCTGTCGGGCTTGCCGCTCTCGCCCATCGATTCCGCCACCAGCACATCGCCGTTCGGCAGCACCAGCATGTTGCGCGGGTGGTCGAGGCCGCGCGCGAACGCGTTGACCTTGGTGCCCGAAGCGGCGGTCGGCTTGTGCTCGCCGTCCCAGCCCTTGGCCGTCGGCATCTTCAGCGTCGGGATGGCGCCCTGCGGTTTGGGCGCTGGAATGTTCGGCTTCGTGCCATAGACCGGCGGGCGCGGCCCGTCCCCGGCATGGCGCACGGCAACAGCGGCGCCGCCGACAACTGCAACAAAACGGGCGAAGATGGCGCTGATATCCATTGGGCGTCTCGGATGCGGGAGGAAAGGAAGGAAGCCGCAAACTAGTGAATTCTCGGCGGCCCGGCCAGCCTTTTCCACACCTCCTGCACTAAAACATCCCACGAGTTCATTGGTTTCGTACACAAAGACCGCGAGGACCATTCCCTCGTGACCGCGGGTAGCGGCAACGTCTTGTCGCCGCACTGAGTTTAACGATATAGGCGGCGAAAGCACCCCATAGTGAGGCAGGCCGTGCGTGCCACCCCGGGCGGAAAGCCTCGAGCGACGATCAAGGATGTGGCGCGCGCGGCCGAAGTCTCGCCGATGACCGTCTCCAATGTCCTCAATGGCCGGCTGCAATTCGTCGGTGACGAAACCCGCAAGCGGGTCGAGCGCGAAATCGAGCGGCTGAACTACCGCCGCCAGGCCGCCGCCCGCAATCTGCGCAGCGCCGAACAGCGCTCCATCGGCATGATCATCGTCGATGACTCGCCGGCTTTCCTTGCCGATATCTTCACCTGCCAGGTCATTGCCGGGCTCGCCAATGTCCTCAACCGCGCCGACTACACTCTCACCGTGCAGGGTATGTCGAGCTCGGCGCTGGCCGGCTCGATGATCATGCGCAATTTCGAGGTCGGCGGCTTCTGCGCCATGATCTCCGGCCCGCCGGCCGAGCGGCGCCATGTCGTTGAGCAGTTGCACTCGCTCGATCAGCCCGTCATCGTTTTCCAGCAGGGCGTGGACGACACCGCCGGCGATTTCTGCTCCGTGCGCCAGGACGACCGGGCAGGGGGGCGGTTGATTGGCGACCACCTGCTGGCCCGCCACGTCGCCGATATCGTCTTCGTGCTGCCCCGCCAGGGCTGGCCCGCCATCGACAACCGCGTGCTCGGGCTGCGCGACAGCATCGCGGCCGCCGGCAATGGCGCGCGCCTGCGGCTGGTCGAGGCAGCGTCCGAGTCCTTTGCCGACGTGCAGGCCGCCGTCGCCGCCGACCTTGACGCCAACCCCATGCCCGACGCCGTCGTCGGCGCCAACGACCAGTTGGCCATCGCCGCCATGCTGCTGCTGCTCGATCGCGGCGTCGACGTGCCCGGCCAGGTCCGCGTCGTCGGCTTCAATGGCTTCGAGACCTTCCGTTACGCCCGGCCGCGGCTGACCACCGTCGTCTCACCGGCTTACGCCATCGGCGAGCGCGGCGGCGAGGCCATGCTGGCCCGGCTGAAATCCGACAGTTTCGAGACGCGCGACGTCGTCCTGCCGGTCTGGTTCGAGCCCGGACAGACCACCTGACCAGGCGAATCGTCCGCCTTTCCCGCAGCCCCCGTTTCGGAACGAATCCCCCTTGCAAGCTACACACATTTAACGTTACACATTTAACGTCAAATGTACTCAAGCGCGACCGAGGGGCGAGCGTGACGAAGGACAATCACCAGGCTGAGACAGCTTCCGGCGGCGGCGCCGCACCTTTGCGCAGCGGCGAGTGGTTCGCCCGCGAAGGCAAATACGGCTTCATTCCGCGCAGCTGGATGAAGGCCCAGGGCTTCATCCCCGAAATGCTCGACGGCCGCCCGGTCATCGGCATCTGCAACACCTGGTCCGAGCTCACCAACTGCAACGCCCACCTGCGCGATCTCGCCGAGCATGTGAAGCGCGGCGTGCTGATGGCCGGCGGCTTCCCGCTGGAGTTCCCGGTCACCAGCCTCGGCGAGCCGCTGATGCGGCCGACCACCATGATGTTCCGCAACCTCGTCGCCATGGATGTCGAGGAAACCATCCGCGCCAACCCCATCGACGGCGTGGTGCTGCTCGCCGGCTGCGACAAGACCACCCCGGCCGTGCTGATGGGCGCCGCCAGCTGCGATGTGCCCGCCATCCTCGTTTCGGGCGGCCCCATGCTCAACGGCCGCTTCCGCGGCCGCACGCTCGGTTCGGGCACCGACATGTTCAAGCTCGACGACGAGTATCGCACCGGCCTGATCAGCAAGGCCGAGCTCGATGCTGCCGAGGCCGCCATGAGCCGCTCCGCCGGCTCCTGCATGACCATGGGCACCGCCTCGACCATGGCCTCGCTCGGCGAAGCCTTGGGCATCGGCCTCGCCATGAATGGCTCGATCCCCGCCGTCGACAGCCGCCGCAAGGTGCTGGCCGAAGTCTCGGGCATGCGCATCGTCGAAATGGTCCGCCAGGGCATCACCATCTCGCAGATCCTCACGCGTCCGGCCTTCGAAAACGCCGTGCGCGTCAATGGCGCCATCGGCGGCTCCACCAACGCGGTCGTTCACCTCCTCGCCCTCGCCGGCCGTCTCGGCGTCGACTTCAGCCTCGACGATTGGGATCGCCTCGGGCGAGACGTCCCCACCATTGTCGATCTGAAGCCCTCCGGCCGCTTCCTCATGGAAGAGTTCTTCGATGCCGGCGGCCTGCCGGTGGTGATGAACCGCATCAGGCATCTGCTCAACCTCGATGCCCCCGCCGTCGAAGGCGGCACCATCGGCGAACGCATCGCCGATGCCCGCTCGTGGAACGACGAGGTCATCCGCCCGCTCGACAATCCGCTGACCCCTCAGGGTGGCATGATGGTGCTGCGCGGCAACCTCGCCCCCGGCGGCGCCATCATCAAACCCTCCGCCGCGAGCCCGCACCTGATGCAGCATCGCGGCCGCGCCGTCGTCTTCAAGGACGCCGAGGACTTTCGCGCCCGCGTCGACGATCCGAATCTCGATGTGGATGCCGACAGCATTCTGGTGCTGAAGAACGCCGGCCCTCGGGGCTATCCCGGCATGCCCGAAGTCGGCTCCATGGCCATCCCGAAAAAGCTGCTGGCCCGGGGTGTCACCGACATCGTCCGCATCTCCGATGCCCGCATGAGCGGCACCGCCTTCGGTACCGTCATCCTCCATGTCGCACCGGAATCTGCCATCGGCGGTCCGCTGGCCCTCGTCGAGAACGGCGATTTCATCACCGTCGACGCCGCCGGGCGCCGTCTCGATCTCGAAGTCGACGAGGCCGAGCTGTCACGACGCCGCGCCGCCTTCGTGCCCCCGCCGCCTGCCTTCACCCGCGGCTACGGCAAGCTCTTCATCGATCACGTGCAGCAGGCCGACCGGGGCGTCGATTTCGACTTCCTCGTCGGTCAGAGCGGCACACCCCCCTCAAAAGTCTCCTTCTAGAATAAGGGCGATCCTCCTGTGACTGTGCAATTTGTCCCGCGCCAGAACCCGCCGCTGCCCCAGGATTGGCAGCTGCTCTACTCGGCCGTGCTCAGCGACGCGCTCGACGCCACCGGTGTCTGGCACCAGGCGATGAGCCCCAAGATCCGCCCGCTCGACGAGAGCCTGAAACTCTGCGGCCGCGCCCGCACCGGCCAGTACATGGAAGTGCCCTACGTCATCGAAGGTGCCAATCCTTACGAGCTGGAGATCGCCATCGTTGACGACCTCAAGCCCGGCGATGTCGCGATGTTCTCCTGCGGCGGGTCCTCGCGCATCGCGCCCTGGGGGAGCCTCCTCTCCACCGCCACCCATGCCCGCGGCGCCGCCGGCTGCATCACCGATGGCTTCGTGCGCGACATCCTCGGCATCCGTGCCCTCAACCTGCCGGTCTTCCACGCCGGCATCGCCCCGCTCGACTCCAAGGGCCGCGGCCAGATCCAGGCCGTCGATGTCCCCGTCATCATCGATGGCGTCCGCGTCGAGCCCGGCGATCTCGTCTTCGGCGATGCCGATGGCGTCGTCGTCGTGCCGCAGGCGGTCGAGGCCGAAGTGCTGGCGCGCGCCTTCGACAAGATCAGCGGCGAGAACCACTCGATCCGCGAGCTGAGCGCCGGCGCATTCCTCCGCGACGTCTACGCCAAATACGGAGTGCTCTGATGTCCCCTAATCACGGAGCTTCTACCCCGCGGGTCAACCCGGTCGCTGCCTTCTTCAAGATCGAAGGCACCGCGATCGCACTGGTTCTTGCCCTCCTGATCCTGCTGTTCGTGCTCTTGGCCCCGCGCGCCTTCATGGGCTTTCGCGTCTATATGAGCTTCATGGCCACCGTGCCGCCGCCGATGATCATCGCGCTGGGCCTTACTCTGGTCGTCGTCGCCGGCGAAATGGATCTGAGCTTCCCCTCGGTCGTCGCCTTCGCCAGCTACGTCTTCTGCACCCTCTACCAGCAATACGACATGACCTGGCTGGCGCTGATCGCGGCGCTCTTTGCCGGCACCGTCATGGGCTTCATCAACGGGCTGGTGGTCACCAAGCTGGGCATTCCGTCGCTGATCGCCACCCTCGCCATGCTGTTCCTGTGGGGCGGTTTCACCACGGTGGTGTCGAATGGCGTCTCGCTCTCCATTCCCGACATCCAGGGCAGCCTGATCCACACCGTCTTTGCCGGTCGCATCGGCGTCTTCCCGGTGCAGTTCCTCTGGGCCCTCGCCGTCGCCGTGCTGATGTGGATGGTGCTCAACCGCCATCGCTTCGGCGAGAACCTCCTGTTCATCGGCGACAGTCTCAAGGTCGCCAAGGTCGTCGGCATCCAGATCGACCGCGAAAAGATCAAGCTCTTCACCCTGATGGGCGGCCTCTCGGCACTGGCCGGCGTCTTCCTGACGCTCGAAACCAGCACCTACTTCTCCAATGCCGGCATGGGCTACCTGCTCATCGTCGTCGCGGCCGTGTTCATCGGCGGCACCTCGATCTTCGGGGGCTCCGGCAAGATGGCCGGTACCGTCTTCGGCTCGCTCATTGTCGCCATCATCGAGGCCGGCCTCGTCGCCTCGGGCGTCCAGGGCTTCTGGACCCGCTTCTTCATCGGGCTGGTCTTCATCGTCTCCGTCACCATGAACACAGCGCTCGAGGACCCCGACAAGGTCCCGCTGATCAAAGAGCTTCGCTCCCGGGCGAGGAGAAACTAGGGAAAAGGGAACACTCGCATGCACAAGATCTTCAAGGGCTTAGCCGCCCTCGCACTTACGGGCCTGCTCGTCGCGCCCGTTGCCACGGCTCAGGAAGCCGTCGACTCCGGCCTGACCATGTATTTCCAGATGGGCGGCAATCCCGGCGACACCGCCTCGCTCGCCCGCGAACTCGGTGCTCGTGAAGCCGCCCGCGTGCTCAAGGTCAATCTGATCGAGCAGCACTCCGGCTGGGATCCGCAGAAGATGCTGGTCCAGGCCAACGAGGCCCTCGCCGCTCTGCCCGACGCCATCGCCATCATGGGTCATCCCGGCGTCGACGCCATGTCGGGCTTCCTCGACAAGGCCAGGGCCGACGGCATCGTCGTCGTCGCCACCGACACCAATCTGCCCGGCACAGGCATCAATTACTTCGGTGCCGACAGCTACGGCGCCGGCGGCAACCTCGCCGACATGGCCATCAAGGCCGGCAGCCTTGAAGCCGGCGCCAAGGTGCTGGTCTATGGTGCCTTCATCGAAGGCGCGCCCGGCGCCATCACCGCCAAAGGCACCGTCGACAAGCTCAACGAGATGGGCATGAGCGTCGACACGCTGCAATGGTCGCAGGAACAGGTGCTCGATCCGGCCCTGTCCGTGCCGGTGCTCATCGCCTATCTTGAGAGCAATCCCGACACCAAGGCCATCCTTGTGCCGGGCCATGGCGGCGTCACTGCCGTTCTCGCCAAGGTGCTCGCCGATGCCGGCAAGCAGCCAGGCGAAGTCATCGCCGCCGGTTTCGACATCTCCACCGCCTCGATCCAGGGCGTCAAGGATGGCTACATCACCGCCGTGCTCGACCAGCAGCCCTACCTCCAGGGTTTCTACGGCGTGCTCTCGGCCGTGCTGCAAAAGAAGTACGGCCTCGGTGGCGTCACCATGTACACCTCGACCGGTGCCATGACCAAGGACAACGTCGAACTGCTGGAATCGCTGGTCGCGACCGGCATTCGCTGACCTTGGCCAAACGTGGCGCCGTGTCCTCCCGCGGCGCCACTTCACCCTCTCAGATGGAAAGCACATGAGCGCGCAACCGATCGTCCGGCTTGAGAATGTCGGCAAGAAATACGGCAACGTCGTCAGCCTCAAGGGCGTTACCCTCGAGATCGGTTCGAACGAGATCGTCGGGCTGATCGGCGACAATGGCGCCGGCAAGTCCACCCTGATCAAGGTGCTGACCGGTGTCGAGGCGCCCACCAGCGGCACGCTCTACGTCAAGGGCAACAAGATCGACGCCAGCTCCTACTCGGTCAAGGAAGCCCATAAGCTGAGGATCGAGACCGTCTACCAGGACTCCTCGCTCGGCGAAAAGCAGCCGCTTTGGCGCAACTTCTTCGTCGGTCGCCCGATCACCAACCGCTTCGGCTTCATTGACGTGAAAGCCGAGCGCAAAATCGCCGAACACATTATGCGCACCACTATCGGCTTCCGCGGCGTCGGCATCGACGTCGATACGCCGGTGAGCCGGCTCTCGGGCGGCGAGCGCCAGGGTGTCGCCATCGGCCGCGCCATGCATTTCGACAGCGACCTCATCGTACTCGACGAGCCCACCGTCGCCCTTGCCATCAAGGAAGTGCAGAAGGTCCTCGACTTCATCCGCTCCATCAAGGCCGGCGGCCGCTCCTGCATCTATATCGAGCACAACATCCATCATGTGCACGAAGTCTGCGACCGCCTGATCGTGCTCGATCGCGGCGAAGTCGCCCTCGACGCACCAACCGCGTCGATGACCTATCTCCAACTCACCGATTTCCTGATGTCGCTGCACCAGCGCCGTGTCGCTGCCGTCGCCAGCTGAGCCGAAAGCGCCCGAAATGACCATCCGTGCCCTCTGCGATTGCCACGTCAACATCTGGAACGACGAGCACGTCCTGCCCCTCTACCACCAGCAGCTGAGCCGCGTCCGCGCCGGCGAAATGGCGCCCAAATCCGATGCCGACACCCTCTATCGCGAAATGGCCAATGTCGAAAAAGCCATCATCTTCGCGCTGCGCTATGGCGACAGCGTCGGCATCGAAAGCGATGACGAAACCACCGCCGCCGCCGTCGCGAAATATCCCGACAAGTTCGTCGGCTTCGCCTATGTCGATCCGCGGCGCGCCGACTGCATGGACCTGCTCGTCCACGCCATCGAGGATCTCAAGCTCAGGGGCGTCAAGTTCGGCCCCATCTACAATGGCGTCGCGCTCTCCGATCCGCGCCTCGTGCCGGTCTACGAATACCTGCAGAAGCACAACATCCCGCTCACCATGCACATGGGCACCACCTATGCCCGCAACGCTCCCGTTGATATGGGCCGCGCCATCCATGTCGAGCCGATCGCCCTGAAGTATCCGGATCTGACCATGGTGCTCGCCCATATGGGCCATCCCTGGTCCGACGACGCCATCGTCGTGGCGCGCAAGCAACCCAACGTGCTGCTTGAGATCTCGGCGCTCTTTTACCGCCCCTGGCAGTACTACAACACGCTGATCTCGGCCCAGGAGTACAAGGTCACCGACAAGATCTATTTCGGTACCGACTTCCCCTTCGCCCGCGTCGATGAATCGGTCGATGGGCTCATGACCATCAACGATCAGCTCGAGGGCACAAAACTGCCGCGCGTCACCGACGAAACCATCCAGCGCATCATCTGGTCGGACCCGTTCAAGACCTGGTGGAAGGGCGACAACCCGCTGGCCTGAGGCCTCGGCCCAGCCCTCGGCAGGCTCCGCGTGAGCCTGCCGACATGTCCCGCTACAGCCTTTACAGCGTGCCCGCGGCCTTCAGTTCACGCACCGCTTCCTGCATTGCCGCCAGCGTTTCGCCAATGACGCCCGCGTCATGTTCCGACGACAGGAACCAGGCGCCGCGCTCCAGCGCCCGCACCCCGCGATGGAGCAGGGCCGTGGTCAGCGCCACGTAAGCCGGCTTGTTGCTTGCAGCGAGGTCGCGATAGTTCCGCGCCGGCTGCTCCAGCCCCAGCGCCACATGGAACACCTGCGGGAAGCCGACCACCTGCGCGACAACGCCCTCCGACGCAAAGATCTCGCGGAAGCCCTCCGCCAGCGCCGTCCCGGCCGCGCCGACCTTGGCATAAAGCTCCGGCGTCAGCGCTTTCAGCGTCGCCGCCGTCGCCGCCATCGCAATCGGCTGTGCGTTGTAGGTGCCGCCATGCACCACCCCGCCCGAGGTGAACATGTCCATCAGCTCGGCCTTGCCGGCAATCGCCGCTACCGGGAACCCGTTCGCAATCGCCTTGCCGAAAGTCGAGAGGTCCGGCGTCACACCGAACAGCTCCTGCGCCCCGCCGCGTCCCAGCCGGAAGCCGGTGATCACCTCGTCGAAGATCAGCACCGTACCATGCTTGCTGCACGCCGCCCGCACGCCCTCGAGATAGCCGGCTGCCGGGCTGATCGAGCCCTGGTTGCACATCGCCGCCTCCATGATCACGGCCGCGACGTCGCCTTCTTTCAGGTGCGCCTCGAGGATGTCGAGGTCGTTCCACGGCAGCACCGCCAGCGTCTCCGCCGTCTCGGCAATCTGCCCCTTGCTGCCACCCACCGGCACCGGCGCGTTTTCCGGCCCGGCCGCCGCCACTGCCGGTGCCGTCGACCATAGCACGTTATCGAACCAGCCGTGGTAATGGCCTTCGAACTTGATCACCTTGCTTCGGCCGGTCGCCGCGCGCGCCAGCCGCAGCGCCGCCTGGTCGACCTCCGATCCGGACGAGCCGAAGCGCATCCGCTCGGCCGACGGCACCATCTCGCACACCAGCCGCGCCGCTTCCGCCTCGATCTCCGACTGCCCGCCGAACAGGATGCCGCTGTCGATCTGGTGCTTCACCGCGTCGACCAGGGCCTGCGGCTTGTGCCCAAGGATCATCGGCCCCATGCCGAGGTAATAGTCGATCAGCCGGTTGCCATCGACATCGAACAGGTACGGGCCCTCGCCGCGCTCGAACACCAGCGGCGTCGGCGAAATGTTCAGCCGGAAATTGCTGTTCACCCCGCCCGCGATCCACTGCGAATGGGTCCGGATCATCTCGGCCGATTTCTCAAAGCTCAGCCGCTGCGACTGAGGTTCGGCATGGCGGGCCGGCTGCGTGGGAACGGACAAGCTAAACTCCTCGTTGGGGTGCCTCGCGCCGGTCATGGCGCCCCGGATTCTCTCCGGGCTTTGGAGGCGCAACATTGCCATCGCCTGTAGCAACACTTCCGGTACCGGCCGGCTGCACTGCGCCAAAGGCTAGTGGCAAATGTCTCAATCGGGCAGGGCTTGTAAACCGGCCTCGGTTTCGCGACGTGGAAAAAGCCCCCGGCTTCAGCTCACAGGAAAGGCCGGGCTCCGCAAGCGCTTGTACGGAAGGCTCCTGAGGTCGGAGGTACATGGGCCCGGCGTCGTCACCGTAAAGCTGCGCCGCGCAATCGGATCATAGGCGCGCCGATGCGCCACCGCCGCCTTCACCCCTATCACCGACAGTTCCTCCGGGGTGATCCCCTGCGAGCGGAACTGCGCCAGATCGAATGGCGGCGTCTTCCGGCTCGTCAGCAGGATCTTGATGCCCTGGTACTCCACCACGGCACTCTGCCCCATGCTGAAATGCACCCCCTGCATCGCCGCCAGGTGGCTGTTGCGATCTTCCAGCGTGAATGCCCCGTCGCTGCGGCTGATGAAGCGGACATCCAGATCCAGCGGGCCTTCATCGAGCCGGCTGCCCTTGCCGCCGATCGACAGGCGCCGCACCTCGCCCGGCACCGCGCCATCCAGTGCCCTGACGGCAGCCGGGTCGGCAATCGCCACCGCTGCCTTGGTCAGCCCATGCCGGATGAAGCCGCGCAGCACCGCCGTACCATCGCCCGGCGCGCCACCCCCGATATTGTCCGACGGCTCGACGATGATGTTGGGTCCGACCGGATCGCGCTTCACTTCCTCCAGCGCCGCATCGAGCTCCCATTCCTTGGGCAGCCCGAGTTCCTTCAGCGCCAGCGCCAGGTGCTCCAGCCGGTCGAGCGCCACACTGGCGTCGTTCGTGCTGCCCACCGTCGTCACCGAAAAAGCGACGCCCGCATCCGGCACATCCGAGAACGAGTAGCCGGCCACCACATTGATGCCCCAGATGTTTGGGTTGTCGGTCTCGATGTGCCGCGCCAGGATCTCGAGATCGCGCATCGGCCGGTCCGCCGTCCCGGTTCCGGTCGGTGGCCAGATGATCGGCACGTTCCGCGCCACCATCTTGGGCAGCACCCGCTCCTTCAGCGACCGCGCCAGGAGCTCCGCCGCCCGCACCGCTGAGTCATAGGCGTCGATATGCGGGTTCTCACGATAACCGACCAGCCCATTGGCTCCTGCGGCCATCAGTCTGGTGAACGTCGCATGCAGGTCGAACACCCCGAACAGCGGCAGGCTCTCCACCCCCGGCACGCTCCGGATCCGCCGCAGCAATTCGCCTTCGGGGTCGATGCATTCGGTCGTCACCATCGCGCCATGCAGGCCTAGCCAGATCCCGTCGAGCCCGCCATCCGCCATCGCCGCGACAAGGCCGGCCAGCACCTCGCCCGAGAACTGCTCGAACACGGCATGCTCCGTCGTGCCCGAGGGCAGGGCGGAATAGTCGGCGATCGGCACCACCTCCCAGCCCTCGCGCTCGGCAACGCTGAGAAAGCCGTCAATGGTTGAGCCGTCGCCGCGCCGTGCCACGATCTCGGCGCCGCGCATTATGTCGTATTCGGCAATCGTGGTGATCTCGTCGACGAAGGTGTGGGTCTCGTGGAAGAGACCGGCTAGCAGGATTCTGGGTCTGGTCATTTCGAAAAACTTGGTGGGGCAAATTGGCGGGGCAGATCCTGAGTGACGTCGGCGAGGCTGCGAACCAGCATCCGCCCCAGCCGCTCGATCACCTCGGCATCGAAGCGGCTCGACGGGCCTGCAATGCTAACCGCCGCGATCGCCTCGCCCTCATGGTTGAAGATCGGCGCCGCAACGCAGGCGCCGCCCACCTCATTCTCCTCGAACTCGGTGGTCCAGCCATCCTCGCGGCAGCGCTCCAGCACCGCCTCCAGCGCATCCGGGTCGGTGATCGTCCGATTGGTCGCCGCCGGCAGGTGCCCGATCGAATAAACCAGTTGCCGGAAATCCGGGGGCTGGTGCGCCAGCAGCGCCCGTCCGCAGGCTGTCGAGTGATACGCCGCCCGCGTGCCGGCATAGGACGAGACGCGCAGCGCCTGACTGCCCTCGAGACTGTCGACGATCATCGCGTCGGTCGGCCCGGGAATGGCGAGATTGACCGTTTCCCGGGTGCTGGCGCACAACCGCACCAGATGCGGCCGCGCAATCGTTGTAATGTCCAGCCGCCGCTCCACCGCCTTGCCATAGACGAGGTGCTGCATGCTGAGCCGATAGGCGCCCGCCTTGGCGTCGCGCTCGGTCAGCCCGACATCCACCAGCGCCGTGACAAGGTTGAACGCAGTGGTTTTCGCCAGCCCGGTCCGCTCGGCCAGCAGCCGCAACGACACCCAGTCGCCTTCCGCCATTGCATCGAGCAGCGCTTTGGCGCGCGCTACCGACTGAATTCGCGCATCCGCGGCGGGCGTGGCCGGATCAGGGGTCTTTCGCGTGCTCACTGCGCGGGGCATTTCTGCTTTCGATTCTTCCGACCTTGGTTCCACAAGGTAGAACGATAGGCCTGCTACACTGGGCGCCAGTTCAGCATATCGGACCCTGTCTGTCACGCCATCCTGGCCTGCTCCCGCAAAATCCCCCGCAAATCTTGTCGTTGACATCCCCCGGCCATGTGACGTTACATCTGGCAACTAAGGACGGACAATGTTCCATATCGTGGAACGATCGGCAGGCGTCGAGGCAGGATACGCATTGCGTTGCGCCCCGCAGTCACCTGCCCAGCCCTCCACCCTGGTCACCATGTCCGCGCCATGCCGGTCGCGGCACAGCTCTGAAGTTTAGCGATGATTCCGCGCCTTGACCTCACCGCCCTCGAAAGCCTCCCCCTTGATCCGCTGACCAAGGGCCTGCCCTTCGATGCCCCGGCCGTGACCGTCGGTTCGGTCGGCGCCAAGGGCTGGAACCTCCTCGCCGGCGACCTGCCATTGCCACAGGCCGTCATCCGCCGGCAGATCGTCGAGGCCAACAGCGCCTGGATGGAGCAGTTCACCCGCTCCAACGACCTCGTCATCGCCCCGCACGGCAAGACCACCATGTCGCCGCAGCTGTTCGACCTGCAGATCAGGGACGGTGCCTGGGCCATCACCGTCGCCACCATCCAGCAATTGCAGGTCTGCCTGAAGTTCGGCGTCAAGCGCGTCATCATCGCCAACCAGCCCATCGGCGCCCAGGCCATCGACGCCTGCTTTCGCGCCCTCGAGGATCCGGGCTTCGAACTCTATTGCCTCGCCGACGGTCTCGATGGCCTCGCCATGCTGGCCGATGGCGCCCACCGTAACCCGCCCCCCGCCGGCAATCCGCTGCGCGTCCTCGTCGAGATCGGCTTTGCCGGCGGCCGCACCGGCGCCCGCACCCGCGGCGAGGCGATGGCCGTCGCCCGTGCTGTCGCTGCCGCCGATGGCCTCACCCTTGGCGGTTTCGAGTGTTTCGAGGGCCTCCTCCCCACCCCCGAAGCCGCCGACGGGCTCATCGACGACGTCGCAGCCTTGGCCCAGTCCGCCCTCACCGAAGCCCTGTTCGCGCCCGGCCAGCCGGTCGTCGTCAGCGCCGGCGGCACCGCCTTCTTCGATCGCGTCGGCGAGCGCTTCAATGCCACCCATTTCGGCACGCCCGTGGTCAAGGTGCTGCGCTCCGGCTGCTACCTCACCCACGATTCCATCGCCTATTCGGCGTCGTTCGAGCGCATCGTCAGCCAGACCTCGCTGAAGCTCCCAAACCGCCGGCTCGAAGCCGCGCTGGAGGTCTGGGCCTATGTCCAGTCGCGCCCCGAACCCGGTCGCACCATCCTCACCATGGGCAAGCGCGACGTCAGCTTCGATGTCGGCATGCCCGTCCCCGTCCGCTGGTTCCGCCCGGGCCAGATGCGGCAGCCCGAAGCCATGCCCGAGGGCCACAAGGTCGTCGGTCTGAACGACCAGCACTGCCACCTCGAAACCCCGGATGACAGCCCGCTCCGTCCCGGCGACATGGTCGCCTTCGGCATCGGCCATCCCTGCACCACCTTCGACAAGTGGCAGCTGCTGCTGCTCGTCGACGAAGACTACCGGGTCACCTCGGCCCTCAGGACATTCTTCTAGTTTCGCGCCAACAGGAGGCTCCCATGACGAGTTTCGGCGGTGACTACATGGTGCAGCCCGTGGTCAAGGCGCTGCAGGTGCTCGATTACGTGGCGCGCCAGGGCCACATGGTCACTCTCACCGAGATCGTCCACGAGCTCGACCTGCCCAAGACCACGGTGTTCCGCTATCTGCAGACCCTCTCGGCCACCGGCTTTCTCGAGCACGACATCCCGCATGATCGCTATGGCGTCGGCGCCCGCTTCCGCGATCTCGCCCGCGTCGATCACACCCTGAGTGGCCTGCGCGAACTCGCCCTCCCCGAAATGCGCGGCCTCGTCGAAACCTTCAAGGAAACCGTCAATCTCGGCGTCCTCTCCGACAGCCAGGTGGTCTATATCGACATGCTCGAGCCCGGCCGCACCCGCCGGGCCCAGGCCCGCGTCGGCCACCGCCACCCGCTGCATTCCACCTCGCTGGGCAAGGCCATCCTCGCCCATCTCCCGGATGCCGAGGCGATCATGCAGCGCGAGCGCAGCTTGCCGCAGGTCACCATCAACACCCTCACCGACATCAAGCAATTGCGCCGCCAGACCGACGATGTCCGCCGCCGCGGCTATGCCGTCGAAAAAGGTGAGAACGAGGATGGGCTGATGTGCATCGGCGTCCCCATCCTCGATCGCGACGGCTATCCAGTCGCCGCGATGAGCCTCTCCGCCCCCGAACGCCGCATGCATCCGGCCTTGACCAGCGCCGCCGCCCACGCCCTGATGGGCGCCGCCTCCCGCATTTCGCGTCAGCTCGGCGCCGGCAACTAACCCTTCGACTGGAGCAATTCATGGCTGACACAACCATGCGGCACGTCCGCCACGACCAGCTGCAGCCCTATGTCGACGACATCTTCCGCGCCGCCGGCTCCTCGCCGCGCGAGGCCGGACTGATCGCCCGCCATCTGGTCGAAGCCAACCTCCGCGGCCACGATTCCCACGGCATCGGCGTCGTCCCGATGTATCTGAAGGCGCTGCGCTCCGGCGGCCTCGTCCCCAACCAGCAGCTCGCCATCGCCCTCGACACCGGTGGCATGCTGATCTGCGATGCCGGCCGCGGCTCCGGGCAGGTGATGGGGCACGACGCGATGGCGCTCGGCATTCAGCGCGCCGCCGACAATGGCAGCGCCATCGTCAGCCTGCGCAACAGCCACCATATCGGCCGCATCGGCCACTATGCCGAGCAATGCGCCGAGGCCGGCCTCGTCTCCATCCACTTCGTCAATGTCGTTGCCGGCGCCTTCGTCGCGCCCTTCGGCGGAACCCGCGCGCGGCTCGGCACGAACCCCTTTGCCGCCGCCTTCCCGCGCCACGGCCAGCCGCCGCTGGTCATCGATTTCGCCACCAGCCGCCTTGCGGCCGGCAAGGTCCGCGTCGCCCACAACAAGGGCGTCGAACTGCCTCCCGGTGCACTTCTCGACAATCAGGGCCGCCCGACCACCGATCCCGCCCGCCTCTCCGACGATCCGCCCGGCTCGCTCGTCGCCTTCGGCGAGCACAAGGGCTCGGCCATGATGCTCGCCTGCGAACTGCTCGGCGCCGCCCTCGTCGGTGCCCCCACCCAGCACAGCGCCCAAGCCGATGGCTCGGTGATCAACTCGATGTTCTCGGTCATCGTCTCGCCCGAGCGCCTCGGCACCGCCGCGCCCTTCGCAGCCGAGCTCGAAGCCGTCCTGGCCTGGGTCACCTCGGAAAGCGACGCCATCCTCCTCCCCGGCACCCCGGAACGCGACACCCGCCGCGACCGCCTCGCTACCGGCATCCCCATCGACCCCAAGACCTTCGCCCAACTCGAAGACGAGGCGGCGCAATTGGGCCTGCCGCCGCTCGCTCGCTGATCTGCTGGGGCGCCGGGTTATCCCACCTTGTGCCCCGGCCACCCCATCAGCAGCTGCACATCCTGTTCCGCCGCCTTCGCCTTCTCGGCATCCTTGAACACCCGCATCACGCAGCGCGGCTCGGTGCGGCTGATCACGTCATAGACGAGGTGATACCCCGTCTTGTCGAGGATAGGCCCGATCCAGCCGGCGCAATGGTCGCAATAGCGGCCCATCGGCGCCGCATCATTGTCCATCACCTTACTGAGGCTCGGGCAGACATTCATCCTGAGCTCGATCCGGTCCTCGTTCCGGTCGATGTCCATGTCGCAATTTTCTTCGATCTTGATATGCGTCCAGTACTCTTCCATCCCCTCGAAGCCGCGGGTCTGGATCAGCTCGAGAACGTGCTTTTCCTGGTTCTTTGAGATCGCGAGGAAATAGGCTTCCAGATGTTCCTCGCCCTGCGCCTCGAGGAACTTGAACACCTCGTTATAGAACCGCGTGAAATGGTCCGACGGGATCATGCGCGCCTCCTCAGCACCTGCCGGCAGCTTCCCGGCCCGGTGATCTCGGTGTCGAGAGAAAACGGCGAGCGTTCGGCCAGCGCCTCGTTGGTGCGGCTGGTCTGGTCGCAGAACTGCGGCGCCGGCGCTCCGACGAGCTTGGCCACATGGTGCCACGCCGTACAGCGCCTGACCGTCAACACAATCTCGTCCGCGCCCACCGCGATGTCGTAGTCGCAATCTTCGCGTTCGAAGAAATGCCGCCAATGCGCCACCAACTGCGCACTGTCGCCATTGACCAGATCCTCGTGGATCGAGCGATAGACGTCCTTGCCCACCTTGCGGAAAATCGCGTTCATCGCCGCGACGCCATAACGCGCTATGATGAATTCGATCGTCGTATTGGTGGCGCCGTGGAAATCCAGATGCACCTCGCCTTCCTCGGCATAGCGCAGCGTCGCGCTCACGGCAGTGGCTCCCAGTTCATCTGCTGCGCCAAAATCCCGCCATCGACATAAATCATCTGCCCGGTGATGTAGCGCGCCGCCTCCGAGGCGAGAAACACCGCCGCGCCGCCCATCTCCTCGGGCACCCCGATCCGTCGCAGCGGAATCTGCCGCTCCAGCGCCTTGATGACCCCCGGCGCCGCAAGGCCGTTCTTGGTCAGCGGCGTCCTGACGATCCCCGGCCCGATGCCGTTGACCCGCACCCCGCGCTCGGCCAGCGTCACCGCCATCGAGCGGATCATCATCAGCACGGCGCCCTTCGAGGTGTCGTAGACGACGCAGTTCTTTTCTGCCGAGAACGAATTGGTCGAGCCCACGCAGACAATGCTGGCGCCCTCCTGGCCGGGCAGCAGATGCTTGACGAACGCCTGCGACGCAAACAGGTAGCCGCGCACATTCAGCGCCATCGTCCGCTCGAACGCTGCCTCGTCCAACTCGTCGAACGGCACGTCGAAGAAACTCCCGGCATTGTTGACCAGCGTGTCGAGCCGCCCGAACCGCTCATGCGCCTTCGCAACGAAATCCCGCGCGCCGGCCACGCTCGACAGGTCCGCCTGGATGAACGCGCATTCGGTCAGCGCCGATAGCCGCTCGACCGCCCCGCCATCATCGGCAAGGTGCGAGTTGATCGCCAGCTTCGCCCCGGCGCGCGCGAAGGCCTCCGCGATGCCATAGCCAATTCCGGTGGTCGAACCGGTGATCGCAACCACTTGCGCGCTCATGCCAGTGCCGTCCCGGCGAGGCCCGCCTCGACGCTCAGCACCGCGCCGACCAGCGCCTGCGTCGCCTCCGCCTTGGGGCTGCGGAACAGGTCCAGCGGCCGGCCCACCTCGACAATCTTGCCTGACGACATCACGTAAACCTTGCTCGTTGTATAGGCGACCACCGACAGGTCGTGCGCAATGAACACCAGCGACAGCCCGAGGTCGCGCACCAGATCCTTGAGCAGGTTCAGCACCTGCGCCTGGATCGACACATCCAGCGCCGAAACCGGCTCGTCGGCAATCAGCACTTTCGGGTTGGGCATCAGCGCCCGCGCAATCGCAATACGCTGCAACTGCCCGCCGGAGAACTCGTGCGGAAACCGCTCCAGCGCATTCTGCTGCAGCCCAACCTGATCCAGCACGTCGCGCACCCGTGCCGCATGGTCGCCTTCGATCCGCAAGCTTCTGAGCGGCTCGAGCAGCGACGTGCCCACCCGCATCCGCGGGTCCAGCGACGAGCGCGGGTTCTGCAGCACCACCTGCACCGAGCGGCGGAACAACGCGCGCTCCTCGACGCTGCCCGACCACACGTCGACACCGTCGTAGAGCACATGCCCCTCCATCGGCTTTTCGACCCCGGTCAGCATGCGCGTCAGCGTCGTCTTGCCCGATCCGGACTCGCCGACCAGCCCCACCGCCTCGCCGGGCCGCACCGCGAAGTCGATAGTGTCCAGCACCTTCAGTGTCGGGCGCGGCCCGATCAGCTTCTGCCGCGCCAGCTTGTAGGTCTGGCTGAGCGACCGCACTTCCAGCAGTGGCCGCCCATCGGCGGGAAACGCCCGTAGGTCGCTCATTGCGCTGCGAGCTCCCTAGCATCGACCGGGTGCCAGCACGCCGCACGCACCGTCTCGCCAACCAGTTCCGGCATCGCCGTCCGGCACTTATCGCTCGCGGCTGGGCAGCGCGGGTGAAACGCGCATCCGGTCGGCAGGTCCGACAGCGACGGCACCATCCCGGGGATCGACACCAGCCGTGAGCTGCCATCGAGCGCGATATTGTCCATGGTCGGCTGGCTGTCGAGCAGCCCGCGCGTATAGTGGTGGCGCGGGTTGCGGAACACTTCCGACACCGGCCCCATCTCGACGATGCGGCCGGCATACATCACCGCCACCGTGTCGCACATCGCCGCAATGATCGGCAGGTCGTGGGTGATCATCAGCAGTGCAGAACCGCGCTCGTTCACCGCGCTGTTCAACAGCCGCAGCACCTGCTTCTGCACCGTCACATCCAGCGCCGTCGTCGGCTCGTCGGCAATGATCAGCTGCGGATAGCAGGCCAGCGCCATCGCAATCATGATCCGCTGCCGCTGTCCCCCGGAAATCTCGTGCGGATAGGCCCGCACCAGCTGCGCCGGGCGGGGCAGGTTCATCTGCTCCAGCAACGCAATCGTCTGCCGCTGCGCTTCCGCCTTGTCGACGCCCGTGTGCCGACGGATCACCCAGCTGATCTGGTCGCCGACGCGCCGCACTGGGTTCAGCGAGCTCAGCGGGTCCTGGAACACCATCGAGATCGTCCGGCCGCGCTTGCTCGACAGCGCCTTGTCCGAGAGCTTGGTCAGGTCCGCGCCATCATGCAGCACTTCGCCCTTGGTGCCCCAGCCCATCGGCAACAGCCCCATCAGCGCCAGCGCCGTCATCGATTTGCCCGAGCCGCTCTCACCCACCAGCCCCATGCGGCCACCGGGCGGTATCGCAAAGCTGACGCCGCGCACCGCGCTGACATTGCCATTGCCCACCACCAGGTCGTGCACCTCGATGGCGTTTGCGGACGGGGAACTCATGCGCCCCTCCGCTTCAGTTTGGGGTCGAGCACGTCGCGCAACCCGTCACCGAGAAGGTTCAGCCCCAGCACCACGAACACGATCGCCAGCCCCGGCCAGATCGCCAGCGGCGAGGAAATCCCCACCGTCTGCTGCGCTTCGTTCAGCATCATCCCCCACGAAATCGATGGCCGGACCACGCCGACCCCGAGATAGGACAGGCCCGCTTCCGTCAGGATGCCGGCCGCGAAATACAGCGTGAACTGCACGATCATCACCCCGGCGATATTGGGGATCACGTGGCGCGCCAGGATAAACAGCCGCCCACGCCCATAGAGCTTGGCCGCCGTGATGAAATCCTCCTGCAACACGCTCATCGCCGCCGAGCGGATGACGCGGGTGAACGAGGGCGTGAAGAACGCCGACAGCGCCAGAATGGTCGTGAACGCTCCCGATCCCATCGTCGCGGCGAGCACCAGCGCCGTCACCATCCCGGGGATCGACAGCATGATGTCGGCGCCGCGCGAGATCGTCTCGTCGGCCAGCTTGCCATAGGCCGCCGCCACCAGCCCGGTGATCGTCCCGAGGATCAGCGCGATCAGCGCACCGCCGGCCCCGACCAGAATTGAGGTCCGCGCCCCCACCATCAGCTGCGCGATGATATCGCGGCCGAGCCCGTCGGTGCCCAGCCAGTGGTCGGGCGAAAACGGTGGTGTCATCCGCGCCTTGATATTGGGGATGTTCGGGTTCGACGGCAGCCAGAACAGCGAGATGATCGCCACCGCGAGAAACCCCGCGGTCAACACGATCCCCACCACCAGCGAGGCATTGAGTTCGCGCCGCTTGCGCGGCTTCTGGGTCAGGGCAGCGGAGAGCGTGCTGTCGGTCATGGCCCTCTCCTCACGCGGCATTGCGGACGCGCGGATCGAGCAGCCCATAGAGCAGGTCGACCACGAAATTCACGAAGATGACGAACACGATGATGATCATTACACTCGATTGCACCACGATCACCTCGCGCGCCGCGACATTGGCGAGGATCATCCGCGCCAGCCCCGGCAGCGAGAACACCATCTCGATGATCACCGTACCGCCGATCAGCTCGGCAATCTGCAACCCGATGATCGTGACGATGGGCAGTGAGGCATTGCGCAGCCCCACCTGCAGCAGCGCCTGCGTCCGGGTCATCCCTACGGCGCGCGCCGTCCGCACATAGTCCTGGTTCATCACGTCCAGCACCGCCGAGCGCACATAGCGGATCAGCACCGCCGCAAGGATCAGCCCCAGCGCCAAGACCGGCAGCACCAGCGAGCGCACCGCGCCCACCCAGTCCTCGGACCAGTCGACCCAGCCGCCTGTCGGCAACCAGCCGAGCCGCACACCGAACAGCACGGACAACAGGATGCCCGCCCAGAACACCGGCACCGCAATGCCGATCTGGCTCAGGAGCGCCAGCACCGCGCCCGAGGGCTTGCCCACATTGCGCGCCGCATAGGTGCCCACCGGGATCGCAATAAGAATCCCGAGCAGCAATCCGCTCAGCGCCAGCGGCACCGAAACGCTCAGCCGCCCGACAACCAGGTCTGCCACCGCTTCCTTGGTGCGGAACGAGCGGCCGAGATCGCCCTGGAACAGCTTGGCGATCCAGTCGAAATATTGAACGATCAGGGGACGGTCGAGCCCGTAGCTCTTGACCAGTGCTTCGATGGCTTCCGCCGTCGCGTCCTTGCCCAGAACGATCGCCGCGACATTGCCGCCGGCGGCGCGGATCAGGAGGAATATGGCAACCGATGCGACGAACACCGCGGCGAGAAAGAACGCCAGCTTTCGCAGCACATAGAACGCCATCGGGTGTCAGCCTCGTCTCGTCGTCGTATGCGGAGAACGGGGACCGCCGGAATGTCCGGCGGTCCCCAGAACGTGTCAGTCAGCCAAGCTTACCAGTGCAGCTTGCTGATCTCGATGGCCACCAGCACGCGCGGCTCGAGGAAGCCCTTCAGCTCCGGGTCGAACAGGCCGACGCCTTTCTTCGCGATCAGCGGCACGATCACCGCATCGTCACGCAGGATCTTGGCGGCTTCCTTCATCTTGGCAAGATACTCTTCCTCGGTTGCAGCCGAGTCCGCCGCGGCCAGCGCGTCGGTGTAAGGCTTGCTGCAATAGGTCGACCAACCGGCCGCATCCGGCGTCGAGCAGGCCCACTGTGCCGGATCGTCCGGGCCCGACATCACGGTGATGTCGAACTGCGGCGGCCGGCCCTGGAAGATCAGCTGGCTGTAGCGCGCGAGGTCGATGGCGTTGCGCGTCACGTTGAAACCGGCCCCCTGCATCGCCGGGATCATGATATCGGCCGGCAGCGACAGGTCGGGCACGTCGCTCAGCGACGCATATTCCAGCGGCGTTCCGGCAAAGGCCGGCGCAGCCGCCATCGCCTTCTCGAAGTCATACGGATACGGGCAGCTTTCCGGGCTCTCGGCTTCGTACCACGGCCGGTTCGGCAGGGCGAAGGTGCAGGTGTTTTCAGCACCCCACGAGGCGCCGAACGCATCGTTGAACGACTGGCGATCCAGCGTCATCGCCAGCGCCTTGCGCAGCTCCGGATCGAGCTTCTGGTTGAACACCGCATAGGTCGGCTCGCCGATCTGCGGATAGGTCACCAGCGTGTACTTCTTGTCGAGCTCGCGATTAGTCAGCTGTTCCCACAGGTCGATCGTGATCACCGGCACGGCATCGACTTCGCCGGCTTCCAGCGCATTGAGGCCGGCCGTACCGTCCGTCACCACGCGCACCGTCGCCGCAGTGATCGCGGGCTTTTCGCCCCAGTAGTTCGGGTTCGCCTCGAACTCGAACGAGGAGTTCGTGGTGTAGGATTTCAGCACATACGGCCCCGTGCCGATCGGCTTGGTGGCGCGGTCGGCTGCGGCATGCTCGGGCTGGATCAGGCCGGGCAGCCCGCCCATGCCGGCCCAGAATGCCTGGCTCGGCCGCGACAGCGTCACCTTGACGGTCGAGTCATCAACCTTCTCGATCGCGGTCACCGCGTTGTAGGCGGCCGCATAGTCCGAGACCGGCGAGGTCTTCATCGTGTTCATCGAGAAGATCACGTCCTCGACCGTCACCGGGGTGCCGTCGGAGAAGTTCGTCTGCCGGATCTTGAACGTGTAGGTCAGCTTGTCGTCGCTGATCGTCCACGATTCCGCGACGCCGGGGTCAACCGAGCCGTCCTTGTTGAAATAGACCAGCGGCTCGACGACGTTCGCCGGGATCCACAGGCGCAGTGCCGTGAGGCCGCTCACGACATAGTCCAGCGTGCCAGGATCCTGGCGGGCGATCAGCACCACCTTGTTTTCGGCGGCGCGTGGCGAAGCGGCGAGCACTGCCGCGCTGCCGACCGTGGTCAGCATCGTGGCGGCGATGGCGATAACGCTGAACCCGCGGCCCAGCTTGTTGAGCGATTGCATTGAAAATCGTCCCTTCCGATTGTCCCTGTTGGCGACGGCGCCGTGCTTGGCACTGCTCGGGTCGATCCCGCTCGGTCGGTGACCCCATCCGGCAATGCGTTCTACGATGTGGAATGCCAAAGTATTATGCACCCCGATACTCTGCACACCGTTTCAGCGAGTAGCAAGCACCATTGGCGTACCGGGCCCAGTTTGCCGCATTCCCCGAGAATGGGAAGAAGCGTGTGTTCCGCCATATGGAACGACGCTGAGGCTCTTTCCCCCGCACTCGTCGAAAGTCGCACACCCGGCACTGTGAAACCGGACGCAACCTGACTGACAAGCGTCGGGCCGGGTGCTAAGCCACCGGCCGAAGGGGGCCGTCATCTCCGGCCCTGCGTGGAGGTTCCCGATGACATCTGCCCCGAATTCCCCTTACGATCTCGTCCTCAAGGGTGGGCGCGTGCTCGATGAGCGCAATGGCCTCGACGGGCTGTTCGACGTAGCCATCAAGGCCGGCAAGATCGCCGCCGTGGCCGCCGCCATCGACCCCCAGGGCAGCAAGGTCTCCGACGTGACGGGCTGCATCGTTGCGCCGGGCCTCATCGACATCCACACCCATGTCTACCACAAGGCGACCTCGCTTAGCGTCGATCCCGGCTTTATCGCCCGCCGCTCCGCCTGCACCACGCTCGTCGATGCCGGCAGCGCCGGGGCCGGCAACTATGACGGCTTCCGCGACTACGTCATGGTCCACTCGCCCTATCGCATCTTTGCCTACCTCAACATCTCGTTCCCCGGCATCTTCGGGTTCGACAAGGATGTCTCGATCGGCGAGGCCACGGCCCGCAACATGCTGCCGGTGCATCGCTGCGTCGAAACCATCGAGGCCAATCGCGACCGCATCGTCGGGGTCAAGGTCCGCATCGGCGGCATCGTCACCGGCGACCTCGGCCTCGGCGCGCTGGAACTGGCGCTCGAAGCCGCCAATGCCGTCGACTTGCCGCTGATGACCCATATCGGCACCCCGCCGCCGAGCTACTCTGATGTCGTCGACATGCTCCGCCCCGGCGACATCCTCACCCACTGCTACCGGCCCGATCCCAACTCGGCCATCGGCCCCGATGGCAAGGTGCTCGACGCTGTCTGGCAGGCCCGCGAGCGCGGCGTCCTCTTCGACATTGCCCACGGCATGGGCGCTTTCGGCTACGACACCACCGAGGCAGCGCTCAAGGACGGCTTCAAGCCCGACCTGATCTCGTCCGACGTGCACGTCATCGCCGTCGAAGGTCCGGGCTATGACATGCTGCACACCATGAGCAAGCTGCTCAACTGCGGCCTCACCCTCCCCGAGGTCATCGGCATGTCGGCCAGCCGTCCCGCCCTCGCCATCCAGCGGCCCGAACTCGGCCAGCTCGGTGTCGGCGTTCCCGCCGACATCACCGTGCTCCGCCAGTACGATAGCGACTATGTCTTTTCCGACGTGGTCGGCACCAGGCGCCAGGGCTCGACCCTGCTTCAGCCCGTTGCGGTCTACCTGGGGGGCAAATCCATGGAAGTCAGCCGCCGCCCGTTCGAGGAAAGCTTCCTCAAGGGCCACCACCACAATCACTGAGCGGCAACGCGCTGCCGTTCACCGGCGTCACCACCAGGAGAGTTCGCAATGACAGGATCCTTCTCGGGCAAGACCATTGCCATCACCGGCGCTGCCGGTGGCGTCGGCCAGTGGCTCTGCCGCTTCTTTGGTGAAGAAGGCGCCACCATCGCCGCGCTCGATCGCAGCGACAGGATCTTCGAACTGGTCGAGACGCTGGCCAAGGACGGCATCACCGTCCGCCCAGCCAAGCTGGAACTCACCGATACCGCTGCCGTCGAAGCCGCCTTCGCCGCCTTCGGGGACGTGCATGTGCTCATCAACAATGCCGGCATCTCGCGCTTCCCCACCATCGCCAAGACCAGCACGGCCGATTGGGACGCCGATATGGCCTCCAACCTCAACTCGGCCTACACCTGCGTGAAGGCCGTCCTGCCGCAGATGGTCAAGCGCCGCTCCGGCAGCATCGTCAATGTCGGCTCGGTCAATGGCGCCAGCGCCCTGGGCGATCCCGCCTACAGCGCCGCCAAGGCCGGCATGATCGCCATGACCAAGTCGATCGCGCAGGAATATGGCCGCGACGGCATCCGCGCCAACATCGTCCTCCCCGGCACCATCCGCACCCCGATCTGGGAACAGCGCATCGCCAAGGACCCGGATATCCTCAAGCGACTGGAGCGCTGGTATCCGCTCGGCCGCATCGCCGAGCCCTACGAGGTGGCGCGCGTCATCGCCTTCCTCGCCTCCGATCTGGCCAGCGCCGTCACCGGCGCCGCCATTCCGGTCGATTGCGGCCTCACCGCCGGCAACATCGCCATGGCCCGCGAACTCACCGTCGAGGACTTCTGAAAACAGCTTCGCCGGCCCAGCGGACCGGCGAAACGTCTCAAGCGAACAATATCGCCCGTCCGGGATCGGCCGCTCCGGCTCAGAACTCCGTCCAGTCCGGTTCCGCCGCCAGCGCCGCATTGCCGCGCTGCCCGAAGCTTGTCGCGAGCCGCTGCCGCAGCCCTGCCACCGCACTGGCCGGTTTCTGCGCCGGCCGTTCGGCATCGGCTTCCGCAATGGTGAACCGCCTGACGATCTGGTCCAGTTCGTCCGCCTGTCCTTCGGTCTGCTCGATGGCGGCGTTGGTTTGTTCCACCAGCGCGGCGTTCTGCTGGGTCATCTCATCCATCTGCCGCACCGATGCCGAGGCCTCTTCGATGGCACCAGCCTGCTCGCGGCTGTCGCGGGCAATCCCGTCGACCAGCTGGCTGGTCTCGGCCACCGCACCCAGCAGCCGCTCCAGCGTGCCGCTGGCATCGGTCACCAGCCGCGCTCCGGTCGTCACCTCGCGCGCCGATTCCTCGACCAGCGCCTTGACGCCCGATGCCGCCTCCGCTGCGCTCTGCGCCAGCCGGCGCACTTCCACCGCCACCACGGCAAAGCCCTTGCCTGCATCTCCGGCCCGCGCCGCTTCCACCGATGCGTTCAACGCCAGCAGATTGGTCTGGAAGGCGATGTCGTCGATCATCCCGATGATGTTGGAGATCTTGCCGCTCGACTGGGTGATCCGCTCCATGGCCGCGCTGGCCTCGTTCATCACCCGGCCGCCTTCCTCGGCCGTCTGCGTCGCCGACCGGCTGGTCACCGCCGCATTCTGGGCCCGCTCGACATTCTGCACCACCGTGCCCGCCAGCCGCTCCATCGCCGCCGACGTCTCCTCGATCGATGCCGCCTGCCGCGTCGTGCGGTCGGCCAGGTCGTTGGATCCCGACAGGATCTCGCCGGTCGCCACCTTCAGCCCGCGCGATGTCCGGCGCAACTGCCCGACGATTTCCGACACGCGGTCCGCCACCGTATTGGTGTCGTTCTTCAGCTTCTCGAACGCACCATGATACGTCCCGGTCACCCGCCGCGTCAGGTCGGTCTGCGCCATCGCGGCCAGCACACCGCCGGTCTCTGCAAGCCCGCGGTCCACCGTCTCGACCAGCGCATTGACGCGTTCGGCAAGGGCGTTCAGTTCGGCATCGGGGAACTCCGCGCCCACCCGCTGCGAGAAGTCGCCATGCGCTGCCGCGTCCACCACCTCACCGAAGGCCCGCTGCAATTGCAGCATCATCGCGGCGCGCTCCTCGCGCCGCTGCTGGTTGGCCAGCACCTGCTCGTCCGTCAGGTTGAGCAGTTGCAGCGCGTTCTGGCGGAACACTTCCAGCGCCCGCGCCATGTCGCCCACCTCGTCGCGCCGCTTGAGATAGGGCACCACAGTCTCGTTCTTGCCCTCGGCAATCTGCCGCATCACCCGCTCGAGCCGCGTCACCGGTCGCTCGATGGAGCGCCCGATCAGCACCGCCATTGCGCAGCAGACCAGCGCCGCGACCCCGATCGCGCCATAGAGCGCCGAACTCAGCGTGTCGCGTTCGCCCGCCAGTGCCGCCTGCGCCTCGCTGCGCGTTGCCTCGAGACCTGCCAGCCGCTTGGCCGCCAGCCCGCCGAAACTGTCGGCCCTCAGGTTCAGCGACGCCAATGCGTCGCGCACCGTCCGCGTTGCCGTCACATAGGCGCGGAAATCCTCGCTATAGGCCGTCAGCGCGTCGCTGATCGCCGCCTGCCGCTCCTTGGGGATCGGCATGAAGCCGATGCGGCCGGTGAGCGCCTTGCTCTGCTCGTTGTAGAGCTTCACCATCTCCATGTCGCGGACGAGCATGAACTCCTTCTGCGTCAGCTTGAGCCGCATCAGATCCGACAGCACTGCGGCGCCCGCCGGCAGTCCGCGCTCGACCTCCGCGATCATCAGGCCCTCGGCCAGCGCCGCGCTCTCCGCCAGTTTGCCGGTGAATCCGTCCGTCGGCCCGAACCCGATCGCGGCGGTCGTTGCGGTGATCACGTCGGCATAGCGCTGAAACTCGTTGAGCCCGATCTTGAGGATGTCCTCGCCGGGATAGGCCGTTCCGAATGCCTGGGCCCGCTGGAGGTCGGCATTGACCAGCTCGATCAGTTCGTTGGAGGGCGTCAGCACCAGGTTGCTGACATCGGCCTTGATCGCCGCGCTGATCGCTGCCGCTTCGGTCACCCCGGTCACCGCCGCCGCCGCGTTGCGCTCTGCCGCCGAAGCCGCCTCGATGCGCACGTTCTGGTAGAAATAGATGCCGCCGATTGCCGCCATACCCAGCAGTGTCACCGCGGCGATGGCGAATACCTTGCCGCCGAGCTTGAGCGCCGGCAGTCGAATCTGTGTCAGCCGGCCCTTTGCCGGCAACCCGAAACGCATCTTCATGACCCATGTCCCCCAGGGCGGGCCCCCGGCGCCGCCAGGATGCAGCCCCACGCCGCCCCCGAAGCGTCATGCCGGCCATCCATCCATTCTCACCAGCAAATCTGCGTAGAAACCGGTTAAATATCCATTATTGCGCAGTTGTTTCCCGCTACTGGGCGGCCAGACTTACTGGGCGTGATTATGTTCCGGTGCCGAACACTATTGGCGCTACGGCGTACCGGCCCTGGCGTTACCCGGTGCGGCCGGCCCACCCGGCCCCGCGTCCCCCGTCTCCCGGTTCAGCGCCTCCAGCGCCCGCGCCGCCCGCTGCCGCTCGCGATAGCGGCTGAACTGCTGGTCGGCGAGGACGCCAAGCAGGATCACGGCCCCCATCACCGCAAAGTTCAGCGAGGAGGGAATGCCGAGCAGATTCACCAGGTTCTGCAACTCCTGCAGCAGTACCGCCCCCAGCACCACCCCGATAATCGAGCCTTCGCCACCGCGCAGCGAAAAGCCGCCCAGCACCGCTGCCGCAATCGCGTAGAGCTCGTAGAAATTGCCGTGGCTCGATGGCTGCACCGACTTGGTGAACATCGCGAAAAAGATCGCCGCAATCGAGGTCAGCACCGCGCAGATCACATAGGCCGAAGTGATCACCAGCCCGGTCCGCACCCCCGAGTAGCGCGCCGCATCCTCATTCTTGCCCACCGCGAACAGGTGCCGGCCATAGACCGAGCGATGCAGCACGAACCAGCAGATCACCGCCACCAAGATCATCGCGATGAACGAGTGCGGAACCCCGAAGCTGCGCCCGATCGTCAGCCATTCGAGTTCGGGATAGCTCGCCCCGAACGGAAAGCCCGCCGTCGCCTCCGCCGTATAGCCGCGCGCAATGCCCCGATAGATCAGGAGCCCGCACAGCGTCACCACGAACGGCTGCATCTTCAGCCGGGTGATCAGCAACCCATGCGCCAGCCCCATCAGCGTGCCGACCCCGATGGTGATCAGCATGGCCAGCGGCCACGGCACCCCGTATTTGCCGACCATCTCGACAAAGATCACACCCAGGAGCGCAATCATCGAGCCGACGCTGAGGTCGATGCCGCCCGTCATGATCACGAAACCCTGTCCGATGGCGAATAGCCCGAACAGCCCGATCAGGTTGGCCGTATTGCCCAGGTTGATCGGTGACAGGAACAGCGGGTTGCGCAGGTAGACCACCGCCCCCACGACGACGATCAGCACGGCCAGCCAGAGATCTTTCTTCTGCATGTCTACGTCTGCCCCTAGTTCGCGCCGACCGCGAGCCTGAGCACATTGTGCTCCGAGAACTCCGCCCGCGGCAGTTCGCCCGATACCCGGCCCTCGCGCAGCACCACCACGCGGTCCGACACCCCGACCACTTCTTCCATGTCCGAGGAGATCATCATCACCCCGACCCCTGCCTCGGCCAGCTCGCGCATCAGCCGGTAGATTTCCGATTTGGCTCCCACATCGATGCCGCGCGTCGGCTCGTCGAAAATGATCACCTTGGGCGTCATCGACAGCCACTTGCCCAGCACCACCTTCTGCTGGTTGCCACCCGACAGCTCTGCTGCGTTGCGCCTGACGTCGTTGACCTTGATCCCCAGCTTGCTGCGTTGCGTCTCCGCCCGCTCGATCTGCATCCGTTCCGACACCAGCCCGTTGCGCACCATCGCCCTGAGGTCGGCCAGCGAGATGTTTTCGGCAATCGCGCTTTCAAGGATCAGTCCGGTGCGCTTCCTGTCCTCGGGCACGAGGTACAGTCCCGCAGCGATTGCCTCGCGCGGCGTCTTGCCCCTGAACACCCGGTCAGCCAGCCGGATTTCGCCCGCCGTCACCGTTCCAATCCCGAAGATGGCTTCCGCCAGTTCCGTACGTCCCGCTCCGACCAGCCCGGCGACCCCGAGGATTTCGCCGCTGCGCAGGTCGAGGTCGACTTCGCCGTTTGGGGTCGCGGCAATCTTGACGCCCTTGAGCGACAGCACCGGCGCACCCGCCGGCCGGCTCGGCGGCGTATACAGCGACTTGAGGTCGCGCCCGATCATCAGCCGGATCATCGCATCGTGGTTGATCTCGCTGCGGCTCAGCGTGCCGGCCACCTGCCCGTCGCGTAAGCCCACGACGCGGTCGGCGCACTCCTCCACTTCACCCAGCCGGTGCGAGATATAGATCACCGCAATCCCCTCGGCCTTGAGGTCGGCGATCACCTTGAGCAACGTCCGCGTCTCGGTCAGCGTCAGGCTCGAGGTTGGCTCGTCCATGATCACCACCCGCGCCTTGATCGACAGCGCCTTGGCAATTTCCAGCAATTGTCGCTCGGCCAGCGACAGGCTCGCCACCGGCGTCTCCGGCTTGAACGTCGCCCCCAGCCGGCTCAGCAGCGGCCGTGCCGCCGCCCGCATCGCCTTGAGGTCCATCAGCCCAAGCCCGGTGCGGATTTCGCGGCCCAGAAACATGTTTCCCGCGACGTCCAGATTGTCGAAGACATTGAGTTCCTGGTGGACGAAGGCAATGCCGGCCCGCTGCGAGTCGAGCACCGTCAGCCGTTCATGCGCCGCCCCGTCGATCACGATCCGCCCGGAACTGGGCTCGATTACCCCGCCCAGAATCTTCATCAGCGTCGACTTGCCGGCGCCATTTTCTCCGATCAGCGCCAGGATTTCGCCCGGCATCACACTCAGGCTGACCTGCGACAGGGCAATGACGCCCGGATAGACTTTCGAGATGTTCTCGAGCGCCAGCAGGGGGCGCGTGGTGTTCGGGTCCGTCATAGGGTCCTGGCTGAAATCCGTCGCCAACAGGACGGTGTCGCCGTGGCGACACCGTCCACACTTCGCCGTGCCGCGTGACGCACCGGCCCATCCCCAACTGGGCCGGTGCGTCCGCCGCCTATCGGCGCGTTCAGCCGCCGATGCGTTCCTTGAGCTCGGCCTCGAACGCGTCGACATTGGCCTTGTCGATCACCTTGGTCGGCACGATGATCAGCCCATCGGCCGGGATGCCCGACTTGTCGCCCTCAAGGTACTTCGCCATCAGGTGCATGCCCTGGTACCCCCACTGGTAGGGGTCCTGCACCACCGTGCCGGCAAAGCTGCCTTCGCGCACCGCACCCAGCGTGATCGGGTCCTCGTCGAACGCGATCACCGTGATCTGGCCGAGCTTGCCGGCCGCCTGCAGTGCCTCGTAGATCTTGGGCGGGTTGTACGAATAGAACCCGACCATGCAGTTGATCTCGGGATTGGCCGCGAGCACGTCGTCGACGTTCGAGCGGGCCCGCGCAAAGTCCACGTCGTCGCCGCGGACGTCGACCAGCTCGATGCCCGAGCCCTCGACCGCCTGGCGGAATCCGGCAATGCGTTCCACCGCATTGTCAGCACCCAGGAACCCGACAAAGCCCATGCACTTGGCGCCGCCGGGCAGGGCCTTCACCGCGATCTCGCCGGCCTGCACACCCGCGAGCGTGTTGGACGAGCCCAGATAGGCGATGCGGTTCGACTGCGGCGCGTCGCTATCTGTGGTGAACAGCGGCACCTGTGCCGCGATGCGGTTGAACGCATCGATCGAGTTCTTCGGATCCGCCGAAGAGATCATGATCGCGTCGGTGCCGGCCGCCACCAGGTCGTCCATCAGCGCGTTCTGCAGCGCCGCCGTGCCCTGGGCGGGGTAGCGGAACTGCAATTCATAGTTCGGCAGCTCGGCTTGGGCCTTGTTCACCCCGGCTTCCGCCAGCTTCCAGAAATCCGAAGCCGCGTTCACCACGAATGCCAGCTGCTGCTTGTCCTGTGCAGCTGACGGCCCGACCAGGGCCGCGAGCAGAGCCGCAGCCGAGAGTGCTAGTCTCAGTTTCATATCGTCCTCCCTCATGGCGCCATGTGTGGCGCCGGTTCAGTCAACCCGACCGCGAGCCGTTTTCGGCCTCCTGGTCGGCACATCCCCCACCCATCGTCCCTGCCGCAACGGCCGGGTCCCTCCAGGGCAGGGGATATCCCTCGCTTCGCCCGGTTGTCCGGGCGATCGTTCAGTTGCGCTGTCTCGCGCCGCGCAGCCCTCCGGCCGCGCGCTCTGTGCTTGAATGGTGTTCCCCCTCGGAGGCTGCGCCACGACCGACCCGAGATCCCGTCGCTGCCCCGAGGGGGAGAGGGCTGGCGCCGTCGAAGGCGTCAACCCTTTGCAGTTGCGGCCATGCAGCCACAATTCCTGAAACCCGCCATTGCGTGCCGATGGCAGCCAGCCGGCGCCGCGCCCGTTTCCCGGACCGCGCGCTTGCCGCCATGCAGCACCCATCGGTCCCGCAACGCTTCGAAGCGCGGGCACCGACAATCTGACTTACGTACCTCAACTCACCAGACACCACTTCCCTCCGTGGCGGTTCGGTCAATTCAGCAAGTCACGTCTCAACTAGTTCGTCGATGGAACAGCGCCATCGCATCCCCGCGCCGGTACTCCCTCCTGCGCGGGGCCCTCCCATTCACGTGGCCGCAATCACGGCTACACGGCGTTGAAGCTCCTCCAAGCATTCAACGCCGCACCGTATATCATAATACTATTGTAGGGTTCAATCCACCGGTGGAACAGTTCACAGCGACGGTGGGATACGTAGTTTCACTTGCCCATGATGGCAGAATGCCCCCGGCCCGGCGCCGGCGACCGATACCGCTCAGCCGTCGTTGGCCGAGTTGATTTCATTGGGCTTGAGCCCGTCGCCCTCGGGATCGCGGGGGTCGGGTGTCCGCGCCAGCGCACTGGCCAGCACCGCCGCGAGGCGCTCGAGGTCGATCTCGTCGACCCTCTCCACATCCTGCGCCGCCAGCCCTGCCGCAAGCGCATCCTGCAGCGTCCTCAGCCCGGCAGCTGTCGAAAGATCAGCCATTGCCGTCCACCGTCAACCCGTTCTGGTCCACGCGGATTTCGAGGCCCGGCTTGCTCTGTTCATTGTAGATATAGACCGCAAGGCCGACCGCCACGACGAGCAGGGCGCCGATGAGGAAATACAGGGAGTTTCTGGTCATGTAGGGGAGTTCCAGTTGACGCTACGCAACTGCAACGCGGCACGAGCCTAAAGGTTCAACCGCCAATCCGCAGCAGCGCCGCCGTGAACCGCCCGACCCCCTCGTCGAGCGTGCCGGAATTGTCGATCTGCTCGACGTCGATGCCCTCCGGCATCAGCGGCCCCTCGCGCTTGAGCCGCGCCGCGACATCCTCGGCGCTCTCGCGTCCGCGCCCGGACAGCCGAGCCGCCCGGATCTCCGGCCGCGCCGTCACCAGCAGCACATGGCCGTTGCCGTAGCGTTCGAGCGCCATCGGCACCACATGGCGCGACACATTGGCCACCACCACGCGCCCCGCCGTCATCTCCGCCTCGATGCCGATCGGCAAAGCGTAGCTCAGCCCATGCGCTTCCCAACTGAGCGCATAGGCGCCACTGGCCTTCTGCGATTCGAACACGTCGGTCGCCACGCTGTCATGGTCTTCCAGCGCCGCCACCGCCTGCCGCGTCACGATTCGACGCGGAAACACGAAGCGCGCGTCTCCCGCCAGCCTCGCCTTCGCCCCCGCGATCAGCGTGTCCTTGCCGGCGCCAGACGGGCCGACGACCAGCACCAGCGCCCCTGCCATGTTCAGCTGACCCGCTTGCCCTGCCGCCACACGCCGCGCACCACCGGCACCTCGTCGCGCCGCTCCACCCGCACCAGGTCCGCCCGCTTGCCAATCGCGATCTCGCCGCGATCGGCAAGATGCGCCGCCCTGGCCGGCGTTCGGGTCACCATGCTGATGGCCTGCGGCAGCGACACATTCCCCGCCCGCTCCGGCAACAGGAACGCCGCATAGAGCAGCGCGAACGGTACATAGTCCGAACTCAGCACATCCAGCACCCCGGCCTCAGCCAGTTCCGCCGCCGAGATATTGCCGTTGTGCGATTGCCCGCGCACCACGTTCGGCGCCCCCATCAGCACTGCGAGCCCCGCCGCATGCGAAGCTTTCGCCGCCTCCATCGTCGTCGGGAACTCGGCAATGCTCATCCCGTCGGCCACCGCTTCGGCCACATGCGCCGCTGTCGCGTCGTCATGGCTGGCGAACGCAATCCCCACCTCGCGCCCGCGCTTCAGGATCGCCGCACGGGTCTTGGCGGCATAAAGATCGTGCTCCTCGCGCCGTTCCGCGATGAAGCGCTGCATCCCCTCGTCGCTGAGCCGCAGCTTCTTCTGGTAATATTTGATGTAGTGCTCCAGCGTCGTGTACTGCCGCTGCCCGGGCGTGTGGTCCATCAACGATGCCAGCCCCACGATCGCGTTGGCGCAGTGCTCGTCGAACTGCTCGGCGGCATCCGGCGTCGGCAATTCGCAGCGGAGGTGGATCCGGTGGTCGGCCCTGAGCCGCTCGCTGGCATCGCCCGCGCTGATTGCCCCGACCATCGCCCGCACGTCCGAGGCAATATCCTCGGCCTCGGGGTCCGATCCGATCCGCACCGCATCGAACACCGTGGTGATTCCCGCGCCCGCGATCTGCGCGTCATGGCTCTGCAGTGCCGCCATGGCATTCCACGTCACCCCCGGCCGCGGCCGATAGTGGTTTTCGAGATGGTCGGTGTGCAGCTCCACCAGCCCGGGGATCAGGAAATCACCGCCCAGGTCTTCGCCATGCTGCACCACACCCGTGTCGATCGCCGCGATAACCCCGTCGCGCACCAGCACCGAGCCCTCGATCACCTCGTCGCCCAGCACCACCCGTGCATTGGAAAATGCCAGCTCGCCCATCACCTGCCTGCCTTCAGTTCGAATTCACCGAGCCGCACAAACGGCGCGCCCGCCTCGGGTTCGCCGAACACCACCAGCCGGTCCAGCATCACCTCGCCACCGAGCAGCGGCCCGAAATGCGCCTCGGCCGCCGCCTGCATCGGCGCCCGCAGCTCCTCGGCCAGCCGGTCGGTCAGCGTCATGTGGAAACGGAACTCTTCCTGCACATAGGGGTAGCCGAACCGCTCCAGCAGTTCCGCCTGCCGCGCCGTCAGCCCGCCGCCCTTCATCCGCCGCTCGCGCTCCGCCGCACCCATCGGCGCGCGGAACCGGTCGAACGCCTCGACCACCGTGCCGGCAAACGCCGTCAGCTCCGCCGTCTGCACTTCGGGCAACAGCGCGAGGAACCCCTCGATCAGCGCCGGCCGCAGCCGCCCGATCGACACCGGCGCCGTCACCGCGCCGAATTCGCCGAGCGCCGCTTCCAGCTCGCCGAGACTGGCACCCTCGGCCAGCGCCATCGGCGCCTTGATCGTCGCATGAAAGCCATAGCGGTTCGCCGAAACGCTGTTGCTGTCCAGCACCGCGCGGTCGATCCCGGCAATCGGCTTGCCGGTCAGGTGCGGGTCGGCCGGATCACGGCCGAGCCATTCGGTCGCAGCGCGCCACAAGGGCGCGTCCGTTGCGGGAGCGTAATAGAGGGCGTAGCGTTGGGGCATCGGGGCAGCTTTGCTGGGGGTCCCGGGGTCGTTAGCCCGGTTCGATGACAGTTTTTTGTCGGCCGGGCAAGCCGCTCAGCCTGCCGCCGCCGCGCTTGCGGTCCGCGCGTCCCCCTCTATGATGCCGGCTCCCAGTATCGAGCCCGCCAATGGACCGCGACCTCCTCGAACGCCTGTTCGCCCATGCCGTCGCCGCGGCCCGGCCCGCCCACGCCGTCGCCGCGCACCTGCCGCCGAAACCCGCCGGCCGCACCATCGTCATCGGCGCTGGGAAAGCGTCCGCCCAGATGGCCCGCGCCTTCGAACAAGCCTGGCCGCACCCGATAGATGCCTCGCTCGTCGTCACCCGCTATGGCTATGCCGAGCCCTGCGAGCGCATCGAGATCGTCGAAGCCGCCCATCCGGTCCCTGACATAGCAGGTTATCTCGCCGCCCGCCGCATGCTGGAAAAGGTCCACGGCCTCGGCCCCGACGATCTCGTCGTCGCGCTGGTATCCGGCGGCGGCTCGGCCCTCTTGCCCCAGCCCGCCGCCGGTTTGAGCTTCGAGGACGAGCAGGCCGTCAACCAGGCCCTCCTCGCCTCCGGCGCCCCGATTTCTGCGATGAACGCCATCCGTAACGAGCTGAGCGCCATCAAGGGCGGACGCCTCGCCGCCGCCGCCGCGCCGGCCCGCGTCGCCACCCTCGTCGTCTCCGACATTCCGGGCGACGATCCGGCGCTGGTTGCCTCCGGCCCCACCGTCCCCATGGCGTCAGGCCGCGCCGAGGCCCGCCACCTCGTCAGCCTCTATCGCCTCGCCCTGCCGCAGCCGGCGCACGACCTCTTGGCGTCCGACGACAACCCCTCGCCGCGCCCCACCGATCCGGCCTTCGCGCGCAACACTGTATCCGTTATCGCCTCCGCCGCCGTCTCGCTCGAAGCCGCCGCCGCCGAGGCCGCGGCGCAGGGCCTGACCGCCCACATCCTCTCCGATGCCATCGAGGGCGAAGCCCGCGACGTCGCCCAGGTCCACGCCGCACTCGCCCGCGAGATCCACACCCGCAATCGCCCCTTTTCCCGGCCCGCCCTGCTGCTCTCGGGTGGCGAAACCACGGTCACCCTGCGCGGCACCGGCCGCGGCGGCCGCAATGCCGAATTTCTCCTCGCCTTCGCCATCGCCATCGATGGCATCGAGGGCATCTCCGCCCTTGCCGCCGATACCGACGGCATCGACGGGGCAGGGGACAATGCCGGCGCCTTCTGCGATGGCCACACCGCCACCCGCATGCGCCAGGCCGGTATCGACCCGCGTCACGCGCTCGCCAACAACGACGCCTACAACGCCTTCCGCGCCGTCGGCGGCTTGGTCACCACCGGCCCCACCGGCACCAACGTCAACGACTTCCGGGCAATCCTCATCAGATAAGGTGTTATCATGGCCAAGGCCCTCGGCATCGGCGGCGTCTTCTTCCGTTCAAAGGACACCACGGCGCTCGCCGCCTGGTACGAAACCCATCTCGGCATTCCCGGCTTCTGGCAGCAGGAAGCCGGTTTCACGGTCTTCGCGCCCTTCAAGGCCGACACCACCTACTTCCCGGCCGACAAGCAATGGATGATCAACCTGCGCGTCGATGACCTCGACAAGCTGATGGCTCAGCTCACCGCCGCCGGCATCTCCGTCGAAACCCGCCCCGAGGAATGGGACACCCCCGAGACCGGCCGCTTCGCTCGCATTGCCGATCCCGAAGGCAACCAGATCGAACTCTGGCAGCCTCCCGCGGGATAAGCCGACACGCCTCCGACATTTTCTCCCATTTCCGCCCTTCCATGCGCCCCGCTTGGCGCTATGTTGTCTCGCCTCGGGAGGAACGACGTATGGCCACGAAGAAGCACAAGATCGCCGTCATCGGCATTGGCAAGATCGCGCAGGATCAGCACCTGCCCGTCATCGACAAGAGCCCGGATTTCGAGCTCGCCGCCTGTGTCTCCACCCGTGGCCTTGGCCATCGCGACGTGCCGGTCTTCAAAACCCCCGCCGAGCTCTACAAGGCCATGCCCGATGTCACGGCCGTCGCTATCTGCACCCCGCCCGGCGTCCGCCACGCCTATGTCCGCGAGGCCATCGATGCGGGGAAAGACGTGCTGCTCGAGAAGCCGCCCACGCCCACCATCACCGAGTTCCAGGACCTCGTCGCCTATGGCGAGAAGAAGGGGCGCGTGCTCTTCCAGACTTGGCATTCGCGCTACAACGCCGCCGTCGATGCCGCCCGCCTGATTTTGAAGGACGAGGGCGTGGCGTCGGTCCGCATCGACTGGCGCGAAAGCGTCCGCAAGTGGCATCCGGGTCAGGATTGGGTGTGGCAGCCCGGCGGCTTCGGCGTCTGCGATCCGGGCATCAATGCCCTCTCGATCTTCACCCGCATCATGCCGTTCCCGGTCTTTGTCGAGGCCGCGACGCTGAAGTTCCCGGCCAACCGGCAGACCCCGGTCGATGTCGAGATCACCTTCAAATCCGCCCAGAAGCACGCGCCGAAGCTGAGCGCCGGCTTCAACTGGCTCGAGGAGTCCGGCGAGATCTGGACCATCTCCATCGAGACGCGCAAGGGCAACCAGCTCAAGCTCGAAAAGGGCGGCACCGTACTCAAGGTCAACGACCTCGCCACCGTCGCCAACCCCTCCGAGGAATACGAGGCGATCTACGAGCGCTTCGCCAAGCTCCTTAAGAAGGGCAAATCCGAGATGGACGGCTCCCCGCTGCTCCTCGTTGCCGACGCCTTCCTCCTCGGCGCCCGCGAGAACGTCGAAGACTTCAATTGGTGAGGTGACTGCAAGAGTGCCCGAAGAGTCATGCTCCTAGGGCTATGTACCCCCCCGCACTCTCAGATGTCGCCTTCTCCCCTTGCGGGAGAAGGTGCCCGAAGGGCGGATGAGGGGTCGTCTACTCCGGAGAACGACCATGTATGAAACCTTTAACGGTTCGGCCCACCCGATGGCGCCGAAGGAAATCGCCATCACCGCCCTGCCGGACGACGAGCGCGTCTGGGTGCCGCAGGCCGAAGGCGTCTGGTTCCGCCCGCTGTTCCTCAACACGCTCCAGGGCCAGTGGTGCAACCTGCTGCGCGTCCGCCGCGCCGGCATTCTGAGCCGCCACCTCCACCCCCAGCCGGTCCATGGCTACGTCATCAAGGGCCGCTGGCACTATCTTGAGCATGACTGGGTCGCCGAGACCGGCTCCTACGTTTTCGAGCCGCCCGGCGAGATCCACACCCTCACCGTCCCCGAGGACTGCGAGGAAATGATCACCTTCTTCAACATCTCCGGCTGCATGGTCTACCTCGACAAGGACAACAAGCAGATCGCCTTCGAGGACGTCTTCACCAAGATCGACATGTGCCGCAAGCACTACACCGCCGTCGGCCTCGGCGCCGACTACGTCGACCAGTTCGTGCGGTAGCGACGGCGCACCAGCGGTGCCCGTCCTCTCCCGCGTGCGGGGGAGGTGCCGGCGGTAGCCGGCGGAGGGGGGGCCCAGCACTCCGCTGAGTCGATCAACCACAGAGAAGTGCAATGACCTGGGCCACTGAATTCTTCGCCGGCAAATCCGTCGTCATCACCGGTGCCACCTCGGGCATCGGGCAGGGCATCGGCCGCGCCTTTGCCGATGCCGGCGCCGTGGTCCACGCCACCGGCGCCACCCAGGCCGAGGTCGAGGCGGCCACCACCGCCGAGCCGCGCTTCCGCTACACCCAGCTCGATGTCCGCAGCGACGAGGCCGTTGCGGAATATGCCGCCGCCATCGGCCCCATCGCCGTCCTCGTCAACTGCGCCGGGGTCAACCTCCGCGCCGCCGAGCACACGCCCACCGGCTTTGCCACCGTCATCGACATCAACCTCAACGGCTCGATGCGCACCGCCTACGCCTTCCGCGAAAAGCTGAAGGGCGGGGCCATTCTCAACATCGGCTCGATGTTCTCGTTCTTCGGCGCCCCGCACGCCCCGGCTTATGCTGCGAGCAAGCACGCCGTCGCCGGCCTCACCAAGTCGCTCGCCACCGCCTTCGCCGCCGATCCCATCCGCGTCAACGCTCTCGCCCCCGGCTGGATCGAAACCGCGATGACCGCCGTCCCCCGCGCCAACGAAGCCCGCAATGCCGAACTGATGGGCCGCACGCCCCTCGGCCGCTGGGGCACCCCGGCCGATCTCGCCCCGCCCGCCCTGTTCCTCTGCTCACCGCTGGCCGGCTACATCACCGGCGCCATCCTCCCCGTCGACGGGGGCTATCTGGTCGCCTGATGCGGTCGCGGGCGGCACCTTCGGCGCGCAGAAGAACAGCGCCCGGTTGATCGCCGTCAGCGAGCCAGCCAGCGAGATCGCCCGGTCGATCGGCAACCCGTCCTGCGGGTCGAGATAGACCAGCCCGGCATTCTTCAGCTGCTCGAGCAGCCGGCCGGTATCGCCCTCGATCCGGGCGCCATAGGGCGCGCCGTCTGCCACCGCCGTCACCGGGAAATGCTGGCCTTCCTTGTCGAACTCCAGGTCCCAGCCTCCCTTATCCCCGCCGGCCCGGCTCGTGTGAATATGCACCCCGATGCTGAAATCGTCCTCGCAGCGCACCGCCAGACACGCGAAACGCTCCGGCGTCGAGCCATAGGTGCAGCCCAGCGCCGCCCGGTCGCCTTCGCCCGGCAATGGCGAATAGTGCCAGCCGGCTTCCTGCGCCGGGGCAGGGCTGGTGAAGGCGAGCGCGGCGCAGAGCGCCAGTGCGACAAGGCGGGTCATCCCGCAACACTGCCGCGCCCGCCCCACTGCCGCAACCGGCTTGATCAAGATCAAGGCTCGCCCCTCCGGCAGGGACTAGTCGTCACTCAGTCAAACCTGAGGGAGACCGTCATGCCATTCGACTCGATCATCGTCATTTCGTCCGTCATTGCCGCCTTTGTCGCCTTCGGGCTGACCTTGGCCTATGCCCACCGGAAGGCGCACTGAATCGGGGCCGAAACCCGTTCAGACAGCGTTCATCTTCATGGCAAATGTGGCAGAAAGCCCGTAAAAACCTTACGTCCCTGCCGCCGAAAGCTCGGCGAGATCGGCTTGTGACAGGCTGAGCCGCGCGCCGCGCGCGAGGCTCTTCACCTGCTCGACGGAGGTCGCCGAGGCAATCGGCGCCGCCACGGCGGGCTGCGCCGCCACCCAGGCCAGCGCAATCTCGCCCAGCGCCGCGCCGGTCCGCGCCGACACCGCATCCAGCGCAGCGAGGATCGAAAGACCCTTGGCGTTCAGGTACTTCGCCACCACGCCCTTGCCGCGAGGGCTCTTCTCTGCATCCGCCGGCACCCGGTACTTGCCGGTCAGGAATCCCGACGCCAGCCCGTAATAGTGGATCCCCGAGATCTGCTCGGCAACGCAGATCTCCTGCACCGCCCCCTCGAACGCCTCCCGGCTATAGAGGTTGAACTCGTTCTGCAGCGTCTCGTACCGCGCAATCCCCTCCCGCTTCGAGATCTCCAGCGCCTCGGTCAGTAGCCCGGCATCATGGTTCGAGGTGCCGATCACCCGCACCTTGCCCGCCTTGATCAGCCTGTCATGCGCCTTAAGTGTCTCTTCCTGCGGCGTATTCGCGTCCGGCCAGTGGCTCTGGTAGAGGTCGATATAGTCGGTCTGCAGCCGGCGCAGCGAGTGCTCGACCTCCTCGATGATCCACTTGGCGCTGAGGTCGCGATGCCCCTGGCCCATGTCAGAGCCGACCTTGGTCATCAACACGATCTGGTCACGGTTGCCGCGCGCCTTCATCCAGCGCCCGATGATCTTTTCGCTCTCGCTGTCATTGCCCGGCACCCAGCGCGAGTACGAATCCGCCGTGTCGATGGCGTTGAAACCCTCGGCGACAAACGCATCCATCACCGCGAACGACGTCGGCTCGTCGGCGGTCCAGCCCACCACATTGGTGCCCAGCACCAGGGGCTCGATCATCAGCTCAGAGCGGCCGAGGCGGCGCTTGGTCATGGCGAATCTCCGGGATTTCACAACATGTTGGCGTCGAGACGTGCCTTAGCCTACCGCGCCCGGCGCCCACCGTCACCCCTTGGGCTCGATCAGGTCCCACTTGTTGCCATACAGGTCCTCGAACACCGCCACCGAACCATAGGGCTCGTGCCGTGGCGCTTCGAGAAACCTGACGCCGGCCGCACTGAACGCGGCGAAATCACGAGCGAAATTATCGGTTTCGAGAAAGAATGCGACACGCCCGCCGGTCTGGTCGCCGATCCGCGCCGCCTGCTCCGGCCCGTCGGCCTTCGCCAGCAACAGTCCTGCCCCGCCGCCCGGCGCTGCCACCACCACCCAGCGTTTATCCCCGCCCATGTCGGTATCGGCTATAACTTCGAACCCGAGTCGGTCGCGATAAAAGGCGATGGCCTCGGCATAGTCGGCAACGACAACGGCAATTGTGGCAATGCGTGAGCTCATGGCTCTGCATACACCGCAATTCCTTGCCACGGTCAATTGCGCCCGCACGCCGTTGCGCAACCGATTTACCATGCGATTTTCCACCTGATGCGACAGATTTTGCGCCAACAGCGCCGAACGGAAGCATCACTTTTCGCCCAGTTTTGTTGACCGCTTGGTCAAACCCCCCATTGCGCGGCCCGACAAAAACCGCTTTGTTGCCCGCCAAGCTCCGGTCGCGGGGGCGCGTTGGCGCCCCGTGAATGCCGGAGCGCAATGCTATCGGGAGACATCCATGAAACTCATGCGCACCCTGCTGACCGCCGCCGCGCTCGTCGCGGTGCTGTCTGGCAGCGCCTACGCCAAGCAGCTCGTCTACTGTTCGGAAGGCTCGCCGGAAGGCTTCGACCCGGCCCTGTGGTCGGCTGGCACCACGTTCGACGCCTCGTCGCGTGCCGTCTACAACCGCCTCGTCGATTTCGAGCTGGGAGGTTCGACCATCGTGCCGAGCCTGGCCGAGAGCTGGGAAATCTCCGAGGACGGCACCGAGATCACCTTCAAGCTCCGCCAGGGTGTGAAGTGGCAGACCACCGCCTATTTCACCCCGACACGCGACTTCAACGCCGATGACGTGGTGTGGTCGATCAACCGCCAGTTCGACCCGGCCAGCCCATGGGCGACCTATGTCGAGGGCGCGTCCTACCAGTATTTCGACTCGACCGGCTTCAAGTCCGCGCTCAAGAGCGTCGAGAAGGTTGACGACTACACGGTGAAGTTCACCTTCAACCAGGCCGACTCGACCGTGTTCGTGAACTTCCCGATGGATTTCCTGTCGATCGGTTCCGCCGAATATGCCGCCCAGCTCGAAGCCTCGGGCAACATGGCGCAGTTCAATCAGCTGCCCGTTGGTACCGGCAAGTTCATGTACGTCGACTACCAGACCGATACCGTCATCCGCTACAAGTCGTTCGCCGATCATTTTGGCGGCGCTTCGCCGATCGACGATCTGATCTTCGCGATCACCAAGGAGCCCGCGGCTGCCCAGGAGGCCCTCAAGGCCGGCCAGTGCGACGTCATCCCGTACCCGATCCCGGGCGACGTGGCGTCGCTGCGTGAAGACCCCAACCTGGTCGTCACCGAGACCGCTGGTGAAAATATCGGCTTTATCGCCTTCAATACCCAGCAGCCGCCCTTCGACAACCCCAAGGTCCGTCAGGCCCTCGACCTCGCCGTCAACCGCGAAGCCATCCTCGAGGGTGTGTATTCCGGTCAGGCCGTTCTCGCCCGCAACCCGCTGCCGGCTTCGTCCTGGGCGTCGGACCCGTCGAGCGAAGTTCCGGCCTACGATCCGGAAGCCGCCAAGGCGCTCCTCGCCGAAGCTGGCGTCTCCGACCTCTCCATGAAGCTGTGGTGGATGCCCGTCGCCCGTCCGTACAACCCGAACGGCAAGCGCATGGGTGAACTCCTGCAGGCCGACTGGGCGGCCATTGGCGTCAATGTCGAGCTCATCTCGATGGATTGGCCGGTCTATCTCGAGCAGTCCGCGTCGGTGGAGCGTGACGGTGCGGTGATGATCGGCTGGGGTGCCGACAATGCCGATCCGGACAACTTCCTTGGCGTCCTGCTGTCCTGTGCCGCCGTGGGCACCAACAACCGCGCCCAGTGGTGCTACGAGCCCTATGACACGCTGATCCAGAAGGCCAAGGGCACTTTTGACCAGGACGAGCGTGCCGCGATCTACTTTGAGGCCACCAAGATCTTCCACGAGCAGAAGCCGTGGGTGATGCTGGCGCACTCGAACCAGTACATCGCGCACAACAAGCGCGTGCTGAACTTCAAGCAGGACCCGCTCGGGTTCCACCGCTTCGACGGCGTCGACGTCGCCGAGTAATCGAACCGGGCGGGGCGCTGGACAACCGGCGCCCCGTTCCCTTGACGGTCTCCCCAGTTCTGGCCCTCGGGAGATCGCCGACGGCGCCAAGAAAATGGCGTCGCCAAACTGCCGGCGCGATCGCGCGGTCCACCGCACAGGGCACACATGCTTCGCTACATTCTCTATCGGCTCGCTCTGCTCATCCCGACTTTCATCGGGGTGACCATCGTCGCTTTCCTGTTCATCCGCATCCTGCCGGGCGATCCGGTGCAGGTGCTGGCCGGCGAGCGCGGGGTGTCTCCCGAGCGGCATGCCGAGGTCATGGCGCGGCTCGGCTTCGACCGGCCGCTTTGGGAACAGTACTTCTCCTACCTGGGCAACGTGCTGCGCGGCGATTTCGGCGTGTCCTTCGCCTCCAAGCGCCCTGTGACCCAGGAGTTCTTCGCCCGGTTCCCGGCCACAGTCGAATTGTCGCTGTGCGCCATGTTCGTCGCGACCCTCATTGGCATTCCCGCGGGGATCATTGCTGCGGTCAAGCGCGGCAGCTGGCTTGATCAGGCCACCATGGGCACGGCACTTGTCGGCTACTCGATGCCGATCTTCTGGTGGGGCATGCTCCTCATCATCCTGTTCTCGGGCACGCTACATTGGACCCCGGTCTCGGGGCGCATCGCGCTCAATTACTTCTTCCAGCCGGTCACCGGCTTCATGCTGATCGATAGCCTGCTCTCGGGGCAGAAGGGCGCGTTCGAGTCGGCGTTACACTACCTGATCCTTCCCACCGTGGTGCTCGCCACCATTCCGCTCGCCGTCATCGCCCGCCAGACCCGCTCCGCCATGCTCGAGGTGCTGGGCGAGGACTATGTCCGTACCGCCAGGGCCAAAGGCCTCAATCCGCGCCGGGTCATCGGCATCCATGCTCTCCGCAATGCCCTCATTCCTGTCATCACGACCATCGGGCTGCAGGTAGGGCTGCTGATGGCCGGCGCCATTCTCACCGAAACCATCTTCTCATGGCCGGGCATCGGCAAGTGGATGATCGAGGCGGTCAACAAGCGCGACTATTTCGTTGTGCAGTCGGGCCTGCTGCTCATCGCCCTGATCATCATGGCGGTGAACCTCATCGTCGACGTGCTCTACGCGGTGATCAATCCGCGTATCCGGCACACTTGAGGGGCGCGCGCATGTCCGTCACCCCCGCTGCCCCCGTCACCCCCTCTCGCGGCCTCTCGGGGCTGCGCGAGTTCTGGTACTATTTCAGCCAGAACACCGGCGCCGTCATCGGCCTTGTGATCTTCATCCTGCTGGTCCTGATCGCGCTGTTCGCGCCGTGGATCGCCCCACATGATCCAGCCAGGATCTACAACGGTTCCTTCCTCGTGCCGCCGGTCTGGCAGGAGGGGGGTGACCACCGCTTCATCTTCGGTACAGACGCCATCGGCCGCGATATCCTCTCGCGCCTCATGCACGGCGCCCGTTACTCGCTGCTCATCGGCGCGGTGGTTGTCGCCATCTCGCTCACCGGCGGCATCATCCTGGGATTGCTGGCGGGCTATTTCCGCGGCTGGGTCGACACGCTGATCATGCGGGTCATGGACATCATCCTTGCCTTCCCCTCGCTGCTGCTGGCGCTGGTGATGGTGACAGTGCTCGGCCCCGGTCTGTTCAACGCCATGCTGGCCATCGCCATCGTGCTGCAACCGCACTTTGCCCGCCTGACCCGCGCCGCCGTCATCGCGGAAAAGAGCCGCGAATACGTGACTTCCGCCCAGTTGGCGGGCGCGAGCCACATCCGGCTGATGCTCTCCACCATCCTCCCCAACTGTCTTGGCCCGCTCATCGTGCAGGCGACGCTGTCCTTTTCCAGCGCCATCCTCGATGCGGCAGCTTTGGGCTTCCTTGGCCTCGGCGCCCAGCCGCCCACTCCCGAATGGGGCACTATGCTGGCCGATGCGCGCGAGTTCATCCTGCGCGCGTGGTGGGTCATCACCATCCCCGGCCTCGCCATCCTCGTTACCGTGCTTGCCATCAACCTGATCGGTGACGGCCTCCGCGACGCCCTCGACCCCAAGCTCAAGCGGAGCTGACGCCATGCCCCTGCTCGAAGTGAAGAACCTCACCGTCTCGTTCGACACCTCGGTCGGCACTTTTCATGCTGTCCGCGGCATCGACCTCAGTGTCGATCCGCGTGAAGTGCTGGCCATCGTTGGCGAGAGCGGTTCCGGCAAGTCGGTCGCGATGCTGTCCGTTATGGGCCTGTTGCCCGACACGGCGACAGTCACCGCCGACCGCCTCACCTTCGATGGCCACGATCTGCTGACCATTTCGCCGCAGGCGCGCCGTAGGCTGATCGGCAAGGACGTGGCGATGATCTTCCAGGAGCCGATGACTTCGCTGAACCCTTGCTTCACCGTGGGCTTCCAGATCGAGGAGGTCTTGCGCTTCCACCTCGGCATGGACAAGGCAACGCGGCGCCGGCGGGCGATCGAACTGTTCGAGCAGGTCGGCATTCCCGATCCCAAGGCGCGTCTCAACTCATTCCCGCACCAGATGTCGGGCGGCCAGAACCAGCGCGTCATGATTGCCATGGCGATTGCTTGCAATCCCAAGCTGCTGATCGCCGATGAGCCGACCACCGCGCTCGACGTCACCATCCAGAAGCAGATCCTCGACCTGCTGATGCGCCTGCAGGCCGATCACGGCATGGCACTGATCATGATCACCCACAATATCGGCGTCGTCGCCGAAACCGCCGACCGCGTCGTCGTGCAGTACAAGGGCAGGAAGATGGAGGAGGCGGCGGTGCTCGACCTGTTCACCGCGCCGAAATCCGCCTATACCCGCGCCCTGCTCGCCGCCCTCCCGGAGAATGCCACGGGTGACCGGTTGCCCACACTCTCCGGCTTCAGCTTCGAGGAGTCGGCCTGATGGCGCCACCCGTTCTCGAGGCCCAGCGCCTCGTTCGTGACTATCATGTCGGGGGCGGCCTATTGGGCAGGCCACGCACCGTGCATGCCGTCCGCGACGTCAGCTTAAGCCTCGACAAGGGCAAGACCCTCGCCATCGTCGGCGAATCGGGCTCGGGCAAGTCGACGCTGGCCCGCATTCTCACTCTCATCGATCGTCAGACCGATGGTGTGCTCAAGATGGACGGCGAGACCATCGACATCGGTCGGACCGGCGTGACGAAACAAATGCGCCGCAAGGTGCAGATGGTGTTCCAGAACCCCTATGGATCGCTGAACCCGCGCCAGAAGATTGGCGAGGTGCTGATGGAGCCGTTGCTGCTCAACACCGCCATGTCCGTCGCCGAACGGCGCGAAAGGGCCATGGACATGCTGCAAAAGGTCGGCCTCGCCCCCGAGCACTTCAACCGCTACCCGCATATGTTCTCGGGCG
>CAYNRZ010000008.1:0-141158 GCA_964399695.1 uncultured Devosia sp. | reverse complement strand
GGAACCGGGCATCGGCTTCCTCGGCCATGGCGCGGTCAATCCGGGTGAAACGGTCCTGGTCTATCTCGGCCGACAGCTTGCGGGTCTGCTCGATTTCGGTGACGGGGCCGAGTTCCAGACTGGCAAGCTCGCTGGCGCGCTCCCGTAGGCCGTTGGCGAGGTAGTCGCCATTGATGATTAGATCCTCGCCCATCTCGTCGCGGCCGTTGACGATGACATGCACATGGGGATGGCCGGTGTTGTAGTGGTTGACGGCGACCCAATCGAGTTTCGTGCCGAGGTCGGCTTCCACCTGCTTCATGAAATCGCGGGTGTAGGCCGTGAGGTCCGATAGCTCCGCGCCATCCTCGGGCGAGACGATGAATCTGAACTGGTGGCGGTCGTCCTTGCCGCGATCAAGGAAGGCGTCGCCATCGGCGCGGTCCTCGGTCGCCGAATAGAGCCGGCCCCGCTCGCCGTCGCGTGACGTGCCGTCGCGCTGGACATAGCGCAGATGCGCGCGGGCGCGTGCGCCCTTCCACGCGGCCCGAACGCTGCGCTGCTTGACGATCACGCGGCGGCTGCCGGGCTGGCGATGATGCCATTGGCCGGAGATGTTCCGAGCGCGCACGAAGCTCGCGCCCCGGCCGCGCTTCACGCCCTTGCCGCTGGCGACCACGGCACGGGACCGCCCCGGCGATGACGGGCGAGCGGATGACGGCATGGAAGGATCGCGGGAGGCTGCTGCCTGATGCTGCCGGGTGATCTTCTTGACCTGCGTGAAAAAGCTCTTGGTCTTGCCGGCCTTCGGCGTGTCGGATCGGATGCGGCCGGGCTTCGGACGGAAGCGGTTTTCATCGTCGGCGCTCACGGGCGCGACTCCTGACGAAACCGCCGAAAAACGGCCGATATGGGCCTATGGTGCCGCTCGAAACCCTGCAAAGCCAAGGCTTTGCGCGAAATCGCGGCACGCGACCCCTCAAAACCATGGTGCCGGAACCGGCCACCTAACCAGTGTGCAGACAACAACAATTTCCAGAAGCGGCCCGATATGGTGCCGTCTTCTTTAATCTTGCCCTCCGCCCTTTCTGCCTTTTCTGCCCCTCCTGCCGGGAATCCAGCCGGGCAAAAACCTGCCTGACTGGACACCGGAATGAGCGCCGCCGAGCGCGGGAACGCCGCCCTCATGGCGTTCCCGAACCGCTCGCGTCGGCGACGAAAATGCTGTCGCCCTGCGACTCTGCATCGGCGGGATCGCGCGCCGGAACGGTCGCGCGGGCGTCGCCGGATTGTGCGTCGGACGGCGGCGCGGCGACGGCCCGCGTGTCGCCCGGACGCATGACGAACAGCGGTGCCTCGCGCCAATCAGGCGGCGGTGGCGGTGCCGATGACGGCGGTTCGGTTGCAGCCGCGCCGCCGAGGATCGGCGCGAGCGCGGCGACATAGGCCCGCGTTTCGGCCGGCAGGGTGCGGCCGGTCGCAAGGTATTCGTCATAGCGGCCGGGGCCGGCGTTATATGCCGCGAGCATCGCCGCGACATTGCCGTAGCGATCCCACATTTCGCGCAGGTAGGCCGTGCCAGCCATTATGTTGTCGCGCGAGTCGTAGGGGTCGCGGCCGAGGCCGTAGCGGATGCGCAGGCCCGTCCATGTGTCGGGCATCACCTGCATCAATCCCATCGCGCCGGCCGACGAAACCGCACGCACGTCGCCCGCGCTTTCGGCGCGCAGCACGGCACGAATCCATTGCTCGGGGATGCCGAAACGCTGCGACGCCTCGGCGATGTGGACCGCATAAGGATGGGCGGCGGCCGGGCGCTCGACGGGCGCGGATTGTGCAACCGCGACGCCCGATCCCGCGCAAACGGAAAGCGCGCCGGCCAGTATCAGGACGGCATAGTGCCATGCAGTCCTGTCTCCGCTTCGACACCAGCCTGCCAGCGTGCGCGCTGCGGTCAAGGGCAAGGCGCTAGCGCCGGCCGATGGCCGCCCCTGACCTTCGCTGTGCGCGCCGGCCGTCCGGTGGCCGAGCGGGACGAAGGGATGAGACGGCTTTTCCGCGAACAAAGGGATGACGATCCTGGACCGGATGGCGGGCCGGACGCGCGCGGCCGTCATTCCTCGTCCTCGACTTTCCGGGGGTGCTTCCAACGCAGCGTCCAGACCGAAGGATCGTCGTTGGACTGGAACAGCTTGGCGCGGATCGGGAACGGGAAGATCGGTCCCTCCAGCCTCATCGACACGAAGTCGCCGGCATTTTCGCTGGCGTCCTTCCATGTCGGGCCGGCGTCCGGGCCGTCCTCGCTATCGAGGCGCACGCGATAGTCGGGCGCGTTTTTCACGTCGCTTGGCTTGGCCGGGACTATGAACAGCTTTTCGTGCAGGCCGAACGAATGAAGCTCCCCGGCATAGCCGGTTTCGGTGCGGGTGAAGGTGCCTATTTCTGCCATGGGAAATCTCCTGCGGTTGGCTTTCGGGGGATGGTTTCAATGCGTCGGTGCGCGCCACTCGTAGCGGCCGACGCCTTCCTCATCGGTCCAGAGCGGGACCGCTCGGCCGATGACGGAAGCTGCGGGGGTGGGTCCGAAATAGCGGCCGTCGAGGCTGTCGCGGACTTCCCAATTCATGAGGAAAAGCTGGCCGTCGCCGATCACTCGGCAGCCCCGCCAGACGGGCAGATCACGGCCGAGGCTGTCGCGCTCCAGCGCCTCGCCCATCTCGATCCCGTTCACCGTGATCGTGCGGCCGGTGCGGCAAACCCGCTGTCCCGGCAAGCCCAAGACGCGCTTCAACAGCGGGACGCCGCGCGTGATATAGCCGCGCTCGGCCATGAAGGCGGCGAGCGGTTCGGGCGGCATGACGGCGACCATCTCGGGCACCTCGATCCGCTCGGCCGGTGCGATGGTGTAGAAGCCGATGGGTGCGCTGGCCGTCGCGTTCCAGATGAGTTTCACGGGCCAATCGACGGCGCTGGCGGCGGCGATGCCGATGGCGGCGAGCGCCGTCACCGTGAGGGTGCGGCGGCGCGTCATGGGTCGATCCTTCGGCGATGAAGCCAAGCGGCATGTCGCTCGGGGGTGTAGGCGTGCGGCTCCAGATTGGCGGTCAAACGGTTATGGACGTGCCGCCAATGCTCCGGTGAGGCGTCGGCCGGATCGAGGCCGAGCGCATCCACGGCGTCGATAGCGACAAGCGCACGCTGCACCTTCGGCCAGCCGTCGAGGCGCAACAGGATTTCGCCGCCGGGACGCACGAACGGCAATGTCTGGAACGGCTCGCCCCGGCCGATGGCGCGCACAATGTCGATGCGGGAAACGACAGTGCCGTGCTCGCCCTTCGCCCATCGCACGAAGGCAAAGACGCTGCCCGGCGCGAAACCGACGACGCTGCGGCGGCGGTCGATGATCTGCTTGTAGCTCTTGCGGCCGAAGCGTATCCAGTGCTCGACCTTGCGTTTCTCGAAGGTCAGCTCGACCAATGTTGTGAAGGGCGCAGGCCCGTCCGGCAGCGGACGGCCGTGCGCGCTGCGGTGGGCGCGACGGGTCATTGTTTGTCTCCGGTGATGTGCTGGGGGCTGCGCGGGCGCAGCGCGTCGAGCGCGGCCGTCATGGCTCGCCCCTTCGGGCAGAACCGGCACCACGCTTCGGGTGCGCGCGCGTCAAAGAAAAAGAGTTAGATTCTCTGTTAGATAAGTTAGCGGTCGGATTCCGCTTTTCAGGCCAGAGCGTTAGCTGCGGTTCGTGCGCCTGATCTGCCGATAGTGCTGCGCCTGATGTGCCGATACCCCGTGCGCCTGATCTGCCGATGGCATCAACAGGGTTATCAACAGTGCCTGTTGATGAGTTTTCGGGGCGGATGCGCAGCAGCTCGCGGCCGTCTTCCCGCTCGATCTGGAGGCGGTAGCCGGGGAGTTGCTGGCGGGCCGCGATCCGGCGCAGGTCGAGCGCGAAGTCGGACGGCCGGGCGAGGCTGCCGGATTTCTGATGAAGGTGCGCGACCTCGAAAATCCAGCCGTGGCGCTGGTGCCCGGCGTGCTTTCTGGCGACGCGGTAAAGCCATCGCTCGATGCCGCCAGTCAGCCGGAAATAGGCAGGGTCGATGGTCAGGACCAGCGAGCGGTCGATGACGCTATTGTAGAACCATTCGGGCAGGACAAATTCCATGCCCTCGACGCGGCCGGCGCGCGTCGTCATTTCCTCCCACTCGTTGATCCATGAGAATTGCCGGCGACGCCAATGCGGGCCGTTGCGGATGGTGGTGGCAATGACGGTCGATTGCAGCCGCGCCAGCGCGGCTTTCAGAAGCCGGTATTGGTGATTGCCGGTCGGCCGCCCGATGGCGCGCAACAGATGGTAGGGCGTAAACCGGACAAAGCGCGACGTGGTGAGGCCGTTGTTCTCGGCCGCAACGATCTGCGAGGCCGCCCATATCAGCACATCGGCGTCCCATATGGTCGCCATGCCATGCTCGGGCATCCCGAACACCTGCACCTCTATGTCGGCGGCCTTGTAGAGAATCGGCTTGGTGCGCGGGGTCTTCGCCAGCGAGAAGAACGGCCGTTCCATCAAGTCGCGCTGGTCGCGCGGCGGCGCGTCGCCCGTTGCGACCACGAAGGGGTCTAGACGGCTGCGCTCGCTATCCTCGGTCGGGTGCGCGGGGTCGTGATCGTCCTCGCGCAGCATCTAGCAGTCGCCCCGTTCTTCGGGCGTGAGGGGACGCGCGGGAAAGACGGTGCCGGCGGTCTTGTCGCGGGTGGATTTGCGTTCGCCGACCGCGCTCCAGTCTTCCAGATCGCGGACGGTGTAGAGGACGCGACCGCCGACCTTGCGATAGGTCGGGCCGGTCCCGTAGGTGCGATGCTTCTCAAGGGTGCGGATGGATATGCCGAGGAAGCGCGCGGCTTCCTTGGTGCGCAGCAGGCGCGGCGGCAGGCCCGCAAGCGGGTTGGGCATGGATCACCTCCAGTCAGGATTGGGCTGCCGGGGGCGGCAGCGGACTGTGGCGAACCATGGCGAGGGATCGGCGGCGCGTAGCGTGCCGCATTTGCGCCTATGCGCTGGCGGCACCCCCTCTGGGGTGATGCGGGCTAATAAATGAGATAATTCAGCGTCTCACTGCCTGCCCCGCCGAATAGGCAAAGACATTTACGGCCGGCTCGGATAGAAACGTAGACGGAGCAGACGCGCTGCTCTGGGGCGTAGTAACCCCTGACTAGCGGTTGGTGCCGGCCGTGACGGCACCACCATCCTCGAACCTTATGGTCGGGGAGCCCATGGCGTATGTCCAGGGCTTCTCGCCTAAAGGTCATGGGGCCGTCTAGTCACGGTTACTAACTCCCCGATCACCAGGTAGAGGGGCCAGTTGCGGGGGCGCACCGCAAACAAGGCTCTCTGGAACCTAGGAGGAGTGACTATGCGGGTTCCCGTCGAACTCGATCCCGATGTGGACGATGAAGCGCCGACCGGCGATACCATAACCGTCTATGACAAACGGCATTACGTTACCTATCTGCGCCTTCTCGATGCGAAGGCCGAGGGCGCGGACTGGAAGGAAGTCGCGCAGATCGTGTTGCACCGTGATCCGGTCGCCGATGAACTTCGCACCCGCCGTTGCTGGCGAAGCCATCTCGAACGCGCGCAATGGCTGTCGCGTGAGGGCTATCGGAAGATTCTGGAGCAGGCGGCAGCCAACAAGGCGTGAGGGTCACGCCACCCGATCAACGCTTGCCGGGCTTGATCGGGTAGTGAAGCAGAAGGCGATAGCCGCCGCGCATCATCTTGATACCGTGCGTGACCAGGCGGCGGGCCTTGTTCTTGCGAGGATCGCTCTCAAAGTCCTCCTTGGTGCCGCGAAAGCCGAGCAGGACTTCAGCGATGGTGCGATAACTTTCGCCATGCAGTCGGGCGTCGAGCGCGCGCAGGGACAGGATATGCCATTGCCGGAGTTGGGCGGGAACGGCCCGGAAGTCGGGACCGGGCGCGCGACCGTTGAGAGACCGCCAAAGACGGCGCGCAGCGTGGGCGCGCAGCTCCAGAAAGGAATCCATCGGCAGCGTGACAGCGTAGAACGCTGCCGCGTCGGGCACCGCCTTTGGCAGCCAGAATTGATGCGCGACGCCATCCACCTGCCAGATGCCGTGCCAGCCATCGGCCGCGCGGCGCATATCGAGGCCGTCGAGATGCGCCAACGTCAGTACCGGTTCGGTGTCGTCGTCCTTGTGATTGACGGGCGACAACATTACGGCTTGCGGTTGAAGGCGCGGACTCCAGATTGGCGAATGCTGCTCATGCGGCGCGTCTGGATCGCACGGGAAATCGCAAACCCCAGCGATGCGCGAACTCTTCGAGGTCGCGGGCATCTGTCCCTCCGGTCAATGCGATGGTCTGGCAGTCCCGACGATATTCGTCGTTGCGGCGCAGGTATTCCCAAGCGAAACCAGCGGCAGGGATGTGCTTTGTGTACCCGTATGCCGCCGGAGATCGCCAATCGATGCTGAGCATGGCGTCACCTCCCCAAGCCGGGATGCTGGGCAGCGCCCGGCAAAGAGAGGTTCAAGGATCGTTGGAAATAGAGAAGCCGCTCAAAGCAGATACCTTGAGCGGCTAACCCGATCATTCTTTGGTGTTTTTAGCTTAGCGACAGCCGGTGCTTTCGAGATGCTTGCCCTTATGAGCACGGACAGGCATTCACGTTCTCATCTGCTGGAAAACACATGCACCTCGCCATGCGCCGTCTCGATGGTGAACAGGTCGCCACCGATCTCAGCGTCGCGCGCCATCGCCTGCCAATCGACATAGTAGCGCAGCGCCTCGGGGATCGTGACGCTCTCTGAGGTCAATTCCTCCATATAGTCGGCGAGGCTGGCGTACTGACCATGATAGCAGTCTTGAAAGGCGGTTTCGGCTTGGTCCATGTCGCCACCGAAATGCCCCAGCAAGCCCGCGCCGAGTGCGCCATGCTCTGCGATGAAAGCGGCCATCCGCGCCACGCTGTCGATGCCGGCATATTCGGAAATGCTGACGCCCTCGAAGCCCTCATAGTCGTGAATGGCGTATTCCTCCGCATCCTCGACGGGGGAACGCGCAAGCATCGCGGTAATCTCGTCCCTGATCTGGTCGGCGTCCTGATCCGCGTCGATCCAAGCCCCATGCAGATAGCCGCTATTGTAAGCTGCAAGGCAGGCAACATAGATGCGGGGGGTGCTGTCGGATACGTTGGTCATGTCTCTGATCCTCGGGTCTGAAGGTCAGCGAAGCGGAACGCCGCGCCTGACCTTCTGGCCGTCGCCGAGACTGGGGTAGCAACGAGCAAGGGCGGCCGGGGCGGAGGGGGATCACCCGGCCTGCACAAGCCCTTTGGGCGCGGAAGGCTGGGGATACCGCCCCGGACGGTTCCACTTACCTTGCTGGCGCGAGGGCAACGCCCTTAGTAAAACCAATCAATCAGTCGCCGCTTCGCGGCGTCATTGTTAGGTTTCTGGCGCTGGAAACAGATGGTGCGCGAAGGGCCATCGGCCTTCGGTGACGACGCGAAGGCGCAAGCCGGTCGATGCCGCACTCGCCTTCGTTCGATCCCTGCCGGCAAAGTAGGCCACTGCGGCGCGGCGATAGCCGCGCCAGCCCGGAGGCGAACGCGCTTCCAAATTGACCGCTGTAGAGAGCCGGAGGGCCGCTATGAAAAAGCCCCGGCGCTCTTGCGCCGGGACCGTATTTCATACCTTCATGTCAACGGGCAAGCACGGGGCTGGAGGGCAACGGTGCGGCCAGTCGCATCAAAGCCGATACGCCAACGAAACCGCCGCCGACCAGACAGAAGATTTGCCGCCAGATTTCAGAGGGCACCGCCTCTTTGGTGATGCCATAGACCAGCGCATAGCCTGCGACGGCGGCGGGTGCGGCAAAGATCAGCGCCACAATCAAACGCAGGATGGGAGTGCGCAACGTCTCGAACAGCAGAGCGAGGATGCCAAACGCCACGCCAGCGGAAACGAGGCCGACCAGCCCGGCACCTATCACGCCGGAGCCGGTCTGATAGGCGAATTGCGCAGCAGTCAATCCGAGCATGAAGGGCAGAGCATAGACTGCGAGCTTATAGGCCACGACGCAAAGGACGGCGACTAGCGCCACGCTCATCAACATCACGGCTACCATGGTTCTGCTCCTTCACGGTCTGCGCGGATTGCCGTTGCGTCGCTCCTGCGGTTGGGCACGGGCAACATAATGCCAACCCGTGGCCCGTCTGTCGACCATCGGCGGCTTTTAGGTGTCATCTTGGAGGGCTATAGCGTAGGTGTAGTTCTCGGTTTCTTCGTCTCCCGCCCGCCATTTCCCAGCCTAATCGTCTGTAAATGCAGCGTTATCTGCTGTGGCTATTCCTCAGCCCCACACCCAGCCCCACGCCAGCGCGTTGACGGACTTTCGCACCCGGGTAGACAGACCCTGCTATTGGTCGGGGCCCGATATGGTGTCTCGAGAGCTACGTCTGGTGCCGGCGACTTTCGGAGATCATGGCTCATGAAGCTGCAGCGCCTCATCCGGGGCGCCGGTCTGCAATTGAGCCGGCGCTCCGGGCACGTTCGCCCGAACAAGAGCGCGATCATACCGCTGCCGATGTACAACGCCTCCAAAAGGCGTGCCGCAATACACTGAGCAACTGGGTACAGTGCGGCTTGCGGCCCGTGGACGCGCGTGAACCGCAGCTGTTTCGGGGCCGCCTCTCCCCCACCAGGAACGCGTCGCCGCGAGCAAGCGACCGGTGCGGGTCGGGGAATTCAACTGCGTAAGCTGCAAACTGCGGGTTGCGCGGGGTACGACAACACTCCGGCCACATGAATTCCAGCGAGCCGAGCAGCTGGACGACAAGATGAGGAAACGGAGGAAGCTGGCCGCAAAGGGGGCAGGCAGCCGGAACACTTAGGGTGCCAGAGAGCCAGGGAGACCCCGGCAGTGGCGGCTTTGCGCCAGTTGCGGTCACCGGGTGCCGTCGGCTGCACCGGCATCCAGACCTGGGTCGGACCGTCGCAGCTCCGCCCTCTTCACAAGTCCAGTACCAGCTTCCCGCTGGAACAGCCTGAGCAGCACACCATGATCAGCTCATTGCTGTCGCGTTCGCGGCGGGAGAGGACGTTGTCGAAATGCTCAGGCACGCCCTCCAGCACCCGTGTCTCGCAGGAACCACAGACGCCTTCCTTGCAGCTGTGGGCGACATAGACGTCGTTCGCGAGCAGCACGTCGAGGATCGTCTTGCCCACCGGGACGTGAAAGGATTTGCCGCGGCGTTTCAGTTCAACGTCGAAAGCGGTGGTCGGCCGGGCCTTGCTGCCGACGAAGTGCTCGACATGCACATGCTCCTCGGGCCGCCATCCGGCCGAAGCCTCGAATGACTCGATCATCCGCACCGGACCGCAGCAATAGACATGCGCAGCCTTGGGGATGAGCATGGCGAGTTTCAGAAGCGGCATTACCTTGCCGGCCTCGTCATCGAAATGCAGGTGTACCCGGCCCGGCACCTTGTCGTCGAGAGCTGCGAGCTCGTCGAGGAAGGCAGCGCTGTGGCGGTTCCTTGCGGCATAGAACAGTTTCCAGCGCCGGCCCAGCGCCTCGAGGTGCCGGATCATCGAAAGCACTGGCGTGATGCCGATGCCGCCTGCAAAGAAGGCGCTCTCTTCGGCTTCCATGACCAGCGGAAATGTGTTCGACGGCGGCACCACCTCGAGCACGTCGCCCACCGCCAGATTCTCAACGATGTGGAGCGAGCCGCCGCGGCTCGCCGGGTCGCGGTTGACCGCGATGCAGTAGCGGTCACGCGTCTGGGGTCCATTGGTCAGCGAATAGGAGCGGCTGAGCTCGCCCGGCAGCTTCAGGTCGATATGCGCGCCCGGCTCGAAGCCTGGCAGCATTCGCCCATCTGCCGAAACCAGTTCCACCACGCGGATGGTCGGGGTCACGAGCCGGGCCACGTCGACCCGGAGCCTCAGCAACCCCGGCACAGCCTGGCGGGCGGGGTGCTCCAGCCACTCGGCATCCCCCGACGCAAGGCTCGCGTCGGGTCCCATGGTCACCTCGTCGTTCATTCGGCCGCGCTTAGCTTTGGCTTGTAGCCTTTGATCTCGGCCATCTTCTCCTCATAGCCCTCAAGCCAGTCGGTGCCGTAGGGAACAAGGATGTCGCCGCCGCGTGCGTCCTTGGCGAGCTCGGGCTGGTCGACCACGGCCGGCAGGGTACCGGTCGCGGCATAGGCCTTTGCGGCGTCGAGCATGACGCGCCGGGTGAGGATCACCATGCGGTCCGAGGCCGCCAGATGCTCCATCTCGCGGTCCACGATCGGGCCCATCGATTCCTGGATCGCCTGGTCCTGCAGCGGGATGCCGACGATGCCGGTGTAGCTGTCGCCGTTGCGCTGCCATTCGCGGTCGATGCCGTAGTCGTTGCTCGCGTCCTTCACTGGACGCCAGCGCCCCTTCCAGTCTGTGGTGGTCGGCAGGTATTCGAGCGGCCGGGCCAGCCCGCCGACCTCGGTGCCGTCCTTGTACTTCAGCTTCTTCTTGCCGCCGCCCGAGGCGCGCCGCAGGTCGATATTGAAGATCATGGTCGAGACATCATCGATCGGCACCCAGGCGTTCACCGTGACGTTGTCGTCCATCTCCCCCGACGGGTAGGTCACCCAGAAGGGGAAGATGTAGCTGGCGAAGCGGTGGTGCTCCTGGCCTTCATAGGCGTTGCGCTGTGCCGAATACATGGTGCCGAAGGGCATCACCGAGACATTGATCTTGGGCGCCTTCTCGGTGACCGTGAACACTTCGGGATTGCTGAGATCCAGCTTTTCACCGTCGATCCCGCCAACATGCAGGAAGCCCAGATGCGAGGTGTCGATGTCGCCTTCGAGCGCCTGCATGTAATTGCAGTCGCGGTGCGTCAGCGCGATGTTGCGGTCGTCCGGCTCGCCCATGATCGCCTCTATCTCGGGCAGTTCGGGCGGGTTGTCCTGCCGCTCGCCCATATAGGCAAAGACCATGCCGCCCGATTCCTTCACCCGATAGGCGATCGCCGGCGTGCCGGCCGGATACTTGCTCTTGTCCTCGAGATTGGGCTGGTCGAGGCACTTGCCGGTCACGTCGAACTTCCAGCCGTGATAGGCGCAGCGGATACCGCCCATCTCGTTGCGGCCGAAGAACAGCGAAGCACAGCGGTGCGGGCAGCGGTGGTCGAAGACCCCGACCCGGCCCTCGGTATCGCGGAAGGCGACGAGCTTTTCTCCGAGGATCATCAGGCGCACCGGGTCGCCATCGGCCTTGAGCTCGGAGGACAGGCAGACCGGCAGCCAGAACTGGCGGAAGAAGTTGCCCATCAGGGTGCCGCGGCCGACGCGGGTCAGCTGGATATTCTCTTCGGCGGTGATCATTGTCGTCGTCTCCTAATGGGCAGCAGCAGGCACGGGCTCGGAGGCGCCGGCCGGCAGGGGCTCGATGATATGGGCGCGTTCCATATTCTGGCGCGCAATGGCGATGGCCGCCTTGGTCTCCGCGACGTCGGCCATGGGCGCGTCGAGGAAGTAGTTGGGTGGGTAGAATTTTGCGGCCGCATAGAACGGCACGTACATTTCGTAGCGGGCGCGCAGCAGCGGATTGTCGAGCCCGGTGTCGGTGCGCCGGTCGCGGCGCAGTTGCTCGATGTCGATCATCGCGGTCACCGCGATGCTCTCCTCGGCGTTCTCCTGATAGGAGAGCGTGTTGCCGTGGTGGTCGAGGATGTGCGAGCGGCCGCCGAGCTCCTTGTTGTCGGGCGAAAAGCCGATCCACTCAGCGACATTGCCGCTGATCAGGTAGACCATGTTCTCGGTAACCCGGGAGAGCTTTGCCGCTTCCTGGCGTGCCGAATACTTTGAGTTGGTGGGGTGAAGGATCACCTCGGCGCCCTGCATCATCATCACCCGCGCCACTTCGGGCACGTTGATCTCGCCGCAAGGGATGACGCAAAGCCGCCCCAGCTCCGTCTCGACCACCGGGAACACCTGCTCCTTCGGCGTCACCGCCAGATAGGCGCTCATGAAGTCGTGCACCGAAGGGAAGGCCGCGGTGTTGAGGCGGCGATAGTTGAGGATTACCTCGCCCGAACGGTCGATGATGAAGCTTGAGTTGAAGTAGCGGCCCGGCCATTGCTCGGGCGCCTCGAACATGTTGCCGCAGATGAAGATGCCGCGGCGCCGCGCCAGATCCTGCAACGGTGCGGTCAGCGGCCCTGGAATTGGCGAACAGGCACGGGCGATCCAGTCGCGGACCCCCAGCTTCAGCGGCGGCCCCTGCATGGCGAATTCGGGAAACACCACGAGGTCAGGCTTCTGGTCGCTGTCGCAGGCCGCGTCGATCAGGCTGACCAGCCGATCGGTGTTGCGCGCGATCAACGCCTTGGCAGCAGCATCGTCAGGCGCCTGAGACGCCCGTTCGCTCCGCATCTGAATGCTGGTCGCCCGCCAGGGTTTGATCGCCATGCTGCCTCTCCTTAGCTCCCACACCAGCTTGCACGCCAGTGGTATACCACTAGTCTATCCAAGCGAAGCGAGATTGCAAGCACGTGGGAGCGGGAATTTGCCGCCTACATGGGCGAACGCGTCACGCTGCCCGTTTTTGAGGCGCAGAAACACGGCGCTTTTCGGGGATACCGGAGATATCCCGCATGTGTTCCCCGGCGCTCTCGACTATATGAATGGCGCCCGGCGGTTGGGTACAAGGCAGTATGAGAGTCGAGGGTGACATGGGTGAAATCGCAGACGCAGTCGACACTGACGACGATCTGGCGTTCCTGGGCGGCGAGGGGGCGGCCCGGCCCAACCTCACCGAACAGGTCTATGAACAACTGATCGGCCTCCTCATCGCAGGCGAACTCCGCCCCGGCGACGTCATCACCGAGCGGCGCATGGCCGAGCGGCTCAATGCCTCGCGGACGCCCATCCGCGAAGCGCTCGGCCGGCTCGAAGCCGAGGGGCTGGTCTACAAGCAGCCCAGCCGCGGCGTCACCGTCAGCCCCTTCTCCACCGAGGCGTTTGTCGACATTCTCAATGTCCGGCAGCTGCTCGAATCGGAAGCCGCCTATCTCGCCGCCGGCAACATCCCGGCCGAGCGCGTCGCCGAAATCCGCCAGGCGCTCGCCGACCTCGCGCAAAAGCCCAGCCCGACGCTCAGCGACATCTGGGCCGTCGACGACCAGTTGCATGGCGAAATCGCCGACGCCGCCGGCAATGCGCTGATGGCGGTGATGATTCGCGACCTTAGGCGCCGCACGCATGTGTTCAACGCCTATCGCAATCCCAAGACGCCCCGCTTCAGCGCCGAGGAAAACACCCGCCTGCTCGATGCCGTCGCTGGTGGCAACCGCGACAATGCGCGCGCTGCCATGATGCAGCATATCGAGGCGGTCAAGCTCGCCATCATTGAGCGCCTCTCGGGCGTCAGCCGCTAGGCCTGTCGGCCCCGGATCACTATCCACGCCGCACGAACTGACCGCCGGTCCCGGTCACCTCATGCCCGTTCCAGGCGACCCGGCCGCGCAACCAGGTTGCGACCACCGGGCCGGAAAGCCTCTCGCCGTCATAGGCGCTCCACCCCGGCCCATCGGGATTGGCGGTCGAGGAATAGGTGGCCTCACCGGCACCCAGCACCGCGATGTCGGCGTCCATGCCTGCCACCAGCCGGCCCTTGCGGCTCAGCCCGAAGAACCGCGCCGGCCGTTCGGCCAACCACTCAGCCGCCATCATCGCGGCACGGTCCGAACCATACCTCGCCGCGGCGTCGGTGAAGAACACGGGCAGCAGCGTCTCGAGCCCCGGCATCCCGGCAGCGACGTCGAAGATCGAGTCGAGATTCTTGCGGTCAAGCGGCCAGGCGCTGTGGTCCGACGAGACGAAGGTGCATTCGCCCCGCTCCAGCACGCCCCAGAGCGAGTCGCGCCGCCTGGCGCGGATGGGCGGATTTACCTTCAGCCTCCCGCCCAGCCGCGCCATGTCGGCGGCGTCGAAATGCAGGTAGTGGACGCACATTTCGCCCGTCGCCGGCGCCCCGTCCTCGGCAAAGCGCCGGACGATGTCGAAGCCGCTTGGGGTCGAGATGTGAACGATGTGGAGCGGCGTCGAAACCCCTGCCCCGAGGGCGAGAAAGTTCGCCGTCGCCGCCAGCTCGGCGACCTCGGGCCGGCTCGGACTGTGATGTTCCGGCCCGGTCCAGCCCTTTGCCTTGAACTCCTGCGCCAGCCGGCGGACGATCTCCTGGTCCTCGTTGTGGAGGCCGAGTGGCAGGCCGGTGCCCTCCAGCAGCTCGATCAGCAGGCGCGTCGCGCCGCTGCCGATGCGCGGAAACCGGTGCGGATGCGCCTCGAAGCTTGAAATCTTGAAGGCGCAGACACCGCCCTCGACGAGCCCCGCGACATCGCCCGCGACCGGTTCGGCCGGCACGGTTCCATAGAGGGCGACGTCGCATACCGCGTATTGCTCGACGGAGGCGATCTTGTCCTCGAGCAGTGCTCGCGTGGTGATCGGATCCGGCTCGTCATAGGGCATGTCGACGATGGTGGTAACGCCGCCGCGCAGCGCGGCGCGGCTGGTCGGCGCGAGGCCCGCAAAGCCGATCTGGCTGCCGGCGTGGGTCTGACCGTCCACGACGCCCGGCAGCAGGTAGGCATCGGAATAGTCGAAGCGCTCGGCAGCAGCGGGTGGCACGCCAGTTCCCACGCCGGCGATCCGCTCGCCGACAATGGCGATCCAGCCCCCCTCGATCAGGCCCGAAGGCGTCACGATGCGGCCCGTCAAAACCCGATCATACATGCTTCTGCCCAATTCGAATGAATGGCGTGCAATTGGAATCCATATGGTGTACCAATCGTATGCGAGTTTGAGAAGCCTCGACTTCTGTCATCCGGGATGCCCCATGCTCTACGACCTGACGATCCTGTCGCTGCTGCCCAATACCTTGGGCGCAGTCCTGCCGATCCTGCCCAAGACCTACGAGACCTTTTCTGCCACCGGCACGGTGCTCGGCGCGTTTTCCTGCGAGTTCGGGGTGCTCAACCGTTTCGCCTTCCTCACGAGCTATGACAGCGCCGAGGCGCTCGCTGCCGAGCGGGCGCGGCTGATGCAGACCGAAGACCCCTACGGCATCGCTCCCTATCTCGGCGGCGTGCAGAGCACTGCTTTCAAGCCGCTCTTCTTCATGCAGGACAAGCCGGTTGTGCCCGGCAGCTATGGCCCCTTCTACGAGTTCCGCACCTATACGATCGCCCCCAATGGCTTGCCGGAAACGGCCGAGGCCTGGAGCAAGATCGTCGAGCGCCGCAACGAGATGTCCAAGCTTCTGATGGTCATGGGCTCGATCGAGGAAGGGCCGCAGAAGATGGTGCATATCTGGCCTTACAAGAGCATCGAGGACCGGGTGCAAGCGCGTGCCCAGGCCAGCAAGGAAGGCATCTGGCCGCCGCCGGGCGGCTCAGGAAAGCTCACCGCGCTGCAGTCCGAACTCTTTGTTGCGACGGGCTTTTCCAGCCTCAAGTGAGATCACCACGGGCGCCGGGTCACCCGACGCCCGCCTGCCGTCGCAACCGCTCCGACGCCAGCAGTAGCCGCTCCGGCGTCGCCGGGGCATCAAGGCGGGGGGCGAAGCGGTAGTCCGCGACGCTTGCCACCGCCATTCCAAGGGCTTCGAAAACCGAATTGGCGAGCAGGAGCGGCGGCTCACCCACCGCCTTTGATCGGAGCACCGTTGGCGCGTCGTTCTCCGACCATTCGGCGATCTGGACATTGAACTGTCTGGGCACGTCGGAGGCGAGCGGGATCTTGTAGGTCGAAGGGGCGTGCGTGCGCAGCCGTCCCTCGCCGTCCCACACCAGTTCCTCGCTGGTCAGCCAGCCCATGCCCTGGATGAAGCCACCCTCGATCTGCCCGACATCGATCGCCCGATTCACCGAGCGCCCCACGTCCTGCAGAATATCGGTGCGAAGAACGGCATATTCGCCGGTGAGAAGATCCACTTCCACCTCCGAGCAGGAAGCTCCAAAGGTGAAATAGCCATACGGGCTGCCCTGTCCCCTGGCCCGGTCCCAATGGATATGCGGCACCTTGTGGAAGCCGGTGGCCGAAAGCGGCACGCGGGCGGAATGGGCCGCCTCGATGAAGTGGTGCCAGCTCATCGCCTCGCGGGCGCAGATCACCCGTTCGTCGGTGAAGTGGACTTCATCCTTATGGACACGCCAGCGCTCCCGGGCGAAATCGACCAGCGCGCGCTTCAGCCGCTGCGCCGCATCGACCGCCGCCGCTCCGTTGAGGTCGGTACCGGTCGAGCCCGAAGTGGGCGAGGCATTGGGGACCTTGTCGGTCGCCGTCGCCGTCATCCGGATGCGGCCTGTCCTGACCCCGAACACATCGGCCACCAGCTGCGCCACCTTGGTATGGAGCCCCTGCCCCATCTCTGTGCCGCCATGGTTCAGATGGATGGAACCGTCGCGATAGATCACCAGCAGCGCCGCGCCCTGGTTCATCGAGGTCTTCGAGTAGCCGATACCGAACTTCACCGGCGTCAGCGCAATGCCGCGCCGGATTGGGCCGGCGTCGCGATTGGCGGAGATGATGGCCTGCCGCCGGTCCTGATAGTCGCTGCTCGCCTCGAGTTCCGCGACGATCCGCGCCATGATGTTGCCGCGCACCTCCTGGCCGAAATGCGTCCGGTTCCGCCCCTCGCCGCCATAGAAGTTCGCCTTCCGCACCGCCAGCGGGTCCTTGCCGAGCGCATAGGCGATCTCCTCGATCATCCGTTCCGCGCCCAGCGTCGCCTGCGGCGCGCCATAGCCGCGAAAGGCGGTGTTGGAAACCGTATGCGTGCGGTTGAGCCGCGATTGTGCAAACACCGCCGGGTAGAAATAGGCATTGTCGACATGCATCACGGCGCGATCGGCCACACCGCGCGACAGGTCGAGCGAATGGCCGCAACGCAGGTTGAGCGCCATTTTCACGCCCTCGATCAAGCCCTCTCGGTCGAAGCCGACCTTATAGTCGATCTCGAATTCGTGCCGCTTGCCGGTGATGATCATGTCGTCGTCCCGGTCTGGACGGCATTTCACTGCGCGGCCGAACCGGCGCGCCGCGAGGGCGGCGACCGCTGCAAATAGCGTGCCCTGCGTTTCCTTGCCGCCGAAGGCGCCGCCCATGCGCCGCACCGCGACCCGGACGCCATTGGCCTCGAGACCCAGAATGCGTGCCACGACTTCCTGCGTATCCGCCGGATGCTGCGTCGCCGTGTGGAGCAGCACCTCGCCGTCCTCGCCGGGAATGGCGAGCGACACCTGCCCTTCGAGATAGAAATGCTCCTGACCGCCGATACGGATCGTCCCCTCGATCACCTGCGCGGCCGCAGCCAGCGCCGCCTCGGCATCGCCCCGCGCAATGGTGAGGCTCGGTCCGACCACGGCACCGCCACCGGCAATGGCATCGGCAATGCACAGGTGCGGCACTTCCGGCGCGTAGTCTACGCGGGCGAGCCTAGCCGCGCGCCGCGCCTCCGCGCGCGTTCCCGCCACGACCGCAAAGAGCGGCTGGCCGAAATAGTTCGCGATGCCGTCGCAGAACAGTGTGTCGTCGCCGATCCCGGCCGGACTGATGTCGTTGACCCCGGGAACGTCGTCGGCCGTCAGGACACCCAGGACGCCCGGAGCCCGCCACACCGCGTCGAGGTCGATGCCGAGGATGCGTGCCTGCGCCTTGTCGGATAGTCCAACATAGGCATGCAGCGTTCCCGCCGGCTCCGCGATGTCGTCGACATATTCCGCCCGGCCGCTGACGTGCTTAGGCGCGGATTCATGCGGCAGAGACATCGTCGGGGACAGCGCCACCCGCATCGACGCATCTATCCGCCCGTCCATGCTCGGTCTCCAAGCTATCCGCCCAAGAGCGCTTGATTGAGACCCAGCATGGTATGCTACTGGTCGACCAGTCAAGCGGACAGCTGGGATCTTTGTCGTCATGGCCGCATTGCAGCGGCTTGCCTTCGTGTGTCTTCTGGCTCTGTCGCGATGCTCGAGAGTCTGCAGGTCAGCAACTCCGCCAGAGCTGTGACCACGAGCAACCCACTGGGGCCCGGCCCGACGAATCTCGCAGAGGCTACCAGCCGAGGCGCGCGCCCAGGACGTCTCTCAGTTCCACGAGCTTGCCCGTGTCCTGAACGGCGATTGCTGCCACAAGCCTTTCCAGTTCGACCGGGACAGCCTGCTCAAGTCCCAGTAGGGTGACCGATATCCCATCTGCGGCCCACTCGACCGAGAGGCAACGCCAGAGCGCATGTGCAGCGACGCGAAATGGCCGGTCGAGATAGGCCCCGTCAGGATCTGGTTGCTCCATGCGCGCACTGGCTGAACTCAGGAGGACCAGCCGCCCGCTTGCTGCCGACAGTCGTCGTCGTGACGTCGCTGCCACTTGAAAAGGTGCGTAGGTGATCCGCTCAAGCGAGGCTGCCAATTGGTTTCGCGACAGACCATCGAGACGAGCCATGTCAGGTTGCCAGTCATCCGCCAGCACACAAAGGTCGAGCGGATCGCCATCGGCTGCCGCCAGGCGTTCGACCCGCCAGCCGTGGCCGGCGTAATGGACTGCCAGCGCTTCGGCCAAAGCCCCCTCGCCTGCAACCAGCACCCTCCGCGCGTCGCTCACCATGGCACGTCCAATCCGTCAAAGCCGATTACCCGACCGCTGTCTGCGAGGGCCAATCCCTCCACCACCCGCCGCATGCCGCTGACGGAGATGTCGACCTCCATGCCCTGGTGGTTGGTCATGTCGGTCTTCACGAACCCGGGCCGCAGAAGCACGCAGGTGATGCCGTCGGGCCGCCACTCGTCAGCCAGCGACCGCCAGGCAGCGTTTAGGGCCGTCTTGGAGGCGCGATAACAATACTGCGTGCCCCAATCATTGGACGCGATCGAACTCATCAGACTGGACATACCGAGCGCCAGTCGTCTGTCGCCGGCCAGTAGGTTGGACTTCAGTGCGCGAGTCAGCAGCAGCACGCCGAAGAGGTTGGTGTCGAAGACCCGCAACATCTCCTCAAAGCCAATAGCCGCGACCGGCAAGGTCAGGTCGCCGCTAATCCCGGCATTGGCGATCACCGCATCGAGCGGTACGCCCGAAAGCATCTCCGCCAGCGCTGTGATCGAGGCATCATCGGTGATGTCGAGTTGAAGTGATTGTGCGCCCGCCGCCCGGATTGCGGCCAGGCCAGCTTCGTCCCGCGCGGTGCCGAGCACGCGCCAGCCGGCCGCCAGATACTGGCGTACGAACTCGGCGCCGATACCACGATTGGCACCGGCGATCAGAATGCTGCTCATGACCGCTTCGATCCCAGGAGAAACTCGATGATGGCGTCGCGCACATTGTCGAGGTGTCGCGCCATGATGCGGCGCGACAGGTTGGGGTCGTCGCCCATCACCGCATCGATCATGCTGCGGTGCTCGGATGCGCCGGGCATCAGGCGCTTGGGGATGCGTGCGGTGTTGAACAGATGCGTCCGCCGCCTCAGGTCCCGGATGGCGGAGGCGACCAGCGGGTTGCCCGCCGCATCGGCGATCGTTCCATGCACGAGATCGTCCACGGCCCAGTGCTGGCTGGGTGTAGGATGCTCCACCTCGACCAGCGCATCGATGGCCTGTCGCACCCGTGCGGCCGCCTCCACCGCGACATGTCCGGTCGCCCGGCCTGCCGCCTCGACTTCGAGGATGTGGCGCATGTCAAGGATGAAGACGAAATTCTCGATTCCGACATGGGCCACCACGGGCGCCCTGCCATGGGCGCGGGTAATCAGCCCCTCGGCCTCGAGCCGGCTCAGCGCCTCGCGCAGTGGGGTGCGTGACATGGCGAGCATGTCGGCGAGCTTGCGCTCCTGCAGGACCGTGCCCGGGGCGATCCGACCGCCGAGGATCAGCTCGAGGATGCGGCTGTAAGCCTGCTCACTGAGACTGGTGACTTCGCCCGCCACGGCGAAGTCTGTGAGCTGGCCGGCGGCAGCATCGGTCATGGTCATCGCGCACTCCTTTGCCGCGTGGTACACCGCCGCTATACCATTGGTCAATCATCGCCGTTTTGACCTCGATCAACACCCGTGCCGTCATCGCGCACTTGGCGCGAGGCTATCCGTGTGCCATTGGTATGCCATTGGAACACTCTTTAGGATCAGTGATGATGACCATCAAATCCTGGCGCGCAACCTGCATCCAGATGACGAGCACGGTGGCGAGCGATGCGCCCGATCACGCAGCGGCCTGGGCCATCATCGAGGCCAATGTCAGCCACGCCATCAGCCTGATCGAAGCGGCCTGTGACGACCCAACCCCGCCGAAACTGGTCGTTCTACCGGAGTTCGTGTTCCAGGGGCCGCCGCGCGCCACGCCGGTCAGCCAGTGGATCGACAAGGCCTGCGCCACCATTCCGGGCCCGATCACTGACCGGCTGGCGGAGGTGGCGAAGCGCCGCGGCATCTACATTGCCGGCAACCACTTCGAGGTCGATCCCCGCTGGCCCGACCGCTATTTCAATTCGTCCTTCCTCCTCGACGACCAGGGCGAGGTGATCCTCCGGTACCGTCGTATCAACACCGCCTCCTGGACCAGTCCGCACGATATTCTGGATGAGTATCGCGAGGCCTACGGCGAGGAAGGCATCTTCCCGGTGGCGGACACCCCGCTCGGCAAGCTCGCGATCTTCCCCTGCGGTGAGGTCAATGTGCCCGAGCTGTCGCGCGTCTTCATGCTGCGCGGCGCCGAAGTGCTGCTCCACCCGCACAATGGCCCGGTGACCGCGCCCAGCGAGGCCGCCAAGACCTGCCGCGCCGCCGAGAACATGTGCTACCTGATCAGCGCCAATGTCGCCGGCGGTATCGGTTTTTCCGCCGATGGCAAGGAACTGGGCGGCCATTCGCGCATCATCGACTATCTCGGCAGCGACATCGCCGCGGACACTTCGGCGGCCGAAAGCACCGCGGCCACGGCCACCATCGATGTCGAGGCTTTGCGTGCCGCCCGCCGCGACAAGGGCATGGGCAACATGCTGCTGCGCTCGCGCTTCGAGATGTACCGCGCGTACTATGCCAAAGCGGACTTCTACCCCGCCAACGGCCTCGCCAGCGGGGCGTTCGAGACCTATCCCGAGCTGACCCCCATTCAGGACCGGGCCATCGCCAACATGGCCCGCGCCGGCGTGATCGGCTAGCGCGATGCGGATCGGGGCAGGCGCCAGCAATGCCGCGGCGGGCAGCAGCATCGTGCGGGGACGTTACCTCCTCACCCGGGCGCTGACCGACAGCACTGTCGAAACCATCGAAGACGGCGCCGTCCTCCAGGTCGATGGCCGCATCGCCGAGATCGGCCGCTTCGACGACATCGCGGTGCGGCACCCGGGGCTCGCGGTGCTGGGCGGGCCGGAGGCGCTGGTTGTCCCCGGTTTCACCAACACCCACCACCATATCGGGCTGACCCCCGTGCAGCTGGGCAGCCCCGACCTGCCGCTCGAGCTTTGGCTCACCCATGGTTGGCAGCACCCCGATATCGACCCCTATCTCGACACCCTCTATTCCGCCTTCGAGCTGATTGCTTCGGGCGTCACCGCCGTGCAGCACCTGGGCCGGATGAAACCCGCCCCGGTTTCAGGCTGGCGGGATGAGGCCAGCGCGGTGATCGATGCCTATCGCGCCATCGGCATGCGGGTCAGCTTTGCCATGTGCAATCGCGACCAGCACCGGCTGGTCTACGAGGATGACGATATCTTCGTCGCCTCGCTCCCCGCCGACCTGCAGGACGAGACCCGCGCCCACCTCAAGCGCAGCCATTTCCGCCTCGAAGATTTCGAGACCGAGTATCTGCTGCCCATGCTCGAGCGCCATGGCGCGCAATCCGACCCGCTGGTGCGGCTCTGGCTGGCGCCGATCAACCTCGAGCGCGCCTCCGACCGGCTGCTGACGCTCACCTCCGAATGGGCCCGAAAATACGGGATGGGCATCCACCTCCATCTCTCGGAGACGGTGTACCAGAAGGCGTTCTCTGAGCTCCGTTTCGGCAAGTCCTCGGTGGCCCATCTCGCCGATATCGGCTTTCTCGGCCCGCACCTGACGCTCGGGCACGGCACCTGGGTCAACGAGGCCGATCTCGACCTGATCCACGGCCACGGCGTTTGCATCTGCCACAATGCCAGCTCGAACCTCAGGCTGCGCAGCGGCATCGCGCCGATCAACCACATCGTCGCGCGCGGCATCCCGGTGGCCCTCGGCATCGACGAGGCCGGGCTCAACGACGATCGCGACATGCTGCAGGAGATGCGGCTGGTCAAGCACCTGCACGCCGAGCCGGGCCTCTTCACCCCGGCCCTCCACCCCGCGCAGATCTTCAAGATGGCCACCGAGAATGGTGCGAAGGCCACCGGCTTCGGTGCAGAGATCGGCACGCTGGAAGTGGGCAAACGCGCCGACCTCGTGGTGCTCGACTACGAGCGCATCGCGACGCCTTACCTCTCCGCCGCGACCGACCCGGTTTCGGCCCTGATCTATCGCGCCAAGACCGAGCACGTCCTCATGACCATGATCGAGGGCCGCATCGTCTATCGCGATGGCAAGTTCCCCTTCATGGACCGCGATGCGGTGTTCGCCGCCATCGCCGCCAATCTCGACCGGCCGCAGCGGGCGGGGGAGGCGCAACGCGCCGCCCTCTCGCAGCGCCTGCTGCCGCACCTCAAGCAATTCTACCGCGACTGGCCGCTGCCAGACGGCGAACCCTGGTATCGGCTGAACGGGCGCTAGCTCCGCCACCGGGCAATTGGCTTCGGAAGACACAGTCGGGACTCCCTCCCCTTGAAGGGGCGGGCAGGAGCGGGGTGAACCCCACCCCTCCCCGCGCTGGCTTGCTTCGCCTTCCGCCCCAGCTTCCGGCTCAGCGCATGGCAGACCTGCGTCGCGCCAGAAACGCCAGCAATTTCAACATTCTCACAAGTCCGTGCCCACGCCCTGCGCAATTAGCGCTTGGTGCCCACCGCCGGATATGCACAAATAATCGGCAGGTTTGAAGCCTGCATACAATGTCAACAAACGCCCGTTGACACCCGATATTCCTGTGGCATACCATTTGAATGCCAACAGGGTTTTTGGCTGCACACGGGGATGGAAATGAAACACATGACGAAGCGCACGATGTCGCTGGCCGGTCTGGCCCTGATCGGCGCGCTGATGAGCACAACCGCATTCGCGCAGGACCTGACCAAGGTCACTGTCCGCCTCGCCTTCATTGCCGGCGGCATCGACGCGCCGTTCTTTGTCGCCAAGTCCAAGGGCTATTTCGAAGCCGAAGGCCTCGACGTCGAGATCATCGACGGCACCGGCTCCACCGACACCATCCAGGCGGTCGGCAACGGCTCGGTCCAGCTCGGCAATGCCGGCCTCGGCGCCCTGGCGCAGGCTTCGGCGCAGGCCAAGTTCGACAATATCACCGCGGTCTTCGGCCTTGTGCAGAAGGATCCCAGCTCGATCATCTCGCTGAAGGGCTCGGGCATCGCTTCTCCCAAGGACATCGAAGGCAAGAAGTTCGCCACCGAAGCCGGCAACTTCTCGGATGGCATGATCGGCGCCTGGGCCGCCGTCAACGGCGTCGATCTCGACAAGGTCGAGCTGATCGTCACCGACAACTACATGCAGGCGCTCCTGAAGGGCGATGCCGACTTCATCAATGCCTGGGCCAATCCCGATGGCGACAAGGTCGCCGCCTTCGCCGAGATCGAGCCGCCGATGCTGTTTGCCGACTATGGAGTGAACCTCCTCGGCTCCAGCGTCATCGTCCGCAAGGACTGGCTGGCCGAGAACGGCGAACTGATGAAGGGCTATCTGCGCGCCGTCTCCAAGGCCCATGCCGACGTCCTCGCCAACCCCGAAGAGGCTCTCGACCTGTTCATGGAGAACCGCCCGGACGCCGACCGCGAAGCCATCGCCACAGAGATCGAGGTGATGGAAAAGTACCGCCACACCGCCGCCACCGAAGGCAAGCCTTTTGGCTATGTCGATCCCGAGGATCTGAAGCAGACCATCAGCCTGCTCGAAACCTATGCCGGCATCCCGACCGGCTGGGTTACCCCCGAGATGGTCTACACCGACGCCTACCTGCCCGAGTAAGGCCGGACATCGCGGGTGCTGCCTTCCCTCGGCGGCACCCGCGTCTTTTTCTCGAACGACGACGGTATCTGCGATGGATCTGGGTTTGGGCACGAAGAGTGCGCTGGTGCTGGGCGCGAGCCAAGGGCTCGGCCTCGGTGTCGCCAGGGCCCTGCTTGCCGAGGGCGCCCGCGTGGCGATCTCGTCGCGCTCCGCCGACAGCCTCAGTGCCGCGCGCGACGGCCTGCCGGACGATCAGAAGTCCCGCTGTTTCCTCATTCCCGCCGATCTTGGTGCCCCTGACGCCGCAGCCACGATCGCCGCTGCCGCCCGCGGCGCGCTCGGCACCGTCGACATCCTCGTCAACAATTCCGGGGGGCCGCCCACCGGCCAGCCGAGCGCTGTCCCGGTGGCGGAAGTGGAGCGCCAGTTTGACCGGATGGTCACCCCGCTGCTCGCGCTCACCCTCGACCTCGTGCCCGACATGCGGGCGCGCGGCTGGGGCCGGGTGCTGACCATTGCGTCGTCTGGCGTCATTCAACCGATCCCGCATCTGCCCATTTCCAACAGCCTCCGCGCCGCGCTGGTCGGTTTCATGAAGACGCTGGCCGGCGAAGTGGCGCGCGACGGGGTGACGGTCAATGTCCTCGCCCCCGGCCGCATCGCCACCAACCGCACGCAGTCGATCGATCGCGCCGCCGCCGAAAAATCCGGCCGCAGCCCCGAGGATGTGGCGCGCGACAGCGCCGCGACCATCCCCGCCGGCCGCTACGGCACGGTGGAAGAGTTCGCCGCCGTCGCCGCTTTTCTCGCCGGCACAGGCGCCAGCTACCTGACCGGCTCGATTATACGCGTTGACGGCGGCGCCATCCGCTCGGTCTAGCCCGAGCGAAAACGAGTTACGGCGGAGGTGAAGGGATGAACGACATGAGCCTGAGCACGGAGGGCGCCGCTGCGGTCAAGCCGCACATCCGCATTTCGCGTGTTTCCAAGACCTTCAAGACGCGCAAGGGCGACGTGCACGCGCTGGCCGATATCGACCTCAGCATCCGCCGCGGCGAATTCGTCTCGGTGCTTGGCCCCTCGGGCTGTGGCAAGAGCACGCTGATGATGCTGCTTGCCGGCCTCACCCCCTATTCGAAGGGGCGCATCGAGGTGGGCGACAAGGTCATCCAGGGTCCCAATCCCGACGGCGGCATCGTCTTCCAGCAGGACGTGCTGCTCGAGTGGCGCACCGCGCTGCAGAACATCATGATGCAGGCCGAGATCAGAAAGCTGCCGATCGAGCCGGCCAAGGCCCGTGCTCGCGAACTGCTCAAAATGGTGTCGCTGGAAGACTTCGAGAACGCCTATCCCAAGGAGCTCTCGGGCGGCATGCGCCAGCGCGTGTCCATCTGCCGCGCGCTGCTGCACAAGCCGCCGCTGATGCTGATGGACGAGCCCTTCGGCGCGCTCGACGCCATGACGCGCGACCAGTTGCAGCTCGACCTGCTGCGCCTCTGCCGCGACAACGAAATGACAGTGCTGTTCATCACCCACTCGATCTCGGAGGCCGTCTTCCTCTCCGACCGCGTCGTGGTGATGTCGCCGCGCCCCGGCCGCGTCGAGCAGATCCTCGATATCGACCTGCCGCGCCCCCGCCGCCTCGCCATGCGCGAGGAGCCCCAGTTCAATGCATATACCCGCCAGCTGACCGAGATCTTCAAGAGCCTCGGCGTCTTCCGGGAGGAGGTGTGACATGGCCGCAGTTTCCGAAACAGACACCACCGAGGTCGTGCGCAAGCGTTCGCCGCTGGCCTTGCTCGGCAAGGTTTCTCCTGCCGCCTGGACGCTCTTGATCGTTCTCGTCATCTGGGAAGTGTCGGTGCGCGTCTCCAACGTGCCCATCTATATCCTGCCCCCGCCGACGGCCATCGTCGAGGAGATCATCGCCTACTGGCCGCGCCTGCTCTACAATGGCGGCATCACCTTGAGCGAAGTGCTGATCGGCTTCGGCTTCTCCATCCTCGTCGGCGTGCCGCTTGCGGTGCTCATCACCTATTCGCGCGTCGCCGAGCGGGCGATCTACCCAATCATCGTCGCGTCCCAGACCATTCCCAAGGTCGCCATCGCGCCGCTGCTGATGGCCTGGTTTGGCTACGGTCTGACCCCCAAGATCGTCATCGTCGTGCTGCTGAGCTTCTTCCCCATCGTCATCAACTCGGTGGTGGGCCTCAAGGCATCCTCGGCCGAAATGCTCTATCTGGCGCAATCGATGGGCGCTTCCGGCTGGCAGACCTTCTGGAAGTTCCGCCTGCCGCAGGCGCTGCCTTACATCTTTGCCGGGTTGAAGCTCGCCACCGTGCTCTCGGTCATTGGCGCCGTCGTCGCCGAGTTCATCGGTGCAGACCAAGGCCTCGGCTATGTCATCACCGTCGCTGGCTCGACCTTCAACATCACCCGGCAGTTCGCCGCGATCATCTTTATCTCACTGATCGGCATGGTCTTTTTCGCCGTCATCGAGACCATCGAACGCTTCGTGGTACCGTGGAAGGTGACCCCGGTTCTTGCCAGCGAATAGCCGGCGACCCCAACAACAGACTGGTGGGCCGACAAACGGCCCGCCCCGATTATTTTCGAGGAGCATTCCATGTCCCATCGGTTGGATGAAACCGCCGCCGGCGTCTACGTCATCGCCGTCACGCCCTTCACCGATGCCGGCGAGATTGATGCCGAGAGCATCGACAGCGTCGTCGAGTTCTACCTCGAGAAGGGGGTCACCGGCATCACCATTCTCGGCATGATGGGTGAGAGCCACAAGCTGAGCATGGAAGAGAGCCACCTCGTCCTCGACCGGTACATGCGCCGGATTGCCGGCCGCATTCCGGTGATCGTCGGTGTCTCCAATCCCGGGACCGATCCGCTGGTCAGCTTTGCGCGTGCATCCATGGATGCCGGTGCTGCCGGCGTCATGGTTGCGCCAGTGAATACGCTCAGGACCGACGAGCAGATCCTGGGCTACTTTTCCAACGTGGTCGACAGGCTGGGCGACATACCCGTCGTGTTGCAGGACTACCCACTGATCACCGGCGTCAACATCTCGGTCGAAACCCTACTCCGGCTGTTTGCCAAGTACGACACTATCAAGATGCTCAAGCACGAGGATTGGCCGGGGCATAGCAAGCTCAGCCGCCTGCGCGCCTCGCCGGGCCGCCAGGTCTCGATCCTCGTCGGCAATGGTGGCCTCTATCTGCCGCAGGAGCTGGCGCGCGGCGCCAATGGCGCGATGACCGGCTTCGCCTATCCCGAAATGCTGGTCGAGGTCTGCGCCGCCTTCGCGCGGGGCAATGCCGATCTCGCCGAGGATATCTTCGACGCCTACCTGCCCTTGCTCCGACACGAGGCACAGCCGGGCGTCGGCATCGGGCTCCGCAAGGAGACGCTGCGCCGCCGCGGCGCCATCGCCTCGGCGCATGTCCGCCATCCCGGCCCGCGCCTTACTGCAGAGGACCATCGCGAGCTCGACCGGCTGATCGAACGCCAACAGCGCCGCCTCGCCGGAGCGCCGCTCACCGCGGCGGCCTCGTGATGCGGCTCGACGATCTGCCGCCACCGCCGCGGCCAAGCGGGGCTTACCGGCCCCTCATCCTCATCGGGGACATGGCTTATCTCGCCGGCTTCGGCCCGCGCACCGCCGAGGGCACGCCACTGGTCGGCCGCGTCGGCGTCGATCTCGACATCGAGAGCGCGCAGGCCGCCGCCCGCGATGTCGGGCTCACCATCCTCTCGGTGCTACAGGACCATCTGGGCGATGTCGACCGCATCCGCCAGGTCGTCCGTATCACCGGCATGGTCGCCGCTCCGCCGGACTTCACCCAGCACCCCAAGATTATCGATGGCTGCTCCCTCCTCCTCACCGAAACCCTCGGTGAGCGCGGCCAGCACGCACGCATGTCCTACGGCGTCAGTTCCCTCCCCAACGGCTCGCCTGTGGCGATTGAGGCGCTGGTGCAAGTTTGGCTGTGAGGAGGCGGGTGGAGCCGCGTGGTCGCTTCGCGCCAACAGCGGTCACTAGCGCTCGTCTGTGATGCGCCAGGCGAATAGCCGGCGTTCGACCGCCACCAGCAGCATGTTCACCGCGTAACCGATCAGGCCGATCGTCAGAGCCCCGACGAACATGTCGGACACTCGAAAGAAGGCGCGGGCGTAGTTGATCATGTAGCCCAGCCCAACATCGGCCGCGATGAACTCCGAAGCGACGATGACGACGAAACCTGCCGAGAGCCCCAGCCTGACGCCCACGAACAGGTCTGGCGAGATCGCGGGGAAGACGATCTCCCGGTAAAAGCGGAAGCCGCCTATGCCCAGCGTTCTCGCGGCCCGGATAAGCACCACATCGATGTTCACGGCACTCAACATCACCGTTGTCAGGATGATGTAGAAGGCAGCAAAGGCGATGAACATCAGCTTGGACAGTTCGCCTATGCCGAACCACAGGATGAACATTGGCAGTACGGCGAGCGGCGGAATGGGCCGTATCAATTCGATGAGCGGTTCAAACACCACCTCGACGGTCCGCGACCGCGCAATCCCGATCCCCAGGATGATTGCCGGGATGAACGCCATCGCGACGCCGATGAAAACGCGCGTCACCGATGCGAGGATGTGGTTCTGAAGGACTCCAGTCGACCAAAGCTCACCTGCCCGTCTGGCGATATCCAGCGGCGAGGGAAAGAGCATGGCGTTGTAGAACTTGAACACAGAGTTGAGCAGGTCGAGCCCCTGCCAGGCCAGGACAAACAGAACCAGCGACAGAAGCTTGTAGAGCCGCATGGCGCCAGGATTCTCAAGGCCGAAATCGGTGAGCCGCCACTGCCTGGATGGTGCAACTCCGACGTCAGGTTCTTTCGACATTGCGAATAGCCCTTTCAATGCCGATCAGGTCCTCCGATGCGCGTTCGCGCGGCCAGGGAACCTCATTGCTGACGACGGCCTTCAGTTCTCCCGGGTGCGCCTTGAGCAGGATCACGGTCCCGGCCAGGTAGGCCGCTTCTTCCACGCTGTGAGTGACGAAGAGAATGGTCTTTCGGGACGCGCTCCACAGCTCGATCAACTGGTCCTGCAAGGCCTCGCGCGTATAGGGATCAAGCGCGCCGAAGGGTTCATCCATGAGGATGATTTCGGGGTCGTTGGCGAGCGTGCGCGCTATGGCGGCGCGCTGTTTCATCCCGCCCGAGAGTTCCTTGGGATACTTGTTCCGGTGCTCATACATGCCGGTTAATTCAAGGAAGTGGTCGACCTTGGCGTTATCGACCTTGCCTTGCCCCGACTTGGCGCCGAGCACGACGTTGTCCCGAACGGTCAGCCACGGAAAAAGAGCATACTCCTGGAACACCACCCCGCGATCCCGCCCCGGGCCGGTTATTAACCGCGAGCCTGCGGTGACGGTGCCAGCACTCGGTTTGATCAGTCCTGCAGCGATGTTGAGGATCGTCGACTTGCCACACCCCGAAGGTCCCAGGAGGCAGACGAAGTCACCCTCGCTGACGTCGAAGGTGATGGACTTCAGTACCTGGGCCGGCGGTTGGTTTGGTCGGGCGAAGACCATATCAACCCGGTCGAAGCGGAGCTTGGGGTTATCTTCCAAGGTTTGGTCCCGAGTGTCGCGTACTGCAACTTGTAGGCAAGAACCCTGCCAGGCAGCGGAGATCCACCGCCTGGACAGGCGCTTGTTGGGTATTGAGGATCAGAACCCGCTGGCGGTAACCAGTTCCGGAGCGACTTCCTTCAGAAGCGTAAGGTCGTAGAGATCCGACGGGACGTAGACCTTGTTCACCCAGGCGATGTCCGGCCGCCCGCCATAGGCGAGGAGCGTCGTCGCATTCGCCACGGTCGCATCATCGATGGCGTTCGAGTAGATGTTCATCTTCAAGATCAGCTTCAGATCGTCGGCAGGGATATCAAGCGGTCCGGTGAGGATACTGGCGATCTCCTCGACGGGGTGCGAGTTGATGTAGTCGGTGGCCTTTATCAGGGCGCGCATGACGGCCTTCACAGTCTCGGGGTTCTTCTCGGCGAAGGCCCCGTTCACGATGAGGCCGCCATCGAGATACATGTAGTTGACCGTCTTCTCTTCGCCGTCGATGTAAGACTTGTTGCCGGAGAAGTAGAGCTTGCCGCCGGCCTTCACGCCCGCCAGCGCATACGGGTTCCAGATCGCCATTGCGTCGATGTCGCCACGCAGCAGCGCGGGAATCTGGTCTGGCGGCTGAAGGTTGACCAGGGTGATCTTGGAGCAGTCGACCGAGTATTCCTCGCACATGCTGGTAATGGCCATGCCGACGCCCGCGCCCGCCGCCATGCCGATCTTCTTGCCCTCGAGGTCTTTCGGCGAACTCACCGCCGTGTTCGGTCCCAGCACCACCTGCTGCGAGCCGCCGATGTTCGACATGGGCATCAGGTACCGCATGTCCACGCCTTTTTCCTGCAGCATGCCGGCGATGTAGACGGACTCGCCGGTCATCACGATCTCGCCGCTGGCGGCGAGGCTGGGCGTATCGGTGCCGCTCACGATCCACTTGACCGTGACATCGAGGCCCTCGTCCTTGAAGAAACCTTTCTCTGAGGCAAGGGTGATCTGCGCGGATTCCTGCGCGTCACGCACCGCCCAGAAGTCCAGCTTCGTCACTTCCAGTTCTGCGGCCATCGCGGGCAGCACAAAGCTCATTCCAGCGATCGCCGTCATCAGCGCGATAGCGCCTGCGCGCTTCACCCTGGCCCCGACTTTGAATTGAAGTCCGTGTTCCATATCTTGTCCCTTTGCTGTTGTGTCGCGACAGGCGTAAGCACTCGAAAGTTTTGTCTGCCCTCGCCATCTGCCCTTCGACCACGCCCACCGGGGGCTGGCTTTTCCTGCGGCATATGTCTGTGTTAGGGCCTGGGGCCAGACCAAGATTTGCCCGATGTCCGCGAGCGTAGATGTCAATTCTCGCGGGCCACAACATCAAAGAATCCACCCGAAGACCGGGGCTTGCGACACAGCGCGCGCCTAGTTCGCTAATTTCCGTCGCCAATGTCGCCAATGTCGCAAATTTGCGTCATTGGGGCCCGGTTGCGCCCGTCTGCCGGCCGGCCACTGGCATAGATTTTGCAATTAAGAGGGGACAGTCACCGCCACGAAAGGCATGAGATGAAGCGCGTTCTTGAAGGGGAAGTGCCTATTTGCGTGGCAGCGTCGCTCAAAAAATTCGCAGCCGACATCCGGGTCGCGCGGCTGAGACGAGGGCTCACTGCCGAGCAGGTCGCTGAATCGCTCGGCGTGCACCGTTCTACCTACGGTCGGCTCGAGGCCGGTGACCTCGGTGTCTCGATCGGCCTCTACGCATCAGCGGTTTATGCCCTCGGTCTCGGCCTGCCCTTCGGAGATCTGGCCGATCCTCGCAAGGACGAGGAGGGGCAGTCGCTTGACCTGGCCCGGCTTCCGCGGCGTGCTCGAGCCCGTCGCGACAACAGCGTCAGCGTCCGGTCTCCCAATGTCGCGGCAGTGTCGAAGCGCACCGCTGACCCGGTCCTGAAAATCGGCGTGCTCGCCACCATGACCGGCCCGGCCGCGCCTTGGGGCCTGGTCAGCCGGCACTGCGCCGAAGCAACCGCCGAGATGTACAACGATGCTGGTGGCGTGGAGATCGGTGGTGAGCGCTACCGGGTCCAGATCGTGGCAGTCGACGATGGGATGCAACCCGCTCGCGCCGCGGAAGGTGCTCGCTACCTGACTGAGACGCAGCAGGTTCGCTATATTATCGGGCCCAACGTCGAGCAAACGATCGCGGCGGCAACGCCGGTGGCCGAGCGCAATCGCGCGATGCTGTTTCCTTACTCGTTTACCCGCGCCCTCTACCGGCCTCCGCATGAGAACGCGGTTCTTTGTCAGGTGGCGAACTACCAGGCTGCGCCCCGGATATTTCAGTATCTCATGCAAAGCGAGGGTGTTCAGACGTTCAGCATCGTCTCGCCGTCGACCCCCGAGGGGCTCCAGCAACGCACCGAGATCATGAAGATCGCCAAGGGCATCGGCCTGCGTCTGATCTCCGGCTCGGGCTTTTATCGGCCTGGCGCTGACGACATCGAACGCGCCCTGGGACCGGCTTTGGCGACGATGCCCGATGTCCTGGCACTGCCAAACCTGGCCCCCCAGGATTCCGTCCGCCTGATCGGACGCGCCAGGGAGATGGGGTTCTCGGGCCCCATCACGAGTGAAGCCGCGCAGGACGCCGACTTCCTCGTCAACTCCCTTGGCGCCCAAGCGGATGGGATTGTGATGCTCGGCGGCGCGAGCCCGATAAACTCACGCAGCGCCCGAATGCAGGAGTTCATGACCCGCTTTGTCAAACGCGCGGGCCAATGGAATGACGAGGCCGGCACGAAGGTCCATACGCTCGAACTGATCCTGGCCACCCTTCAGATGGCGGGCACCGATGCTCTCAGCGACATTCGCCGCTTCAAAGCCACAATCCCGCATTTTTCGATTGAGAACCCCATGTCGAGCCGCCGCTCGGTCCTCACCTATTGGGGCGACCGCGATCTCAAGCAAAAACGGCAAATCGGCATTCCGCTGGTGGTCAACACGATCTCTCGTGGGGAATTGAGGAACCTGCTTGTCGAAGAGCCGGCCGAGTTCTCGAACTAGGCCACTTGCTGCAGGCTGATCAACGCCGCCCGGAGAGGTCGGCGATCATCTGATCTATGCCGCTCGGCAGGTCGATCTTCGGTTGCCAGCCCAGCTGGGCCCATGCTGCGGAAATGTCCATCGGACCACAAATGAAGTCGTCCGGGTCGGGCCCTGTGGCCAGGTCGATCTTTGCCAGCGGCATGCGGTCACGCACCAGTTGCGCCACTTCGTCCAGCATATAGCGGTGTCCGTCGGTGATGTTGTAGGCAGACCACCCGCCCGGGGAAGCCGTCAATGCCGCAACCACTGAGTCCGCGACGTCGGTCACATGGACGAACTGGCGCGGAAATCCCGCCCCGTAGGTGAAGTATGTCGCCTGGCTGGAAAGGGCTCGATCAACCATCGTCTTGATCACGCACGTCGTTCGTCTCCGAGGCCCGTAGACCCACGATGGGCGGAGGGCCACCGTGTCGACGCCAAAGCCCGCATAGGCCTGCGCTACCTTCTCGGTGCAGATTTTTGATACACCATAGGTACCCGTGGCGCGCAGGGGTGTGCTTTCCTCGACGGTCGCGTCTCCCGTCTCGCCGTAGGCTCCCGCGCTGGAGATGAGGACGACCTTGCTGATCGAGGCCAGCCGCGCTGCTTCGTAGAGGTCGATGGCTCCACCAACGTTCGTCGACAGGAGGGCGTGCGGCGCATCCTTTGCGAGCATCGGTCCCGATATCCCTGCGGCGTGCACAATGGCGCCGATGCCGTGTTCGTTGAGAAACCGGGCAAGCGGGTCGACGCCTGATACGGCCAGGGGCACGGCATCGAAGCGAGCGTCTGCGGGTCGTTCCGGAAGGATGTCGGTCGGGACGACATCGAACCCGGCGGCTCTGAGCGCAATCACGCTTTCATGACCGATCAGGCCATATGCGCCGGTAATGAGCACGCGTCTGCCGGCCATCGGAATTCCCTGGTCGGAGTTGGTCTTTGTCACAGGAAGACGTCCCCGCCGTTGGGGGAGAGGGTTTGGCCGACGTAGAAGTCGCCATCGGACGAGGCCAGCATTACCGCCGTCGGAGCAATTTCGCCGGGCGTGCCGAAGCGATGGATCGGCAGTTCATTGAGCTTTCGCGCCTTCCAGCTTTCGGACAACCCCTCGTTGAGGCGTGTCACAACCATGCCCGGGGCAATTGCATTGACCAGAGTGCCACTTCCGGCAAGCTCTATGGCGAGCGCCCGCGTGAAGCCGACGACCCCGGCTTTGGCAGCGCAATAGTGGGCGAGACCTGACGCTCCTTTGTAGGCGAGTTGGGAGGCGATGTTGATGATCCTGCCCCAGCCACGAGCCTGCATGCCCGGTACGGCCAGCTTTGCGAAGTGGAAGACAGCCCGCAGGTTGACGGCGATCATGCGATCGAAAGTGGCAAGGTCGAGAGTTTCGAATGACCGCTCGGCGCCGATGCCAGCATTGTTGACGAGGATATCGATCGGCCCGAGCGACCGCTCGCTCTCCATCCAGAACCTTCTAACGGCAGCATCGTCCGCTACGTCGCATTGCATGGCCAGCGCCTCGCGGCCATGGCTGCGGATCGCTGCAGCGATCGCCCTTGCGCCTTCCGGATCGTCGTCGTGACAGAAGGCGACATCCGCCCCTTCAGCAGCGAACGCCGCCGCAATTGCGCCACCGATACCACGGCTCCCGCCGGTGACCAGGGCCCGCCTGTTCTCAAGCCGTCCCGCCATGTTTCAGGGTTCACTTCGAGCAGACATCGGCTCCTCCTTCTGGAAAGAATGGATACCGCCGATCGGTGCCGCAATGTCAAAATCCAGCACACGCTTCCCGTCCGCACTGCGAACGGAAAGCGGGCAACGCAAGAAACCGTCGCTACAGTCAACAATGTCGTGTTTTTGCGACCCTGGCGTTATTTCCTCAGTCTGTGCAGCACGAGTGCCTTCAAGCGGTGTGCCTCGCAGCCGGGAGGAAACGGAGGTCAGTTGGTCCGGGTAAGACAACGGCCGCGGATCGTCGACCCGATCGCGCCGTCCCCAGTTCCGCTTCAATGCCGGCAAGTTTCATTGCGGCCAGGTCAACATCCTGTTGGCGCTGACCGATATCGGTCCAGGCGACGGCGACCCCAACAGTACCCAAACCAAATGATCAAACCATTTGCTTAGGTTTTTTGGGATGGAGCCGAGCGGCGTGTGGAACGGCGAATTCGGGCGGCCAGCTCAGTGTGTTCCGCGCCCTGCCGGCTCTGGTCGGAAATGCGATCGCCGCGGCACTCAAGCTGCCGCGTCGCCCTGGCCTGTGCTGGCGGCCAGGATCGATTGGCTCGAGGCGACCGAGCCGAAGATGCCGCCTTCGGTGGTAATGGTGCCGATGGCCGAGGTGTGGTGCTGGGGGACGGTGGCGGCACAACAGTCTTCCAGCACCAGACAATCAAAGCCGAGGTCGACCGCGGTACGCAATGTCGAGTGGACGCAGACATCAGTGGTGACGCCACACAGGATCAGGCGGCGTACGCCACCGGCCCGCAGCACCTGCTCGAGATCGGTGGCGTGAAAGGCGCTGTAGCCGGGCTTGTCGATGACGATATCGTCGGCACCTGGCGTGAGCTGGGGAATAATGTCCCAGCCCGGCTCGCCCCTGACGAGGAAGCGCCCCAGGGGGCCCGCTGCGCCGATCTCGGCGCCGCCGCGGCGCGAGCGCGCCGCCTTCAGCGGGCTCAGGTCGGCCAGATCCGGCCGATGGCCTTCGCGGGTGTAGATGATCTTGACGCCAATCCGCTGAAGGTGACGCCGCACGGCCGCGATGCGCGGCACGATCGGGCGCACGTGATCCACACCGTAGCCCATGGAGGCGATGTATCCGCCCGCCTCGCAGAAGTCGCGCTGCATGTCGATGATGAGCAAGGCCGTGTCTTGCGGCCAGTCGGCGGAGTTGGACGGCCATGGCTCAGGGATCGCCTCAAGTGCTGCACATGGCATAAAGATCGTCCTCGACTCCTGTTGAGGCTCGCAGTCTGCGGGAGACGGGGCGAAGGACCCACCCAATATTCTCAATGGCTATATCGAGTTTGTAGATGCTTGCCGGGTCGCGGCGCGCAGTTCCTTGACCAGCCGCCGAACGCCCAGGTCCGTGCCTTCATCGTGCATCGGTTCGATGAGGACGATCTCGGATGTGCGTACATACTCGTCCTTCAGGATGATGCGCATGTCGCCGCGTTCGACCCAGCCGGAGACATAGTGCTCGGGCAGAAAGCCGATATGGGTGCCAGCCAGCACGAGGTAGGCCGCGGCCTCGACGCTCGTTACGGTGCCTGCAACCAGTTCCTCACGGTTGCCGATCGGGAACAGATCAGAGTGGTTGAGGAAGGCGCGGATGACCTTGGGGGCCTCGCTCACACCCGACCGCAGGTCGTCCTCATCGTGCACCGCGAAAAGCGGGTGAGCGGCACCACACACCAGCACGTCGAGTTCTCGGTAGAGCGGCGTGTAGCGCAGGGAGGCGAGCTGCTTTTCGACGATTGAAATGCCCAGATCGACGCGGCCGGCCGCCACGGCAAGCTCGATCTCGGCTGGCGACAGCACGTCGATCGAAATGCGCGGGCCTCGCTCGAATGTCGATAGCGACCGCAGGGCCGGAATGATCGGGCAGCGCGGATCGGTGATCAGGTTGTCGATCAAGGCGAGCCGGCAGCGCCCGGCAATGGCGCCTTTCAGGACCAGCGCCTTGTCCTCGAACTCCACAAAGGCATCGACAAGCTTCAGTGTCGAGGCATGCAGATCCCGACCGCGCTCGGTGACTTCGAAGCCGCTGCGTCCGCGCTTGCAGATCTGGTAGCCAAGGCGTCGTTCCAGCTCGGCAATATGCGTGCTGATGGTCGACTGGCTGATGCCGAGCAGACTTTCCGCCGCCGAGAAGCCGTTGCACTCGACGACAGCCAAAAACACCCTCAGGTGGCGGATATCGAAGTTGGAGAGCTTCAATCGCCGGGCCGAAACACTGCGAGGGGCTTGACGAGTATCTGACCATCCGGGCCGTAGGCAGCGTCGTGCTGGTGCTCGCGAGTCGCGGCCGCGATGGCGAGCAGGTTGCGCTCCATTGCCGACACGGCCTCGGCCGTCACTAGTCCCCGGCGCTTGAGGAGGGCCGTGAGCGCCTCGACCCAGTGGGTGTAGTACTCCGCTTCGGTGCTGATGCAGCCCGCCTTCTCATGGGCGCCGATGCTGGCGATCAGCTCGGCCTGAAAGTCCTTGAGCGTGAACAGGCCGCGCTCCGAGAGGGCGAGCACCAGCGCGAAGGCGCGCGCGTTCCAGGGTTCGGCGAAGGCGAGGTTCTGATCCTGCGGATCAATCGCGATGTCTGCGGCGATCATGATTGCACCTCCGGCCCGTCGACCTTGGCGACGCCGATCATCGCGTTGCGCTGGACGAGCGCTGCCAGTTCGTCCTCGCTCATGCCCTCGGTGCCGGAGGGCCGCTGCGGCAGCACGAGATAGCGAATTTCGGACACGCTGTCCCAGACCCGGACTTCGACTTCCGGCGCCAGCGACAGCCCCATTTCGGCGAGCACCGTGCGCGGTTCCCGCACCACGCGGCTGCGGTAGGCGCTGGATTTGTACCAGGCTGGCGGCAGGCCGAGCACCGGCCACGGATAGCAGGAGCACAGGGTGCACACGATGACGTTGTGCACCGTGTCGGTGTTCTCGACCACGTGCAGTAGTTCGGTTTCGGGGCCGCCGATGCCCAACTCTGCGCAGGCGGCGAGGCCGTCGGCGAGCAGTCGCTGCTTGAACGCCGGATCTGTCCAGGCCCTCGCAACGACCCGGGCGCCGGTCTTGGGCCCGACCTTTTCCTCATAGTGCTGGACGATGGCGTCGACGCGGGCGGAGTCGATCACCCCCAGTTCGTGCAGCAGGGCCTCGACCGCCTCGGCGCGGGTCGCCTGCCACGGCTTGGACGGCGCGTGCGAGTGCCCCGGTCGCTCGCTGTCGGCGTGCCGGTGATGATGGTGCGCGTGGTCATGGTCATGATCATGGTGGTGGTGGTGATCATGTTCGTGGTCGTGGTCGTGATCGTCGCTGGTCGTGCTCATGGTCAGGTCTCGTCGTGCTCGAGGTAGGCTTCGCTGAGGTCGACATTGATGATGGTGCCAGGCTCTGCCGCGTCGCCCCAGAGTTCGTGCCCGGTGAAGGTCACGTTGTAGACGGGCTGCGGGTTGTCCCCGACGTTGTGCGCCCGGGTGTCGGGGAGGATCCAGGACTGGGCATTGACCTTTCGCACCACGCCCGCCCGGCCCCGGACATAGGCGGTGAGCCGCGTGTGGCCGGGGGGATGAAGGTTCCGCACCCGCACGCGATCGCCCACGGCGAACACCGGGGTAACCGTGGTCTCTGGCCGCTGGGCGCCCCAGCGGATGCGCTGTTCGTCGGTCAGTGGCCACTGCCGTTCGGGCGACAAGGCGCTCACCTTGGACGCGTCGGCCGCCTGTTCGTCGAGCCGGCGATCAACTTCGGTACGTCGAAGGATATGCTTGCGATCTAGGATGCGCTCCATGGCGAACAGCCAGCGCCCATAGTAGCCGTCGCGCAGATAGTCGGCCGGGTGCATGAGCTCGATCTCGTGACGATGCTCGTCGAGATTGTAGATGCCGGTGGTATCGAGCGCCTGGGTCATGGCAAAGACCCGACCCTCCCAGCGGGCATGGAACACGGGCTCGTCGGTTTCTACCGGGACGGGACCGAAGCCGTGCAGCCCTCCCATGTCGTGAATTCCGTTCATCGGGGCCTCACTCGATCAGGTTTTCGATGCGACGCTGAAGTGCCAGGAACGCCGACCCGTAGCGATCCTTGAACTGGGGGTCGCTGGTGTCTTCGTCGAGGATGATCCGGGCTGGCTGGCGGCCAAGAATGACCACGCGATGGCCCATGGTGATGGCTTCCTCGACATTGTGGGTCACCATCACCATGGTGGTGCCGAGCGCGCTCCAGATCATGTTGGTCATTTCGCTCATGCGGCGGCGCAGCGTGACATCGAGCGCGCTGAACGGCTCGTCAAGCAGCAGGACCCGTGGTTCGGTGACGAGGGCCCGGGCAATGGCCGCGCGCTGGCGCATGCCGCCGGAAAGCTGGTGGGGATAGCGCTCGATGGCGTCCGCGAGGCCGACAGTCGCGATGATGGACGCAAGCCGACGGGCCTTCTCATCGGCGCCCCATGAGCAGTAGCGCAGCCCGAAGCCGACATTATCGCGCACGTTGAGCCAGGGGAACAGGTTGTTCTCCTGAAAGATCATGACGATCTCCGGTGTCGGTCCCGCGAGGTACGTGCCATCGAACAACACGCCGCCCGTTGGCGCGCCGGTGATGAAGCCGCCCAAGGCGCGCAACAACGTGGTCTTGCCCGAGCCCGACGCGCCAAGAATGCAGGTGATCCGGCCGGTCTCGATGGCCAGCGAGAAATCCTGGAGAGGCGCTACACCTGTGCCGCGCTGGCCGGGATAGGCAATGGTCAGACCGCTGGCCTCAAGTACGGGACGCGCCGATGTGGCGACGGCCGACGGCTCGGTGGCGACAGCCAGCGGCGGCGAGATCATCATACTCTCCACCACACGATCCTGTTGCTGATGAAGCTCAGAATGCGATCCACCACGAAGCCCGACACGCCAATGATCACCATGCCGAACAGGATCAGGTCGTTGTTGAACAGGTTGCGCCCCATCATGATGATGGCGCCCAACCCATCGCGCAGCCCGACCATTTCGGCGACAAGCACTGCCATCCATGCCGCGGTGAAATTCGAGCGCAGCAGCACGAAGACGCCGGGCAGGATTGCCGGTAGCGTGACGCGATAGAAGCGCTCGAACGGGCTGGCCCCTAGATTGGCGGCGACGGTGTGAAACTCGGCGGGGATGCGGCGGATCTCGGCGAGCGTGGCTATGGTCAGCACGAAGTAGACGCCCATGAAAACGATGAAGATCGCGGCCGTGTTGGAGATGCCAAACACCACGATTGCGGTTGGGATCCACGCGATCGGGGCAATCGGCGCCAGCAGGTAGAGAAGTGGGCTGATGCACCAGGTTGCAACCCGCGACAGGCTGAGCAGGGCACCGGTGAGGATGGCGGCAGCAAAGGCGATCCCCATGCCCGTGAACACACGCAGGAAGGTCGAGACCAGGCTCTGCAGGATGGGGGCCGCCTGTGACCCGATGCCCACGCGGAACCCGCTTTCGGCTACCACCGCCAGGAACTGGCTTGGCGGTGGCAGCACGGTAGAAACTGCCAGACCGGCCGCCGCCGACCACTCCCACAGCCCCAGGACGGTGAGGAGCGAAAGCGTACCCAGCAAGAAGGGTGCGGCCTTGCTGGCATTGGTCACTGCTGGAGGCCCTCGGCGATGGTGAGGTCGAAGATGTCCTTTGCGGCCACGGTGCCGTCGATGTAGCCCAGCGCTGTGAGCGAACCGACGACCTTCTGGATGGAATCGACATCGGGGATGAATGACACCGGCGCCGGGGCGGACTTGAATGCTGCGAGGAGCACATCGGTGCTGACACGGAAGTAGTTGCCCGTGGCCAGAAGTTCGACCGCAGCCTCCGGCGTTTCATTGATGATCTTGGCGCCGCAGGTCAGGCCTTCGATATAGGCGGCGACGACTTCCGGACGCTCGGTCAGGGTCTTGCCGAGGACGCTCACCACGGTGTTCGGCGACATTGGCCCCCAGACGGCGGCATTGGTGGTCAGAAGGCTGGCGCCTTTATCGGTGATCATCTCGCTGGTGTAGGGCTTGATGTGGCTGAGAATGTCGACCTGACCGGCCCGGAATGCCTCGACCATGGCGAGGAGGTCGTTGAAATAGACGAACTCGACCGAGGCAGGATCGACGCCCTCGACAGCGAAGGCGTCGGTGAGGATCAGCTCGAGTGTGTCGCCCTGCAGCGTCGCGATCTTCAGTTTGGGCTTGCCGGACGCCGCGTAGGTGGCAATGTCGGCAATGCTGGTCAGCCCGGTTTCCTTCTGCGCGATGACTTCCATCACGCCCCAGCCGCCAGCGGCCGCCACGACCTTGATGTCCACGCCGCTGTTGGCGGCAAAGAACGGCAGGGTGAACGGGTTGGTGCTGAAATCGATGGCGCCACCTGCGAGGGCCGCGTTGTTGTCGCCGGGATTGGCAAAGAACACCGTCTCGACATCCAGCCCCGCGGCCTCGAAGCAACCGCTTTCCTTGGCCACGAACAGCGGCGCCATGTCGATGGCCACGAGGTGACCAGCTTTGACGGGGATCAGCTCCTGGGCGTTGGCGGCGGGAGCCGCGGCGAGGGCGGCGACAGCGAGAAGGGCAGCGGACGCGCGGAGGACGTTCGGCAGTGTCGGTTCGTTCATCACTAGCTCCATGTGCGGATGTGAGCACGGGTGGCGCTCATTTGAGCAAATGTCCGCACTGCCCATCGATTAACCAGAACCAGCTTTCAATGCTTGCATCGGCTTTTGCGATGCAAAGATTGTGCCGCGTGCTCAGCCAAGTTGCGGAGGCCGGCTTTCGGCAGTTTGTCGCGCACAGGGCATCGCCTGGTGCACGTCACGCTCAGTGTTTGTGCGCAATGCCGTTTGATGTGGCACTCGCTGGATCCGAGCGATGGTGATGTGCTGTAGCTGGAGGGTGGTCTTCGCGCGGCGGGCGGCTAGACGACCTGCCGCCAGTGATGGAGAAGTGACCCCCGAATGGCGCCTCGCAATCTCGGTCGCCGGTCGCAGGCTGGCTTGGCTACGAACTGCCCGCCAAATGTGGTTTGAATGGACGCCCTCCCGTGCCGTAGCTGCCCTTGGCGGTCGGTTGTCCCACCTCGAGCGGACGTTCGAGTTCTCGACTGCCAGGCCCCAAGACTAACGGGTTTCTGGCGCGATGAGGCCGGACTTGCCTTCGACCTTCATGCCGATCGCCTGAGCTCTGATCCCGTCCGGGCCTGAGCCACCCTTCCCTCATGCATCAAGGTCTGCCCCCGCAGCATCGTGCGCACTGGCCAGCCGGTGATGGCGAGGCCCTCGTACGGGGTGTAGTCGCAGCCGTCCTGTAGCAGGGCATGGGTGATGGTCACCTGGCGCCTCGGGTCCCAGAGCACGATGTCGGCATCGCTGCCGACGGCGATGGTGCCCTTTTGCGGGTAGAGCCCGTAGCGCTTGGCATGGTTGGTTGCGGTCAGGGCGACGAAGCGGTTGAGGTCGATCCGGCCTTTGACCACCCCCTCGGAGAACAGGATCGGCATGCGGGTGGCGATGCCGGGGATACCGTTGGGGACGTAGCGGAAGCTCTGCTTACCCCTGGGGGCACCCTTGCCGGCCTCGTCGTCGTAACGGAAGGGGCAGTGGTCGGAGGAAAAGACCTCGAAAACGCCCTGCTGCAGGCCTTCCCAGCATGCTGCCTGGCTGTCGCTGTCGCGCGGCGGCGGGCTGCAGACATATTTGGCGCCCTCCATGCCCGGGCGATCCATATCCTTCTCGGTGAGCACCAGATATTGCGGACAGGTTTCGCCGTAGATTTTCAGGCCGCGCTGCTGGGCCCGGCGGATTTCCTCCATGGCGGCGCGGTTGGAGACGTGGACAATCATCGCCTCGGTGTCGACGATCTCGGCAAAGCTGATGGCGCGATGGGTCGCCTCGCGTTCAACCGGAATGGGGCGAGATGGTCCATGGAAGAACGGCGCGGTCTGACCGTTGCGCTCGAGCCGCTCGGTCAGAAAGCGAATGGCATCGTAGCCCTCGGCGTGCACCATGACGAGCGCGCCGTGCTGGCGGGCAACGTCGAGCACTTCGAGAATGTCGCGATCGGCGAGCTTCATGTCGTCATAGGTCATGAAGATCTTGATCGAGGTGTAGCCTTCGGCGATCAGCGCCGGCAGTTCCTGGCCGAGCACCTGCGGTGTCGGATCGGTGACGATCAGGTGCATGGCAATGTCGGTATGGCAGTTGCCCTCGGCTTTGGCCTGATAGGCCGCAAGAGCCTCGCGCAGCGTCTGACCCTTCTGCTGCAGGCAGAATGGCATGACGGTGGTGTTGCCACCCACTGCGGCCGAGCGCGTGCCGGTCTCGAACGTGTCGGCCATGACGATGCCGGGAGCACCGGGCTGGTCGAGATGGACGTGGCTATCGATGCCACCCGGCATCACCAGCAGGCCGGTGGCGTCGATGATCTCGGCAGCATCGCCGAGACTGTCGCCGAGCGCGACAATGCGACCGTCGCGGATGCCGACTTCGCACAAGACCGTATCGGATGCGGTCACCACGGTGCCGCCGCGGATGATGGTGTCTAGTCTCACGCCAGTTCCTCCTCGGCCGAAAAATGTCCCGGCGACACCTCGCGCATCGGATGCCAGGGCCGCTGCGTGCCGATGGCACCGATCCGATGCCCGGCTGCCCGCGGCTGGCCGAGGGCGGGTGTACCCGTTGCGGCAGCGATCAGCGCCCGCGTATAGGCCGTTTGCGGGTTGTTTAGCACGCTAGCAGTCGGCCCGAGTTCCACCAGTCGGCCAAAACGCATGACCGCCACGCGGTGGGCGATGCGAGAGACCACCGCAAAGTCGTGCGTGATGAACAGCAGAGGCAGCCTGGTGGCTGCCTGCAGCGACTGGAACAGATCGAGCACCTGCAACCTTGTCGTCGCGTCGAGCGCCGACACGGCTTCGTCGGCGATGACCAGATCGGGCGAGACGCTGAGGGCCCGCGCAATGCCGAGCCGCTGGCGCTGTCCACCCGAGAGTTCGTGCGTCAACCGGTCGAGATAGGCAAGGTCCAGTCCAACCTGGCCGAGCAGATCGGCGGCTCGCGCGCGCAGGACGCCGCGATTGGTCTCGCCGACGATGCGCAAGGGCTCGGTCACCGTCTGCCAGGCGCGAAAGCGTGGATCGAGCGAGGACTGCGGGTCCTGGAAAACGAACTGCACGCGACCGTTCATCGGCCTGCGAGATGTGCTGACGTCCTCGCCCTTGAGGCGTACCCGGCCGACATCGGGACGGGCGAGCCCAAGGATGGCGCGGGCGATGGTGGTCTTGCCGCTGCCGCTCTCGCCCACCAGCGCCAGTGTCTCGCCGGCGCTGACAGAAAAGCTGACGCCGTCCACCGCATAGAGCCGCTCCGGCCGCCGCAACGTGGTCAGAGACTGGTTGGTCGGGAATGAGACCACGAGATCTTCGATCGAGAGCGGCGTTGGGCCATCGGCAGCGGGGGTTGCCGCCCGGCGCGGCGCCGCGGTGACGGAGGCGGCGATCAGCGCCTTTGTATAGTCGGCCTGCGGTTGCGTCAGGATGGCGTTGGCGGTGCCGGTCTCGATGGTTCGGCCGGCCTGCATCACCAGGACGCGGTCGGCGATCTGGCGCACCACGCCCATGTCATGGGTAATGAAGATCACCGCACATCCGACTTCGGCCCTGAGCTCGCGCAGCAGCGCCAGGATCTCTGCCTGAACGGTGGCGTCGAGCGCGGTTGTGGGCTCGTCGGCGATCACCAGCGCCGGTTTGCAGGCCAGCGCTGCGGCAATCACCACCCGTTGCCGCATGCCGCCCGACAAGGCGCCGGGATGAAGTTTCGCCCGGCCGGCGGCATCGGGAATGCGAACCCGCGCGAGCAGCCGCAACGCCTCGGCGCGCGCCGCCTGCCAGCTGGCCCCGTGATGGGTGACGATGGTCTCGGCAATCTGGTCGCCCACGGCCATCATCGGGTTGAGCGCGCTCATCGGCTCCTGAAAGATCATGCCGATCCGGTTGCCCCGCAGCTTGCGCAGCTCACTCTCGGGCAGCGCCAGCAGGTCGCGCCCCTCGAACAGGGCCGTGCCGGCGGTCACCCTGCCGGGGGGAGACGGCAGCAGTCCCATGATCGATTGTGTGGCGACGCTCTTGCCCGAACCGGACTCGCCGATGATCGCCAGCACCTCACCCGGCTCGACGTCAAAGCTGAGGTCATCGACGACGACGCGTGGGCCATCGCGCGTCAGAATCTGGGTGCGGAGGCCTTTGACGGATAACAGCGTCATCGGCGCTCTCCCTGAGGCTTTAGTGAATCTGCGGCGTGTTCACCCAGACGACGCGGGTAAGGATGGTGCCGGGATTGCGATAGCGGTTGGTGAGGTGGTTCTTGAAAAAGAACGAGTCGCCGGTGGTCAGCCGGTAGGTCGTGCTCTCGATGGAGAGTTCGAGTTCTCCCTCGATCACATAGCCCAGCGTCTCGCCCTGATGGGTGATCTGGTCGACCTTCTCGCCGCCCGGCTCGATCCGGTGGATGTTGGCCTCGAGCAGATTGCCCGCGGCAAACGGCACCAGCCGCTCGTAGGTGACGCCCACGCCCCCTCGGATTGCGTCGGTCTGCGAGATCGGACGCTCGCCCTGTTTCTGCACGAGACCGGGGGAGTTGATGTCGGTTCCGAAGAACGACGAGAGATCGCGGTTCAGTGCTTCGACCAGGCGCTGCAGCATGGTCAGCGACGGCGCCACCTTGCCGTTTTCGATCTTGGAAATCATCGACTCGGCGCAGCCCACCCGCTCGGCCAGTTCGCGGATGCGGATGCCTTCGAGCAGCCGCGCATGGCGCAGCCGCGCGCCCACCTGCAGCTCGTCGCGACGCGGCTCGTCCTTTGGCGGCGCCACGGCCTCGGACTTGATGGTGGTTCTGGCCATGTGGAAACTCCCGCGCGCGAGCGCCATGACTATCAAGAATGTCGCGAGAACTGCAATCAGGCGAGAGATCGATCATCGGCGCTGCTCGAGCATTGCCGGCCAGATGTGGCGCCAGGGCCGGACCTGCTCGATGCCGGCGGCGGCGCGCAGGACGCCCAGATCGTCGAGATGGCGGCCAATGATCTGCAGGCCGACCGGCAGGCCAGCAGCGGTGAAGCCGGCGGGAACGCTGGCTGCCGGCTGTCCGGTGAGGTTGGCGAGCGCCGAGAACGGCGTCCAGTTGGCCCCCGTGGGGCCGTCGGGCGCCTCGGCGTCGGCGGCAAATGCCGACGTCGCGGCTGTGGGCGTGAGCAGCAGATCGTAGGACGCCATGAACCGCCACATCTGGTTGGCGACGCGCTTCCGCCCGAGAATCGCGGTGGTGAAATCGTCGGCGGTCCAGTCGGTCGCCAGCAGCCGCGCCAGTTGCGGGGTGAAACCATAGGCCGATGGCTCGGCCATGCGCCGCAGGCCGGCCCGGTCGGTGTCGAGCGCCACGAGCGCGAGGAAAATCGGTTGGGTATCGCCGATATCGGGCGCCACCATCTCAAGCGTTGCCCCGAAAGCCCTGGCAAGTTCGACGGCGGCGCTTTCGGCGATGGCAGCGACATCGGGATCGACCGGAGCGAACCCAAGATCGGCGGAGTATGCGATGCGGAGGCCCTTGAGCTTTGCGGGCGCCAGATCGTCCCAGTCCAGATGCTCATCGGGCAGCGAGTGCCGGTCTTTTGGGGTTGGGCCGCTGAGCACGGAAAGCGCCAACGCCGCATCGGCGACGCTGCGGGTGATCGGCCCGATATGCTCGAGCGCTTCCCACCCGGACGCGCCCGGCGCGGTCTCGTCGCGACAACCCGGATAGACCGGCACGCGGCCCCAGCTCGGCTTGATGCCAAAGGTCCCCGTCAGCCCCGCGGGGACGCGCACCGAGCCGCCGCCGTCGCTCCCCAGAGCCAGCGGCAGCATGCCGGCAGCGACTGCCGCCGCCGAGCCGGCGCTGGACCCCCCGGGCGTCAGCTCCGGGTTCCACGGATTGCGGGTGGTCGGGAACAGCCTGTTGTGCCCGATGGCGCCGTAGCCGAATTCGGAGGTGTTGGTCTTGCCCACCACGATGGCGCCGGCCGCGCGCAGGCGCTCGACGACAATGTCATCCTCATCGGGCACATTGTCCGCATAGAGGGGCGAGCCGAAGGTCGTGCGCAGGCCGCGCGTCGAGATCAGATCCTTGACCGCTATGGGCACCCCGGCCAGCGGACCCACGGGGTCGCCTGCCGCGAGGCGCCGGTCGATGCCGTCGGCATCCGCAAGCGCCTGCTCCGGAGCCAGTGTACAGAAGGCGGCGAGCTGGCCATCCAGCCGGGCAATGCGGTCGATGGCGGCGCCAACCGCCTCACGGGCCGAGAGTTCACGCCCGCGGATGCGGGCGCTGAGCGTCACGGCGTCCTCGGTAGGCTCATAGGCAAGGATCGGCTCGAGATCAGCCACGCACTTTCTCCGGAGAGCTCCCCCGGATGATGCCGGTATCCTCAGCACCCATCGGCTTGAAGTCGTGGAACATGTCGGCCCCGGCAATCGCAGCCGCACCGGCCCGGGCGACCGCCAGATCCTGCGTGCCGGTGCCGGAGCCGGCGGCAACGGCGCCGAGCACGAACCCATCAACCCGGATGGGCAGGCCGCCGATGAGGTTGGTCCACTTGTTCTCCTGGGCCAGGGTCACCTGCAACTCGACATCGGCATGCGCTCCGCCGGTGGGCTCATTGGACAGCGCCGCAGTGACGGCCTTGTTGCGGGTGGAGATGACAGACAGGGCCTTCGATCCATCCATGCGACCGAAGGCCAGCAGGTTGCCGCCGGTATCGACCACCGAGATGCACATCGGCTGGCCGATCCGCTCGGCCTCGGCGATTGCAGCGTTGAGCACGGCGAGCCCGCCAGCCAGCGTCAACGTCCTGGTGTCCTTCACAAAACCGTCCTGGCCCATACTTCCATTCCTCCACTAGGTTCGGGTGCGCGGATCGAGCGCCAGCGCCACGAGATCGACCATGAGATTGACGCCCAGCGAAACCACCGCGGCCATCAGGATGAAGCCCAACGAGGCGTTGATGTCGGCATTGAGCACGGCGCTGACGGCGTACTGGCCGGCGCCGCCCCAGGCGAATACGACCTCGACCAGGACGACGCTGCCGATCAGGGTGCCATAGAGCATACCGATCACGGTCACGACGGACGGCAAGGCATTGCGCAGCGCATGGCGGGAGACACGCGCCGGCGCCAGACCCTTGGCATTGGCAAAGCGGATAAAATCGGTGTCGTTCAGCCGCTCGACGGTCGCGCGCGTCATGGTGAGCACCGGCACGGCGTAGATGATGGCGAGCGTTGCGACCGGCAGGATCAGCTGGGCCGCGGCCGCCCGGAACACCTCGAGATTGCCGGCGAGGACCGCGTCGAGCATGTATGAGCCGGTGACGGTGGGCGGGGGGAACACCGCGAAGTCGAGCCGGCCGATCGGTGGCGGCACGATCTTGAAGACGCTGTAAAAGATGAAGATCAGCACGAGGGCCAGCCAGAAATCCGGCAGCGCGCCGGCGGTAACCGAATAGCTGTCAGCTATGCGGGCCGCCTTGCCACCTGGCCGCCGCCCGGCCATGAGCCCCAGCGGCAGTCCGACGGCGATGGCGACAAGCAACGACAGCGTCACCAGTTCCAGCGTCGCGGGCAGGCGCTGCCCCAGGTCGACGAGCACGGGATTGGTGGTCTGCCACGAACGACCGAGATCGCCCTGCACGAGGCGCCCGAGATAGGCGACGAACTGGTTGGGCAGCGGCTGGTCGAGCCCCATTTCGGCGCGGAGCTTGTCGACCGCTTCCTGCGTCGCCAGCGGGCCGAGCATCATCGGCGCCGGATCGCCGGGGATGAGCTTGAGCAGGAAAAACGCCACCAGCGCCACGCCGAACAATTGCGGGATGGCAAAGAGCAGACGCATGCCGAGGTACTTGAGGATCCGCATCAGCCCCTGCCTCCGGTGAAGGCTTTCCAGGCCCGTCGCGATGGCCGCGAGCGGTCACGCGGGTTGGACCAGGAGAGGATCGAAGCGCCGATGCGCCCGAGTCCGAAGACGGTAAGGGCGAGGGCGAGGCCCGGGAAGATCGACGGCCACCATTGACCGGTAACGACGTTCTGGAACCCCATGGCGATCATCGACCCCCATTCCGGCGTCGGAGCACGCACACCCGCGCCGATGAACGAGAGGCTCGCCGCGAGCAGCACGGCGACGCCGGTGTTGATGCTCATCTGCGCCAGCAGCGGCGCGGCGGCATTGGGGATGACGTGGCGCGTCAGCAGATAGGCATCGCTGGCACCCGCGATGCGGGCCGCCTCGACATAGCCCTGGTTGCGGATGGTCAGCGCCTCGCCGCGCATCAGGCGCAGGTAGATCGGCACATTGACCACACCGATGGCGATGATGATGGAGGTGACGCCCTGGCCCATCACCGAGACCAGCACCAGCGCCAGCGCGAAGACCGGGAAGGCCTGGACGATGTCGGCAATGCGCAACAGGAGCGTCGCCACCGGCCCCTTGATGCCGCCCGCGCCTTCCCAGAGCCCGACATAGGCGCCAAGCGCTCCACCACACAACGCCGCCCAGAGCGTCGAAACGAGCGCGATCATCAGGTCCACGCGAGGCGCATGCAGCACGCGCGAGAAGACATCGAGGCCGGCGGAGTCAGTGCCCATGGGGTGGGCCCAGCTGGGAGCCAGCAGATAGGCACTGGAATCGGCGTTGATCGGCGAGAGCAGTGGCAGCAACGGCGCGAAGAGACCGATCAGCGCCATGCCGATGACGATGATGTAGCCGGCCAGATAGCTCGGTCGGTCGCACAGGAAGGCGAGAAACTCCGAAACGACTGCAATGGCAGGGTTACCCCCGCCATTGGCATGCTTGGCGATCGGAAGGCCGTCAACGACGGCCGGGTCCGTATCAGACACGCTTGTAGTCCTGGAAGTTCAGCCGGTTCGACGTGTAGTAGACGATGCCGCCAATGTCCTTGCCATGGGCAAGATGGAAGCCCGGGTTGGCGATCAGCGCCCAGGGCGCTTCCTCACCGAGGATCTTCTGGGCGGCATCGACAGCTTTCATCCGCTCAGCTTCGTCCAGCGTGGACAGTGAGGTGCCGATCAGGGCGTCGACCTCCTCGTTCTTGTAGTTCGAGAAGTCGACGAAGGAGCCCGAGTGGAAGTAGAGGTTGAGCGAAAAGCCCGGGTCCGGCGTCCAGGGCGCATCGAGGGTGAAGATCATCGGCTCGGTACGCTTGGTGAGGCTGTCAAAGAACGTGCCGGCCGGCAGCTTCTTGAGCTCGATATCGACCCCGATCTGCTTGAGCGCGGTCTGGTACATGATGGCGATCGGCTCTTCGATCGGATTGCCGGCATTGTAGGCAAGCGTGGTCGAAAAGCCTTCCGCGAAACCCGCCTCTGCCAGCAGCGCCTTGGCCTTTTCCACATCGTAGCCGTACTTGAAATAGGCGTCCGTTGCGCCCGGATAAAACCCCGGCATGATCGCTTCGAGCTTGGTGCCATAGCCCTGCAGGATGGTCGCGACGATCTCGTCCTTCGGCAAGGCGTAGTTGAGCGCCAGGCGCACCTTCGGGTTGTCGAGCGGCGCGAAGGCGGCGTTGAGCCCAATCCACAGCATCTGGCTCGCCTCGATCGAGGTGACGGTGGCGTCGGCGGAGCCGGCGAGGCTCTTCATCTCGGTGGGCGCAAGGTTCTGTGCGATGTCCACGGCCCCACCCTGCAGCAGTTGCAGGCGGGTGGCGGAGGCCGGCACCTCGCGGAAGATGACCGTCTCGAAGAACGGCTTGTCGCCCCAGTAGTCGGGCCGGGCGGTGGCGACCAGCTGCTGTCCGCGCGTCACTTCCTTGAGCGTGTAGGGGCCGAAGCCGGCGACATTGGTGTCAAGGAAAGTGCGCGCCCACGGGTCGTCGGTGGTGGCCATTTCCTTGCACTTGACCGAGTCGAAGATCGGGTTGGCAAGGTGGCCGCACACGATCATCAGGATCGGGTTTGGCTTGTCCAGCGTGAAGGAGACGACGTACTTGTCCTCGACCTTGACCGCATCCTTGCCGGGCAGACCCATCACCGAGGTCATGAACGCGCCGGCGCCCTTGACCTCGAACTTGCGGTCGAAGGTGTACTTGACGTCTTCGGCGGTGAGCTCGTTGCCCCAGTTGCTGAGCACGCCCTCGCGCAGCTTGAACTTCACCGATGTGCCATCGGCGGCGAATTCCCAGCTCTCGGCCAGAAAGCCCTTGAGGTTGTAGCCGCCCGGCAGCGCCGGATTGGCCGCGAGGTCCTCGCGCATCACGCCGGGCACGGCATCGGGGATGGTGTTGAAGCCGATCAGGTAGTCGTAGAAGGCGGCCACCGTGTCGATGGTGCCGAGCGAAAGCGAATTCTCGACGTCGAGGCTGAGCGGCGTTGCCGGCGCGGCAATGACGAGGGTCTTGGCCCGGTCCTGTCCGAACGACTGCGTGACAAACCCTGGCGCAAACACAAGCGCGCCGGCAGCAGCGCCGTACTTGAGAAGCGAGCGGCGCGACAGCGGCATGGCGCCCGAAATGATGTTCTGCATGTTGGCTCCCGAATTCCTGAGGCCGACCGACGCTCGATCAGCTTGGTTTACTCTCAATCAATTTCTGTGCCAAGTTTTCGGACGCCGCGACTCCGGCAAGCTCCCGCACACTAGAGCTTTGTGGCGCAAGAGCAATTGCCTCGGCATGCCCCGCGCAGGGAACGTGTGTGACTAAAAATCATGACACCTGATTATGCTTCACATTTGGGCATCGAGAGTGGATATGACCAACAAAGTGGCACACCCCGACGGATTCATGCGAAGGCCAGCGATAAACGCCCGCCACGTGTGGGTCGCGCAACTTCCGCGGGTCTGCGTCGCTTCGCGCTGCCGCTGCACGCGGAATTCTGATGCGTAGGGGAACGACGACAGGTCAGTCTGGGCGGCACCCTGATGCCAAGGTGCCAACGATGGACGGCCTATCCTCGGGCGCGCATCGGCACCGTGCCCGGCAGACATGGACATATTCGGCCGAGTTAGCGGCGGGCTCCCATTCCGCCAGTCTCATCCTCAGCCCAGGTCCGCATCCCGGATGAACCTGGCGGGCGTCCGCGACATGGCGGACCAGGTGGTGGCGGCACCTGTGACGGCGGTCGCAGCAATGACAGACAGTGCGATGGCGACGAGCTGCTCAACGCGGACGGCAAAGCCGATCTCGAGCAACCAGGTTGAGACCGCCCAGGCGCCAGCGAGGGCGATTGCGCTGGCAATTGCGGCGGTCAGCAAACCGATGACGGCATATTCCAGCAGGAAAGCCATGATTACGGTGGCACGGCGGGCACCGAGGACTTTCATCACCACCGCATCGGCCTCGCGTTGCCGCCGTCCAACGCCAAGGGCACTGGCGAGCACGAGGACCCCGGCCACGAGCGAGGTGGCGCCCACCACGGCCAATGCCGTCGAAATGTCCCTCAGCAGGTCCTGAGCGCGCGCCAGTGCGTCGCGGACGGGGACGAAGGTCAGGGCCGGGAAGGCGTCGAGAAGCTGCGCCTCGACCTGCTGGTCGCCGCCTTCGGCAACCTTCAGCGTGGTGAAATAGGACTGAGGCGCCGCCTCGATTGCCCCGGGGGAGGCAATGATGCGGAACGTGAAGCCGGGCCCGCGTTCCTCGACGCGGTGGAAGCTGGCGATGGTCAGAACCAGCGGGCGGCCGGAAATCGTGACTTCAATGGTGTCACCGAGGGCAAGGCCAAGGGCGTCGCGCATGTCGGTGCCCAGGGATGCCAGCGGGGGTCCGGAATAGTCAGGAGGCCACCACGCGCCCGTCTCGATCTGGATTCCGGCAGGCGCAGCGGCCGACCAGGTGAGGACGGTGTCGCCCTCGAACACAGCCGCCAGTTGTTCGTCTAGTGCTTCGCCCGATGGCGGCGGCGCGCCGTCGAGTGCGGTGACGACGCCGCGCAGTATCGGTGTTGTTGTGAAGCTTGCCACCTCGGGCGTCGACGCGGCGAAGGCGCTGACGGCAGCGAGCTCGGAGCGGGGCATGTCCAGCAGCACGAAGTCGGGTATCTCGGTGCTGAGCTGCCCGGACAGCTGGTCTTCGATATTGGCCTGGCTGGTGGCGATCAGCAGCAGCAGCGACAGGCCCAGGCCCACGGACACGATGATGGTCGCCGTGGGGGCGCCGGGGCGGATGACGGCGGAAAGCGCGAAGCGAACCAGGCGGTTTCGGGGCGCAGGCAGACGCGCCAGCAGTCGGGTGACCGCAAAGGCGACGAAGCGGAGCAGCGCGAGGGCAGCCAGAACGCCGCCGAGATAAACCGCCACCAATCGCACATCGGTGACCACGGTGAGAACGAGCGCCGCGATGGCGACAACCCCGAGCACGAGTGGCAGCAGGGTGCCGGGTTGCAGCAATAGACGTGATGTGGCGACCTCGAGGCCACCTGAGCCGCCGGCGCGGAAGAGCCGTGCGGGCCGGACCTGCTGGGCCTGCCGCAACGGGGCCCAGGCGAAGGTGAAGGCCGTCGCGAGCGCCAATCCGGCCGCAGATGCCATGATGGCGGGATCGATCAGGAACACCAGATCGAGATTGGTGAGCGCGGCGAGGAACGGCGAGGCGACCGCCGTCAGACCCATCGTCGCAAGGAGGCCCAGCACGATGCCCAGGAGGGCGAAAACCAGGATCTGGATCAGGAAGTGGGCGGCGATGCGCTGGCCGCGGGCGCCAAGGGCCCGCATGGTGGCGATGCCATCGTGCCGGGCAACCAGATAGGCCGAGACCGAATTGGCGACGCCGAGACCGCCCACCACCAGCGAAGTGAGGCCGACCAGCAGCATGAAGTTGCTGAAAACGCCGATGAACCGCGCCAGATTGGCAGTCGCCTCCCGGGGCGAACGGACCTCCCATTCATGGTCGGGGAATGCTGCGTCGAGCCGGTTGCTGGCGGCGGCGAAATCGAGCAGCCCAAGCAGCAGCTTGTAGCGGAACTGGTTGAGCACCCCATCCTGCCTGAGACCGGCGGGGCCCAGGGCACGCTCGGACAGCAGCGCCGGCGCCCCCAGCTGAAACCCCTGCGCCGCATCATCGGGCATGGCCGCGATGATGCCGCGCACCTGGGTATCGATCAGGCCGAGGCGGACACTGGCCCCCGGCGCAACACTCAGCTGCAGGGCCGCGCGTCGGCTGAGCAGCAGCCCGAAGACCCCATCGCGCTCGGCCAGCAATTCGGGCAGCGGAAGGCCGGCGGCACTCCCCTCCAGTTCGACCGCGCCAACGAGGGGGAAATTGTCATCGACCGCCCGCAGGGCGAGGAGGCTTGCCGCACCGCCCGCACGCGCCTGGGTGTTGAGTTCGACGACGCGGCTGACGCGACCGAGCGTCTCGAGTTCCAGCCGCACCGCATCCGGGATATCGGCACGGCGAGACAGCAGTTCGAGATCGCCGCCCAGGATATCCCTGGTGTCGGCCGCGATCGCGGTCTCTATGCTGACGCGCAGCGTCCCGATGGTCCCGATCGCCGTCACCCCGAGTGCCATGCAGGCGATCAGGACGACGAACTTCCGCACGCTGCCGCGCAGATCGATCAGTGCAACGCGCAACCAGGCCTGGAGTCTCTTCACTGGAGATTGGTCTCCAGCTCGTGCAGCACGCCCTGCTTCATGGCGAGAAGGCGATCCGCGCGGCGCGCGAGGGCCGGATCGTGGGTGATCAGCATCACGCTCGTTCCATGCGTCCGCGCCAGCGCAAACAGCAGATCGGCCGCAGCCTCGCCCGTTTCCTGATCGAGATTGCCGGTCGGCTCGTCGGCAAGGAGCAGCACCGGCCTGGTCACCAGTGCACGGGCGAGGCCGACCCGCTGCTGCTCGCCACCCGAGAGCGCCGAGGGCAGGTGATCGACCCGATCGCCCAGTCCGACCTCGACAAGCGCCTCCCTCGCGCGCTGCCGCATTTGGGCAACCGGCAGCAGGTCCTCGGCGATCTCGATGGCGAGCGAGACATTCTCGAGCGCCGTCATCGAGGGGATGAGATGGAAGTTCTGGAACAGAATGCCGACGCTGCGCCGACGCATGTCGGCGAGTTGATCCTCATCGAGCGCGCCGAGCGATGTGCCGGCAACGCTGATGTCCCCGCTACTGGCCCGTTCGAGGCCCGCGAGCAGCATCAGCAGCGAGGTCTTGCCGCTGCCCGACGGGCCAACGACGGACACCACCTCGCCGGCCCGTAGCTCGAATGTGATGTTGCGCAGTATATGAAGCGAGCGTTCGCCTGACTTAAGGTAGAGATCGACACCGCGTGCCGACACGACCGGCGAATTCATGCTTGGCGTTTCCATGGTACGGGCCCCTCGTCCAAATGATCCTGTCGCCCGGCGCGGCGCAAAACACCAGGAACGATATCGTGCGCAAGGCATCGTGGTTGCAGGTGCTGATCCTCCTGATTTCACTGGCGCAGGCGGTTGCGGCAAAGGCCGCGGAGCCGACGCTGCTGTTGTACGGGGACTCGCTGCTGGCCGGACTGGGTCTTGATGCCGCGGACGGTTTTGAAGGTCAGTTGCGGGCGGCGCTCGCTGCCAAGGGGCTGCAGGTCAATGTCGTCAATGCCAGCGTCTCCGGCGACACGACGGCAGCCGGTCTCGATCGGCTGGCCTGGACCCTGGGCGAACGCCCGGACGCGGTGATCCTCGGGCTTGGCGCCAATGACATGCTGCGCGGGCTTTCCCCGGAGGCGGCGCGGGACAACCTGAGTGCAATCCTGAGCCAGCTGGCGGCGTCGGATGTCCCGGTGCTGCTTGTCGGGATGAGAGCCGATCGAGGCCTCGGGGCCGAATATGTGCAGGCGTTCGACGGTCTCTACCCAGCCCTGGCCGAGGAATTCAGCGTGCTGCTTTATCCGTTCTACCTGCAGGCGATCGGGCTTGACCCGCAGTACTATCAGGCTGACCTGATCCATCCCAATGCAGAGGGCGTGAGGCGGATCGTTGCCGACCTGATGCCGTCAATCGAAGCGCTGCTCGTCGAGATTCGCTGAGTCTCGCGAGCAGGCGCGCCGATGGCGGGGTCAACGGCCAGAGCTTTTCACCGCATCGCTGAGACGGCGAAACGGCTCGGGCCGCTGATTTGTCCCGGCACAAGACCGGAGAACGGTTGCCAGCTCATTGGCAAATTGGGCTAGCGGTCGAAATACTGACGGTAGTCGGTGTCGTAGCCGAAGTAGCGGGGACCGACGAGGGCGATGCCGGCGGGGGTCAGCCATTGCGGGTTGGACGGCATGGCGAGCGCCTTGAGGCGAAGGCCATAGCGGAGGGAATCGGCGGTGACCGGCAGGCCGGATTCGGCTTCGAGCAGCGTGATGAGATCAGGGGTGGTGACGATGATCTCGCCATCGCGCTCGGCCATGAGAAACTCGTTCTGGAAGTCGAGGCGGAATGCGTGGCCCTTCCACTCCTCGACACCCTCGAAGCGGGCGGTGCCGCGGGCGAAGCCGCCAACGGTGCGGCGCTCGATGTCCTTGACGCGGCCGTGGAAAATGACGTCGGCGTCGAGCTTGTCGACGATGGCGGTCACCGGATCGACATGGCCGGCCTTGGCTTCGCGCAGGGTCTTGCCGAGTTCGGCACACAGGGTCAGCGTGCCGCGCACGATGGCTTTCTTGGCCACAGCACCGGTCATCGAGTAGAAGGCGAGGAGCGCGGAGCCGCCCATTTCGACGGTAGCGGCGCGCGCGAGCCGCTCGGTCCAGGCGTTGGAGACGGTCTCCAGCACCAGCGAGTTGCCCTTGTCGTCGCAGAGCACCATCGGGGTGGCCGAGACGCCGTGCATGGTGAAGGTCACCATCTGCAGTTCGGGATAGGCGCGGCCCATGCCATCGCCATCGACCAGCGGCAGGCCGGTCATTGCGGCGACGACGAAGGGCGTGGTGGAGTTCACGCCGCCAGCTTCGCCGCAGAGCACCGCATCGATCTTTCTGCCGAGCAGCTGCTCCAGCGCCCGAAAGGCATTGATCAGCTCGTCGCCCTGCGGGAGCTTTTCGGTCATCACGGTGGGGGCGCCCATCATGCAGACGGGAACCACCAGCGCGTCGTCGGGCAACTGGTCGATATCGACGAGGTTCACCGGGCCATATTGCTTGATCGCCTGCTGGGCCATCAGCTTGCCGACATAGGGATCGCCGCCGCCGCCGGTGCCGAGGATGGCGCCACCGGTGGCGATATCTTCCATGTCATGGGCGTGGATGGTGCGGAGGAAGTCCATGTGTGGTTCCTTTCGCCTCAGGCCGCGATCGGCTTGGTGGCAAGTGGGTGGAAAGTCAGTTCGGGATAGCCGAAGGCCCCGGGCCCGACGATCTCGAGCGCCTGAGGCGTCTTCATCAGGTCGTGGACGGGCAGGCCGATGACGGCGATGCGCTGGCCATAGCGCAGGATTTCGGTGGTGATCGGCTCGCCGGTATCGAGTTCGAGGTTGATGATCAGGTCGGGGACCATGATCACCGGCACGCCATCGACCCAGAGTACGAGGTTCTCGTTCTGGATGGCGATCTTCGCCTCCGAGCCGGCCCAGTCGCCTACCCCGGTCAGATGCGCGTGGCCACGGGCGAAGCCGCCGACCAGTTCGCGCCGGACATCGGTGACCTTGCCGGTGAAGAACAGCGTGCCGCCGGTGGTAGCGACGACGCGCTCGACGACGTTCTGCCGCTTGCGGCGCGCTTCGAGGACCGTGTGGCCGATCCGGAGAGCTTGGGTGACGGTACCCGGCACGGCGGTGCGGCGGACAAATTCCATCGCCATCGGCGCGATGGCGAGGCCGGCGGCGGCGCCCATGTTGACCGAGACGCCGCGGGCGAAGGTTTCGAGCCAGAACATGTCGATGACGTCCTTGAAGACGACGACATTGCCCTTTTCGTCGGCGATGGCGGCCGGCGCAGCCTTGGCGCCATAGATGAAGAAGGTGGTCATCTGCACTTCGGGGAAGGCCCGGCCCATGCCGTCGCCATCGATGACGGGCAGTCCGGCATAGGCGGCGGCGATCACCGGTTCGAGCGCGTTGGAGCCGCCAATCTCGGCCGAGATGGTCGCCGAGATCTTCACACCGGCGGTCTCTTCAACCGCGCGCATAGCGCGAAAGCACTCGCCGCCCTGCTCGATCTTTTCGACGCCGACGACCGGCGCGCCGATGCCACCGACTTCGCCGACCCAGGCGTCGTCGGGCAAGGCATCGAGCGGCAGCACACGGACTTCGGCGCCCTTGCGGATCAGTTCGCGGGCGCGAAGCATGCCGACATAGGGATTGCCGCCGCCACCAGTGCCAAGCAGCGCGGCGCCGATGGAAAGCGGCAGCAGGTCGGCCTCCTTGAGGAGGTAGCCGTTATCCGACATGCAGTTCACCGACGGCCTTGACGCGGACGCGGGTGGCGTTGCCCGGCAGGTAGGCCAGCGGCACGTCCTCGACATCGACGATCTCGATGGAGGAGCGCAGCGCGCCCGCGGCAACAGCCGCCTCGGTGGCGCGGGACTTGGCGTCGTTGAGGGCTTCCTCGCGGCCGATTTCGGCGAGCGCATAGACGCGGTCGACTTCACCCGAAACCTGCGCGATGGCGGCGCCGACGGCATTGGCCACGGCGAAATGGTTCGGCTTGATCAGCTCGAGCCCGCCGATCGGACCATCGACAAGGATCGAGCCGCCACCGACGACGATGACCGGCAGCGGCTCGGGCGAGAGGCGCGAGCGCTCGACGCAATCTTCCAGCATGGACATGATCCGCGACTGGGTGCGGGCGATGAGATCGGGCGCGAGGTGCGCGACCTTGCTGGGATCGCCGAGCTTCTCGCGGCCCGAGGCTACGACGACGTCGGAGGTGGTCAGCGTCGCGCCGCCGAAGATCAGCGCCTCGGTGATGATGCGATAGCCGACCGAAGTCGGGCCGACCTTGACACCATCCGGTGTGTCGACAACGTGCGAGCCGCCGCCGAGACCGATGGAGAACACGTCGGGCATGCGGAAATTGGTGCGCACGCCGCCCACTTCCACCGCGACCGTGGCCTGGCGCGGGAAGCCCTTGTGCAGCGAGCCGACATCGGAGGTGGTGCCGCCGATATCGACGACGATGGCGTCCTTGACGCCGGAGAGGAAGGCGGCGCCGCGCATGGAATTGGTGGGGCCGGAGGCAAAGGTCAGTACCGGGAACTGCTCGGCGAAGGCGGCGTCCATGAGGGTGCCGTCGTTCTGGGTGAGGTAGAAGCGGCCCTTGATGCCGGTCTCGGTGATGGCCTGGCGGAAGGCCTGGATGACGTGGGCCGAGAGATCGCGCAGGCAAGCGTTCATGATCGCGGCGTTTTCGCGCTCGAGCAGGCCGATGCGACCGATATCGCTGGAGAGCGTGATGTGGACGCCGGGCAGCGCCCTGGCGAAGATTTCGCCGGCCTGTTTCTCGAACTCGCTGGAGACCGGGGAGAACACCGAGGTGATGGCGATGGAGTTGATGCCCTTGGACTTGATGTCGGCGGCGATGCCGAGCAGTTCGGCCTCGTCGAGCGGCGAGATCACCCGGCCGTCGAACTCGTTGCCGCCATGGGCGAGATAGCCATGGTTGCCGATGGTCTGCTTCAGGTCTTCCGGCCAGTCGACCATCGGCGGCAGCGAGGCGGTGGCGGGGAGTCCGAGGCGGACGGCGGCAGTCTGCGCCAGGTCGCGCCGCTGCACCACGGCATTGGTGAAGTGCGTCGTGCCGATCATCACCACGTCGACGGCGGCCGCCTCCATCCTGGAGGCTTCGAGCACAGCCTTGAGGGCGTTGACGACACCGGTCATGACGTCGCCAGTCGTCCCGGCCTTGACCCCGGCAATGACGTTGGTGCCATCCATGATGACGGCGTCGGTATTGGTGCCCCCGACGTCGATGCCGATTCTGATCATTTTTCTGTCCTTTGCGTGGTCGTCGTCGCCCCGGCCGTGCGCAGGGCAAGCAATTGTTCGGCGGTGGGAATTTCGCCGTCGATGAGCGGGATTACCGGCCTCAGCGCTTCCTCTTCGGCAGAGATCACCGGCACGGAGGCGAGCAGCAGGCGGGTGTAGTCGTGCTGCGGGTGCTCGAACACCTGGGCGCTGGTGCCGGTTTCAACGATCTGGCCGAGATAGAGCACCCCGACCGTGTCGGCGAAGTTCCGCATGAGGCTGAGGTCGTGCGAGATGAAGAGGAAGGTGAGATCGAGCTGGCGGCCGAGATCGACCAGCAGATCCATGACGCGGGCCTGAACCGACACATCGAGCGCCGAAGTGGGCTCGTCGAGGACGATCAGCTGCGGCGTAACGGCCAGGGCCCGGGCGATGGCCACACGCTGCTTCTGGCCGCCGGAGAGTTCGTGCGGATAGCGCGAGGCAAAGTCGGCAGGCAGTTGCACCATTTCCAGGAGCTCGGAAATCCGGCGCGGACGTTCGGCGCGCGGGGTCCCGTGCGCCTCGAGCGGCACGGCGATGGACTGGCCGACGGTGCGGCGCGGGTTGAGCGAGGAGCCGGGGTTCTGGAACACCATCTGCACCTTGCGGCCATAGGCGCGGGTGCCGGTCGCGCCGGTGATGTTCTGGCCGTCGAGGAGGATGTCTCCGGAGGTGGGGGTGGTGAGGCCCATGATCATGCGGGCGATGGTCGACTTGCCCGAGCCGCTTTCGCCGGCAAGGCCATAGACCCTGCCCTTGTCGATGGAGAACGACACCTTGTCGACCGCACGGACGACGCCGGACTGCCGCCCGAAGGCGTTGCGGACGGGAAAGTGTTTCGACAGGCCGACGACCTCCAGCATGGCGCTCATGCGGGACCCCCCCGCTGACCGAAGCCGGTGCCGCCGGTGAGGCGGGGCACGGCGGCGATCAGCGCCCTGGTGTAGTCGTCGGCAGGACTGGCGAAGAGGTCGGCGGTGGGGCGGTGCTCGACGACGACGCCCTTGTTCATCACGTAGACGTAGTTCGAGGTCTCGCGGACAACGCCGAGATTGTGGGTGATCATCATCAGGGCGAGGCCGCGTTCCTCGACGAGATCCTTCAGCAGTTTCAGAATCTGGGCCTGGGTGGTGACATCGAGCGCCGTGCCGGGCTCGTCGGCGATGAGCAGCGTGGGCTCGCTGAGCAGCGCCATGGCGATCAGTACGCGCTGGCGCATGCCGCCACTCAACATGATCGGATAGGAGCGGGCAACGCGCTCGGGATCGCGCATGCGCACCTGGCCGAGGACCTCGTGAACGCGGGCCATGCGGGCCACCTTGTTGCGCAGGCGCCCGAGGCGCCGGTCGGCATATTTCAGGATGGTGCCCATCTGGTCGCCGATGGTGAAGACCGGGTTGAGCGAGCTCATCGGGTCCTGGAACACCATGGACATGGCGGTGCCGCGCAGCTTCAGCCGTTCGCGGTCGGACATGGTGAGCAGGTCGCGACCGTCGTAGAAGACCTGGCCACCGGTGATGGTGGCGGGTGGCTGGCGGAGAAGGCCCATGATGGCCTTCATGGTGACGGTCTTGCCAGAGCCGCTTTCGCCGACCAGCGCGACCTGGGAGCGGGCCGGCACATCGAGCGACACGCCCTTCAGCACCTGGTTGGTCTGCCCGTAGGTCGAGAAATCGACGCTGAGATTGCGCACGGAAAGCAGGGCGTCGCTCATCGCAATTCCTGCACGTCGAATAGGTCACGCAGGCCATCGCCCAAGAGGTTGAAGCCGAGGGCGACAAACAGGATGGCGCAACCGGGCAGCACGGATTCCCACCAGTAGTCGGGGAGGAAGGCCGAGCCGGAGGCGACCATGGTGCCGAGGTCGGGCGTCGGCGGCTGGATGCCGAGGCCGAGAAAGCTGAGCGAGGCGCCGACCAGGATGACGAAGCCCGCGTCGAGCGAGGTCTTCACCGCCAGCGCCGAGACGCAGTTGGGCAGGATTTCGCGGAACAGGATGTGAAACTTGCTGGCGCCGAGGGTTTCGGCGGCCTCGACGAATTCCTGGGTCCTGAGCTGCCGGGTGATCGAGTAGATCAGCCGGGTGTGCCAGGTCCACCAGAGGGCGGCGATGGCGAGCATGGAGTTGATCAGGTCGGGCGAGAGCACGGCGGCAACGGCAAGCGCCATCACCAGCGGCGGAATGGCCAGCGCCACGTCGGTAATGCGCATGATGACGATTTCGACCCAGCCACCGAAATAGCCGGCAAGGAGGCCGAGCGTGGTGCCGATGGGGATGGCGGTGCCGAGCACCACCAGTGCCAGCAGCAGAGAGATGCGCAGCCCGAAGATGACGCGGGTGAAGATATCACGGCCGACATTGTCGGTGCCGAACCAGTATTCGGCCGAGGGCGGCAGGTGGCGGGCGCGAAAATTGACCACGGCACCGACATGCTCGGGATAGGGCGTGATCCAGGGTGCGAGCACAGCGGCGAGGATCGAGACGATGACGATGGCCGCGCCGATGACGGCGGTCGGGTTCCGCGAGAACCGATACCAGTTCTGGTAAGCGTTCGAGAGCCGGCGGGGCGGGGTGGCAGGGGCGCTTTCACTCGACATCAGCGACTCCCCCGGATGCGGACGCGGGGGTCGACGAAGCCGACGAGCACGTCGATCAGGAGGTTGACCATGACGAAGAACACGCCCGAGACCATGACCACGCCCATGACGGCGTTGAGGTCTTTCTGGAGGATGGTGCGGATGCCGTAGGCGGCCATGCCCGGCCAGGCAAAGACCAGTTCCACAACGAAGGCATTGCCGATCAGCGAGGCGAATTCGAGCCCGAGAATGGTCAGCGGGGGCACGAAGCTGGGGCGCAGCATGTATTTGAAGACGCGCACCGGCTCGGGCACGCCGAAGGCGCGGCTTGCCTCGATATAGTCCTGGCTCGCCACATCGATCATCGAGGCGCGGGTGATGCGGGCGATCTGGCCCATGGTGGCAAGGGCCAGCGCGGTGGCGGGCAGCAACAGGTGGCGCAGCGCCTCACCGAAAACGTCGAGCCGGCCGGCGAGGAGTGAATCCACGGTGAGCAGGCCGGTGACGCTGGCGACGAAATCCATGTTGGGCGGCAGCCGGCCGGTGGTGGGCAGGATGTGGAGCACGTAGCCGGCGAGAATCTGCAGCAGGAGGGCAGCGAAAAAGCTCGGGGTCACCGCCGAGATGATAGCGAGGATGCGCACCAGATTGTCGGGCCACTTGTCCTTCCAGCGCGCGGCCGCCACCCCGAGTGGCACGCCGAGGACGAAGGCAATGGTGATGGTCATCAGAACAAGTTCGAACGTCGCCGCGAAAGTGTCGCGGATATCGTCATTGACCGGGCGTTCGGTGAGCAGCGAGCGGCCGAGATCGCCCTGGGCGAGGCCGGCGATGAACAGCCCATATTGTTCGATGATCGGCCGGTTGAGGCCGAGCTTTTCCTGCAGCGCGGCGACCTGCTCGGCATTGGCGGTCGGCCCCAGCGCCATGCGCGCCGGATCGCCCGGGATCACGCGGGCAATCGCAAAGATCACGATCGAGAGCCCGACGAGAACCAGCAGCGACCACAGGATGCGCCGGACGAGGAACAGCAGGAATTCCAAGAGGACAACCTTGCCTGACAGGGAAGCAATTGCCCCTCGCCGGGTGGCGAGGGGCAGCTAGGTGACGATCAGCAGGTCCAGCTGTAGCGGGTGAAGTCGTAGTCGAACGACATCATCGGCACGGCCTTGAAGCCGGTGAGGCACTTGTCCATGGCGTGCTGCACGGTCTGGGTGTTGAGGAACACGTCAGACTGCATGTCGACCAGCTTGTGCTGCAGGGTCTTGTAGAGCTCGGCCTGCCTGGCGGTGTCGCCGGTGCCGCGCGCCTCGTCGATCAGCGCGTCGATTTCCGGATCCTGCACCCACTCCATCGAGGCCCAGGTGCCGGCGGCGCCCGAGTGATACTGGGTGAAGAACATCGAATCGGGCGACGGATAGGTCGGGCCGAAGAAGATCTGGTTGACGTTGGGCGTGGTCTCCACCTTGCCGGCAATCTCGGTGATGCGGTTCCAAGGGTCGGCCTGCTGGGTCACGACGAAGCCAAGCTGCTCGAGATTGGACTGCATGAGCAGGCTGATCTCTTCCTCGAACTTGGTGCCGGCGACATAGCCGAGCGTGATCGGGATCGGCGCGCCGGCATATTTGGACTGGGCCACCTCGGCCTTGGCCGCCTCGAGGTCATAGACCGGCTCAGGGATGTCGCTGGCATGGAAATCGGCAAAGGCCTTGGGGAGCGGCGTCGACAGCACGCCGCCGGGCGAGATCACCTCGCGGATGGTGGCATAGTCGGTGGCGAGCGCGATGGCCTTGCGGATATGCACGTCGTCGGTGGGCGGGAGCTTGGAGTTGAGCTTGAGGTAGAACGCCGTCGAGGTCTCTTCCTTGACGATGTTGAAGCGGCCCATGTTCTCGAGGGCCGTATAGGTGTCGGGCGACTGGAACTGGCTCGACATGGTCAGTTCGCCCGAGGCGGCCAGCGAGCGCACGGTGGCTTCATCGTTGGTGATGATCCAGCGGACCTCGTCGATCGGGCCCTCGCCGAAGCCCTTCCAGTAGTCAGGGTTGCGGGTGATGGTCATCTGGCTGCCGCGATCCCAGCTCTTGAGGCTATAGGCGCCGGCACCGGCAACGTTGGTGGCGAGCCAGGTCTGACCGTCGTCGTCCCCGGCATTGGCCGTCACCAGTTCCTCGTTGAGGATCAGGATGGCCGGGACGGTGGTGAGGAAGGGGGCAAACGTCTTCGACAGCGTGAACTTCACGGTCTTGGCGTCGACGGCGGTGACCGAGCCGGGGGCGAGCACGCCGGCAAACAGATTGGCGGGGCCCTGGTTGATGCGCAGCAGGCGCTCCACGGTATAGACCACGTCGCTGGCTTCGACCGGCGAGCCGTCGGCGAACTTGGCCATATCGGAGATCTTGTAGGTGACTTCCTTGGCGTCGTCCGAGACTGTCCAGCTCTCGGCCAGTTCGGGGATGATGTTGCCCGACGCATCCACCGAAACCAGGCCGTCATAGAGGTTCACGGCCGCCATGTAGTCGGTGTAGTCGGAGATCTTGGCCGGATCGATGGTGCCGAAGATCTGCACGGTGTTCATCGTCACGGTGACGGCGAAGGCCGGAGCGGCACCCAGCAGCAGCGCCGAGAGCGCCGTGGCCGTCAGAAGCCTGGTCTTGTTGAGCATGATGTCTGTCCCTGTTCCCTGTGTTGCCCTGCCCGGCGCCTTGGCCCATGCGCCCTGAGGGAGTCTGGTTCGGTGTGGTCCGCGGCCGCGCCTGATCGTCGCTGTTGTCGTCCCGCTCGGCCGCTTTCGGCCGTAACGGACGGGACCCGCCGCATACGAGCTTCGCAACAGGATGGTGACACCCTCAAGCGGCTGGATGGCTAGGTTTTCGACTAAATCGTCTAGGTTTCAGCCGATAACGCCCAAGGCGCGGGCGGCGCTGATCGCCTCGCGGCGCCGGGTACAGCCGAGCTTGCGATAGACATTGGAGAGATGAAACTTCACCGTCGCCTCGCTGAGGCCGAGGGCATTGGCGATGAACTTGTTGGAAGAGCCCTCCGAGATCATCAGCAGCACCTTGGTTTCGCGCCTGGTGAGCCCGTTCTGAGCCCCGAGCGCCGAGTTGGGCATGCCGTTGTCGCGCAGGAGCCGCAGCACTTGGCGCACCGAGGCGGAGCTGTCGAGAAATTCGCCTATGCGCTGCTGCTCGATCAGCTCGCTGAGAAACACCCTCTCCTCGGCCAGCGGGGCGATGGCCCCCAGCCGGGCCGCCTGTTCGAAAACCTTCTGCAGCAGCGCCCGGGCCCGGGACAGGTTGCGCTGGCGCTTGTGGACGAAGGCGAGCCAGACCTCGACGGCCAGCCGCTGCCGGCCGGTGAGGTTGAGATTGTCGAGCATGGCGTCGAGTTGGACGACCAGATGCGGCCGGGTCGGCGCTTCGTAGACATTGTGCCGCAGCCAGATCAAGGCGAGCACGATCTCGTCACGATCCTGGAGGCGTTCGAGTTCCTCGGCGGCGCCGGCCACCCATTGCCGGGTGATCCGGGAGGGCACGGGTCCGAGTTTTTCGGCGGCTTCCTGCCAACGATTGGCGTTTTGCAGGATGGTCGCCTCGCGCAGCTCGATCATCATGCCGAACTGCCGGTTGGAAACCTGGTAGACCCGCCAGCGATCGAGGAAGTTCCGCGCCGCGATGGTGGAGAAATGCTCGCTGAGCGCCTGGCTGCCATATTGCAGGGCGAACTCGATGAGGCTGGGCCAGATTTCGCCATGGGCGAAGTCGTCGAGCTGGGAACTGAGGAACCGGGCCAATGGCTCGGCCTTGCCGCCTTCATAGTCGATGCAGGCGAACAGCAGGGTCAGCAGCCGCGCGTCGCCGGGACTGTCGAAGCCGACCTGGCGCAGCAGCAGATCGGCCCGCACCGCATGCTGACGGGCATTGACCGCGTCGCCCATCATCAGGCGCATCAGGGCCTGATAGAGGCTGATATAGAAGGCGAGCAGCGGCGTGTTGGCTTCGCGATAGTGATGCAGGGCCCGGACGGCGACATCCTCGGCGGCGGCAAAGCGGCGTCCCCGCACGTAGAATTCGAGCACGGAATTGTAGAAGCTGCCGCGCACCAGGTGTCCGTCCGGCGGCAGGTCGCTCAGCATGGCGAAGACCTGCCCGAACAGGCGTTCGGTGAGCAGGTAGTCCTCGTAGATCAGCATGACGACGCGGAAGGCGAGGAAGTCGGTGCTGTAGGCGGTCTTGTCGGCGAAGACATTGTCGAGGTCGTTGACGGCTTCCCCGAAGCGGTCGGCAATCAGGCGCCGGGCTCGTTCAACCTCGCCGCGTTTCAGCGACTGCATGGCAAGGCTCATCACCAGCGTGTCGTTGCGTGCCGCATAGTCGAGCGGAAAGCCGGCGAGCACCCGGTCGAACGCGGCCGAGCCATAGAGGTAGAGATAGAAGCGCCCCGAGGCCGCCTCGAAGATGGCGAGCGCTTCGTCATAGGCACCGGCCTGCTGATAGGTGGCAATGGCGCGTTCGGTTTCGCCACGCCGGGCGTAGGCCCCTGCGATTTCGCGGGCTTCGAGCGGCTGCTGCAATCGGTGCTGGAGGACCTGCTCGAGGGCGGCGCGGAGCTGCGCACGCACTGGATCGAAGACGAGCCTGAGGTGCGGATCGAACGCTCCGTCATCCTTGCCATCGAGCCAGGCCTCCACCGATACGAGGGCTGACGATGCCATCGGCTCGAGCAGTTCGTCGGCGAGGAACGCCGCCAGGGGTGGTGGGGCGGCATCGGCGGCGTAGCCCAGGAGCATTGGCCAGCCGCCGGATTGCTGCAGCAACCGGTCGATGAGGCGCGGTGCGAACTGGCGGGCCAACTCGTCCCGGGTAAACAGGAGGTCGGCGCTGCCGAGCTGGACGGCATTGCCGTAGACCACGGCGCGCGCCAACGACGGCAGCACTGTTTCCGGCCGCTTGGCGATGATGATCCGGCCGGCGCCGGCGAGGAAAGGCTCAGGCAGCGGCTCGGGCACGGCGCGGGGCGGGATGTCCCAGAGCACGAAGCCGTCGGGATCTGGCTCAGGCGCGGTATCGGTGCCGTGCACCGCTACGCCAAGGGACGCTGCCAGCTGGGCCATCAGCACCGACTTGCCCATGCCGGCCGGGGCTTCGATGACGATGACCGGCTCGGGACGGGCGAGGATCCGCGCCCGCAATTGCGCGCGGTCGACCAGCGAGGGTCGCGGCTCAGCTGTCGCTGCGGCGATGGACGTCAGTGCCGGCACGTCGGGTCTTTCGGTCGTAAGGCCACCAGCGTCGCGCAGATGAAGGACCAATGCAATCGCATGGAAGGCGGGCGCGGATGTAGGCGCCAGCAGGCCCTCGCCACAGCGGGCCGGTTTCAGATCAGCAGTTCGGAAGTGACCTCGAGGCTGCGGTCTTCGAGCAGGGCGGGCGTGTCGAGGCGGGCGGCGAGGCGGTGGTCGCGGGCGCGGATCAGCCCGGCAATCTCGGGCTCGTAGCGGCGGACCACGGCGGTGAGCCAGCGATTGACCAGGTAGGATGGTCGCGCCATGTGCACATCGAAGCGCGGCAGCAGGGCGATGGTCGGCTCGGCATCGAGCCAGGTGTCGCCCACCACCCACTGGTTCACGGTGAAGAGCCGGTGGAGCTTGCCATAGCTGTCGACCCCGACGCCGATGAGGTGGTGCACCGGCCCCTTGGGGCCATCGGGGCGGACGAAGCAGTGAAAATGGCCGTGCTCGACCGCATCGGCGGCGGGCTGGTGGCAATGATAGTACCACTGGCCGCCCGAAGCCGGGTCGAAGACGTCGCCCGGCGGGTAGTGCGACCAGGCAGCCACGGACCGGGTGTCCTTGAGGGTTTCGGAGAGGACCGTGTCACCCGATTTTGCCAGCACCGCCTCGGTGAAGGCGATCTCGGTGGCGGCGCGCTGCTGATCCTCGGTCATGGCCGGCCTATTCCGCGCCGGCAGGGGTGGCCGTCATGTCGACAGCGGCGGGCGCAGCCGCCGCGCAGGGGGCCGCTGCAGCGCAGGGGGCGGTTGTAGCACAGGGTGCTGCAGCAGCGCAGGGAGCTGCGGCGGCGCAGGGCGCAGAAGCTGAGCAGGGTGCGGTGGCCGAACATGGTGCGGCGGCGGCGCATGGGGCAGCCGCCGAGCACGGGGCGGCGGCTGAACATGGCGACGCAGCGGAACAGGGCGCGGCGGCCGAGCATGGGACGGCTGCGGAACACGGAGCGTCGGCTGCGCAGGGCGCCGCGCTGGTCGCCGGCGCGGCCAACGCGGGGGCAGCGCGCTGGGTCGAGGCGACGTGGTCAGCCGCTACGCCCGCGGTGGCGAGGAGCGCGGCGGCCCCGAACAGAAGCGTGTTGCGGGTGCTCATTTGCGGGCAAATCCATCGAGACCGAAGACGGGGCGAAGGGCGATGCCGCCCAGACTGCCGAGGAAGGCAGCTCCGAACCAGAGCCAGCCATGGACGCTGCCCGAAGCGATGCCGCTGAACAGTGCGCCGATATTGCAGCCGAAGCTGAGCCGGGCGCCATAACCCATCAGCACGCCGCCGATGGCGGCAGCGAGGAGCGATAGGAACGGCAGGGCCGCCTTGGGGGCAAACTTACCGGCGAGCCCGGCAGCAAGGGCCGCGCCGAGGATGAGGCCGAAATCCATGACCGAGGTCACGTCCTCGAGCACGCTGGCTTCGAGTGCGCGGGCCTGGGCGGGCCAGGTCCAGAACTCCCAGCTCGCAACGGGAACGCCAATGCTCTGGGCGATCTTGGCACCCCAGAGGCCGAAACCATAGGTGATCGACCACGGGTGGCCGGCTATGAGCAGCGTCAAGATGTTGAGGGCCGCGAGCCCGAGACCGGCACCGACCAGCGGCCAGGGGCCGCGCAGGAGGCGCGTCCAGCCGCGATTGGCCGGGGCTTTGGTCTGCTCGAGGCTGCCATGGGCGCGCTTTTCGATCAGGGCGGTGACCCAGGCGACGGCGCCCAGGCCTGCGAGCGTGACGACAAGCGCCAGCGGCACGCCAAGGCTGGTGCCGAGGCTGATGGCCGGGAGCGACAGCAGGGTGAGCCAGAACGGGAGGTGCGCGGTGCCGAGCAGCGCACCGAAAACGAAGAAGGCAAGCGTCACCAGCATGCGGGCACTGCCGCCGCCGACGGTGAACAGCGTGCCCGAACCGCAGCCGCCGCCCAGTTGCATGCCGAGGCCGAACAGCGCGGCGCCGAACAGCACCGAGACGCCGACCGGGGCAGTGGCGCCAACCAGCGGGTTGCCGAACGGACTGCCCCAGGCCAGCAGCGGGATGAAGACGATGGCGGCGACCGCGATCATCAGCATCTGGGCGCGCATGGCGCCGCCACGGCGCTCCACAACCATGCGGCGCCAGCCGCCAGTGAAGCCGAACGAGGCGTGATAGAGCGTCAGCCCGAGCAGGCCGCCGATGAGAAAGAGGACGGCCTGGCGCAGATCGACCAGTTGCCAGATGACCAGCGCGCCAAGGGCGAGACCGCCGCCGGCGACGGCGATGGGGCCGCGATCGAACGGCTGGGTTGCGGGCGCCCTGAGAGTCCCCGCGGTCGCGTCCGTCATGATCGATCTCCTTGGATCGGCAAAGTCACGTGCAGGAAAGACAACGTCCCGGGCCACGAATGGCCCGGGACGGCGATGCAATCAAGGTGTCAGTTGGTGACGACCGGACGCGAGGGGTCAGCCGTCCACTGCGACATGGAGCCATCGTAGAGGCGAACCTTGTCGATGCCCTGGACTTCGGAGAGACCGAACCAGGCAATCGAGGCGAGGTGGCCGGTGTTGCAGAAGGCGATCAGGCCCTCGTCGCTGGCGCCGCCCGACTGATCGAGCAGCGAAGCGATGACCTCGGGCTTGGCGAAGGAGGCGTTCTCGACGTCGTAGAACTTGTCGAAGTTGATGTTCACCGCGGTCGGGATATGGCCGAGGGCCTGAACGGTGTTGGTCTTTTCCTGGCCGATGAACTGGGCCACCGAGCGGGCGTCGATGAGGTTGACGTCGTCGGCGATGGCCGCCTCGACTTCCTTGACGTCAGCGAGCAGTTCGGGCCGGAACTGGGCCTTGAAGGTGCCCGGCTCGACGGCGGCAACATCGGTCGATACCGCGCCATTGGCCTTGGTCCAGGCGGCCCAGCCACCATCCAGGATGGTGACGGCGTCGTGGCCGAGAACCTTGAAGGTCCAGTAGACGCGAGTGGCGCCGCCAAACTCGGAGGCGCTGGTGCCGGCAGGAACGATCACCACCTGGCTGTCGTCATCGACGCCGAGGGCGGCGATGGTCGCCTCGATCTGCTCGGGAGGGGGCAGCATGCCCGGGATGTCGTTGAGCTTGACGCGCCACGGCACAACCGAATAGGGCGCGGCGATAGCGCCGGGGATGTGACCGGCCGCGTAGGGATCAGCGCCTTCGACGGCGTCCCGAATGTCGAGGATGACGAGGCTCTCGTTGCCGAGATTCTCGGTGAGCCAGGCAGCATCGACCAGAGGCTTGTCGGTCAGGCGCTCGGCCTGGGCGATGGCGGGAAACAGCATGCCGGTGAGGGCAATGGCGACGGCAAATCCAATGCGCATCTTCTTGTTGTCCTTGGGGGTTGGATCGGGGTTGGTCGGGAGGGTGGAAGCATATTGCCACAAGGCGTGGCGAGCTGGCTGCGGACGGCCTTGCAAAGGTTTGACGGGTCGAGAAAAAACCATCTAGCGCCAGAAGATCGCGGGCAATGAATATTCCCGTGAACTTATGGGCGTGTGGTCCGACAGCGTGGATAATGTAGGTCGAACTCCTTTTCACCCACGAGCGTCCAATGACTTCGCCCCGCCTGTTCGCCGCCGTCTTGGTCGGCCTGTTTGCGCTTATTGCTCCCATTGCCGTCTATGCCGAGACGGCCCCGGCCGCTGCGGCGACCGAAGCGCGGGCAAAGGTGCTGGATTTCAGCAATGAAACGGAACTCAACGCGCTGGCGGCCGAAGGGCGGACGGTGGTGTTCTTCTTTGCCAGCTGGTGCCCGAATTGCCGCGCCACTGTGGCCGAGCTCAATGCCCGCTGGTCCGAGGTCGACCCGACCCTCACGCTGGTGATTGCCGACTACGACAAGGAGCGGGAGCTGAAGGGAAAGTTCGGGGTAACCTACCAGGATACGTTCGTGCTGCTCGATGCGGCGGGCAACGCCATCAAGTCGTGGAACGCCGGCGGCGTCGACGGGCTGAACGCCAACAGCAAGCTCTAGCCGATGCTGGCCAGCGTCGGGTTTGCGTTCATCGCCGGGGTCATCACGGTGCTGTCGCCCTGCGTGCTGCCGCTGCTGCCGGTGCTGCTGGCGGGGACGGCGCAGGATGGGCGGCGGCGGCCGATCGGACTGATCCTCGGGTTTGTCGTCAGCTTTTCCATGGCGACATTGGCGCTGAGCGCGCTGGTGCGCGCCGTCGGGGTGCCCCCCGATCTCAACCGGATTGTTGCCGGTACCGTGCTGATCGCGCTGGGACTGGTGCTGGTGGTGCCGCGCTTGCACCTGGGGTTCGAGCGGCTCGCCGGCGGGCTCGCTTCGCGGGTGCCAGGGCCGGCCAACAGCAGCGGCTTTGCTGGCGGGTTATTGACGGGCGCGGGGTTGGGTCTCGCCTGGACGCCGTGCGTCGGCCCGATCATGGCGTCGGTGATCACGCTGGCGCTGAACCAGCAGGTGGACGCGGGCGCCGTCGCGGTGACGCTGGCCTTCTCGCTGGGCACGGCGCTGCCGATGGCGGCGATCATGGTCGGCGGGCGCAGCCTGACGCGGCGGCTTGGGTGGTTCCAGACGCATGCGACGCGGATCCAGCAGGTGCTGGGCGTGCTGGTGGTGCTGACCGGGATCGGCATCTTTCTCGGCTGGGACAGGGAGATCCAGATCCTGCTGCTGACCTGGTTCCCCGGTTGGGAACAGGCGCTGATCGGCTGGGAGCCGCGCCCGACGCCGTGACGGCGGGGACCGTTCGCGGCCGGATCGGACTTGCAGACCCCAGACCTTCGTGGTGTTCCTTGCCGGCGAACAACCCGGCATAGTGACCGCAGCCTCATGGGTGGCAATGCCGGGGCCAGAACAACAGTCGGGACCGGCTGGGCGATCAGATGGCCGCCGATCCGGTCACCGTCGGAACAGGGAGCAGTGCCGGGCGTTGCCGCGCCGGCCGCGAAGATGCCAGACCACAGCCAGACACACCCCCTCCTTGCGCAGTTTCGCGACATTGTCGGCGCGGACCATGTGCTGACCGAAGCGCGGCAGACCCGCCGGTTCCGCAAGGGTTATCGCTATGGCGACGGCAAGGTGCTGGCGGTGGTGCGGCCGGCAACGCTGCTCGAGCAATGGCAGGTGTTCAAGACGGCGGTGGAGGGCGGCTGCATCGTCATCATGCAGGCGGCCAATACGGGACTGAATGGCGGCTCGACGCCGTTCGGCGACGACTACGACCGGCCGGTGGTGGTGATCAACACGCTCAGGATCAACCGCGTCGACCTGATCGATGGTGGCGCGCAGGTGCTGTGCCTCGCGGGCTCGACGCTGCACCAGCTGGAGCGGAAAATCCGGCCGCTGGGCCGCGAGCCGCATTCGGTGATCGGCTCGACCACCATCGGCGCGTCGGTGGTGGGCGGGGTGTGCAACAATTCGGGCGGGGCGCTGATCCGTCGCGGCCCGGCCTATACGCAGTTGGCGCTGTTCGGTCGAGTCGAGGCCGACGGACGGGTCAGCCTCGTCAACCATCTCGGAATCGAGCTGGGGTCGACGCCGGAGGAGATCCTCGGCCGGCTGGACCGGGGCGAGTATGGCTCCGAGAATATCCGGCATGACCAGGGGACGCTGGCCTCGGACCCGGAATATCACAAGCTGATCCGCGAGATCGACGCGCCCGGACCGGCGCGGTTCAACAATGATCCGCGGCTGCTGTTCGAGGCAGCCGGCAGCGCGGGGAAGCTCTGCGTGTTTGCGGTGCGGCTCGACACATTTCCGAGTTCGGGGCCGTCCAAGGTGTTCTATGTCGGCTCGAACGACTTCATGGAGCTCACGCGGCTCCGCCGCGACATCCTGGGTTCATTCGCCAACCTGCCGGTCGCCGGCGAGTATCTGCACCGCGATGCCTATGAGCTGGCGGAAAAATACGGCAAGGACCTCTACCTGTTCCTCAAGCACGCGGGCACCGAGCGGGTGTCGACGGCATTTGCGCTCAAGAGCAAGTTCGACGCGATCACAGGCAAGCTGGGGCTGGGCACCAATGTGTCCGACAAGCTGCTGCAGGTGATCACGGGGCTGTTGCCCAACCACCTGCCAAAGCGGATGAACGCTTTCCGCGACAAGTACGAGCATCACCTGCTCATGCGGATGGATGGCGCGGGGATCGAGGAGGCGCGACGCCACCTCAGCGCAATCTTGCCGTCGGCGAGCGGAGACTTCTTCGAATGCGACGCGGAGGAAGCGCTGGCGGCCTTCCGGCATCGCTACGCGGTGGGTGGCGGGTCGGTGCGCTATCGCGCCGTCAACCCGGACAGTGTCGAGAACATCGTGGCGCTGGATCTGGCGCTGCCGCGCAACACGCTCGACTGGCGGGAGTCGCTGCCCGACGGGATCGAGCAGAGCATCGTCAGGCGGATTCCGTGCGGGCATTTCTTCTGCCAGGTGTTCCACTACGACTATGCGATCAAGAAGGGCACCAACTGGCTCGACATCGAGCACAAGATCATCGCTCACCTCTCCGGGCGCGGCATCGAGTTCCCCTCCGAGCACAATGTCGGGCACCTCTATGAAGCCAAGCCGGTGCTCAAGGACTTCTACCGCTCGCTCGACCCGACCAACACGATGAACCCCGGCATCGGCGGAACGTCGCGGAAGCGCGACTGGGCGTGAACTAGCGCGCGAGGAAGCCGCCATCGACCGGCAGGGTGACGCCGGTGATCATGCTGGCGGCGGACGAGGCGAGAAAGATGATGGCGTCGGCGATCTCCTCGGGTTCGGCCAGCCGGTGCATCGGGGTGGCGGCGAGGACGGCGCCGAGCTTTTCGGCATCGCCGGTGATGGGTGCGATGAAGCCGGTGTTGACGAAGGTCGGCGCGACGGCGTTGACGCGGATGTTCTGCGCGACCCATTCAAGCGCCAGCGCGCGGGTCATGTTGACGACGCCGCCCTTGGTGGTCTGGTAGGCGACGTTGGGATAGAGGCCGCCCGAGAGTCCCATGATCGAGGCGGTGTTGACGATGGCGCCGCCCGCGGGGGCCATCAGGCGGGCGGCGAGGCGGGCTGAGAGGAACATTCCGGTCAGGTTTACAGCGACGACGCGGTTCCAGTCGGCGAGCGAAATGGCGTCGGCGGAGGCGCGCACGGCCGTGCCGGCATTGTTGACGAGAATGTCGAGGTGGCCGAAGCACTGGCCGAGTTCGGCGAAGGCGGCTTCGAGTTGCGCCTCCTCACCGACATCGACGGGGAGTGCGACAGCGGTGGCGCCGTTCGCTGCCAGGGTCTTGGCGAGGGCAGTGGCCTTGTCACCGTCGCGATCGAGAATGGCGACCTTCGCCCCGAGCCCTGCAAGCAGTTGCGCCGTGGCGCGGCCGATGCCATCGGCACCGCCGGTGATGGCGGCGATCTTGCCGGCAAGGTTGTAGCGCGCGCCCAGAATATCCGTCATCGGTCCCCTCCTCCGTCCCTAGAGCAAGTGTGGACCCGATTGTGGGGATCGGCCAGTTCGCCGAGAGGCAAGATCGTTCGCACCAGGCACTGCGCCGGCAGCTTTTGTCGTGTGCTGAGCGTGATGAGAGATTGCGCCGGCGGGCGAATTGGCCTGAATTCGCCGAGGCTCGGCCGTTGCGGCCGGTAAGCGCGCACAGGGACACGCATGGCAGACGCCGCCCAGACACCGGAAGCAAGCCTCGATTTCGACGCACTGAGCGCCCGGATCGTTGAACGACGCGCCACAATGCCGAAGCGACTGGCGCAGGTGGCGGAGTTCGTCCTCGCGCAGCCCGACGAGGTGGCGCTGGGGACGGCGGCGGGGCTGGCGGCGCGGATCGGGGTGCAGGCCTCGACGCTGGTGCGGTTCTCGCAGGTTTTGGGGCTGAGCGGGTTTTCCGAGTTGCAGGCGCTGTGCCGCAAGAAACTGCAGCAGCGCTGGCCGGACTATGAGGAGCGCATTCGCGCGCTCAGGGATGACGCGCAGGCGGACCATTCGGCACGGCTGTTCGCGGGGTTCTCCGAGGCCAGCATCGCCTCGATCCTCAGGCTCCGCCAGCAGTGGGACTCGGCGCGGTTTTCGGCGGCGGTGGCGGTGCTGACCGACAGCGAGACGATCTACCTGGTGGGCAACCGCCGGTCGTTCCCGCTCACTTCCTATCTCGGCTACCTGTTCGGGCGGCTGGGGATCCGGCATCAGTTGCTGGCGGGGCTGGGCGACATGGACGGCAACGCGCTCGACACCATCGGGCCGCGCGATGCGATGATCGCGGTCGGGTTTGCGCCATATGCGGAGGCTACGGTGGCGATGGCGCAGAACGCGGCGGACAAGGGGCTGCGGATCGTCTCGATCACCGACAGTCCGTTCAGCCCGCTGGCGCGGCTTGCAACGCAGTGGCTGGAGGTGGTCGAGGAGGACCATGCCGGGTTCCGCGGACTCGGCGCCTCGTTTTGCCTCTGCATGACGCTGGCCGCCGCGATTGCCGAGCAACGGCCCAGGCGCGCGATGGACTGAACCGAACGTTCCAGTTTGACGCTTTGATAGAATTTATGTTCTATCCCGCGGAACAGAACCGCGCAGGATTGCAGCCATGCTGGACGTCATCACCATCGGACGATCATCGGTCGATCTCTACGGCCAGCAGATCGGCGGGCGGCTCGAGGACATGGACTCGTTCAGGAAGGCCGTGGGCGGCTCGCCGACCAATATCGCGGTCGGCGCGGCGCGGCTGGGGCTGAAGGCGGGGCTGATCACCCGGGTCGGCAACGAGCACATGGGCCGGTTTATTCTCGAGCAGCTGGTGCGCGAGGGGGTGGATACTTCAGCGATCGGCGTCGACAAGGAGCGGCTGACGGCCCTGGTGGTGCTGGGGGTACGCAACGAGCGCGACTTTCCGCTGATCTTTTATCGTGAGAACTGCGCCGACATGGCGCTGAGCGAAGCCGATATCGACCCCGACTATATCCGCTCGGCCAAGGGGCTGGTGCTGACCGGAACGCATCTGTCGCGGCAGGGACCGCGGGCGGCGCTGCTGAAGGCCGCGAAGGTGGCGCGGGAGGCGGGTGTCAAGGTCGCCATCGATATCGACTACCGGCCGAACCTGTGGGGTCTGGCCGGCCATGCCGACGGCGAGAGCCGCTATGTCGAGAGCGCCGATGTGACGAGGCTGCTGCAGGATGTGGTCGGCTTGTGCGACTTGATCGTGGGCACCGAAGAGGAAGTGCATATTGCCGGCGGCAGCACCGATACGCTGACGGCGCTGCGTGCCATCCGGCGGCTGAGCGGGGCGACCATCGTGTTGAAGCGCGGCCCGATGGGCTGCGTGGTGTTTCCCGGCGCCATACCGGCGCGGATCGAGGACGGGATCAGCGGGCCGGGCTTTGCGGTCGAGGTCTACAATGTGCTCGGCGCCGGCGACGCCTTCATGGCCGGTTTGCTGCGCGGCTGGCTGCGTGGGCAGAGCTGGGAGACGGCGGCGACCTGGGCCAATGCCTGCGGCGCGATCGCGGTGTCGCGGCTGATGTGCTCAACCGAATACGCCACCTGGCCGGAACTCGGGGCGTTTCTCGAAAGTGGCGTGGTGACACCGCGGCTGCGGGAAGACGCGGCGCTGAACCATCTGCACCGCACGACGACGCGCCGCAAGGCCTGGCCGCAATTGCGGGCGCTTGCGGTGGACCACCGCAAGCAGTTGCTGACGTTGTGCGACGAATTGGGTGCCGACGGGGGTCGGCTCGGGCGGTTCAAGGAACTGGCAATCGAAGCGGCGGTGCGGACCGCCGGTGGGCGCGACGGGTTCGGGGTGTTGTGCGATGGCGACCTGGGGCGCAATGCTCTGTTCCGCGCCAGCGAGAACGGACTGTGGATCGGGCGGCCGGTGGAAGAACCGGGCTCGGTGCCGCTCAGGTTCGAGCACGGCAGCGACCTGGGCAGCCAGCTGATCGAATGGCCCGTCGACCACGTGGCCAAGTGCCTGTGCTTCTATCATCCCGACGATCCGGCGGAACTGCGGGCGACGCAGGACCGGACGCTGATGCAATTGCAGCAGGCAGCACTGCTGGTCGGGCGGGAGTTCCTTGTCGAGATCATCTGTTCGAAGAGCGGGCCGGTCGGTGACGACACGGTGGCGCGGGTGATGACGCACCTCTACGGGCTGGGGCTCAGGCCGGACTGGTGGAAGCTTGAGCCGCAGGCGTCGCCGGCGGCCTGGTCGGCGATCGAGACGGCGATCAAGACCCACGATCCGGCTTGTCGGGGGATCGTGATCCTGGGGCTCGAGGCCGAAGAGGCGGTGCTCGCGGCAGCGTTCGAGGCGGCCGCGACCTGCCAGATGGTCAAGGGCTTTGCTGTCGGCCGCACGATCTTCAATTCCGCGGCGCGGGCGTGGCTGAAGGGCGAGATGGATGACGCGGCAGCGGTCGCCGACATGGCGAACCGCTTCGAAAGACTGGTGAATCTGTGGGACGCCAGTCGACCCGCCCAGACCTAATCATCAGACCAGAACGCCAGATTTGACCACTGAACAGGCAGTATTGCTGACCTTGACAGGCAAACTTGCGTCTCCTAGCCTCAACTGGTCCTACAAATAGGTGCATGCCAGAGGACGGGGGGATCGTCAGGATCATGGCGGAGGTCGGCCGGAGCGAATCGGCTGGGCAGCAGGTATCGCGCGCGCCGGGCAGGCGCGGGGCGGTGCACCTTGCCGACTCCGCCGTTGAAACACTGGTCGGCCAGATCAAGGACCTGATCGATGCCCGCAATCTCGGCGTCGGCGATCCGCTGCCGTCGGAGCGGGAGTTGGGCGAGATGTTCGCCTCGAGCCGCACGACGGTGCGGGAGGCGATGCGGATCCTGAAGACCTATGGGGTGGTCGATGTGCGGCCCAAGGTCGGCGCGGTGATCATCGACCGGCGAATGGATGCGGTGTTCGACCTCTATGCGTTCAACACGCTGGAGCTGACCCGGCAGACCTATGTCGAAACACAGGGCGTGCGGCGGCTGCTCGAGGTCGGCGCGGTGGACGTCCTGTTCGAGCGTGCGACAGCAATCGATATCGCGCAGCTCAATGCGATCAACGACCGGATGCGGGACGAAACCGGCATCACCTCGGCGGCGCGGCAGGACTATGCCTTTCACCTGGCGCTGGTCGGGATCATGGGCAACAGCCAGGTCACGCAGATCTACCGGATCATGCAGCCGGTGATGCTGAAGATCATGGAGAACGGCGTGGCGCGGCGAAAGGCGCAGGGGCAGAACTACCAGGAGCATGCGGCCATCGTGGACGCCCTCGCCAGCCGCGACCGGCTGGCGTTCCAGTACCTGGTGACGCAGCACCTCGAAGCCGGGCTGGCCTTGTTCAAGGAGTGAGTTGACGAAGAATTTGGCGACGCCGGCAGGCGCGCCGGATCGGGGCGATGCCCCGGACAAGGGCGGCAGCATCCGTTGAGGGACGGCGGCCCGCCTGTGGGAGAGACCATCAAAGTTCTCTGGGAGGAGACAAGATGAACCTGCTGAAAACCACCGGGCTCGCGCTGGCGGCCCTGATGATGACGACGGCTGGCGTGGCGCTGGCGGAGCCGGCGATCGTTGCCGGTCCGGCCGCCGAGCCGGAGTGCTACGTGCCGTGGGATGCTGAAACGCAGTTCTTCCAGTATCCGGCCAAGTCTGGTCCGTTCCGCGTCGCGCTGGCAAATGGCTATATCGCCAACACCTGGCGCATCCAGATGATCCAGACCGGCAAGGCCTATGCGGCACAGCCGGAGGTTGCCGCCAAGCTCAAGGAGTTCAAGGTCGTTTCGACCGGTGAGGACGTCGCGGCGCAGATTGCGGCGATCAACAACTTCATCGATTCCGGCTATGACGCCATCGTCGTCAATGCGCAGAACCCGTCCTCGTTCGCCCCGGTGATCAAGCGCGCCAAGGATGCCGGCGTGATCCTGGTGGCATTCGACAACATTCTCGACACCAAGGACGCGATCAACGTCAACGTCGACCAGAAGGGCCTCGGCGTCTTGTGGGGCAACTGGCTGGCCAAGCACATCCCCGACGGGGGCAAGGTGCTGGAAGTGCGAGGCGTCGCGGGCACGTCGGTGGATACCGATCGCCACGACGGCGTGCACGAGGCGCTCGCCGCCACTGGCAAGAACTGGGAAATCGTCGAGGTGGTCGGCAAGTGGGATGACGGCACGGCGCAGAAGGCCACTGCCGACGCGGTGGCCGTGCACCAGAAGTTCGACGGCATCGCCGTGCAGGGCGGTTCGACCGGTACCGTGCAGGCGCTGATCGATGCGGGCCATCCGTTCGTGCCCGTTGGCGGCGAGACCGAGAACGGCTTCCGCAAGTTCTGCGCGGCGCATTCAGCCGAGGGCCTCGTCTGCTCGTCGGCCGGCACCGGCCCGGCCCAGGTGGCGGTGGCGATCAAGACCGCCATCGACGCCCTCGAGGGCAAGGTCGTGCCGCAGTCGGTCAAGCTGCCGCTGGCGATCGTCGAAGATCCCGACTTCAAGGATGGCGAGAACTTCTACGCCGAGCAGTCGGACAACTTCTTCGTCGGCAACTCCTTCCCGACCTGTGGCATCAACTTCACCGCCCAGGAAATCATGGGCCAGAGCGAAGCCAACCAGTAGCCGCACGGCTGCCTGAACGCCGCGGGGGAACACCCCCGCGGCACCTGCCGTCACTCGGGGACCTGCCGATGGCCGATCACGTGCCGCTCTTCCGCATGGAAGGGATATCCAAGCGCTACGGCGGTGTCCGGGCGCTCGAAAATGCCGATCTCGTCGTCGAGGCCGGGCGCGTTCATGCCATCCTGGGCGAGAACGGCGCGGGCAAGTCGACACTGATCAAGATCATGTCCGGCGTGGTGGCCCCCGACCAAGGCCGTATGCTGCTGGACGGCAAGGAAGTGACATTTGCCGACCCGGCTGCCGCCAATGCCGCCGGGATCGTCTGCATCTTCCAGGAGCTCAGCCTGATCCCCGACCTGTCGGTGGCTGACAACATCATCGCTTCCAACCCGCCGACGCGGTTCGGGATGATCGACCACAAGGCGCAGCGCAAACTGGCGGAAGAGGCGTTGCAGCGCGCCGGTGGCGGCGACATTCACCCCTCGGCACTGGTCAAGGACCTGCCATTGAGCCGTCGGCAGATCATCGAGATTGCCAAGGCGCTGGCGCGGAGGCCGCGGGTGCTTATCCTCGATGAAGCCACGTCGGCGCTGACGGCAGCGGATGTGAAGACGGTGTTCGAGGTGCTTAAGCGGCTGAGGTCGGAGGGCATCGCGCTGCTCTATATCTCGCACCGGATGCACGAGATTGCCGAGCTCGCGGATGACTGCACGGTGTTCCGCAACGGGAGGAAGATCGACACGTTCACCGCCGGAACCAAGAGCGACGACGAGATCATCGAGATGATGATCGGGCGGGAGTATCACCATGTGTTCCCGCCCAAGCCGGAACCGCGCACCGACAGCGGTGTACCGGTACTGGAGGTGCGCAACCTGGGCTGGACCCCACGGCTGAACGGCGTGTCGCTGACAGCGCGGGCCGGCGAGGTGGTGGGGCTGGGCGGGCTGGATGGCCAGGGACAGCGCGAGCTGCTGCTGGCGCTGTTCGGCGTGTTGCGGGGCACTAGCGGTGAGATCCTGATCGACGGCACGCCCCGCAGCATCAATTCGCCCCGGGCCGCCAAGGCTGACGGCATCGGCATGGCGCTGATCCCCGAGGATCGGAAGACCGAAGGACTGATGCTGCCGATGTCGGTGCGGGACAACCTCAGCTTCGCGGCCCTCGGACGTCTCTCGAAGGGCGGCGTTGTCGACCGCACGGAGGAACAGAAGCATATCGATGCGATGGTCAAGCTGCTGGCGATCAAGACCGATGGGGTGGCGGTGCCGGCCGGATCGCTGTCGGGCGGCAACCAGCAGAAGCTGGTGATCGCCAAGTGGCTGATGCGGGAGCCGCGGATCATCCTGCTCAACGATCCGACGCGCGGCATCGATGTGGGGACCAAGCAGGAAATCTATGCGCTGCTGCGCAAGCTGGCCGATGCGGGGGCGGCGATCGTGCTTTATTCGACCGACTATGACGAGCTGATCGGCTGCTGCGACCGGGTGCTGGTGATGTATGACGGCACGGTCAAGCGGACGCTGGTCGGACCCGAGATCACCGAGCGGGCGCTGATCGCCAGCGCCCTCAACCTCGACGTGGCGGAGGCCGGGGCGACCCCGGTTGAGGCATGACGGAATGGCGGTTCTGGTTTGCCGAGCAGAAAGGCACGCTGCTGGCGCTCGGGCTGTTTGTGGTGATGTTCAGCTTCTACGTGCTGAACCACCCGGCTGGGTTCACGCCGAATGTCGTGCAGACCGCGGCCAACAAGGGCGTGCTGCTGGCGCTGGTCGCCATGGCGCAGACCTTCGTGGTGGTGACAGCGGGCATCGACCTCTCGGTCGGCATGATCTTCATCCTCTGCAACTGCCTTGCCTCCTATCTGCTGGTCGGTTCGCCGCTGATGGTGACGGGCGGGGTGTTCACGGTGGTGGCGACCGGCGCGCTTTGCGGGGCGATCAATGCGGCCATCGTCATCTTCGGGCGGCTGCAACCCATCGTTGCGACCATTGCTTCGGGGGCGGTGTTCTTCGGCATCGCGCTGTGGTTGCGGCCGTTCCCCGGGTCCGATCCGGGTTTCTCGGCTGATCTCGCTGACGCGCTGACCGGCAAGGTGGGCGGAGTGGTGCCGGCGAGCCTGCTGTTTCTGCTCGCCACGGTGGTGTTGATCTGGATTCCGTTCCGCCGCTCGGTGCTGGGGCGTGCGGTCTATGCGACGGGATCGTCGGAGATGGCGGCCTATATGTCGGGGATGCCGATCCAGCGGGCGAAGTTCCTCGCCTATGTGCTGTCCGGCGTGTTCGCGGCGTTTGCCGGGCTCTATCTTACCTTCTTCACCTATTCGGGCGAGGCGTCGCTGGCGAACGGCAATACCTACACGCTCTATTCGATCGCGGCGGTGGTGTTGGGTGGGGTGTCGCTGTTCGGCGGCCGGGGCAGCGCCGTGGGCGCGATCTTCGGGGCGCTGGCGTTCCGCGCCATCGGCGACCTGCTCTTCGTGTTCGAGATCGAGCCGCTCTGGCAGCCGCTGTTCCAGGGAATTGTCTTGCTGCTGGCCGTATCGGTCGGTTCGGCGCGCCTGTTCCAGGTGCGCAACCGGCTCGACCTGTTCAGTTGAGGGGGTGACATGAGCGACGTTGTGACCACGCCTGCACCCAGCCAGCGGTCCTGGCGCGAGCGCATCGACCTGCCGGTCGTCACTGCTTTCGGCTGCATCGTGCTGCTGCTGGTGGTGGGGAGCCTGTACTCGCCAAATTTCCTGTCACCCGAATATCTTCTGCAGCAGCTGAAGGTGGGGGCGTTCCTCGGTATCATCGCCACGGGGATGATGCTGGTTGTGCTGCTCGGCCAGATCGACCTCAGCGTGCCGTGGACAGTGACGCTGGGGGCGATGATGGCCTCGGCCGCTGTCTCGTGGGGACCAATGGGCGAGGTCTTCGCAATTCCCTTCGGTGTCTTGTGCGGCGTGCTGATCGGGCTGGTCAACGGCATCGGGGTCGCTTATCTGCGCATCCCATCGATGATCATCACGCTGGCGGTGAACGCCGTCGCGCAGGGGCTGATGGTGGCCTATACGGGCGGCTTTGCACCGCAGGACTCGGCCTCGGCGGCGATGAAGTGGCTGGCGGCGCAGTCGAGCTTCGGCGTGCCGCATGCGGTGGTGGTCTGGGTGATCGTCGGCGCCCTTGCCGTGTTCATGCTGAACCGCACCACATTCGGCCGCTCAGTCTATGGCATCGGCAACAAGGAGGTCGCCGCCTATCTCAGTGGTGTGCCGACGCAACGGGTGGTGATGATCGCCTTTGCGCTGTGCGGCGGGCTTGCGGCCTTTGGCGGCGTGCTGCTGGCGGGTTATGCCGGCAAGGCGGCGCAATCGATGGGTGATGCCTATCTGCTGCCGGCGATTGCGGCGGTGGTGTTGGGCGGCACCTCGATCCTGGGCGGACGCGGCAAGTATCTGGGCACGGTGGCCGGGGTGATCCTGATCACGCTGCTGCAGTCGATCCTCAGCGTCATGCAGATTGCCGAGTTCGGGCGGCAGATCATCTATGGCGCGGTGATCATCGTGATGCTGCTGCTCTACGGCCGCACGCCGAAGACGCGGGGCTGAAGGCGGTCAGTCGGGGACGCGGGCGAGGAGAAAGCCCGCGTCGTTGACGATGGGCGTCAGCGCCGGCCACGGCTTGCTGTCGAGCACCAGCCAGGTGAGGCGCTTGCCAATGCGGCCGGGGGCTTCGACGGTCCTGAGGGCCGGAAAGACGGCGCCGGGTGGCCAGATATCCAGTTCTTCATAGGGCCGGTCGATATAGCCGCGCCAGATCTCCGTACCGTCCTGCTCCGCGATGGCGCGGACATAGCCGGAGGGATCGACGGCAAGGTGGAGCGACAGCGCTACCTCGCCGGAGGTGATGGCGATCGTGCCGCCCTGCCCCGGCTGGTGATCGCTGACGACGAGGTCGACGAACCGCCCGCTGTCATCGTCGATGAGCCAGCGCGGATCGGCGCCTGCGGCCGAGACGATGTGGTCGAGCAGCCAGGCCGCTTCGGGCAGCGGATTGTTCTGCGGGCCGTCAGGGTCGGTGAAATCGAAATAGTGCGGAGGCGTTTGCGGCGGGCCAAGGCTCATCGGACTTCTGCTCTCTTCAGCCGGCCGAGCTGGCCGACATAGCCATCGGCGGAATCGGCCACCTCGGCGATGAGCCACTCGCGGAACAGCCGGGTCTTTTTCGGTTCGCGCCGACCCCCGGCTGTGACGAACCAGTAGCCGAGATCGGTTTCGACCGAGATGGGGAAGGGTCGGACGAGGCGGCCATCGCTGATGGCGTCGGCAGCCATCAGGTCGACGGTCATCAACAGGCCCTGCTCTGAAATCGCCGCGTCGAAGGCGAGCGCGGGATCATCATAGGTGGGGCCGGAGAAAGTGAGCGCCGGGTCGAGCCCGGCCGCTTCCAGCCACGGGCCCCAGGGCAACATCGACTGGGTGTCGTGGATGACCGGGGCGGCAGCAACATCGGCAAGCTGGCTGAGCCGCGCGGCTACGGGCGGTGCAGCAACCGGGCTGTAGCGGCCCTCGACGATCCGCTCGGCCCTGACCCCGGGCCACAGCCCGGCGCCGAAGCGGATGCCGCAGTCGATATCGGAATGGGCCAGATCGATCATGTTGCCTGTGACGACCAGGCGGACCTCGATCCTTGGGTAGGCCGCAGAAAATCTCGCGATGCGCCAGATCAGCCAGCGCGAGGCAAAGACGCTGCCCATGGTGACGGTGAGCACATGCTCCTCGCTGCCGCGCAGGGTCTGGAGCGCGCCGGCGAGGGTGGAAAAGCCCTGGGTCAATTGCGGCAGAATGCGCTGGAGATCCGGCGTTGGCTTCAGCCCCTGCGGGGTGCGTTCGAACAGGGCGTGACCCAGCCGCTCCTCGGCACGGCGCAGGTGCTGGCTGACCGCCCCAGGGGTGACGCCGAGCTCCTCGGCGGCGGGCGCAAGCGAGCCTCGCCGCGCGACGATCTCGATGGCGCGGATGGCGTTGAGCGGGATGGGGAACGGGTTGGCCATGTAGATTTTCTACAGCCCCGGCGAAATCTTGTCCATTGAGGCCGGCCTTGAATGCGGCGAAACCAGCGCCGATCTCAGCGAACGGAGAGAAGCGATGGAGAAAATCTGGGACTGGGTCAGGCAATGGCTGAAGCGCGTGAATGCGCCGGAACCCTGCATGGAGATCATCGAGTGCATGTCGCCGCGTGAACGGGCGGACCTGCCAAGCTTTCATCCACGACACGACACACCGTCGCCGCGCGACACTCAACGTTGCTGAACCGTCAATTCAGCCCCTGTTCAGTGCGTAGATGCCACATGGCGGCCAACGACTGGAGACTGACAATGAACTTACAGACCTTGTTCCGCCGGAGGCGGACCCGGCCGACGACCAACCACAAGCCAGACTGGGCAAGCAACTTCACGCCGCGTGACTGGGCGGATCTGCCAACCCACCACCCGCGCCGTGACGACGGCGCCAACTGACAGAGGTGGACGACGCAGAGTTCGGGCTTCGCAACGCGCCCGAATTGGCATTAGTGTCGAGCCATGCCAATCGACAGCCTGCTGCTTGCCCTGACGACATTCTTCGCCACCATCGGGCCGGCGGATCTTGTCATTGTATTCGCGGCGCTGACGCAGAAGAACAGTCAGGCCGAGCGCCAGTCGGTGGCGCTGCGGGGCACGCTGATCGCCACGGCGATCCTGCTGTTCTTCGCGGTGTTCGGCGAGCCGCTGCTGCGATTGTTCGGCATCACGCTGCCGGCGCTCAGGATCGCGGGTGGCGTGCTGCTGCTGCTGATCTCGATCGACATGGTGTTTGCCCGCCATTCCGGCGGGACGGGCACCACGCCCGAGGAAGAGAACGAAGCGCAGGGGCGCGACGATATCTCGGTGTTCCCGCTGGCGACGCCGCTGATTGCCGGGCCGGGCGCCATCAGCGCGGTGATCCTGCTCACCACGGGATCGGGCGGGTTCAACCTCGAATGGCTGGTGGTGGTGATCGCGCTCTTGGCGATCCTCGTGCTTTGCTATCTGTCGATGCTGGTCGCAATCCCCATCCAGCGGCTGCTCGGCATCACCGGGCTCGCCGTGGTGAGCCGGGTGGTGGGCGTGCTGCTGGCGGCGCTGGCCGTGCAGTTCCTGCTCGACGGGATCAAGGCGAGCGGGCTGCTGGGGGCCTGAGGCACCCGGACCGCCCGCTCGGAATGCTACTTCTTGACGGTAGAAACGATGGACGCGCCCGCGCCGGGCTTGGCAGCGGCGGCCGCCTTGTCCTTCTTGGGTTTCTTGGCTTCCTTGTTACTGCGCAGCTGACCCTTGGCCATGATGTCTTCCTCCGGAACTCCGGCGCGGTGCCGGGGTGAACTGGCGCAGAATCTAGTACTGGAGCCGGAAGCTGACAAGGTGGCGGCGCGGCGCGCGCGCTGCTATTTCCGGCCCGCTACTTCAGGCTCTGGCAGCGGCCCTGTGGCGCCAGCCGGTTGATGGTGCGCGGATCGCAACCGGTAAGCCAGAAGGCGGTCCAGGCGTTTTCGTCGCCGTAAAAGCTGTTGCGGTCGACCTCGGTATTGATGCCCGACATGGTGCCCGTCTGGGTCCACTGCCAGAACGTCCACTGGCGATTGGCGTAACGGTGGTGAGGTTCGGCGGCGGTGGAGCGCAGCCAGAACGGGTTGTCGAAGTGCACCCCCTCCAGCACCTCGCGGTGGAAGTTGATGTCGGTATAGATGATCGGCACCTTGCCGGTGTGGGCTTCCATGGCGGCGAGCATGACCTGGATCTTTTCCAGCATGGCCTCGCGGCTGTGCCCGTTCTTGCAGTCCGAGTGGTTGTTGAACTCGATGTCGAGCACCGGCGGCAGCGCATCCGGATCGTTGGGCACGTTGCGGATGAACCAGTCGGCCTGATCCCGGGCGAGACTGCACCAATACATGAAGTGATAGGCGCCACGGGCAACACCGGCCTCGCGGGCCCGGCGCCAGTTGTCGTGGAAATTGGGGTCGAGATAGTCCTTGCCCTCGGTGGACTTGATGAAGACGAAACGGACACCGCCCGCGCGGACCTTGTTGAAGTCGATCTGGCCCTGATAGCGGGCGACATCGAGACCATGCACCGGCAGGCTGCGGGCCTTGACGACGCCCGGGTGCGGGTCGTTGTCACCGGGCGTGCCGATCATCGAGTGATGCGCAACCGGCGAACGGCCACAGGCGGCCAGCACCAGCAGCAGCGCAATGGCTGCAAACGTGCGCATACGGGAAATCGAGGAACGGCTCGGACGCATCCGGACAGGGCTCGCCAATCTTGAAAGAACGCGTTTGATTCAACATGTCCGGCTTAATGAAACCTTGCGCTAACCCTTTGAAATTGTGGCATGGTTAACGGTGGGCGCTGGCGCACTGAGGCCAGTGGCCGGCTGAGGCGGAAGCTTCGTCCGAGGGGTTGGCTGCATCGCGCAAATGACGGTCGCCACGTTCCTCATGACGGAGCGGTTTGCACTTTCTGTCGGCAGCTTTCGGTGACGCAAGCGAATAGCGTACGTGTTTGTTCCTTTAATGTTCTTGTCGCTTCGGCAATCCCCTGCTAGCGTTTCGGGCCAAGCACACGAGGCTGCGAACTTCGGCTGGGGACTTGGGAATGGTGACACGGGTCACGACGGTGGCATTCCAGGGCATCGAAGCGGTGCCCGTGGACGTGCAGGTGCAGATTGCGCCCGGCCAGCCAAAATTCCTCCTGGTCGGATTGCCGGACAAGGCGGTCAAGGAATCGGGCGAGCGGGTGCATGCGGCGCTCTATGCCTCGGGGCTGAGCCTGCCGCCCAAGCGGATCACGGTTAACCTCGCGCCGGCCGACCTCCCCAAGGAGGGCAGCCACTACGACCTGCCGATTGCGCTGGGCCTGATGGCTGCGATCGGGGCGATCCCTTCGGACGCGCTGTCGCGACACATGGCGATCGGCGAGCTGGGGCTCGATGGACGGATCGCGGCGACGGCGGGGGTGCTGCCGGCAGCGATCGCGGCCGGGGCGAACGGGCTGGGGATCATCTGCCCCGCTGCTGCCGGACCGGAAGCGGCCTGGGCGGGCGAGGAGATCGACATCATTGCGCCGGAGAGCCTGTTGGCGCTGGTCAATCACCTTGCCGGGCATCAACTCTGCGCCCGGCCGGTGGCGCGGCGACGAGCCGACCCGGTGGGGCTGCCCGACCTCAGCGAAGTTCGCGGACAGGACGTGGCGCGGAGGGCGCTGGAGGTGGCGGCAGCGGGTGGCCATAACCTGCTGATGATCGGTCCGCCGGGGGCCGGCAAGTCGATGCTCGCTGCGCGCCTCCCCTCGATCCTGCCGCCGCTCGAGCCGCGCGAACTGCTCGACGTGTCGATGATCCAGTCGATCGCCGGCGAGCTGGCAGGCGGCGCGCTGTCGGACCGGCGGCCGTTCCGTGCACCGCATCACTCGGCATCAATGGCGGCGCTGGTGGGGGGCGGGTTGCGCGTCAGGCCGGGGGAGGTCAGCATGGCGCACAATGGCGTGCTGTTTCTCGACGAATTGCCCGAATTCGCGCCGGCGGTGCTCGACAGCCTGCGCCAGCCGCTTGAGAGCGGCGAGACGGTGATCGCGCGCGCCAATGCCCGGGTGACGTTTCCGGCGCGGTTTCAGCTGATTGCGGCGATGAACCCCTGCAAATGCGGGATGGCGGGTACGCCCGGGCACACGTGCAAGCGCGGCGACCGCTGCGCCGCAGAGTACCAGGGGCGCGTCTCCGGCCCATTCCTCGACCGCATCGATTTGCGGATCGATGTGCCGTCGGTGTCGGCGGCCGACATGATCGGCCCGGCGGCGGGGGAGTCCTCAGCGGCGGTGGCGGCGCGCGTGGCGAGGGCGCGCGAACGGCAGCGCCTCCGCTATGAAGAAGCGGGCGAGCGCGCGGTGTTCACCAACGCGGCGGCGGGGCCGACGCTGATCGAGAAGCTGGTCAACCCCGACCGTGAGAGCCAGACCCTGCTGCTGCAGGCGGCCGAACGCTTCAACCTGTCGGCGCGCGCCTATCATCGCGTGCTGAAGGTGGCGCGAACGCTGGCCGACCTTGCCGGCATGGAGAAGGTGGCGCGCCCGCATATCGCGGAAGCGCTGAGCTACCGGATGAACCTCGCGGTCGGGTGAGGGTCACCACCTAGCGACGTAGTGGTTCCTGGTTCGACAAGCTCACCATGAGGGCACGGTGGAGGGGCGAGAAATCAGCGGACGAAGCCGACGATCTTTCTGACATCGTCCATGATCGGCTGGGCGATGGCGCGGGCGCGATCGGCGCCGTTACGCAGGATGCGGTCCATCTCGCCGCGATCGGCCACGAGGCGCTGCATCTCGCCGGCAATCGGCGACAGCACGGCAACCGCAAGGTCGGCGAGAGCGGGCTTGAACCTGCCCCAACCCGAGCCGCCGAACTCGGCCAGCACGGCATCGACCGACTTGTCGGCGAGCGCGGCGTAGATGGCGACGAGGTTCTCGGCTTCGGCGCGACCGGCAAGCCCCGCAGCCTCGCTGGGCAGCACATCGGCATCGGTGGTGGCGCGCTTGATCTTTCGGGCGATCGTGTCAGCGTCGTCCATCATGTAGATGGTCGACATGTCCGAGGCGTCAGACTTCGACATCTTCTTCTTGCCGTCCTTGAGCGACATGACGCGCATGGCCGGGCCGGTGGACAGTGTCTCGGTCAGAGGGAAGAAGTCGCCGTCGATGCCCTGGGCCTTCACCTGCTTTTTGAAGTCGTGATTGAACTTCTTGGCGATGTCGCGGGTCAGCTCGAGATGCTGGCGCTGGTCGTCGCCCACCGGCACGGCGGTGGCCTTGTAGAGCAGGATGTCGGCAGCCATCAGTGAGGGATAGGCGAAGAGGCCGAGCGACACTGCCTCGGAGTTCTCGCCGCCTTCCTGGCCTGCCTTGTCCTTGAACTGGGTCATGCGCGTCATCCAGCCGACGCGCGCCACGCAGTTGAAGATCCAGGCCAGTTCGGCGTGCTCGACGACCTGCGACTGGTTGAAAATGATCGATCTGGTCGGGTCGAGCCCGGCCGCGATATAGGCCGCGGCGATCTCGTAGGTCCAGCGGCGAAGGTCGGCCGGGTCCTGCCAGACGGTGATGGCGTGCATATCGACGACGCAATAGATCGTCTCGTGCGTATCCTGCAGTGGCACGAAGCGGCGGATGGCGCCGAGATAGTTGCCGAGGTGGAGATCGCCGGACGGCTTGATGCCGGAAAAGACGCGCGGAGTGAACTTCATGGCCGGTTCCCGATAGGTGCGCCTGCGTCTACCGGCTCAGCGGTGGGCACGCAAGCCATTCAGCTTCTGCGGCGAAGCCGGCGGAGCAGCGTGTCGAGCCGCTGCACGCCGGTGAGGTGGGCGAGGCCGAAGTACACCCCTGTCCCAAGTGCGCAAAGGCCGAGCAGCGCGAGGGCCTGGACGGGGAAGAAGTAGCTGGGGGCGAAGACCGGCCCGAGGAGGGTTGCACCGCCCCACAGCACAGCTGCCATGACGGCACTCAGGAGCACGATCAGCCCCTCCTGCCGCCACTCGCGGGCTGTCAGGCTGAAGTGGCCGCGACGCGCGAGGAAAATGGCGAGCAGCGCAACATTGGCCCAGGCGGCGATGGAGGTCGCGAGGGCGACGCCGACGTGGCGCAAGGCCGGGAACAGCGCCAGCGACACGGCGATATTGATGACGAGCGAGATGGCTGCAAAGATCGTCGGGGTGCGCGTGTCCTTGCGCGAAAAGAAGCCCGGCTGCAGCACGCGGATGAGCACGAAGGCCGGCAGGCCCGCGGCGAAGGCGACGAGGGCCTCGGCGACGAGAACGCTGTCGGATGGACCAAAGGCGCCGCGTTCGAACAGGACGCGCACGATGGGCACCGCAATGGCGGCGAGCGCCGCGGCGGCTGGCAGCGTCAGGAACAGCGACAGGAACAGCGACTGGCTCTGGCTGGTCCGGGCCTCGTCGTTGCGGCCGGCCCCGATATGGCGGGAGAGTTCCGGTAGCAGCACCGTGCCAATGGCAATGCCAATGATGCCGAGCGGCAATTGGTAGAGCCGGTCGGCATTGTAGATGATGGACATGACCTCATCGGCGCCCGAGGCAATGATGGTGCCGACGAAGATGTTAATCTGGGTGATGCCGCCCGCGACGATGGCCGGCACGGCCAGCACCCAGAACTGGCGCACCTCGCGATCGAGGCGCGGCAGGCCGATGCGCGGCAGCATGCCGGTGCGGCGGATGGCGGCATAGACCAGCGCCAGCTGTGCGACGCCGCCCAGCATGGTGGCGATGGCGACCCAGAAGGCGGTGTCCGGCGCCTCAAGTGTCAGCATGGCCAGCGGGATCAGCGCCGAGATGTTGACGAGGTTGAGCAGCACCGGCGCAAAGGCGGCGGCAAAGAAGCGGCCGAGGCTGTTGAGGATGGCGGCGTACGCGGCCATCAGCGACATGCAGGCAAGATAGGGAAACATGATCCGGGTGAGGAACACGGTCAGTTCGAACTTGTCGGGATCGGCGACAAAGCCGGGCACGAAGACGACCATGATCTGCGGCGCGAAGATCTCGACGACGATGGTCAGCACCACAATGGCGGCGACGAGCCAGCTCATGATGCGCCCGGCCAGCGCCTTGGCCTCGTCGGTGCCACCGGTTTCGAGTGCGGTGGAGAACATCGGCACGAAGGCGGTGTTGAAGGCACCTTCGGCGAAGAGGCGCCGGAACAGGTTGGGGAAGCGGAAGGCGGCGTTGAAGGCGTCCGAGACCGGCGAGATGCCGAGCACGGCCGCCATCAGCGCATCGCGGATGAAGCCGAAGACGCGCGAGACGAGCGTCAGCGCGCCGACCGAGAGGACATTGCGGTAAAGGCTCATGGATGCAGGCCGCCGCGCGGAACGCCGCTAGCCATTGCTGGCCCGCGAGCGATCCTCAAGAGGCTGGAACACGCCCAGTAGCGCGTCGTGGATGCGTTTCTGGCGCACCTTGGACTCGATCTTGGCGCCGGTCAGGTCGGTGACGTAGAAAACGTCGACGGCCTTTTCGCCATAGGTGCCGATGTGGGCCGAGCCGATGGTGAGGTTGAGGTCGGAAATCTCGCGCGTTAGCTGGTGCAGCAGACCGGTGCGGTCGAGACCCATCACCTCGATGACGGTGAACTTCTCCGAGATGGCGTTGGACACCGCCACCTGCGCCGGCAGGCGGAACGGCTTCAGCCGCTTGTTGTGGCGGCTTTCCTTGCCGAGGTCGATCAGCACCTGGCGCTTGCCCTGAAGCAGTTGCTTGACCGTGTCGATGATGCGGGTGGCGCGAACCTTCTCGTCTTCGTCGGAGGTGAAGCTGCGTCGCAGGCGGAAGGTGTCGATGGCGCGGCCGTCGCGGGTGCCGAAGATCTGCGCGCCGATGATGGAGGCGTCGCACATGGTGCAGGCGCCGGCGATCAGCGACAGCAGGCGCGGATGGTCCGGCATGTAGAAGGAGACTTCGGTGATCGACTCGAAGCTCTTGATGCGGATCGAGCCGGCAAAGACCTGCTCGGCCTGGTCGGCCGTGCGGATCATCCGGGCATGCTCGACCTGCAGCTCAGGTTCGGCGCGCAGCCAGTAGTGGTCGTAGTGCCGGGCGAGATAGGTCTCGACTTCGTCGGATGGCCAGGACGAGAGGGCATTGCGCAGCACCGACTTGGCCGCCTCGATGCGATCGCGCTGGGTGACCTTGGAATGGCCACCCGAAAGCAGCGGCTCGGTGGCGTAGTAGAGTGCGCGAAGCAGCGAACCCTTCCAGCCGGTCCAGACGCCCGGACCAACGGCGCGGATGTCGCAGGCGGTGAGGATCATCAGCAGCGCCAGTCGCTGCGGCGACTGGACGATATCGGCGAAGGCCTTGGCAGTCTCAGGGTCCTGGATGTCGCGGGACTGGGCGACCTCGCTCATGAGGAGATGAAATTCCACCAGCCAGGCAACGGTATCGGTCTCGGCCGCGTCGAGCCCGAGGCGGGGACAGAATTTTCGCGCGATGCGGGCGCCGGCGATGGAATGGTCCTCGGGTCGGCCCTTGGCGATGTCGTGGAGGAACAGCGCGACATAGAGCAGGCGGGTGTCGTTGAGATGCGGCAGCAGTTCGTGGGTCAGCGGCAGCTGGTCGCGCAGGCCGCCATTGGCGATTTCAGCCATGACGCCGACGGCGCGGATCAGGTGCTCGTCGACGGTGTAGTGGTGATACATGTTGAACTGCATCAAGGCGACGATCTTGCCGAAATCGGGCACGAAACGGCCGAGCACGCCCGCCTCGTTCATCTGGCGCAGGATGCGTTCCACATAGGTGGGGGCGGTGAGGATCTCGAGGAACCAGGCATTGGCCTGGCGGTCGTTGCGCAGATCGGCATCGATCAGCCGGAACGAGCGGCGGATGGCCTTGATCGCGTCGGGATGCAGGTGCAGGTCGCGCTGCCCGGCGATCATGAACCCCTTGATCAGGTTGCGGGGATCCTTCTCGAACACTTCCGGCCCGGCGATGTTGAGGCGGCCGGAATCGATTACGAAATCGGGTTCGCCCTTGATGGCGACCTTGCCGCGCCGGAAGGGCGCGAGCACCCGGCCAACCATGTCGAGCGGCTTGGCGTGGTCGAATTCCAGCGAGGCGCAGAAGATGCGGGTCAGATCGCCGACATCCTTGGCGACAAGGAAGTAGCGCTTCATGAAGCGCTCCACAGCCAGCATGCCGGCGCGCTCGGAAAAGCCGAGCCGGGCGGCGAGTTCGGGCTGGACGTCGAAGGTGAGCTTTTCTTCCGAGCGGCCGGTGAGGAAATGCAGGTGGCAGCGGATGGCCCAGAGGAAATCCTCGGCGCGCTGGAACAGGCGGTATTCCTCCTGGCTGAGGACACCCTTGCCGACCAGCTCGGCGCTGGTCTTGACGCGGTAGAAATACTTGCCGATCCAGAACAGCGTGTGCAGGTCGCGCAGGCCGCCCTTGCCATCCTTGATGTTGGGCTCGACGACGTAACGGGTGTTGCCCATCTGGCGGTGCCGCTCATCGCGCTCGGTCATCTTGGCGGCGATGAATTCCGGCCCGGTGCGCGGCATGATCTCGTTCTCAAAGCGCGACTGCAGCTCGTCGAACAGCGCCCGGGCGCCGGTGAGATAGCGGGCTTCGAGCGTGGCGGTGCGCACCGTCATGTCGGAGCGCGCCATGCGAATGCAGTCATCGACCGAGCGGACGGCATGGCCGACCTTCTGGCCAAGGTCCCAGAGCATGTAGAGCACGTATTCGGTGACCTGCTCGCCCCAGGGGGTCTGCTTGTAGGGCAGGATGAACAGCAGATCGATGTCGGAACCGGGCGCCAGGGTGCCGCGGCCATAGCCACCCACGGCGGAGATGCAGATCATCTCGGCGCCCGATGGGTTGTCGACCGGATAGACGTGGCGGGTGGCAAACAGATGGATGGCGCGGATGATCTCGTCTTCGGCGGCGCTCAGGTTGGCGGCGCAGCGCGCACCCTTGCCGTTGGCGATCAGCTCGGCCTCGGCGGCGCTGCGGGCATCGGCCAGCACCTGGCGCAGGTGGTTGAGCACCACAGCGCGCGCGGGAGCTGACTTGGGGTCGTCCGTGCCGATGGCAGCGGTCAAATGCCCAAGGATGGCCTCGGCGGGCACGGCCTGGAACACAGGTTTTCGCGATCGGGTGTCAGCTTCGGCGAGTTGCATCGCGGATTTTCTTGAGCTCGTAGATCAGATCGATGGCCTGCCGGGGCGTCAGGTCATCGGCACGTACAGTGTCGAGCATGTCATGTAGGGGATTAACGGGGGCCTTCACCGGCGGCGGCTGATGGGCAAACAGCGGCAGGTCGTCTAGCATGGCGCCGCCTCGACCGGAAGAGGGCCGCCCATCGGCGGCGCGCTGCTCGAGCAGTTCGAGCACCTGGCGGGCCCGGGCGAGGACGCGTTCGGGCAAGCCAGCGAGCCGCGCCACCTGGATGCCGTAGCTGCGATCGGCAGCGCCTTCCATCACCTCGTGCAGGAACACTACCTCGCCTTCCCATTCGCGCACCTTCATGGTGCGGTTGGAGACCCGCGACAGCGTGCGGGCCAGTGCCGTCATCTCATGGAAGTGGGTCGCGAACAGGGCGCGGCAAGACACATCATTGTGCAGGGCTTCCGCGGTGGCCCAGGCGATCGAGAGACCGTCGAAAGTGGCGGTGCCGCGGCCGATCTCGTCGAGGATGACCAGCGAGCGCGAGGTGGCGCGGTTTAGGATGGCGGCGGTCTCGACCATTTCGACCATGAAGGTCGAGCGACCACCGCCGATATCGTCACTGGCGCCGACGCGGGAGAAGACACGGTCGACCACGCCAAGATGGGCCCGAGTGGCCGGCACGAAACTCCCCATCTGCGCCAGGATGGCGATCAGGGCGTTCTGACGGAGGAAAGTCGACTTGCCGCCCATGTTGGGGCCGGTGATCAGCCAGAGCGCGCCATCGGAGAGGTCGCAGCCGTTCTCGACGAAGACGCCACCGGCGGCGCGGACCATGGTTTCGACCACCGGATGGCGGCCCGCTTCGATGGCGAAGGCGCGGCTGTCATCGACAAGGGGGCGGGCATAGCCGCGGGTGCGGGCGAGCTGGGCGAGAGCCGCCGCAACATCGAGGGACGCCAGCGCATCGGCGACGGCGCGCAACCGGTCCGCCTCGGCGAGCGTATCGGCGACGAGGCGGGCGAAGATGGCCGTTTCGATGGCGAGGGCGGCATCGTGCGCCTTGGCGATACGGCCCTCGAGCTCGGCGAGCTCGGGGGTGGTGAAGCGCATGACATTGGCGAGCGTCTGGCGATGGACGAAGCCGCCTGACCCGGAGTCCAGCAGCTTCTGGCCCTGGGAAGCGGGGACCTCGACGAAGTAGCCGAGGACGCCATTGTGCCGGATCTTGAGGGCGCGGATATCGGTCTCGGTGACGAGCCGGGCCTGGAGAGCGGCGACCACTTCCCGGGTTTCCGACGCCAGGGCACGCTCGGTGTCGAGTTCGCGGTCATAACCCCGGCGAAGGAAGCCACCATCGCGGGCGAGCAGCGCCACCTCGTCGTCGAGCGCTGCATCAAGATCGGCGGCGAGTGCGGCAGGAGCGGCGGCAAGTTCGGCGGCGAGTTCCGCCAGTTCATCCGGCAGGGTCGATAGCGCTGCCAGCCGATCGGCGAGGGCAATGGCTGCGGTGATGGCGCGCGCCACGACCTTGAGATCGCGCGGGCCGCCGCGCTGCAGGGCGAGCCGGGTGAGGGCGCGGGTGAGATCGGGAACCGCCTTCAGCTCGGCGACCAGCCGGTTACTCGACTGACTGTCGCCGACCAGCGCCTCGACCGCGTCGAGCCGGCGATTGATGGCGGCAACATCGGTGAGCGGGGCGGCGAGGCGGCGCGCAAGGAGGCGCGAGCCGGCGGCGGTGACGCACATGTCGATCTCGTGCCGCAGCGACCCGCGTTCCTCGCCACGCTGGGTCTCCAGCAACTCGAGCGAAGCGCGGGTCGCGGCATCGATGGCCATGAAGCCGGAGGTGCGCTCGGTCGATGGAGGGCGCAAGGCGATGGGCACGCCTTTCTGGCTTTCGCGCACGTAGTCGCAAAGGGCGCCGAGCGCGGCGCGGCCGGCACGCGAGAAGGCGGTCGGATCGACACTGCCATCGGCGAAGGCGGCGCGGATGCGGTCGGCGCCGGCGGCGCTGTCGAAGGCACTGTCCGGCAGCGGCACGGCGATGTCGGCGGGGAGCACAATATGGGCTTGGGCCAAGGTTGCGCGCGTTGCCTCGGTGACGAGCAGTTCGACCGGATCGACGCGGGCCAACTCGTCGGCGACGGCGTCGATGGCCAGATCGAGCACGACGGTCTCGCCGGTCGAGACATCGGCATAGGCTAGAGCGAAGTCGGTTTCGCCATGCCGGACGGCGGCGAGCGCGGCCAGAAAAGGCGAGGCGCGGCGGGGCAGCAGATCGTCTTCGGTGATGGTGCCACGGGTCACCAGCCGCACCACGTCGCGCTTTACCGGGGATTTCGACCCGCGCTTTCTGGCCTCGGCGGGATCCTCGACCTGTTCGCAGATGGCGACGCGGTGGCCGAGCGCGATCAGGCGCTTCAGATAGTCCTGCGCGGCGTGGATCGGCACGCCGCACATCGGGATATCCTGACCCTGATGCTTGCCGCGCCTGGTGAGGACAATGCCGAGCGCCTGACTGGCGATTTCGGCGTCCTCGAAGAACATCTCGTAGAAGTCACCCATCCGGTAGAACAGGATGTAGCCGGGATTGACCGCCTTGATCTCGAGATATTGCGCCATCATCGGGGTGACGGCGCCAGCGTCGGCTGCACCTTGCGGGAGATCGGGCGCGTGATAGGGCGCTTGGTCCATCGGGCTCGTGCGGGGACTGGAAAGAGCGCGACGTTAGGGGCTTTGCGGACGAGGGGCAACAGGCGGCAGCAGCTTTCCCCGCCACTCCGACGGGGCTTTCGGACCCCCGGAAAGCAAGCTGCCGCCAGCGAAAGCCGGCGGCAGCAAGAGGTAGAAGGCGACGGCTTACTTCAGGAAGTCGCCGACATTGTCCTTGGTGACGCGATCGACACCCGTGTAGATGATGGACTCGACGGTCTCGCCGTTCTTGATGGCGAGCAGGGTGCGCATGGCAACCTCGCCCATCTCATACGGGCGCTGGCCAACGAGAGCGTGGGCATAGCCATCACGGAGCAGCTCGAGCTGGACCGGGAGGGTGTCGGCCACGACAAGGGCGAGATCGCCCGAGTCGACGCGGGCCTTGTTGGGCTCGACGAAGTTCTTCCAGCCATCCGGGGCGAACATCGGCCAGCCGCCGACCGGCACGATGGCCTTGAGGTCGGTGTTGGCGGAGACGAAGTCACCGGCCTGCTGCACGGCGAGCGCGATGTCGTCGTTGGAGAAGCTCGGCGAGCCCGGGACTTCCGTCCAGTTGGAGCCGGCAAGCGCCTCGCGGACACCGTCGACACGTTCGGCCAGGTTCGGAGCAGCAGCGCCGCCCGAGATCATGGCGTAGGTGCCGCCGTTCGGCGCGACCTGCAGCAGCATTTCGCCGAGGGCCGTGCCGAATTCCTTGTTGTTGGTGCCAACATAGGCGGTGCGCTTGGACTCGGGCGCATCGGAGTCGAAGGTGATGACGGCGATGCCGGCAGCCACGGCCTTGTCGATCATGGTGGTGGCAGCGGCGGCGTCGGACACCGAGATGGCGAGACCGTCAACACCCTGGGTGATGAAGTCGTCGATGATCTGGGCCTGGGTGGCGGCTTCGTGCTCGACCGGGCCAAGATAGATGCACTCGACGTTGCCCAGCTTGGCGGCTTCGGCAACGCAACCATCGCGGGTCAGGTCGAAGAACGGATTGTTCATGGCCTTGGGCACGACGGCGAACTTCAGCATGTCCTGGGCCGTGGCAGTGCCGGTGAGACCGAGCGCCGCGATGGCAAGGGCAGTGATTGCAGTACGTAGCTTCATAATAGTCCTCCCATTGCTCCGGATGCGCCGGAGCCCGCTAGACACAGACGACCGTGGGGCCGCCTCACTACACCGCGCCGGACTCAGCCGTTGCGCAGCGATCTCAGACGGTCGACCAGCACCGCGGCCACGATGATGCAGCCCACAAGGGTCTGCTGCCAGTAGGGGTCGACCCGGGCCAGAACCAGCCCGTTACGGATGACTTCGATGAGGATGCAGCCGATGATGGCTCCGGCGGCACCGCCGACACCGCCGGCGAGGTTGGCGCCGCCGATCACCGCCGCGGCGATGATGGTCAGCTCATAGGCCGTCGCCAGGTTGGCCGGAGCGGAGCCCAGCCACCCCGAAATGATGATGCCGTTGATGCCGGCCGCGAGCGAGCAAAGCACATAGACCTGCATCTTGACCCGGTCGACCGGCACGCCGGTCAGCCGGCCCGCCGACTCGTTGCCGCCCAGCGCAAAGACGTGCCGGCCCCAGGCGGTGTGGTGCAGCGCGACATACATCAGGATGGCGCAGCCGAGCAGGTAGACGAAGCTCATGGGCACCACGTCGAACAGCCGACCCGCAGTGACCGCCAGGAACATTTCCTTGTCCGGCCCCGCCGGGAAAGTGCCGCGTCCCTGCGTCGCCACATAGGTCAGGCCGCGCACAATGGAGAGCGAGCCCAGGGTGGTGACGAAGGCGGCGAGCTTGACCTTGGCGATGAAGAAGCCGTTGACCAGACCCACGAGCGCAGAGACGATCAGGCCGACGCCGATGCTGATCAGCATGGCCGAGCCCGGGAACGGGTAGAAATTGGCGGCATTGAGTTCGTTCATGGTCAACGAGGTGACCGTGGCGGCAAGTGCCATGGTGGAGCCGACCGACAGGTCGATGCCGCCGGTGATGATGACCAGCGTCATGCCCAGCGCCGCGATGGCGATGAACGAGAAGTTGCGGACGATGTTGCTGACATTGCCGGGGGTGAAAAAGTTCGGCGAGGCCAGATGCATCACGATGACGAGCACCACCAGCGCGGCCAGCACATAGGCCGACTGGCTGGCGAGGAAGCCACGCTGCCAGAAGCGGGTGCGGCGGACATTGGTAAAGCCCTGTACAGTCTCGGTGGACATCACGCAGCCTCCTTGGCGCCCGTGATCAGGGCAGTGACTTCTTCGGGTGAACTCTGGGCGATTGCCTTGTCGGCGACCTTGGTGCCGCGCCGCATGACGATGACGCGCTCGCACACCGAGAACACGTCGGGCATGCGGTGCGAGATGAGGATGACGGCGATGCCGGCATCCTTGAGGCGATGAATCAGGCTGAGCACTTCGGCCACCTGTCGCACGGAAATGGCCGCCGTCGGCTCATCCATGAGAATGACCTTGGCGTCGGCAAGACGCGTACGCGCGATGGCCACGGCCTGGCGCTGGCCGCCCGACATCTGGCGCACCAGATCGTTGGCGCGGGTTTCAGACTTCAGTTCGGCAAACAGCTCGGCCGCGCGCTCGTTCATGGCGCGGTGGCGGAGGAAGCGGAACGGGCCAATGTTGAACTTGAGCTCGCGGCCGAGAAAGATGTTGCCCGCGGCCGTCAGGTTATCGGCGAGCGCCAGGTCCTGATAGACAGTCTCGATACCGAGCCGGCGCGCCTCGCCGGGCGAATGGATGTGGGCGAGCCGATCCTCGAACTGCACCGTGCCACCTGTCGGCTGGTAGATGCCGGAGATGATCTTGACCAGCGTCGACTTGCCGGCGCCGTTGTCGCCCATCAGGCCGACCACCTCGCCGGGCTGAATGGAAAAGCTCACGTCGCTCAGCGCTCGGATCGCGCCGAAGTCCTTGGATATGTTCTTCAATTCCAGTAGTGCCAACTAATCCTCCCAGGTTGGCAATGCTGAGGTACGTACCCGCCCCAGCGCGTCACTTGTGGTCGCTACCGTCCCGCCCTCATCCGTCCTTCGTCGCGGCGTGGCTCATGCGCCCCACCGCACGATCGAAACCTTCGGCGATGACAATGCGCATCGCCTGGCGCGCACCATCGGGATCACTGGCCGCAATGGCTTCCGCGACACGGCGGTGATTGCCGACGGTAATGTGATGAGCCGTACCGTCATCGACAGGCGAGCTGATGGTGAAGGCAGAGGCAAGCGCCATGTCGACGAGGCCGTTGATCGAGGCCATGAAGACATTGCCTGAAGCTTCGGCGACGGTGCGATGGAAATTCAGGTCGTAGCGCGCGAAGTCTTCGGTGCGGCGCGCCACCGCCATGCCGTCAACGCATTCGCGCATGCGATGCAGTTGCTCGGGTGTGCGGCGGCTGGCGGCGAGGGCGGCAGATTCGAGTTCTATGCCGACGCGGATTTCTGCAAGGGCGCGCAGGAATTCGAGATCGGGGCCCACTTCGAAATGCCAGGCGAGCACATCGGGATCGAACAGCGACCAGTCGCGTCGCGGCAGCACGCGAGTGCCGACACGCGCCCGAGAATTGACGATGTTCTTGGCGGCGAGCGCCTTCATGGACTCGCGCAGCACGGTGCGCGAGACTCCAAAGCGCTCCAGAAGTTCGGCATCGGGGGGCAGGATGCTGCCAGGGGCGAAGTCGCCACGGACGATCATGACGCCGAGGCGGTGCACGACCTGCGACTGCAGGGTGCGCGCGGGCGAGGTGCTGCCGATGACCGGCGCAACCAGACGCGCTTTCGGGCTTTCGCTCCGACTCCCCTCCATCTCCCGGCCTCCCAACCGTGAGATGCACACAACCATAAGTAATACAGTATTACAATATGGGATATGACTCGGGCGGTTGAGATAGGTCTCGACGGGGGACTTCACACCACGTTCTTCAGTATTTATACTGTATTGGCCGGGACCGGCACTGGTGGCCGGTCCCGATCGATTGGAATGGGTCAGACGAAGCGGTTGACCAGGTTCTCGAGATATTCCTGCTGGCCGGAGCGCGGCTGCGGGTTGATGTTGTCGGCCTCGACCCACTGGGCGATCTGCTCAAGGGTCCGCTCGCCATTGAGCATGGCGGCCGCACCCTTCTCCTTCCAACCGGCATAGCGAGCGTCCTGCACCTTGTCGAAAGTGCCGTCCTCGATCATTGCGGCAGCCCCCTTGAGCCCGCGTGCCAGCACATCGAGGCCACCGATGTGGCCGTAGAGCAGATCAGCGGGATCGAGCGACTGGCGACGGACCTTGGCGTCAAAGTTAAAGCCGCCCTTGCCGAGGCCACCGGCCTTGAGGATCTGGTAGAAGGCCAGCGCCATCTCGCCGGGGTTGTTGGGGAACTGGTCAGTGTCCCAACCCGACTGCAGGTCGTTGCGGTTGGCATCGACCGAGCCAAGGATGCCGAGGCTGCCGGCAACCGCCAGTTCATGCTCGAACGAGTGGCCGGCGAGGAAGGCGTGGCCGACCTCGATATTGACCTTCACGTCCTTTTCGAAGCCATAGGTCTTGAGGAACCCATAGACCGTCGCGACGTCGTAGTCGTACTGGTGCTTGGTCGGCTCCTGCGGCTTGGGCTCGATGAGGATCTGGCCCTTGTAGCCGATCTTCTTGGCGTGCTCGATGACGAGGCCGAGGAAGCGCGCGGCCTGGTCCTGCTCCTGCTTGATCTTGGTGTTGAGCAGGGTCTCGTAGCCCTCGCGCCCACCCCAGAGCACGTAATTGGCGCCACCCAGTTCATGGGTGATCTCGAGCATCTGCTTCACCTGTCCGGCGGCATAGGCAAAGACATAGGGATCCGGGTTGGTGGCAGCGCCCGCCATGTAGCGGCGGTTGGAGAAGAGGTTCGCGGTGCCCCAGAGCAGCTTGGTGCGCGAGCTCTGCATCTTCTTGGCGAAGATGTCGGTGATGGTGCGGAGGTTCTTGTTGCTCTCCTTGAGGCTGTCGCCTTCGGGGGCCACATCGACATCGTGGAAGCAGAAGAACGGTGCGTCGAGCAGCTCGAACAGTTCGAAGGCCACGTCGGCCTTGAGCTTGGCGCCCTCCATCGGGGTGCCGGCATACCAGGGCCGGTCGAAGGTGCGGCCGCCGAACGGGTCGCCGCCTTCCCACGCGAAGGTGTGCCAGTAGGCGATGGCGGGGCGGATATGGTCCTCCATCCGCTTGCCGAGGACCATCTCGTCCTTGTTGTAGTGCCGATAGGCGAGCGGATTGGAGCTCTGCTGCCCCTCGAACTTGACGGGGCTGATGCCCTTGAAGAAATCGGTCACTGACGTGCCTCCTCGATTGCAGGATAGAGCGCGCGGTAGCGCGCGTAGTGTTCGGCATAAGCCGCAACCAGATCCGGTTCCGGCGCGATGACGCGACGGATGCCCGGCATGGTCATGATGTCGGCAGGGGCCGCACCCGCCGCCGCACAGAGCGCCAGACGCGCCGCCCCAAGCGCACCACCGAAGTCGCCGTCCTCAGGCAGGACGATCTCGACCTCCAGATTGGCGGCAAGCAGGCGCAGCCAGAGGTCGGACTTCGAGCCACCCCCGACGGCCAGCAGTCGACCAGTGCGGGTGCCGGCCTGGGCAAGCACGCGCTGGCAGTCCCGGAAGGCAAACGCTACCCCTTCCATCACGGCCTGCGCCAGCTGACCGACATCGGTGGACTGGCTGAGGCCGGTGAAGCTGCCGCGGGCGCCGGCATTGTTGTGCGGGGTGCGCTCGCCGCTGAGGTAGGGGAGGAACATGGCTTCGCCCGGCCCGGTGAAACCGGCTTCGGCACTGGCAGCGAGTTTGGCCTGATCCTGCCCGGTGATGCGCGACAGCCAGTTGAGGCTGTCGGTGGCCGAAAGGATCACGCCCATCTGGTGCCAGGTATCTGGGATGGCATGGCAGAAGGCGTGGACGGCGCCCGCCGTGTTGGGGCTGAAGCGTTCGTTTGACACGAACAGCACACCCGACGTGCCGAGCGAAACAAAGCCCTCGCCGGGACGGATGGCGCCGATGCCGCAGGCGGCCGCGGCATTGTCGCCCGCACCGCCGGCAAGGACCACGCCCGGTGCCATGCCCCAGCGCGCGGCAAGCTCCGGCCTAAGCGTGCCGGCAGGCGCCGAGCCCTCAGCCAACGCCGGCATGTGCGAGCGGTTGAGCCCGGTCAGCGCCAGGAGTTCATCGGACCAGTCGCGCCTGGCGACATCGAGCCACAGCGTGCCGGAGGCATCCGACATGTCCTCGATGGCCTCGCCGGTGAGCAGGAGCCGGATATAGGCCTTGGGCAGCAGGACCTTGGCGATCTGCCGGTAGATTTCCGGCTCGTGCTTCCTGACCCAGGCGATCTTGGGGGCGGTGAAGCCGGGCATGGCGATATTGCCGGCAATGTCCCGCAGGGATGGCAGCGCGGCTTCCATTTCGGCGCACTCGGCGGCCGCGCGGCCGTCGTTCCACAGGATGCAGGGCCGCAACACCTGGTTGTCGGCGCCCAACAGGGTGGCCCCGTGCATATGGCCGGAGAGCCCGATGCCGCGTACCGCGGCAAGTTGCGCCTTGTGGGTGCTGGCAAGCCTGTCCACCGCCTCGAGCGTTGCCGTCCACCAGTCGGCGGGATTCTGCTCGGACCAGCCCGGATGCGGCCGCTTCGGCTCGGGCGAACGCGCACTGGCCTCACCAAGGGCCTTGCCCGACGCGTCGATCAACAGGGCCTTGACGCTGGACGTGCCGATATCGATGCCGAGGAAAGTCATGAGGCACGTACCTCAGAGCGGACCAAAGACATGAAGAAACTCCTCCCCTGAGGCCAGGCGCTTGCCGGCCATTCACCTCACGGCAAATTGTCGCGCACAAACAGCCGAATTTCAATGGGCAACAAGGACTCGGTGTCGGAACCCAGCACGAGGCTGCGCGCCACCGCGAGCGCGCGGGCGATTTCGCCATCCGGATTCTGATCGAGCACCACGTCAATGGTGCCGCGCTCAAGCGCATCACGCGACGCATCGGTGAGTTCGTGCGCGATGACCCGGACCTTGCCGGCGCGCCCGGTGCCATCGAGTGCGGCGACGAGGCCGGCATTGCCGGCGCCGAGATTGTAGAGACCGGCGATGGGCCCCTGATGCTTCAAGAGGTCGGCAACGGCGGCTTCGGTGCGCGCGTCATTGTCGAAGCCTTCCACCGGGCCGATGATCTCGAGTCGCGGAAACTCCTCGGCGAGGACCTGGCGGAAGCCCTCCAATCGCTGCTGGTGGTCGACAAGTCCCAGGGAGCCGGCCACCACCCCGATGCGGCCCATGGCACAGAAGCGCCCCAGCAGCGAAGCCGCGGTGCGGCCTGCCGCGACATTGTCGATGCCGATGAAGTCGCGCCGGGCCGAGCGCTGGAGGTCGGAGACCAGCGTCAGGACGATGATGCCGCGGCGGCTGGCCTGCTCGATGGCGGCGCGAACGCGATCATCGTCATTGGCGACGACGATGGCGCAATCGCAGGTCTTGGGATCCAGCGCTGCGAGCGCCTGGGCCAGGGCGGCGCTGTCGAAGGCGCGGAAATGGCGCAGGGAGACCGACATGCGCTCGCCCTTCAGCGCCCGTCGCTGGCGTTCGATCACCGCATCGAGACTGAGCATGAAGGCGTTGTTGCCATTGGGCAGCAGGAAGCTGACACGGATTTCGCGGGCCCGCGCCAGCATGGAGGCCGAGACATCGCGGCGAAAATCCAGAAAGCGGATGGCCTCGGTCACCCGCTCGGCGGTCTCGACGCGCACGCCCGGTCGGCCATTGAGGACGCGATCGACAGTGGCCAGCGAAACGCCGGCCTCGCGCGCGACATCGTGCACAGTCGCTCGACGGCGCGTCTCATCCATTGCCGGTCCCCCAGTCGATACAGCGCGGCGACACTGGTTTTTTGGAACCACGGCGTCAACTCCCCGTCGCGCTTTTGCTGCGGTGTTTTCCGGGCTATCAAGCAGCGCACCCGAATAGAGGAGATCAACGGTGGCAATCGGCACGAAGACAGTTGGAGAATTCGGCGGCAAGCCGGTGGTCGAGTTCAGCCTCCGGAGCGACACCGGCGTCGAGGTCGATATCATGACCTATGGCGTCGTGGTCCGCGACTGGCGGGTGCCGGTGGCCGGTGGCCTGCGCCCGGTGGTGCTGGGATTCGACGCGTTTGCGCCCTACCCGGCGCACTCACCCTATTTCGGTGCGATTGCCGGCCGGGTTGCGAACCGGATATCGGGGCCGAGCTTCGAGCTCGACGGGGCCACTTACAAGCTGGACGAGAATGTGCCGGGCCTGATCCTGCATGGCGGCAAGGAAGGGCTGGGAACGACCAACTGGACGGGCGAGGCCGACAGCGCGGCCAACGCGGTTCGGTTCACCCACTTCTCGCCGGACGGCCATATGGGCTTTCCGGGCAACGTGGAGTTCACCGCAACCTACACGCTGGTGGGCAACAAGCTGAAGCTCAAGCTGGAGGCCAAGGCCGACCGGCGGACGCCAATCAATGTGGTACAGCACCAATACTTCAACCTCGGGACCGGCCCGGACGTGCTCGACCATCGCTACCAGATCGCAGCCAGCGCCTATACACCCAATGACGAGCGGCTGGTGCCGACCGGCGAGATCCTGCCGGTCAAAGGCAGCGCGTGGGACTTCCGCCAGGCGCGCAACATGCGCGACGCCAAGGGTGAGGCGATTGCCTATGACGGCAATCTCGTCCTCGACACCGGGCGCGATCCTTCGACGCCGGCGGTGACGGTGACCGGGCCGGACGGTCTGCTGACGCTGAAGCTATGGACCGACCAGCCGGGCGTACAGCTTTACAATAGTGTGTGGACCAACGTGGATGGCGGCGGCCGGAAGTACGGCCGGTTCAGCGGCTTCTGCCTCGAGGACCAGGCCTTCCCCAATGCACCGCACAATCCACACTTTCCGTCGATCATCTACGGGCCGGGGCGCGACTATGTGCACCACTCGGATATCGAGATCGCCTGAGACTGCGGGCGAAACTGCTGACGGCTTCTGACACGCGGCCGGCCGAACCTGCATCGGCCGGCGCGTAGCGGGAGCAGTGCGGGGATGGGCAGTTGGACAAGACGCAACGACTTTTCGCCGTCATGGACGCACTGCGGCGCCACCGGCGCCCGGTCACGGCCGCGCAGCTTGCGGAAGAACAGCGCGTCTCGGTGCGTACGCTCTATCGCGACATCCAGACCCTGGTCGGGCTGGGTGCGCCGATCGATGGCGAAGCCGGACTGGGCTATGTACTGCGGCCCGGCTTCTTCCTGCCCCCGCTGATGTTTTCCGCCGAGGAACTGGAGGCACTGGTACTGGGGGCGCGCTGGGTGCAGGCCCAGCCGGATGCGGGGCTTGCGGAAGCGGCACGAAATGCGCTGGGCAAGATCGCCAACGCCTCGCCGGACGATCTGCGAGATCGCATCGGCGACACAGGCCTGTGGCCGGTGCTGATCCGTTCGACCGAGGGTCCTGCCCCGGTGCTCGGGCTGGCGCGAGAGGCGATGCGCGAGGAAAAGGCGCTGCATATCGGCTATGCCGACGAAGCCGGCAACCGCACCGAGCGCGAAATCTGGCCGGTGCAGTTGGCCTATTACGAAGGCAAACAGATCGTTGCGGCCTGGTGCTGCGTGCGGCAGGCGTTCCGCCACTTCCGCTGCGACCGCATCGAGACCGCATCCCTCACCGGCAACCGCTATGGCCGCCGGCGGGTGGTGCTACAGAAGGAATGGCAGGACAGCTGGGACCGGATGGGCGAGGCCGACCGCTCCTGAGCGCCCGCTTCGATCAGGCGACCTTCAGCTCGACCTCGTGCGCCTTCCGGATCAGGTCAGAATACGGGCAGATGTCATGGGCCAGCGCCATGATCTTTTCGACATCGGCCTTGTCGAGGCCGGGGGCACTGGCGGTGAGAGCGGCCACGATGGTGTAGCCGACATTGTCTTCACGATCGGCGAAGCTGACATCGGCGGAGACGGTGGTGTCTTCGGGCAGCTTGATCTTCAGTCGGCCCGAGGCTGCCTTCATTGCGCCGAGGAAGCAGGCGGAATAGCCGATGGCGAAGAGCTGCTCGGGATTGGTGCCCGGGCCATCGTCGCCGCCCATGGCCTTGGGAACCGAAAGCGAGACGGACACCTTGCCATCGTCGGTGGCTGCCGTGCCGCCGCCGCGACCGCCATGATAGGCCGTGCCATGCGCTGTGTACTTGATCTGCATGTTTGGTCTCCAGTTGGGGCATGAGTGAGTGCAACGCGCCTCACATAGCGAAGGTTTCAATTGTGCGCAATTTAATTTTGCGCTATGCAATTGGCTGTAGCACCCAGGGAGCACGCCATGCCGTCCAGACCCCAGTCGCTTCGGCTCGACCAGCAGCTCTGCTTTGCGGTCTATGCGACGGCGCACGCCTTTACCCGCTTCTATCGGCCGATGCTGAAGGCGCTGGGGGTAACCTACCCGCAGTATCTCGTGCTGATGGCGCTGTGGGAGACCGACAGGCAGGCGGTCAACGCCATCGGCAGCCGGTTGTGGCTGGATTCGGGGACGCTGACGCCGCTGCTGAAACGCCTCGAGGCGATGGGGCTGGTGACCCGGCAGCGCGACGAGACAGACGAGCGGCAGGTGATCGTCGGCCTGACGCCACGTGGGCAGGCGCTTGAGGCGGAGGCGGCGGCATTTCCGGCCCGAATTCTCGCCGCCTCGAACTGCAGCGCCGAGGAACTGGACCAGATGCGGAGGCTGCTGTTCGGGCTCCGTGAGCAACTGGATCAGGCCGCCGCATAGCGGTGGGTTTACAGCGGCGCCGCTCGCCCGGCAAAGTGGGTTTGGAGGAGACCGCGATGAAACTGCTGCACACCACGCTCGGGCCGAAACGCGCCGATGAACTCGGCATGATCCTGCCGCACGAGCATGTCTTCGTCGACTTGCGGACGCCCGACCAGCCCGGGTACGGCGAAGCGGACCCGGCCGAAGTGGTCGCGGTGATGGCGCCACGGCTCGAGGAGATCAAGGCGCGCGGGATCACGGCGCTGGTGGAATGCTCCACGGGCGGGGTGGCACTCAGGGTCGATGTCGATCTTGCGGTCAGCAAGGCGACGGGCGTACCGATCGTGGTGCCCACCGGCAATTATCGCGAGCCGTGGATTCCGGCCTGGGTCGCGGCCGCCAGCGAAGCCGAACTCGAAGCCTGGATGCTGCGCGAGCTGATGGAAGGCGTCGGCGATACCGGCGTCAAGGCCGCCTGGATCAAGCTGTCGGCGGGCGATGACGGCATTACCGAACTCGAAGCGCGGATCCTCAGGGCCGCGGCGCGGGCAGCGGCGGCAACCGATGCGATCATCGGCAGCCACACCATCCGCGGTCGCGTGGTGCTCGACCAACTCGCGATCATCGAGAAAGCCGGAGGCAACCCGGCCCGGTTCATCGCCATTCATGCGCAGATGGAGCCGGATTTCGAGCTCAATCGCGAGGTGGCGGCCCGTGGCTGTTTCGTCGAGTACGACCATATCGGACGCGAGCCGGACGACGACGTTGCCGAGCTGATCCTCAAAGCCCTGGATGCCGGCCTCGGCCCGCAAATGCTGCTCAGCCATGACCTCGGCTGGTATGATCCGGCCCTCCCCAAGGGCGGGATGCAGCGGCCGTATACCCATCTCAGTGATGTCATGCTGCCGATGCTCAAGGTGCGAGGCGTCTCGGACGAGATGCTGCACCGGCTGACGGTGACCAACCCGTTCAACGCCTATGCGCGCTGAGCGTCGGGAATAAATCGCAAGCTGAGGTGTTGTTGGACTGGCGGACCGGTGACCGGTCCCTGTCCAGCAGCAAGGAGAATGCGATGTCAGTCGACTTCGGACGCCAATATCTGCGAGAAATCGGACGGGCCCTCGGCGCGGTGTCACTTTGCCTTGCCCTGACGCTGCCGAGCCTTGCCGTCGATAGTGGAGGCGGGGGTGGCGGTGGCGGACAGTCATCAAGCAGCGGGGGCGGCAGCAGTTCAGCCAGCGAGAGCAGTGGTCCGACGCTGGCCGATGTGCGGGTGATGATCAAATCCGAGCGCTGGGATGCGGCGATCCGGACCTTGAAGACCATTGTCGCCAACTCGCCCAACAATGCGGATGCGCTGAACCTGCTCGGCTACTCGCTGCGGAAATCGGGCGACTACGACAATGCGCTCGGATTCTATCTCAAGGCATTGAAGATCAATCCGCGCCACAAGGGCGCGAACGAATATCTCGGCGAACTCTATGTAGAAACGGGGCAGATGGCCAAGGCCAAGGCGCAGCTCGAGGTGCTGGCGAAGCTGTGCGGCAACACCAGTTGCGAGGAATACCAGGACCTGGCCGAGGCGATCGGCGGCTGAGCCGGCTGTCTGTCGCCGCCCTGTTGTCGTTGTCAACGCGATCTGGGACAATGGCAGCGCAGCGACGGGCGGAGCGGCGATTGGTCGACAGTGATAGCTACAAGCGCAAGTTTCTCGTTCTGGTGGACGAGAGCAAGGAATCCGAGCGGGCGGTGACCTTCGCCGCCCATCGGGTCAAACGCACCGGCGGCACGGTGGTGCTGCTGGCCATGATCGAGACGCAGGATTTCTCGCAATTTCTCGGCGTCGAAGAGGTGATGCGGGCCGAGGCGCGCGAAGCGGCCGAGCGCATGCTGGAGGCGCGGCGCGCCCGAATCAGCACGATTGGCGATGTGCGCGTCGAAACCGCCATTCGCGAGGGTGACCGGCGCGAGCAGATCGAACGGCTGGTGGCATCCGACCCCGCCATCGGTATCCTGGTGCTGGCGGCGGCAAGCGGCAAGGATGGCCCGGGCGCCATGATCACCGAGTTCGCCTCACGCTCCGGGATTTCGGCATTGCCGGTGCTGATCACGATCATTCCGGGTTCGATGACCGACGAGCAGATCGTCGCGGTGACTTGACCGGCGGGCTCTTGCAAACCGGGTCCGGCGAACGTATTTAGAACCATTCTAACCAGACATTCCAGACGGGACTGTGGGCGCATGTTCATCCAGACCGAAGCCACTCCGAACCCCTCGACGCTGAAGTTCCTGCCGGGCCGGGAAGTGCTGGCAGGCGAGCCGCGCGATTTCCGCAGTGGTGAAGTAGCGGCGATCTCGCCGCTCGCCTCGGCGCTGTTCGAAGTGCCGGGGGTGGAAGGCGTCTTCCTGGGCTCCGACTTCATTTCGGTGACCAAGGACGATGCGGAATGGAGCCACATCAAGCCGGCAATTCTCGGCGTGATCATGGAGCATTTCCTCTCCGGCCGCCCGGTCATCTCCGACGGGACCGAGGTCGAGGATGGTGACGAGTTCTTCGAGGCCGAGGACAGCGAGACTGTCGAGGTGATCAAGGAACTGCTGGCGACCCGCGTGCGGCCGGCCGTGGCCATGGATGGCGGCGACATCACCTTCAAGGGTTTCAAGGAGGGCACGGTGTTCCTTCACATGCAGGGCGCCTGCTCCGGCTGCCCCTCTTCGACGGCGACGCTGAAGAGCGGCATCGAGAACCTGCTCAGGCACTTCGTGCCGGGCGTCGAGTCGGTGCAGCAGGTCTGAGCAACACCCAGGTCTGAGTTGGCAGCGCCCGGTCAACGACCGGGCGTTTTCGTTTTCGGAGCAAGGCTGAATTCCAGGCTTTGCCGGAACGAAGTTGTGGGTGGGGATGACATCGGAGCGAACCCGGCCTATCTGTCGGCAATGTCCGAACCCCTGCTTGCCATCGATACCGCCGCGCCGCGCCTGCAACTGGCACTGCTCGTAAATCGGCACGTCGACACGTTGGTCGAGGACATGCCGCAGGGGCAGGCCGAGCGGATCATGCCGGCCATCGGTGAACTGCTCACGCGCAACGGTGTTGGCTATCGGGACCTCTGGCGGATCGCGGTGACCACGGGGCCCGGTTCTTTTACGGGACTGCGCATCGGGCTCAGCGCGGCGCGCGGGCTCGGGCTGGCGCTCGAAGTGCCGGTGATCGGCGTTCCCAGCCTGTTGGCGCTGTCGCTCGCCACCCGGTGTGCCGCGACGGCGGTGCTGCTCGATGCCCGCCGGGGCGAAGCGTATTTCCAGGTGTTTTCCGGGCCGGCGATCCCGGTGGGCGAGCCAGCCCTGCTGCCGATGGAGGTAGCGCGAGAGCGTATTCCGCACGCGGCCGAGGTGCTGAGTTCACCCTTCGTGGACATCGCGGCGATGGCGCACCTGGCCGCGACACTGGACCCCGCCGCCTATCCGCCGGTCGCGGCCTATGTCCGTGGCGCCGATGCGAAGCCACAGGAAAAGTTCCGGGTCGCGCGGGTGACGGACCCATGAGAAGCTGGCTGGCGCCCAAAGGCCTCCACATCGAGATGGCGCGGACGGCGGATGCCGACACCATCGCCAAGCTCCACGCCGCCGGGTTCTATCGCGGCTGGTCGCGGGAGGAATTTGCGGCCTACATCGCTGGCGAGGGCACGCCGGTCTATGTGGCATGCGACGCCAGGCGGAAGATCGCTGGCTTCGCCATGCTGCGCCATTCGGCCGACGAAGTGGAATTGATCACCATCGCGGTCGACCCGAAATGGCGGCGGAAGGGCGTGGGCGAAGCACTGCTGCACGCCGTGTTCGACGACCTGCTGATGAGCGGGGCACGGCGGATGTTCCTCGAAGTCGCCGAGGACAATCGCGCCGCCGTGGTGCTCTACGGCAAGTTCGGTTTTGCCAAGGTGGGCGAGCGCCGCGGCTATTATCCGCGGCCAGATGGTACGCCGGCCACCGCTATTGTCATGGCGCGCGATCTTGGGTAACCCCGATGAATGAGCCATCTCGGGGCGGGGCGATGAGCAAGACCGGCGAGCAGACCCTCGAGGAGCAATGCGCGACCAAGGGTATGCGCATGACCGACCAGCGTCGGGTGATCGCCCAGGTGATCGAGCAGGCCATCGACCATCCCGATGTGGAAGAACTCTATCGCCGTGCCAGCGCAATCGACCCGCGCATTTCGCTGTCTACCGTTTACCGGACGCTGAACCTGTTCGAAGAAGCGGGGCTGGTGACCAAGCACGATTTCCGCGACGGACGGGCGCGCTTCGAGTTGATCCCCGACGAGCACCACGACCACCTGATCGATATCCGCTCGGGCAAGGTGATCGAGTTCCGCAATGAAGAGATCGAGGCGATCCAGGATGTGATCGCCAAGCGGCTGGGCTATCGGCTGGTCGACCATCGGCTGGAGCTCTACGCCGTGCCGATGCAGGCCGAGGAGAAGAAGAAGTGATCTTCCGCGTGCTGTTCTTCGTGTTCGGCTACCTGCCGTTCCTCATCGTGTTCATCCCGGTCCAGTTCGTCATCACCCGCCTGGGGCTCGACTGGAACATCGTGCCGCGCTGGTTCCACTGGTTCGGCTGCACATTCCTCGGCATGCAGGTGAAAGTGATCGGCGCGCCGTCGACGGACAAGCCGACGCTGATCGTTTCCAACCATGTCTCGTGGACCGACATCATTGCCGTCGGATCGAAGGCCGATGTCACGTTCGTGGCCAAGTCCGAAATCCAGAAATGGCCGTTCGTAGGGTTCATGGCCTCGCTACAGCGGACGCTCTATGTCGACCGCAAGCGGCGATCCGATGCGCACAGGGCCAGCCAGGAGATGGGCAAGCGGCTCGCTTCGGGCGGGGCCGTGCTGCTGTTCGCCGAGGGGCAGTCGGACCTCGGCACCCATGTGCTGCCGTTCCGCTCGGCGCTGATCGGCGCGGCCCAGCATGCGATGCAGGAAGCCGGGGCCGGCGAGGTGATGATCCAGCCGCTGACCATTGCCTATACCAAGCTGCAGGGCCTGCCGGTCGGTCGCACCGACCGCTCTCTGATCGCCTGGATCAAGTCGAAATCGGTCAAGCAGAACATCCGCGAGATCCTGACCGGCGGCACGCGCGAGGTGACGCTTGCCTTCGGCACGCCGCGCCCGCTCGATGCAAAGTCCGACCGCAAGCTGGTGGCCAAAGAGGCTGAGAACGAGGTCCGCCGGATGCTGGTGGCGCTCAATCGCGGCACGCCGCTGCCGGTCGCGGCGGAGTAGGCGGCTGCCCGCGGCTTTGCACTCCGGCCGCGTTCGGTGTATTGCCCGGCTATGACCGAGCACACGCCCAAGAAGCTGTTCATCAAGACCTACGGGTGCCAGATGAACGTCTATGACAGCGACCGCATGGCGGACGCGCTGGCACCGCACGGCTATGTGCCGGTGGCGGTGATGGAAGATGCCGACCTCGTCGTCCTCAATACCTGCCACATCCGCGAGAAGGCCTCGGAAAAGGTGTTCTCGGAACTGGGCCGGCTACGCGACCTGCGCGATGAGAAGCGTGCGATGGGTCAGGACCTGATGATCGGGGTCGCCGGCTGTGTGGCGCAGGCGGAAGGCGACGAGATCGTGCGCCGGGCGCCGGCGGTCGATCTGGTGTTCGGGCCGCAGAGCTACCACCGCCTGCCCGAGCTGATCGCGCGGGCGCACAATGGCGCCAAGGTGGTCGACACCGATTTCCCTGAAGAAGACAAGTTCGAGCACCTGCCGGCCGCCAAGCGCGAGGTAACGCTGGCGCGTGGGCTCACCGCCTTCCTCACCGTGCAGGAAGGCTGCGACAAGTTCTGCTCGTTCTGCGTGGTGCCCTATACCCGCGGTTCGGAAGTGAGCCGGCCGGTGACGCAGGTCTTGGCCGAGGCGCGCAATCTCGCCGAAGCCGGGGTGCGCGAGCTGACGCTGCTGGGCCAGAACGTCAACGCCTATCACGGCGACGACAAGGGTCGGGTCGTCGGGCTGGGTGAGCTCTGCCGGCGCCTTGCCGAAATCCCCGGTATTGCGCGGATCCGCTACACCACCTCGCATCCGCTCGACATGGGCGACGACCTGATCGAGGCGCATCGTGATCTCGACGCGCTGATGCCGTACCTCCACCTGCCGGTGCAGTCGGGGTCGGACCGCATTCTCAAGGCGATGAACCGCCGGCATACGCGGGCCGAGTACATGCGCGTCATCGATCGGATTCGCGACGCCCGACCGGACATGGCGCTGTCGGGCGATTTCATCGTCGGCTTCCCCGGGGAGACGGAGGCGGATTTCGCCGATACGCTCGCGATCGCACGCGACGTCGGCTACGCCTCGGCTTTCACCTTCAAGTATTCCACGCGGCCCGGCACGCCCGGCGCGACGATGGATGAGCAGGTCGAAGAGGCCATCAAGGTGGAGCGGCTGGCGCGGCTGAACGCCCAGATCGCGGCGCAGACCCAGGCCTTCGCGGAAAGCTGCGTCGGACGCGTCCTCGACGTCTTGATCGACAAGCCGGGCCGCAATGCTGGACAGGTGGGAGGGCGCTCCCCATATCTGCAGGCGGTGCATATGGATGGGCCGGCGCGGCTGATCGGGCAGATCGTGCCAGTGCGGATTGTCGCTCGCGGAAATAACTCGCTGGCTGGCAAGATTGTCACAGACGCGGAACCTAAATCTGCTAGCGTTGTTGAGTCTCAACCAATCGCGGCCTCGCTCTGAGGCGGCAGAAGGAGCGAAGGCGACTTGAGCAGGTACGTGTCTCCCACATCAGACAATAGCCATTCCTCTCAACTTGAACTCGCCTTCGAAGACAATCGCCTCGCTGCGCAATTGTACGGTGATTTCGACCAGCACCTGGCGCTGATCGAACAGCGCCTCAGTGTGCAGGCGACCCCTCGGGGCAATCACGTGATGCTGCGCGGTGCGGCGAGCGCCGTAGACCAGGCGCGGCGCGTGCTGGAATCGCTTTATGCCATGCTCGAGGAAGGCCAGCCCGTCGATGTCGGCAATGTCGACACGGTGATCCGGATGATCGAGACCGAGGACAGCCAGCTGGTGCTGCCGACGCTCGAAAAGAAGGGTCGGGTCCGCATGGCACAGATTGCGACCCGCAAGGCAACCATCGTTGCCCGCACCCCGGCGCAGGACGCCTATATGCGGGCGATGGAGCGCTCCGAACTGGTGTTCGGCGTCGGTCCGGCCGGTACGGGCAAGACCTATCTTGCCGTGGCGCACGCGGCGACGCTGCTTGAGCGCGGCGACATCAACCGCATCATCCTGTCGCGACCGGCCGTCGAGGCCGGCGAGCGGCTGGGGTTCCTGCCCGGCGACATGAAGGAGAAGGTCGACCCCTATCTTCGTCCGCTCTACGACGCGCTCTACGACATGATGCGGCCCGAGCACGTGGAACGCTGTATCACCTCGGGTGTCATCGAAGTGGCGCCGCTGGCGTTCATGCGCGGCCGGACGCTCGCCAATGCGGTCGTCATCCTCGATGAGGCACAGAACACCACGTCGATGCAGATGAAGATGTTCCTCACCCGGCTGGGCGAGAATTCCAAGATGATCGTCACCGGCGACCCGACCCAGGTCGACCTGCCGCGCGGAGAGAAGTCCGGGCTGATCGAAGCGGTGAAGCTGCTCGATGGCATCGAGGGCGTGCACATCTCGCGCTTCAACGACAAGGACGTGGTGCGCCACGCGCTGGTCGGCCGGATCGTTAGGGCCTACGAGGCCGATTCGGCCAGGCGGCTGGAAGAGCAACAGGGTGGCCACAAGGCGTGAGCCGATCGCCGCTTTCGATTGCATTCGACGTCGCCGCGGGCGACTGGCCGGATAGGCTCGAGCCGGTGGTCACCCGTGCCATTGCGGCTGCCGTGACCGAAGCCAAGCCGAAATTTACCGGCGTCAGCGAGGTCTCGGTGCTCCTGACCGACGATGCCGAGCAGCGTGAGCTCAACAAGCAATGGCGCGGGATCGACAAGTCGACGAATGTGCTGAGCTTTCCGCAACTTGAACCCTTCGCGCCGGTTAGCGGCCTTGTGGGCGACATCACGTTGGCGCTGGAGACGGTGCAGCGCGAAGCCGACGAGATGGGCATCGGTTTCGAGGCACATTTCACCCATCTGGTGGTGCATGGATTCCTGCATCTGCTGGGCCACGACCATATCGAAGAGGGCGAGGCCGAGGTGATGGAATCGCTCGAGACGAAGATCCTTTCGGGACTCGGCATTGCCGATCCCTACGCCGATAGCTAAATTGACCCTTCCGATGAATGGACTGGCCGTCAGCAGCGGCCATATGAGATGAACGAAATCGAAACCGCCGGAAATGGCACGCACCGGAAAGCCAACGCGTCCAAGCCTGCAGCTGAGCCTCCTTCTAGTACCGCCCCCGCGGCAGGGCGGGGGCAAAGCCTGTGGTCCTGGCTGAAGGGCCTGGTCGCACTGCGCACCGTGTCGCTGCGCGACGATCTGGAAGTGGCTCTTGAAAGCGAAAACAGCGGGGAAACCGCAGACTTCTCGCAGTCGGAGCGCGTGATCCTCAAGAACGTGCTCGACCTTGCCGACAAGCGAGTCGAGGACGTGATGATTCCGCGCGCCGATATCGAAGCCATCGAAGCGAGCGCGACGCTGGCCGCGCTGGTGATGCGTTTCCGGCAGGCTGGACATTCCCGTCTGCCGATTTATCGCGACAATCTCGATGACATTGCGGGCTTCATCCACGTCAAGGATGCGCTGCGGCGGATCACCGAGCCGGTGACCGATCCGGACGCGGCGCTGCCGGTCAAGCTCGTGTCGCAGCCGCTGCGCACCAAGATCGAAAAGCTCGACATTGTGCGCGATGTGCTGTTCGTGCCGCCGCTGATGCCAGTGGGCGATCTGCTGCAGCAGATGCAGCTCAAGCGCGTGCACATGGCCGTGGTGATCGACGAGTATGGCGGGACTGACGGGCTCGTGACCATCGAGGATCTGCTGGAGGCCGTGGTCGGCGAGATTGCCGACGAGCACGACGACGACGTGGCTCTGGTGCGCAAGGTCAACTCCAGCGTCTTCCTTGCCTCGGCACGCGCCGAACTCGAGGAATTGCGCGAGGTGATCGGTCCCGATTTCGATGCCAGCGCCTATGAGGAAGATGTCGATACGCTGGGCGGCCTGGTGTTCGAGCTGGCCGGGCATGTGCCGGTGAAGGGTGAGATCGTCCATGGCATCAAGGGCTTCGAATTCGAGGTGCTGCAAGCCGATAGCCGGCAGGTGAAGCGCGTCAAGATCAAGCGCCTTAAGCCCGCCAAGCCGCGCCCGCCGAAGCCGCCGGCGAGCATGAAGCCCGGTCCGTCGACAGATGAAGCGGAAGCGGCGGCAGAATAGCCATCGGGGACCGCGGCCTGCCTTGACCCAGCCATGCCGCATCGCGACGGTGAGCGATGCCTGATGATTCGGACATTGCCGCATGACCTGGCTCGCCGAGACGGTGATGCTGGCGCATGGCTGGCGGCGGTTTCTGATGCTGCTCGTGGCCGGGGCCGTGACGGCGCTGGCGATGCCGCCATTGTTCGTGCTGCCGGCGCTGTTTGTCGGGCTGCCAATCTGGGTATGGGCGCTGGATGGGGCCGAGCGGTCGAGCAGCTGGCGGCGGCTGTTCGGACCGGCGTTCCGGATCGGGTTGGCTTTCGGGGTCGGCTATTTCGGCGCGGCGCTGCACTGGATCGGCACGGCCTTTCTTGAGGAGGGTGGCTGGTTCATCGCCTTGATGCCCCTGGCGATACTGGCACTGGCGACGGTGCTGGCGCTGTTCTGGGGACTGGGCAGTGCCCTGGCCCACCTGCTGTGGTCCGATAGCGGCTGGCGTATTCTGGCGCTGGCGGGAGCGTTGACGCTGGCCGAGTTGGCGCGCGGCCACCTGTTCTCGGGCTTTCCCTTCGATCTCATCGGATACGCACTGACGGCGAACGATGAGATGGCGCAACTGGCTTCGGTGGTCGGCGTCTATGGCCTGACGGCTCTGGCGGCGGCACTGGCGATGACCCCGGCGCTGATCTGGCCGGCGGATCGCCGCCCACTGGCGCGGCGGCTGGCGCCGTTCTTTGTGGCCATCACCGCGATTGCGGCACAGGTCGGTTATGGCAGCTATCGGCTGGCGACGACGCCGGTGGCGGCGCGCGACGACATGGCCGTGCGCATGGTGCAGCCGATGATCCTTGCCCATGCCGACTGGAATGCGCTCGATCCCGACGCGGTCGTCAACTCGCTGATCTCGCTGTCGGAATCACGCCTGACGCCCGAGGACCAGGGACTCGCCAAGGTTACCCATCTCGTCTGGCCGGAATCGGTGTTTCCGTTTTTTCTGACCAACCAGCCCGAGGCGCTGGCGCGGATCGCCCGGATGCTGCCGGAAACCACCCTGCTGCTGACTGGCGCGCCGCGCGAGGCGATCGGCGACGACGGCCTGCCGATCCCCGACAACCCGGGCTACAACTCGATCCTCGCCATCGATGGCGCCGGCGAGGTGGTGGCGAGCTACGACAAGTCGCATCTGGTGCCGTTCGGCGAGTACCTGCCGTTCCAGGATGTCTTCCGGCTGGTCGGCATCAACCAGTTGGTCCCTGGCACCAATGGCTGGGCGCCGGGCACGGGCCGGCGGCTGATGACACCTCCGATGTCGCCGGAGTTCCTCGCGCTGGTCTGCTACGAGGCGGTGTTTCCCGGCGATATCGGGGAGCTGGACGGGGCGCAGTTTATCCTCAACGTCACCAATGACGCCTGGTTCGATGGCTCGATCGGTCCGGCACAGCATGCACACCATGCACGGATGCGCGCGGTGGAGACGGGCCTGCCCATGCTGCGCGCCGCCAATACCGGCGTCACCTTTGCCACCGATCCGCTGGGGAGGGTCAGCGGCCAGTTGGCGGAGCAGCAGATCGCGGTGCTCGACACCATTCCGTATCGGCCGCTCGAAGGGGGCACCCTGTTCAACCGGATCGGCAACCTGCCCAGCCTGATTGCCGCGCTGGCGATGCTCGGTTTGGCGGCACTGGCGAGACGCCGGCGGCCAGCATGAAATGCTCATGCGGGCCGAAACGAGATATAAAGCTTTCTTTATGTAAGACTTGACCGGTCTCGGGCGCGGTGGCAAAACCTCGCGTCATCAGTGCGAAATGTGCACGTTTTTCCGGTTTTTTGGGGGTTTCGCCGTGGCGCGGTCGTCCTACCTGTTCACTTCCGAGTCCGTCTCGGAGGGCCATCCCGACAAAGTGTGCGACCGGATTTCCGACGAGATCGTCGACCTGGTGTTCCGCGAAGCCAAGAAGACCGGCATGGATCCGGCGCAGGTCCGCATCGCCTGCGAGACACTGGCGACCACCAATCGGGTGGTGATTGCCGGTGAAGTTCGCGTGCCCGAGACGCTGCTCAAGCGGGGCAAGGACGGCAAGATCCTGCTGGATGCGGCCGGCCATCCGGTGGTGAACGCCGCCAAGTTCAAGTCGACCGCCCGCAAGGCGATCCGCGCCATCGGTTACGAGCAAGCGGGCTTTCACTGGAAGACCTGCAAGATCGACGTGCTGCTGCACGGACAGTCGGCCGACATTGCCAAGGGCGTCGACGAGGCCGGCAACAAGGATGTCGGCGCGGGCGACCAGGGCATCATGTTCGGCTATGCCACCCGCGAGACGCCGGAACTGCTGCCGGCGCCGATCTACTATGCCCACAAGATCCTCGAGACACTGACGCTGGCCCGCAAAGCCGGCGATGGCGATGCGGTCAAGCTCGGGCCGGACGCCAAGAGCCAGGTGACGGTGAAATACGAGGGTGGCAAGCCGGTCGGCGTCACCCAGATCGTGGTGTCGACCCAGCATGTCGACGAGAGCCTGAGTTCCGACGACGTGCGCAAGATCGTCGAGCCCTATGTGCGGGCTGCCTTGCCCGAGGGCTGGATCGGCAAGGACACCGTCTGGCACGTCAACCCGACCGGCAAGTTCGTGGTTGGTGGCCCCGATGGCGATGCCGGACTCACGGGCCGCAAGATCATCGTCGACACCTATGGCGGTGCGGCCCCGCATGGCGGTGGCGCATTTTCGGGCAAGGACCCGACCAAGGTTGACCGCTCAGCGGCATATGCGGCGCGTTATCTCGCCAAGAATGTCGTGGCCGCCGGGCTCGCCGACCGCGCCACCATCCAACTCAGCTATGCCATCGGCGTGGCCAAGCCGCTGTCGATCTATGTGGACCTGCATGGCACTGGCAAGGTCGACGAGGCGAAGCTGGAAACCGTCCTGGGCGAGATCTTCGACCTCAGCCCGCGCGGCATCCGCACCCGGCTCGACCTCAACAAGCCGATCTACGCCAAGACCTCGGCCTATGGCCATTTCGGCCGCAAGCCCGGCCGCGACGGCTCGTTCAGCTGGGAAAAGCTGGATCTCGTACCGGCGCTGAAGGCGGCTGTGAAAGCGGCTTGAGGACTGAGCTGGCGCCGCACCGGCCGCGGGGGCCGGCTTACGGCGATAGGTAGCCGCGATACACTCACGGTCAGCCTTGGAGCCAGACAGCGGCGCGGTCCTGGTCAGTCGGGACGCAGCTTTCGTCAAGCTCTCCATGAGCGGGAAGCTCACTGTCGCACTGATCGGGATTCGTCTCGGCAACCTGCGCCGCGCTGCTCTGGCGTCCGCGCTACGGACCCGCATGCCGGCGATCATGAGGTTGATCGAGGCCGGTGAACGCATTATCGAGCTGCGATGACCGACGACAACCGACACCACCCCCTCAACGTCGATGGCGAGCCGCGCGCGTTCTTCGGGCGCCGCTCGGGCAAGCGGCTGCATCGCGGGCAGGACCAGCTGTTCAAGGACGTGCTGCCCCGGCTCGAGATCCGGTTGGGAGAGGATGTTCTTGATCCAAAGGCGCTGTTTCCCCAAGCGCAGCAGATCATCATCGAGATCGGCTATGGCGGCGGCGAGCATCTGGCGCTCGAGGCGGGGCGGGCCCCGAACACCGGCTTTGTCGGCTGCGAGGTGTTTTCGGGCGGCATTGCCAAGCTGGTGCAGCAGATCGACCAGCGCGGGCTCGAGAATATCCGGCTGTTCACCGACGATGCGCTGAAGCTGCTGGTCAAGCTGCCGGACGCTTCGGTCGACGGCGTCTACCTGCTCTATCCGGACCCGTGGCCGAAGACCCGCCACCACAAGCGGCGGTTCGTGTCGCCGACTACGCTGAAAGAGTTGGCGCGGGTGCTCCGGCCCGGTGGGTTCTTCCGCTTTGCCACCGATATCGAGGACTATGCCAACTGGACGCTCGCGCATGTGCTGCGGGCGGCGGACCTCGAAATGCCGATGGTTGCGCCGGGCAGCTGGCACCAGCCCTACCCTGGCTGGGAACCGACCCGCTATGAAGAGAAGGCCCGCCTCGAAGGCCGGATGACCAGCTTCTACTTCGAGTTCGTCCGGGTCGGAGGCGGCCCGCAGATTACGGCAATTTAACGCGCCGTTCAGGCTGCCGCCAATTGATGGTTGGACAACACCCCTTCAAAACAGCTTCGTGCACCCAATATGGGTAGAAGTTTGCCTGTTGCAGGCCATTGTCCAGGACATTGCTGAATGATTGATCGGTCTGGCGTCGCCGAAACCCCCGAAACCATGGATGAACTCCTGACCTTTCGGGCCAGCAAATGGACGCCAGTGGTCATGTTGCGGCTCAGGTCATCGACGTTCCGGTTCTCGGAACTGCAACGAGAGATCAACGGGATTTCGCAAAAGGCGCTGACCGCCACGCTGCGCGCCCTCGAGCGGGACGGGTTCGTCACGCGAACCAGCTATGCCACCATTCCGCCGCGGGTCGACTACGAGTTGACCGAACTGGGGCGGGAACTTGTGCTGGTCCTCGAAGCCTTCGAGGCCTTTCGGGCCAACCACTGGCACAAGGTCATCATGGCGCGCCGGCAGTTTGCCGAACAAGCCGGCCGTGCCGATCTGGAGCTTTACAGGATCGGCAGCCGGTAGCGAACCGGCAGCCCTGGGACTGCCGGTTCGGGTCGGGCTCCACTACTGGGCCGTGTCGAGCGAGGTCAGGACCGTCGTCGACACGCCGGTGGCGACAGGACGCAGGGTCTCTTCATCGAAGTACTGGAACACCTGCGAGCCATCCGCGAGGTTGACGACGGCGCGGACGCGGTCGGAGCCGTTCGGGAACACGGCAGTGGCGTCGACGCCCTTCTGCTGCAGCTGGGTCAGGATGTAGTCGGCGTCGAAGTCCGAGTCGGTCGTGTAGCCGTTCGAGGCGGCGAACGAGGGAGCGGCGAGGCCGGCAACGAGCACGGCGGCGAGGGCGATTGCAGAGGTCTTCATTTCTCAGTTCCTTGTTCTAGAGGGGGTGCACGATCAGAGGGTCGAGCCGACCGGGCGCAGGGTGTCTTCGTCGAAGTACTGGAACACCTGCGAGCCATCGGCGAGGTTGACGACGGCGCGGACGCGGTCGGAGCCGTTCGGGAACACGGCAGTGGCGTCGACGCCCTTCTGCTGCAGCTGGGTCAGGATGTAGTCGGCGTCGAAGTCCGAGTCGGTCGTGTAGCCGTTCGAGGCGGCGAACGAGGGAGCGGCGAGGCCGGCAACGAGCACGGCGGCGAGGGCGATTGCAGAGGTCTTCATTTTCCAAATCCTTTGTTTGGTTGCTTGGACAACCGACAGATCGGGAAGGGGCCCTTGCGCCTCAAGTGCAGATTCAGCGAAGAGACGGTCTTGAAATTCTGCAATCGGTGCAGAGGGTTACACGGCGCGCCGCTGGCGCCGGCAAGGATACATGGTAGCCTTGAGGGGGGTGGGTTTCCCAAAGGTGACCGTAGGTGAGGCAAGGGTTTTTACGGGTCCCAAGCCGCGTTTCGAGCCACGTGGGCCGGCTTCGGACGCCAGTGTCTCGACCCGTCGGACACCAGAAAGCCGTCGCGGTTCACACGAGCGTGAAAACCGTTACATTTTGGAAATTGCGTCTGGGGCCGGCTTATCGGCCCGCACCTGACCTTTCCAGAATGCAAACCGGCGCGTGAACTTTGTGCCGGCTGGCGTAGCGGCACCCTAATTCATGCCTGCTAGGCTCCGCATCCGAATGGGGTGCCAGCCGGTGAAGCAGAGCGGGACGAGCGTTGCGGTCGGGGTTGGGCTGGGTGTGATCTTTGCCGGGCTCGGCGTGATGATCTACCTAATGGTCCGGATGGACCCGAGCACGGCCCGGGCCCCCGGCTTTGTCATCGACGCTGCGGCCGGGTGCTTCTTTTTCGCCGGCGTGTCGGTGGTGGCGCGGTCCCTGAATGCGCCCCTGATCGGCAGGCTTTGCGCCCTGCCCGTCGCCTATCTGCTGGCCGTGCCGGGACTTTGGATGCTGTTTGGCGGTAGCGGCGAGTGCTCAGTGAGCGGATTTGTGTCCGGCGTGCGGCTCAACGGCCCGGCACCGAATGGTGTCTGCCAGGCAGTGTTTGGTGGCGGCGCGCTCGTCGTGCTAGGCTTTGCCGTGGCAATGACCATCACGACATTTCGCAGCAAGCCGACGCGAGAGGCGGACGCCCGGCCGGGGCCGGCCGAGCGTCCAGTGTCCGATCAGAGATAGCTGCGCGGACCCTCGGGCTTGTTGGCCGCGATCTCTTCGATCTTGGCCAACACGTCCGGCGTCATCTTGGATTTGTGCTTGAGCGCCTCGAGGTTGTCCTTGAGCTGGCTGAGCTTGGACGCGCCGAGAATGACGGTCGAGACATTGGGGTTCGCGAGGCACCAGAGCAGCGCCATGTGATGGATGGGCAGGCCGACTTCACCGGCCAGTTTGGCCAGCTGCTTCACTTTTGCCAGCTCGGCCTTGCCCTTGTCGCTGTCGAGGCGGGCCTTCAGCCATTCGTAACCGGGCAGGTTCATGCGGCTGTCGGCAGGGATGCCATCATTGTACTTGCCGGTGAGGATGCCGGAGGCCAGCGGCGACCAGATGGTGGTGCCGAGGCCAAACAGCGAATAGAGCGGCAGGAACTCGGCTTCGACCTTTTCGCGCCTGAAGAGATTGTATTCCGGCTGCTCCATGGTCGGCGGGGTCAGGCCATACTGGCGGGCGACGGAGTAAGCCTCGGTCAACTGCTGCGCCGTCCATTCCGAGGTGCCCCAGTAGATCACCTTGCCCTGCACGATCAGGTTGTGCATGGCGCGCACGGTTTCCTCGATCGGGGTATCGAGGTCCGGGCGATGGCAGAAATAGAGATCGAGATAGTCGACCTGCAGGCGCTTCAGCGCATCGTTGCAGGCATCGTTGACGTGCTTGGCGCTGAGCCCGCGCTGGATCGGCGCCTTGCCATTGCCGCCAAAGAAGACCTTGGAGCTGACCGCGTAGCTGTCGCGGCTCCACTTGAGCTGGCTCAGCGCCTCGCCCATGACGCGCTCGGCATTGCCCTGCTCATAGCCTTCGGCGTTGTCGAAGAAGTTGATGCCGTGATCGTAGGCGTGCGCCATGATGGAGGCGGCAGCATCCTCGCCGACCTGTTTGGCGAAGGTAACCCAGGCTCCGAAGGAGAATTCACTGACCTTGAGGCCAGATTTGCCCAAGCGGCGGTATTGCATGGCGATGTCCGTGGGGTTGTGTCGTCGGAAAGATTCATAGTTTATCGGCGATGGACGATATTCACAACGCTGTGGAGGAGAAAAGCGTGGACGCCAGGCGCTTCGAAACATCGGACGGACTGTCGCTGGCCTGGTACGAGGCCGGGCACGGCGACGGACAGCCGCCGATCATCATGCAGCATGGGTTTTCCTCCTCGTTCCATTTCGAATGGGTCGAGTGCGGTCTTGCGGAGGCGGTCGCAGGATTGGGCCGCCGGCTGATCGGCATCGATGCGCGCGGACACGGCAATTCCGACAAGCCGCATGAAGGGCGCTACTATAGCGGCGACCGCATGCCGGCAGATATCTCGACGCTGGCAGACCATCTGGGGCTGACCCAATACGACCTCGTCGGATACTCAATGGGCGGCGGGATTGCGGCTGCGGTGGCAGCACAGGACAAACGGGTGCGGCGGGTGGTGATCAGCGGCATGGGCGAGGCGCTGGTGAAGCGGGGCGGTCTCGAGCGTCGCGTGCTCGATCCAGTGGCGTTGGCAGCAGGGCTGCGGGCCGAGAGTTCGGAGGGGCTGAACGAGGTGGTGAAGGCCTTCCGCGAGGGCGCGATAAAGCGCAACAACGATCTGCTCGCGCTGGCGGCACATACCGACATGATCGCGGACCGCCAGATCGATTTCGGCGCGATCACAGCGCGGACGCTGGTGATGGCAGGGGATACCGATCCACTGGCGCCGCACCCCGAGGTGATTGCCGAGGCCATTGCCGGCGCCGAACTGGTGGTGGTGCCCGGCGACCACCATTTCTCGCGACGTTCGCCGGAATATCGGGCCGCGTTGCTGCGGTTCCTTGCCTGAAGCCAGGGCAGCCGGGCGGGTTGGCACCCTGCCCTTGCGCCAGACGGCCAACAGCGATATATGAGCCGCAACATCTCTGGCTAATTGCAGAGTGGGTGCCTCCCGGCCCCGCTCTTTTTTATATCCTGAAGGACCCATGGGTTTCGACCTGACCGAACGCCGCTACGTCAAGGAAACCGGGCTCGAGGCGCAGATCGCGCGGATCGTCGAGCCGGTGGCCAATGATCTCGGCTATAGCCTCGTCCGGGTGAAGATCACCCAGGAGAACGGGCTGACCCTGCAGATCATGGCCGAGGACGCCAATGGCCGCTTCGCGATCACCGATTGCGAGCGGCTGAGCAAGGACGTCTCGCCGGTGCTGGATGTCGAGGACCCGATCGATCGGGAATACCATCTCGAAGTCAGCTCGCCCGGCATCGACCGGCCGCTGGTCCGGGCGCGGGATTTCCGCACCTATATCGGACACGAGGTCAAGATCGAGCTCGGTGAGCTGGTCAATGGCCGCAAGCGCTTCCGCGGCGTCATTGCGGCGGTGGACGACGATAGCGTCACCGTCACGCTGCCCGATGCCCCCAAAGATACCGATCCGAACCACCGACTGCCGCTCAGCGCGCTGGCCGAAGCCAAGCTGGTGATGACCGACGCGCTGATGAACATGGCGCGGATCGACCAGGAAGAATTCCCCATCGATGAAGACGATGAGATCGAGACCGTCGAGATCACCGACGAGCCCGACTCTGAAGAGGAGACCCACTGAAAATGGCCGTTAGCGCGAACCGCCTGGAACTGCTCCAGATCGCCGATGCCGTGGCGAGGGAAAAGTCGATCGACCGGATGATCGTCATCGAGTCGATGCAGGACGCCATCGAGAAGGCGGCCAAGACCCGCTACGGCGCCGAAACCAATGTGCGCGCCGAGATCAACCCGCGCACCGGCGAGTTGCGGCTGTGGCGGCTGCTCGAAGTGGTCGAGAACGTCGAAGAGCCAGCCCGCCAGGTGCTGCTCAAATATGCCAAGAGCAAGAACGAGAACGCCAAGCTCGGCGACTTCCTCACCGAACCGCTGCCGCCGATCGAGTTTGGCCGCATCGCGGCGCAGTCGGCCAAGCAGGTGATCGTGCAGAAGGTGCGCGATGCTGAGCGCGACCGGATGTATGAGGAATATATCGGCCGCATGGGCGAGATCGTGAACGGCACGGTCAAGCGCGTCGAGTATGGCAATGTCATCGTCGATCTCGGGCGAGGCGAGGCGATTATCCGCCGCGACGAGCTGATCCCGCGCGAGCTCTATCGCTATGGCGACCGGGTCCGCGCCTATATCTATGACGTGCGCCGCGAGCAGCGCGGCCCGCAGATTTTCCTCTCCCGCACGCATCCGCAGTTCATGGCCAAGCTGTTCATGCAGGAAGTGCCGGAAATCTACGACGGCATCATCACCATCCGCTCGATCGCCCGCGACCCGGGCAGCCGCGCCAAGATCGCGGTGACCTCGAACGACAGCTCGATCGACCCGGTCGGCGCGTGCGTCGGTATGCGCGGCAGCCGCGTGCAGGCGGTGGTTGCCGAACTGCAGGGCGAAAAGATCGACATCATTCCGTGGACCGAGAGCATTGCCGATCTCGTCGTCTCGGCGCTGCAGCCGGCCGATGTGGCCAAGGTCGTGCTCGACGAGCAGGCCGAGCGCATCGAAGTGGTGGTGCCCGACGAGCAGTTGAGCCTCGCCATCGGTCGCCGTGGCCAGAACGTGCGCCTCGCTTCGCAGCTGATCGGCTGGGACATCGACATCCTGACCGAGCAGGAAGAGTCGGAGCGCCGCCAGAAGGAATTCGCCGAACGCTCCGCGTTGTTCATGAATGCCCTTGATGTCGACGAGATGGTGGCCCAGCTGCTCGCCTCGGAAGGGTTCTCGTCGGTCGAGGAACTGGCCTATATCGATGCGGGCGAAATCGCCTCCATCCAGGGCTTCGACGAAGAGACGGCCGCGGAAATCCAGAATCGTGCCACCGAATATCTGGCGGCGATCGAGCGGGCCAACGACGAAGAGCGCGTCAAGCTGGGTGTCGAGGACGATCTCTACGATATCCCCGGGCTGAATGCGGCCATGCTGGTGGCGCTGGGCAAGGAAGACATCAAGACGGTCGAGGATTTCGCTGGCTGTGCAGCCGATGACCTGGTGGGCTGGACCGAACGCAAGGACGGCGAGACCAAGCGCTTCGAGGGCACGTTCAAGGACTTCCCGGTCAGCCGAGAAGAGGCCGAGGACATGATCCTTCAGGCCCGCCTAAAGGCCGGATGGATCACCGAAGCCGACCTCGCTACGGAAGAAGCGATGCCGGAAGAAGAGGATGCGGCGGTCTGAGCGGATTTGCGGAGTCAGCGGCAGTGTCGCGTGGTGACGACCCCGAGCGCATGTGCGCGCTGACCCGCGAGACCATGCCGGTGGCGGACATGATCCGCTTCGTGGTCTCGCCCGATGGCGAGATCGTGCCCGATACCGATGCCAGGGCCGAAGGCCGTGGTGTCTGGATCAGCCTCGGCCTTGCCAAGGTGGCCGAGGCACAAAAAAAGAAGGTCTTTGCCCGCAGCCTCAAATCCGAGGTCAAGGTGCCCGAGGACCTTGCCGGCCTGACACGGCGGCGGCTCGAGGAGCGGTTCCTGTCCTCGCTGAGCCTCGCGCGGAAGGCGGGTCAGCTGCTGACCGGCGCGACGAAGGTGCGGGTGGCGATCGATGGCGGCGAAGTCGCGGCGCTGCTGACGGCAACCGATGCGGCCGAGGATGGTCGCGGCAAGTTGCTGGGGGCGCTCAGGGGGTGGGAACGTGGTGCCGCGGAAGCCGGTCTGAAGATCGCCGTGGCGCCGCACTTCGAATTGCTCGATTCGGGCCAATTGGGTTTGGCACTCGGGATCGAAAATGTGATACATGCTGCGCTCATCGACGGGGGCGCGGCCCAGGCGGCGATAAAACGTGCTGAAAGACTGGCACGTTACATCGCCAACTAGATGGGCTACAGAGCGGCGCGGAAACGTGCACGCCGCCCCGGTAGCCCGGATACCGGACCGCAGGATTCGAGCGCAGGCGCGCCGGATGAGCGGGTTTCGTGAAGGAAGACGCGAGTTACATGGCTGATAACGACGACAAGCGCGACGACTCTGGTGCTGGCGGCAAGAAGACGCTGACACTGAAGAGTGCCCCCGGAATGGCGGGGCGCCCGAACATGACCAAGCCCTCGCGGTCAACGGTCGTGGTCGAAAAGCGCACGCGCTTTGTGCCGCCGGGGACCCCGGCGCCGCACCGGCCGGCGGGCGCACCGCAAACTCCGGGCGGCACACAATCGCGTCCGGGAAATTCGAGCGGTCGGCCGCCAATGCGGTCGGGCGGACCGTCGGCACGCCCGGCGGGCCTCAGCGCTACCGAGGCGGATGCCCGCGCCCGCGCATTGCGCGAAGCGGCCAGCCGTGCCGCGGATGACCAGGCCCGTGCGGCTGCCGAAGAAGCGCGCCGTGCCGAGGAAGACGCCCGTCGCCGCGCCCTGCGTGAAGAAGCGCAGCGGGCCGAGGAGGCCAAGCGCAAGGCTGCCGAGGCCGAACAGGCCCTTGAGGAAGTTGCAGAGATTCCGTCGGTTTCGCGTGAGCCGCGGGTATCCCCGGCCCGCCGGGCCGCCGCGCAGGCGACCCCGGCGCGTCCGGCCGTCGTACCGGCCCGTGATCTGCCGCCCGCCCCGCCGTCTGAGGCCGATGGCCGCAAAACGCGCAGCGCTCCGGCCGCGCGACCGCTCGTCAGCGCGAACGAACTGGAGAATGCCCGCCGTGGCGGTGCCGCCCGTGCGCCGGCGGCGCCCGAGCGTCCGACCCGTCGCGCCGGTGAGGAGGCATTTGCCCGCAGCCGCCTGACGGTTTCGAGCGCTACCACCGAATCCGACCGCGATCGCGGCCCGTCGCTTGCTGCGATGCGGCGCCGGCAGAACAAGAAGCTCGGCCGTAACCAGCAGGCGGCACCCAAGCTCAGCCGCGAGGTGACGATCCCCGAGGCCATCACGGTGCAGGAACTGGCCAACCGCATGGCGGAACGTGCCGTGGACGTGATCAAGATCCTGATGGCCCAGGGCCAGATGGTGAAGATCAACGACATCCTCGATGCGGACACCGCCGAGCTGATCGCCACCGAACTGGGCCACACCGTCAAGCGCGTCTCGGACGCCGACGTGGAAGAGGGCCTTTACGACATCCCGGCCGACGACAAGGCGGAGGACCTGACCGATCGCGCCCCGGTGGTGACGATCATGGGTCACGTCGACCACGGCAAGACCTCGCTGCTCGATGCGATCCGCGAAGCGAACGTGGTTTCGGGCGAAGCCGGTGGCATCACCCAGCACATCGGCGCCTACCAGGTCGAAAAGAACGGCGCCAAGATCACCTTCCTCGATACCCCGGGCCACGAGGCGTTCACCGCCATGCGTGCCCGCGGCGCCCAGGCGACCGATATCGCGGTTCTGGTGGTGGCGGCCGATGACGGCGTGATGCCGCAGACGATCGAATCCATCAAGCACGCCAAGGCGGCCGGGGTTCCGATCATCGTTGCCATCAACAAGATGGACAAACCTTCGGCGAATCCGACCCGGGTCCGCACCGAACTGCTGCAGCACGAAGTGTTCGTCGAATCGATGGGCGGCGAAGTGCTCGACGTCGAGGTGTCGGCTGTCACCAAGGCCGGCCTCGACAAGCTGCTCGAAACCATCCTGCTGCAGTCGGAAGTCCTCGAGCTCAAGGTGGCCCGCGACGGGCGCGCCGAGGGTCTCGTCATCGAAGCCAAGCTGGATCGTGGTCGCGGCGCGGTGGCCACGGTGCTGGTGCAGCGCGGCACGCTCCGCATCGGCGATATCCTCGTTGCCGGCACCGAATTCGCCCGCGTTCGCGCCCTGATCAACGACAAGGGCGAGCAGGTGAAGGAAGCCGGCCCGTCCGTGCCGGTCGAGGTGCTGGGCTTTACCGGCGTGCCGAGCGCGGGCGACCGCTTCTCGGTGGTCGAGACCGAAGCGCGGGCCCGCGAAGTGACCGAGTATCGCCAGCGCGCGATCCGCGAGAAGACGGCGGGCGGCGGCGCGACCAGCCTCGAGCAGATGATGAACCAGCTCAAGGCCTCGGGTGTCAGCAAGTTCCCGTTGATCATCAAGGGCGACGTGCAGGGCTCGGTCGAAGCGATCAATGCCTCGCTCAACAAGCTCTCGACCGATGAAGTGTCGGCGCAGATCCTGATGAGCGGCGTGGGTGCCATCACCGAGTCCGACGTGACGCTGGCCTCGGCATCGAATGCCATCATCATCGGCTTCAACGTTCGCGCCAACAAGCAGGCCACCGAGCTTGCGCAGCGCGACGGCATCGAGATTCGCTACTACAACATCATCTACGACCTCGTGGATGACGTGAAGAACGCGATGTCGGGCCTCTTGAAGCCGGAGCGCCGCGAGACGTTCATCGGCTATGCCGAAATCCTCGAAGTGTTCAGCATCACCAAGGTGGGCAAGGTCGCAGGCTGCCGGGTTACCGAAGGCATCGTGGAACGTGGTGCCGGTGTGCGCCTGCTCCGCGACAACGTCGTGATCCACGAGGGCAAGCTGAAGACGCTCAAGCGCTTCAAGGACGAGGTCAAGGAAGTGCCGGTGGGCCAGGAATGCGGCATGGCCTTCGAGAACTACGAAGACATCCGCGCCGGCGACGTCATCGAGTGCTTCCGCGTCGAGCAGATCACGCGGACGCTGTAGAGGCGGTTCATCGCAGCTTCATCCGTCGGGCACCAAGTTCGCTTGGTGCCCGATTTGCTTGAGGCGACGAGATGGACAGCGTGACACTGAAATACCAGCCGTCGACCCTTGGCCTGCTGAAGGCGCGGCGCGCCATGCAGCGCGCCCTCAAGACCGGGGACCCTCTTGTTCTCGCGGCGTATTTCTTGGCCGGACTGGTGATCTTCTTTCTGTTTTCAGCTGTCAGCCCGATGGTCGGGGCGCGTTCTGGCGGCCCGATGCCAATGATCCTCACCTTAGCCGGTATCGCCACCTATGGGCTGATCGCGGCACTGGTTATCACGCCATGGGCCAGGGGGCGACTGGTGCAGCGGATGGACGCGCTGCTTCCACCCCTGACGGTCGAACTCGAGGCCGATGCCGCCGGTCTGCAGATCAGGGACGCGCTTTCCAATGGACATTGGGACTGGCAGCGTGTCGGCGGCGCATTAGCCACACCGGACGGTGTGACAGTGCTGATGGGCTATGGCGGTGTGTTCATTCCCGCTTCCGCCTTCGATAGCCCGGCGGCGCAGCAGGACTTTATCGGCTTCGTCAACGCGCGGGCCGAACGGCGCGAGGGGGGCTAGCAACTAGCCGAGTGCCCTCGTCTGATAAAGTGTCACCCGCAACCCGCCGTGAAGTACCGGCGGTCCCGGCGGCTCAAAGTTGAGCCCGGTGGCGTGGGCGAGGTTCTTGTCCGAGGTGACGATGCCGACGCGCCAGCCGCAAAAAAGCTCGCGCAGCGTGCGGCCGAGCCGGGCATAGACGGCGCCTAGCGCGCGCTTGTCGTCGAGGCGGATGCCGTAGGGCGGGTTGCAGATGACGAGGCCAGGCGGCCCGTCCGGGCGCTTGAGCTCGCCCACATCGGCCACCGAAAAGCTGGTCATGGTGGAGAGACCGGCGCGGTCGGCGTTGGCGCGGCTCATCTCGATGGCGCCCTCGTCCGCGTCGCTGCCGAAGAAGCCGAACTCCGGGGTTCTTAAAGGTGGCCCCTGGCGCAGCGCCTGCCACGCGGCGGCGTCGAACCCTGCCAGCTGCTCGAAGGCGAAGGAACGATCGCGCCCCGGCAGCAGTCCAGCGGCGATCTCGGCGGCTTCGATGACGAAGGTGCCCGAGCCGCACATCGGATCGAGCACTGGTTCGGTGCCGCGATAGCCGCATTGGCGGAGGAACATGGCCGCCATGGTCTCGCGCATCGGGGCCGAGTTGACCGCTTCCTTGTGGCCGCGGCGATAGAGCGCCTCGCCGGAGGTATCGAGGCTGAGGGTGGCGAGATCGTCCGCGATGCGCAGCATCACCGTGACGTCGGCCTTGTCGACCACGGTGACGCCAAGCTCCTCGCGCAGGGCGGTGGCGACGCGCTGGGCAGCGGCGCCGGCATGATAAATCTTCGACTTGCGGCAGGTGGCTTCCACGGCAACCGGCAGGTCTGGTCGCAGAAACTGGCTCCAGGGCAGTTTCCGGGCGCGCTTGTCCAGCTGTGCGAGGTGCATGGCACGGAAGCTGGCGATGCGGGCCAGCACCCTTGTTGCGCCGCGCAATTGCAGATTGGCGCGCCAGACATCGGGCCAGGTGCCATCGAAGGCGACACCGCCCGGAACCAGCTTGGCCCCGACGAAACCGGCGTCCTGCGCCTCCTCGCACAGCGTTGCCTCGAGTCCCGGGGTGGCGACGAGGAAGATTTCGAAGGTGTTGGCGGCTGTATCCATGCCGTCTCCTTACCCGGCGGGGTGGGCGGCGGCATCACATTTCTCCCGTGCCCCTCGACATGCAGGCAGCTGTGACTGGCGTTGGCTGCTGACACATAATAGCTCTGCGTTCGAGTGGACTGCGCCGATGCGCATAGTGTGGAGCTCTGGCATGGCGCGTGGACCGATCGGGGGAGGTGGAGGCGGACGCTTTGGTGGACGCGGCCTCAATGCGCCCGATATCCCGCAAGCCCTGCCCTTCGACAAGGGCGAGCGGCTGAAGACGTTCAAGCATCTGGGACGTCTGTTCGCCCAGATGTGGCGGACCAATCCACGGCTGATGGCGCTCAGCATCGGGCTCAGGATCATCGTCGCAGTGCAGCCACCGCTGGTGCTGCTGATCACCAAGCTGATCATCGACGAAGTGGTGCACCAGACCGGGCTTGGGAGCCCGGGACCGGAAGTGGCCGACTGGCTGGCGGCTGGCCGACTGAACTGGCTGCTGACGCTCCTCGCCATCGAGTTCGTGCTGGTGATCGCGCGCGACGCGTTCAACCGCGCCATCAATGTCGTCGACACGATCCTGGGCGAAAGCCATTCGAACGCGGTCAGCCTCGAGCTGATGCAGCACGCGGCGCGGCTCGACCTCAAGCACTTCGAGCAGTCCGAGTATCAGGACCAGCTGGAACGCGCGCGGCGGCAGGCGTCGAGCCGGTCGACGGTGATTTCGCAGGTGTTCGGGCAGGCGCAGGCGATGATCACGGCGATCGCGCTGGCGGCGGGGCTGTTCCTCTACGCGCCGCTCTTGATCGCGCTGCTGGCCGTGTCGCTGGTGCCGGCGGTCTGGGGCGAGTTCCGCTTCAATCGGCTCGCCTACTGGATCAGCCACAACCGCTCGCCCGAGCGGCGGCAGCTTGAATATCTACGCCAGATCGGGGCCAGCGCCGATAGCGCCAAGGAAATCAAGCTGTTCGGGCTGGGCGACTTCCTCAGCACACGCTTCCGCGATCTCAGCGCACAGATCCTGATCGAGAACCGCAACCTGTCGGTCAAGCGGGCCTGGCAGACCGGGGCACTGTCGGCGATCTCGACGCTGACCTATTATGCCGCCTATGCCTATATCGTCTGGCGCACGCTGCATGGCGAGTTCAGCATCGGCGACCTGGTGTTCCTTGCCACCTCGTTCGGCCAGCTCAATGGCTACCTGCAGCAGATCCTGATCGGCTTCACCCAGATCGCCGGGCAGTCGCTCTATCTCGACGACCTGTTCAGCTTCTTCGAGATCGCGCCGACCATCCTCGAGCCCACAATGCCCAAGGCGTTTCCGCAGCCGTTGAGGCAGGGGATCGTGTTCGACAATGTCGGCTTCCGCTATCCCGGCAGCGAGCGCTGGGCAGTGCGCAACCTGAGCTTCACCGTCCCCGCCGGCGAGACGCTGGCGCTCGTGGGCGAGAACGGGGTGGGCAAGACCACCATCGTCAAGCTGATGACCCGGCTCTACGACCCCGACGAGGGGCGGGTGACCATCGACGGCATCGACCTCAAGGAGCTCTCGACCCGCGAGTTGCGCCATCACATCGGCGTCATCTTCCAGGACTTCCTGCGCTACAGCTTCTCGGCGGCGGACAATATCGGCGTCGGACGCATCGACGTGGCGGACGACCGCGAGCGGATCATCCGCGCGGCCGAGCAGAGCCTCGCCGACAAGGCCATCGGCCGCCTGCCCGAGGGCTATGACCAGATGCTCGGCCGGGTGTTCGCCAAGGGGCAGGACCTTTCGGGCGGCGAATGGCAGAAGCTTGCGATCGCGCGGGCCTACATGCGCGAGGCCGAGATCATCGTGCTCGACGAGCCAACCGCAGCGCTGGATGCGCGAGCCGAAGCCGAAGTGTTCGAGCGCTTCAAGAAACTTGCCGACGGGACGACCGCCGTGCTGATTTCGCACCGGTTTTCCACCGTGCGCATGGCCGACCGCATTGTCGTGCTGGCCGAGGGCAAGGTGGTTGAATCCGGTTCGCATGAAGAGCTGGTGGCGGCCGGTGGGCGCTATGCGGAGCTGTTCGAGCTGCAGGCGGCCGGTTACCGTTAGGCGTGGTGCACGTTGACGACGGCGCCCCGACCGCCTAACTCGGGCGCATGAAGAGAGATAATCACAGGCCCAGCGGTCCCACCCAACGCATGCTGCGCGTCGGCGAGCTGGTGCGCCACGCCCTCGCCGAGGTGTTTGCCCGCGGCGAAATCGTCGATCCGCTGCTCGAGGGCAAGGTGATCACCGTGCCGGAAGTGCGCATGGCGCATGACCTCAAGCTTGCCAGTGCGTACATCATGCCGCTTGGCGGCGAAGGCGCGGCGGAGATTGTTGCGGCCCTCAATCGCCACCACAAGTTCATCCGCGGCCGCATCGCACCGGCTCTGGGCCTCAAGTTCGCCCCCGACCTGCGCTTCTTTGTCGACGAAACCTTCGACGAGTATGGCCGGATCGATGCGCTATTGCGCTCGGAGCGGGTGCAGCGCGACCTCGCCCCCGACGACGACGAGCAGTAGGCGATCGCGCCCTGGGGCCGAACCGCTGGCCGGCCGCGGCACCAGATCCGGACTTGCCACCGCACCCCGTCATCCAAGACGCAGGATACCTGACTTTTGACGCAAGACCGACCAAAGAAGCGCAACATCAGCGGCTGGCTCATCCTCGACAAGCCCTTCGACATGACCTCCACCCAGGCGGTGGGCAAGGTGCGCTGGCTGTTCAACGCGCTGAAAGCCGGCCATGCCGGCACGCTCGATCCGCTGGCAACCGGGATCCTGCCGATCGCCTTGGGAGAGGCGACCAAGGCGGTCGCCGCCGTGCAGGACGGGACCAAGCGCTACAGCTTCACCATCCGCTGGGGCGTCGAGACCACGACGGACGATGCCGAAGGCGAGATTGCGTCTGCCTCAGACCACCGGCCGTCTGAAGCGGAGGTTCGGGCAGAGCTTCCGCGTTTCGTTGGCGAGATCATGCAGACGCCACCGATCTTTTCGGCGATCAAGGTGGATGGCGAGCGCGCCTATGACCTCGCACGCGCCGGCGAGCTGGTGACGCTCCAGGCACGGCCGGTGGTGATCGAGCAGCTCGACCTGCTCTCGCATGGACCGCAGGAAAGCCGGTTCGAGATGCAATGCGAAAAGGGCACTTATGTGCGGGCGCTGGCGCGCGACCTCGCGCGAGCTCTGGGTACCCGTGGCCACGTCGCCGCGCTGCGGCGCACACAGGTCGGCCCGTTCAGCGAACGCGACGCGGTGGACCTAGGGGCGCTGGAGGCAGCGCAGCCGCGCGAGGATTTCCTGCTGCCGATTTCAGCCGGTCTTGCCGAGTGGCCCGAAGTGCGTGTGGATGCCGGACAGGCCGGTGCGATCCGGAACGGCAATGCCGTGCTGCTGACGGGAGCCCGGGCGCCGATCATGCTGGAGACCGCGTGGGCAAGCACTGGCGGGCAGCCCGTGGCGATCGGACGGGTCGAGGCGGGCCGGTTTCAGCCGCAGCGGGTTTTTGTGTAACTGCGCGGTTTGCTGTGGAACCAAACCGTGCCGTTGTGCGTTAGCGCGTGTTGTGTTGGTTCGGGGAATGGCCCCGACAGGGTGCGGAGTGGGTAGATGGCTGATGGAACCGGCGGCGCCGGATCCAGGGTGGAACGTCGCTCGCGCCGTTCCGCCATGCCGATTTCCGCCTATCTGGTCATTCTGGCCCTCGTCGCCCTGCTGCCGGCCTTCGTGTTTTCCGCCGTGCTGCTGGAGCGGAACAACCAGGCTCAGGAACGCAATGTCGAGACGCTGATCACCGGCAATGCCAGGGCGATCATGCAGGCAGTCGACCGCGAAATTCTCGCCAACACGACGACGCTGCGGCTGCTGGCGACCGCGCCCGAGCTGGCCAGCAAAGACTGGGTGGCCTTTCATGACCGGGTGCGCAGGGCGCTCGAGGGGAGTGGGGCGACCATCTTTGTCGCGGACAAGACCCTTCGCACCCTGGTCTCTACCCGCGTGCCGGCCAGTCAGCAGAATTTCGGGCTGATCTCCGATCAGGAAACGGGACGGCGCGCGCTCGAAACCGGCGACGTCGCAATTTCGGATGCCGTGTTTGGCAGCGTGTCGAAGCTGTGGGTGATCAACATCATCCTGCCTATCCTCACCGATCCCGAAGAGCCGCTGCTGCTTGGCTTCAATCGCGAGGCCAGCCGGCTTTCGGTGACCCTGCTCAGCAACAAGATGCCCGAGGGCTGGCACGTCTCGCTGCTGGACAGCAAGAACGTGGTGATCGCCGATTCCGACGACCCGACGAGGGTGGGTAACCCGCTGTCGATCGGCAACCTGCCGGATCTGTCGACGTCGAGCTGGCAGCGGATCGAAGGCGATGGCAACCGCTACGTGCTGGTGTCGCAGCGGTCGCTGCTGACGGGATGGACAGTGGTGGCCTATGCGGACGAGGACGTGGTCAGCCAGCCGCTGGCCACGGCATTCTGGTCGCTCCTGGCGGGCGGCCTGCTGCTGGCGACCGGCGTGGTGCTGGCGGTGTTCTGGGTCAGTGCCCGCATCAGCCGCTCGGTGCGCGGGCTGGCCGAGGACGCGCGGCGGCTGGGGTCCGGACAGCCGGTCGAGGCGCGCAGCTTTCCCATCGCGGAGGTCGAGACGGTCTCGGCGGCTCTTGGCGACGCGTCACGCCAGCGACAGGCAGCCGAGACCGAGGTCCGCTTCCTGATGCGGGAGCTGGCGCACCGCTCGAAGAACCAGATGACGGTGATCGCGGCGATGGCCAAACAGACGGCGCGAGGCGCCGACTCGGTGCCCGAATTCGTGTCGTCGTTCGAAAAGCGGATTTTCGGGCTGGCGCGCTCCACCGACCTGCTGTTGGCCCATGGCGTGGCCGGTGTCGATCTGAAGGAATTGCTGACCGGGCAGATCGAGCCGTTCGCCCCCATCGATGGCAAGCGGCTCACGCTTGATGGTCCGGCCATCCGCCTCAACGCCCAGGCAGGTCAGATCGTTGGCATGGCCGCCCATGAGCTGGCGACCAACGCGGTCAAGTACGGCGCGCTTGCGGCCAGCGCCGGACAGCTGCGAGTCACCTGGTCGCGCGAGCGGGACCAAGTGGTCCTCGTCTGGCACGAAACCGGGTTCGAACCGCGACTAGAAACGACGCGCCGCGGTTTCGGCACCACGGTGCTCGAGAGCATGGTGGGCCGGTCGCTGGGCGCCGACGTGAAGCGAACAGTCTTCGCCGATGGGCTGGAATGGCGGCTGGTGATGCCGCTCGCAACGCTCGACCCGACACAAAGTCTCAACGCACGTGCCCCCGCGCCGGAGGCCGCCCCTCAGGTGGTGGCCCAGAAATAGCTGGCCATATCAGCGGCAATCCCCTATAGAGCGCGCGACCGAAAAGGCGGCCTGCCGCCTGGTCTCATCACGGCTCTGCCTGGACGACATCCCGGGCAGCAGCGACTTCCGATCCTCCACTTGAAAGGACAGATGCGATGTCGATCACGGCCGAGCGCAAGACTGCGCTCATCAAAGACTTTGCTACCAACAAGGACGATACCGGTTCGCCGGAAGTCCAGGTTGCGATCCTCTCCGAGCGCATCGCCAACCTCACCGAGCACTTCAAGCTCCACGGCAAGGACAACCATTCCCGCCGCGGCCTGCTGAAGATGGTGTCCACGCGGCGCCGTCTGCTCGACTATGTCAAAAAGGTCGACGAAGCCCGCTACAAGGCGCTGATCGACCGGCTGGGCCTGCGCCGCTAAGGCGAAGGCTACGACGAACTCCGGACTGCGGGATGTCCCGCGGTCCGGTGCCTCCCAGGCGGAGGCAATGCGTAGGCTGACGACCATGCGGGGCATGGCGAGATCATCGGCCGCTCACGGCGCAGGGCGCCACCGGAGGTTGTTCAGCAAGAGGTGCAGACCTGCATCTCGATCGAACGACCAGCCGGGAAAGCAATGAGCGGCTCATCGTCTTGTCCATGTTCCGTCCCCCGGAGCGGGTAGTCCGGGGTTTCAGCGCGGAAACAGTGCCGATTTCGGGCCGGGCGGACACATGGGGTGTTCCTTCGGCTGGCACAACGGTTGCGTTCGCGGGGTGGCTACGCCCCCGCGTTCCCGCGCAGCCGGCAGAATGGAAAGACACTCACATGACGATCAAATTCGACCACCACAAGGTTGAACTGAACTGGGGCGGACAGCCGCTCACCCTCGAGACCGGCAAGATTGCCCGGCAGGCCGATGGCGCCGTGCTGGCGACGCTGGGCGAAACCGTGCTGCTGGCCACCGTGGTCAGCGCCAAGTCCGCCAAGCCCGGGCAGGACTTCTTCCCGCTCACCGTGAACTACCAGGAAAAGTACTTCGCCGCCGGCAAGATCCCGGGTGGGTATTTCAAGCGCGAAGGCCGTCCGACCGAGAATGAGACGCTGGTGTCGCGCCTGATCGACCGCCCAATCCGTCCGCTGTTCCCCGATGGCTACAAGAACGAGACCCAGGTCGTGGTTACCGTTCTGCAGCACGACATGGAGAACAACCCGGACGTGCTGGCGATGGTCGCTGCCTCTGCCGCGCTGACCATTTCCGGGGTGCCGTTCATGGGCCCGATCGGTGCCGCCCGCGTCGGCTACATTGACGGCCAGTATGTGCTCAATCTCGCCGTCGACCGTCGTGCGGAATCCAAGCTCGACCTCGTCATGGCCGGCACCTACGACGCCGTGCTGATGGTGGAATCGGAAGCGCAGGAGCTCTCCGAAGAGATCATGCTGGGCGCCGTGATGTTCGGTCACGAGGCCTCCAAGAAGGTCATCGACGCGATCATCAAGCTCGCCGAAATGGCGGCCAAGGAACCGCGCGACTTCACCGCGCCGGACTATTCGGCACTCGAGAAAGACGTCCTCGCCGTTGCCGAGGCGGACCTGCGCGCTGCCTACAAGATCACCAAGAAGGACGAGCGCTACGCCGCCGTCGACGCGGCCAAGAAGAAGGTCAAGGAGCACTTTGCGTCCAAGATCGAAGACGGCAGCGTTTCGGGCGAGGCCCTCTCCGAAGTGGTCCACAACCTCCAGGCCAAGATCGTGCGCTGGAACGTGCTGGACACCGGCCTGCGCATTGACGGCCGTGACCTGAAGACCGTTCGTCCGATCGTCGCCGAAGTCGGCGTCCTGCCGCGCACGCACGGCTCGGCGCTGTTCACCCGTGGCGAGACGCAGGCCCTCGTGGTCGCGACGCTCGGCACCGGCGATGACGAGCAGTACGTGGACAGCCTCGAAGGCACCGACAAGGTGAACTTCATGCTGCACTACAACTTCCCGCCCTATTCGGTCGGTGAAGCCGGCCGCATGGGCTCGCCCGGCCGTCGCGAGATCGGCCACGGCAAGCTCGCCTGGCGCGCGATCAACCCGATGCGCCCCAAGGCCGAAGAGTTCCCCTACACCATCCGCGTCGTCTCCGAGATCACCGAGTCGAACGGCTCGAGCTCGATGGCGACTGTGTGCGGCACCTCGCTGGCGCTGATGGATGCGGGTGTGCCGCTGAAGAAGCCGGTGGCGGGTATCGCCATGGGCCTCATCCTCGAGGGTGACCGCTTCGCCGTTCTGTCGGATATCCTGGGTGACGAGGATCACCTCGGCGACATGGACTTCAAGGTTGCGGGTACCGCCGATGGCGTCACCTCGCTGCAGATGGACATCAAGATCGCCGGCATCACCGAAGAGATCATGAAGGTCGCGCTCGAGCAGGCCAAGGGCGGCCGCGAGCACATCCTGGGCGAGATGGCCAAGGCACTCGACACCTCGCGTTCGAGTGTGGGCGAGTTCGCCCCGCGCATCGAGACCATGAAGATCCCGACCGACAAGATCCGTGAAGTGATCGGCACCGGCGGCAAGGTGATCCGCGAGATCGTCGAGAAGACCGGCGCCAAGATCAACATCGAGGATGACGGCACGATCAAGATCGCCTCTTCGGACGGCGCGCAGATCGAAGCCGCGATCAAGTGGATCCGCTCGATCACCGACGAAGCCGAAGTCGGTGCAATCTACCAGGGCACCGTGGTCAAGACCGCCGATTTCGGCGCGTTCGTGAACTTCTTCGGCGCCAAGGACGGCCTCGTCCATATCAGCCAGCTCGCCGAGCAGCGCG
>CAYNRZ010000007.1:0-162147 GCA_964399695.1 uncultured Devosia sp. | reverse complement strand
TGTTCGACGGCTCGTCGATCGCCGGCTGGAAGGCCATCAACGAGTCCGACATGGTACTGATGCCCGATCCGGACTCGGCCTATATGGACCCGTTCTTCGGTGCCTCGACCCTCGCGATCAACTGCGACGTGCTCGATCCCCTCACCTACCAGCCCTATGACCGCGACCCGCGCACGACGGCGAAGAAGGCCGAGGCCTACGTCAAGGAACTCGGGATCGGCGACAGCGTCTATTTCGGCCCAGAGCCCGAATTCTTCATCTTCGACGACGTCCGTTACTCGAACACCACCTACAAGGTCGGGTTCTCGGTCGATCACTCGGAACTGCCGTCCAACAACGACACCGAGTACGAGTCGGGCAACAACGGTCACCACATCGGCCTCAAGAAGGGCTACTTCCCGGTGCCGCCGCTGGACACCGCGCAGGACATGCGTGGCGAGATGCTCGCTGCCATGGGCGCAATGGGCGTTCCGATCGAGAAGCACCACCACGAAGTGGCGTCGGCCCAGCACGAGCTCGGCATCAAGTTCTGCCCGATCATCAAGGCAGCGGACTCGGTGCAGATCTACAAGTACGTCATCCAGCAGGTGGCCCAGGCCTACGGCAAGACCGTGACCTTCATGCCCAAGCCGGTCTATGGCGACAATGGCTCGGGCATGCACTGCCACCAGTCGATCTGGAAGGACGGCAAGCCGCTGTTCGCCGGTGACCAGTATGCCGGCCTGTCGATGGACGCGCTCTACTACATCGGCGGCATCATCAAGCATGCCAAGGCCATCAACGCCTTCACCAACCCGACCACCAACAGCTACAAGCGCCTGGTGCCCGGCTTCGAGGCGCCCGTGCTGCTCGCCTACTCGGCGCGCAACCGCTCGGCGTCCTGCCGTATCCCCTTCGGCCAGTCGCCGAAGGCCAAGCGCGTCGAAGTGCGCTTCCCCGATCCGCTGGCCAACCCCTATCTCGGCTTTGCCGCGATGCTGATGGCCGGCCTTGACGGCATCAAGAACAAGATCCACCCGGGCGACCCGATGGACAAGGACCTGTACGAACTGCCGAAGGAAGAGCTGAAGCAGATCCCGACCGTTTGCGGTTCGCTGCGCGAAGCCCTTGAGTCGCTGGACAAGGATCGCGAGTTCCTCAAGGCGGGCGGCGTGTTCTCCGACGACCAGATCGACAGCTATATCGAACTGAAGATGACGGAAGTGATCAAGTTCGAGCACACTCCGCACCCGGTCGAGTACGAGATGTACTACTCGGCCTGATCGGCTTCGGTATCAGACCATGACATACGAAAGGGCCCCGCGGGGCCCTTTCTCTTTGGCGTCACCGGGCAAGGCCCCGGCGTCGCCGCCTTACCGCGCGGGGGAGCGCTCGATAAGGTGCGATACCCTGTGCGCCAGCTTGAACGCCAGCGGGCTGACAAACATGCTAAGGACAAAGGCGATTGGCCAGGCGGTCAGGAAGTTGACCGGCCAGTGCGGCAGGTAAGCGGGACCCAGGGCAATGAAGCCCATAATCCCCGACATTGTGAGAGCCATACCGAACGAGATGAAAAGTTGGCCGATGACGCGGGTCTTGACTGAAGTCACTTTTGGTCTCCGCTGAGGGGCGCGACGCGGCAAAGACACAGCGTCACACCCTGTCTGTTGAACAAGGTCTGACGCCGATGGGTCGCAAAGCGACAAGTCCCTGTAGCGGGCGCCGGGATACCAACCGGCAACTGTATTTTCGGCATTGTCCGGATAGCAGGCAGCGTCTACTCAGGCAACGACCGGAGGCGACAACCTCCCATGCACGGCAACGGATTGACCGCCGCGCCTGGTTCTGTGCAAAGCCGAACGGAAACTATCGGTTCGGGCGATGCTGGGAGACTCTTAATGAGCGTCGGACTGCTTGGCCTGCTGGATGACGTGACCGCGCTCGCCAAGGTCGCGGCTGCGTCGATCGACGATGTGGCGGGGCAGGCCGCCAAGGCCGGCATGAAGGCGGCAGGTGCAGTGATCGACGATACCGCGGTGACGCCGAATTATGTCACCGGCTTTTCGGCCGACCGGGAATTGCCCATCGTCGGCAGGATCGCACTCGGCTCGATCCGCAACAAACTGCTGATCCTGCTTCCGGCGGCGCTGGCGCTGAGCGCTTTCGCGCCATGGCTGGTCACGCCGCTCCTGATGTTCGGCGGTGCCTACCTTTGCTACGAAGGGGCCGAAAAGGTCTACGCCGCATTGTTCCCGCACGCCGCGCACGACCTCGAGGCCGAGTTCGATGGCGCGCCCGACAATCCCGCTACGCTCGAGACCGAGCGGGTCAACGGCGCCATCCAGACCGATTTCATTCTGTCCGCCGAGATCATGACCATCGCGCTCGGCTCCTTGCCGGACCTGCCGCTGTTGGAGCAGGCTCTGGTGCTGGCGCTGGTTGGCATCGGCATCACCGCGCTCGTCTACGGAGCCGTGGCCCTGATCGTCAAAGCCGACGACATCGGGCTCGCCATGGCCCGTGGCGCGAGGACCGGGCTTGGGCGCGCCACCGGCCGCGGCATCCTGCGGTCGATGCCGTGGGTGATGCAGACGCTGAGCATCGTTGGCACAGCCGCGATGATCTGGGTCGGCGGTGGCATCGTCGTGCACGGCCTTGCCGGCTTCGGCCTCACTGGTATCGAACACCTCATCGAGGGCTTTGCCCACGCGGCCGAAAGCGCCCTGCCCCCGATTTCCGGGCTCGCCGGTGAACTTGCCACCATTGTCGCGGACCTCGTGCTCGGCCTGCTGCTCGGAGCGTTGCTGATCCCGGTGGTGCAGTATGGAATCGGTCCGCTCTGGGGTTTCATCCGCGCCCGCCTGCCGGGCAAGCGCGCTGCCTGACCGACGACAAACAGAAAGGCCGGGATCGCTCCCGGCCTTTGTCTTGTTCCCGGCGCTTGATCGCCGTCAGCTTTTTTCCTCGGCCGGCTTGTCCGCCGCCTTGGCATCGGCCTTGGTCTTTCGCGGCTTCGGTAGCGCCTTGGGCTTGGCCGGACGCGGCGGCACCGCGATCAGTTCCAGCTTGGCATCGGGGCCCACGCCCACCAGCGCCACCGTCACCGAGCCACCGTTCTGCAGCTCGCCAAACAGCACCTGGTCGGCCAGCGGCTTCTTGACGTGCTCCTGGATGACGCGCCCGAGCGGCCGCGCGCCCATCTTCTCGTCGTAGCCGCGGATGGCCAGCCATTCGGCGGCTTCCGGGGTCAGCTCGATGGTCACGCCACGCTCGGCCAGCTGGCCTTCCAGCTGCAGCACGAACTTTTCGACCACGCGACGGACGACCACCGGCGGCAGCGGGCCGAACGAGATGATCGCGTCGAGCCGGTTGCGGAACTCGGGGGTGAACATCCGGTTGATGGCGTCCTCGTCATCACCCGCCTCACGCTTCCGACCGAAGCCGATCGGAGACTTCTGCAGCTCCATGGCGCCGACATTGGAGGTCATGATCAGGATGACGTTGCGGAAATCCACCGACTTGCCGTTGTGGTCGGTCAGCTTGCCGTGATCCATCACCTGCAACAGGATGTTGAACAGGTCCGGATGCGCCTTCTCGATTTCGTCGAGCAACACGACGCAATGCGGATGCTGGTCGACACCGTCGGTCAACAACCCACCCTGGTCGAAGCCGACATAGCCCGGAGGCGCACCGATCAGCCGGCTGACCGTGTGGCGCTCCATATATTCCGACATGTCGAAGCGCAGCAGTTCGACGCCGAGCGTATCGGCCAGCTGCTTGGCCACCTCGGTCTTGCCGACACCGGTGGGGCCGGTGAACAGGTACGAGCCGATCGGCTTTTCCGGTTCGCGCAAGCCCGCACGGGCGAGCTTGATGGCCGAGGCCAGCGCGGTGATCGCCGCATCCTGGCCGAACACCACGGTCTTGAGGTTGTTCTCGAGATTGGCGAGCAGCTCGGAATCGGTCTTGGACACCGACTTGGGCGGGATGCGGGCCATCGTCGCAATGGTTTGCTCGATATCCTCCACCTCGATCACCGCCTTGCGGTTCTCGGGTGTCAGCAGCATCTGGCTCGCGCCGGTCTCGTCGATCACGTCGATCGCCTTGTCGGGCAGCTTCCTGTCGTTGATGTAGCGGGCGCTGAGCTCGACAGCCGCCTTCAGGGCGTCGTCGGTGTACTTGAGCTTGTGGTAGTCCTCGAAGTACGGACGCAGCCCCTTCACGATCTCGATGGCATCCGGAATCGTCGGTTCGGCGACGTCGATCTTCTGGAAGCGGCGGACCAGGGCCCGGTCCTTCTCGAAGAACTGGCGGTATTCCTTGTAGGTGGTCGAGCCGATGCAGCGAATATTTCCCGAGGCCAGGGCTGGCTTCAGCAGGTTGGAGGCATCGAGCGCGCCGCCGCCGGTGGCGCCGGCACCGATCACGGTGTGGATCTCGTCGATGAACAGGATCGCGTCGGGGTGCTTCTCCAGCTCCTTCATGACGGCCTTCAGCCGCTCTTCGAAGTCGCCGCGGTAGCGGGTGCCGGCCAGCAGCGAGCCCATGTCGAGGGCATAAATCACCGACTCGCGCAGCACCTCGGGCACTTCGCCTTCGACGATCTTGCGGGCCAGACCTTCCGCGATGGCGGTCTTTCCAACGCCGGCGTCACCGACATAAAGCGGGTTGTTCTTGGAGCGCCGGCAGAGGATCTGGATGGTGCGGCGCAGCTCGGAATCGCGGCCGATCAGCGGGTCGATCTTTCCGGCCCGGGCCTTCTCGTTGAGATTGACGCAGAAATCGGCCAGCGCCGAGCTCTGGCCGTTGCCGCCGGCGCGCTCGCCATCCTCGCCCTGGGCATTGCCGGGCGTCTCGGCGCCGCGGACACGACGCTCCTCGCCCGCCCCCGACTTGGTGATGCCATGCGAGATGAAGTTGACCGCGTCGAGACGCGTCATGTCCTGCTGCTCGAGGAAATAGGCGGCATGGCTCTCGCGCTCGGCAAAGATCGCCACCAGCACGTTGGCGCCGGTGACCTCTTCCTTGCCCGAGGACTGCACATGGATCACGGCGCGCTGGATCACGCGCTGGAACGCCGCAGTCGGGCGCGCATCCTGGCCATTGGGCACCACGAGGCTGTCGAGCTCCTCGTTGATGAAGTCCTCGAGATCGCTCTTCAGCGCCTCGATATCGACGTCACAGCCGTTCAGAACCGCGATGGTGTCGCGGTCGTCGGTCAGGGCAAGCAAAAGGTGCTCAAGCGTCGCAAATTCGTGCGCGCGCTCCCGGGCGAGATTCATCGCCAGATGCAGGGCCTTTTCGAGTCCGCGTGAGAATGAGGGCATTTAGGGTTCCTATTGCTTCTCCATCACGCATTGCAGCGGATGCTGGCTCTTGCGCGCGGCGTCCATGACCCGGGTGACCTTGGTTTCGGCCACCTCGTAGGGATAGATGCCGCATTCCCCCACGCCATGATTATGGACATGCAGCATCACGCGCATCGCGTCTTCGCGGGTCTTGTTGAAGACGTCCTGCAGGATGAGGACCACGAACTCCATCGGAGTGTAGTCATCGTTGAGCAGCAGCACGCGATACAGATTCGGGCGCTTGCTGCGGGTCTTGGGGCGGGTGATCGTTGCGGTGTCGTTCTTGCCGCCAGCGCCACCACCCCCCTTGCCACCCTCTTCATCCGATCCCCGCGCAGGCCCCGCCATGGGCACCACCAGCCGCGTCGAGCGGTTGCTGGCATGCATGTTGCGGCGTTGGGTGGGATCGGTTCGAAGCAGCATGGTGAGGCCAGTATGTAGGCAAAAACGGCTGGGTGTTAAGTGCCTATCACCTAGCCTTTGGGGGAGGCTTATATGCTGCGGCTGCACCGCCGAAGCGTCGGATTTTCATCGCATTTTACGGTTTCGTAAGGGGCGGGCCCTAAGGTCCGGTCACAGAAGGGTGTCTTCCGTCACAGGTTCAGGACGGTCGGGCTGTTCGCCATAGGCATGACAAACGGGCTGTGTATGAGCCCGGCTTGAGTTGGAGTACCGGGTGCTTACCCTAGCCAGAACCACTGCCGCCCGCGGCTTGCTTTCATCGATGTTTTTCGCGCTGGTCACCGCGCTGGCGGTTTCCGTGCTGCTGGCGCAGCCCGTCGAGGCGGCGTCCGTCCCGCGCAAATATGCCGGCATCGTGATCGACGCCAAGTCAGGCAAGGTGCTGTACGAGTCATCGGCCGATGCCGCCCGCTATCCGGCGTCCGTGACCAAGGTGATGACGCTCTATGTGCTGTTCCAGGAACTGGCGGCCGGTAACCTCAGCCTCGACACCAAGCTGACCGTCTCCAAGTATGCGGCCTCCGCAGTGCCGACCAAGCTCGGCGTCAAGGCCGGTTCGTCGATCTCGGTCGAGAATGCCATCAAGGCGCTGGTGACGATTTCCGCCAACGACGTGGCGCGCGTGATCGCCGAGAACATCTCCGGCTCCGAGAGTGCCTTTGCCAAGCGGATGACGGCAACTGCCAAGGCCATGGGCATGACCCATACCACCTACCGCAATGCATCGGGCCTGCCCGATAGCGGCCAGGTGACAACGGTGCGCGACCAGGCCATCCTCGGCATCGCGGTCTACCAGCATTTCCCGAAGTACTACGAGTACTTCCAGACCAAGAGCTTTTCGTACGGCAAGCGCACCTACGGCAACCACAACCGGCTGCTCGGGTCCAATGGCGTCGACGGCATCAAGACGGGCTACATCAACGCCTCCGGCTTCAACCTGTTGACCGCCGCGCGCGCCAACAACCGGCACATCGTGGTCGTCGGCTTCGGTTTCGATTCGTCCGGGGCCCGCGACGCCAAGGTGCGCGAGCTGGTGAAAAAATATATCGGCAAGGGGCGCAGCGGCGGCTATCTCGACGTCGCCATGATCCCGCAGCCTGGCCGCAAGGGTGCGACCGTCATGGTTGCGTCCACGGGTCCCGTGCCGGTCGTGCCGATGCCCTATCCCAGCTTCCGTCTCGCGGCCGTTGCCATGACCGAAACCGCAGAAGCGGCTGTTGCGCCGGTGGTGCCGCAGGACCAGATCATCGTTGCAAGCATCGACAATGGCCCCGTGCCCGCTGCTCGTCCCGAGGATCTCGCCTTCGATCCCGGTGTCCAGGCTGCGGCCAGCGTGGCCGGCGTGCCGTCTGACGACGAGCGGCCGCTCGATGTGATCGGCGCGTGGCTGAGCGATACCTTCTCGCTCGGCGCGCCTCCTGCCGAACTCGGCGCAACCCAGCCCTCCGCGCCGCTGCTGCCGCCGGTTGGCATTGGTGGCGACGGCGAACCGATCGACCTGATGACCTCGGGTGGCATCGGCGATACCGCGCCCGACATCATCGAGGACCAGGCTGCGCCCGCCGCCCTTGCGCCTCCGGCCCCCACCGGCTGGATCGTCCAGATCGGCGCTGCGCCCAGCGAAGTCGGAGCACGCGCCCTGATCGGCGATGCGACGGCCAAGGTGGGCCAGCTCGGCGGGTTCCGCCCCTATATCGAACGCTTCGACAAAGACGGTCAGGTCTTTTTCCGGGCGCGTTTCGACGGCTTCACCGGGCGTGACGACGCGTCCGGCATCTGCAACGAACTCAAGAAAGTCAAGCTGAGCTGCCTGGCGATGCAATCGTAGCACGCACCAGTCAGCCGCCCCAGGGAAGCGCGTTTGTGGCCTGTGTTGGAGTAGCCCAAATGAGCGACACGTCTAGCCTTTCGGAACTTGCCCGCTTTGTCGGCCAGTCCCGCCTTACGGTGGCCGATGCCGATGAGCACCGGATTGCCGTCAACGCCATAGCCTCACGGCTTGGCCCTCGCCTGCCCCGCCGCGGCGTCGGCGAGTTGCTGTCGGCAGTGATGGCCCTGTCGGCCCGCACGCGACGCATGCTGTTGCCACATGTGGGCATCGAGCTCGACGTGTTCTCGCCCGGCGGCGCACGGGCCGTGCGGGTGATCATGCCGAGCCGCTAAGCCAAACTCAGTCTGCGGCGAGCTGGTGCGGCGGCAACTGCGGGGCGCTTTCCACGACGAAACGCGTGGACGCAGCTCTCGCGATCGCGCGTGGGTCGACCGGGAGCTGCAGAGCCTCGACCAGCGCCCGATACTCCTGCCGGGCGCTGATGTGCGACATGGATGGCGCGCCTCCCAAAAGTTCGGCGTCCAGCGGGTCGAACACGGTCATGCCGGTCGGGAACAGCGAGCGGAAGATGACCCGCTCGGCGATGCCATCTGCTACTCGGCAGCCGAGCCGCACGGCGATCTTTTCGATGGCCGACTGCACCATTCGGGCGCTGCGGGACTGCAGCATCGAGATGCGATTGCGCACCAGCACCCAGTCGATGGTCCGACCATCGATGGCCAGCCGCTCGGTGCGCGCCCGCTGTACTAGCCGGGAGTAGTGGCTCATTTCCTTTGGATCGCCCGTTTCCGGATCGATATGCGCCATAACGTCAAGATCGATGATCGAGTCATTGAGCGGCGTCAGCAGCGTGTCGGCCAGCGAGTGCGCCAGCCGCGTGAGATGCGTATCGAAGCCGGGGGTGTCGACGATCAGAAAGTCGCTCTCGCCCTCGATCTCCATGATCGCCTGCCGGAACAGATCGAACTCGAGCCGCTGATTCTCTTTCACCGAGTCCGATTTCGCCAGGGGCAGATGATAGTGCCGGGCATGCGGGATATCGAGCTCATGCGACCGCGCCCAGTTGCGGCGGTTGCGAACGTATTGCGTCAGGGTTTGCTGGCGGCCGTCGACATCGATCGAGGCGACGGAAAAGCCCTGATACATCAGGTAGACACTCAGATGAAAAGCGGTGGTCGACTTGCCCGATCCACCCTTCTCGTTGCCAACGACCACCACATGCGTGCCGGCCTTGCCCATGCCCGTCTCCCGTCCTACGGCCCGTGGCAAAGTTCACCGCGCCTCCGGGCCGTCCAAATACGTATTGCCGCTATGCACCGGACAGTGCGTGCACGCAAGCAATCGGCGCAAGGGCCTGTCTTTGCATAGCTCGGTCACAGTGCTGCGACATCAGCCGAGCCGCTGCTTCAGCGCAGCCAGACTGGGAAGGAACAGCACCTCGCCGCGCCGGGTCGTTTCCCGGACGAAATCGGCCAGCGCCGTGCTCGCGGCCGTATGATGGGCAATGTCGCCAAGAATGGCGACTCGCAACCCGTAGTTCTGGAACTTCTGCAGGATCGCCCCCGCGAGGCCATTGCGCAGCTCGAAGAACTCCGGAGCCAGTTGGGTGACCTCGAAGACCACGAGGTCGGCGCCGCTGCCATAGAGTGCGCCGATCACGTCAAGGCTCGCCGCCTCGCCGGCGATGGCTGGAGCATCTGCGGGGTAGAATGCGACAGCCGTTGCCCCCAGCGTCTCCAGCCGAATTGCCAGCGGAACCTCATCCATCAGATCAGTCCCAGCCTCGCCAGCTCCTCGGCCAGCTCAGGCGAGCCGCCTTCCTCAAAGCCCCCACCGCCGAGATCGGCCGGCGCATCCTTGGGGTCCAGATAGCGCCAGCCCTGGAAGGGCGCTTTCGGCCGCGGCACGGTGCGGATCATGTCGCGCGACATGATGATGTCGCAGCAGGCGAGGCCCTGGTCATCCACGGCGGCGGCGAGGCGCAGGATCGGCTGGCGGCAGCGGACGACGCCGGAGATCACCCAGTAGATCGACCCCTGCCCTTCGATCTCTGCCTTGCGCTTGGGCATTGTGCGGGTGCGGTGGACATGGACGTCCTCGCCGTAGTCGGCGCCCCACCAATGCGCGCGCTCGTCGCGATAGGATTCCAGCTCCTCCAACGTCGCCACGCCGACGCAGAGCTTGATCATGTGCATCATCAGCGGGCGGCCGCCGCTCGCGCCTGGATGATGTCGATCTCGTCGTCATCCACCGTCCACGGTTCCTTGATGGCCAGCGACAGCCACTCTTGGAAGGCTGGCAGGGCGTAGATCGCCTCGACATATTCGGCCGCGGAGTCCGAGACGGGAAGGTCATAGGTTCGGATCCGGCTCGCCATCGGGGCGAACATGGCGTCTGCGCCGCCGAAGTTTCCGAACAGGTAGGGACCGCCTGACCGGTCGGTGAGTTCACCCCAGATCTGCTCCAGTCGGCGCAATTCGCCGGCCACCGCGTCGATGTCGATCTTGCCGGGGTGCGAGGCGCGCAGGTTCATCGGCGCGGCCTGGCGCAGGGCCTGGAAGCCGCCATGCATCTCGGTCGCCGCGGCGCGGGCGCGGGCCCGCTCCAGCCGGTTGGACGGCCAGATGCCCTTGGCCGGGTACTTGTCGTTCAGGTACTCGATGATGGCGAGGCTTTCCGGGATCGCCAGATCGCCGTCGACCAGCACCGGCACCTTGCCGCTCGGCGATTTCCGACGAATGGTCTCTCGCCAGCCTTCGCCCGAGAGCAGCACCTGCTCCTCATCGAAGGCGATGTCGAAGTGCCGCAGCACCAGCCAGGGGCGGAGCGACCAGCTCGAATAGTTGCGGTTGGCGAAGATCAGCTTCATTCGGTACCCCAATAGAGAAAGGCGCCGTGTGGCCCGGCGCCTTTCGAATTCTTGACGACGTCGGACCCGAAGGTCCAGTGCGTTCGCTCTTTTCCGCGCTCTCGGGGTTCAGCTGGTCGTGATGATGGCGAGGACAACCGCCATGACGAGGCAGCAAACCAGTGTCCATGACACGGTCGCTAGAGTGGAACGCCCCCAATCGGCCTTCGAATGGCTGCGCATCGAGACTCCTTCTTGCCGTTTCATCGCCACCGATTTCCGATTGCGTCAGAAATGCGACAGCAAGGTTTTGTTAACCCGACCGACAAGGTTAAGCAAGTGTTGCAGCTCTGCTACAGCAGCCCGAACCACAGGGCCGCGAGGCCGAGGAAGGCGAAGAAGCCCAGGATATCGGTGACCGTGGTGACGAAGACCGAGGAGGCGATGGCCGGGTCGATCTTCAGCCGATTGAGCCCGAGCGGGATCAGCACGCCTGCCGTGCCGGCGGCAATCAGGTTGATGACCATCGCCATGCCGATGACGATGCCGAGACTGGGGTTCATGTAGCGCAGCGCCGTCACCGTCCCGATCAGGATGGCGAAGATGCTGCCATTGAGCACGCCGACCGTCATTTCGCGCAGGATGAGCCGCCCCACCCGGGCGCGGTCGAGGTCGCGGGTGGCTAGGGCGCGCACGGTGATGGTCATGGTCTGGGTGCCGGCATTGCCGCCCATCGAGGCGACGATGGGCATCAGCGCGGCCAGGGCCACCATCTGCTCGATGGTGGCGTCGAATAGCCCGATCACCGTCGAGGCGAGTATGGCGGTGATCAGGTTCACCACCAGCCAGGGCGCGCGCGAGCGCACGGCGCTGAGCACCTTGTCGGAAATCTCTTCATCACCGACACCGGCCAGCAGCTTGATGTCCTCGGTCGCCTCCTCGTGGATGACGTCGACCATGTCGTCCACGGTCAGGACGCCGACCATGCGCTGGTTCTCGTCGACCACGCCGATTTCGACCAGGTCGTAGCGCTCGAAGGTGCGGGCGGCTTCTTCCTGGTCCTCGGTGGCGTCGACGGTCAGCACATCGTGGTTCATCAGGTCCTCGATGCGCACGGTGCGCTGGGCCCTCAAGAACTTGTCGAGCGGAATGGTGCCGAGGACGCGATAGCCGGGATCGACCACGTAAAGCTGGAAGAACTCGTCCGGCAGCTCCTTTTCGACGCGCAGGTAGTCGATCGTCTGGCCCACCGTCCAGAACGGCGGGATGGCGATGAAGTCAGTCTGCATGCGCCGGCCGGCGGAGTCCTCCGGAAAATCCAGGCTCCGCTTCAGGCTCAGCCGCTCGAAGGCCGGCATCTGCGCGAGGATTTCTTCGCGATCGGCGTCGTCGATATCCTCGAGGATGGTGACAGCGTCGTCGTTATCGAGCGCTGCCACGCCGCGTGCCACGTCCGCCGTCGGCAGGTCTTCGAGCAACTCGTTGCGGATCGAGTCGTCGACCTCGGTCAGCGCCTCGTAGTCGAAGCGGTCGCCGAGCGAGCGGACCAACGCCAATCGCTCATCGGCGTCCAGGGCCTCGAGCAGGTCGCCGGCATCGGCGGCGTGCAGCGGCGCCATCATGTCGGCGACGTCGTCGGCCTCCCCCGTCGCGAGGTGCGCACGCAACCGCTCGAGCCACATCGGGTTGATGTGCTCGTCCGCATCGCGAAACGCGTTCGGATCGAGGCGGGGCTCCCCGGGCTCGGCAGTGCTGAATTCTTCGGTCATGGAGACCCCGGGAGGCTGGCGCTTCGGGTTGTTCGCTGGTGTAGCCAATCGCTGCCGGATGCGCCAGACTTGGTGTCGCTGCCAACGTGGATTTGTCTGCTGCAAAAAGGAGATGACCATGACGAGGCATGGTGAGAGCGAGCTGGGCCGCATGCTGCGGCTGTGCCAGGGTCGCAATCTGCCGGAGGTGGCAGAGGGCACCAGCTATGGCAGCCCGTCGCTGCAGGTGAAGGGCAAGAACTTTGCTTCGGTGCGGGCGCCGGGTGAAATGGTGCTGCACTGCCCGATCGAGCAGAAGTCACTGCTGATCGAAATGGCGCCTGAGATCTACTGGGAGACCGAGCATTTTCGCGGCTGGCCGGGCCTGCTCGTCCGGCTCGACGTGATCAGCGACGAGGAACTGTCGCTTCGGCTGGCTGACGCCTGGCGCTTCCGGGCGCCGAAGAAGCTTGCCGAGAAGCTGGCTGCGCCCCGGACAGACTGAGCTAAGGCGTCAGGTCGCGCGGCGGGGTCAGCCCGTGGATCAGCGACGCGGTGGTCACCGTGTTGGCGAGGAGGCAGACAATGGTCATCGGCCCGACGCCACCCGGTACCGGGGTGATGGCACCAGCGACATCGGCGGCCGCGGCGTAGTCGACGTCACCGAGCAGCCGCGTCTTGCCTTCGCCGCGCTCCGGTGCAGCGATGCGGTTGATGCCGACGTCGATTACGGTTGCGCCCGGCTTGATCCAGTCACCCTTGATCATCTGCGGACGGCCCACCGCCGCAACCACGATATCGGCCTCACGCACGATTGCGGGCAGGTCGCGCGTCTTCGAATGCGCCACCGTCACCGTGCAGTTCTCGCGCAGCAGCAGTTGCGCCATCGGCTTGCCGACGAGGTTCGAGCGCCCGACGACAACCGCGTGCAGCCCGGTCAGGTCGCCGAGGGTATCGCGAAGCAGCATCAGGCAGCCGAGCGGCGTGCAGCTCACCGGCCCGGGCAGGCCGATCTGCAGCTTGCCGACGCTGGAGGGTGTGAAGCAGTCGACATCCTTGTCGGGGGAGATGGTGGCGATGACCTTGTTGGGGTCGATCTGCGGCGGCAGAGGCAACTGCACCAGGACGCCATGGATGGCCGGGTCGGCGTTGAGCCGCTGCACCAGCGCCAGCACCTCTGCCTCAGAGGCGTCCTCGGGCAGTTCGTACTTTTCCGAGTGCATGCCGACTTCGACGGTCTGCCTGGCCTTCTGGCTCACATAGATTTCGCTGCCGGGATCATGACCGACAATGACGACGGCGAGGCCAGGCGTCACGCCATGCTCGGACTTCAGTCGGGCCACGTGTGCGGCAATGCGGGCACGCAGTCCCTCCGCAAAGCTCTTGCCGTCGATGATCCTAGCCATCTCGTCCACCTCTCGTTCCGAGGTCGCCGATATGGCGGGAATCGACGGGGCTGGCAACCTGTTATGGCGCCGCAATTGCGATGCCGGCCTTGCCGAGTGCGTCGCGCACGGCAAGGGCTATGGCGACCGCTTCCGGCGTGTCGCCATGGATGCAGAGCGAGCGCGCCGCCGTCGCGATGATCGTGCCATCGGCGGCGACGATCTCGCCGAAGCGCGCCAGTCGCACCGCCCGTTCGGCTATCGTCTCAGGATCATGCAACACCGCCCCCGGCTGGTCGCGCGGCAGCAGCAGCCCATCCGCCGAATAGCCGCGGTCGGCATAGGCCTCGCGTTCGACGGGGAAGCCCAGAAGGTCCGCCACTTCCACCTGCGCGCTGTTGTCGATGGCAAGGATTCCGAGGCTCTGCTGCAGCCCGGCCACCGCGGCGAAAGCCACCATAGACACTGCCGGGATCTCCGCCGCCATGTTGGCCAGCGCCCCATGCAGCTTCACATAAGAGACGGCAATCTCTTCCTCCGCTGCCAGTTCCAGCAGGCGCGACACCTGACCGCGGATCTGGGCATCGAGTTCCTCGGGCGGCAGCAGCAACCGGCGCCGGCCGAAGTGCTCGGGATCGGCGAAACCCGGATGCGCGCCGACCCTGACGCCCCTGGCCTTGGCGGAGCGCAGCGCGATGCGCATGCTGATCTCGTCGCCGGCATGGCCGCCACAGGCAATCGAGGCCGACGAGACGATCGAGAGCAGTTCCTCATCGCCGGGCAGGCCCTCGCCGAGGTCGGCATTGAGATCGAGGCTGGTCATGGTCTGGCTCCGAGCAGGGCATGGGCCGTGGCAATGGTCACCGGTTGGAAGCGGACCTCGCTGCCCGGCCGCAACTGGGCGAAGCGATCGAAATCGGCGCTGACGATGGTGGCAATCCTCGGATAGCCCCCGGTCGGCTGGTGGTCGCGCAGCAGCACCACTGGTGTGCCGTCGCCGAGGATCTGGATGTCGCCGGGAACGATCGCGTCCGACACCAGGCCGAGCATCGCTAGCCCGCCAAACACGCCTGCCAGGTCCTCGAGCCGCGCACCCATGCGGTCGAGGCGCAGCGAGACCCGGAAGCTTTCCGTAACAAATCGGTTGCGCATATCCGCACTGAAGCGATCGGCATGCAGGCCCCAGGTCACCCGGATCGGTCCCGCCTCAGGCGGGGTCGCAGCGACGTGCAGGCCAGCGCGTCGTGACAATCGCGGGCCCAGCGGCAGCAAGTCTCCCGCCTGCAGGGCCCGGCCCGCGAGGCCGCCGATGCCGACCACGGTGTTGGTGGCACGGCTCCCGAGCACCGGCGGCACCTCAATCTCACGATCGAAGCGCAGGTAGCCGTAGTTGCCCTCCGGTCCCGGGCGGATATCCAGCCGGTCGCCGGACTTCAGCAGCACCTGCAGCGGCCAGGGCTGCGCCACCCCATTCACTTCGGCCGAAAACTGCCCACCATCGGCAGCGATGCCGATCGGTCCGGCTGCGACCTCGATGCCAATCCCCGCCACGGTGAACTCGATGCCGGTCGGGGCAGCTGCGCCGAGCCAGCCGGCAGCGCGCTGAAATGCCGTTCGGTCCATCGGGCCCGATGCGGTAACGCCGGACCCCAACCAGCCGGGACGCCCCCAATCCTGCAGCGTGGTCAGCGGTCCTGCCCTGACGATCCGCAGCGCCGCGCTCACGGTGTGGCCTCAAACGTCACGCTGTCACCGGCAACGATGCGGACGGGCGGCGTGTGCTCTGCGTCGAAGTTGCGGAGGCCGGTATGGCCGATGACATGCCAGCCGGTCGGCACCGGCGTCGCACAGACCGCGGTCTGGCTTGCAGCAAACAGCACAGTCCCGGCGGGCACCGGCGGCCGCACCAGGGCACGCCTTGGCACGTGCAGCGCCGCGCCGTGGAACCCGCAATAGACGAAGCCCGGGGCGAAGCCGACGGCCAGAACGCGCAGGGGCATCGCACCATGCGCCCTGATGAACTCCTCGGCAGTCAGGCCCAGCATGGCCGAGACCTCGGCGAGGTCCTCGCCGTCATAGTGCACCTCGATCCGGTGCGCCTTGCCGGCGACCTCATGCGTGGCGCCGCTCACCAGCAGCCGCACCTCGCCCGCTAGCCGATCAAAGCCGATCTGGCGCGGGTCGTAGCGCAACAGCACCGAGACGAGGTTGGGTGCAATCTCGCTGACGCCCGGCAATCCGGCCGCCCCGGCTCGGCGGGCAAATGCCAGCGTCGCGGCATTGGCCGGCTCCGACAGGCTGTCGGCGAAGCGAACCAACAGGCCGCTGTCGCCAAGCGGGACGATCACGGGCAGCGGAAGGGGGGACGCGCTGGGCATCTCACTCCTCTAGCATTTGCCGGGCGGAGGCCAAGTCTGAAAACGCTTCACCGTCCTGTCCCAGCGCGTTAGGACGACAACGATGCGGGCAACGAGGAGAGCAAGGTGACGCCGATCCAGTACGAAGGCCACGCCATCGTCTCCGAAGATGGGATGATCGCCGACGCCGCTGGCGAGATGCCCGAGGCGCTGCGCAGCGAGGCCGACTGGCGCTATTTCCAGGCGGCGCTTGACGGGGCAGCTCTGGTCGTCCTCGGGCGCAAGGGTCATGCCCGCCATCCCAATCCCGGCCGGCGCCGGCTGGTGCTGACCAGCAGCGTCGCCAGTCTCGCGGCGGATAGCACCGATCCGCTGGCCACGCTGTGGAATCCTGCCGGAATGCCCATTGAGACGGTGCTCGACGAGGTGGGGATCACCGAGGGCATCATTGCGGTCACCGGCGGCACCGGCACGTTCGATCTGTTTCTCCCGCACTACAACCGGTTCGTGCTTGCCGAAGTGCGGGGGTTCTCGCTCGTTGGCGGCGTTTCTTGCTTCACCAAGGGCCACCCGCGTTTCGTCCTGCCCGGCGCAGGGCTCGCGGCGCGCGATATGCAACTGATCGAGCGCAATGTGGTCCAGACCACCTGGGTGCGAAGCCCGCCTGCCGCGAAGTGAAGCCCTGCCGGCTTGCCGCAGCGTTGAGGAGTGTCGATAGTCCGGACTGGGCAGAGAGGCCTCCTCCGGTGCAGCGGCGAAAGGCAATAGATGGCACGCGCCCTAGTTTACATCCTGTTGTTCCGGGGCGTCGGCGGCAAGACGCAGTTGCCCACCGCGCCGCTACGCGCGGCCTTGCAGGCAGGCGGCTTCCAGAAGGCCGCAACCTATATCAATAGCGGCAATGCCCTGGTGCTCACCGACCGGCCCGCCGCCGAGGTTCTGGCCCGCACCGCCGAGATCTGCCGCAAGGAATTCGGCTTTGACAAGGACATCTATGCGCTGACCCTCGCCGACTGGCACGCGCGCATGGCGACGAACCCTTTTCCCGAGGCCACCGAGCCGGGGCGCTTTCTCCACATGGCGGTGCTGGCCAGTGCCCCTGCTCCCGAACGGCTCGACGCTCTCCGTGCCGTCGCCGGGCCGACCGAGCGGATCGCGGTCACCGGTGAAACCGCCTGGCTCCACACGCCCGACGGCTTCGGCACCTCGAAACTGGCGGCAAAGTTCGACAAGGGCATCGGCGTTCCCAACACCGCCCGCAACTGGAATAGCGTGGTCAAGCTGGCGGAACTGGCCGAGGCGATGGCGAAGTACTGAGGGAATGGCGGGCAGGGAGGGATTCGAACCCCCGGAAGGCTTGCACCTTCGCCGGTTTTCAAGACCGGAGCAATCAACCGCTCTGCCACCTGCCCGACGGTGTCGCGTTTAGCGAAACGCCGGCCCGCTGTCCACTCAGGGGATGAGTAGCGTCGCCCCGGTCGTCTCGCGCGCCTCGAGCAGCCGATGCGCTTCTGCCGCTTGGTCGAGCGGCAGGCGCTGGCCGATCTCGATGGTCAGCGTGCCGTCGGCAATCGCCTTGAACAGCGCCGAGGCCGCCGTGCGCAGGGACGCGGCATCGGGGAAATAGGCGCCACTGGTCGGCCGCGTCACATAGAGCGAACCCTTGGTCGCCAGAATGCCGAGGCTCGGCACCGAAACGGGGCCCGAGGCATTGCCGAAGCTGACCATCAGCCCGCGCGGCCTGAGGCAGTCGAGCGAGGGCTCGAAGGTCGCCTTGCCGACGCCGTCATAGACCACGTCGACTCCCCTGCCCCCGGTGAACTCCCTGACGGCCGCGACGAAGTCCTGCTCGCGATAATTGATGGCAAGGTCGGCGCCCAGCTTCCTCGCAAATTCGCACTTTTCGTCCGAGCCGGCGGTGGCGATCACTACCGCGCCCTTGGCCTTGGCCCATTGCACGAGGATCTGCCCGGTACCGCCGGCCGCCGCGTGGATCAGCAGGCGGTCACCGGCTTTCACCTCGTGGGTCCAGTGCAGCAGGTAGAACGCCGTGGTGCCCTTCAGCATGGCGGCCGCGGCAATCTCGTCGCTGACGCCATCGGGAACCGGAACGGCCTTGTCGGCTGGCAGCAGCCGCTCGTCGGCATAGGCGCCGACCGGGCCGGAATAGGCGACGCGGTCGCCGGGCTTGAAGGCGGTGACGCCCTCGCCCACCGCCACCACCTCGCCTGCACCTTCATTGCCGGCGACGAAAGGCAGCGGCACGCTGTAGAGGCCGGTGCGCTGGTAGGTGTCGATGAAGTTGAGCCCGACGGCCTTGTTGCGGACCTTGATCTCGCCGGGACCGGGCGCCCCAACCTCGCGCTCCTCGACCGACAGGACTTCCGGACCGCCAAGCGAACGGACAAAGACGGCGCGGCTCATCACTTCTTCCTCGGAGCAGATTTCGGACGGGACTGGGCGCGCGCATGGGTCGAACTGCGCGGTTTGGGTTTCGCGGGGGCAATCGCCTCGGCGGCGATATTGTCCGGAACTGTCGCCGCCATCTGGGCGAGATGCGGCATGCCCACGCCCGACCGCTTGGCCTTGCGCTGCTTGGCAATGATGTTGACCGCCTCGACCAGCACCGAGAACGCCATGGCCGAGTAGATGTAGCCCTTGGGGATGTGGAAGCCGAGGCCGTCGGCCACCAGCGAGGTACCGATCAGCAGCAGGAACGCCAGCGCCAGCATCTTGGTGGTCGGGTGCTCGGAGACGAACTTGGCCACCGGGCCAGACGCGACGAACATCACGCCCACCGCAACGATCACGGCGGCGATCATTACCTCGACATCGTCGGCCATGCCGACGGCCGTGACAATCGAGTCGACGGAGAACACCAGGTCGATGATGATGATCTGGCCGATGATGGCGGCAAATGCCATCGACGCCTTGCGGCCAAGGTCTTCAGTATGGGGTTCCTCGATCTCGGCATGCATCTCGTGCGTCGCCTTGTAGATCAGGAAGCCGCCGCCGACGATCAGGATCAGGTCCTTCCACGAGGGGGCGAAGCCGAAGATCTCGAATGCAGGCTGGGTGAGGCTGATGATCCATGAAATCACCAGCAGCAGCGCAATACGGAAGATCAGCGCCAGCGCCAGGCCCAGCTTGCGGGCCTGGTCAGCCTGTTCCTTGGGCAAGCGCGACACCAGCACGGAAATGAACACGATGTTGTCGATGCCGAGCACGATCTCCATCGCGGTCAGGGTCAGGAAGGCTGCCCAGACGGCGGGATCAGAGAGAAGTTCTAGCATCGGCAGCTCCAGGGCGGATCGGGTTTCGGGTTCGCGGGTGGCGGTATATCTAGGGCCGGCGCGAGGCCGATGGAAGGGACTTTGCCCGCCCCGTCATAGGTCTGCGGGGATTTTCCCTTGTTGGCATCGCGCAGAGCATGAACGCGTCGCCGTGTCGCTGGTTCACTTCATGACCCGGTGCTAAAACCCCCGGCAACTCAAAGGGATCGCTTCATGGCCAATTTCGCCCCACTTCCCGCGCTGCTCGGAGGCATGCTGATCGGCCTTGCCTCGGCCGTGCTCTGGCTCGGCCTCGGCCGCATCGCCGGCATTTCCGGCATTTTCGGGCAGCTGCTGCCCCCGGCGCGGACAGTCCTGTGGCGCCTGGTGTTTCTCGTGGCGCTCGTCGCTGGCGCGGCAGGCGCTGCCTGGCTGATCCCCGGCCTTGGCGTTGGGGGGCCGGGCGGTGTTCCGGCGCAATTGGTCGGACCGCCACCGGGCTGGGATATCAGTCCGCCGATCTGGATCGCCGCCGCCGGTCTCCTCATCGGCTTCGGCACCAAGCTGGGCAATGGCTGCACCTCGGGGCATGGCGTCTGCGGCCTCGCCCGGCTGTCCAAGCGCTCGATGGTCGCCGTCGCGGTTTTCTTCTCGGTCGCCATCCTCACTGTCACCCTCACCGGCATCGTCTGACCCATGGCCAACACCACCCGCCTGCCCTACCTCGCCACCGCGGCCATCAGCGGCCTGCTCTTCGGCGCCGGCCTCTATGTGTCGCAGATGGTCGATCCACTTAAAGTACTGCGCTTTCTCGATTTCACCGCCATTCCGACCGGCGGCTGGGATCCGAGCCTCGCCTTCGTCATGCTGGGAGCCATCCCGGTGATGTTTCTTGCGATCCGCTTCGGCCGTCGTCGCCCTGCGCCGCTGTTCGATGCGAGCTTCCACGAGCCCGAGTTCAACAAGATCGACGTGCCGCTGGTCGCCGGTGCTGCGCTCTTCGGCATCGGCTGGGGCATGTCGGGTGTCTGTCCTGGCCCGGCCATCGCGCTGGTGGCGTTCTGGCCGCCGGACCTAGTGATCCTGCTCGTTGCGATCTTCGTAGGGTCCTACGCCGGCTCGGTCATCATTCCGTCCGGCCATGACAAGCGCCTGATGGTGGCAAAGTGAGCGAGAGCTTCGACAGCATCGTTGTGGGCGGCGGACTGTCTGGCGTCGCCGCGGTAGCGGCGCTGGCGCGCGCCGGGCTGAGGGTGCTGCATGTGGCGCCGAAGGCTCCGGCCGACCGGCGCACGTCGGCGCTGATGCAGCCAAGCGTCGACTACCTGATTGGCGCCGGGCTGATCGGCGATCCGGCAGCAATCGGGCACCCGCTCACCGAGATCCGGCTGATCGATGCCACGCGTCGGCTGCTCCGCGCGCCCGAGACATTGTTCGCCAGTGCCGAGGCCGGCCTTGCTGCCTTCGGCTGGAACTTTCCCAACATCGACTTGCTCGCGGCCTTCGAGGCGGCGCGGAGCAAGCTCGACGGCATCACGACCATCGAGGGCATGGCCAGCGATCTGGTGCGCGGACCGGTGGGCTGGGAACTCACGCTTTCCGATGGTCGCGGTTTTGTCGCGCCGCTGATCGTGGGGGCCGATGGCAAGAAGTCGTTCATCCGCTCGGCGGGAGGCTTCAGGGCCCGCGAGCATGGCTTCTCCCAGGCCGCGCTGGTTTGCGACCTTGCACTTGGCCGCCCGCTGGGTGGCACCTCGGTGGAGTTTCACTATCCGCAGGGTCCGTTCACGCTGGTTCCAGCGGGTGGCGACAAGGCCAATCTCGTCTGGATCGACGACCGCGACGTGCTGCGTGCCGCGCAGGCCGAAGGCAAGGAAGGGCTGCGGCAGCGCTTCCTCGAGAAGTCGCAGCGGCTGTTCGGCGATATTGCGCTGCTCACGCCGGCGCACATGTTCCTCTTGAGCTCGCTCAATGTCCCGGATGCCGGTCATGAAGGCCTGGTGCTGGTCGGCGAGGCGGCGCATGCCTTTCCGCCAATCGGGGCGCAGGGCCTCAATCTCGGGCTGCGCGATGTGGCCGATCTCGAAATGTCTGTCACCGGGATGGCGCGGGTGGCGCCGGACTGGGCCGAACAGGTCAGCGACGCCTATTCGCGCCGCCGTTCCGGCGATCTCGCTCGCACCGGTGGCATGGTCGATACGCTGTTCCGCTCTTTGCTGGCCGAGCTGTTGCCGGCACAGGCCTTGCGGGCTGGAGGTCTATGGGCGCTGAAGGCGTCCCCTGCCCTGCGCAGGCAGGCCTTCCGCCTCGGCATGGGAGCGGCCTGAATCGAAAGGGGCGCCCTGGCGCCCCTTGTTGATTTGCCTGCTGCCGCGGGCTTACTGCGGTGCGGGCGTGGTGCCTTCCGCGGGAGCCGCGCCATCGGCAGGGGTTTCGCCATCAAGCTGGCGGCGCAACTGCTCGGCACGGTCCTGCAACTGCTGCTCGAGCGCGCTCGGTGAAGTGCCGGCAGCGCCCTGCTGGTTGAACTCGTCGAAGGTCATCGCCGCTTCGCCATCATAGACGGCCGTGAAGCCAGCGAGGTTGATATCGATGACCAGATCCTTGTTCTGGCGGTTCTTGGCGGTCAGCTTCAACACGCCGCCCTGCTTGAGGCTGTTCACGTAGGCCTCGTTGATCACCAGCTGGGTGGCGCAGGACTGCGGGTCGCACAGCATGAACGGCACCCGAATCGGCTTGCCGCCATCGATCTGCCAGGTCAGCCCGAACGGCAGCAGCACCCCAAGCGGCACTGCAGCGACTGCCAGCAGCCGGCTTTCCTGGCCCGGATCGTCGCGCAGCAGGAACGAGCCGAGGAACTGCCCATTGGTCACCACGACCTGGCGCATGATGCAGGCCTTCTGGCCATTTTCCAGTGGATCGCAGACCTTCAGCCAGTTCTGCGCGGGCGCGGGAGCGGCCGGCGCAGCAGCGGGCGCAGCCCCTTCCGCGGGCGCCGCCGGGGTGGTGGCATCCTGGGCGTAGGCGGCAGGCGTCAGCGACAGCGCCGCGACAGCGAGACTGGCCACCAAGAGCTTTCTGAGGATCATCGGGTTTCCTTGTGGTTTCTACCGGTGGTGACTCTTTCGGCCACCTTTGTTTCAGCGTGTTTCAAGGGATCAAATCGGGCAATAGCATGGCCGAGCTGAACTGCGGAAGCATTATCGCCCCACTGTGGCAATACCGCCGTCATCGGCAGCCAGGCGGGCCATCTTGGAAAGGATTGCTGCCGTGCCTTTGAGGCGGGATTCGGCATTGGGCCACTCGCGGGCGAACACGATCTTCTGATCGGGCTTGATGCGGGCCTGCATCTGCGGTTCCGACACCAGCCGCACCAGCCCGGCGGGGTTGGGAAATTCACGGTTACGCAGCGTCACGACAGCCCCCTTCGGGCCCGCCTCGACCTTTTCGACATTGGCGATGCGGCACAGGGCCTTGACGAGGATGACCTTGAGCAGCGCCTCGACCTCCTCCGGCAGCGGGCCGAAACGATCGATCAGTTCGGCGCCGGCGGCATCGATCTCGCGCGCGTCGCTGAGGTCGCCCAACCGGCGATAGAGCTGCATCCTCAGCTGCAGATCCGGCACATAGTGCTCGGGAATCATCACGGGCATGCCGAGCGAGATCGTCGGGCTCCACTCGTTGCGATCCTCGTATTCGGTATCGCCCTCGCGCAGCGCCGCCACCGCCTCTTCCAGCATGGCCTGGTAGAGTTCGAAACCAACTTCGCGGATATGGCCCGACTGCTCGTCGCCGAGCAGGTTGCCGGCGCCACGAATATCGAGGTCATGGCTGGCAAGCTGGAACCCTGCCCCCAGCGACTCGAGCGATTGCAGCACCGATAGCCGGCGTTCCGCGGTGTCGTTGAGCTTGCGATCGGGCGGGATGGTGAACAGCGCATAGGCACGCTGCTTGGCGCGTCCGATACGCCCGCGGATCTGGTACAGCTGCGCGAGGCCGAAATTGTCGGCCCGATGCACGATCAGCGTGTTGGCGTTGGGGATATCGAGCCCCGATTCGACGATGGTGGTTGCCACCAGCACATCGAAGCGCCCGTCGTAAAAATTGTTCATGATGTCGTCGAGTTCCGACGGCGGCATCTGGCCGTTGGCGACGACGAAACTCACCTCCGGCACCTGCGTGCGCAGGAACTCGGCGATATCCGGCTGGTCCTTGATGCGCGGCACGACATAGAACGCCTGCCCCCCGCGATATTTCTCGCGCAGTAGCGCCTCGCGGATCGACAGTGGATCGAACGGCGAAATGAAGGTGCGGATGGCGAGGCGGTCCACCGGCGGCGTCGCCAGCAGGCTCAGGTCGCGCACCCCGGTCAGTGCCAGCTGCAGCGTGCGCGGGATCGGTGTCGCGGTCAGCGTCAGCACGTGGATATTGGCCTTCAGCTCCTTCAGCCGCTCCTTGTGCGCCACGCCGAAGTGTTGCTCCTCGTCGACGATCAGCATGCCGAGGTCTTTGAACTTGATGTTCTTGGACAGAAGCGCATGCGTGCCGACGACGATGTCGATCTTGCCGTCGGCGAGGCCTTCTTTGGTCGCCTTCAGCTCATTGGCTGTCACCAGCCGCGACGCCTGCGCCACGCGCAGCGGCAAGCCGTTGAAGCGCTCGCGGAAGGTGCGGAAGTGCTGGCGCGAGAGCAGCGTCGTCGGCACCACCACCGCCACCTGCCGGCCCGACATGGCCACGGCGAAGGCCGCGCGCAGCGCCACTTCGGTCTTGCCGAAGCCCACATCGCCGCAGACCAGCCGGTCCATGACCTTGCCGGCCGAGATGTCGGTGAACACCGCGTCGATGGCAGCGAGCTGGTCCTCGGTTTCCTCATAGGGGAAGCGCGCGGCGAACTCTTCGTAGAGGCCCGGCGGCACATCGATGGGGTCGGCGCTCACCAGTTGGCGCTGCGCCGCGATCTTGATCAGCTGCCCCGCCATTTCGCGGATGCGCTGCTTCAGCCGGCTCTTCTTTGCCTGCCAGGCGACACCGCCGAGCTTGTCGAGTTCCACCACAGCGTCGGCGCCGTAGCGCGACAGAAGCTCGATGTTCTCGACCGGCAGGTAGAGCTTGGTCTTGCCCGCATACTCGATCTCGACGCAATCGTGCGGCGCACCCTGCACCTCGATGGTCTTCAGCCCCAGGAAGCGGCCGATACCGTGGTCGACATGCACAACCAGATCGCCTGCGGCGAGGCCCGCCGCCTCGGTCAGCGCATCTGAGGCCTTACGCCGCTTCTGCGGCCTGAGCATGCGCTCGCCGAGGATGTCCTGCTCGGACAGCACCAGCAGGTCGTCGGTCTGGAAACCGGTCTCCAGCCCGAGGATCACCAGCGCAGTGGTTTCCGATGAGGTCGTCTCCGCGTCGCGCCAATTCTCCGCCATGCGCGGATGCGCCAGCCCGTGATCGGCCAGAACCTGTGCCATGCGGTCGCGCGAGCCTTCGCTCCAGCAGGCGATGATCGTGCGTCGCTTCTCCCGCCGCTCCTTGGCCAGCAGCTTGACCACGGCTTCGAACAGGTTGACGTCCTGCGCCTGCCGCTCGGCAGCAAAGCTCGGTGCCATCCGTCCGCCGATATCGTCGCCCTTGCGTCCGCCCGGCGCGGCGAACTGCGAGAGCTGCGTCACCTTGCCGGCTGGCGCCAGCTCATAGGGATGGGCGTCGGTCTCATAGAGCAGGTCGGGCGGCGCCGGCTTGTAAGGGGCGGCGTTGGAGGTCTGCTTCTCGTGCCGCGCCTGTTCGCGCGCCTCGTAATAATCGGAGATCTGCGTCTGCCGCTCGGCGAAGGCTTCCGCCGCCTGCTCGTCGAAGACGAATGGTGCGTCGCCGGAATAGGCGGTCAGGCGGTCGAGGTGCTCATAAAAGAAAGGCAACCAATGCTCGACGCCTGGATACCGCTGGCCAGCACTCACCGCCGCGTAGAGCGGATCATCGACGGTGTTGCCGCCGAACGTCGCGGTGTAGCGCTGCCGGAAGCGGCGGATGCCCTCCTCGCTCAGTAGCACCTCGCTCATCGGTGCCAGTGCAATCTGCCGGAGGTTGCCGGTGGTGCGCTGGGTATCGGGATCGAAAGTGCGGATGGTCTCGAGTTGCTTGCCGAAGAAGTCGAAGCGCATCGGTGCTTCGGCGCCGGCAGGATAGAGGTCGATAAGCCCGCCGCGCACGGCATATTCACCAGCCTCGCGCACTGTCGGCACGCGCAGGTAGCCGTTGCCGCTGGCCCAGTTGATCAGCTTCTCGCTGTCGACCATCTGGCCGGGGCGCGCCACAAAGCTCATTCCCGCCACCACGTCGCGCGGCGGCAGCTTCTGGATCAGCGCGTTGACGGTGGTCAGAACGATGGCGCCGCGCTCGGTCTCGCCCGCCAGCAGCGATAGCGTCGTCATGCGCGCAGCGATGGTGACGCCATTGGGCGACACCCGGTCATAGGGCAGGCAGTCCCAGGCCGGCAGCGTCAGCACCGGATGGCCCGGCAGCAGTTGCGCGAGAATCTCGGCCATGCGCTGCATGCGGCGGCCGTCGCGAGCGACAAAAACCAGGCTGGCGGATGCGTCCGGCCGCGTCGTCAGTTCGGCTTCGACGAGGCGCGCCAGCGCCACCGGCTGCATGCCGTCTGGCACATTGGACAGGGTGCGGTCGGCCTTGTGCTCAGCCATGGCTGGCGGTCCGGAAGGCCAGCACCGCTGCCAGCAGAGCGTGGTCGGCATCGGCCGGCGCTGCCTCCTGGCCGAGCAGCCATTTCTGCAGGTCGGTGTCGGCCTCGTTCATGAAGCGTTCGAACCGCTCGAGCGCAGCCGCGTCCATCCCGTCCACTTCTGCATCGGCGTAGGGGCCGAGCAGCAGGTCCATCTCCTGGGTGCCACGATGCCATGCGCGGTAGCGCGCGCGCTTGCGTCGTATGGCAATGCTATCGGTGGTGGTCATGGGGGCCGAACAGGGTGCTGGAGTCTTGGGCGGACTATCTACGCGTCGATGACCGGCTTGTCAGCCTCCTCGTGGCCGGTCCCGAGAGGCTAACGACATCGATACCGGCGCGTTGCACCGATCACGCGCCAATACACCACATCAGCACCCTCACCACCACGATGATCGGTAGCCAGGCCAGTATCGCCAGCAACACGATGACATGGAGCCGCAGGCGTCTCAGCCAATCCACGCCCGCCGCCGGATAGCCCAGCGAAAGCAGCGCATCGTATACCCGTTCCATGTTCGCAGCCTGCTCGACAATACGCCATGACAACGTGAGCATCGCTCGCCTGAGTCGGTAAATACACTGATTTGCATGGCCGCCCCGCACAACCGGAACGCCCCTGTTTCCGCGCCCCCGGCATGGCCTATAAGGAGGCATGTCGCGTCCGCAAACCCTCGATCCGCTGTTCCGTTCGCTGCGCTCCATCAAGGGCGTGGGCGATAAGCTTTCGGCGCTGCTCACAAGGTTCTTCGGCGCGCCGGAAGGACAGGAAGCCATCGCGCTCGACCTGTTGATGCACATGCCGTCCGGCATCATCGACCGGCGACGGATGGATGGGGTGGCACAGACCTTTGTCGGCCATGTCGCGACCCTCAAGCTGCACATCGACCGGCACCAGCCGCCGCCAAGGGGCAAGCCGCAGGTGCCACATCGTGTCTTCGCCCATGACGAGACCGGCGAAATCCAGCTGGTCTATTTCCGCGCCCAGGGCGGCTGGGTGGAAAAGCTGCTGCCGGTCGGCGAGGATTTCTACGTCTCGGGCACCATCGCCTTCTTCAACGGCGAAAAGCAGATCACCCATCCCGACTACGTCGTGCCGGCCGATGCCTTCGACAAGCTGCCGCTGGTCGAGCCAGTCTATCCGCTGACGCACGGCCTCAGCGCGCGGCAATTGCACAAGCTGGTGCGCGACACGCTGGAGCTCGTCCCGCCGTTGCCGGAGTGGGTGCCCGCAGAACGGCTATCGCAGTTCAAGTGGCCAGGCTTTGGGGCAGCCATGCAGGCGGTCCACGTACCGGCGACGCCGGAGGATGGGCAGCTATGGGGCCCGGCCCGCATGCGGCTGGCTTATGACGAATATCTCGCCGGCCAGCTGGCGCTGCTGATCGTTCGCTCGCAACTGGTGGCGCCGCGGGGCATCGCCAGGCACTTCAGCGGCGAGATCACTGCGCGGGTGACCGCCGCCCTGCCCTATGCGCTGACGGAAGGCCAACAGCAGGCCGTCGCCGATATCCGGGCCGACCTTGCCATGCCCGAGCGGATGTCACGGCTGCTGCAGGGCGATGTCGGTGCTGGCAAGACGGTGGTCGCCCTGATGGCGATGGCGGCCATGGCCGAAAGCGGGGCGCAATCGGCGCTGATGGCGCCCACCGAACTCCTCGCTGCCCAACACTACCGCACCCTGCAGCCGCTCTGCGAGGCGGCCGGGCTCGGCATTGCGCTCCTCACCGGCAAGATGTCGGCCGCCGAGCGACGCGGCATTCTCGCCGGTATCGCCTCGGGCGCGACCAGCATCGTGGTTGGCACGCATGCACTGTTCCAGGCCGACGTGCAGTTCCATGATCTCGGCCTCACCGTCGTTGATGAACAGCACCGTTTCGGCGTCCACCAGCGCCTCGCCCTCAGCGAGAAAGGGCTGCACGCCGATCTCCTCGTGATGACCGCCACGCCGATCCCGCGCACGCTGGTCCTCACCCACTTCGGCGACATGGCCGTCTCGGTGCTGCGCGAGAAGCCGCGCGGGCGCCAGCCGATCGATACTGCCGTGCTGTCGATCAAGGATTATCCCCGCGTCATCCAGCGACTGCAAAACAGGTTGGCCGAAGGCGCGCAGGCCTTCTGGGTGTGCCCGCTCGTCGAAGAGAGCGAAAATCTCGACGTCGTCAGCGCCGAGGACCGATTTCACGAGCTAAAACAGGTGTTTGGCGACCAGGTGGCGCTTGTTCATGGACGGTTGTCCGCCGTTCAGAAACAAGGCGAAATGGCGGCATTCGCCTCAGGCGAGAAGAAACTGCTGGTCGCAACGACCGTGATCGAGGTCGGGGTCGACGTGCCCAATGCCTCGATCATGATCATCGAGCACGCCGAGCGCTTCGGCCTCGCCCAGCTCCACCAGCTGCGCGGCCGCGTCGGTCGCGGCAGCCAGCGCTCGGCCTGCCTGTTGCTCTACAAGGAGCCGTTGAGCGAGACCGCCAAGGCCCGGCTCGAGACCATCCGCAACACCGAGGACGGCTTCGAGATTGCCGAGCGCGACCTCGAATTGCGCGGCGAGGGCGACGTACTTGGCACCCGCCAGTCCGGCATGCCCGGCTATCGCCTCGCGGTGCCGGACGTCCACCGGCATCTGCTCGAATGGGCGCATGACGACGCCAAGACGGCGTTGACGCGTAACCCTGGGCTTACGGGAGACGAAGGCGAAGCGCTCCGCACCCTGCTCTACCTGTTCCGCAAGGACCTGGCGATTCCATTGATCCGGGCGGGCTAAGCGTCAGCCCACCGTCCGCGGGTCGAGGTCGGCGCTGTAGTCCACCCCGCCGAGGCCGAAGCCGAACAGCTTGAGGAACTCCTCGCGGTATTTGCCGAGGTCGGCGAGGCTTTCCAGCGTTTCGGTGGTCAGCAGGTTCCAGCGGCGCGTCATCTCGTCCTGCACCGTCTTGGACAGCTCCCAGTCGTCGACCCGCACGCGGCTCGCGTCATCGAGAACGACCGGCGCCTGCAGCTTCTCGCGGAACAGCCGGTCGATCTGCTCGATGCAGCCTTCGCCGATCCCCATCTCGTCCATCACCTTGAGCAGCAGCGTGCCATAGAGCGGCACCACCGGAATGGCCGAACTCGCCTGCGTCACTACGGCCTTAAGCGCCACGACATGCGCCGCATGTTCGCCGAACTGCGCGCGGATGGCGCCAGCGGCGCGGTCGAGGTCTGCCTTGGCGCGGCCCAGCGTGCCCTTGTGGTAGATCGGCCAAGTCAGCTCGCTGCCCAGATAGGTGTAGTTCAGCGTCATGAAGCCGTCGGCAAGCACGCCCGCCTCCGACAGCGCCGCGATCCAGAGTTCCCAGTCCTCGCCGCCCATCACCTTGACGGTGGCCTCGGCTTCCTCGTCGGTGGCCGGCTGCACTTCGATTTCCGACACTTCGCCCGTGCCGGTGTTCAGCGTCTTCGAGGTCACGACCGTGTTCATCGGCTTGATCGCCGAGCGATAGACCGTGCCGGTCTTTGGGTCGGTGCGCACCGGCGAGGCGAGAGAATAAACGATCAGGTCGATCTGCCCCAGGTGCTCGCGGACCTTCTCGATCGTTTCCGCCTTGATCGCATCGGAGAACGCGTCGCCCTCGACTGTCACCGCGACCCGCCCTGCAGCCTCGGCCCGCTTCTCGAAAGCCCGGTTATTGTACCAGCCGGCCGAAGCGGTCTTGGTCTCGGCCGGCTCCTTTTCGAACGAAACGCCAACCGTGTCAGCGCCCGAGCCAAACGTGTTGACGATGCGCGAGGCGAGCCCGTAGCCGGTGGAGCATCCCAGCACCAGCACGCGCTTCCGGCCCGACGGGATCGGGCCCTTCACCACCACATGGTCGATCTGGCGCTGCACATTGGTGGCGCAGCCGACCGGATGCGCGGTGGTGCAGATGAAGCCACGGATTTTGGGTTCGATGATCACAGGCGCAACTCCATGCGAAAATTTGGTCGGGCCGCCGACAGCGACACAGATGGTTTGGGGTTTCTAGTGTGCCCGGGCGCTTCGCGCCAGTGCCAGTGCTCAACCGACCCGGATCAGCTGAGGTCGAAGGCCAGCTTCTTCAGTTCGGCAAACGGCACGACGTCCAGCATGTACTCATGCGTCGATCGCAGCGCGATGCGCGGCGCGGCGCCGGCCTGCCACGCTTCAAGCCAGCGTTCGGCCACCACGCACCAGCGGTCGCCGGCCTTCAGTCCGACAAAACCGTATTCCGGCCTTGGCGTGGACAGATCGTTCCCATGCGCCTTCGAGAACGCCAGGAAGGCGTCGGTCGCCTCGACGCAGACGAGATGCCGCGCCCGCCCCTCGGGCCCGGCGCAGCAGTGGCCGTCGCGGAAATAGCCGGTCACCGGGTCCATGGAGCATGGCTCCAGTGGCTCGCCGAAGACGTTGCGTTCCTCGTCGTTCACTCGACCGTCACGCTCTTTGCGAGATTGCGCGGCTGGTCGACGTCCGTGCCCATGAAGGTGGCGGTGTGATAGGCCAGCAGCTGGACGGGTACCGTCGCAAGGATCGGCGCGACAAAGCTCGACACCTTCGGCAACACGATGATTTCGGCGACGCCCCGGCCCACGGTGGCCGCGCCCTCCGCATCGGTGATCAGGATGATCTTGCCGCCACGTGCGGCGACCTCCTGCATGTTGGAGAGGGTCTTTTCCATCAGCTCATCGGACGGCGCGACGACGATCACCGGCATCTGCTCGTCCACCAGCGCGATCGGGCCGTGCTTCAGCTCGCCGGCCGCATAGCCTTCGGCATGGATATAGCTGATTTCCTTGAGCTTCAGTGCGCCTTCCAGCGCAATCGGGAACATCTGGCCGCGCCCGAGATAGAGCACGTCCTTGGCCTTTGACAGCGCCTTGGCGATCCGCTCGATCTCGGCCTCTCCGCCGAGCGCAACCGAGATGGCGCTGGGCAGCGCCACGAGGCTGCGCACCAGTTCGGCCTCCGCCTCGCCGTTCAGCGCGCCGCGGGCCACACCGGCCGCAATGGCGAGGCCGGCCAGTGCCGTGAGTTGCGCGGTGAAGGCCTTGGTCGAAGCGACGCCGATTTCCGGACCGCACAGCGTCGGGAACACCACCTGGCTTTCCCGCGCGATGGTCGATTCCGGCGAGTTCAGCAGCGAGGCGATATACTGCCCCTGCCCGGCGCAATAGCGCAGCGCCGCCAGCGTGTCCGCCGTCTCTCCCGACTGCGAAATGAACAGGCTCAGCCCACCCTCGTCCATGGGCGGCTCGCGATAGCGGAACTCGGAGGCGACATCGACATCCACCGGCAGCCGCGCATAGCGCTCGAACCAATACTTCGCGACGAGGCCCGCATAATAGGCGGTGCCGCAAGCCGAAATCGTCAGACGGGTGAGGCTCGCAAAGTCGAACGGCAGCTTCTCGCGCAGTGCCACCTTCTCGGCCCCCATGTCCACATAGTGGCTCAGGGTGTGCGAGATGGTTTCGGGCTGCTCATAGATCTCCTTGGCCATGAAGTGGCGGTGATTGCCCTTGTCGACCAGCAGCGCCGAGGCATTGGAAACCTGCAGTTCGCGCTGCACGATCGCGTCGGCGCCGTCGCGGATGGTCACGCCGTTCTTGGTCAGCACGGCCCAGTCGCCATCGAGCAGGTAGCTCAGCCGCGAGGTGAACGGTGCCAGCGCCATGGCGTCGGACCCCAGATACATCTCGGTCGCACCATAGCCGATGGCGAGCGGCGCCCCGCGGCGCGCGGCGATCAGCAACGCATCTTCGCCCTTGAACATGAAAGCCAGCGCGAAGGCCCCGCGCAGCGCCTTCAGCGTCCGCGCCACCGCCATCTCGGGGTCGAGCCCGCGGTCGATTTCGCGCGTCACCCAAAGCGCCACCGACTCGGTATCGGTCTGGGTCTTGGGCAGGTAGCCGTCCCTGGCGAGGTCGGCGAGCAGCTCGTGGTAGTTCTCGATGATGCCATTGTGCACCACCGCCACCTTGTCGGTCGCATGCGGGTGCGCATTGTGTTCGGTCGGCGCGCCATGTGTCGCCCAGCGCGTGTGGCCGATGCCGATCCGGCCATCCAGCGGCTCGAAGCTCAGCTTCTGCGCCAGGTTGCCGAGCTTGCCCTCGGCCCGTCGGCGAACGATCTCGCCCGCCTCGAGCGTTGCTACGCCCGCGCTGTCATAGCCGCGATATTCAAGACGCTTGAGTGCATCCACCAGCCGGGGTGCGACCGGTTCGACGCCGATGATGCCGACGATTCCACACATGATGGTCGCTCCTTGCACGAACCCGGCGGTCAGCCGGTCTTGCCCGATTTCTGCTGCTTGATGGCCATGGCCCGCGCCTTGATCCTCGGTGCATAGCCTGGCTTGTTTTCCTGACGCGCGCGGCCCAGCGCCAGCGCGTCCGGCTCGACATCCTTGGTCACGACGCTGCCCGAGGCGATATAGGCGCCATCGCCGATGGTTACCGGCGCCACCAGCGATGAATTCGAACCGATGAAAGCATTGGCGCCAATCGTCGTCTTCGATTTGTTCACGCCATCATAGTTACAGGTAATGGTGCCCGCGCCAATATTGGTCTTTTCGCCAATCTCGGCATCGCCGAGATAGCTGAGGTGTCCCGCCTTGACGCCAGCGTGCAGCACCGACTTCTTCACCTCGACGAAGTTGCCCAGGTGCACGTTGGCGCCCAGTTCCGCGCCGCCACGCACCCGCGCAAACGGCCCGATGGAGGCGCCCTCGCCAATGGTCACGTCCTCGAGGTCGCAGAACGAGCGGATCTCGACATCGTCGCCGATCTTCACGCCCGGCCCGAACACCACGTTGGGATAGATCGTCACGTCGCGGCCGATCTCGGTATCCCAGCTGAAATACACGGTGTCGGGGTCCTTCAGCGTCACGCCGGCCGCCATGAAGTCTTCGCGCCGCAGCTCCTGGAACTGCTTTTCCGCCTTGGCCAGTCGCGAGCGGTCATCCACGCCGATGACCTCGCCCTTGTCGGCCTCGATAAATTCCACCTTGCGGCCATCCGCATTGGCCAGCTCGACCGCGTCGGTCAGGTAGTACTCGCCCTTCAGGTTGCTGTTGCCGATGCGGTCGATCACGCCGCGCAGTGTGTCAGCCCGAAAGCCGATGATGCCGGAATTGCACAGCCGGATGCGGCGCTCGTCCTCGGTGGCGTCACGATGCTCGCGAATGGCCAGCAGCCGCCCGTTCTCGGTAATCAGCCGCCCCAGATTGGTCGGATCGTCCGGGTAGTAGCCGACCACCACAAGATCGGCGCCCGCATCGAGCCGCGCCGTGATCGTCGTAATGGTTGCCGGCGTCACCAGCGGATTGTCGGCATAGAGCACCAGCACGTTGCCACTGGCGGCGGCGAAATCCGCCCGCGCCTCGCGCACTGCGTGGGCCGTGCCCAGCCGGTCGAGCTGGCTCGAAAAACTGGCGGCGGCGCTGTGGCGCTGCACTTCGAGCCGCACCGCGTCATGGTTGGGCCCCACGACCACGGAAATCGCGGTTGCGCCTGCGGCCTGCGCGGTTCGCACCACATGGCCGACCATCGGCAGCCCGCCCACCGGGTGCAGCACCTTGGGCAGCGCCGAACGCATGCGGGTGCCCTCGCCGGCGGCGAGGATGATGGTCAGCAGTTCAGTCATCTACGCCCTCTTTCGGGATTCGGCTTTCCACCCGTTTATGGCACCAAGATGTTGGAATTCCGATAACAGGGTTACGCAGTGGTAAACTACACTGCGACTGCGATTCGACAGTTGTGCCGACAGTTTTGACTTGGGAGCGGTACTTGGCCGGGCAGGCGGAATTCCGCGGGAACGACGTGACGGTCTGGGGAATGATCACGCTCGGCATCTGGGCCGTGGCGGTGCTCGGAGCGAACATTTCCCCCATCGTGCCGCAGGGAATTTTTGCGGCGCTGCACGCCTCGCGCCTCGAGGGCGGCACCCTCAACCAGTTGCGCGGTCAGGTCGCGACGCTGGAAGAAGAGGCCGCGCGCATGCGCCGCGAGAACAACCAGTTGCTGCAGCGCTTTGCCATGAACGAGGATGCGGCCGGTGCCGTCACCCGCCGTGTCGGCGCGCTGGAGGTCAGCATCCCGAAGCTTCTCGAAGAACAGCGCGTGGCCATCGCCGCGCCACAGGCCATCGATCCGACGGCCACCGGCTCGGTTACCGGCAGCAAGCTGCTGACTTTCGATGTCGACGGCGGCTCGGTCGCGGTGCAGCAGAAGCCGCTGGCCGCCAATGGCGAGCCACGTTTCGTCGTGGTTCCGCTCGACGAGAGCATCCCCGCCGAGATCCAGCGTCTCGCGACCGCCGATCCTTCGGTGCCGGTGCTTGGTGTGGCCCTGGGCTTTCCGGTCGATGCGGCAGACGCCGAGGCGGCCTGGCAGGAGCTGCTGGCGCGAGCAGGTGACGTGCTTCTCGGACTGTCACCCCTCCTCTCGGAACCCGACGCCCAGGGCGCGCGCCGCATCGTCGCCGGACCGGCGGCCGACAGCTTCGCTGCGCAGGAGCTGTGCAGCCGTCTCGACGCCATCGGCACGCCCTGCGAGCCGGCTCCGTTCACCGGCGATCCGATGCCACTGCTCAACTAGCGACGCCTCGCCGCGCTGCCGCAATTGCGGTTGACACGAGGGGGGCATTCTCTATGTTCCGCGCACTCTGCGCGCCCGTAGCTCAGTGGTAGAGCATCCGACTTTTAATCGGATGGTCCCGGGTTCGAATCCCGGCGGGCGTACCAGACTTCTCCAACTTCATCCGACCAACCTGGCTGCTGCGCCTTGCCTGTTTTTCGGGCAATCACGCAACCAATCGCGTTCCCGTGACTTCCTGTGGCGACAATGCGTCAAATCAGGAGCAGGACTATGAACGGAATCATCTACCTCGTCGGCCTTGTGGTGGTCGTCCTCGCGATCCTTTCCTTCTTCGGCCTGCGTTGAGGGCCGGGACCATGAGCATGCCCTCGCAAATGGATGTGATCGTCGCCCCGGAGACCGGCGCGACCGGATCGTATGTGGATTGGCCCGCGATCATCGCCGGCGTGATCCTCGCCTCAGCCATCTCGCTCGTTCTGTTGACCTTCGGCTCGGCCATCGGCCTCAGCTTCATCAATTTCCGCTCGGCGGAAGGCGTGATGCCGCTGTGGATCGGCATGGCAGCCGCGCTGTGGCTGCTCTGGGTGCAGGTGTCCAGCTTCATGGCCGGTGCCTACCTAACCGGGCGCCTGCGTCGCCGCCACAACGATGCCAGCGAACATGAATCCGACGTTCGCGATGGCGCGCATGGTCTCCTCGTCTGGGGTGGCTCGCTCGTTGTCGGCGCCATCATCGCCACTGGCGGTATCGGTGCCGCAGCCAATGCGGTCGGGTCGGCCGCCGCCACGCTCACCACTGCGGCGTCCAATGTCGCCGATGAGACCAGCCTCGATCCCAACGCCTATTTCGTCGACACGCTGTTCCGGGTCGCTCCGGGCGCTGCGCCGGCGGTTGCGGATGTCGATACGACCGAAGTGCGTGGCGAGGCCGGCCGCATCCTCCTCCAGGGCGCTGTCGATGGCGTCGGTGAAGCTGACCGTGCCTATCTTGCCCAGCTGGTTGCCGCCAATACCGGCCTGACCGAGGAAGAGGCGAGCGCGCGGGTCAACGAAGTGATGACCGCCGTCGAACAGGCCAAGGCTCAGGCCGTGGCTGCTGCCGAGAATGCCCGTAAGATGGGCGTACTCGCCGCCTTCCTCACCGCCGCTTCGCTGCTGGTCAGCGCCGCCGCTGCCTTCTGGGCCGCGCAGAAGGGTGGCAACCATCGCGACGAGGGTACCGCCTTCCTCGACGTGTTCCGCCGGACCTAAGGAGGAAATCGGATGTTTCGTGCGCTCGGACTTTGGCTTCTCGGGATCCCGATCTGGCTGATCATCATCATCGTGCTGTTCATCAACTGACGGCAGAAACGAAAAGGCGGGCCCAAAGCCCGCCTTTCTCACTTCCGGCACCCGGAGTTCAGCTTTCGAGGCCTGTCACCACCACGGCGCCGCGCTTGGTCGCCACCACTGTGTGCTCGTACTGTACACAGAAGGCACCGTTATCGGCCGTCAACGTCCACTCATCGCGGCGCGACTTCTGCACCGCCTCGTGACCGCCCAGCGACAGGAACGGCTCTACGGTGAACACCAGACCGTCCGCGATCACCCGCCGCTCGCGCCGATCCGGCCAGGTCGGGATCTCGCCCGGCTCGTCATGCAGGCTGTCGCCGACCCCGTGGCTCGCAAGGTTGCGGATCAGCGTATAGCGGTTCTTCCTGGCGAAGGCGCCGATCGCTTCGCCGATGCCACCCAGCGGGGCGCCGCTGCGGACGGCGCGAATCCCTTCCCACATCGCCCGCTTGCCGTCGCGGCACAGTGCCGCCAGCTTGGGGTTGCCCTCGGGCACCAGGTACGACGCGCCAGTATCGGCGAACACGCCATTCAGCTCCGCCGACACATCGATATTGACCAGGTCGCCCGCCGCAATCACCCGGTCGCCCGGGATGCCATGGGCGATCTCCTCGTTCACCGAAATGCAGGTGGCGCCGGGAAAGTCGTAGGTGATGATGGGGGCCGACTGCGCGCCATGCTCGTCGAGAATGCGGCGGCCGATCTCGTCGAGCTCCCGCGTGGTGATGCCGGGCACCAGTGCCGCTGCCATCGCCTCGCGCGCCAGCGCACAGACGCGTCCCGCGGCCTTCAGCTGCTCGAGCTGCTCTTCGGTGGTGATGGTCAACCGCCTCAGCCCTTCATCTTCAGGTAGCTCGCGACCAGTCCCTTGGTCGAGCTGTCATGGCCGTCGGCCTTGGCCTCGCCGCGTACCTTCGGCAGCAGCGCCTTGGCCAGTTGCTTGCCCAATTCCACGCCCCACTGGTCATAGGAATTCACATCCCAGATGGCGCCCTGGACGAACACCTTGTGCTCATAGAGCGCGACGAGGCTGCCAAGCCGCTCCGGCGTCAGCTTGGGATACATCAGGACGTTCGACGGCCGGTTGCCGGGAAATTCCTTGTGCGGCGCCAGCGCCTTGATCGCCGCTTTGGCGAGGCCTTGGTTGGCGAGTTCGGCTACCACTTCTTCGCGCGTCTTGCCCAGCATCAGCGCCTCGGCCTGCGCCAGCACATTCGCCACCAGCTTGTCGTGATGCGGCGGCAGCTGCTCATGCGGCTGCGCGGCCACGAGGAAGTCGACCGGGATGACGTTGGTCCCCTGGTGGATCAGCTGGTAGAATGCGTGCTGGCCATTGGTGCCAGGTTCGCCCCAGACGATGGGGCCGGTGCTGTAGTCGACCGGCTTGCCGCTAAGGTTCACCGACTTGCCGTTCGATTCCATATCCTGCTGCTGGAGGTAGGCGGCGAAGCGGGAAAGCCGCTGGTCATAGGGCAGCACGGCATGGGTCGCGAAGCCCCAGGCGTTGCGGTACCAGACGCCGAGCAGTCCCATGATGACCGGCAGGTTCTTTTCCAGTTTGGTCTTGAGGAAATGCTGGTCCATCTCATAGGCGCCGGTGAGGAACGCCTCGAAATTCTCGAACCCGACAGCGATGGCGACCGGCAGGCCGATGGCCGACCACACCGAGTAGCGGCCGCCCACCCAGTCCCAGAACCCGAAGATGCGGTCCGCCTTGATGCCGAAGGCGGCGCAGGCCTCGAGATTGGTCGAGAGCGCCGCGAAATGATCCGGCACCGCCGCCTCGCCGAGCCCATTGGCGATCCAGGCGCGCGCGGTCGCGGCGTTGGTCATGGTCTCGTCGGTGGTGAAGGTCTTCGACGCCACGATGAACAGCGTCCGCTTCGGGTCGAGCCCTTTAAGCGTGTCGTGGATATGGGCGCCATCGACGTTGGAGACGTAGTGGGCGCGCAGGTCACCGCGGGTATAGGGCGCCAGCGCCAGCGTCACCATGGCGGGCCCGAGGTCGGAGCCGCCGATGCCGATATTGATGACGTCGGTGATCGTCTCGCCCGTCGCGCCGCGGATGGTCCCGTCACGCACCTGGGTCGAGAACAGCTTCATGCGTTCGAGCACATCACGGACGTCCGGCATCACGTCCCTGCCGTCGACCTTGACCGGCTTCTTGCCCTGGTAGCGCAGCGCCATGTGCATGACCGCGCGGTCTTCGGTGGTGTTGATATGGTCGCCCGCCCACATGCGGTCGCGCTTGGCTTCGACACCGGCAGCGCGCGCCAGTTCGAACAGCGCCGCCATGGCCTTTTCGTCGACGCGGTTCTTGGAATAGTCGAGCAGCAGGTCGCCGGCCGTTGCCGAAAAACTCTTGAAACGGTTCGGATCGGCGGCGAACAGCTCGCGCATCGTGACCTGATCCAGGCGTTTCCGTTGCTTCATCAACGGGTTGAGCAGGGATTTGCGGCTCGACGCCATGGCGCGTTCTCCTGAGAATGTGGATGTCCCGCACGTCGTGCAGCGGCAATCGGACCGCTCCGGGACAGCGTGCGTCAGACCGGCGGCAGGTCGCCCCGCGCCCAGTCGGCACGGGTTTGTGCCGCATAATCGGCAAAGGTGCCAGCCCCGATGGCGGCGCGCGCGCCGATGCAGAGCTCCTGGTAGTAGGCGAGGTTGATCTGGCTGAGGATCATCGCCCCCAGCATTTCCTCGGTGCGGATCAGGTGGTGCAGGTAGGCGCGGCTGAACCGGCGGCAGTTCGGATTGGGCGAAGTCTCGTCCAGCGGCCGCGGGTCGTCCTTGTGCCGGGCATTCTTCATGTTGATCACGCCCATCCTGGTATAGGCATGGCCATGCCGGCCGGCGCGGGTCGGATGCACGCAGTCGAACATGTCGATGCCGCGCTCGATGCCGCCCAGAATGTCATCCGGCTTACCGACCCCCATGAGGTAGCGCGGCCGGTCCGCCGGCAGCTCCGGGGTGATCTCGTCGAGTACCCGGAACATCGTCTCCTGCGGCTCACCTACCGCCAGCCCACCGACGGCATAGCCGGAAAACCCGATCGAGTGCAGCCCAGCGGCCGACTTCGCCCGCAGCTCGGCATTGTCGCCACCCTGCACGATGCCGAAGAGCGCCCGCTGCGGCTGATGGCCGAAGGCGTCCTTACTGCGTTGCGCCCAGCGCAGCGACAGCTCCATCGCCCGCTGCATCTCCTTGAATTCCGACGGCAGCGGAATGCATTCGTCGAGCTGCATGATGATGTCGCTGTCGAGCAGCGTCTGGATCTCGATCGAGCGCTCCGGCGTCAGCTCATGCGCCGAACCGTCGATATGCGAGCGGAAGGTGACGCCCTGCTCGGTCAGCTTCCGCAACTTGGCCAGCGACATCACCTGGAAGCCGCCGGAGTCCGTCAGGATCGGGCGCTGCCAATCCATGAAATCATGCAGCCCGCCCAGCGCCGCCACACGCTCGGCGCCGGGGCGCAGCATCAGGTGATAGGTATTGCCGAGCAGGATATCCGCGCCGGTGTCGCGCACCTGCTCGGGATACATCCCCTTGACCGTCCCGACCGTTCCCACCGGCATGAAGGCGGGGGTATTGACCTCGCCACGATGCGTATCGATCCGGCCCTGGCGGGCACGGCCATCGGTCTTGAGCAGGGTGAAGGCGAAGTCGGTCGATTGAGCGGTCATGCGGCGCGCTATATCGCTCCCGGCTTCGCCTGTCACCCTGCCCGGCAGATCAGAGACCGTTGGCGATGCCGGCGAACTCGCTCTCGGTATAGGCCCGCATCGACACCATGCGCAGATAGCCGCGGGACTCGATGGCCAGCTTGAACTTGAAGGCGGCGGCGTCGTCCGGGGCATCGACGATGGCGACCATGTCGTATGGGCCATTGGTCATGTAGAGTTCGAAGCTGGAGTTGAGGCTCTTGCCGTAGTCGTGCGACGACTTCGCGCGTTCGACCGCCTCGGCGATGGTCGTCACGCCTTTGTCCGTTCTGGTGCACAAAGAGATATACTTGGGCATTTCTGACGCTCCTCCGTTGACCGGATCTTTTCCGGCCAGCGAAGTCTACGCCTCAACTCGAAATGCCCCGAGTCCGGCAAGTGTTTGCGGCGTCACGCATGTAACATAAAGTACAAGCGGCTCTCAGGCGCGGAACAGCAGGCTCGCGTCCCCGTAAGAATAGAAGCGATAGCCGTTCGCAATCGCGTGCGCATAGGCCGCATGCATGGTCCCGAAGCCGGCAAATGCCGACACCAGCATCATCAGCGTCGAACGCGGCAGGTGGAAATTCGTCATCAGCACATCCACCACGTTGAAGCGGAAGCCCGGCGTGATGAAGATGTCGGTGTCACCGGAGAAAGGCTCCAGCCTCCCCGTCGCCCGCGCCGCGGACTCCAGCAGCCGCAGGCTGGTCGTCCCGACCGCCACCACGCGGCCGCCCGCCGCCTGCGCAGCATTGATGCGCTCCACCACGTCCGGCGCGATCACGCCCCACTCGGCATGCATCTTGTGGTCGGCGGTGTCCTCGACCTTCACCGGCAGGAAGGTCCCTGCCCCGACATGCAGCGTGACCCGCTCCATGGTGACACCGATTTCGGCGAGCCGCGCGAGAAGGCTCTCGGTGAAATGCAGCCCCGCCGTCGGCGCCGCCACCGCGCCGTCGTTGCGGGCATAGATGGTCTGGTAGTCGGAGCGATCCCGCTCCTCGAGTTCGCGCTTGGCGCCGATATAGGGCGGCAGCGGCATGGCGCCATGGGCCTTGATCGCCTCGTCCAGCGCCCCTGCTCCCAGTGCAAAGCGCAGGGTCACCTCGCCGCCATCCTTGGCAACCACCTCGGCGGCGAGGCTCTCGTCATCGCCAAGCTGCAACCGATCGCCCACCGCCAGGCGCTTGGCCGGTCGGGCGAAGGCCAGCCAGGTCTGGGCGTCGACGCGCTTGTGCAGGTTGAACGAGACCTGTGAGCGGTTCTCGCCGCGCAGGCGCGTGCCGCTGAGCTCCGCCGGCAGCACCCGCGTATCGTTGACCACCAGCACGTCGCCGGCCCTCAGCCATGTGGTGAGGTCGGTGACCACCGCATCGACCAGTGCCTCGCCCGGCCGCACCACCAGCAGGCGCGCGCTGTCGCGTGGCTCGGCGGGGTGCAGGGCGATCAGGTCTTGCGGCAGTTCAAAATCGAAATCGTCGACGCGCATCAGGGGCCGGAACAGCTCACGGCCCAGGCACCATGGCCGGGGATGCGCAGCGTGCCGCCATAGGCGTAGGCATCGCTCTCGGTGGCCTTGAACAGCCGCAGCTCTGCGATGAAGCTGTCAATCTCGGGAGTCACAGCGTCGATCAGCACCATTTCGGGTGTTTCGAAGGCCTGCCCGACCACCACCGGGTCGCCGGGGCCGTAGGCCGGGTCGGTGGCCCAGACCTGCTCGCCGACGGTGATGGTCATCCCGACGATGCTGAGCACATCCAGCGTGCCCGCCAGATAGTCGAAACTGGCCGCACCATCGGGCGCGGCACAGTTCACCCATTCCGTCGCGAGCGACGGGGTGGCAAGGCCGCAGACGAGCGCGGCGGCAGTCGCGGCCTGCCGGATCATGCTGCGATGTCGGCCGCGACCTTGACCGAGATCATCTTGTCGGGCTCGCGCACCGGCTCGCCGCGCTTGATCTTGTCGACATTCTCCATGCCCTCGATCACCTTGCCCCAGACCGTGTACTGGCGGTCGAGGAAGCGCGCGTCGGCAAAGCAGATGAAGAACTGCGAATTGGCGCTGTTGGGGTCCTGCGAGCGGGCCATCGACGCGACGCCGCGAACATGCGGCTCGGCGTTGAACTCCTGCTTCAGGTTCGGGTAGCTCGAGCCGCCCATGCCGGCGCGCGAGGTGTCGCCCTTGTCGGCATTGCCGAACTTCACGTCGCCGGTCTGGGCCATGAAGCCGTCGATCACGCGGTGGAAGACCACGCCGTCATACTGGCCTTCGCGCGCCAGCTTCTTGATGTGCGCGACATGGCCGGGGGCCAGGTCCGGGCGCATCGCGATCACGACATTGCCCTTGGTGGTCTCGATAACCAGCGTGTTCTCGGGGTCTTCATAGGCCATGGCTGGCTCCTTATTGGTAAGTGATGGTGGCAGAAATGATCTTGTCGGGGGTCGCCGGTGGCTCGCCGCGGGTGATCTTGTCGACCGCTTCCATGCCCGACACCACGCGCCCGAACACGGTGTAGTTGCCGTTGAGGAAGGTGCAGTCAGCAAAGCAGATGAAGAACTGCGAATTGAAGCTGTTGGGGTCGTTGGACCGGGCCGCGCCGACGGCGCCGCGAGTGAACGACTCGGCATTGAACTCGGCCACTACGTCCGGCTTGTCCGAGCCGCCCATGCCGGTACCGGTCGGGTCGCCCGACTGCGCCATGAAGCCATCGATCACACGATGAAACACGATGCCGTCGTAGAACTTGGCCTCGGTCAGCTCGACGATGCGCTCGACATGCTTGGGGGCGACACCGGGCAGCAATTCGATATCGACCGTGCCGTCCTTGAGCTCGATGATCCAGTGCGGTGTTCCCTCCTGGGCCATGGAGGCATGCGGGGCCGCGATGGAGAGGGCGAAGAAGGCGGCAATGGCCGCGGCGAAGACGCCGAGGATCAGGCCGGCGCGCTTGATGGGTGCGTTCATGACTTCCGCTTCAATGCTTCGATGACGATGGGTGGCACGAACTTGGAGATGTCCCCGCCGAGCTGGGCGATCTGGCGTACGAGAGTGGCCGAGATGTGGCGGACGGGCGGTGACGAGGGCAGGAAAACCGTCTGCAGGTCCGGTGCCATCTGGGCGTTCATCCCCACCATCTGCATTTCGTAGTTGTAGTCGGTGGTGTCGCGCAGGCCGCGGATGATCAGCCGCGCACCATTGGCCCGTGCCGCATCGACCGCGAGGCCATCGAACTCGACGATGCGGAACTCGGTATCGGTGCGCTTGCCCACTGGCTCCAGCACGGTCTTGAGCAGCGCCAGCCGATCCTCATGCGAGAACAGCGGCGTCTTGGTGGCGTGGCGCCCGACGGCCACCACCAGGGTGTCGACCAGCTTGCAGGCGCGCTCGATGACATCGAGGTGCCCATTGGTCAGCGGGTCGAACGACCCGGGATAAAAGCCGACGATACGGGCCATTCGCTTCCCCCACGCAAACTGCGCGGGTTTTTGTCATGTGAAGGCGTTGATGGCAAGTCGCGCGGCTCACACCCGCTTCTGCAGCGCCAGCCAGACGCCGCCCAGCATCAGCACCACGCCGGACACACGGTTGACCAGCCGCACGCGAGCCACGCTGAGCAGGCCGCGGGCCTGACCGGCTATGATGGCGTAGACGCTGTCCGTGGCCCCGGCAACCACCATGAAGATCAACCCCAGAATCATCACCTGCGGGAAGGTCGGCTGCGCCGGATCGACGAACTGCGGCAGGAACGCACCAAGAAAGATCAACATCTTGGGATTGGCAAGGATCACGAAGAACCCCTCGATGGCGATGTCGAGGTGGGACTTTTCCTTCTCCACCCTGGCCGTACCGAGCCGGCCGTCGCTGCGCAGCATCTTGATGCCCAGCCAGATCAGATAGGCCGCGCCAATCAACTTGATCCAGTCGAAGGCCCAGCCCATGAAGGCAATCAGCGCCTGCATGCCCAGCGCAACAACCAGCGTCATCGCCAGCACGCCGGCCTGGGTCCCGGCGATGATCGCGAGGCCAGCGGCCGTGCCGCGCGACAGCGAGTTGGCGATGATGACGGTCACAGTCGGTCCCGGCACGATTGCAAGCGCGAAGCACGCGACGAGGTAGGTGGCGAGGCTTGGCAGGGTAAACATGGTCGGCTCCGGATCTGACCAGCTGACCAAGCCACCGCGTCCTCACAAAAGCAAGCGGCCGGATCCTGCGACCCGGCCGTCTTGGGTGTGTCAGCGAAGGCGGATCACGCCTCGGGCGTGTCCACACCCTCGCCGCCATCCTCGGCGTCGGTTTCTTCCGGCTCGCTGATCCGCTCGACCGACACCACCTTCTCGCCATCGGCGGTCTTGAAAACCCTCACGCCCTTGCTGGCGCGCTTGGTAAAGCGGATGCCCTCAACCGGCACGCGGATCAGTTGGCCACCATCCGAGACCAGCATCAGCTGATCGGTCTCTTCCACCGGGAAGCCCGCTACCAGCCGGCCGATTTCGTCGAGCTTGTCGAGATCGGTGGCCTGGATGCCCTTGCCACCGCGATTGGAGATGCGGAACTCATAGGCCGACGAGATCTTGCCGAAGCCGTACTCGGTGAGTGTCAGCACGAACTGCTGCGAGGCGTCCATTTCGGCATAGCGCTCCACCGAGAGCGCCACTTCGCCACTCTCCTCATCGGCGTCCTCGGCCGGGCTCGGCGCTTCGATCTCACCTGCCTCGTCGCGGCTGGCGCGACGGATCGCACCATATTGCTTGAGGAAGGTGTTGCGTTCGGCCGGCGTCGCATCGAAGTGCCGGAGGATGGACATCGAAATGACGGTCTCCCCCTCGCCCAGCGTAATGCCACGCACGCCGGTGGAATCGCGGCCCTTGAAGACGCGAACGTCGCCGACCTCGAAGCGGATGGCACGGCCACCCGAGGTGGTCAGCAACACGTCGTCGCTTGCCGAGCAGGTGGCGACATCGACGATGCCGTCGCCCTCGTCCAGCTTCATGGCAATCTTGCCGTTGCGGTTGATCTCGACAAAATCGGCCAGCGAGTTGCGGCGCACCGTGCCGCGTGTCGTCGAGAACATGATGTCGAGCTTCTGCCAGTCGCCCTCATCCTCGGGCAGAGGCATGATCGAGGTGATCCGTTCGCCCTGGTCGAGCGGCAGGATATTGATCAGCGCCTTGCCGCGGGCCTGCGGTTCGGCCAGCGGCAGGCGCCAGACCTTGAGCTTGTAGACCTGTCCCAGCGAAGAGAAGAACAGCACGGGCGTGTGGGTGTTGGCGACGAACAGGCGTGAGACGAAATCCTCGTCGCGCGTCGCCATGCCCGAGCGGCCCTTGCCGCCGCGCCGCTGCGCGCGATAGGTCGAAAGCGGCACGCGCTTGATGTAGCCGCCATGGGTGACGGTAACCACCATATCCTCGCGGGCGATCAGGTCCTCGTCCTCGAGGTCCCCGGCCGCATCGTCGATGGTGGTGATACGCGGCGTTGCGAACTGATCGCGGATCGAGACCAGTTCCTCGCGGATAATGGTCCGCACCCGCTCGCGGGACCGCAGGATCGACAGATACTCCTCGATGTCCTTGCCCAGCCCGTTGAGCTCGTTGCCGATCTCGTCGCGGCCGAGCGCGGTCAGGCGGCTGAGGGTCAACGCCAGGATGGCGCGGGCCTGCTCGTCCGAGAGGCGGAACGTGCCGTCTTCCTTGATCTGGTGGCGCGGGTCGTCGATCAACGCGATCAGCGGCGCCACATCCCTGGCCGGCCAGTCGCGATCCATCAGCGACTCGCGGGCAGCGTTCGGATTGGGCGAAGAACGGATCAGCGCGATGACTTCATCGACATTGGCCACCGCCACCGCGAGACCAACCAGCACATGGGCACGGTCGCGCGCCTTGTTCAGCAGGAACCTGGTGCGGCGGGTCACCACTTCCTCGCGGAAGGTGATGAAGGCCGACAGCATGCCGCGCAGTGTCATCAGCTCCGGCTTGCCGCCGTTGAGCGCCACGAAATTGCAGCCGAACGAGCTTTGCAGCGGGGTGAAGCGATAGAGCTGGTTCAGCACCACATCGGGCACGGCGTCGCGGCGGAGTTCCACCACCACGCGCATGCCGTCGCGGTCGGATTCGTCGCGGATATCGGTGATACCCTCGATGCGCTTGTCGCGCACCAGTTCGGCGATCTTTTCGATCATCACCGACTTGTTCACCTGATACGGGATCTCGGTGATGATCAGCGCTTCTTTGTCCTTGCGGATCTCTTCGGTGCCCACCTTGCCCCGCACCAGGATCGAGCCGCGGCCCGTCTCGTAGGCTGAGCGGATGCCGGAACGGCCGAGGATGATGCCCGCGGTCGGAAAGTCCGGGCCCGGCAGCACCTGCATCAGCTCTTCGGTGGTGATGAACTCATTGTCCATCATCGCGAGCACAGCGTCGATGACCTCACCGAGGTTGTGGGTGGGCACATTGGTCGCCATGCCCACCGCAATGCCGCTGCCGCCATTGACCAACAGGTTCGGGAAGCGGGCCGGCAGCACTGTCGGCTCCTGCTCGGAGCCGTCGTAGTTGTCCTTGTAGTCGACCGTGTCCTTGTCGAGGTCGTCGAGCAGGCTGTCGGTCACCTTCTCCATGCGCACTTCGGTATAGCGCATGGCGGCCGGCATATCGCCGTCGACCGAGCCGAAATTGCCCTGCCCGTCGATCAGCGTCACGCGCAGCGAGAACTCCTGCGCCATGCGGACCAGCGAGTAATACACCGCGTCGTTGGAGTGCGGATGGTACTTACCGATCACGTCGCCGACGACGCGGGCCGACTTCACATAGGATTTGTTCCAGGTGTGGCCCTGATCATACATCGAAAACAGAATGCGCCGATGCACGGGCTTCAAGCCGTCGCGCACGTCGGGCAACGCGCGGCTGACGATGACGCTCATCGCATAGTCGAGATACGACTTGCGCATCTCTTCGGAGATCGAGATCGGGGCGATGTCGGAGGGCTGGGCCGCGCCGTTCTGGTCGTCGTTGTTGTCTGTCACAGGACCGTTGTCATGTTGATATCGCCAGATGCCGGTCTATTTGATTCCCCTGTCGCATACCAAGGGCTGCCGGCATGGGCGGCCGGCGGGTCGCCGGTCTTCCACTGCTATTGCATATAAGGCGCGATCGCGCCGAAATCGAGGCCGGTTTTGCCCAATCCCGCCCCAAAGCCTGCCAGCCGGCGCCGGGGTGCTGGACGATCCTTGCATCTCCCCTTAGTAATCCGCCCGCGAAACGGGGCGCAACGACCGGGGAGTCTGAGTCTTGGAGAAGAAGTCGCTGGGATCCCGCCTGTGGGGCTGGGCCTTCGGACATGATCGTTCGATCGGTTTTGGCCTCGAGTATCTCGGCTTCCTCACCCTCAGCCGCCCGCGCCTCGTCGCCATCCTCGTCCTCGCGATCACCATTTTCGCCGGCTTCCACATCACCCGCACCAGCGTCGATGGCGACCTGTTGCGCGTCTATGCCCATTCGGGGCCGGAATATGAGGCGTATGACGATCTCTCGAAGACGTTCGGCACCTTCGAGAACGACATCAACATCCTGGTGACGACCAACAAGCTGACCGACCCCACGGTGCTGGAAGACATCCGCACCATGGCGCTCGATCTCAGCACCTCGCCCTATGTTTCGGGCACCATGTCTGCCTTCACCCTGCGCAAGCCGGCGGCCGACGGCACTACCCTGCCCGCGGTCCCCGAGGGCATGACGGATCCCGCAGAGGTCAGCGCGGCGCTGACCGAGCTCTACCAGACCGATCCGATGATGCGGAACCTGATCAACCCGGACCTCTCCGGCGTCGTGATCATCGTGTTCCCCAATCAAGAACAGGTGCGGGCGGACGGCACCAAGGCGATGATTGCTGATCTCCGCTCGCTGCTCAGCTTCTACGAGTCCGACGACATCGACGTCGAGCTGACCGGGCCGCCGATCTGGACGTCGGAAATGCTTGGTGCCGCGGTCGATGACCAGATCAAGTTCACCGTCTGGGGCTTCGGGCTCGGAGCCGTGATCGCGCTCTTGTCGCTGCGCTCGCTGGCTGGCGCGCTGCTGGTCGCCGCCACGCCCTTCGTCGCGGTGATGTGGGTGATGGGCATAATCGTCTTCGGCTTTGGTTCGTTCTCGTTCCTCACCATCATCGTCACCACCATCGTCCTCGTCATCGCCTTCGCCGAAAGCCTGTTCTTCATATTCAACTGGCTGGCCTACTGGCGCGAGGGCATGGATCCGTACAAGGCGGTGGACGAGACCGTGCGGGTCGTCGGCCCCGCCAGCGCCCTCACCATGCTGACCACACTGGTGTCATTCGCCTCGCTGTCGCTGACGCCTGGCCAGGGCATCCAGGAATTCTCGATGGCCGGCACAGTCGCCTCGCTGACCAATTTCGTGTGCCTGATGACCTTCCTGCCGCTGCTGCTCAAGCTCGCGGTGCGGCTGGGCTTCAAGGCGCCCAAGCCGAGCTTTGCCATCACCGCGCCGATCCCCGTCGCCTGGTTCATCGCCAAGCGCTTCGGCCGCGTCATCGCCGGCGTTGCCATTATCGGCACCGGCCTCCTGCTCATCCCCTATTCGCTGATCCAGCCGCACTTCACCTTCGAGGGCATGATGTCCAAGGGCTCGCAAGCCCTTGAGGCAGCCGAGAGCATCGACGCAGGCGTCGGCGGCGTCGCGCCGATCTACATCAGCATTCCGCTCGACGAGGGCATCGCCGATGTCGGCGATCAGGACTTCGAGAAGGTCCGCCGCGTCCACGAAATCGTCGAGAACCGCCTGGGCAAGAACAAGGTCATCTCGGCAGCCGCCTTCACGCATTACCAGGACTCCGGCTTCACCCGCGAACAGATCTTCAACGCCGTTGGCGACCTCAAGGCTCGCTTCGTCACGCCGGCGGGCGACAAGGCGCTCATCACCGGTTTCATGCCGCTAATCATCAGTTCCGAGGAGCTGGTGGCTCTCAAGGAAGGGATCGAAAGCGACATTGCCGCGGCCGGCATTGCGGGCGCAGAAGTCGGCGGCTTCCGGGTGATGACCACCTATGCCACCGACAATATCGTGCGCGGCCTGCAGCTCGACCTCACGCTCTCCGTCATCATCAACCTGTTCCTGATCGGCCTCGCCTTCCGTTCCTGGCGAGTCGCCCTCGCCACCGCGATTCCCAACCTGTTTCCCATCCTGGGCACGGAAGCATGGCTCTACTTCACCAACCAGGGGCTGCAGCTGACCACGGTGCTGTCGCTGACCATCGCCTTCGGCATCGCGGTCGACGACACCACGCATTTCCTCTCCCACTATCTGCATTCGCGCCGGGAAGAGGGGCTGAAGCATCTCGACGCCATCAAGCACACGATGGACCGTATTGGCGGCGCGATCGTTGCCGCAACACTGATCCTGTGCTCGGGCACCGCGATCGTGATGTTCTCGGAACTGCCGCAGGTCGCCTTGTTCGGGACGCTATTTGTGGTAACTCTTGGGCTTGCGCTGATCGGGGATGTGTTCATCCTCCCAGCCCTGCTCGTCGCCGGGGGGCGATTCTTTCATCCGCTTGGAGGCGTTAAGAAATGAAGTTTCTCGGACCCCTGTCGCGAACTCTCGCGCTCGCAGGTCTGCTGTTCGTCGGTGCCTTCGCCGCAACCCCGGTCCTGGCCGCCAAGGCCGATGTGGAGCTGCTGCAGTCCTATGTCGGCGACTGGCGCGGCAAGGGCGAGATGGTCGGCGCCGAAACCGAGACGGTCGTGTGTCGCCTCAGCCTCAGCAAGGGCAACCAGGACAAGGTCAACTATTCCGGCCGCTGCTCGATGGCCGGCACGGTGCTGTCGGTCAATGGCACGCTCGCCTACAATGACGCCAGCAACCGCTTCGAAGCGGCCATGTCGTCGAACGCCACCTTCTCCGGGCTCGCCGTCGGCAAGCGTCAGGGCAATGCGCTGGTGTTCAACCTCAGAGAGCGCAACAAGGACGAAGCCGGCAATGATCTGACGCTCTCGGCAGCGATCACGCTGCGCCAGGAGAAGATCGATGTCGATTTCAAGGTGACGTTCAACGCCACCGGCGAAACGCTGACCGCATCGGTACCGTTCTCCAAGTAATCGTCCGGCGCCGCGCCGCAAATGACTGTCTATCGAGAAGGGGGTGGCCGCGCGCTGCCCCTTTTGCTTTTTGTCTGGTTGCGGAATACCGGCAGAAACGATGATTTGGCGAGCGGACCCTTTAACCAGTCGCGTGCCACACTGACCCTTGGAAAGTCCGTCTCCAGGGAGAGGCAGCAGTTGGCATCAGCCAGGTCCAGGTCTATCGAGTTCCGCACGACGCTTTACGTGCTGGCTGCATGTACTGCGGTGCTGGCGCAGGGTCTATGGAGCGAGCTGCAGGGCTACACGGCCAGCCTCTCCCGCGCTGCCGAGGTCACGCACGCCATCTCGCTGGCGGTCAGCCGCCACGCCAACGATACGTTGCGCATAGCCGAGCAGGACCTGACTGGCGCCACCGAGACTGGTCCTGCGGTCAAGAGCGCGCACCAGGTTGAACGGCCCGGGCATGGACCGGTTCTCGCCTTTGACGGCGAAGGCGATCTGCTCTGGCTCACCGGGCCTGCCGGCGCGCCGATGCTGTTTGCCGCGCCGCCCGAGATTGTGGCGCGCTACGCCGCCGGCGAAACCGGCCAGCTGGTGACGCCGATCTACCCCTCGCCCGATGAAGGCGAAGCGGTGCTCGCCATCAGTCGGCCGCTGGAGGGGGTGTCAGGCGGCTTCGTGATGGCGCTGGTGCTGCCCGCCGCCTTCCTCGAGTTCTTTGCGAGTTTCGCCCAAAGCTCGGACGTGACCATCACCCTCACTGACCAGACCGGGCGGATGAGTATCGGGGTCAATCAGGATCAATTGCCCACAGACAGCGCGGCCAAACTGGGCCAGGAACTGTTCACCGATCCGACTGAGGCCGAACATGACCATGTGGCCAACCCGCACGTTTCGCTGCCCGGCCGCGTCGTCGGTCACAGCCTCGCGGATGACTTTGCGGTCGCCGCCGTCGTGACCATCGCGACTGTTCAGGCCCTCGGCGAGTGGCAGGCCTGGTTGCCGCTGCGGCTGGGTCTGCTGGCGATCACCATCCTGATCCTCGCGCTGCTCGGCCACCGGCTCAGCGACCAGATTCGCGGCCGCGCCGCTGTCGAGAGCGCGCTGCAGCGCCGCGAGGCCGAGTTCCGCCTGCTCGCAGAGAGCGCCGCCGACGTCGTCGAGCGCTTCGCCGCCGACGGCACCCGGCTCTATGTGTCCCCCGCCATTACCCGTCTGCTGGGCCACGCCCCGGAAGACCTGATAGGTGGCAATGCCTTCGACTCCGTCCACGCCGACGACCAGCACCTCATCCTCGCTGCGGCGGCGCGCCTCAAGGACCGCGCCAGCGTTGAAGAGACCATTACGGTGCGGGTGAAACACCGCGATGGGCATGAGTTATGGGTAGAGGCGTCGCTGCGGCCATCGGGCGATGGCACGGCCGTCGCCATCACCCGCGACATCACCGACCGCAAGCAGCTGGAGCTCAAGCTCGAGAACCTGGCGAGGCTCGATGGGTTGACGGGACTCGCCAATCGCAGGGCCTTCGACAGCGCGATCAACGACGAGGTCCAGCGCAGCCTGCGCAGCGGCCGGCCATTAGCCCTGCTGATGATCGATGCGGACCAGTTCAAGCGCTTCAACGACGACTATGGCCACCTGGCTGGCGACACCTGCCTCAAGTCGATAGCGACCGTCGTTGCCATGGCTGCCCGACGGCCAGGCGACCTCGCGGCGCGCTATGGCGGCGAGGAGATGGCGCTGCTGCTGCCCGATACCAGTATCGACAGCGCCCAACGCATTGCGGAGAACCTCTGCCGGCAGGTGGCCGGGCTGCGCATTGCGCACGCGCGCAACCTGCCCTGGAAAATGGCGACGATCAGCATCGGTGTGGCCGCAGTGGATCCCGAGGCCAAGGATCGCAACCATACCAGCGAGTGGCTGATCAGTGCTGCCGACCTGGCGCTCTATGACGCCAAGGCGCACGGTCGCAACCAGGCGGTTGTCGCGCCGCAGGGCGACAGCTCGGTCCGCCTCGTCGGCTGAAGACGCCTAGAACGGGATATCGTCGTCCATGCCGCCCGACTCGAAGGCCGGCGCGCTGGCTGCCGGACGGCGCCCTTCCGAACGGCCGCCACCACCGAACGAGGCGCTTTCACGCGGACCGGAAAACCCGCCGCCCGACTGGCCCTCGCCCTCGCCACGCCCGTCGAGCATGGTCAGCGTCGAGTTGAAGCCCTGCAGCACGATCTCGGTGGAATACTTGTCCTGACCCTGCTGATCCTGCCACTTGCGGGTCTGCAACTGGCCCTCGATGTAGACCTTGCTGCCCTTGCGCAGATATTGCTCGGCCACGCGCACCAGGCCTTCCGAGAAGATCACCACCCGGTGCCACTCGGTGCGCTCCTTGCGCTCGCCGGTGTTCTTGTCGCGCCAGTTCTCCGACGTCGCCACGCTCAGGTTCACCACCTTGCCGCCCGACGGCAGGTTGCGTACCTCGGGGTCGTTGCCGAGGTTCCCGACGAGGATAACCTTGTTCACGCTGCCGGCCATGGCAATTTTCCTTCCAAACTGTCCCGGACACGCACCGGGTTCGATCCGGCGCGTATCCTACCGCTATCGTTCAGGGCACGCGCGCGACTTTGCCGCTCTGCCCACAGATCATATGTTCTCTATATGTTCACTTGTGGTGCTGGATGTCAACTGCCGGCCCACACCGGCCCGCCGGCGCGCGCCGGAGGTTGACATCGCGTGCCGCGCTCAGTCCGGGAACAGGCCGCTCAGGCCCTGCAGCGGGTCCTGCTCATCGAGATAGGTGCACACTTCCTCGACATCCCTCCGCCTCGCCTCGTCCATCGCCGCCATCAAGGTGTCACCGATGAAACTGGCATAGGCGGCGGTGTCGGGCTCCATCACGCTATAGGCCTCGCCTCCCGCCACCAGCCTGGCGCTAAAACCCTCAGCGCGCATCAGCATCTCGTGGATCAGCGTTGCCGTGGCGGCATCGAAGCCGATGACCGGCTGCGCAGGATCGAAGCTTGCCGCCTCGAACACGATACTCCCCATTGCCTCGCCTCCGGACGACAGTTCCAGCCCGACGGGAATCCCCTGGTCGAGCGACATCTGGGCGATACCGTAGAGTTGCCCTTCGTGGCGGATTGCCGTGATCGGCAAGTGAAACTGCATGGTCTCGACGCTCAGCGGACCGTCACCTTCCCGAACCACAATGGCCTTGATCGCGGCAATGCCCTGCTCGTCTTCACCCCCCGTCGCTGGCGCATAGAATGTCACCTCGTCGCCGATCGCCTCGACGCGCGAGAGGAAGGCGAACTCGGCACGGTTCGCGGTGGCCGAGAAGTTCGGCTCGAAGTTGTCGAGCGCCCCCGATGTCGCTGTCACCGTACAGGGCACGGCGGCGATGGACGTGGTTGATTGCGCCAGAGCGAGACCCGCGCCGCCAAAGGCGAGCATGCCGCTGGCCACGAGGCCGGCCAGCAGCAGGCGCTGCAAACAATAATTCATGGTTCCCCCCATTAGTGGTCTGCGTCCTTTGCCATGACGCTCGCCACGAGAACAAGCTTGGGTTGGGCGCGGGAGGCTCCGGATCGGATGTCAATCGGAACCGGCTTGACCGAATCCCATTCGTTCTGCTTATGTTCTGGCACAATCGTGGCCGCATTCCGATCCGCCGCGATGACAAGGCCGTATCGCTCGTGGTTAAGTTGCAAGTCCGGTGCCGGATACCCAATTGAGCGGCCCGGCGTCCCACTTTTTGAACCCTGACACGATCTGGCACGTTGCGGCTGCACGGTCGCACGCCCCGAAGTTGGAAGTTTCCTGATGGCCGACACTCGCAATCCCAATCGTGACCTCGTCATCCGTGGCGCCAAGGAGCACAACCTCAAGAATGTCGACCTCAGGCTGCCGCGCGACAGCCTGATCGTGATGACGGGGCTAAGCGGCTCGGGAAAGTCCTCGCTCGCCTTCGACACCATCTATGCCGAGGGCCAGCGCCGCTATGTCGAGAGTCTCTCGGCCTACGCCCGGCAGTTCCTCGAGATGATGCAGAAGCCCGATGTGGAGACCATCGAGGGCCTCTCTCCCGCGATCTCGATTGAGCAGAAGACCACCAGCCGCAATCCGCGCTCCACGGTCGGCACGGTCACCGAGATCTACGACTACCTGCGCCTGCTGTTCGCCCGCGTCGGCGTGCCCTATTCGCCGGTTACCGGTCTGCCCATTGAAAGCCAGACCGTTAGCCAGATGGTCGACAAGGTGATGGCGCTCCCCGAGGAGACGCGGCTCTACCTGCTGGCGCCGATCGCCCGCGGCCGCAAGGGCGAATACAAGCGCGAACTCAACGACCTGATGCGCAAGGGCTTCCTGCGCGTGAAGATCGACGGGGAATTCCACGACATCGAGGACGCCCCAGCCCTCGACAAGAAGATCAAGCACGACATCGAAGTGGTGGTGGATCGCATCGTCACCGGCCCGGACATCGCATCGCGTCTCGCCGAGAGTTTCGAGACGGCGCTGCGCCTCGCCGATGGCATCGCCTTTGCCGAGTTCGCCGATGAGACCGAAGCCGACGGCGCCCCGAGGCGGCTGATCTTTTCAGAGAAATTCGCCGATCCGATCTCGGGTTTTACCATCCCGGAGATCGAGCCGCGGCTATTTTCGTTCAACAACCCCTATGGCGCCTGCCCGGTCTGCGATGGCCTCGGCACCGAGCGCAAGATCGATCCCAACCTGATCGTCCCCGATGCCAGCCTGTCGCTGCGCGACGGCGCCATCCTGCCCTGGTCCAAGACCAGTGCCCCTTACTACCAGCAGACGCTGCAGGCGGTGGTGAAGCACTTTGGCGCCTCGCTGGGCACCTCCTGGGAAGAACTGCCGTTCGAGGTCCAGCACGCGGTGCTTTATGGCACCGGCAAGACGCAGATCAACTTCGTCTATGACGATGGCCTCCGCACCTACAAGAGCACCAAGGCCTTCGAAGGCGTCATCGGCAATCTCGAGCGGCGCTACAAGGAGACCGAGAGCGCCGGCATGCGCGAGGAGATCGAAAAATACATGTCGCAGGCGCCCTGCGTCGCGTGTGGCGGCTACCGGTTGAAGCCGGAAGCGCTGGCGGTGAAGATCGACGGCCTGCATATCGGCCAGGTCAGCGAGAAGTCGATCCGTGCCGCTGCCAACTGGTTCGAGGAACTCCCGCCCAAGCTGAGCGCACAGCAGAACCAGATCGGCGAGCGCATCTTCAAGGAGATCCGCGAGCGGCTCGGCTTCCTCAACGATGTCGGGCTCGATTACCTGACCCTCGCCCGCAATTCCGGCTCGCTGTCAGGCGGCGAAAGCCAGCGGATCCGGCTGGCCAGCCAGATCGGCTCGGGCCTGACCGGCGTGCTCTACGTCCTCGACGAGCCCTCGATCGGCCTCCACCAGCGCGACAACGAGCGGCTGCTCGAAACGCTGCGCCGGCTGCGCGACCTGGGCAACACCGTCATCGTCGTCGAGCACGACGAGGATGCGATCATGACGGCAGACTATGTCGTCGATATCGGGCCCGGGGCCGGCGTGCATGGCGGCCACATCGTCGCTGAAGGCACGCCCGCAGACATCCTGCGCAATCCGAACTCGATCACCGGCAAGTACCTCAGCGGCGAGCTCAGCATTCCGATGCCGGTTGAGCGGCGGACGCCGAGCAAGACCAAGAAGCTGCATCTCGACGGCGCCACCGGCAACAATTTGAAGGATGTGTCGGTGGATGTGCCGCTGGGGCTGTTCGTCGCCATCACTGGCGTTTCCGGCGGCGGCAAGTCGACGCTGATGATCGACACGCTCTACCAGGCCGTTGCTCGTCGCCTCAACGGCGCCCGGGTCAATCCGGCGCCGCACAACCACCTCACCGGGCTCGAGTTCCTCGACAAGGTCATCGATATCGACCAGTCGCCGATCGGGCGCACGCCGCGCTCGAACCCTGCCACCTATACCGGTGCCTTCGGCCCGATCCGCGAGTGGTTTGCCGGCCTGCCGGAAGCCAAGTCGCGCGGCTATGGGCCCGGCCGGTTCTCGTTCAACGTCAAGGGCGGCCGCTGCGAGAAGTGCGAGGGCGACGGCGTCATCAAGATCGAGATGCACTTCCTGCCCGATGTCTATGTCACCTGCGAGGTGTGCAAGGGCCACCGCTACAACCGCGAAACGCTCGAAGTGCAGTTCAAGGGCAAGTCCATCGCCGATGTGCTCGACATGACCATCGACGAGGCGGTGGACTTCTTCGCCGCGGTTCCCTCGATCCGCGACAAGTTCCTCACCCTGCAGCGGGTCGGGCTCGGCTACGTCAAGGTCGGCCAGCCGGCGACCACCCTCTCGGGCGGTGAGGCGCAGCGCGTCAAGCTCAGCAAGGAACTCAGCAAGCGCGCCACGGGCCGCACCCTCTACATGCTGGACGAGCCGACGACCGGTCTTCACTTTCACGACATCGCCAAGCTCCTGGAGGTGCTCCACGAACTGGTGGAGAGCGGCAACACCGTGGTGGTGATCGAGCACAATCTCGAGGTCATCAAGACGGCCGACTGGATCATCGACATGGGTCCGGAAGGGGGCGATGGCGGCGGCGAGGTGGTCGGCATTGGAACGCCAGAGGACATTGCCGACAACCAGCGTTCGTATACCGGGAGATTCCTCAAGGAGGTCATGTCCCGCCGGCCGCAGCGCAAGGCGGCTGAATAGCGGTCTCGGCCCTCGAGGTTACACGCAGATTGACCCGAAATGCCGTTCAGAATGCGTTCATGATCATGGCAAATGTGGCAACCGGCTGGCGGGTCGGCGACCGCCCATCGCGGTGCCACGTGTCGAATCCATGACATTTGCATGCGCTGAACGCATGGCACAGCTACCGCACAGCCCCTAACCCCCTCGCGCAAATCACCCCATCTTCGTGTCGTCGTAGCGTGACAAGGAGACCTGCGCGATGTTCGTGAGAGCCGTGTGGCGCAAGCGCCGGCTGGTCGACCTTCGCCAGGGCCTCAGAGAGACCGAAGTCCCCACGATCCGGGACGCTCTTGGGGTTGCTGGCGCCGACTTCCGGAACATGACCCGGGGCCTGTTCGACCGCTGAGCGGTCACGGATCCTTAACCTTTCCAAACGGTCGCCGTGCCATCCGGCGGCCGTTTTTTAGCCGCAAATCCGAACCGCAAGTGAACGGGAATGACTAAAGCCATGCACTTAGTGCATGCCGGTTCTGAGACTTTCCGGTCTGCTCATTCCCATCGAACGAGCCTATCTTTTGGACTGTAGAGAAAAGGAGACAACCAAATGGGCATTCGTACCACGATCAAGAAGTGGGCCGCTTATCAGCAGACCGTCCGTGAGCTCGCCGCTCTCGACAATCGCCAGCTGAGCGACCTCGGCATCACCCGCACGGACATCTCGCGCATTGCCCGCGACCATGCGCGCACCCTGTAATTGCGGTTCGCCTGACACGTCCTGCGACACGTCGATCACTTGAACGCCCGCTTCCAACGAAGCGGGCGTTCAGCATTTCAGAGGCCAGCTGCCGTGCGTTGGCCGAACTTATCCCCGCCTCGGCGGCATCGGCTATTCTGCGTGCACTGACGTTGCACTGCTTGCCGCCGCTTGCTATCTGCGCGGCATGTCAAAGCAACCCATACACGTTATCGGTGCCGGGCTAGCTGGCTCGGAAGCCGCCTGGCAGGCTGCGGAGGGGGGCGCCAGCGTCATCCTTCACGAAATGCGCCCGGTCACCAAGACCGACGCGCACAGCACCGAGAAGTTCGCCGAGCTGGTCTGCTCCAACAGCTTCCGCTCGGACGACCACGAGCACAATGCCGTTGGTCTGCTGCATGAGGAGATGCGCCGCTGCGGCTCACTGATCATGCGCGCGGCCGATGCCCACAAGCTGCCGGCCGGTGGCGCCCTGGCCGTCGATCGCGAGGGCTTTTCGGAAGCTGTCACCGCTGCCGTCCACAATCACCCCCGCATCAGTGTCGAGCGCGGCGAGATCGCCGGCCTGCCGCCCGAGGACTGGGAAAATGTCATCGTCGCCACCGGTCCGCTGACCTCGCCCGCGCTTGCTTCGGCCGTGCATGCGCTGACCGGCGAAGACGCCCTCGCCTTCTTCGATGCCATCGCGCCGATCGTGCACCATGACAGCATCAACCACGACATCGTCTGGGCCCAGTCGCGCTACGACAAGGTCGGTCCTTCCGGCACCGGCGCCGACTACCTCAACTGCCCAATGGACGAGCAGCAGTACAATGCCTTTGTCGACGCTCTCGTCGCCGCCCCGCTGCACGAGTTCAAGGAGTGGGAGAAGGTTCCGTATTTTGACGGATGCCTGCCGATTGAAGTCATGGCCGAACGCGGCCGCGAGACCCTGCGCCACGGGCCAATGAAGCCCGTCGGCCTCACCAACCCGCGCAACCCCACCGTCAAGCCCTACGCCATCGTGCAGCTCCGGCAGGACAATGCGCTGGGCACGCTGTGGAACATGGTGGGCTTCCAGACCAAGGTCCGCTACGGCGTGCAGACCGAGATCTTCCGGATGATCCCCGGTCTCGAGAACGCCCAGTTCGCGCGGCTTGGCGGTTTGCACCGCAACACGTTCCTCAATTCGCCCAAGGTGTTAGGCCGCGACCTCAAGCTCAAGGCAATGCCGCGCCTGCGCTTTGCCGGTCAGGTCACCGGGGTCGAGGGCTACGTCGAAAGCGCCGCCGTCGGCTTGATCGCCGGTCGCATGGCAGCCGCCGAGGCGCGGGGCGAACGGCTGGTGGAGCCGCCGCCGACCACCGCCATGGGGGCGCTGATCGCACACATCACCGGCGGCCATCTTGAGGCCGAGGCCTATTCCGGCGCCCGCAGCTTCCAGCCGATGAACGTGAATTTCGGCCTGTTCCCGCCAGTCTCGATCAGGAAGCCGGAAGGCCATGTGGGTCGATGGAAAAGCACGGACAAGACCATCGCCAAGAAGCGCGCCTTTACCTCGCGGGCATTGGCGGACATCGCCGGCTGGGCCTGAACCGAGGCCGCCTCAGCCCTTCCGAATCTGCCACCAGCCCATGGCGAGCAGCTTGCGCCAGTCGCTCAGGTCTGACGGAGCAGCGAAGGGCTTGAGGTCGCGAAGGAGCAGCACCAGTTGCGGCCGCAGTAAAGCCGTGACCGCAAAGGCCGCACGGGCGTCACGCGGCAAGTCGGCCAGTGCGGCCTCGCCTTTGGTCAGGTGTTCCAGGGCCATGTCGCCGATCTGGCCCAAGGCGGCGAGCAGTTCGGGCCCCTCCTTGCCGCCGAGTATCGCCGCTTCGGCCGCACCGTTGGCTGCAAAGACGTTGAACGGCAGAAAGATGCGACCGCGGCTGGCATTGTAGCCAAAGGCCCGCAGGTGCCCGACAAGCGCGCGCGCCACGCCGAAGTGACCCGCAGCGTCCCCTGGCAGTTCCTCGCCGCCAGTGAGCAGCATGGCCGAGAGCTGGAACAGCACCGACTCGGTTTCGCCGGCATAGCCCTCGAAGCTCGCGACGTCAGGCATCGGATCATGGAACAGGTCGAAGCGCCGCGCCCGCAGCAGGCGGACCAGCGCTCCAGTCGGGATCCGGGCCGCGGCCAGGGCGTCAAGCAGCGCTGCCGCCAGCGGGTTCTGGCGCACATCGCCATGCCCGCTACCGTCCAGCGCATCGATCCACCATTGCAGCCGGATTTCGCCGGCTGCCGGCTCGCGCACGCGGGCGGGAACGCTGGCGATATCTGCCGCAAAGGCCAGCAGCGCTTGCACCGCAGACCGCTTGGCCACCGGCAGAAACAAGGTCGACAGATAGCGTTCGCGGTCGGCTTCCCGCAGGTAGCTGGCGACGTAGTCGGCCGTTTCGTTCATCGAACGCGATCGACGGCGATCAGTGCCGCGCCGACGGCGCGGTCTTCGGCCAACAGCACGTTATAGGTGCGAACGGCACCGCCCGTGGCAACGGCCTCGACGATGACGCCCCGTTCCCGGAACGCTGCGGCAATGGCGGGATCAATCCGGACAATCTCGCTGCCCAGCCCGATGAACAGCACATCCATGCGATCGGCCTCATCGAGGAGCGGGGAAAGCGACGCCAGGGTCAACTCGTGGGCACGCGTCACCGCCCAGGACTGCATGCGCGAGGGCAGGCAGAGGAGGCTGCCGCGATGCGAGATGCCCTCGAACCGGAAACCCCCATTGCCGTACGCGTCGATGACCACCTGGCGAGGATAGCCACCCTGCTCGGCTTCCGTCACCGGCTAGACCGCTGCACCATCCGCCCGGCGCGGGGCCTTGGGCGTGGTCTCTTCACTCTTCGACTTCAGGCCGAAGTTGATGAGAATCGGACCGTTGATGATGATCGACGAATACATGCCGACCAGCGAGCCAAAGGTCATGGCGATGGTGAAGCTGCGGATGACCTCGCCACCGAACAGCACCAGCGGGATCAACGCCAGGAACACCGTAAACTGGGTCAGCGACGTGCGCACTATGGTCTGGTTGATCGACAGGTCGATCAGTTCGGGCAGCGGCATCTTCCGGTATTTTCGGAGATTTTCACGGACGCGATCCGAAACCACCACCGTCTCGTTGAGCGAAAGTCCCACAAGCGTCAGCACCGCTGCGATCGAGGTCAAGTTGAACTCGAGCCCGGTTAGCGAGTAGAGGCCAATCGTCATGATCACGTCGTGGGTGGTCGTAGTCACGGCCGCCAGGGCGAACTGCCACTCGAAGCGGAACCAGATGTAGATCAGGATGGCGACGAGCGCGATGATCACCGCGATCGTGCCCTTCCAGGCCAGCTCCCCGGATACGGTACCACTCACCGCCTCGGTACTGCGGATCGTATAGTTCTCGGTGGAGAGCGCCTCGCGAACCTTGGTGACGGCAAGCTGATCGGCGTCCTGACCGCCTTCCTGGGCCTGGACGCGAACCAGCACGTCTTCGGGCGTCCCAAAGCCCTGGACCTGCACCTCGCCGAGATCCAGCCCGTCCAGCAACTCGCGGACCTGGCCCACATCGGCGGGCCCGCCCTCGTGCTGAATGACGATGGCAGTACCACCGACGAAGTCGATACCGAGGTTGAAGCCCTTGAAGTAGGCCGAGCCCACCGACGCGATGCTCGCGATGATCGAGAAGGCGATCACGTAGCGCGAGATCTTCATGAAGGGGATCTTTGTCCCGTCCGGAATGAAGCGGAAATGCTGAATCTTCAGCACTTTGGGCCGCACTGTCTTGAACCAGAGCTGCACCTGGTACGACGTCACCGTGTAGGAGGTGAACAGCGAGGTCAGGATACCGAGCGCCAGCGTGACGGCGAAGCCCTGCACCGGGCCAGAACCCAGGAAATACAGGACGATGGCGGCGATGAGCTGGGTCAGATGCGAGTCGATAATGGTTCCCCAGGCCCGCTCGAACCCGGCGTTGATTGCCTGGATAGGCGATTTTCCGGCCCGCTGCTCTTCGCGCATGCGCTCATAGATCAGCACGTTGGCGTCGACGGCCATGCCGATGGTCAAAACTATCCCCGCGATGCCGGGCAGCGTTAATGTGGCTCCGAGCAGCGAAAGCGCACCGAGGATCAGGACGATGTTGAGAACAAGGGAGACGTTGGCGAACACCCCCCACAGGCCATAGGCCATCACCATGAACACGACGACGAGCACGGATGCGACAACGCCGGCGGTGATGCCGGAGCGGATCGAGTCGGCGCCCAGGCTGGCATCGACCGTACGCTCCTCGACGATGTCGAGTGTCGCCGGCAGGGCGCCGGCGCGGAGCAGGACGGCGAGGTCGTTGGCCGATTGCGGTGTGAAGTTGCCGCTGATCTGACCGCTGCCGCCGGTGATCGCAGTCTGGATGACCGGCGCTGTAATCACCTCGTTGTCGAGGACGATGGCAAAGCGCTTGCCGATATTTGCCGAGGTGATCTCGCCGAACACGATCGCGCCGCGAGTGTCGAACGAGAAGCTGACCACCGAACGGCCTGACTGCTGGTCGAAAGCGGGCTGCGCATTGGTCAGCGACTCGCCGCCGAGCTCGACATTTTCGTTCAGCAGCTCGCTGCCGCCGTCTGCGCTCGGAACGATCATGTAGCCGGGTGGAATGCCCTGCTGCTCGGCAACCGACGCCGTCATCGTGGGATGGACGAGGTGGAAGGTCAGCCGCGCCGTCTTGGAGATCAGCTCCTTAAGGCGGGTGGAGTCCTGGAAGCCGGGCACCTGAACGAGGACACGATTCTCGCCCTGGCGCTGGATGGTGGGCTCGGTGGTCCCGACTTCGTCGACACGGTTTCGGATCACCTCGATCGACTGGGCGATCAGCGCCGACATGCGGGCGGTGATGCCGTCAGGGGTAAGGGTAATTGCCAGCTTGCCGTCGGGCAGTTCCGAGAAGGCCAGTTCGGGGACACCACCAACGCCAAGCGTCGCTGCGATATTGTTCTGCAGCCCCTCAAGCGCGGTCAGTGCCGCAGCCTTCTGGGACGCGTCGGTCAACTCGACGGTAACACCCTCGGGCGTCGCCGTGATGATATTGCCGATACCGTTGTCGTTCGCCAGCACCGAGCGCGCGTCTCGGCGCAGCTCCTTGATTCGTTCGGAAACAATGGACTCGCGATTGACCTGGAGCAGCAGGTGCGAGCCGCCCTGAAGGTCGAGGCCGAGCACCAGCGTCGATTTCGGAAGCCAGTTCGGCCAGGCGTCATACACGGCCTTGGGCAGGAAACTGGGAACTGCAAGCAGGATCCCGACAACTGCGACGATGGCGATAATGGCGGCGCGAACCGGAGAGATTGACATGCTGGGCTGGTGTCCTGCGTCGGGCGAGCGCTGCGCCTGCCCGGAAAAGTCGATGGCCGGCGCTGTTGGCGCCGGCCCGAAGGTCGTTCTGAAATCAGGCCGGCTTGTTGTCGTTGACCGGGGTCGACTTGGAGCGGACATCGGAAATGCCGCCGCGCGTGACCTTGACGCGTGTGCCCTGGGCGATCTCGACCTCGAGGTCTTCGCCGTCAACGGCCTTGGTGACCTTGCCCACGAGGCCGCCGGTGGTCACCACGGTATCGCCGCGGGTAATGGCAGCGAGCATGGCCTGATGGGCCTTCATGCGCTTCTGCTGCGGGCGGAAGATCAGGAACCAGAAGATCACCACCAGAAGGATGATCGGGGCGAACTGGATCAGCATGTCTCCGGCGCCGAGTTGTGGCGCGGCGGCGGCGTCCTGCGCGAAGGCGGGGGTCACGAACATTGAAGAAGCTCCTTGCTAGTGGCTGTCGGCACGTCGGATTGGCCGCTGCGTGACCCATATAGGGCCGGTTTCCGGCGTTGGGCAGTCCCACCCGGGCGAAATCGCGCGGAATATAGTGGCGGCTTTCATGGATTGCAAAGCTAAACCGGGTGCGGCACAACGGACGCACAACAGACGGATAAGTGCCTGATGAACGTGGAACATTCGGCGGCGATGCTGGCCGCCCTCGAGCGAATTGCGGCGGCAATCGAGGCTCTCGGGCCCCGCCTCGACTCCGGCGACGTCGAGATCGGCACCGCCGACGCCTATCACTGGGAAGCTTCGCAAGGACGAATGCTGCCCGTGCCGAAGGTCTCGCGCGTGCCGTTCGGGCTGCTTCGCGGCATCGACGATGTTCGCGATACCCTGTTGGCAAACACGCTACAATTCGCTCGCGGACACGGCGCCAACAATGCGCTGCTCTGGGGTGCCCGCGGCATGGGCAAGAGCTCGCTGGTCAAGGCGGTCCACGCGGAGGTCAATGAAACTGCGGAGGCCGGGCTGAAGCGTTTGATTCTCATCGAGATCGCGCGGGAGGACATCGAGTCCCTGCCTCGGCTGATGCGGGCCATCTCCCGCCGCGACGAGCGCTTCGTGGTGTTCTGCGACGATCTGAGCTTCGACAAGGACGAGACCAGCTACAAGGCGCTGAAGACCATCCTCGACGGCGGTCTCGAGGGAAGACCTGACAATGTGCTGTTCTACGCCACTTCCAATCGCCGGCACCTGATGCCACGGGACATGGTTGAGAACGAGCGCGCCACGGCCATTTCGCCAGGCGAGGCTGTCGATGAGAAGGTCTCGCTGTCGGACCGCTTCGGGCTCTGGCTCGGCTTCCACAATTGCGACCAACCGACTTTCCTCGCGATGATCCGCGGCTATTGCGATGCTTTCGGCCTCGACGTTGATGACGAGACACTCCGCGCACGGGCCATCGAATGGTCGATGACGCGCGGGGCGCGGTCCGGCCGCGTGGCGATGCAGTTTGTGCGCGCCCTGGCGGGTGAGATGGGCAAGGCCGTCTAGCCGGCACTACGAGCAGTTCGCGGCGCGAGGGGCGCCGCTGGAGGAGAAAGCAATGAAGGACCATCGACTTAAGTGGTCGCATGGAGAAGCACGCGTGGTCGACACGGCCGCGACGGTGACCGACTGTACGTTTGTGCTGCCAAAAGGGACGCTCCGGCCGTTTGCCCGCGCCCCGTGGGTCGACACTCTCGATGATCCCGCGATCACTGGCCATCTGCGGGTGCTGTCCGGGGACTTCGTCGGCGTGCCTTTCGGGACCGGGCGGGTTCTTACGGATGCCCCCGAGGCCTGGGCGCGCCTCGCACCAACGACGCCGGTCAAGACCATCCACGGCCCATCCGCACATGAAGACTGGACCATTGTAGAGGGCGACGACAGCCAGGTGACCTTGCGGCTGGACTATCCCGAAGACAGTCTCGTCAAGCATCTGGAGCGCACAATTTCTGTTCGGGAGGGGGCCCCTGCCCTCGACTTCGAGTTGCGGGTCCATGCCCGCCGACCCGGCAAGGTTTCTGCCGGACTCCACCCCAACTTCCGCTGGCCCGACACCCCAGGGCGGCTGAAGATCGATGTGGCATTCGCGTTCGGGTTGACCCACCCCGGCCAGACACCTCCAGGCCAGGCGCAGGAGTTCAGCGACCTCACCAAGGTGCCGAAGGGCGTCGAGTTGGTCGACATGAGCCACCTACCGCTGTCGCCGCCCATTGAGAAGAACATCATCCTGTGCGGCGTGCGCGGGCCGGTTCGTGCCACCTGGCTCGATGAAGGCAAGGGCATCGAGATGGAATGGGACCGCAAGCTCATGCCATCGCTGATGTTCTGGCACACCGTGGGAGCGATCAGTGGTGGGCCGTTCAATGGTGCATTCAGGGGCCTGGGGCTGGAGCCACTTGCGTCGGCTTTCGACCTGCACACGGACCTTTCGGCCGGGCCGAACCCGATCAATGCGCGGGGTATCAAGACGGCGCTAGAGATCGATCCGGCGGCACCGGTGGTGATCCGGCATTCGATCACCGGCTTCGAGGTCTGAGAACCGGGAACGGCAATGCAGAAGGCCCCGGCCATGCCGGGGCCTTTGGCATTTGTGGACTGTGATGCGATCAGCTCGCCAGCAGCGGAATCGGATCGACCGGCGTGGCCCCCTTGCGCAGTTCGAAGTGCAGCTGCGGCTTCGAGACTGAGCCGGTCTTGCCGGCGGTGCCGATATTGTCGCCGCGGCTGACAATGGCGCCCTTGGCGACGTTCATGTCCTTGAGGTGGGCATAGGCCGAGACGTAGCCATTGGGGTGGCGGATGAGGATCAGGTTGCCGTAGCCCTCGACGCCGGAGCCGGCGTAGATCACCTGGCCACCTTCGGCGGAGCGGACCGCCGCACCTTCGGGTGCCTCGATATTGATACCGGTGCCCTTGGAGTTGGCGAAGTCAGTGATGACGCGGCCGGAGATCGGCCAGCGGAACTTGTCGGCGCCCGACATGACCGGCTCGGCCTTGGGCGCGAGGGGCTGCTGTGCGGGAGCAATACTGGCCTGTTGCACCGGCTCGGCCTGCGGGGCGGGCGCCAGCGGCTTGACCGTCGGCTGCAGGGTCGCGAGTTCGTTGGCAGCCTGCGCGACCGGCGCGATGGCTGCCGGTGCCGCTGCGGGCACCACGGCTGCCGGCTCGATGCTGGCGACTTGGGTCGGGCCCTTCTTGGCGAGCAGGTCGGCCCGGCCAGGGATCACGATCTTCTGGCCGACATAGATCTTGTCCGGAGAGGAGAAGCCGTTGGCCTGGATGATCGCCTGTGCTGTCACATCGTAGCGGCGGGCGATGGTGTAGAGGCTCTCGCCGCTGGCGATCTGGTGGACATAGGCGTCGGTGGGGACGGAGACGAGGTTGCTGGCCGGCGCCGCAACCGCGGCAGGGGTGACAACCGGGTTGAGGGGCTGGACGGCGGGCATCATCTGCTGGGTTCCATTGGCTGAAGAGGAAAGCACTGGCAAGTCTTCGGACATCACCGAGCCGGTCGGCTGCGCGGTCATTGCCGGGCCGAGTACGGTCACACCCGGCCCGCCACCGATATCGTTGGGCGGAACGAAACTGTTCGCGGCCACCTGAGTGGGCGCCGACAACGTGCGGGGGATGGTCTGGTTGTTCTCGACCTGGGCGGACGTGCCGACCGAACTGGTCGCCGTCCTGTCGAAGCCGAGGCCTCCCAGCGAACTGCATCCTGACAACGCAGTCGCACCGGCCAGCAGTGCCCCAAACGTCGCGGTCCTAAGCGCCTTGTTACTCATCAGTCCACTCGTACTCAGGTACTCGATGGACTTAGGATTAGGGCGTTAAGGTAAAAACTGACTTAAGTGCGATGCGATTTGCGCAGAAACCGCCCCGGCGGATTCAGCGGTCCTTAGGGTTACCTGCCGCTCCGAAGATTCAGCCGAGGCGCAGTTTCAGCGACAGCCGGGCGATCATCTCGGTGTCAGACTGCTGCAATTTCAACGGGGTAACCGTGATCGCGTCGCCGCGGTGCAGCAGGTGGAAGTCCTGCGTGGGGTCGAGCGGCGTCGGGGTCTTGGGGATGGCGATGAAGAACTTCCCGGCGTTATCGGACGGATAATAGGCCATGGGCGAGCGGGAGAATCGCTGGGCGGCGGCAACTTCCACACCGGAGACCCGCTCCGGCGGGCAGAATGGGAAGTTGACGTTGTAGTAGTGCTCGCGGCCTTCGGCCTCGCGGATCAGCGAGGCAACGATACCGGGTCCAAAGCGGCGGGCATTGGACCAGTCGACATGGTCGCCCTGATCGTAGTTGACCGCCTGGCTCATGGCGATGGCGAGCGCGCCGTGCATGGCGCCTTCGCGGGCGCCGGCGGCGGTGCCGGAGCAGTTGATGATGTCGCCGAGGTTCTGGCCGTTATTGACGCCCGAGAGCACCAGATCCGGCCGATGGTCCTTGCACACGTGGGTGAAGGCCGCGACGACGCAATCGGCGGGCGAACCGCCGACCACCGCAAATGTCCGCTCGTCCCGGCGGTCGAGCGAGAGCTCGCGGCCGAAGGTGAAGCGATGCGAGGCCCCCGACTGGTTGCCATCGGGCGCCACCACCCAGACGTCTTCGCTGACGCTCGCCGCGATCTCCCGCATCACCGAGAGGCCCGGAGCGTCGACGCCGTCGTCGTTGGTGATCAGAACGCGCAACGCGCTCACGACCGCCCGCCAATCGACGTCGCACCATTCATATACCGGCGGAGAACCTCGGGGATAAGTATCGAGCCATCTTCCTGCTGATAGTTCTCCATGACGGCGATCAGGGCGCGGCCGACGGCGACGCCGGAGCCGTTCAGGGTGTGGACGTGGCGGGTCTTGCCATCCTTGCCCTTGACGCGAGCTTCCATGCGGCGGGCCTGGAAATCGCCACAGACCGAGACCGAGCTGATTTCGCGATAGGTGTCCTGTCCCGGCAACCAGGCCTCGATGTCGTAGGTCTTCTGGGCACCAAAGCCCATGTCACCGGTACACAGCGTCATGACACGGTAGTGAATGCCGAGCTTTTTCAGCACGTCCTCGGCGTCCGAGAGCATCTTTTCGTGCTCGTCGTTCGAGGCTTCGGGCATGGTGATGGCCACCATCTCCACCTTGTTGAACTGGTGCTGGCGCAGCATGCCGCGGGTATCGCGCCCAGCCGAACCAGCTTCCGAGCGGAAGCACGGGGTGAGCGCAGTGAAGCGGAGGGGAAGTTCGTCCTCCGCGAGGATCGACTCGCGGACGAGATTGGTGAGGGGGACTTCGGCGGTGGGGATGAGCGCAAGCCGCCCCTCACCATGGGGAACGAAGAACAGGTCTTCCTCGAACTTCGGCAACTGGTTGGTGCCGTAGAGAGCGTCGTCCTTCACCAGCAGCGGCGGCAGCACCTCAGTGTAGCCGTGCTCGTCGACATGCAGGTCGAGCATGAACTGGCCGATGGCGCGCTCGAGGCGGGCGAGCTGCGACTTGAGGACGACAAAGCGGCTGCCGCTCAGCTTGGCGGCAACTTCGAAATCCATCTGGCCCATGGCCTCGCCGGTTTCGTAGTGCTCCCTGGGCTTGAAGCTGAAGCTGGGCTTTCTCGGGCGCGCGGCTGCGGCGGTCGCCGGGCTGCCATTGGGACCGTAATACTCGACATTGTCGTGCTCGTCGGCGCCGACTGGCACCTCGTCGAGCGGCAGGTTGGGCATCACGAGCAGCGCGTTGCGCAGCTCCTCCTCGGCACGGCGGCGGGCGTCCTCACCGGTCTGAATGGCGTCCTTGAGCAGGCCGACAGCGGCCATAAGCTGCTCCGCCTTCGCTTCGTCCTTCTGGGCCTTGGCCTGGCCGATCTGCTTGGACAATGCGTTCCGCTTCGCCTGGGCGTCCTCGACGGAGGCGATGACGCTTTTGCGCGCGTCGTCGAGCGCCAGCAGCTGGTCGGCGGTGAAGGGAACATTCTTGCGGCCGGCGGCGGCCTTCTCGAACGCCGCGCGATTGGCCCTGATCCAGTTGATGTCGAGCATTTGACCTGCCTTGGGAAGGGCTTTCGTTTACCGCAACGGGCCGGGAGTGCAACCCCTGCCCTGCGTAGGCCGCCTTACCCGTGCCAGGCGGCGACGGTCTTGAGGACCGAAAAACCGTAGAGTGCCTCAAAACCCTTTTCGCGGCCGTGGCCGGATTTGCCGACGCCGCCGAAGGGCAGTTCGACACCGCCGCCGGCGCCGTAATTGTTGAGGAACACCTGGCCCGTCTTGATGGCTTTGGCCATACGCATCTGGCGCCCGCCATCGCGGGTCCAGACGCCGGCGACGAGGCCGAAATCGGTGCCGTTGGCGATGGCGACAGCTTCGGCTTCGTCGGCAAAGGGGATGACGACCTGCACGGGCCCGAAGATTTCGTCCTGTGCGAGGCGGTTGTCGGGGGTGACGCCGCTGAGCAGCGTGGGGGCCAGATAATGGCCACCGCCGGGCAGCTCGTCCACAAGCTCGCCAGTCGCGGCAATCGTGGCGCCGCCGAGATCATCGAGGAAGCCGCCGACGATTTCCTGCTGGCGCCGGGACACCAGCGGGCCGAGGTCGAGATCGGCAATGGCCGGGCCGACGCGCAGGGCGCGGTAGCGGGCGGCCATGCGTTCGAGCAGCTCGTCGTGGATGCTGGCGTGGACGAGAATGCGGGAGCTGGCCGAGCAAGTCTGCCCGGCATTCTGGATGCCGGCATTGACGAGGAACGGCAGGGCGCGGTCGAGATCGGCATCTTCGAACACCAGTTGCGGCGACTTGCCGCCGAGCTCCAGCGTCACCGGCACGACGTTTTCGGCGGCGGCGTGCTGGATCAGCTTGCCCACTGCAAGCGAGCCAGTGAACGAGATGTGGTTGACTCCCGGGTGGGCAGTCAGCGCCGCGCCGGCTTCCTCGCCGAGGCCAGGAACGACATTGAGCGCACCGGGCGGCAGGCCGGCTTCCTCGGCGAGTTTCGCAAAGGCGATGGCGGTGAGGCAGGCCTCTTCGGCGGGCTTCAGCACGGCGGCATTGCCCATGGCGAGCGCGGCGGTGACCGAGCGCCCGATGATCTGCATCGGGTAGTTCCACGGGATGATGTGGCCGGTGACGCCGTGCGGCTCGCGCAGAGTGTAGACGGTGTAGCCCTCGAGATAGGGGATGGTTTCGCCGTGAATCTTGTCGCAAGCGCCACCGTAGAACTCGAGATAACGGGCGAGCGCGAGGGCATCGGCCTTGGCCTGCTTCAACGGCTTGCCGACATCCATGGCCTCGATGCGGGCAAGGTCATCGGCCCGGTCCAGCACCAGGCGACCGATCCGGCTGAGGATGCGACCGCGCTCGGCAGCGGGCGTCTTGCCCCATTGGCCGGCCAGCGCCGACTGGGCAGCAGCCACGGCAGCAGCGATATCGTCGGCGCCGCCGCGCGGCAGCTGGCCGATGGTCTCACCGGTCGAGGGGTTCTCGATGGGCAGGTAGCTGCCGCTGAGCGGGGCCACCCAGCGGCCACCGATGAAGCATTTGGTGGGATCGAAGAAGAGATCGAACTTGGTCATGTTCCGGTCCGTTCGCGCTCGGCCAGTGCCGCCTCGAGGTGGGGCGTCGCGGCGAGGAGTTCGCGGGTGTATGGGTGTTGCGGGCTCTGAAACACGCTCTCGGTTTCGCCTTCCTCGACGATCTTGCCGGCGCGCATCACCAGGACGCGGTCGGTGATCGAGCGTACGACGGCGAGGTCGTGCGAGATGAACAGGTAGCTGATCTGCAACCGGTCCGAGAGATCGGCGAGGAGATCGAGCACCTGGGCGCGGACGGACACGTCGAGGGCGGAAACTGCTTCGTCGAGGATGATGAGGCTGGGCTGTACAATCAGCGCACGGGCAATGGCGATGCGTTGGCGCTGGCCGCCGGAGAACTCGTGGATGTACTTCTCGGCGTCGGCTTCGGTGAGGCCGACGGCTTCGAGGGCGCTTGCCACGCGCTTCCGGCGTTCGGCGCCTTCTGGCGCATCCCGGCCGAGCAGATGGAACGGCTCGGTGATCAGCCGTTCGACGCGGTGGCGGGGGTTGAAGCTGCCATAGGGATCCTGGAAGACCACCTGCAGCTTGCGCCGGATGGCAAAGCTGGCGTGGCCACGCGGATCGAGCGCCTCGCCATCGATACGGATGGCGCCACCCTGCGTGGCTTCCAGCGCCATGATGGCGCGGGCGAGGGTCGATTTGCCGCAACCGGACTCGCCGACCAGCCCGACATTCTCGCCGCGCTCGATCACGAGGCTGACGCCATCGACGGCGCGGGTGACCTCGCGCTTGGTAAAGAGGCCGCGGCGGGGGCGCGGGTACTCGCGGACGAGCTTTTCGACGGAGAGGACCGGCGTGCCGCCTGCTTTCTCCGGCGGGATGCGCGGGGGCACGTGCCTGGACGCTTCAAACAGCGCCTGCGAATAGGGGTGCTGGAGGTTGCGGAAAAGCGAGACCGTGGGGCCGGCCTCGACCACGTCGCCGCGCTGCATGATGGCGACCTTGTCGGCGAGGCCGGCGACGACGCCGAGATCGTGGGTGATGAAGATCATCCCCATGCCGTCCTCGTCGACCAGCCGCTTCAGGAGCTTGAGGATCTGGGCCTGGGTGGTGACGTCGAGCGCGGTGGTTGGCTCGTCGGCGATCAGCAGTTTTGGGCGCATGGCGATGGCCATGGCGATGACGACGCGCTGGCGCTGGCCGCCGGAGAGTTCGTGCGGGTAGCGATCGAGGCCGAAGCGGTCGGCAGGGAGTTCGACGCGATCGAGGGTTTCCCGCGCGCGGGCTAGCGCCTGCTCGCGGTTCATGCCGGCGTGGATCATCGCCGTCTCGGCGACCTGGTCGCCGATGGTCTTCAGCGGATTGAGGGCCGTCATGGGCTCCTGGAACACCATGCCGATGCTGCCGCCACGCAACTGGCGCATTTCGCGTTCGGGCTTGCTGAGGAGTTCGGCGCCATCGAAGCGGATCGAGCCGCTGGTGACGGAGCCCTGCGGCAAGAGCTGCATGATGGCGAGCGCGGTCATCGACTTGCCGGAGCCGGATTCGCCGATCACTCCGAGGACTTCGCCGGCATCGACCGAAAGGTCGATGTCGCGGAGGATGGTGGACGTGCCGATCGAGAGCGACAGGTTTTCGACTTCGAGCAGAGCCATCAGCGGGACCGCCTCAGTCTCGGATCGAAGATGTCGCGGAGGCCATCGCCCAGCAGGTTGACGCCAAGCACCATCAGCACGATGGCGAGACCGGGGACCAGCGCGACGTGCGGGGCGAGCGAGATCATGGTCTGGCTGTCGGACAGCATCTTGCCCCAGCTCGGGGTCGGTGGCTGGACGCCGAGGCCGACATAGGCCAGTGCCGCTTCGGCGAGGATGCCGAGGGCGAACTGGATGGTGGCCTGCACCACCAGCGTGTTGCCGATATTTGGCAGAATATGCTCGAGCGAGATGCGGGCGGCGCCCTTGCCGGAGACGCGGGCAGCCATGATGTATTCGCGCTGCCAGAGGCTGAGGGCCCCTGCCCGCGCCAGCCGCGCGAAGACCGGGGTGTTGTAGATGCCGACGGCGATGATGGCGTTGATCGCACCGGGGCCAGCAATCGCGGTGATCAGGATGGCGATCAGCAGCGCCGGGAAGGCGAAAACGAGGTCATTGGCGCGCATGACCACTTCGTCGAGCAGGGAGCCGCGCTTGGCGGCCGCCACCAGGCCGAGCGGGACGCCGACGAGCACAGCGAAAGTGACAGCGATGAAGGCGACGGCGATGGAGGTTCGGGCGCCGACCATGATCATCGAGAGCATGTCGCGGCCGAAATGGTCGGTGCCCAGCCAGTGCTCGGCGCTGGGCGGCTTCAGTTTCAGTGGGATGTTCTGGGCGGCGTAGTCGTAGGGCGTCCAGACAAAGGAGATGAGCGCCAGGGCGACGAAGACCAGCGTGATGGCAGCGCCGATGAGGAAGTTCGGCGACCGGAGCGCGGCGCGGACGAGGCTGTCGCGCGGGATGGGGGAAGCGGCCGGGAGGGTCATCGGGCGGTCCTCCTGAGTCGCGGATCGACCAGCGCATAGGTCACATCGACGAGGAAGTTGACGACGATGACGGCAAAGACCAGCAGCATCACCACCGACTTCACCACGATGAGATCGCGCGAGGTGATGCCCTGGAAGACGAGGCGACCGAGGCCAGGGAGGAAGAAGACGTTCTCGATGATGATGGCGCCGGCGAGCAGGAACGAGAACTGTAGCCCGATAATGGTCAGCACCGGGATCAGCGCGTTGCGCAGGGCGTGCCGCCAGAGGGTCTGCGACTGGCTGAGGCCCTTGGCGCGAGCGGTGCGGACATAGTCCTCGCCCAGCGTGTCGAGGAGGCTCGAGCGCATGACGCGGGCGAGGATCGATGCCTGTGGCAGGGCGAGCGCGATGGCCGGCAGCGTCAGGGCTTTCAGCGCCAGCAGCGGATCCTGCCAGCCGGGAAAGCCGCCGGCGGAGAACCAGCGCAGTGTCACCGCGAACAGCAGGACCAGCAGCATGGCGAACCAGAAATTAGGAATGGCAACGCCGACCTGGGTAGCGCCCATGATGGTGACATCGGTCGCCGAGTTGCGCCGAACGGCAGCGAGGACGCCGACCGGAAACGCGATCAGGGTGGAAAGCGCCAGGGCGTAGATGGCAAGCGGCAGCGAGATGCCGATGCGATCGACGATCAGGCCGGACACCGGGACCTTGTAGGTGTAGCTGATGCCAAAGTCGCCGCGCAGCATGCCAAAGGCCCAGTCGAAATAGCGCTCGATGGGGGAGCCTTCTAGGCCGAGGGTCTGGCGGAGGTTCTGCACCGCTTCCGGGGTGGCGTTGAGCCCAAGCATGAACTGGGCCGGATCGCCCGGCACGATCTCGAGGACGAGAAAGATCACGACCGAGGCCGCGATGAGGCTGAGGACGAGCGAAACGACGCGACCGAGCAGGAAGGCCGGCATCAGCGATGCACTCCCTGCCGGTCAGCGATGGGCGGACAGTGTGTGGTCAAGTCAGTGCAGAGACCGGGGCGAGCCGAAGCCCGCCCCGCAAATCTCATTCTTCCCAATAGACGGCGGTCAGGTCGGTCGCCTGGGTGGGGGCGTTGTCCCACAGGCCCTTGAGCTTAGCGTTGGTGACGCCGACCTTGGCGAGCTCGAACAGGAAGCCGACGGCATAGTTGTCGGCGAGGTTCTGCGCGGCGGCCTTGGTCAGTTCCGAGCGCTTGGCCGGATCGGAGGTGACCGCGAGGTCGGCGATCAACTGGTTGAACTCGGGGTTGTTGTACTGGAAGTAGTATTCCGGCCGGGCGAAGATGCCGATGTCGTTGGGTTCGGTGTGCGAGATGATGGTGAGGTCGAAGTTCTTGTCGGTGAACACCTCGCTCAGCCACTGCGCCCATTCGAGGTTGGTGGTCTCGGTCTTGATGCCGACGGCGTTGAGCTGCTGGGCGATGATCTCGCCGCCGCGACGGGCATAGCCTTCCACCGGCGGCAGCTTCATGGTCAGCGTCAGGTCGGTGATGCCGGCTTCGGCCAGCAGGGCCTTCGACTTTTCCGGGTCGTAGTTCGACTGGCCGGTCAGATCGACATAGTCGGGGTTGGCCGGCGACAGGAAGCTGCCGATGGGCGTGCCATAGCCGAACATCGCGCCGTCGATGATCGCCTGCCGGTCGATGGCGTGGGCGATGGCCTGGCGGACCTTGACGTTGTCGAGCGGCGGCTTGGCGTTGTTCATGGCGAGGATGGTCTCGCCTTCGGTGGCACCGATCACCACGCTGAAGCGCGGATCACTCTCGAACTGCGCCACGGTCTCGGGTGCCGGGTAGTTGGGGAAGCTGTCGACGTCGCCGGCCTGCAGCGAGGCGAAGGCGGCGATCGGGTCGGCGATGAAGCGGAACGTCGCGCTCTCGAGCTTGACCGGGGTACCCCAGTAGCTCTGGTTCTTGGTCAGCGTGATGCTGTCGCCTTCGACGCGGTTGGTGAAGACGAACGGGCCGGTGCCGATCGGGTTGGTCTTGTTGTTGTCGGCGCTTTCGGGCGCGACGATGACCGCATCACCCCAGGCGAGATTGTAGATCAGATTGCCGTCCGGCTGCTTCAGCGTCACCTTGACGGTGGTCGGATCGACGACCTCGACCGAGGCGATGGAAGCGTAGAGTGCCTTTTGGGCGTTGAGCGAGCCTTCGGCATTGATCCGGTCGAGCGAGAACTTGACATCCTCGGCATCGAACGTGCTGCCATCGTGGAAGGTCACGCCTTCATTGAGAGTGAAGGTATAGGTCAGTCCGTCTTCGGAAATCTCCCAGGACTTGGCCAGCGCCGGCACGATGGAACCATCGGCGGCAAAACGGGCGAGACCCTCGAAGACGTTGGCGTAGACGACTTCATCGACCGCCGCCGCGGCTTCCGCCGTCGGGTCGAGGCTGGGGGGCTCGAGCACCAGGCCAATCTTCACGTCGGTGCGCGTCTGCGCGATGGCCGGCGTCATCGCCGTGGTCATCGCCAGGACGCCGGCCAATGCCAGCACTACCACTGATTTGCGCATGATTTTCCCTTTGAGTTCGGCCGTGTTCGCCACGGTCCAAGGCTGATCCTAGGCACGTTGCCCCGCGGCGTGAACTGGCCGCGAAGCAGGAATTTGGCGTCGTGTCGTCACATCGGGAACTGCTTTGCCCCGCGTGACAACAACGTTAGTCCCGAGGCCCCAGCAGGTCCAGAAGACTCAGGGCCATGACCTTGGCAGAGTCCTGCATGTCATCGACGCCAACCCACTCGTCCGGCTGATGCGCCAGGTCGAGAATGCCGGGGCCGTAGGCGATGCAGTTCTTCAGCTTGCCGATCCGATCAATGTGCTTCTGGTCATAGGTGCCGGGGGACACGACGTATTCGGGTGCGAGCCCCATGACCTCGCCGATGGCCCTTGCCAAGGACTGGACCACCGGAGCATCGCGGTCGGTCATCGTCGGTGAAATGGTCCAGAGATCGCGGATCTCGTAGCTGAAGCCGGGGCGTTCGGCTTTCAGTTTTTCCAGCAGGTCGACCACTTCCTCACGCACGGCGGCCGGGCTTTCCTCGATGAGATAGCGGCGATCGATGACGATGCGGGCCGAGTGCGCGACCACGGGGGCCGGAAAGCCGGTATATCCGTCCTCCGGCTCGGACTGCCCGCCATGGATGGAGTTGATGTTCATGGTCGACTGCCGCGCGCCGGGCGGCACAACAGGCATGGCGGTATGCTTCTTGCCCAGCGCGGGATAGAGCGTTTCCTCGAAGGCCGAGAGCACAGCGGCCATGTGGCGAATGGCACTGTCGCCGAGAAACGGCATCGAGCCGTGGGCAATGCGCCCGAAGGTTTCGATCTCCGCCCACCACACGCCGCGATGGCCGAGGCAGATGCGGTCCTTGTTGAGCGGCTCGGGGATGATGACGTGCTGAACGCGCTCGGGGGAGAAATAGCCCTTCCCGGCCAGGTACGCGACGCCGCCATAGCCCCCCGTTTCCTCGTCTGCAGTCGCCGAAATCTCGATGGCGCCATTGTAGTCCGGAACGGCGTCGGCGAACGACTCGGCGGCGATGATCGAGGCGGCAAGACCGCCCTTCATGTCGCAGGTGCCGCGACCGTAGATGCGGTCGTCCTTCAGCTCGCCGCCGAACGGATCGGTGGTCCAGCCGGTGCCGACCTCGACGACGTCGTGGTGGGAGTTGAAGTGCAGAGTGTCTCCCCTGCCCTTGCCTTCGCGACGGCAAACGACGTTCCAGCGCGGGTACCGGTCGCTATCGCCCGGAGTGCTCTCAGCGCGGACCATGTCTATGCTGTAGCCGCGGGGCCTCAGCCGGTTCCCGACATAGTCGCAGACCTCCCGGTAGTACTGGCCGGGTGGATTCAGGGTCGGGATGCGAATGAGGTCCTGGGTCAGCGCGATCAGGTCGTCGCGTCGGTCGTCGATAGTCTGCCGGATGCGATCGCGGCGTTGGATCGATGATAAGGTGGTCATGGCGGCAAAGACTGGGCATTGACCCGACGCCTGTCAATGCGGCATCCGAAGACTTGCGTCCAGCTGGATGCATCGCCTCGGGAGCCACGCGGAGCGTCGTCTTGTCATTTGCCAGCCGCCGGCCCGGTGCCGCAGACATCCTATACCTCATGGCCCTGCCCGCCGAGTATGGCCCGCATCTCAAGTCGCGAATCGATCCGGTGATGACGGGAGTGGGGCCGGTGGAAGCTGCGATGGTGACGACGCAGGCCCTGGCCCAGCTGTCGTCGGACAAGCGTTTGCCATCGCTGGTGGTGTCGCTGGGCTCGGCGGGATCGGCGGTGCTGGAGCAGACCGAGGTCTACCAGGCCAGCACGGTGTCATATCGCGACATGGATGCCAGCCCGCTGGGGTTCGAACCCGGGGTGACTCCGTATCTCAACCTGCCGGCCACGGTCGGGCTCGGTCCGTTCGTGCCCGGTATCCCGAAGGCTTCGTTGTCAACCGGAGCCAATATTGTGTCGGGGTCCGCCTATGGGCGCATTGCGGCCGACATGGTGGACATGGAAACCTACGCAGTGCTCAGGGCCTGCCAGCGGTTCAATGTGCCGCTGGTCGCGTTGCGCGGCATCTCGGACGGGCGCGAGGAACTGCGAAAGCTCAGCGACTGGACACGCTACCTGCATGTGGTCGATGAAAAGCTCGCCCACGCCGTGGACCTGCTGGAAGCTGCGATCAGCGCCGGGACATTGAGCTAGGCTTGGGTCACGGACTCAGCGGGCGTTGCGGCTGCGACGCCAGTTCTGCCATTTGCGCTGGGCCCAAAAGGTCAGGCGGTTGATGGGACCCTGCAGCAACGGCAGGTCAAGGGCGATCAGGAACAGCCCCAGCGGCAGCATCCAGATGCCAAGCACCGGCAGGAAGCTGAAGATGCCGCCGACGATCAGCAGAATGCCCAGCGGGATGCGCACGAAGCGCGAGGACGGCCGGCGAATCCAGCCAAGAAAGCCGGCAGAAGCCGGCATCGCCCGCCCGATGCGATCGAACTGACGGTTCAGTCGGGCGTGTTCCTTGTCAGCCAATGGCGATCTCCCTGTTGTCGCCAGCAGATGGGGGCACCGAAGCCAGCAATCAAGCCGGACAGGCCCGATCACTGACTTCTGACTTCGCACTTAAGGTTTGCACGAGTAGGGTCGTGACTGCGCAGCCTTGACTCGGACTTGGCGCGTTTGCGCCGGCTAGAGGCTGCCTCATCGGATCGGAGGAGTGCAGCTATGGGCGTGCCGGCTTACCTGACGACCAATTCAGAGAACTCTGCATTGCCAGAAGTCCGGGCTCTGCAGCTCGCGGACATTGGTGCGGCTCTCAAGGAGGGCTGGAGCGACTTCTGGCGCCGACCGTCGCATCTGGCGTTTCTCGGGCTGCTGTATCCGCTTGTCGGCACCGGGCTGGCCGTGTGGACTTCGGGGAACAATTCCTGGCCCCTGCTCTATCCGCTGATCAGCGGCTTCGCCCTGGTCGGACCGTTTGCGGCGCTGCCGATATATGAGATGAGCCGGCGTATCGAGATGGGGCTCGATACCGGCTGGATGGGGGCGCTGTCGGTCTTCCGGTCACCATCGATTCGGTCGATTGGTGCCGTCGGGGTGTTCCTGCTGGCATTGTTTACGGTGTGGCTGATGGTTGGCCAGGCACTCTACGAGGACCTTTTCGGGCCCGGCGCGCCGGCCTCACTCGCTGCGTTTGTCAGCGAGGTGACGACGACACCAGAAGGTTTGGCGCTGATGGTGTGGGGCAATGCAATCGGGTTCTGCTTTGCGCTGGTGGTGCTGGCTTCGACTCTGGTCAGCGTGCCGTTGCTGCTCGACCGAGATGTCGGAGCGGCGGTGGCGGTGCATACATCGCTGCGGGTGATGCTGCGTAGTCCCGTGGTGGTGCTTTGCTGGGGACTGATCGTGGCGGTCCTGCTGGCGCTTGGCACCCTGCCGCTGCTGATCGGGCTCTGCGTGGTGGTGCCGGTCCTGGGGCATGCCACCTGGCACCTTTATCGACGCGCGGTCCCCGTGCCAGCGGCTGAATTGCCCAAGCGGTAGCCAGCGGCTCAGGCGCGCTGCATTTCGTACAGGTCGAAGGCGGGACGCGGTGCTGCCCGTCGCGAGGCGATCAGATCTTCGACGCGCGCTAGGAGGGCCTCGCCAACCCTGGGCACGAAATCCTCGCGGTAGTGCGCGGGATCCAGGATGGCGTATTCCGGACCCACCTCGTTGACGAGAACGGTTGGGTCGAACCAGGAAATCCGGTCCCCGACCGCCGCCGCCTGCATGGCGTCTACGATCAGTTGCCGCTGCCGGACCAACTCACCGGTCGCGGTGGTGTTGAAGTGCGAAACAAACAGTACCGGAGCGGGCAATAACTCGTTGATGAGGAGAATGTCGTCACGGACCGCCCTGAGCGACTGCTCGCTGCAGACGACGCCAGCGGCCACTTCGGCGTGTGTCGCCGGCACCGTCGGGTCGCAGGATTGCCGATAGGCGGCAACATCATTGCTGCCGTCATGCAGCAGCGGCACCCACCAGCGGCTCTCCAGTGCCCGGTTGGTCACGAGGATTTCCTGCGTGCGGTTGATCTGGAGGAACATCGCCTTGAAGCGCAGCAGGCGGATGGAGGAAATCTCCACCACAAAGGCATCGGTGCGGGCGAAGCGGAAAGCGGTGGTGGTGTTGGTCGAGGGGGTCTGCACCGCCCACTTCCCGCGGATGTTCAGGAACGGCCGCAGCCGCGCCGGCACCTCAACATGGCCCGACATGACGCCCAGTTGCTGCAGCACTTCGCGCGTATTGTGGACATAACCGTAGATGTTCTGCTGGTTCAGCCTGGCACGGCCAGCGTTTTCCAGCTGGCGGATCGGATCATCGACCCGGCAGCTGCCAAACACCGTAATGGTCGGTACGGTTGCCATGTTTCCGCCTAAATCTGCTCAGCGGGCGAGCCGCCTGAGGTAAGTTTCCACGCGATCGATGCCTTCGGCAACTGTTTGTCGGGTTCCCGCGTAGGAGAACCGGACAAAGCGGTGGCCGTTGACCCGATCGAAGTCGATGCCCGGTGTCGCCGCCACACCAACCTGATCGAGCATGTCCTTACAGAATGCCAACGAGTCGTTAGTGTAGCGGGAGAAATCGACGAGGGCATAAAACGCGCCATCCGGCTCCTGGCCCATGTCGAGACCGAGTTGCGCCATGCCGGCGCCGAACAGTTCGCGATTGCCGCGATAGAGCGCCTTCTGTTGCTCGGAATAGTCGCGTTCGCCGAGGGCGACGCGGGCGGCCACCTGACTGAGCGTCGGGGCCGAGATGAAGAGGTTCTGTTGCAGCATGTCGATGCGGCGCAGCAGATCCGGCGGCACCACCATCCAGCCAACGCGCCAGCCGGTCATGCAGTAGTATTTCGAGAAGCTGTTGAGGACGAGCGCGTTCGACGTGAACTCGAGGGCGGAGGCCGAAGGGCCGCGGAAATCGAGGCCGTGGTAGATTTCATCGGAGATGAGCCGCACGCCGAGTCGCCGGCAAACCGCGACGATTTCGGCGAGGCCCTCGCGGGTGACGGCGGCGCCGGTGGGATTGGCGGGCGAGGCGAACAGCAGGCCTTGGAACGGCGTTTGCCGATACGCGGCCTCGATGTCGGCGGCGGTGAGGCGCCAGTTGTTGGCAGCATGCACCGGGATCTCGATGGCCTGGTAGCCAAGGCCATCCATGGTGTTGAGATAGGCGGGGTAACCGGGGCGGGTCACGGCGATGCGGGAGCCTTTTTCGAAGGCGCCGACGAAGGTGAGGACGAAGCCGGCCGACGAGCCCATGGTGACGATGATCTGGTCGGGATCGACCGTCACCCCATGCTGGGTGCGATAGTAGCCCGCGAGCGCATCGCGCAGTTCGCGCTGGCCGGACGAGGCAGTGTAGTGCTGCGGCAGGTCGAGAACCGCGGCGACCGCTTCGCGCACCCTCGGGGCCGGCGGGGCGCCGGGCTCGCCCGATTCCATGTGCATGACGGTGCGCCCGGTGGCCTCGACGGCCTTGGAACGGGCGGTGATTTCCATGACGTAGAAGGGCCGGAGGCCAAGCAGCGAGGCGGGATCGGTGGGTTCCATGCGCTCTGGCTAGCCAATGCCGGGACGGCCCTCAACTGAAATTGATGCGCAGGTGCGACAAGGGCTGGCCTTTCGCGGGGCTTTGTCTGATAGCACGGTGGTCGAAACGCCCGTCAGCCCGGATGAATCATGTCACGGACCAGCCTGCTCCTCGCCCTCGTCGTTGCCGCCATTGTCGGGGCGACCGCGACGCAATGGTTGCGCCCGACAGGGCCGGACGAGGCGCAGGTGCGGGCCATCGTTTCCGAGGTCGTGGCGGAGGCGCCGGCACGGACCGACAAGGCGGCCATCGAACAGATCGTCGCTGAAGTGCTTGCAAAGCAAAAGGAAAACGAGCTGCCGCATTCGGCGGCGGCGGTCGATGCGGCGACGATCAACCCGATGATCGAGGACTACCTCGTCAAGAATCCGCGCATTCTGGAGCGGGTGTCGGCGGCGCTGGAAGCCGAGGTGACCGCGGCGCGGGTGGCCGAGACCAAGGCGGCGCTGGAGGAGTTGCGGCCACGGATCTACGAGGCGGCGGACCAGATCGTCCTCGGCAATCCGGAGGGCGATGTGACGCTGGTCGAGTTCTTCGACTACAATTGCGGCTATTGCCGGCAGGCGCTGCCAGACCTCGCGGCGCTCCTCGAAGAGGACAAGAACCTCAAGGTGATCCTCAAGGAATTTCCCATTCTTTCAGAGGGTTCGCTGGAGGCGGCACAGGTCGCGTTGCAGGTGGCCGATGGCGATGCCGACTACTGGACGTTCCACCAGTCGATGTTCACCAGCCGGGGCGAGGTGAATGGGAAGACCGCGCTGGAGATCGCCGAGGCGATGGGGATGAACCGCGTGCCGCTGGAACTCGGGATGAAGTCGCCCAAGGTCAAGCAGGCGATTACCGAGAGCTACGAGATTGCGCAGGCCCTCGGTATTTCCGGGACGCCGAGCTACATCCTTGGCGACGAAGTCATTCCCGGTGCGATCGGCGTCGAACAGTTGCGCGAGCGGATCGCCAATCTTCGGGCCTGTGGCTCGACAGTCTGCGCTGCGGCGGGCACCGGGGGATAACCGGCGCAAGCTGCTGATTGTGCAGCATTCCTTGTGAGATTCAAATGTCCGAGACGGCCTTCGTCGCCTCGAGAATGCCGGGAAGCTGCCATCATTCCCATGATGATGAACGGTATCTGAACGACTTTTGGGGCCCTTGAGAGCAGATTTCGGTATCCGGGCGCCGGCCGTACTTCCGCCCTTTTTCGTGCATTATTCCGCGCCGCGCTTGCGCCCGCTGGAGGGCCGGTGCAAAAGGCACGAACCATGGCTCAGCGCGTCCTCGTCCTCAACGGACCGAACCTCAACATGCTCGGCATTCGCGAGCCGGCGACCTATGGCTCGCAGACCCTGGCCGATATTGAGGCCATGTGCGTTGCCGAGGGTAAGTTGCTGGGGCTCGAGGTGAGCTGCAAGCAGTCGAACCATGAAGGCGAGCTGGTGACGTGGATCCAGCAGGCGCTGGGGACGGTCGACGCGATCATCATCAATCCCGGGGCCTATTCACATACCTCGATCGCCATCCACGATGCGCTGCGCGCCGTGGCGCTGCCGGTGATCGAAGTGCACCTGAGCAATATCCATGCCCGCGAGGCCTTCCGCCATCATTCCTATGTGTCGCCGGTGGCGACCGGGGTGATTTGCGGGCTGGGCGCCACGGGGTATAAACTGGCGCTCAGCGCGCTGGCCGAAAAACGATAAGAGGCACCCAAATGACCAAGGCGTCCCCGAGCCCCGAGCAGGCCCTGATCGAGGCCATTGCCAAGCTGCTGAACGAGCAGAACCTCGCTGAGATCGAGATCGAGCGTGACGACCTGCGCGTCAGGGTCACCCGCTCCTATCCCAGCCAGGGCGTGCAGCAATATGCCGTGCCGGCAATGGCGGCCCCTGCCCCGGCTCCGGCCCCGGCAGTAGCCGCTTCGGCTGCCCCTGCGGGTTCGGCAGCAGGGCTCAGCGCCGCTTCCGACGATATCGCCTCGAACCCCGGCACGCTGACCTCGCCGATGGTGGGCACGGCGTATATGTCCCCCGAGCCCGGCAAGCCGGCGTTCGCCCCTGTGGGGACCAAGGTCAGCGAAGGCCAGACGGTGCTGATCATCGAAGCGATGAAGACGATGAACCAGATTCCGGCGCACCGTTCGGGCACGGTGACCCGCGTGCTGGTGGAAGATGCCGCGCCGGTCGAGTACGGCCAGCCGCTCGTCGTCATCGAGTAAGGCCAGAGACATGTTCCAGAAGGTCCTCATCGCCAATCGCGGCGAGATCGCGCTCCGCATCCTCAGGGCCTGCAAGGAGCTCGGGATCCAGACGGTCGCCGTGCACTCGACCGCCGACTCCAACGCCATGCATGTGCGCCTTGCCGACGAGAGCGTCTGCATCGGTCCGCCGCCGGCCAAGGACAGCTATCTCAACATCCCGGCGATCATGGCGGCTTGCGAGATCACCGGCGCCGACGCGGTACATCCCGGTTACGGGTTCCTGAGCGAGAACGCGCGCTTCGCCCGCATTCTCGAAGAGCACAAGGTCACCTTCATCGGGCCCTCGTCGCACCATATCGAGATCATGGGCGACAAGATCACCGCCAAGCAGACGGCCAAGGAGCTGGGCATCCCCGTGGTGCCGGGCTCCGAAGGCGAGATCAAGACGCCCGAGGACGCCATCGCGCTGGCGCAGGGCATGGGCTATCCGGTGATTGTCAAGGCGACGGCCGGCGGCGGCGGGCGCGGCATGAAGGTGGCGCGCAACGACGACGAGATGCGCATTGCGCTGTCCACAGCCCGCACCGAAGCCAAGGCGGCGTTCGGCAATGACAGCGTCTATATCGAAAAGTACCTGCAGAAGCCGCGGCACATCGAAGTGCAGTTGATGGGCGACGGCAAGGGCAATGCGGTGCACCTCGGGACCCGCGACTGCTCGCTGCAGCGCCGCCACCAGAAGGTGCTGGAAGAGGCACCGGCACCGACCGTGCCGATGGACCAGCAGCTGAGGATCGGCGAAATCTGCGCTGCCGCCATGCGCAAGCTGAAGTATTCCGGCGCCGGCACCATCGAGTTCCTCTACGAGGACGGCGAGTTCTATTTCATCGAGATGAACACCCGCGTGCAGGTGGAACATCCGGTGACCGAGCGGATCACCGGCATCGACATCGTCTACGAACAGATCCGCGTCGCCTCGGGCGAGACGCTGTCGATCAAGCAGGAGAATGTGAACTTCTATGGCCACGCCATCGAGGTGCGCATCAATGCCGAGGATCCGCAGAGCTTTGCGCCTTCGCCCGGCAAGATCACCTTCTACCACCCGGCCGGTGGCGTGGGCGTGCGCGTCGACAGCGCGGTGTACCAGGGCTACTCGATCCCGCCCTATTACGACTCGCTGATCGGCAAACTGATCGTTTATGGACGCACGCGCGAAGAGTGCCTGATGCGGCTGCGCCGCGCCGTGGACGAGTTCGTGGTGGACGGCATCAAGACGACGCTGCCGCTGTTCCAGAGGCTGATCAAGGAGCCGGACGTCATCGCCGGCAATTACGACATCCACTGGCTGGAAAAGTTCCTCGCGGCGAACAAGGCCTGACCCGATGAACGGCTGGCTCATCGCGGCGGGTATCGCCATCGTGGTGATCGGCGGCAGCTATATTGCCGCGAGCCTGTTCGTTTCATGAGTACGCCCGACCCGCTCGAGAGCATGCGCCGCAACCGGCCGCTGGTGATCGGCATCTCGGTCGGCGTGTTGACGACGTTCGCGCTGTTGCCCGAGACGGTGCAGTTTCCCTGGCGCTATGTCTGGCTGCTGCTCGGCGGCGGGGTTGGTGCGGGACTTGGTTGGCTGGTGCGTGGATATCTGGACCGCCGGCCGAAGCCGTAGGACGGGGCGACTATGGTTAACGCCAGCTGAACGGACCTCTCAGCGAGTGCTCAGCCGGGGGGTGGCAAACAGGTTCCCATCACGGGGGACAGTGCCATGTTGCACATCATCGACTTCATCGACGCCGCGATTTTCCTGTCACCGGTGGTGGCTGCGGCGGTCGGACTGGGGTGGTGCGTGCTGGGCCTGTTGAGGCAACAGTCGGTCCAGTTGTAGTGATGGTGCTTACCCATACTGTGGGACGAGCCGCCCCCCCCTCCACCGCCTGACGGCGGTCCCCCTCCCCCGTAAACGGGAGAGGACGCCAGCCGCAGCACCGGGGTCTGTCCCCTCCATTCACAGCGCCCGCGCCACGGGGGCGAGTACCCTGCTAAGGCAGCACCGCCTCCAGGAACTCAACCATCTCGCCGCGATAGCGCGCCGGGTCTTGCTTGTAGCTGAGGAGATGGTTGGCATCTGTGCGCAGATAGCTGGTTGGGCCTTGGCGTTGCTGGACGAGGTCGTCGCTGATCGCAACCGGGACCAGGGTGTCGCTGCTGCCATGCGACAGGAAGAGCGGGCCGGGGAAGCGGGCGAGTTCGGCGCGCGTATCGGCGTCGCTGAGGCTGGAGCCGTGGGTGTGGTCGAAGAGCCAGAGGCTGATGGTCGCGAGTTCGCGCGCGAAGGGCAGATGCAGGCGACTGAGGGTGGCGGCGACCACCTGGTTGAGATCGAGCGCCGGTGCATCGAGCACGAGGGCCACCACACGATCGGTCTGGCCAGAATGCCGCAGGAACTGGCCGGTGATGCCGCCACCCATGGACTCGGCGACGATGACGACCGACGGCGCGCCCTGCCCCAAGGCGTAGTTGACAGCGGCGTCGAGGTCGGGCCATTCGGTGGTGCCGAAGGCGTAAAGCAGCCGAGGGTCGGTTGGGGCACCCCGATCGTTGCGATAGGTGATCATCAGCGTGGTCAGACCGGCCTGTTGCAGGGCCGTCAACTGCTTGTAGCCGTTCTCGCGGATGCCGCCGATGCCGTGGATATAGATGGCCCAAGGCGCGTCGGTGCGCGTGCCGGGGACCAGCCAGGCCTCGGCGGGACCGAGCGGGGTGGTATAGTTCACCGTTTCAAACGAGAGGCCGAAAGCGGCGCCCGGATCGCCGCGATAGCCGAGCTCGACCGGATCGGTCGGCGGGTTCGGGTTGTTGGCGCCCGACCAATCCACCGTACCGGGAACGGTGAGGTGGTTGAGCAGCAGGGTCGCCCCGACGGTCGCCCCGGCGAAATACAGCACGACGAGGGCGACAAAGGCGACGAACAGGCGCCGCGGCCATTTCCCCACTTCCGATCCCCCTCCCCGTTGCCGGCTGGAGCGACGCAGCCCATATTCAGGCCATGAGCCGCCTCCTCGATCCCTTTGCCGTCGAACTTACCCCGGAACTGATCATCCGGGCATATCAGGCCGGCATCTTCCCGATGGCCGAAGACGAGACCTCGACCGAGCTGTTCTGGGTGAGCCCGCTGAAGCGTGGCATCATTCCGCTGGAAGACTACCATATTTCGCGCAGCCTGAAGAAAACTCTCCGAAATCACCCGTATCAGGTAAAGGTCGACACCGATTTCGACGCGGTGATCGAAGGCTGCGCCACCGAGGGCGAGGACCGCGAGTCGACCTGGATCAACAAGGATATCCGCCGGCTATATGGCGCGCTGTTCGAGCGTGGCGTGGTGCACACGGTCGAGGTCTGGGATGGCGCCGAGCTGGTTGGCGGGCTTTATGGCGTGTCGCTGGGGGCGGCGTTCTTCGGGGAATCGATGTTCCACCGCAGGACCGATTGCTCGAAGATTGCCATGGCGCACCTGCTGAGGCGGCTCGAGGCCGGGGGCTACCAACTGCTCGACACGCAGTTCGTCACCGATCATCTCAAGACGTTTGGCGGCATCGAGATTCCGCGCGAGGACTATGAGATGCGGCTCTCGGCGGCGCTGAAGCGGCGGGGTGACTATTTCGCGGTCGACGGGCGCTAACCGCGCAGCTTGACCGCGAGCACGGTTTCCCACTGCGCCGGCGGCAGCGTGGCCATGTCGTTGGTGTAGATCTCGAGGCGGCAGGCGAAACGCTCGCCATTCGGCCCGGGCTCGCTGTCGTAGGCCACGCCATCCACCGCGCCCCAAGCCTGGAACATGGCGGTCACGTGGACCAACTCGTCATAGTGGCCGTGATAGGTCAGCGTCTGATAGCGCCCGGCGGGCAACATGCCGGTGGTGACGCCCTCGCCGGCGGTCAGCAGCGTGCTGGTGGGGAAACCGAGTTCGATCTCCAGCCGGGGCATGTCGATGACGTTGTACTTGATGAAGAACGGGCCATCGGGCTCGGTGCCCTGCGCCGCAAGCCAGGCGAGGACCTCGCCGATGGCGGGGCCAATGGCATCGTCAAAGGGCATGATCACTTCGCGCCGCGCCGCGGCATAGGGCTGCGCGGCGCGCTCAATGATCGTGGGCAGGGTCAGGGCGTAGGCAGATGTTTCGTCAGTCTTGACCCACATGGCCCCGCCCCTCCCAAGGCAAGACGACGTCTCAGCCGGTGAAGTCGCGCTTGCCGACCGGCACGCCGTTGTGACGCAGGATGGCGTAGGCGACGGTCAAATGGAAGAAGATCTGCGGGATGGCGTTTTCGAGCGCATGCGGCAGGGCGGCGACCTGCACGTCTTCGCCGCGCTGCCTGATGGTCAGCGTCTTGGTTTCGCTGCCTTCGAGATCGGCGGCGGTGTAGGTCTGGATGTGCTCCCGGGCCTTGGCGACGCGGGCGCGCAGGTCGGCGAGGGTGACTTCGTCATCGGCCCAGGACGGCGCGGGCTTGCCGGTGAGACGGGCGAGCAGAAGCTTCATGCGGTCGGTTGCCGACTGCACCTGGAAGGTGAGCGGGAACATGTCGGGGGCGAGGCGGGAGGCGCCGAGCACTTCCGGCTTGATCTTGCGCTCGGTGGCGTTGGTCTCAGCCGTCGCAAGGATGGCATCGAGATTGTCGAGATAGCGCACGAACACCGGTACGGTGAGGGCATACATCGTAATGGTCATGGCAATTCCTGTGAAACGGACCACTTCGGTCCATCGGCAGGAAACGATATAGCCGGGTCGCGACCGCCGCGCCAGTCGCCGCTACCAGCTATTGTAGACGCCGCGCGCCATGGGGTCGGGCTGGGGGATGGCGGGCCAGTTGTAGTCCTCAGGCGCGACGACTTCGAAATCGAAGCTGGCGAGCGGCGCACCATCGAGCACAAGCTCGAAACGGTGCGGACCGACCGGGTCGCCGGCGGCGACGCACCAGCCATTGGTCAACCAGCCCTCGGCGTCGGGGGCGGCGGCAAAGCTGCTGATGGCGGTGGTGGCATCTGGCGAGATCTCGACATTGTCGTCCGGATTGGTGGCGAGCGTGCCCCAATCGGCCAGTGGCACCGGCAGGACCAGACGCTCGACCAGCGTGGTCGGAGCCGGCGCGCCGGCTTCGGCTGCGGCGAGCTGGACGAACCAGCTGTAGCAGGCATTGGACGGCAAGAGCGGCACCAGTGGATCAGTGTAGCGCTCGTCGTAGCCGGCATAGTTGAAGGTGACCTCAAGTCGCTGGGCCAGCACCTCAACTGCCGTGGCCGGGGTGACCGCGGCGCAGAACATGGCCAGCACTGTCAGGCGCCCGAGCATGGCATCTCCTCCCATCGCCCGAGCCTAGTGCAAATCGAGGGCGAGGTGAAACGGGGATTTTTTGGCGGCGCCCGAATTGTGGCGGCACAGCGGCAGTCCAAAGAAACAGGCTGGCAGAAGCGTCCCATCTGCCGCTAAACCTATATGCAACCAACAAATGTCTGCCGAGGAGCTGCCGATGTCTTCCAATGCCCGCCGTTTGCTGGCGCTTGCGCTGCTGCCGCTGGCTCTGCCTGTGCTGGCCCAGGATGGGACGGCAGTGGGCGACTATGCGACCTACGTGCCGGATACCGGACTATACACTTCAGGAAGCGAGCCGCCGGATACGGGCCTCGTCGAGCGGCTGTTCGTCCTCGGCTTCACCGAGATGTGCGGGGCGGCCATCGACGGGGCGTTCGGGGGTTCGGTGCCGGAGACGTTCGATCTGAGCTATCGCACCGAATATGACGAAGCGGGGACGCCGGACCGGAAGTACCGGCTGTACCGGTTCAACTGCAGCGGTGGCGCCTATAATTTCAGCTCGGTGTTCTATGGCTGGAGCGAGGACGATGGACTTGCCGCAATCAGCTTTGCGGTGCCCAGCCTCGACGTGAAGTATGCCGAGGGCGACACCGAAGGCGTCACTGTCACCGCGGTGAACGTGGTGGGGTTCGAGGCCCGGACGCAACTCAGCAATGCGAGCTTCGATGTGGCATCGCAGTCCATCGGCGCAGGTGCCTATTGGCGTGGCATCGGCGATGCGTCGGACGAAGGCGTGTGGCGGTTCCGCGAGGGGCGGTTCGTACTGGAGCGCTATGACGTCGATGCTTCGTATAATGGCGAGGTCGATCCGCAGCGAGTGGTGGACTATACCCGTGAGGGCGATGTGCCGGCGCCAGGGAGAACCGCCGATGGCGAAGTCGACGAGTAAGACGCGGCCCACAGAGGTCAGCGTCGCGGACTTTCTGGCGGCGGTCACGCCCGAGGGGCGTCGCAGCGACGCCGACAGCCTGTGCCGGCTCCTCAGCGAGTGGACCGGGGAGGCGCCGACGATGTGGGGGCCGACGATCGTCGGCTTCGGCAGCTATCACTACCGTTATGCGACGGGCAACGAAGGGGACGCCTGCCGCGTGGGGTTCTCGCCGCGCGCCGCCGCGATCAGCATCTACCTGACCGGTACGTATTTTGACGAGTCAGCGGAGGCGGCGGAAGCGCTGTTTGCGCGGCTGGGCAAATTCACCCGCGGCAAGGCGTGCCTCTATGTGAAGAAGCTCGCGGATATCGATCTCAAGGTGCTCGAAGAGCTGGTACGGCTCAACCTTGCAGCCCTGCGGAAGCACTACGGCTGAGTGGTCAGGCGGGGCGCAGAACGAAAAGACCGCAGCACCGTCTCCGATGCTGCGGTCTCCGAAAAGAGGTGGCCGCACTGTTGAGGGCTTGGGGGCAGCGGCCAGTGTCTCTTTCCCTATTCACCGGTGCATGGGTCGTTTGCAGTCTTCCAGTGAACTGCAACAAAGATGGCGCATCGACGCGCTATTGAAAGGGGCCTCACCACAAGGTGATATTCATGAACGGGCGGCAAGGTGAGCATTGCCGCGCGCCGGGCCGATGACTATTCATCGGGCTCCCGGCAGGCTGCGGCCGCCCGAATGCGAGACCCAAGATGGACCTGATTTCGCCGCCGCCGATGCCGCACCGGTCGTTTACCGACCCTGAGAGCGCCTGGGACTATCTCGCCGAAATCTACCACCGCAATACCGGTTTCATCCGCGACCAGCTGCTGCGCCTGACCGGCGGCCGGGTACCGAAGGGACGGGTACGGGCGTTCTACCCCGAGGTGCAGGTGGCTTCGACGAGCTATGGCAAGGCCGACAGCCCCCTGCCCTATGGCTACCTGCACACGCCGGGGATCTACCGCACGACGGTGACGGCGCCGGACCTGTTCAAGACCTATCTCATCGAGCAGTTCACGGTGATTTTGAAGAACCATGGCGGGGCGATCGAGGTGGGGGAATCCAAGACCCGGATCCCGCTGCATTTCGCCATCCCGCCGACCGAGCGGATCGATGGCGAGGCGATCAATGCGCTGCCGATCCCGCTGCGCGACCTGTTCGACGTGCCGGACCTGACCGACACCGATGACGAGATCGCCAATGGCAACCTGGTGCCGCCGGTGGGCGGCCCCTACCCCTTGGCGCATTTCACCGCGCCGCGGGTCGACTACTCGCTGCAGCGGCTGGCGCACTACACCGGCACGGGGCCCGAGCATTTTCAGAATTTCGTGATCTTCACCAACTACGCCTTCTACATGGACGAGTTCGCCAGGCTGGCGACGCAGTACATGGCGGAGGGGCACCCGGAATACGAGAGCTTCGTCGAACCCGGCGGCTTCGAGACGCGAAACAGGCGGCTGGGTGGCGGAACGGTTGGGGTGAAGGCTACCCGCATTCCGCAGATGCCGGCACTGCACCTGACGCTGCCGCGCAGCCGGGGCATCACCATCGTCAACATCGGCGTCGGGCCTTCGAACGCGAAGACCATTACCGACCACATTGCGGTGCTTCGCCCGCATGCCTGGATCATGCTGGGGCACTGCGCCGGGCTCAGAAACAGCCAGGAGCTGGGCGACTATGTGCTGGCCCACGCCTATCTGCGCGAGGACCATGTGCTGGATGCCGACCTGCCGGTGACGGTGCCGATCCCGGCGCTGGCCGAGGTGCAGGTGGCGCTGGAACAGGCGGTGGCGGAGATTACCCATCTCGAGGGGATCGAGACCAAGCGGATCATGCGAACCGGCACAGTGGCGACGTTCGATAACCGCAACTGGGAGCTGCGCGACCAGGCGCAGATCACCCGGCAGCTGAGCCAGAGCCGCGCGGTGGCGCTGGACATGGAATCGGCAACGATCGCTGCCAACGGGTTCCGGTTCCGGGTGCCCTATGGCACGCTGCTCTGCGTGTCCGACAAGCCGCTGCATGGCGAGCTGAAGCTGCCCGGGATGGCGTCGGATTTCTACCGCACGCAGGTGAACCGGCACTTCCAGATCGGCATGCGGGCGATGGAGATCCTCCGCGACCAGCCTCCGGAGCGGCTGCACAGCCGGAAGCTCAGGAGCTTTGCGGAGACGGCGTTCCAGTGAGCGATGCTCTCGACGAGAATGCGGTGATCCGAGCCGTCAGAGGGTTCCTTGAAGCGCAAGGTTATACAATGACTTCAGTCAAGGCTGGACAGCGCGGTATCGATTTGAAAGGAGCTCACCGCTCCGGTATGGGCCAATGGTTCATCGAGGCGAAGGGCGCCACTAGCTCAAGGCATGGATCACCGAGATTTGGCAAAGAATACGGAAGCGGCGTTGCGTTCGATCGCGTGGCGAAGGCGCTTCTGACCGCCTGCGATCTGCGACGCACACATTCGGGCGTAAACGAATACGTCGGGATCGCGATTCCAGCGACGGACTGGTTCGACGAGCACTCACGGAAGATAGAAGATGCATGCACCCTTCTGCGGATCACAATCTTCCGCGTGACCCCCGACTGCAGTGTGCACCTGTCGGGCTATCCAATCGCCTCGTAGTCGATCTCCAGAAACCGCTCTACCTCGCGCTTCCAGCGCTCCTCGACGAACTTCACGTGCTTGGGGTGGGTGTTGTAGGCGTCGTAGGCGGCCTGGTCCTTGAACTCCATGGAGAAGCCGAACTCGTAGTCGTTCTTCTTGGACACCTGGCGCAGGCGCTCGAACTTTTCGACGCCGGGGATTTCGGCCAGCACCTGGGCATCGCGCAGGAAGGCTTTTTCCTGCAGTGAGCCGTGGGCGTGCTTGAGCACGAAGACGACGGTGTGGCGGATCATGATGCATGCTCCCCTAGTGACACCGCTTCTGTGGCGGCGATGGCCGCCATATTGACGATTCCGCGGCTGGTGGTCGAGGGGGCGAGGATGTGGGCCGGGGCGCTGGGGCCCATCAGGATCGGGCCGACCGAGAGGGCGTTGTTCATTTCCTTGAGCAGCGTCATCGAGAGATTGGCGCTGTCGAGGTTGGGGAACAGCAGGAGATTGGCCTCGCCCTGGAGGATGGTGTCGGGCACGTAGCGCTCGCGAAGTTCGCCATTGAGCGCCAGGTCGCCCTGCATTTCGCCTTCGACGATCAGGCCGGGGGCGCGCTGCTTGAGCAGCTTGTAGGTCTCGCGCATCTTGAAGGCGCTGTCGCCATCGCGCGAACCGAAATTCGAGTAGCTCAGCAGCGCGGCGCGGGCCTCGATGTTGAAGATCTGCAGCCGGTCACGGGCCTGGAGCGCGATGGCGACGAGTTCCTCGGGCGTCGGGTCCATATGGACATAGGTATCGGCGAGGAAAAAGGCGCCGCGCGGCATGATGAGCATCGAGAGCGCGGCCACGTCCTTGACGCCATCACGCAGCCCGATGATCGAGCGGATGTCGCGCACGTGCTTGATGTAGCGACCTTCAAGGCCGCAGAGCAGCGCGTCGGCCTCACCGCGCTTGACCGCCAGCGCCCCGATCACGGTGGTGTTGGTGCGCACGATGGTGCGGGCGGTGTCGGGCGTGACGCCGGATCGGCCAACCAGCGAATGGAACAGCGCCACGTAGTCGCGATAGCGCGGATCGTCCTCGGGATTGATCATCTCGAAATCGCGGCCGGGGCGGATGGTCAGGCCGAAGCGCTGCAGGCGGGCTTCGATAACCTGCGGGCGGCCGATGAGGATCGGCTGGGCGATGCGATCCTCAATCAGCACCTGGGCGGCGCGGAGCACGCGCTCGTCCTCGCCATCGGCGAAGGCGATGCGCTTGCCGTGGCCCTGGGCGCGATCGATCACCGGCTTCATGACGAGGCCGGAGCGGAAGACGAAGCGGTTGAGGCTGTCCTGATAGGCCGGGAAGTCGGCGATCGGGCGCTTGGCGACGCCGGATTCCATGGCGGCACGGGCGACGGCCGGGGCGATGCGGAGGATCAGGCGCTGATCGAAGGGGTTGGGGATGATGTGGTCGGGACCGAACACCGCCGGCTGGCCGGAGGTCGACACCTCGAGGCCGGGATCGTGCGCCAGCCGGGCAATGGCGCGGACGGCGGCGAGCTTCATTTCCTCGTTGATGGCGGTGGCGCCGACATCGAGCGCGCCGCGGAAGATGTAGGGGAAGCAGAGGACGTTGTTGACCTGGTTGGAATAGTCCGACCGGCCGGTGCAGACCATGGCGTCCGGGCGAAGGGCCTTGGCCTCTTCCGGCATGATCTCGGGGTAGGGATTGGCCAGCGCCATGATGAGGGGGTTAGGGCCCATCTTCATGACCATCTCGGGCTTCAACGCGCCTTTGGCGGAAAGGCCGAGGAAGATGTCGGCGCCGTCGATGACTTCGGCCAGCGTCGTGGCGTTGGACGGGCGGCAGAAGCGACCGCGCCACTTGTCGTTGACGTCGTCGCGCTTGTCGGTCAGCAGGCCATCCTTGTCGGCGACCCAGATGTTCTCGAGCTTGGCGCCGAGCGCGACGAGAATGTTGAGGCAGGCGATGGCGGCGGCGCCGGCGCCGGAGGTGCAGATCTTGACCTCCTCGATGTTCTTGCCGGCGAGTTCGAGGCCATTGAGGACGGCGGCGCCGACAATGATGGCGGTGCCGTGCTGATCGTCGTGAAAGACCGGGATCTGCATGCGCTCACGCAGAGCTTCCTCGATGGCGAAGCACTCGGGCGCCTTGATGTCTTCGAGGTTGATGCCGCCGAAGGTCGGCTCGAGCGGGCGGACGACCTCGATGAATTTCAGCGGATCGGTTTCGTCGATCTCGATGTCGAAGACGTCGATGCCGGCGAATTTCTTGAACAGGACCGCCTTGCCTTCCATCACGGGCTTGGAGGCCAGGGCGCCAATATTGCCGAGGCCGAGGACGGCGGTGCCGTTGGAGATGACGGCGACGAGGTTGCCGCGCGAGGTGTATTTGGTCACCGCCTCGGGATCAGCGGCGATCTCTTCGCACGGGGCGGCGACACCGGGCGAGTAGGCGAGCGCCAGGTCGCGCTGGTTGCCGAGCGGCTTGGTCGCCTGGATCTCGAGCTTGCCGGGCTTGGGATATTGATGAAAGTGCAACGCCGCTTCGCGCCGCGCCCGTGCCTGATCCTGTGCGTCAGCAGACATGTCTACCCTCCCGAGGTGCTCCGGTTCACTGCCACCGATTGCGTCGCAATGGAAGGGTCAGGGTTCAAGATGTGGAACGTAACGCCGGGCCGGCGGCCTCAGGCAGCGGCGCGGCTTGCCATGGCGGCGGCAGCCTCCGCGAGGTCGGTCGCCTCGAGTGTCGCGCCGCCACCAAGCGCGTCGGCGAGCTCGCGGAAGGCGCTTGCCTTGAGGGCGGGCGCGAAGAGGTAGCCCTGGGCCATCACGACGCCGCGGCCGCGCAGATAGCGCGCCTGCGCCTCGGTCTCGACGCCTTCGGCGACGATCTCGGTGCCGAGCTCTCGGGCCATCGTGATGAGGCCATCGAGGATCGGCAGTTGCTGGGTTTCGGCGGTGATGGGCGTCACGAACACCCGGTCGATCTTGATGATGTCGATGCCAAGGGTCTGGAGGAAAGCCAGGTTGGAGTGGCCGGTGCCGGTGTCGTCCATGGCGACGCGCGCGCCGAGGGCGTGAAGGCCGGCAATCACGGCGTCGGCCTCGACCTGCCGCTCGAGCGGATGGCGCTCGGTGATTTCGAACACCAGCTGGCGATAGGAAATCGCTGAGCCTTCGAAGATTGCCTGCACGTCGTCGACGACATTGGCGTTGCGGAAGTGGCCTTCGAACAGGTTGATCGAGATCTTGATGTCCGGCATGCGGGCGCAGAGCTCGCCAAGGTCGGCGCGGACCTGTTGCATCAGGCTGATGGTCATCGGGATGGCGAGGCCGGTGACCTCGGCATAGTCGACGAAGGCGCCGGGGGGAACCACGTCACCATTCTTCTTTTCCCAGCGCACCAGCACTTCGCAGCCGGCCAGCGCGCCGGTGCGCAGGTTGATGACCGGCTGGTAGTAGGGCTTGAGCTCGCCGGCGGCGATGGCGCGCTCGAGATCGAAGGCCGGGAGGTTGGAGCGGCGGACATATTGCAGCGCCAGCAGCAGGAAAGCGGCGCACATGAGGGCGGCGACGATGGTGAAGCTGGCATCGAGATCGCCATATTCGGCGCGAACGACGGCGAAGGGCACGGCCGTCCTGACGCTGACCGGGATATCGCCGGCAACGGCGGTGGCAACGAGATATTCGGTACCGCCGCGGTTCTCGAAAGCGCGCACGTCGCCGACATCAAGGATGGCGGTGCCGTCGGTGAGGGTGACCTCGACGAGCGAGGTGGGCTTCAGCCCGTCGAGCAGGCTCTCAGGCTTGGCAGAGAGAACCGGGGCGAAGGCCGAGACGGCCCGGTTGTCACCGAAGCGCTGGATAACGCGGAAGGCCGGGATGGCGAGGCCGGCATATTGCACGATCTCCACTGTCTCGGTGCGGCCCGCGATGGTGAGCGGGCGGGAGACGGGAGAGTAGGTCACCGTCTTGCCAAGCGCGTCGCAATACTGCAGGCCATCGCGGTTTTCCACCAGCACCTGGCGCAGGTAGAGGCTATCTTCCAGCAGGCGGTGCACGCTGGCGATGAAGGCCGGGGTGCAGAGCGACGGGCTATCGGCGAGAATGCGGCGCAGCGCCGAGATGGTGTCGTAGGCGGTGGTCTGCATCCGGGTGGCGATGGCGTCGGCGGTGGTCTGCAACTGGGCGCGTTCGCGGACGCGGACGTAGGAATCGAGGAGGAAATCGACGGCGAGCACCGGCAGGAACGCGCAGATCGCGGCCAGCAGCATCAGCACATGAGAGTATTTCGATTTCACGACGCGCGAATCCGCCCCTAACCCGGCAATTCCTGCCTAGCAGTGCGGTCTTTAACGGATCGTTAACGCTGATTAACCGGGTCTTGATCGCTCACAGGAAGCGATGTGGCGAGAAGGCGGTGGGATCGATGAAGGTGGGCTGGCCGGCGATCATCTCGGCAATGAGGCGACCAGTCGCAGGGCCGAGCGTCAGCCCGTGATGGGCGTGGCCGAAGGCGAACCACAGCCCGGCATGACGCGGCGCCAGGCCGATGATGGGCATCATGTCGGGCGTGGTGGGGCGTGAGCCCATCCAGGGTGAAGGATCGAGCGGCTCGCCGAGCGGGAAAAGTTCGCGGGCGGCGGCCTCGGCAAGGGGCAGTTGCACCGGGCTGGGCGGTGCGTCGCGCAGGGCGAATTCGGCGCCGGTGGTGAGGCGCAGGCCGCGCAGCATCGGGGTGAGCATGTAGCCGCGCTCGGCGTCGTAGAACCAGTTGGTCAGCGGCTGGGTGTCAGGCTGGGCGTAGTGCATGTGATAGCCGCGCTTGACGCCGAGCGGCAGCCGATAGCCAAGGCGGCCGACAAGATCGCCGGCCCAGGGCCCGAGCGCGACGACGACTTCGCCGGCTTCCACCTGGCCTTGTGCCGTCGGCAATTGCCAGCCGGCGCCGGCGGAGCGCTCGGTCAATTGCATGGCGTCGCCGGAAACAAAGCGGCCACCGAGGCGCTGGAAGAGATCGAGGTAGCAGAGGACGAGGCCGTTGGGATCCTTCACCGACCATGGATCGGTCCAGTGGACGGCGCCGATGACGCGGGCATCGAGGCCGGGCTCGCGGCGGCGCATTTCGTCGCCGGTGAGGATGGCGTGGCCGACGCCGAAATTGTCGCCGAGCTGTTTCGCATCGGCAGCGGCAGCGGCAAGGGCAGCCTCGGTGCGGTAGAGCTTGTACCAGCCCTTTTTCTCGATGAGGTGCCCTGCCCCTGCCGCCTCGATGAGCGGCGCATGCTCGCTGACCGAGTGCGCGATGAGGGGCGCGTAAGCAGCCATGACGCGGCGATAGCTTTCGGCGCGGGAGTGCCACCAGTATTGCGCCAGCACCGGCGCGATGCGGGGCAGTGCCGACAGATGGTAATGCATGTCGATGCGGTTGTTGCGCGCGTAGGCCAGCAACGGGCCGATGCCCTGCGGGAAGGCATGGGGGGCAACGCCCTCCTTCTGGATCAGACCGGCATTGCCGTGGGAGGTCTCCTCGCCGGCACCGCGGCGATCAACAAGGGCGACGGCCTTGCCGCGTTTGGCCAGCTGGAGGGCCACCGAAACGCCGACAATGCCGGCTCCGAGGACGATGACGTCGAACTGCATGCGTATAAACCCCTGCGCGACCGACCCGTTCTAGCGCCGGACGCGGCGTTGTACCCTGAGGCATTTCCGCCCGGTGCTGCAGTTTTTTGTGTCACCCTGCCCGCTTGGCGCGGGTGACGGCCTCATCGAGGGCCTGCAGGAAGGCGGAACGATCGCGGGCGGTGAAGCCGCTCGGCCGGTGGCTCGGCTCGCCGACCTCGCGCAGGTGCTGGTTGAGTTCGCGCATGGCGAGCGCCATACCGATGGACTGGCTGGTGAAGGGCCGGCCAGTGGGCCCGAGCGCGGTGCCGCCGGCGGCGAGGACGCGGCTCGCCAGCGGAATGTCGGCGGTGATGACGATATCGGCCGGCTGGCAATGCGCGGCGATCCAGTCATCGGCCGCATCGGCGCCCTGGGGCACAAGGACATTGACGACCAGCGGATCGCGCGACGGGCGGAGACCGGAATTGGCGACGAAAGTGGTGACCAGGCCATGCCGGGCCGCAACGCGAAGCACTTCGTCCTTCACTGGGCAGGCATCGGCATCCACAAGGATCTGCGGCAACGAAACGGGCTCCACTCGCATTCTGCACAAAGGCGCCGCATTGGCGGCGCAGGTCACACAGATATCACCATCAGTACGGATTCGCCGATGCGCGCGCTGCCACTTTGCCTTGCACTCGTGCCGATGCTGGCCCTAGCGGCCTGCGACAGCAGCCCGCCGCCGGCCCAGACGAGCAAGCCGGCGGTCACGGCACCCTCCGCGCCCGCGGCCAAGCCCACAACCAAGCCCGCGGCAACGAGCCTTCCGGCGGCGGCGCGCCCGCTGCTCGGCACCTGGTCGGAGGCGCTCGAGAATTGCGGCGCGGCATCGAACGTTTCGATCACGGCAACGACCTACACATCGCCGGCGCGAAGCTGCCCGATGACCCTCAAGGCAGATGGGGACGGGTTTGCGCTGGATTGTGGCGGCACGGCGATGAGACTGGTGCCGGTGTTTGCGCCGTCCGGTGAAGGAATTCGGGTAAGCGTTGGCGATGGCAAGCCGGTGACATTGCTGCGCTGCACGAAGTAGTGTGGAACACGCGGGCGTATGCCAGAGCGACATGACGAGCTTTTCTGCAAGGCCCGGTGCTGGCATCCTTCGCTGACCGCAGGAGACCACGCATGGCCGAGTTGACCCCATTCGAACGCATCACGCTGGCGGTGCAGGCGCAGATTCCGCTGGTCAGAGCCATGGAAGCGGCGCTGGGGAAAGAACGAGCGCATGAACTGGTGCGCGCGGCGCTGGACAAGGCGAACCGGGCGGCGGTGGCGCAGCGCGGGAGTCTGCTCGACATCCCTACGCTCGCCGAGGAGTTCGCCGGGTTCGGCCAGGGCATCCGCTACGAGTTCGAGACGCTGGAGCGGACCGACACGCTGCTGCGCAACCAGGTAACCCATTGCGACTATGCCGAGTTCATGGAGCAGATCGGGGCGCGCGACCTTGGCGAGTTGCTGATCTGCGATGGCGATTTCGCCATGGCAGACGAGTTGGGGCTGAAGCTCGAGCGGACAAAGACCTGCATGAATGGCGATGGGCAGTGTGACTTCTGCTATCACGTGAAGGCGGGGCGGGCGGCGTAGGCTCGCCCGTTACGCCCCCCTACCCGCCCCACTTCGCCTGCCAGGTCGGGACGATGTCGCCTGGGGCCGGGGTGGCGAGGTAGATGGCTCGGGCCATGGCGCGGGCGAGGCAGACCGAGGCGGCGTGGCCGAGCTGCATGATGTCGCGCACCGGATCGGTAATTGGACGGCTACGGGTTGAGACCGAGAAGATCAGGTCGCCATCGACCTGGGTGTGAGCCGGGCTGGCGCCGCGGGCGATGCCATCCTGCGCGGCGACCGCCATGCGCTTGAGCTGGGACTTCGAAAGGTCCGCATCGGTGGCGACGATGGCGATGGTGGTGTTGGAGATCGGCCCGACCCAGTCGCGCTTGGAGCGGGCGGAGGCGGCGAAATCGAGCGGGGTTGGGAGCGGGCCAAGGCCGCCGAACTCGCCATCGACTTCGAAGGGCGCGGCCCAGAAGTGGCTGGTATCGCCCATGGTGACGCTGCCGGTTGGGTTGGCGACGACGAGCGCACCAACGGTAAAGCCGCCGCTGATGACCAGCGAGGCCGAGCCGAGCCCGCCCTTGAGATTTGCCGTCAGCGCGCCGGTGCCGGCGCCGGCGGTGCCGAGGGCGAATTCGGCGCCGGCGTTGAGCAAAGCCTGCCGGCCGAGGGCGCGATAAGGGTTTTCGGCCCAGTCCTTGTCGCCCTTGTTCAACAGGTCGAAGATGATGGCGCCGGGGACGATGGGGACGATGGCGGTCTCTACGCGAAAGCCGCGGCCGCGGAGGCGCATCTCGTCCATCACGCCAGAGGCGGCATCGAGCCCGAAGGCGGAGCCGCCCGAGAGCACCAGCGCATCGATGTCCTCGACCAGCTTGTCGGGCGCGAGGAGATCGGTTTCCCGCGCGCCTGGCGAGCCGCCCATCACATCGACCGAGGCGCGGAAGGCGCGGTCGGCGGTGAGCACCGTGGTGCCGGACTTGACCACATGGTCTTCGGCATTGCCGACCAGCAGGCCGGGGACGTCGGTGATGAGATTGCGCGGACCGGTTTGCATCCGGGCTCCTTGTGGTCGGTGGTCGCGAGAGGTCAGGCGGCGGCGCCAAGCTGGTCGTTGACGAGGGCCAGAGCCTTGAGGACGGGGACGCCCTCGGGGTCCCAGGTGCGGCGCATTTCGAGCATGTCGCGGGCGACGGCCCAGTTGCCCGCCTTGAGGTTGGCATCGAGCAGCAACTGGCCGAACAGGTCACGCTGGGCATGGCTGCCGCCAATTTCGACCATGCGCGGGTTGGCAATGGTGAGCCAGCGCACGGCCTCGGCATGGTTGCCACGGGCATGAGCCAGCATGCCGCGCGCGGCGGGCAAGGCGACATCATGCCAGACGCGCCGATCGAAGGCTTCGGAGCGGGCGGCTTTGTCTTCCACGGCCTGCATCAACTGGTCGGCTTCGGCATAGTCGGCGCGAGCGAGACCGTAGAGATATTGCAGGGTCAGAAACGGCTGGACGGTGTCATGCGCCCTCGGCCGCATACGGTCGGCCACATCCTGCCATCGGGGGCCGACATCGAGGCCGGCGACCTCCATGCGGGCGAGTAGAGAGACCGCCCCCACCTGATCCTGAGAGTAATCCGGCTCGATGCCCCACACATGGTGGTCATAGGCGTCGAACACCGCCTGGTTGTCGCCGAGGCTGATGTGGAACAGCGCCTTGTGCCACCAGTTGTGAGTGTACATGAAGGAGTTGAGACCGACCCAGGTCCGGCTCGCCTCGGCGAGGAAACGTTCGCCTTCGGTTACGCGTCCCTGCCCCAGCATAACATGGGCCAGCGCGTGCTGGGCCCAAGGCTCCTTGTGCTTGAGTTCCAGCGCCCGCCGGGCCTCGCGTTCGGCGATGTCGAGTTGGTGCAGTTGCTCGTAGGCGAAGGCCAGCATGCCGTGGAGGTGGGCATTGTCGGCGTTCTCGGCTTCGGCGAGCTGTGCGATGCGCAGCATGGAGCCGGCGTCGCCGCGATTGAAGCTGTGGTACTGGTGGAGCTTGACCGAGGTGAGGTCGCGCGGGTTGGCGCGCACAATCTCCTCGCCGATGGCCTGCACGGCGGGCACGTCGTTGGCCACCCAGCGCTCAAGCTGGGCCAGCAGCATCCGTTCGCGCGCATTGGCGGCGGAGGCGACGGCACCGGCGCGCTCGAGGTAGCGGCGGGCCATATCGTTGGCGATCTCGGCTTCGAGGAACATCCAGGTGAAGCCGGCATAGATGTTGGCGAGCGGCGAGTCCGGATCGGCATCGGCGGCGGCGATGATGTTGGCGGCCTGCTTCTCGTAGGCGAGGAAGCCGGTGACGAAATCGTCGATGGCGCCCAGCGTCGCGCCCTCGGCGCGGCTCACGGCATTTCCCAGGGCGTCCACAGCCATTTTCACGTGCCAGTCTTGTCCGGTTGGTCAAATATAGACCGACTGCGGCCACACGCAACGCGACAGTGTGGCATATTGGTTTGATTTCATAGCGTTCTTGCGGGAGGGCCGATGCCCGAACATGCCCTTGCCGATGCCAGCCTCCACTACGAGATCGTCGGGGATGGGCCGCCGCTGCTGCTGATTGCGGGGCTGGCCAGCGATGGGGCGAGCTGGGGGCCACTGCTGACGGAACTGCCGGGGCGGAAGTTGATCGTGGTCGACAATCGCGGGGCCGGACGGACGCGCTCGGCCGGGCCGATCCGGTTCGCGGAACTGGTGGCCGACATCGCGAGCTTGCTCAAGGCGCTCGGGGTGGGGCCGGTGGATGTGGTGGGCCACTCACTGGGCGGGGCCATCGGGCTGTGGCTGGCGGCGGAGCATCCGGAGCTGGTGAAGCGGCTGGTGACGCTGACCAGCAGCGGCGTGTCACCTTCGAAGGCGGTGCTGCTCAAGGACATGGCGCGGCTGGGCTTCATCGTGCCCGCGGAGGATTGGTTCCGGCTGCTCTTTCAGTGGCTGTTCTCGGACGCGTTCTTTGCCGACGAGGCCAATGTGGCGGCGGCGGCAACGGCTTCGGCGGCCTATCCCCATCGGCAATCGCCAGGTGATTTCGCGCGGCAGGTGGCGGCGCTGGAGACGGTCGGGCCGCTCGAGCGAGGGCGCGTCGTGTGCCCGGTCCTCGCGGTTTCGGCGGAACGGGACTTGCTGGCGCCGCCGGCCGCGGTCGATGCGCTGCATCAGGGGATCGGCCGGCTGGAGCGACGCGAGGTGCCGGGGGTGGCACATTCCATCCATTGGGAAGCGCCACAGGCGGTGGGCGCGATAATCCGGGCGTTTCTGGAGGCGGAGTATGTCTGAGATCACTCCCCTCGCCTGCCGATGTGGCGCGGTGCGCCTCGAGGTCGAGGCGGCGCCGATGATTGCGGCGGAGTGTTACTGCACCAGCTGCCGCAGTGCGGGAGATCGGCTGGGGACACTGCCTGGGGCCGAGCCTGTGCTCAACGACAAGGGCGGCACGCCCTATGAGCTCTATCGCAAGGACCGGGTGCGGTTTGTGGCGGGCGAGGACGTTTTGCGGGCGTTCCGGCTGACGCCGACATCGCCGACGCGGCGGGTGGTGGCGCGTTGCTGTAACACGCCGCTGTTCACCGAGTTTCAGAACGGGCACTGGCTGAGCCTTTACGCCGCCTTGTGGCCGGAAAGCAGCCGCCCGCCGATGCAGCTGAGGACGATGACCAGCGACCTGCGGCCGGATGTGGTGCTGGACGACAGGCTGCCAAACGCCAGGCACCAGACCTTCGCCTTCTTTGCGGCGCTGCTCGGCGCGTGGGTGGCGATGGGGTTCAAGGTGCCGAAGCTGGAGATCATCGAGGGAGGAATCGATGCCTGAGGATGACCGGATCGAGATCGAGAGCATCACGTCCAGCCATGTGCAGCGGGTCGATCGAAAGAAATACACCGCGATGCGCGACGCGCTGCTCGCCGTGCTGCCGGCGGAGGCGCCGGGGCTGACGGTGGCAGCGGCCAAAGACGCGCTGCTGCCGCACCTGCCCGAGGCGCTGTTCCCTGGTGGCGAGAAGGCTGGTTGGTGGCTCAAGGCCGCGCAACTCGATCTCGAAAAGAAGGGCGTGATCGCGCGTGAGGCGGGAGCGCCGGTGCGGCTCTACCGCACCGGCAAGGCGTGAGGCGCTAGAGTTCGCTGTTTGAGATCGGCGCGCCGCCGTCGACAGTGATGCCGTTGCGATTGATCTCAACGAGTTTGGGATTGCCATCAGCTTTGCGGGCGAAGGTGCGGAAGGTGAAGGTGACATTCTCGTCCACGTCCTTGGCGATGTCGCAGAGAATTTCTGCGGCCAGTGCCTCGCCGAGGACGAGGCTGCGGGCGTTGTCGGTGCGCCAATGGACGCCACCCATCGAGCGACCCATGGCGACGTTCTGGGCCAGCTTGTTGACTTCGCCTTCGATGGTGAGACGGTCAGCCCAGCCCCGGCCCATATCGAAGCGCTGCCAGACGCCATCGTGGCCAGTGAGATACGCCTTCATCGGCGACTTCGGCCCATAGGGGACGTGGCGTTCCTTGAGGCTTGAGAGCGGCAGCGGGATGGGCTGGCCTTCACCGTCCTTGACCACTTTTCCGTTCATGTCGACCTCGAACAGATTGAAGAATCCCTTGAGCACCGTGACGCACGCTCCGGCGACCGTGGCGTGGCCGGCGCCGTAGGCCGGGTGCGTCGGGCTGCCGGGCGAAAAGGCCATCGGAAGCAGATAACCCGGCTGACCATGGAGAGCCAGCGAACGCGCCGAGATCTGCTTTGCGGCTTTAGTGGTGAACAACCAATCGGGCAGCCCATAGGCACGTTTGCCCGCAGTGCCCGCCCCCACCTGCTGAACATGGGCCAGCCCGCCATAAGCCTCGGGGCGATGGCGGAGGTGCACCTGCCATTTCTGGTTCCAGACGGCTTTGAGCGCGCGGGTGGCTACCTCGGACACGAGGGCGAGGATGTGCGGACCGCCGAGCACGCCGAAGCCTGCATCGCGGGTGTTGTTGAAGAAGAACGGGTTGCCCGGGGTCCAGGACGCCTCACCGGATAGCAGGAGAAGTGCCGCGTTGAAGTATGCCTGGTGCAGGGCATCCTTGTTCACGAAGCGCGCCAGGTCGCGCATGGTGGAGATATAGCGGGACTCGTCCTCGTAATAGCTGGCGTCATGCTCGTTGGCGGCCGGATAGGCATTGCCGTGCCGGTCCTTGCCGGTGTTTTGGGCGTAGAGCCAGTCTTCGTACTTGGTCAGGTAGTCCTCGGCGGCGCGGTAAGGCCACTGCCGGACATCGATTGTCTGGGTGCCGAAGTCGACGGGACGGACGAAGAACTGGCTGAGCATGGGCCCGATCTCCTCGCCTGGCAGGCCCAGGCGGAACAGATTCTGGGCCGTGAAGACGCCGGCGTCGGGAAGGTCGATGCCCGGTTGCAGGTTCAGCGGGTTGGCGTTGACGACGTTGGGCCGGCCCAGCGCCCCGTTGATGTCCGTAACAGCGGCAGCGACGTCCGGGTGCGCGTCGAAGTGATTGAACGGCACGTCGCGGAGCAAGGCCATCCAGTACAGTTCGACCATCTCGGCCGCTGCGGCGTCGGACAGCACCCGCGGCGCGGGCGGCATGGTGTAAGTGCTGGGATGCCCGATCAGTTGGTCCGAAGCGAGCCCGGCGGTGGGATTGGTCAGCGGCGCGGTGGGGCGCGGTCCCTTGGGGCGGGGGACGACCGGGGGGACATTCTGGAATGGGGCGCCAGTGGGGCTGGCGGTGGCGGTAGTGAGCGCGGTGAAAGCTGTAGCAAATGCGGGCGGGTCGCCGGGGAATGACGAGTTGACCTCGCCGAACTCGTTATGCGGCAGGCTCTTGTGAAAACTGCCGATGCCGACGACGGCCGCGCCGTCGATGGTGACCACGAGATTCTTGTCGCCGTTGTCTGCCAATTGCGCCTCCCGATGCGTTGTCTTCGGGACGCCCAGGCGTGCGGCGCGGCTCTCTTGCCGCGCCGACGATCGACAGGCCCGATGGGCCAGTGCGTCCACGAATTGCCGATGGCGCAAAGCAACGCCTTCGCGTCGCACTGCGCCATTCGGATCAGCTCGGGTCGGATAAGGTCCCTACGGGGATACGTAGTGTTCCGGGGCGACGGCCCGGCTCAGATCACCCGGCCGCCGTCGACTTCCAGCGCGACGCCGGTGATCATCGACGCTTCGTCGGAGCAGAGGAAGCAGGCGGCGTTGCCCATGTCTTCGGGGGTGGAGAAGCGGCCGAGGGGGATTGTCGAAAGAAACTTGGCCCGGATTTCGGGGGTGTCCTCGCCCATGAAGGTCTTCAGCAGCGGGGTTTCGCCGGCGACCGGGTTGATGGCGTTCACACGGATACCGAGCGGCGCGAGCTCGATGGCCATAGACTTGGTGGCGGTGACCATCCAGCCCTTACTCGCATTGTACCAGCTCAGCCGCGGGCGCGGGCTGACGGCGGCGGTGGAGGCGACGTTGAGGATGGCACCGGTCTTCCGCGCCTTGAAATGCGGCACGAGGTGCCGGGCGGTCAGGTAGACCGACTTCATGTTGACGTTGAACACCCGGTCGAAATCGGCTTCGGAGATGTCGTCGAGGGCGGCGGGCTGGTGCGAGACACCGGCGTTGTTGACGAGGATATCGACCTTGCCGAAGGCCATCAGCGCGGCGGCGGCCAGCTGGTTGACGCTGGCGTCGTTCGAGACATCGACGTGACCGGCCTTCTGCCCGAGCTCGCGGGCCAGGGCTTCGGCTCCCTCGAGGTTGATGTCGGCGATGAGGACGGTGGCACCCTCGGCCGCGAATTTGCGAACGATGCCGGCCCCGAAACCGGAGGCGCCGCCGGTTACGATGGCGGTCTTGCCCTTAAGGCGCATGCGAGAACTCCTGAAGGTCAGGTGGTGGTGCCGGTGTCGACGCCGTCAGCGGCCAGTTGCGCGGCCCGGCGCTTTTCCACCCAGCGCACGCTGATGATGGCCAGCTCGTAGAGCAGGTACATCGGCAGCGCGAGGCCGATCTGGCTGATCGGATCGGGGGGAGAGATGAGCGCAGCGAAGATCAGGATGATGACGATGGCGTAGCGCCGCCCCTTGGCCAGCATCTGGGACGACACCAGTTCGATGGTGGCGAGCAGGGTCAACACCACCGGCAGCTGGAAACAGATGCCGAAGGCAAGGATCAGCGTCATGGCGAGGCCGAGGTACTCCGACACCTTGACCAGCATGTTGATTTCGGCGGTCTCCATGGCGTGGAAGAAGTGCAACGCCAGCGGCAGCACCGCGAAATAGACCATGGCGGCGCCGAGCAGGAAGAACACCGGAGTCGCAATCAGGTACGGGATGAATGCGCGCCGTTCCTTCTTGTAGAGGCCGGGCGCGACGAAGCCGTAGACCTCCCAGGCGAGGTAGGGGAACCCGACGAACAGCGCGCCGAAGAAGGCGAGGCTCAACTGGGTGAAGAAGAATTCCTGCGGAGCGGTGTAGATCAGCTCGACCGGATCAGGAGCGACGGCTCGACGATAGGGCTCGACCAGGATGTCGAAAATGCTGCTGGAGACGATGAAGCAACCGATCAGCAGCACGAACAGCACGATGAGCGCGCGGATCATGCGCTTCCTGAGCTCGATCAGGTGATCGAGCAGTGGGGCTTCGCTGCCGGCGATCTCGTCCTCGACCTTGTCGGGTGGCGGAAGCGTGGGCTGTTCGGCCATCTATCAGGCCTTCTTGGTGGCCGGCTTGCGGGCACGCGGAGCGGGCTTGGCAGCAGGCTCGGTGTCGGCGGCTTTGGCAGGCATGGCGTTGGCGGATTTGGCGCGGGCCGGTTTGGCGGCGGTCGCCTTGGCCGCAGTAGCGGTGGGCTTGGTGGCTTTCGGCTTTGCCGGGGCCTTGGTCGCGGGCGCGGCTTCGGTGGCTGGCTTGGCGATCGTGGCCTTGGGCTTGGGCTTGGGGTTGGACGCGGGGTTTGCGGCGGGTAGTTCGGCCGTTTCCACCGGCTTGTCAGCCGGCAGCTTGACGCGCGGGGCACGCTTGGCCTTGACCGGTGCGACGGGCGCTTCTGCCGGGACAGCTGTGGCCGGAGCGGCCTCGGCTGCCTTCATTGCGGCCGCGGCCGCGACGGTCAGCGGGAGTGGCGCGGGCTTATCCGGCGTCATGCCGGCCTTGGCCTTGATCTCGTCGACGACGCTCTCGGACTTGGGATCGGCCGGCTTGAGGGCCCCGGAGGGCTCGACCTTGCCGGCGGCGGTCGTCGTATTGAATTCCTTGCGGATGGCTTCGGCAGTCGCCTTCAGGGGCTGCGTCACCGAGTTGCGCAGGTTGGTGATCTCGTTAAGACCGGTGGTCTTGTTCAGCTCGCGCTGAAAATCACTACCCATTCGCCGGACGGTACCGGCAAACTGGCCGATGCGCCGCATGACGGCAGGCAGTTCCTTGGGGCCGATGACGATCAACGCCACGACCCCGATGACCAGCATTTCGGTCCAGCCGACGCCCAGCATCAGTAACGCTCCTCAGGGGCGGCAGAAAAGACGCCGTTCAGGCGTCCTTCTTCTCGGTCTGGGTGGAGGCATCGACCTGCGTGGCCGCGTCGATCTGGGCGGCAGGCTTGTCGTCGTCGCGCATGCCCTTCTGGAACGACTTGATGCCAGAGGCCACCTCGCCCATCAGCCCAGCGATCTTGCCGCGGCCGAACAGCAGGATCACCACGATGGCGACGACGATGATGCCCCAAATTCCCGGCGCGTGCATGCTCTGTCTCCGAAACTGTGCGTAAGGCGTACTCTAATGCGCAGAAATAGGTTCAATCCATGTCGAACACAAGGACGTGTTCCGGATTGAGGGTCAGGAAAACGTCACAGCCGGGCACGAAGCGGCGATCCGACGGCAGGCGCAGGGCAATCGGACGGTCAAGCCCGGCGATGCCGACTTCGCAGAGGTCGATGCCGATGGCGCCGCGCTTGCCGAGGAGGCGCCCCGGAATGCCGGGGCCTTCGGTGGCCATGTCGAGAGCGCCGATCGGGCGAATGGCGACGACCACGGCGGCACCGTCGGCGCGACCAGGCGCGGGCACGCTGCCGAGCGGCGTATCGACGCGGCCAGAGACGACACGGCCGACGATCTCGCCCAAAGGCGAGAAGAATCGCGCGGCGCTGAGATCGACCGGACGCGCGTAGACCGCGGCCGCACGATCGACCTGAGCGATCCTGCCGTGACGGAGAAGCGCGATGCGATCACCGATCAGCATCGCCTCCTCGGGGTCGTGCGTGACGATGATGGTGGTGGCGTGGGTCTCGCGCAGCACGGCGAGGGTTTCGGCGCGCACGGTCTCGCGCAGGCGGGCATCTAGGCTGGAGAACGGCTCATCGAGCATCAGGATGCCGGGGCGCGGGGCGATGGACCGCGCCAGAGCCAGCCGCTGCTGCTGGCCGCCGGAAAGCATGTGCGGATAGTCGTTTTCGCGTTCGCCAAGACCGACGCGGCGCAGGGCCTGCCGCGCCTGGGCGAGGGCCGCGGCGCGCCCGAGGCGGTTGAGGCCGAACATGACATTGTGGAGGAGGCTGAGGTGCGGAAACAGCGCGAAGTCCTGGAACATCAGCCCGATGCCGCGCCGATCCGGCGGCAGGTGAATGCCCGGGCCCGAGACAACATTGTCGTTGATGCGCACCTGGCCCGCACCGATGCGCTGGATGCCGGCGGCAACACGCAGGGCGGTCGACTTTCCTGAGCCCGAATCGCCCAGCAGGCAGACGATTTCGCCCGGCGGCATGGCGAGGGTGAATCCGTCCAAGACCTTACGGCCACCCAGTTCAACCGTCACATCATCGAAATGCAGGGCCGCGGCGAAGCTGACGCCGGCGGTGCCGCGCGGGCCCCAGCCAGCGAGTTCGGTGGTGTCGTCGGTCATTGGTCAGTCATTTCATCGTCTTGCGTATCGCCGGGATCGCCGGGCTCCAGCGGATCCTCGTCGTCGCGCAGCCCGCCGTCGAAGGGCAGCGGGATCTGGAAGGTTGGAGGCAGACGATTCGACAGCAGACCCGCGCCCTTCAGCTCATCCAGCCCTGGCAGGTCGGCGAGACTCTCGAGGCCGAAATGGTCGAGGAAGGCGTCGGTGGTGCCATAGGTCACGGGACGACCCGGCGTACGGCGGCGGCCGCGCATGCGGACCCAGCCGGTCTGCATCAGGGTCTCGAAGGTGGCGCCGCCGCTTTGCACCCCCCTCACCTCTTCCACCTCGGCGCGGGTGGCAGGCTGGTGATAGGCGATGATGGCGAGCACTTCGAGCGCGGCGCGGGAGAGTTGCCGGCTTTCGGTTTCCTCGCGGCGCAAGATGAGGGACAGGTCGTCAGCGGTGCGGAAGGCCCAGAAGGCACCGCGACGCACGAGGTTGATGCCGCGGCCGCGATAGCGGGCCTCGAGTTCGGCCAGCAAGGCGGGCACGTCGGCGCCGTCGCCGAGATAGGACTGCATGGCTTCGGGCGACAGCGGATCGGCCGAGGCGAACAGCAGCGCTTCGAGCACCCGAAGGTTGCGCTCGGCGATCTCGCTGGTTTCGTCCGCCGGGGCGGCCTCGTCGGTCATTGCGGCTCGTTTCCTTCGCTGCCGGTCTCGATATCGCCCCGGCGGCGGCGCAGCAACAGCGGACCGAACGCGAGAGTCTGCCGCAACTCGATTTCGCCCTGGCGGGCGAGCTCGAGGCTGGAGGCGAAACTCGAAGCGGTGGCGGTGCGGCGCTCCTCTGGCGTGCCCAGATACTGGCTGAGATAGGCATCGAGCGGCACCCAATCGAGACTGTCGCCGATCAGACGGTTGAGAATTTCGCGGGCTTCCTGCAACGACCAGACCGAGCGGACGAACGGCGTGTAGTCCTCGGCCTCGAGCTTGCCGCGGCCGGTGGCATACGCCTTGAGCAGGTCGTAGAGCGTGGCTTCCCAAAGATTGCGCCGCTCGATGGTGACCGGGCTCGGGGCGCCGCGGGCGTGGACTTCGCGGCCCAGCCGCGGGCGGTTGACGAGCTTCATGGCGGCCTCGCGCATGGCCTCGAGCCGCTTCAGCCGGAACTGCAGCAGCGCCGCCATCATCTCGCCGGACGGCTCGTCGTCGTTGGCGGCACCGGGCACCATCAGCCGGCTCTTCAGGTAGGCCAGCCACGCGGCCATGACGAGGTAGTCGGCGGCGATCTCGAGCCGGCGGGAGCGGATGGTTTCGATGAAGCTCAGGTACTGCTCGGCAAGCGCCAGGACGGAGATGCGACCGAGGTCAACTTTCTGGCGCCGGGCCAGATCGAGCAGCAGGTCGAGCGGGCCCTCATAGCCGGCCACGTCGACGTAAAGCATTTCGTCGTCGCGCACGCGCTCGGCGGTGGCGACCCAATCGGCATTGCGATCACTCATTGGACGGCCCTGCTCGTCATTGCCGAACTTGGGCCGGCGCAAGGCCGAGCGTCAAGCTCGGCCGCCTGCCTGACTCCGCCGATATCAACCGTTGATCGGCAGGCAGTCGTTGCCATTGGCCTTGACGGTGGCACAGACCTGCGTGGCTTCCTGGAAAGAGCCAGTGGGCAAGACCACGCGATACCAGATCCCCCTTGCCCCGAGATCGACCCGGCGGATCTGCAGCGAAGCGCCGCTGACACGTGGTTGCAGGCGCGCCAGCGCGGCCCGTGCGTCCGCTTCGGATGGCTGCGACGAGAGCTGGGCATAGGGCCCGGACCCGCCGGTCGAGACGGCGGCAGGAGCTGTCGCCGCCGCTGATGCCGGGGCCGTTGCTGCTGCCGGAGCGGCTGCGACACGACTGGCGAGGGCCTGACGGTTGGGGACCGGCATTGGAATGGGCGCGGAGGCGCCTGATGTGGTGGTGACGGTGCTGCCCGGAACCGCCGGTTCGCCCGTAGCGGGGGTTTCGGCATCGGGAGCGATGGCAGCAACCGTGCCGGCGGCGTCGGTGGCCTCGGTTGCGGCGGTGGTCGGCGCGGGATCGTTGGTCGGCAGGGTCGCGAGGAGTTCGGAGGGCTGCACATCGGCGCCGGGAAGATCCGGCACGCTGGGACGATCCACCGGGAGGGCTTCGTTGCCGGCCACGGCCTCGTCACCGCTGACGATGGTGCCGTCGGGACGAACGGTGACGGTGCGGACCTTGCGGTTGGCGAGTTCGCTCTCGCTCACCCCCGCACCCTCGTCGCCGACAGTGCGGGCGACATCGGCAATTGGGGTGTCGGTGCTGTCATCACGAGAGACAAGCTGCTCGCCCTCGGCAGTGCTGGACCCATCGATCTCGGAGAAGACGACATTGCCCTGGGTATCGGTTGCCGCCGGGGTGGCCGGGGCCTCCTGCTTGGCGGGGGTCGCGTCGGCCTGGAGCACGGGCGCTTCCGTGTCGGAGCCGCCGCCCATGCCGAGCACCCAGTAAAGGCCGAATCCAGCAGCCAACAGCAGGGTGCCGGCGACGGCCATGCCAACATATTGGCGCATGCCACCAGCCAGGAAACCACGCTGTTCGCGGCGCGCGCGCGGCCGCTTGATCGGCGGCTCGGCACCAGCATCGAAGTCGGTATCGGCAGCTGCCGCCGCGGCGCGGATCGCGGCCTCGGCGGACGAGACGTTGATGTCGCTGTCCTTGAGTGCGGCGCGACGCGGAGCGAAACCGGTGGTCAGCGGCGGCACCACCGGCGCCGACGGCGTCGGTGGCGGCGAAGCAGGCATTGCCGCGCGCGGCTCGACGCGAGGGGATGCGGCAGGCGTGGGCGCCGGCGCGGCCGTGGACCGGTCATTGCCCAGTTCGATGCGAACAGCTTCGCCGATCAGGCTCTCGATCTCGTCGATCGGGTCACGCTCGACAGCAGGAGTGGGCGCAGGACGCGGCGCGGGCGCGGCCGGGCGCGAAGGCGCGTTGACCATACCGGCAGCGGACCCGGCGGTGGGCGTCGAGCGCGGCATGGGGGCCGGGGGCGTTGCGACTGAGGGGGTCGGTGCAGCGACAGCTGCGGAGGCAGGGCGGCTCGGAGGTGGCGAGAACGACGCCGATGGGATGGTTTCGCCGAGCTCTGCCACGTCGAGTTCAGCAGCGATGAGGTCGGCGATGAGGTCGCCTGACGACTGGCGCGCGGGCTGCGGCGCCGGGGCAAGGGGCTGCTGCGGCGGCGATGCCACAGCGGTTTCCCGAACCGGCTCGACGGGGTCGCCATCGAGACCGAAATCAAAATCGAAGGCGTCACCTGCCGGTTGCGGCCGGACATTGCCGACCGGCAGGTCGGTGGCTGGTGGCGTCGCAGCGGGCGGTGTGGGGGGCGCGGTCACCGGCTTTGCCGCCGAGGCCGTTGGCGGAGCAACGACGGGCGGCGCCGGCGAGTCGGCCATCGGCGCGGTCGGATAGGCGGGCCGCAAGTCAGGCGTTGCGACAGGCGGGGGAACCTGAGCCGCCGGCTTTGGCGGTTCGGGCATGCGGAAGGTGACCAGGGGTTCCTGCCGGATGGGGTCAGCTGCGGGCGCGGGACCCAGATCGACAGCAGGCGAACGCGGCGCGGCCGGAATGTCGACTGCCGGGGCCGACGGCGTCGGCGCGGGCTCAGCGGCGCGTGAGGATGGCACGGGCTGATCCATGCCGGGGATGCGGATGACGGGCGCAGCACGCTGCGGTTCTGCGGCCGGCGCCGGCGGCACGGGCCGCGCGGCTTCGGCGACAGGCGCGGAGGCGCCCGGGATGCGGATCGGCGATGGCGGAGCTTCGGGCACGGAGACCAGCTTGGGGCCCGGTTTGGCCTCGGGCTCCGGTGCGCTGGCGCCAGACGCCATCAGCCTCGCGAGTTCGGCGATCAGATCGTCGGATTTTTCCTGGCCGTCAGGCATCTGCTGTCGTCTCGCTGTCGTGGAAATGCAGCGCCCTCAACATCCGGGCTTTCGGACTCGACCCCCGCCGAGCGTTACCGGGAACTCGTCACACTATTGCGCCCGAATTATGAAAGCTCATCGGGCGCACTCACTCCAAGCAATTCCAGCCCATTGGCCAGAACCTGTCGAACGGCGGCGACGAGGGCGAGTCGCGCCAAAGTCAGCATTGAATCCTCGGCGTTAACAAACCGTAAGGCATGCTCCTCCTTGCCCTTGGCCCAGAAGCCGTGGAAGGCAGCCGCAAGCTCGTAGAGCGCGAAGGCGATGCGGTGCGGTTCGTGCGCGAGCGCGGCGGCCGCAACGATGCGCGGCCATTGCGCCACGGCCCGGATCAGCTCGAGATCGGCGGCACTGGAGAGCAGCGACAGGTCGGCGCCGGCGAGCGCAGCGGGACTGACATCAAGTCCCGGCATTTCCTCGGCGGCCTTGCGGAAGATCGAGTGGGTCCGGGCGTGGGCGTATTGAACGTAGAAGACCGGGTTGTCCCGGCTCTGCTCCTTGACCACGGCGAAATCGAAATCCATGGCCGCGTCGTTCCGCCGATAGAGCAGCATGAAGCGAACGGCGTCGGCGCCAACCTCATCGACGACGTCGGCGAGGGTGACGAGATCGCCGGAGCGCTTGCTCATCTTGAACGGCTCGCCGTTCTTCATCAGCCGGACGAGCTGGCAGATGCGCACGTCGATATCGGCCTCGCCGTTCGAGACGGCCTTCACGGCCGCCTGCAGGCGGCTGACATAGCCCGAGTGATCGGCGCCCAGCACGTTGACCATGTGGGTGAAGCCGCGCAGGTACTTGTTGCGGTGGTAGGCGATGTCGGCGGCGAAATAGGTGTAGCTGCCATCGGACTTGACCAGCGGACGATCGACATCGTCGCCGTAATTGGTGGCGCGGAACAGCGTCTGCTCGCGGTCCTCCCACTCGTCGGGGGTCTTGCCCTTGGGCGGCTCCAGCCGGCCCTGGTAGATCATGTCCTCGGAACGCAGCCATTCGAGCGTCAGGTCAATGTCCCCGCCCCGGCCGTGCAACTGGCGCTCGGAAAAGAACACGTCGTGCCGGACGTTGAGCTTGGCGAGATCGGCGCGGATCAGGTCCATCATGGCGGCGACCGCCCGGTCCTTCAGCAGCGGCAGGACCTCGGATTCCGGCCGGTCGAGCAGCGCCGGGCCGAACTCTTCGGCCAGCGCCTGCCCCACCGGAACCAGATAGTCACCGGGGTAGAAGCCGGACGGAATCTCGATGGTTTCGCCCAGCGCCTCGCGATAGCGCAGAAGGGTGGAGCGGGCGAGCGTATCGATCTGGCTGCCGGCGTCGTTGATGTAGTACTCGCGGGTGACATCGTAGCCGGACCACGACATCAGCGCGGCCAGCGCGTCGCCGAAGACGGCGCCACGGGTGTGGCCGACATGCATGGGGCCGGTCGGGTTGGCCGAGACATACTCGACATTGACCCGCTCGCCACGGCCGACGTCGGAACGACCGTAGTCGGCGCCCTGCTCCGCGACAGCGGCCAGCGCCCGGTGCCAGACGGCGTTGCCGAGCCGGAAGTTGATGAAGCCGGGGCCGGCGACTTCGACGGCGGCAACATCGGGATCGGCCTCGAAATGCTTGACCAGTGCGCCGGCGACATCGCGCGGATTGCGGCCAAGGGGCTTGGACACCACCATTGCTGCATTGGTCGACAGGTCGCCATGGCTCGGATCTCGCGGCGGTTCCACCACGATGCGCGACAGGGCTTCATCGGAGATCTCCGGATGAAGGGCCTTGAGGGCGTCGGCGACGCGGGCGTGGAACAGGGCGAAGACGTTCATGGCGGACTTTCTGCGGGCGGTTTGCCCAGTGGCAGCGCCCTACCCCAAAGGCCTCGCTCCGTCAAACAGGCGGGCATATTGCTCGATGGCATAGGGGTCGGTCATGCCGGCGATGAAGTCGGCGATGATGCGGGCGCGGCCGGCATCGTCGGGGGCGAGTTCGATGGCGCCTTGCCAGCGGCCGGGGAGTTCGGCGCCGGCCATGTAGCGCTCGAACAGGCCGGCGACGATGGCCTCGCTGGCGCGGACGGGAGCCATCACCGCCTCGCTGCGATAGACGTGCGCGAACATGAAGCGCTTGAGCCCCTGCTCGGCGTCGGCGACCTCGGCGGAGAACGCCACCAGCGTCGCGCCGGCGTGGCGGACAGCGTCGGCGGACCGGGGATGGTGCGCAGAGATGCGGCGGGTGGTTTCAGCGATGACATCCTCGATGCCGAAGGTGATCAGCCGCCGCTGCACCTCATGGGCCTGGCGATTGGGCTCGATGTCGGGCCAGCGGCGGAGCACTTCGCGGACGATGGGCCCGACCAGCGGTACTTCGACGAGTTCGTCGATCGAGACGAGGCCGGCGCGCAGCGCGTCGTCGATATCGTGGGCGTTGTAGGCGATGTCGTCCGAGACTGCCGCGACCTGGGCCTCGAGGCTGGCATGGGTGGACAGCATCAGGTCGGTGCTGGCCGGAATTTCGAACAGGCCGAAGGGCAGCCCCTCCTCGCGATAGCGCCCGGTTGGACCGCCTTCCGCGTCGAGCAGCGGGCCGTTGTGCTTGAGTATGCCCTCCAGCGCCTCCCAGCTGAGGTTGAGACCGTCATGCTCGGCATAGCGGTTCTCGAGACGCGTCACGACGCGGATGGCCTGCATGTTGTGGTCGAAGCCGCACCAGGCCAGCATTTTCTCATGCAGCGCCCGTTCGCCGGCATGGCCGAACGGGGTGTGGCCGAGATCGTGGGCGAGCGCCACGGCCTCGGCGAGGTCCTCGTCGAGCCCAAGGGCGCGGGCAATGGAGCGCGCCATCTGGCTGACTTCCAGCGTGTGCGTCAGGCGGGTGCGGTAGTGCTGGCCTTCATGATGGAGGAAGACCTGGGTCTTGTATTGCAGGCGACGGAAGGCGGTGGAGTGGATGATGCGGTCGCGGTCGCGCTGGAACTCCGAGCGGGTCGGGCTGGGGCCGGTGCCGTAGAGGCGCCCGCGGCTCTGCGCCGGGTCCGCGGCATAGGGCGGCCGATCAACCATTTCGTGCTGCCCCCTTTTCATCGTCACCCGACGATATTAAGTTTGGCCCCAGATCACCGGCATCCCTGCCGGGCGAGAGGTATGCCATGTCCGAAGCTGCTCTAGCATCCCGAGATGTCGTTTTGACAGATCGCGCCGCCAAGCGCATCGGCCGAATCCTCAGCAAGCAGGGCGATGGCACGGTGCTGCGCATCGCAGTGTCGGGCGGGGGCTGTTCGGGCTTCCAGTACGAGTACAAGCTGGTCAAGGAAAGCCCGAGCGACGATGACCTCGTGCTGAGCAAGGACAGCGCCACGGTGCTGATCGACTCGCTGAGCCTCGAGTTCATGGGCGGCGCAGAAATCGACTATGTCGACGACCTGATCGGGCAGAGTTTCCAGATCAAGAACCCGAACGCGGTGGCCGGCTGCGGCTGCGGCACCAGCTTTTCGGTCGCCTGACACTGCCCGGCTTCGGCGACTTGCATTTTCCGCGACGAAGTCGGTAGCTTTCTCCCATGTTCAGGGAGGAACTTTCGTGAGTTTGCAGAGCAATATTGACGCCGCCATCGATGCTGCGCTGGGCGACCGCATTGTGGGTTGCGTCGTTCTGGTCAACCAGAACGGCAAGGAAATCTACGCCCGGAGCGCCGGCCTTGCCGATCGCGAGGCCAACCGGAAGGTCGAGCGCAACGCCATCTGGCGGCTGGCATCGATCACCAAGCCTATCGTTGCGACGGCCGCGCTGAAGATGATGGAAGCCGGCCTGCTCGAGCTCGACGATCCGGTGACCAAGTACCTGCCCTACTTCACCCCGCCGAGCCCCGATGGGGTCGTCCGTCCGATCACGCTCAGGCAGCTGCTATCGCACACGTCCGGTCTTTCCTATGAGGCTGTTCCGGCGGATGCCTCCGCCGGCATGGCCGGTCCCTATATCTCACTCGAGGAGAACCTGCGGCGGCTGGCCAAGGGCACCCTGGTGTTTGCGCCGGGCACGGGCTGGGCTTACGGCACCGGCATCGACGTGATTGGCGGCGTGCTCGCTGTCATCAACAAGTCGACGCTCGAGCAGGCCGTGGTGAAATACGCCGCTGGTCCGCTGGGCATGTCCGAGTGGCGCTTCACCCCGGTGGACGCGACCCGAGTGACCGCCAACTACGCCAACGGCAATCCGCCGGAGGCGCCGATTGTCCCGCCGGCCCGGATCACCGAGGACGACACGCAGGGCCTCGGCTTCCGGGTCGATCGCATTTTCCGCGCCGATGCGTGGCAGTCTGGTGGCGGCGGTTCGTGCGGCACGGCGGACGACGTGATGAAGATGCTGGAAGTCTACAATGGCAACGGCACGCATCTGAAACCCGAAACCGTGGCCGAGGCGATGCGCAACCAGATCGGCGATCTGCCGCGGCGTGAGCAGGATGCCGGCAAGCGCTTCACCCTGCTCGGCGCACTACTGGACGATCCGAAAGCGGCCAAGAATCCGGCCCCGACCGGCACACTCGACTGGGGCGGCGCCTGGGGCCACAACTGGGTGATCGACCCGATCAACCGGATCACGATCCTCGTCTGCACCAACACCGCTCCGGAGGGCTGCAACGGTCCGTTCCGCGACGACATCCTGCGGGCAGTCTACGGCTGACCACCGGCAGGACCGCGCGCCACGCCGGATACGGCGAGGACGCGGCCGGACCGGCGAAGGGCGGCAGGCGCCGAGGCGCTCCTGCCCTTCGTGATGACGATCTCTCGAACCTCGCCGGTTCCGAGACGCGGAGGTTTGCACATGGATATCGAGAACCGGCTGGACGCAGCCGTCGGCCGCGCACTGGCTGAGCGACGCATCGTGGGCGCAGTGGTGCTGGTGCGCAAGCAGGGCGAGCTGATCTACGAGAAGGCGCATGGACTGGCCGATCGCGAGGCTGGTCGGCCGATGCAGATCGACACCGTCTTCAGGCTTTCGTCGGTGACAAAGCCACTGGTCGCGACGACGATCCTGGCGCTCACGGACGCGGGGGCAATTGACCTCGACGCGCCGGTGACCCGATACCTGCCCGATTTCAGACCACGACTGGCCGAAGGCAGCGTACCGACGATCACCATCCGCCATCTGCTCACCCACACCTCAGGTCTGCCCGTCGCTTCGATCCTGTCGGCTGAGGAACAGGCTGCCGGGGTCAATCGCTGGCGGCTCGGGGACGCGGAGATCATCCGGCGCTATGGGGCGCAGCAGCTGCTGTTCGCGCCGGGAACGGGCTGGCAATATGGTCCGTCGATCGACGTGCTTGGCTATATCGCCGGCCAACTGGTCGGCGGGCGGCTGGAGGACGCACTGAGGACGTACGTCACCGGTCCGCTTGGCATGGCCGATACAGGCTTTGCGGTTCCTGATCGGGTGCGGCTGGCCGCGGCCTATGCGGATGGGGCCGATGGGCCGGACCTGATGGGCGACCCGCACACCATCCCCAATTACTGGGGCGGGACCACAACCTATGATCCGAACCGCATCTTCGATGCAGAGGCCTTCCAGGCCGGCGGTGGCGGAGCCGCCGGCACCGGCCCGGACATCATGACCCTGCTGGAAACCCTGAGGACAGGGGGCGGCGAGGTGCTGAAGCCGCATACGGCCGCGCTCGGCCTCTCGAACCAGACGCCGCAGCTCGGACAAGCCGCCGGGCCAGGCTGGAAATTCAGCCTGTTCGGTGCGTGGCTCGACGATCCGGCAGCCGCGGGGGTGCAGCACAATCGTGGTAGCAACCGTTGGGCGGGCATCTATGGGCATCACTGGTTCATCGACCCGGACGAAGGGCTGACGGTGGTGTGCATGACGAATACGGGCCTCGAAGGGTCGGACGGGCAATTGCGCGAAGATGTCCGCGATGCCGTCTATGGCGAGCCCGACTGACGCGGAACGGGCACCTGCTGCAATCGGGCGCCAGCCGCCCATCTGGGAGGGAGAACCCCTATGGATCTGGTTGAGAAGCTCGACAGGATCGTCGATGCCGCAATCGCCACCGAAAAGCTGGTAGGCACCGTGACGCTGGTGAAGCGGCATGGTGAGGAACTCTATGGACGTGCCGCCGGCTGGCTCGACCGCGAGGCGCAGGTGCCGATGCGGCGCGACGCGATCTTCCGGCTGGCCTCGGTCACCAAGCCGATGGTCGCGGCAACGGCGCTGGCGATGATGGAGCGCGGGCTGATCGGACTCGACAATGCGGTGAGTGACCACCTGCCCTACTTCCGGCCGAAGAACCCCGATGGCAGCGAGGCCCGCATGCTGGTGCGGCACCTGCTGAGCCACAGCTCGGGGCTTGGCTACGCGTTCAAGAACCCGGCGATCACGACCGGCCTGCAACAAACCGAACTCGACCACGAAGCCAACCTGACGCTGATCGCCGCCGAGCCGCTGCTGTTTGCGCCGGGGACCGGGTGGGAGTATGGCGTCAATATCGACGTGCTGGGCGCCATCATCGCGGCGATCCATGGCGGCACGCTGGCCGAAGCCGTACGGCACTATGTCACCGGGCCGCTGGACATGGTCGATACGGGTTTCGAGGTACGCGACGAAAGGCGGCTGGCGGTGCCTTATGCAGATGGGCCGCCGGGGCTCAGGCGCATGCGCGACCCGGACACGCTGATCAACCCCGATGGGACCCCGTGGCGGACGTTCTCGCCGTCGCGCATCTTCGACCGGCGCGCCTTCCAGTCCGGGGGCTCGGGCATGGTGGGGGTGCCGGACGAGCTGATGATGTTCTTCGAGGCCATCCGCACCGGGGGTGCCGGCATCTTGCGCCCGGAGACCATCGAGATGGCCGCCAGTAACCAGGTCGGCAACCTGCCACGCCGGCCGCAGGATGCCGGCCAGCGCTTCGGGTTTCTTTCCGCCATTGTCGAGGACCCTGCTGCGGCGAACAGCCCGGTCGGACGCGGTACGCTGCGCTGGGGCGGCGTCTACGGGCATGAGTGGATGGTGGACGCCAAGAACGGCATCACCATTATGGTGATGACCAACACGCCGATGGAGGGTTGTGTGGGACGGTATCGCTTCGATATCCGCGACGCGGTTTACGGGATAGTGTGAGGCAAAGAGCCGAGAGATCAAAGCCGGAGTCGAGCATGCGGATCGCCACCTGGAACATCAACGGCATCAAGGCCCGGCAAGGGTTGCTGCTGCAATGGCTGCAGCAGCAGTCGCCCGACATCGTGTGCCTGCAGGAAATCAAGACGGTCGATGAGGGCTTTCCCCGCGCCGATTTCGAGGCGCTGGGCTACAATGTCGAAACGCATGGGCAGAAGAGCTGGAATGGCGTTGCCATCCTCTCCAAGCTCCCCTTCGATGAAGTGACCCGGGGTCTGCCTGGCGACGACAGCGACGAGCAGTCGCGGCTGATCGAGGGTGTCTTCTCATTGGCGCAGGGCGTGGTGCGGGTGTGCTGCATCTACCTGCCGAACGGCAATCCGGTCGATACCGAGAAATTTCCCTACAAGCTCCGCTGGATGGACAGGCTGATCGCTTTCGTGGAGCAACGGCTGAAGCTCGAGGAGCCGTTCGTGCTGCTGGGGGATTTCAACATCATCCCGGCGGCGATCGACGCCAAGCACCCCGAGTCCTGGTGGGGGGATGCACTGTACCGACCGGAAAGCCTGTCGCGGTTCCGTACGCTGGCCAATCTGGGCATGATGGATGGGCTGCGGGCCGTGACCGACGCGCCTGCCTATACGTTCTGGGATTTCCAGGAGGGTGCGTGGCGGCGCGACAACGGCATCCGCATCGACCATCTGATGCTGTCGCCGCTGGCGGCGGACCGGCTGAACGGCGTCACGGTACACCGCGACGTGCGGGGCTGGGACAAGCCGAGCGACCACGTGCCGGTGGAAGGCAATTTCGGGTTCTGAGGCAGAAGCTCGGCGTCAGCGGATGTTGGCGATGGTGTTCTTGGTCGTGTCATGACGGACAGCGACCAGAAGCGGTTCGTCCTCGCCGGGAACTGCCGCCACTTCAGTCGTTCGATCGGTGCCGAGATAGTCGGCGACGATGGCCTGCGCTTGCCCGAACGCGTCGCGCGCGACCTCCCCGATATTGGCGGGGGTGAAGACAATGACGGCCAGCATGAGAATGATCGGTAAGCGCATGATACCCGCTCCAACGAGTGAACGGGGGCTTAGTTGCATGCCGGGGCTGAACCCTGGCTGAATGGCCGTGTCAGGGACGGATCAGAGACCGCCGAACCGGGTACCGAGGCTGTCAGCCATTTCGACGCCACGCTGGCGGTCTTCGGGTGTGGCAAGCGACATGGCGTTGTTGAGCAGTTCCTCGATCCAGAGCTGGTCAGCGGTACCGACGGCGCGGCGCGCGGCGACGGTGAGCCACATCAGCCCCTCGACGGGGTCACGCTCGATGCCTTCACCGTTGAACAGCAGGTTGCCGAGCTTGGCCTGGGCACCAGCATGGCCCTTGCGGGCGGCAAGGTTGAGCCAGCGCGCGCTCTGCAGCGGATTGTCGCCGAGTTCGGTATCGTCGAGATAGAGTTCACCAACCCGGTACTGCGCGTCCGCATCGCCGAAATAGGAGGCAGCGTGCATGACGAGGCGGTTGGAGTAGTCCTCGTTCTTGGTGATCCCGGCCTCGGGCAGGCCGCGACGATAATACTCGCCGACCTTGAGGAAGGACTGTGCGACGATATCGGCCTCAACTCCGCGCGGCGCGGTATCGGCATGTTCATCGGCGATCTGGCTGAAATAGCCAAAGGCCTTGACCGGGTCCTTCTCGACGCCCTCGCCGCTCTCGTACATCAGGCCGAGCTGGTAGAGCGCCATCGGCTGGCCGGCGAGCGCGGCATCTTCGAGCGCCGCCACGAGGTCATCGTTGGAAATGCCGCCGCCGGCGCCATCCAGCGAGTTGGCCATGGCCAACGCCGCTTCGGCCGCCGTCTGCGGGGAATTGGCCGGCAGGACGCCGACCGCGTCCTGCGCGCGGGCAGAGCTGACCGCGCCCGCCAGAGCGAACGCAGCCAGAATCACGACGGAAACGAGGGACGAGGCCCTAGATGTCCGCATACTGCTCCTTCTCGCCCTTGGCGCCCGGGTTGGTCAGCGCGCCGAAACGCGCCGGCCCCACGAGCTGGGCATACTTCCAGATGGCACCCGAGCCGTATTCATGCTCGCGCGGGGCCCAGTGCTGCTTGCGCCGGGCAAATTCTTCGTCGGAGACGTTGACCGAAATCTCGCCGGTCACCGCGTCGAGGGTGATGATGTCGCCGTCCTGGATCAGGGCGATCGGGCCGCCGACAGCGGCTTCGGGGCCAACGTGGCCGATGCAGAAGCCGCGGGTGGCGCCGGAGAACCGGCCATCGGTGATCAGCGCGACCTTGTCGCCCATGCCCTGGCCGTAGAGCGCCGCGGTGGTCGACAGCATTTCGCGCATGCCGGGGCCGCCCTTGGGGCCTTCGTAGCGGATGACGAGCACGTCGCCTTCCTTGTACTCGCGCTTATCGACGCAGGCGAAGCACTCTTCCTCGCGGTCGAAGACGCGGGCCGGACCGACGAAGCGCTGGTTCTTCAAACCGGCGACCTTCACGATGGCGCCATCGGGCGCGAGGTTGCCCTTCAGCGACACCACGCCGCCGGTGGGCGAGATCGGGTTGGAGGTGGTGCGGACCACGTCCTGGTTGGTGTTGAACTTCACCTTTTCGAGGTTCTCAGCCATGGTCTTGCCGGTGACGGTCATGACGTCGCCGTGCAGGAACCCGCCATCGAGCAGGGCCTTCATCACCAGCGGGATGCCGCCGGCCTCGAACAGGTCCTTGGCGACATATTTGCCGCCCGGCTTCAGGTCGCCGATATAGGGGGTCTTTCTGAAGATCTCGCCAACGTCGAACAGGTCGAACTCGATGCCCGCCTCGTGGGCCATGGCCGGCAGGTGCAGCGCGGCATTGGTCGAACCGCCGGTGGCGGCCACGGTCATCGCGGCGTTCTCGAAGGCCTTGCGGGTGACGATGTCGCGCGGGCGGAGCTGCACTTTCAGCAGTTCCATCACCTGCTCGCCCGCCTGGGCGCAGAAGGCGTCGCGGATTTCGTAAGGCGCCGGGGCGCCGCAGCTATAGGGCAGCGCGAGGCCGATGGCCTCGGCGACCATCGCCATGGTGTTGGCGGTGTACTGGCCACCGCAGGAGCCGGCGGAGGGACAGGCGACGCGCTCGAGCTCGTCGAGGGTCTCGTCGTCCATCTTGCCGACCGAATGCAGGCCGACGGCTTCGAACAGGTCCTGGACGACGACGTCGCGGCCACGGAAGCGGCCCGGCAGGATCGAACCGCCATAGATGAAGATCGACGGCACGTTGAGGCGGATCATCGCCATCATCATGCCGGGCAGGCTCTTGTCGCAGCCGGCCATGGCGACCAGAGCGTCATAGGAATGGCCGCGCATGGTGAGCTCGACCGAGTCGGCGATGACGTCGCGGCTCGCCAGAGAGGACTTCATGCCGGCATGGCCCATGGCGATACCGTCGGTAACAGTGATGGTGGCGAATTCGCGTGGGGTGCCACGAGCGGCGGCGACGCCCTTCTTGACGGCCTGCGCCTGGCGCATCAGCGAGATGTTGCAGGGGGCGGCCTCGTTCCACGCCGTGGCTACACCAATCAGCGGCTGGTGGATCTGCTCGGAGGTGAGGCCCATGGCATAGAGGTAGGACCGATGCGGCGCGCGCTCGGGCCCCTCGGTCACATGCCGGCTGGGGAGCTTGGATTTGTCGACATAGTTCGTGGTCATGTTCTCGTCCCGCCTGTCATGCCGGCCCCTCGCCGGCGTCCTGGTAAGTCGCCGTTATCGAGCCGACAAAGACAGGCCTCAAGGGCAGAGAGCGCACGAATAGTCCGGTGCCGGAAACAATTTCCGCCCACGCCGTCGACGCCCGCCCTGCCGTTCTCGTCCTGTGCTTTGTTTAGGGTCAGATTGTGGCGCGGTTCCTCAGCAAAAGGTTGATCGCGAGGGTTGGTTTCCGGGATTCAACTGTGCTGTTGCAAAAACATCACGGAGGATTCAGGAGGCGTTCAGAATTGCTGGACGCGAGGCGGTCGCAGCGTGCGACGCCGGCCCCGCTAGAGCCACTTGCGCTTGCGCATCCAGACGACGATAGCGATGCCGAGGGCCACCAAACCGCCGCTGACCACCCAGAACGCTGCCGGGGAATCGGCGAAGGGAATGCCGGCGACGTTCATGCCCAGGAGGCCACTGATGACGGTGAGCGGCATCAGGACGACGGTCACGGCCGCGAGGATCAGCATGTTCTGGTTCATCTGCTCGGCGCGGGTGTCGAGCAACTGCTCGTGAACCAGGACGGCGCGTTCGCTGAGCGCCTGCAGCTCGTCGCCCAGCCTGGCGGTGCGGGCAGCGGCCTCGCGCAGGCGGACGCGATCGCGATTGGAGAGGAGCGCCAGTTCCTCGATCTCGAGGGTGTTGAGCACGTCGCGCTGCGGCCAGATCAGGCGGCGCATGTTGATGATGGTGCGGCGCAGGTGCGCCAGCCGGCCGCGGCTGTCGCCGGGGTGCTGCTGGCGCATCACGGTTTCCTCGATGGCGTCCAGCGTGTCGCCCAGCCGCTCGATCAGCGGCTCCATGCGGTCGGCAGCGCGGAGCGCGAGGCGGGCGACGAGATCGGCGGGGGTCAGCGGCGCGTGATGGGTCTGCTGCCACTGGCCGATGCCGAGGAACTCGACGATGTTGAGTTCCGAGGCGATGATCACCCGGCCCTTTTCGAGCCAGAGGCTGAGCAATTGCCGGCCGACGTCGTCGGGGTCGGCGCCGGGACGGGCAACGCGCAGGACCACCAGCGCCTTGTCCTCGAAGACGGTGCAGCGGCTGCGGGTCGAGGGGACGGTAATGAGGTCGGCGTTGAACTCGCCGACTTCCTTCTTGAGCCAAACCTTGAACTCGGGGGCCCGCGCATTGCCGCTGATCAGCGCGAAGCCCTTGGGGTTGAGGACATATTCGGCTTCCTCCGCCTCAGTCAGCTTCCTGACGCCGCCGCGGCCATCGAACTGGACGATGGTCAGCCAGTCCTTGACCGGGGTGCGCTGGTTGCTGGCGGGGACCGGTTCGGCCATGGCCTCAGCTCAACCGGGCCAGGGCTTCGGCCAACTTTTCGCGACGGGCGACGGCCTCGGCACGGCGCTGGTGCTGCTCCTCGATGACCTCGGGCGGCGCTTTGGAGACGAACTGCTCGTTGCCGAGCTTCTTGTCGACCTTGGCGATGTCGTCGTCGGCCTTGGCGATTTCCTTGCCGATACGGGCACGTTCGGCATCGAGATCGATGACGCCGGCGAGCGGCAGGGCGAAGGTCGCCTCGCCCAGAACAATCTGGGCGGAGTCGGCGGGCACGTCGTCGACATAGTCGACGGATTCGAGCCGCGCGAGCCGGGTGAGCGCCGCCAACTGTGCCTCGATGCGGGTGCCGGTCTCGGCCCCTGCCCCGATCACCACCAGGCGAACCTTGGCACTGGGCGGCACGTTCATTTCCTGGCGGACCGAGCGGATGCCGGTGACCAGCGAAATCAGCCAGTCGAGCTCGGCCTCGGCTTCGGGATCCTCGAGGCCGGCGAGTTCGGGCCAGCCGCTGACGATCAGCAGGTTGTCGCGCGCCGGGCCGGTCTTGCCGGTTTCGGCCCAAAGTTCCTCAGTGACGAAGGGCATGAAGGGGTGGAGGAGCTTGAGGATCTGGTCGAGAACGAAGGCGGCGGTCGCTTGGGTCTCGGCCTTCTCGGCCTCGCTCTCGCCGGCAAAGACGGGCTTGGCCAGCTCGACATACCAGTCACAGAAGGTGCCCCAGACGAAGTCGTAGCTGGCATTGGCAGCTTCGTTGAACTTGTAGTCCTCGATCGAGCGGGTCACCGCAGCGACGGCGCGGGCGGTTGAGCCGACGATCCAGCGATTGAGCGCGAGCTTCACCCGCTTGGGATCAAAACCCTCGGTGCGGGCGCAGCCGTTCATTTCGAGGAAGCGGGCGGCGTTCCACAGCTTGGTGACGAAGTTGCGGTAGCCCTCGACGCGGCTCATGGCGAGCCGCAGGTCGCGGCCCTGCGCGGCCATGGCGGCGAGGGTGAAGCGCGTCGCATCGGCACCGTAACCATCGATCAGCTTGAGCGGGTCGATGACGTTGCCCTTGGTCTTCGACATCTTCTGGCCATGCTCGTCGCGGACCAGCGCATGCACATAGACGGTGTGGAACGGCTCCTCGTCGAGGAACTCGAGCCCCATCATCATCATGCGGGCAACCCAGAAGAAGATGATGTCGAAGCCGGTGACCAGCACATCCGTCTGGTAGTACTTGCGCATTTCCGGCGTATCGTCGGGCCAGCCGAGGGTGGAGAACGGCCAGAGCGCCGAGCTGAACCAGGTATCGAGCACGTCCTCGTCGCGGTGCAGCGGCGCCTTGGCGTCGGAGAGTTCGGCGAAGGGGTCGCGGGCCTTGCGGGCGGACCAGACATCGGCCGACGCCCGGTCGCGCTGGGTGGTGTGGAACTCGGTGGCAGCCTTGGCATAGCTGCCGGTGGTCAGCCCGTCGGTATGCACTTCGACGGCGCGGCCATAATAGGCGCTGGCGAGCGCGACGGCCTCAGCCTCGCTACCCGCGACGAAACATTTCGGGCCGGCATTGCCGTTGTTGAAATCGGGATCGGTGTTGAGCCGGGGGCCATACCAGGCCGGGATCTGATGGCCCCACCACAGCTGGCGCGAAATGCACCACGGCTTGATGTTCTCCATCCAGGAGAAATAGGTGTTCTCCCAGCTCTGCGGCACGAACCTGGTGCGGCCTTCCTTGACCGAGGCGAGCGCCGGAGCGGCCAGCACCTCGGCATTGACGAACCACTGGTCGGTCAGGAACGGCTCGATGACGACCTGCTTGGTCTTTTCATCGTAGGGCACCATGATCTTCTTCTCGTCGACCCAGACGAGCACGCCCTCGGCTTCCAGAACCTCCAGGACCTTTTTGCGCGCCTCGAAACGATCGAGGCCGCGATACTCGGCCGGGACGTTGTTGTTCAGCGTGGCGGTGGTGGTGAAGATGTTGAGCGGCTTGAGCCCATGGCGCTGGCCGACCTCGAAGTCGTTGAAGTCATGGGCCGGAGTGATCTTGACCGCACCGGAGCCAAGCTCGGGATCGGCATATTCGTCGGCAATGATGGGGATCAGGCGCCCGGTGATGGGCAGCCGCACCTGCTTGCCGACCAGGTGCCTGTAGCGCTCGTCATCGGGGTGCACGGCGACGGCGAGGTCGCCCAGCATGGTCTCGGGCCGGGTGGTGGCGACGGTGATGGTCTCGCTGCTGCCCTCGATGGGGTAGCGCAGGTGCCACATCTTGCCGTTGGTCTCGATGTTCTCGACCTCGAGGTCGGAGATGGCGGTTTCGAGACCGGGGTGCCAGTTCACCAGCCGCTTGGCGCGATAGATCAGGCCCTTGTCGTAAAGCCCGACGAACACCTTGAGCACGGCGCGGCTCAGGCCCTCGTCCATGGTGAAGCGTTCACGCGACCAGTCGGCGGAAGCGCCGAGACGGCGCAGCTGGTTCATGATGGTGCCGCCGGACTCGGCCTTCCACTCCCAGACGCGCTCCAGAAACTTTTCGCGGCCCATCTCGCGACGGCCGGGAAGCTGGCGCTCCATCAGCTGGCGCTCGACGATCATCTGGGTGGCGATGCCGGCGTGGTCGGTGCCCGGCTGCCACAGCACATCCTTGCCGCGCATGCGCTCGAAACGGATCAGGATGTCCTGGATGGTGTTGTTGAGCGCGTGCCCGATATGCAGCGAGCCCGTGACATTTGGCGGCGGAATGACGATGGAGAAGGTCTCGGCGCCGGGCTTGGCCCCTGCCCCGGCCTTGAAGGCTCCAGCCTGTTCCCAGGTGTCGTAGATGCGGGCCTCGACGGCGGCCGGTTCGTAGGTCTTTTCGAGCATTCCGGGTATCCAGCAGCAACGGCCCGCCGCGACGCCGATGGCTGCCGGACGGGCTCGAAATGGTGGCTAGGTCTTAAGCGATGGCACCCCGAAAAGGCAACCGCAGACTGCGGTGGCCACGCTTTCGGGCGGGCGAGATCAGCGACCGCCGCGCGACACGCGAGCGATTTCCTTTTCCACCATGCGCTCGACGACGGCCGGCAGGTTCTCGTCCAGCCATTCCTTGAGCATGGGGCGTAGCATCTCGCGCATCATGTCCTCGATGGTGACAGCGCTGGACACGGTCGACAGGCCCGAGAGGCGGGCGAAAGTGCTCTTGACTGCCGACTGGGTGGTCGGCTCGAGCAGTTCGGCGGCAAGATCGGTGGTCAGTTCCGGGTCCGGCAAAGGCGCTGCCTGCGCAACACTGGCGGCAGGGCGCGGACGGGCGACCGGCGGCGGCGGCGCGACGAAGACCGGCTCGGGTTCCGGCTCCGGCTCGGGCTCCGGCTCGGGTACCGGTTCCTCTTCCTCTTCGAGATCGGCTTCGAACGCAATGTCGTCAGGATCGATCAGCGCCGGGCCACGGTCCGGGCCACCGAGCCCGTCGAGCAGTCCTTCAAAGCTGGTGCCGGGACGTGCGCTGTCGGCGGCGGCGGTTTCGCGCAGGATCTGTTCGGAAGACAAGGCCAAGGGTTCGGCTTCGGGTTCAGGCTCGAAGTCGGGTTCAGGCATGGCGGCCGGCTGGGCCATGGCGGGCGCCGCGCCTCCCGGCGACGGCCGCGGCGGCACCGGCGCAAAACCTCCCACTGGAGCCGACGCCTTCTTGGGCGCGCTCGCCGCGTCGTCATCGGCAATAATCTGCCGGATCGACGACAGGATCTCGTCCATCGAAGGCTCTTTTGGTGCCGGCTTGTTCATTCATGCCTCACTTCAACTGCCAGTTACGCGGCACAGGTCACCGAAACGGGTCCGCCACCGAATCGTTATAGCCAATGTAGTCCAAGCGCCGGCGCTTTGTGAATCGGCGGGACACCACCCATGGGGTCTTCCCCAGGCAATTTGCCGCCTTGGCACCAAAATACGGACAAACGAAAGGCCCCGCCGCATGCGACGGGGCCCTGCAACCGGTAAAGGCCTGTTTACTCGTCTAGGGCGCGGAGTTCTGCCCAGACATCCTCCACCGAAGCGATGTAGCCGTCGGCGGAGTGGATCTTGACGTCAAGTGCGAGATCTTCGGCGGAGAGGCGGCCGGCGGCCGAGATCAGCGCGAAGGTGGCAATCATGCGGGTGGCGCGGGCCTGGATCAGGGTTTCCTGCGCCGAGATGAGTTCGGCCTGGGCGTCGAGCACGTCGAGCGTGGTCTTCTGGCCGACATCGCGTTCCTGGATGGTGCCTTCGACAACCAGCTGGGTCGACTCCACAGTCGACTGGGCGGACTCGATCATCGAGGTGGCGTTCTGCAGCGTGCTCCAGGACGAGATCACTGCTTCGCGGATTTCGTCGCGAGCGGCGAGCTCGTCGACCTCGGACTTGATCTGTTCGATGTTGGCCTTGCGCATCGAGGCGCCAAGCGCGCCGCCGGCATAGATCGGGATCGACAACGACAGGCGGGCGGAAGTGGAAATGCTGCCGCTACGGCCGGTGTTCTCATTCCAGCTGTTGGTGGCTTCGATACCGGCAACGAGCCCGAGTGTCGGCCCGAACGAGGCGGCGGCGGCATCGGAACCGGCCTGGGCAACGCGAATGCCGGCCCGGGCCGAGAGCAGCGCCGGATGGCGGGCATTGGCCGATTCGATGGCCGCATCTATCGAGGCGGGCATCAGGCCATTGAAGTTGAATTCGCCGCTGAGCCCGGACGGCTTGTGGCCGACCCAGCGCTCGTAGCTGGCCTGGCTGGCCTGGAGGGAGGCCACGGCCGAGCGATAGGACGCGACGGCCTGTGCCTGGCGGGCCTTGGCCTGAGAGACCTCGATCTTGGTGCCTTCACCTAGTCGCAGCCGATCATCGGCCGAGGTCACCTGGGCATCGAAGAAGGCCATATTGTCGGAACGCAGTTGGACCAGCTGGGTGTCGCGGATGACCTGATAGTAGGACTGCGCCACCGAGAGCAGCACATTGGCCTCGGCATTGCGCAGGGCGTATTTGGCGACCTCGGTGCCGGCCCGTGCCTGCTCGATCTCGGCGTCGGTCTTGTAGTTGTCGAACAGTGTCTGGCTGTAGTTGAGGCCAATCGACTGGCTGGCGCTGTTGGTCCAGTCTCCGCCCTGCGGCAGGGTCGATGCGACACCGGCGCTGCCACTGACCGCAAGCGAGGGCAGCTTGCCCGACTTGGCCAGCGCGATGTTTTCGGCTGTCGACTTCACGCTGAGCAGCGCGACCATGATGTTTGGGTTGTTCCGATAGGCGCTGGCCAGCGCCTCCCGCAAGGATTCCGCGTGTGCCACGGTCGGCACGAGGCCGAGGGTGATGGCAAGAGCGGCCGCCCGCAACGCTCTCAAACTAAGCATTAGACATAACCTCCGACAGTGCGCAGACACTACGGCGTGGAAATCGGTGCCACAACCTTAACCGACAAGTGTTGCCAAGTTTTAACCTTCAAAATCGCGCGCGGCGTGCCGCAATGGCAACAGTGCCGAGCGCGCAGTCAGTAGCGGCAACGTTTAGAAAACAAAGGCCTGTGGCTGCGGCGCCAGGGGCAGTGCAGGCAACGCGGCATTGAACTCGGCGCGCCCCGCGACTTCGTCGCCGGCGCGGACATAGACGTGGGCCGTCGCCACGCTGCCAGTACGGAGCAGTGCGACCAGCCGGCCACCATCGGCCAGCAGTGGAAAGTAGGCGGACGGCTCGGCATCGACCGCGCCCTCGATCACGATGACATTGAACTGGCGTCCGGGGTGATAGCTGCCATCGAGCGGCGCGTCGACCAGCCGGACATTGGCAATGCCAAGTTCGGTGAGATGGCGCCTCGCGAGATCGGCCAGGGCGGGGTCGCTCTCGAGCGCGGTGACCTCGCTGGCCATGGCGGCGAGGACGGCGGTGGAATATCCCGTGGCGGCGCCAATATCGAGAACGGCATCGTCCTCGGTGATCTCGGCCAGCTGAACGAGCCTCGCGAAGGGCGCCGGTGCCGCGAGATAACGGCCGGCGCCGAGCGGCAGCACGACGTCGGTATAGGCGATGGGCTTTTGCGCCGGGGCGACGAAATGCTCGCGAGGCACCGCCATCAAGGCGGCCAGCAGTCGCTTGTCGGAGACACCGACCGTCCGCAGCTGGTTCTCGACCATCTGGGTACGGGCCCGGGCGAAATCGATCATCTTGTGCCCTGAAACGAAATGGGAGTCGCGCGATGTGCATACGCGCACGGCGCGATGCCCACAAGGAGAGTGCATGCATGGCTCGGCGACGGGTCGCGCAGACCGGGAGACGGCAGGGCGCCTTGCCGCGGCAACCGGAGCGGCGGTGCTGCCGCTGCCCGGCCTGATCGCCATCCCGGAGCAGGCGTCCCTGGTGCTGCCACCTTGCGCGAGACCCAAGCCCTAGCGGCTTGTGTTCCTCTTTTGTTCCCTTATCCTGTACCGAACGGGGAGCGAAGCGACGTGAAGCACAAGCGCGTGCCAAGATGGGTGGAAGCGGCGACGACGCCGGCATTTGACGGCGGAAGGAACTGGCCGGTCCTCTCGGACCTGATCGGCCGCATCGAGGTCAGATGCGCACAATGCCAGCGCCATGGTCGCTATCGAGTCGACCGGCTGCTGGCCGAAGTCGGCGATGTCTCGGTGCCGCAGGCCATCGACGAGATCGCCAAACGCGCCGGCTGCCCGCGCGCGCTGAAACCACCCTCAATCGGCGACATCAATTACGCGAGCGGGAAGTGCCAGATCAGGCGGGTGACGTGAAGGGGTGAGCGGCCTCGGCAATGGAGGCGGGAGCGGTGCTGCAGTTTGGGAAGCGAGTGGAGGCCACGTCCGGAATCGAACCGGAATACACGGATTTGCAATCCGCTGCGTAACCACTCCGCCACGTGGCCTCGACGCGGGGGTTCTTATGGCAGGGCTCGGGTTTACGCAAGCTGAACGTCGCGACGCCAAAGCGCGCGACCTGCAGATTTGGGTCGCCGCGCGGCGACGCGGGCGCTAGCCTTTGTGGCATGGCAGCAGGCGTGATCATTGCGGGGGGAGAGGGGCGGCGACTCGGCGGGGTCCTGAAGTCGGAACTGCAGATCGGCGGGGTGAGGCTGATCGACCGGGTGGCGGCGCGGCTTGCCGGCTGTTCGCCGCTGCTGGTGTTGCACGGGCGGCACGAGGCGGCGGGTCTGTCGTTGCCGACCAAGGCAATTGCCGTGCCGGATCTCGAGAGCGACTATGGTGGACCGCTGGCCGGGCTGGCAGCGGCGGTCGAGTGGCTTGGCGCAGCGGGGTGGTCGGGCGAGCTGGTGCTGAGCGCGGTGGATACGCCATTCCTGCCGGAGGACTATGCGGCACGGCTGCTGGCGGCCCTGGCGGCGGCGCCGGCTGCGATGGCCAGCGCCGGTGGGCAGCCCTACCCCACCAACTCCGCCTGGCGGCTGGCGGCGATCTCGGGACTGCCGGAAGAGGTGCGGGCCGGCACGGCGCCGCGCAGCCTGAAGCGGCTGGCAGAACGGCTGGGCGCGGTAGAGGTCAGCTGGCCGATCGGCACCAAGGGCGATCCTTTCGCTAATGCCAACACGCCCGAAGACCTCGCTCAGCTCGAGGAACGGGCGCGACGCAGCGGTCAGTGACACCGCGATGACGGTTGCTCAAAAACGGGCTTGGCAAACAAAATCAAACCCGCTACACGGGCGCTGCCTTTGACGGCATCGTGTTCCGCGGTAGCTCAGTTGGTAGAGCATTCGACTGTTAATCGAATGGTCCTTGGTTCGAGTCCAAGCCGCGGAGCCAATCTTTCCAGCATTCGACGCTTGGCTACCCTGCATCACCGTGTGTTGTAGGCAAGGTTTGCCAGTGCCACAATCGTCTCCTACTCCAGCGGTGGAAACTCGATGGTGGCATCTGCCGGTTCCAAGCAGGTTATTGAACTTCAGTCCTTGCGCGGCCTTGCTGCGCTAGTGGTGCTGTTGCATCACACCACTGTCTATTATGCCCTGCCGGCCGGATGGCATGAAGCGGCGGAGCGCGTGTTCGACGGCCGCGCCGCCGTCATACTGTTCTTTGTCCTGAGCGGCTATGTGCTGACACTATCGCTGACCCGTCAGCCCATCACCGTCATCAATACGCTCAAGTTCTACTACCGCCGCGGCTGGCGCATCTATCCGGCAATGATCTTCGCGCTGGCAATCGGCGTGATCTATTGGCTGCTTTTTCGAGGCATGGTGCCACCGCCGATCGTGTCGAACTGGATGTCGCCGGAATACCGGGAAGTGAACGTGACGGCGGTCGACGCCATCCGGCCGTTTCTCGGGTTTGGCGCCCAATTCCCGGTAGCGATCTGGACGATATCGATCGAACTGATCGGTTCGCTTGTCATCCCGCTTGTTGCGCTCGCGCTCGTCCGGAGCCGCTGGGTGTTCTGGGCACTGACGGTGGCACTGGCCGGCGTGGCCATCCTGATGGCGCCGAAGCTGTTCTCGTCCACCGAGTACCTGGTGTACTTCGCGCTGGGCGCCTCCGTTGTACTTTGGAGCGACCGAGTGGCCGGCTGGCTGAGAAGTGACCGCAGCGCGGTCCTGGCCGCCACTGCGGCGGCACTGGTTCTGGTACTGATCCAGCAGATTCCGGGGTGGCGGGCCGGCACAGGCTCCACTGCGCCCGACCTCGCCTATTTGCTGGAGGGCCTCGCGGCGACGGCGCTGGTTGGAATTGTCGCAGCCCGGCACGACGCGCTGCCGCTGCTCCGCCACCGCAGCCTGATCTTTCTGGGCGACATCTCCTACGGGCTCTATCTGCTGCACCTGCCGGTGCTGGTGCTGGTGGCGGGCTTTGGGACCGAATGGCTCGCCCTGCCGCCGATGACGACGAACCCGTTTACAGCGACGGCGATCCTGGCAAGCGTAACCCTGATCATCACCATTCCACTGTCATGGATGACCTACCGGTTCATTGAGCTGCCTGGAATCTCGATGGGCCGTCGGCTTCCGGGGCGCCCCAGGCTTTCCGCAACGACCTGAGTGGCCGCCTGCTCGGTCAGGAGCGCTTTGAACGCCGCAAGTACCATGGGCCTCGCCACGAGATAGCCCTGGCCTTCGTCGACGCCAGCGCGGCGGAGGCTGTCCCGTTGCGCCTCGGTCTCGATGCCTTCAGCGACGAGCGTGGCGCCGAGCTTGCCGGCGAGACTGACCAGCATCTCGATGATAGCCAGGGCACCGTCATCCATACCTATGGCATCGACAAACCGCTTGTCGACCTTGATCACGTCGGGGCTGAGATCCTGGATATGGGTTAGGCCATTATGTCCTGCCCCGGTATCGTCCAGCGACACCCGGTAGCCACGTCGCCGCGCGTCCGACGCCACCTTCGCGGCGATCGCCATATCCGGAAACGCCGTCCGCTCGGTCAGCTCAAGCACAACGTGCGCTGCACCAACATTGGCGCGAAGCAGCACTCCATCCATAATGTCAAGAAAACCCGGGGCCACAAAATGCGGCGGGGCGATATTGAAGGCGACCTTGAACGCGGGGTTCTCCTGCAACAGCACTCGCAGCTCCTCCAGCGACCTGGCAAGCAGGCTGTCCGTCATGGCGCCGACGAGCCCGCTGCTCTCGGCCAGCGGAATGAACTGGTCGGGGAGCACCACGGAGCCATTGGGGCGAATCCACCTGGCAAGCACTTCGCAACCAACAATGGCGCCGGACTTGAGACTGAAGATCGGCTGATAGTATGGCGTGATCTCGCCGCGGCGGATGGCAACCCGAAGCAGGTCGGCCGGGCTTGGCGCCCGGATCGCCAGCCTGCCCGCCAGACCTGCGAGGGCCAGTCCTAGGATCGAGCCGATGGCAATGACCAGAGTCTCGCCCTGCCTGTTCCATGCATCCAGTGCCGCGCTTTGCACACCCAGCCGGGCCTCGATAGGGTATCGTGATGAATTTGCGACAAAGTCGACTGTCGGTGCCGCCGCCTGCAGTTCGCTTCTGCGTCCGAAGGCTGCGATACCGTCCTGCCCTCCTGCCACAAGCTGGGCAAAGGCACTCTCCCGTAGTGCAGGCGGGAAGACATCGAACATCAGCAAATCGACATTGATGAGCGCCACCACCGTGCGAGCGCCGTCGATACGCCAGAGCACGTTGAACATGCCCGATCGCTCGTCGAACGCGGGCTGCACCATGATCGAGGTGTTGCGGGACGGGTAAAGTGGCGCCATGTAGAGCCGTGAGGACGCCGCGCCCGTGCCGGCGGGTGTTGTCGAGCAGATGGACCGCCCGGCTGCGTCCAGGACGGCAATTTCCTTGAGCGCTCCCCGCTGAAACACCGCTGCTTCGAGTCGCGCACGCCCCGCAGTGCTGCAAAAATCTGTGCCGGCGCTCGCGAGATCACCAACTGCGATCACTGCATAGTCAATGGCGAGCTCGGCGCGGTGCAGAACGCTGGCGCTGAGTTCGGCGAGCTGTCTGGTATTGCGCTCAGTGACGAGGCTCTGTTGACCCCAAGCCCCCAGCAGCGCGCCGGCGACGGCACCAGCGACCGCCAAGAGGGCGATGAGAGTCGCGCGATGGATCGGCTCGTTCGGTGGCATGCCAAGGGAGTCCGTTACGGCGGTTCGAAACGAAGGATGGCATGCAAGCGCTGGAATTCGGTTAATCCCGCTTCGTCTGGGACTACGGGCGCGGCCAGTCGATGCGGCCAGGTTTTTCGACTAAAGCCGGTCCGGTGCCCTCGACCGGGGGTGGTGTTGGGGGTCGCCACTGGCGCCTAGCGGGCGGCGAGCAGATGGCGCCTCCGGCAGCGTTCATCGCATCAATCTTGCCGACACGGCGGCATGGTGTCGCGCGGCGGCGGGGCGCGCGGCCAATCGGCACATGGTCGGGACGATCGGCTGTCGCAATATAGGGCGGACTCGATTAGCGTGGGCTCAGCCATGCGGAGGCTGCAATGACATTCGGACTGACGGCGGAACTGCTGGCGCGGATCCAGTTTGCGTTCACGGTGTCCTTCCACTTCATCTTTCCGGCTCTGTCGATTGGGCTGGCCAGCTACATGGCGGTGCTCAATGCGCTGTGGCTGTGGAAGCGCGACGCGGCATATCTGCGGCTGTTCGATTACTGGAAGACGATCTTTGCCGTCACCTTCGGCATGGGCGTCGTCTCCGGCATCGTGATGAGCTACCAGTTCGGCACCAACTGGGCGACGTTTTCGGACAAGGCCGGGCCGGTGATCGGGCCGCTGATGGGCTACGAGGTGCTGACGGCGTTCTTCCTCGAGGCCGGGTTCCTGGGCATCGCACTGTTCGGGCGGAAGCGCGTCGGTGAAGGCCTCCACATGTTCGCCGTGGCGATGGTGGCGGTGGGCACGCTGATTTCGGCGACCTGGATTCTCGCAGCAAACAGCTGGATGCACACGCCGGCGGGATTCGAAATCTCAGAGAACGGCCAGTTCCTGCCGGTCGACTGGTGGGCCATCATCTTCAACCCGTCCTTCCCGTATCGGCTGACGCACACGGTGCTCGCCGCGTTCCTCACCACGGCCTTCGCCGTCGGCGCGGTCGGCGCACTGCACCTGTTGCGCGACCGGGAGAACCGGCAGGCGCGCATCATGTTCTCGATGGCGATGTGGATGGCGGTGATCGTAACGCCGATCCAGATCTTCGTCGGCGACCAGCATGGGCTCAACACGTTCGAGCATCAGCCGGCCAAGATTGCCGCGATGGAAGGCCATTACGAGACGCATCGCGGCGCGCCGCTGATCCTGTTCGGCATTCCCGACGACAAGGCGGAGACCACGCATTTCGCGGTGGAGATTCCCAATCTTGCCTCGCTCCTGCTGACCCATAGCTGGGACGGCGAAGTGAAGGGGCTCAAGGCGTTTCCGCCCGATGAGCGCCCCCCTGCCCTGATCCCGTTCTTTGCGTTCCGGATCATGGTCGGTATCGGTGTGTTGATGCTGGTGATCGGCGTGTGGTCGCTGTGGGCGCGCTGGCGGCAGACGCTCTATTCCAGCACCTGGCTGCACCGGGCCGCCGTACTGATGGGGCCGTCGGGCTTCATCGCAGTGCTGGCCGGCTGGTTCACCACCGAGGTGGGGCGGCAGCCCTTCACGGTCTATGGCTTGCTGCGGACCTCCGACAGTCTCTCCAATGTCGATGCGCAGGCGGTGGGCGCCTCGCTGGTGGCGTTCATCATTGTCTACTTCCTCGTGTTCGGGGCGGGCACGTTCTACATCCTCAGACTGATGTGGAAGCCGCCGCTGGGCGACGATGGCGAACTCGAACAGGCACCAACCCGTGCCGCCGGTATCACGCCGGCCATTCAGATGGACGTGACGGGAGGCGACCATGCTCGTTGAGTTCATTGACCTGCCGACGGTCTGGGCGGCGATCATCGCCTTCGCCATCCTCGCCTATGTCGTTCTCGACGGGTTCGACCTCGGCATCGGCATCTTGTTCCCGCTGTTTCCCGACGACCATGACCGGGACGTGATGACAAACTCCATCGCACCGGTCTGGGATGGCAACGAGACGTGGCTGGTGATGGGCGGCGGCGGGCTGCTGGCAGTGTTTCCGCTGGCCTATGCCACGGTGCTGCCGGCGCTCTATGTGCCGATCATCCTGATGCTCCTGGGGTTGATCTTCCGGGGCGTCGCCTTCGAGTTCCGTTTCCGCACCAAGCGGTGGCGCCGGGTGTGGGACTGGGGCTTTGCGGTCGGCTCGCTGGTGGCGGCCGCCATGCAGGGCATTGCGCTCGGGGCGCTGGTGCAGGGCATTCGCATCGAGAACCGCGAATATGCCGGCGGCTGGTGGGACTGGCTGACGCCGTTCAGCCTGCTCACTGCCGTGGCGCTTGTGGTCGGCTATGCCCTGCTCGGCTCGACCTGGCTCAACATGAAGACCGCCGGGGTGCTGCAGGCGAAATCGAAGCGGATCGCCGTGGTGACCGCCGTGGGCACGGTGGCGCTGATCGGCGTGGTCAGCCTCTGGTCGGCGTTTCTGGTGCCGGTGTATTTCGAGCGCTGGTTCGCTTTCCCGACGGCGTTCTTTTCGGCCATCGTGCCGCTGCTGATCGCCGGGTGCGCGGTGCTGCTGTATTTCGGGCTGGTGCGTGACAAGCACCTGATGCCGTTTCTTGCGGCACTTGGGTTGTTCGTCTTGAGCTTTGTCGGGTTGGGGATCAGCTTTTACCCCTATATCGTGCCGGGACAGCTGACGATTGCCGAAGCGGCAGCGCCAAAGGAATCGCTCGAGTTCCTGCTGGTTGGGGCAGTGTTCCTGATCCCGATCATCCTTGCCTACACCGCCTATGCGTACTGGGTATTCCGCGGCAAGGTCGACCCGAACGAGGGCTATCACTGATGTCGCGGCAGCTGTTCTGGTTCGTCGGGCTGTGGGCGGCCGGGGTGCTGGCCGTCGGTATTGTCGGGCTGATGATCAAGCTGGCGCTGGGGAACTAGCCCGCGCCGCTCAATTGCCCGAGGTGATGAAGCAGCCGCCACCGTCGGCACGGATGGCGGCGCAGATGGTGTTGGCGCGTTCGACCGAAGGGGTGGGCACGCGGACCCGGTAGATCGCGCCAGTGCTGCCAATCTCGCCGATGTCGACGCGCGGTGCGGTGTCGCCGAAAACGCTGGCCCAGCGGCTGGCATAGTAGTCGCGCGAGCGGTCCGCCGCCTCGCGAGTGCCGAGGCTGGAGAGTTCGACAAAGACGACGCCGATGGCGTCGGTAGGCTGGTTGGTGGGTGGCGGGAGGCTGACCGCGACGTCGATGGGGTCGCCGCGATTGATGCCCAGCGCCTCGATCTCATCGCCGGAGAAGATGTACATGTCGTCGGGCGGCGTGCGCAGCATCTTGGAAATTACCGGCTGGGCGACTCCGTAGACTTCCAGCGCATCGAGCACGTCCCCAAGCGTCGCCTGGGTGAAGACCACATCGGCCACTTCCGACGAAATCTGGTGAACGCCGAGTTCTCCCACCGCCTGGCGCACCGGGCCGGCGAAATACATATAGGCGCAGGCCGAGTAGCAACCCATCTCCGGTGGGACATAGGTGCTGAGCCCGAGCTTGTGAATCTTCTGCGCCATGTTCAGCGCGCTGTCGACGGCGCCGCCGGGGCTATTGAGCGCGACGATGCGGGCGTCCGGACGGGCTGCCAGCGCCCTGTCGAAATCCAGTGAAGTAACACTGGTGATGTCGGCATTGAGCACGATCAGTTCCGGCTGGTCGGGTGGCAGCGTGAAGGCGCCGAACTCGGTGCGGGGGGCGCTGGCCTCGACCTTCTCGCCGGCACCCGGCAGCGGCAGCGGCAAGGGCGCAAAACCGGCCGTCAGGTAAGCGGCAATCAATGGACCGTCCATCGAGTAGCCATCGCCCCAGGCGACGGTGAAGCCGACGGCGGTGGCGCCGGCATCGAGCATGAAGGTGCGATAGCCATAGGCGCCGACCTGGCCGCTGATCGAGAAGCTTTCGCCACGATAGTCCATTTCGAGCACCTTGCGGTCCTCGTCGGAGACAGAGAGCGCATCGAACAGGCCGGGAAAGCCGCGGTCGTCGAGAGCGATGCGGATGGTTTCGACCGAGAGTTCGCCATCCACGCTGGAATAGCTGGTGCCCGTGCCAGTGGAGCGATGATCGGTCAGGACGGCGGCGGGCAGTTGCAGCTCGACCAGGGCGTCTTCATCGGTGGTGTTGGAAAAGCCGAGCCGGGATTCGGCACTGGCGGCGCGCGCCGCGAGATCCTGCCGCTCGGTAGCAGACAGGACGCCCGTGACCTCACCGCCGGAATTGCGCTGGAGCGCGCGCAGGGCCTCGAAGGTCGCGTCCGAGAAGCGATCGTTCGGGAACTCCGGCAGAAGCCCAACCAGCACGAGCTCGGTTTCGAGCCGGAGGCGGTCGCCGGCGCTCAGGCTATTGAACCAGGTCTCACTCTCGGCGGTGGCCGCGAGGGCAGCCACCGAGAGTTGCAGAACGAGGCCAATCGCAACCAGAACCCGAGACACCACACGCATGATCCGACTGCCAAGCCCACCGCGGGCGCAGTCTTGCACCGTTCAGCGCCGGCGGCAATCGAGCCGTCGGCGCGCGCACAGCTTGGTGAGCAGTGGGCTCGCCGTCGATCCGGATAAGTCTGGGACCTGTCCTGAAGGCGCTCAGATCGAGTAGTCGCTGCCGGATTCGAACAGGCGAATATAGAGTTCCTCAGCCATCTGCGTGGGCGTGTGCAAGGCGCCGTGCAGAACCAGGTCGGCTCGCTCCGGCGGCTCATAGGGGCTGGAAATGCCAGTGAAGTTGGCGATCTCGCCGCGCCGGGCCTTGGCGTAGAGCCCCTTGGGATCGCGCGCCTCGCAAACCTCAAGCGGCGTGTTGACCCAGACTTCGGTGAAGGCGATGTCGCCGGCAATTTCGCGGGCCATTCGACGCTCGTTGCGGAACGGCGAGATGAACGAGACCAGCACGATGAGGCCGGCATCGGCCATCAGCCGCGCCACCTCCGCGACCCGGCGAATGTTCTCGACCCGGGCCTCGTCGGTAAAGCCGAGGTCCTTATTCAGCCCGTGGCGGACATTGTCGCCATCGAGGATGTAGGCATGGCGCCCCTCGGCGGCGAGCTTCTTTTCGATGAGGTTGGCGACCGTCGACTTGCCCGAGCCAGACAGGCCGGTGAACCAGACAATGCGCGGGGTCTGGCCGAGCAGTTCGGCACGGACCTTCCGGTTCACGTCGAAGGCCTGGTAGCTGAGGTTCTGGGCGCGACGCAGGCCGAAATCGATGACGCCGGCACCCAGCGTGGCGTTGGTCAGCCGGTCGATCAGGATGAAGCTGCCGGTCAACGGATTGTCGGCATAGGCGTCGAAGGCGATCGGCCGGTCGGTCGCGATGGTCACCGTGCCGACTTCGTTCAATTCGAGAGTCTTGGCAGGGCTTTGCTCGAGCGTATTGACGTTGGTCCTGAACTTCAGGTCGGTGAGCGTCGCCGAGACGGTCTGGGCGCCGAGCTTGAGGAGGTAGGAGCGGCCGGGTATTGCCTGCTCGTCATTCATCCAGACGAGCCGGGCCTGGAACTGGTTGGAGATGTCCGGGGTCTCACCCGGATGGACCAGCACGTCTCCGCGGGAGATATCAACCTCGCGGTCCAGGACCAGCGTCACGGCTTCGCCGGCGATGGCCTCGTCACGGTCGCCATCCATGGTGACGATGCGGCTGACCTGAACCGGCTTCCGCGAAGCGGCGACCAGCAGCTCATCGCCAACCTTGACGCTGCCCGAGGCGAGCGTGCCCGAGAAGCCACGGAAATCGAGGTTGGGGCGGTTGACCCACTGCACGGGGAAACGCAGCGGACGAGCGGTCCGATCGGAGCCGACTTCCACGGTTTCGAGATAAGGCACCAGTTGCGGGCCCGTGTACCAGGGCATGGCCGTGCTGGGCTTGAGGATGTTGTCGCCCTTCAGAGCGGAAACCGGGATGGCGACAAGCGTCTTGAAGCCGAGATTCTCGGCGAAGGCGCGGTATTCGGCTTCGATGGTGCGGAACACCGCCTCGTCATAGCCGACGAGGTCGATCTTGTTGATGGCCAGCACCACGTGCTTCACGCCGATCAGGCTGAGAATGAAGCTGTGGCGGCGCGTCTGGGTCAGCACGCCCTTGCGTGCATCGATCAGAACGATGGCGAGATCGGCGTTGGAGGCGCCCGTCGCCATGTTGCGGGTGTACTGTTCGTGACCCGGGGTGTCGGCGACGATGAACTTGCGCTTGTCGGTGGAAAAGAACCGGTAGGCGACGTCGATGGTGATGCCCTGCTCGCGCTCGGCGGCGAGACCATCCACCAGCAGCGAGAAATCGATCCCCTCATCGCCGACGTGACGATTGCGGCTGTCCTTGCGCAGTGACGCAAGCTGGTCGTCGAGGACCAGTTGGCTGTCGTAAAGCAGCCGGCCAATCAGCGTCGACTTGCCGTCATCCACGGAGCCGCAGGTGAGAAAGCGCAGCAGCCCCTTGCCGGTCTGCTCGGCCAGCCAGGCCTCGAGCGCGGCAGTGGAGTCGTTGAATGTGGCGGTGGCGGCCATCAGAAATAGCCTTCCTGCTTCTTCTTTTCCATCGAACCCACGCTATCGGAGTCAATCAGGCGCCCCTCGCGCTCGGAGGTCCGCGACGCCTGCATTTCCATGATGATCGACGGCAGGTCCGTCGCGTCCGAGCGGATGCCGCCGGACAGCGGGTAACAGCCGAGAGTGCGGAAGCGGATCATCTCCTCGCGCGGCGTCTCGCCAGGGTTGAACCGGAAGCGATCATCATCGACCATGATGAGGGTTCCAGAGCGCTCGACCACCGGACGGCGGCGCGCAAAATACAGTTCTGGAATCTCGATGCCCTCCGCGTAGATGTAGGTCCATACGTCGAGTTCGGTCCAGTTGGAGATCGGAAAGACCCGCATGCTCTCGCCGGGCGCGAGGCGCGTGTTGAAGATTCGCCAGAGTTCGGGGCGCTGGTTCTTCGGGTCCCAGGCATGCTGGGCGTTGCGGTGCGAGAAGATACGTTCCTTGGCGCGGGACTTTTCCTCGTCGCGGCGCGCACCTCCGATGGCGGCATCGTACTTGCCGGCGTTGAGCGCCTGGCGCAGTGCCTGGGTCTTCATGATGTCGGTGTGGACGGCCGAACCATGGTCGAACGGGTTTATGCCCTGCGCCAAGCCATCAGGGTTGGTGTGCACCAGCAGGTCAAGATTGTGTTCGCGCGCCATGCGGTCGCGGAACTCGATCATCTCGCGAAACTTCCACTTCGTGTCGATGTGGAGGATCGGGAACGGTACACGCGAGGGGAAGAAGGCCTTGCGCGCCAGGTGCAGCAGCACCGAGGAGTCCTTGCCGATCGAGTACATCATCACCGGCCGCTCGAAGCTGGCGGCGACTTCGCGGAAGATCTCGATGCTCTCGGACTCGAGAGATTTCAGGTGACTGAGGGCGCGCGGTTGGGTGGCGGTCATGCGTCTCTATGGGCCTGTCTGCGGGGCCGAAATTAGCCTGTCACATACGCGCTGCCGTCGGGCCCGACAAGCCGAGCAGACGTCACGAAAACTGAACTAGCGTGCCGGTTTGCGCGTAGTTGCACCAAAGCGGTCAGTCCTTGCCGGGGCGGGCGCGTGCTAGAAACGGCGCTGGCGACAAACGCTACAAAAGGAAAATCCTTTTCATGAGCAAGGTCATGGGTGCCGGCACGGGCGGCGCAACGCTGGTTTGGCTGCGGAACGACCTGAGGCTGGCCGACAACCCGGCACTGAGCGCGGCCGTGGCGGCGGGTGGCCCGGTGGTGGTGGTACACATCGAGCCCACAGACCCGCTGCTGCGCCGGCGTGGCGGGGCTTCGCGCTGGTGGCTGCATCACTCGCTGCGCGCGCTGGCGGCGAGCCTGGCAGAGCGCGGTATCGGGCTGGAGACGCTGTCAGGACCAACCGAAGCGCTGCTGCGGGACGCGCTCATGCGACACGGTGCCAGTGGGGTGCACTGGAATCGACGCTATGGACCGGCGGAGCGGGCGCTCGATGCGCAGTTGAAGGCAGATCTGCGCGGCGATGGGTTCAGCGTCGAGAGCCATGCCGGCGATGCTCTGGTCGAGCCGTTCGAGGTAACGACGGGCGCCGGTGGTCCTTATGGCGTCTACACGCCATTCTGGAGGACGATCCGGCAACGCCCGATCGCGCGGCCCCTGCCTGCGCCGAAGTCGATTGGCCCGGCCGTGCCGGTCGGAGAGGTCGACGCCAAATACGCGCCGCCGCACTGGTCGCAAAAGCTCGCGGAGCACTGGCAGATCGGCGAGGAGGCTGCAGACGTCCGCCTGGCGGCCTTCCTCGACGAGGCGGTGGCGGAGTATCCGGCGCAGCGCGATATTCCGGCCGTTGCCGCGACCTCGCGGCTTTCGCCGCACCTGGCGTTCGGCGAGATCAGCCCGCGGCAGGTCTGGCACGCAGCGCAGGTGAAGGCACAACGCCACCCCGAGAAGGCTGGCGCCATCGACAAGTTCCTCTCCGAGCTTGCCTGGCGCGACTTCAACATTCACCAACTCTATCACCGGCCGGATATCGCCAGCGAGCCGATGCAGACCAAATATGCCGCAATGCCCTGGCGCGAGCCGGGCGACGAACTCGAGCGCTGGCAGCGGGGCGCGACCGGCATACCCATCGTCGATGCCGGCATGCGCGAGCTGTGGGCCACCGGCTATATGCACAACCGCGTGCGGATGATCGTCGCCTCGCTCTTGAGCAAGAATCTGCTGATCGACTGGCGGCTGGGCGAGCAGTGGTTCTGGGACACGCTGCTCGACGCCGACCCGGCCAACAATCCGGGGAACTGGCAGTGGGTGGCCGGGAGCGGGCTCGATGCCGCGCCGTATTTCCGGATCTTCAACCCGGTGACGCAGGGGGAGCGCTTCGATCCCGAGGGGCGCTACGTGCGCCAGTGGGTGCCGGAAGTCGCCAGCCTGCCGGACCAGTGGCTGCATAAACCCTGGGAAGCACCGCGACCGCCGCGCAATTATCCGGCGCCGATCGTCGATCTCAAGGCCAGCCGGGAGCGGGCGCTGACGGCGTCGAAGACCCTCTAGGTCGAACCGCCGGAATGCCGTGCTGCGATTGCGGCGCGTTCAGACAATTCCTGCCCCGGCGCAGCAAGCGGCCGAAATCGCATACCATTTCGGCAGAGGCACCCTTGGCAGGGCTGGCATGGCTCCTTAGTTTGCGGCCATCGCAACGCTTCCCTCCGGTTCCATGACCAAGCATCCCGACGTCATTTCCGCCATCGGCAACACGCCGCTGATCCGTCTCAACCGCGTGTCCGATGCGACGGGGTGCGAGATCTGGGGCAAGGCGGAGTTCCTGAACCCGGGCCAGTCGGTGAAGGATCGGGCGGCGCTCTATATCGTGCGCGATGCGGAACGTCGCGGGCTGCTGAAGCCGGGCGGAACCATCGTCGAGGGCACGGCTGGCAATACCGGCATCGGGCTGACGCTGGTGGCCAATGCGCTGGGTTATCGCTCGGTGATCGTGATCCCCGAGACGCAGAGCCAGGAAAAGAAGGACGCCCTGACGCTGATGGGCGCAGAACTGATCCAGGTGCCGGCCAAACCCTACAAGAACCCCAACAACTATGTGAAGCTGAGCGGGCGGCTGGCCGAGAAGCTGGCAAGGGAACTGCCGGGCGGCGCGATCTGGGCCAACCAGTTCGACAATGTCGCCAACCGCGATGCGCATATCGAGACCACCGGCCCCGAGATCTGGGAACAGACGGGCGGCAAGGTGGATGGCTTTATCTGCGCGGTGGGCTCGGGCGGCACGCTGGGCGGCGTCTCGATGGCACTGAAATCGCGTAACCCGAATGTTACGATCGGCCTTGCCGATCCCGAGGGCGCGGCGCTTTACAGCTACTACACCACCGGCGAGCTGAAATCGTCGGGCGGCTCGATCACCGAGGGCATCGGCCAGGGGCGGATTACCGCCAACCTCAAGGATGTGGTGGTCGACAAGGCCTACCAGATCCCTGATGCGGAAGCCCTGCCCTATGTGTTCGACCTGCTCGAGCATGAGGGCCTGTGCCTGGGCGGTTCATCGGCGATCAACATTGCCGGCGCAGTCCGGCTGGCGCGGGACCTGGGGCCGGGCAAGACGATTGTCACCATCCTCTGCGACTATGGCAACCGCTACCAGAGCAAGCTGTTCAACCCGGAATTCCTGCGCGCCAAAAAACTGCCGGTGCCGCACTGGCTGGCGGCGCGCGCGCCCCTCGACTGGCAGTCGGTGGTGGAGCCGGAGCCGGTGGCGTGACGAGATTGCTGTTCCGCGACGACGCCTACCTGGCCTCGACGCCCGCCGTCGTGACAGCGGTCAGCGATGCCGGCGTGACGCTCGACCAGACGATCTTTTACGCAACGTCGGGCGGGCAGCCCGGCGATAGCGGCCGCATCGTGAGGGCAAACGGCAGCAGCGTTGCGGTGACGGGCGCCATCCACCCCGATGGCGACAAGTCGGCGATTGTCCACCAGCTGACGACAGAGGCAGCACAACTGGCGGTGGGCGAAGCGGTGACGCTGGAGCTCGATTGGGAGCGCCGGCTGAAGCTCATGCGAATGCACACGGCGCTCCATCTCGTGACCGTCGTGCTGCCCTACCCGATCACCGGCGCTGCCGTGGGCGAGGACAAGGGGCGGGTGGATTTCAACCTGCCCGAGGTGCCAGACGCCGCGGAGGTCGAGGCGCAACTGAACGAACTGGTGGCGCGCGACCTGCCGGTGACCACCGAGTGGATCACCGACGCCGAACTTGCGGCCAATCCCGGGCTGGTCAAGTCGATGAACGTCAAGCCGCCGATGGGCATGGGCCGGGTGCGGCTGGTGCGGATCGGCGATGTCGACCTGCAGCCCTGCGGCGGGACGCATGTGCGCTCGACCGGCGAGATCGGCCGGCTGAAGATCGGCAAGATCGAGAAGAAGGGCGCCATCAACCGCCGCATCTCGGTGCTGTTCGCAGACTGAAGCCTGCGTCTATTCGATCGGCGGCGCGAGCAGCAGGCCGCCATTGATCCAGAGCGCATTCTGGCCGCGAACGACCGCTGCGCCGGTTTCGGCGCCAAAGTTGCGGTCGAAGATCTCGCCGTAGTTGCCGATGGTGCGGATGACGTTGGCGATGAAGAAGCGGTCAAGGCCGATGCCGGGGCCGAACTCCCCCTCGAGGCCGAGCAGTCGCCGGACCCGGTGGGTGCGCGTGGCCGAGAGCGACTCGATGTTGCGCGAGGAAATACCCGCTTCCTCGGCATCGATCAGCGCGAACAGCGTCCAGGCCACAATCTGGAACCACTGGTCGTCACCCCAGCGCACGACGGGGCCGAAAGCGTCCTTGGAAATGCGCTCGGGCAGGATGCGGTGGGTCGCCGGCTCCGGCAGGCCGCGGCGCACGGCATTGAGCCAACTGGCCGGGGCCGAAACAGCGTTGCAGAGGCCCGACGAGTAGGCGACCTGCAGGTCCTCCCGGTCCTCGTAGAGCACTTCGTCGTAGGCGGCCTGGGTGGCAAAGAAGAACTCGCGCAGGTTGGCGAGCGCTTCGGCCTCGTCGAGCACGCAGATGGTCAGGTTCTCCAGCTCGTAGGCGGAGACGAAGCCCAGCGACTGGGGCACCATGATCGCCTGCCCGTCGAAGAACGAAGTCGCGACGTAGCGCACGCCGTAGCCGGTATCGCGGCGCATGGTCCATGGCGCGTTGCGGGCGACGACATCGATGCTGCCGGTCTGCAACTGCGCGAAGCGGGCATCGCCGGAGAGCGGCACGAACTCCATGCGCGCCGGATCGTTGAAGATGGCGACGGCGAGCGCGCGGCAGAAATCGACATCGAAGCCGCTCCAGCGGCCATCGGCGCCCGGCTGTGCGAAGCCCGGCAAGGGATCGACGGTGGCGCAAAGCACATGGCCGCGCTCGCGGATGGCAGAAAGGGTCGGTCCGTCCGGGGCACGCTGAGCCTGGGCCGCTGCCGGCGCGACGAGGGCGGCCAGTACACCAATTGAAAGGGCCAGGCGCCAAAGCGCCGCCACCAGCCTTACCGTCACACGCGCACTCCCGGCGCTCCCAAGCACCGCCCTGTAAAGCGGGGTTCGTGGACGGGGTCAAGGCGCCGCGCGAACACGGCGCCTCACGGTTCAGTGCAGGATCTGGCTGAGGAACAGCTTGGTGCGATCGTGCTGCGGGTTGGAGAAGAAGTTCTCCGGGTCGTTCTGCTCGATGATCTGGCCCTGGTCCATAAAGATGACCCGGTTCGCCACCTGGCGGGCAAAGCCCATTTCGTGGGTCACGCAGAGCATGGTCATGCCTTCTTCGGCAAGGCTGATCATGACTTCGAGCACTTCCTTGACCATTTCGGGGTCGAGCGCCGAGGTGGGCTCATCGAACAGCATGATCTTGGGGTGCATGCAGAGCGAGCGGGCAATGGCGACGCGCTGCTGCTGGCCGCCGGAGAGCTGGCCGGGGTATTTTTTCGCCTGCTCGGGGATCTTCACCCGCTCGAGATACTTCATCGCCGTTTCCTCGGCTTCCGCCTTGGGCGTGCCGCGCACCCAGATGGGGGCCAGCGTCAGGTTCTGCAGGATGGTCAGGTGCGGAAACAAGTTGAAGTGCTGGAACACCATGCCGACCTCGCGGCGCACCTCGTCGATGCGCTTCAAGTCATTGGTCAGCTCGGTGCCGTTGACGACGATCTGGCCCTGCTGGTGCTCTTCCAGCCGGTTGATGCAGCGGATCAGGGTCGACTTGCCCGAACCCGACGGCCCGGCGATGACGATACGCTCGCCACGCATGACCTTGAGGTTGATGTCGCGCAGCACGTGGAAATCGGCGTACCACTTGTTCATCCCGATGATCTCGATGGCGACATCGGTCGTCGAGACATGCATTTGGGACGTATCGACGTTCCGCTCGGGAACGGCCATTGCCTCGGTCATCACTACCTCTTGTACCCAGTATTCATGCGCTGCTCGATCCACATCGAGTAGCGGGACATGGCGAAACAGAACACCCAGAAGACCATGGCGGCGAACAGATAGCCAGTCACCGCGCGCGTGGGCGAGGCCCAGTCATTGTCCGAACTCGCCGACTGTACGGTGTTCAGCAGGTCGAAGATTCCCACGATGGACACCAGCGAGGTGTCCTTGAACAGGGAAATGAAGTTGTTGACGATGCCCGGAATGGAGTGCTTGAGCGCCTGGGGCAGGATGATCAGCCCCATGGATTTCCAGTACCCCAGGCCGAGCGCCGAGGCCGCTTCCTGCTGGCCGCGCGGCAGGGCCGCGAGGCCGCCACGGATCACTTCGGCGATATAGGCCGCGGTGAACAGGGTGACGCCCACCAGGGCGCGCAGCAATTTGTCGACGCTCATGCCCTGCGGCATGAACAGCGGCAGCATCACCGAGGCCATGAACAGCACGGTGATCAGCGGCACGGCACGCCACAGCTCGATGAACGAGATGCAGAGCCACTTGATGATCGGCAGTTTCGAGCGGCGACCCAGCGCGAGGAGGATGCCGAGCGGCAGCGAACAGATGATGCCCACGAGCGCGATGATCAGGGTGACCATCAGGCCGCCCCACTGCTCGGTCGGCACTTCGCGCAAGCCGAAGCTGCCGCCATGCAGCAGCACATAGGCCACCACCGGGAACACCACGAAGAAGGCGAGTGCGTTGAGGCGCTTGAATGGCACCCGCGGAATCAGCAGGGGCAGCAGCAGCAGCGCCAGCAGCAGGAACACGATGTTGACGCGCCAGTACTCGGTTGCCGGATAGAAGCCGTAGATGAAGAAGGTGATGCGGGCTTCGATGTAGATCCAGCAGGCGCCGACATTGGCGACACGGCAATCCTCGACGGTGCCGTCGAACACGGCGTTGCCGATGACGAAGCTATAGACGTTGGGCAGCAGCCAGGCGAGGAACAGCACGCCGAGGAGGGTCATCACCGCGTCGCCGGGTGTCGCGAAGAGGTTTTTCTTCGCCCACAGGATCGGGCCCGAAGTGCGTTCGGGCGCCGGCTTGCTCGGCAGCATTTCGCGGCGGACGTAGCTGGTTGAGAGGTCGGTCATCGGCTTACCTCTCCACCAGGGCGACGCGGGAATTGTACCAGTTCATCAGCGCCGAGGTGCTGAGCGACAGGGTCAGGTAGACCAGCATGGTGATCGACACGATCTCGATGGCGCGGCCGGACTGGTTGAGCGAGGTGCCCATGAACACCGAGACAAACTCCGGGTAGCCGATGGCGGCGCCCAGCGAGGAGTTCTTGGTGATGTTGAGATACTGGCTCGTCAGCGGCGGGATGATGACGCGCATAGCCTGCGGTATGATGACCAGCCGCAACCGCTGCCCTTCGCGCAGGCCGAGCGACTGGGCCGCTTCGGTCTGGCCGTGGCTGATGGCCTGGATGCCGCCGCGTACCGTCTCGCCGATGAAGGTGGCGTGGTAGAGCGACAACCCGACAATGAGCGCCAGGAGTTCGGGCGGGACCTGGATCCCACCGCGATAGTTGAAGCCCTGCAGCACGGGCGGGTCGAACTGCAGGTTGGTGCCACTGACCGGCATGGCGATCAACAGCACGACGATGACCAGCCCGAGACCTGCAAGGAAGCTGGGGAACTGCTGGCCGGTCATTTCCTGGCGGCGGCGGGCCCAGTTGGCGATCAGGACTGCCGCGACGACGGCGGCCACGAAGGCGACCAACACGAAGATGAAGCGTTCGTCGAACAACGGCCGCGGCAGGTAGAGCCCGCGCTGGTTCAGCGCCCAGTCGCCGAAGAACACGATGGATTGCTTGACGGCCGGCATGGCCTTGAGCACGGCGAAATACCACACGAACAGCTGCAGCAGCAGCGGCACGTTGCGCAGAATCTCGACATAGACTGCCGCCAGCCGCGACACGATCCAGTTGCTGGAGAGCCGCGCGATGCCGAGCAGGAAGCCCAGGACCGTGGCGACGACGATCGAGATCGCCGAAACGAGGATGGTGTTGACGACACCGGTGAGGAAGGCGCCCCAGTAAATCGAGGTTCGCCCGAAGCCGGTCAGCGTGAAGCTGACTTCGAAGCCGGCGATGCCCCAGAGGAAATCGAAGCCGGTGGTCTTGTTCTGCGCCCTGAGGTTGGCGCCGGTGTTCACCACGACCCAGGCGACGAACAGAACAAAGATTACCGCGACGGCAACCTGGTAGATCGCGCCCCTGACCTTGGGGTCGTTGAGGAAGAATACCTTCGCATCGGGCTGATGCCCGAGGTCAATGCTGGCCACGTGTCTCTCCTGCCCGAATGATCACGTCCTGCAGCGCCCGGAAAAACTAGGCGAGCGCTTCAAAGGTCCCGGCGCCCACAAAGGGGCGCCGGAAACCAGGGTTCAGGATCAGCGGATCGGGGGAGCGTACTGCAGACCGCCATCGGTCCACAGGGCGTTCAGGCCGCGCGGCAGGTTGAGCGGCGAGCCGGTGCCGACATTGCGCTCGAACATCTCGCCATAGTTACCGACGCCCTTGATGGCCTGGTAAGCCCAGTCCTTGGTCAGGCCGAGCGGGGTGCCGAAATCGCCCTCGACGCCGAGCAGGCGGCGAATGGTCGGATTGTCGGAGCCGAGCATCTCGTCGACATTGGCCTGGGTCACGCCCTGCTCTTCAGCTTCGAGCAGCGCGAAATACACCCAGCGGGTGATCTCGAACCAGGTGTCGTCGCCCTGACGGACGACGATCGCCAGCGGCTCCTTGGAGATGATCTCGGGCAGCAGCACGTAGTCATCCGGCACGGCGAATTCGGTGATGTTGCCGGCGAGCTGCGAGGAGTCCGAGGTCAGCACGTCGCAACGGCCGTCTTCGAAGGCCTTCAGCACTTCGTCCTGGCCGGTAAAGGTCACCGGGTTGTATTCGAGATTGTTGGACGAGAAGTAGTCGGCGGCATTGAGTTCGGTGGTGGTGCCGGACTCGATGCAGACGGCGGCGCCGCTGAGGTCGAGGGCGGAAGCAATGCCGTCGGCCTTGCGAACCACGAAGCCCTGGCCATCATAGAACAGGGTGCCGACGAACATCAGGCCCAGCGTGGTGTCACGCGTCATGGTCCAGGTGGTGGTGCGGGAGAGCAGGTCGATTTCACCCGAGCCGAGCACCGTGAAACGGTCGGCGGACGTGGTGGGGGTGAAGCGGACCGCCGTGGCATCGTTGAAGATCGCCGCGGCAAGCGCACGGCAGTACTCGACGTCGAGGCCGGTCCAGTTGTTGCTGGCGTCCGGCTGGCTGAAGCCCGGGACACCTTCGGTGACGCCGCACTGCACGAAGCCGCGCGCCTTGACGTCAGCGAGGGTATCGGCAAACGCGGCGCTGCCGGTGAGCCCGAAGGCTGCGGTCGCGGCTAGCAGGAGCAGTTGTTTTTGCATGGAGTTGACCTTTGTTCCTGACTTTATGTTTTTCTGCCGGCGAAACGACGTTGGCGGCCGCCGGTGGGCACCCCCGCCTTTGCCGGCGGGTGCGATGCTGGTAGGTATCGAAGCGACAATTACCGGTTGCGTCAAGCACTATGGCCGGATTTGGGCAGGATAGCTGACTGTTTTTTGGTCAGCACTGCGATGTGACCGGATTTTAATCAGGACGGCAAATGACTGAAGAACAAGGGAAAACGGGGCATTTTTCGACCCCGGAGACGCTCCTCACGCATGGCGGACGTCACCCCCAAGACCAACTGGGCTTTGTTAACACTCCGGTGTTCCGCGGCTCGACTGTCCTGTTCAAGACCCTCGATGCGCTTGAAGATGCCAGCATTCCGCATCGGTACGGCCGGAACGACAACCCCACCGTACTGGCGCTTTGCGAACTGGTGAGCGAACTCGAGGGGGCGGCGGGTAGCATTGTCGGGCCGTCGGGCGTCGCGGCCGTCACGACGGCGCTGATGTCGGTGCTCAAGGCCGGCGACGAGGTGCTGGTCACCGACAGTGCCTATGAGCCGACGCGCAACTTTGCCAAGGAGACGCTGGCGCAGTTCGGCGTCTCGGTCCGCTACTACGATCCGCGGATCGGTGACGGCATTGCCGGGCTGTTCGCCGACAACACCCGGGCCGTGATGGTGGAGAGCCCGGGCTCGCTTACCTTCGAGATGCAGGACCTGCCGGCCATTGCCGCAGCCGCGCATCGGCGTGACATCTCGGTGGTGGTCGACAACTCCTGGGGCACGCCGCTGTTCCACCAGCCGCTGAAGCTGGGCGCCGACATCGTGGTGCATGCCGGCACCAAGATGTTCGTCGGCCATTCGGACGTGATGATCGGCACGGCATCGGCCAATGAGTCGCATATCGATCGGCTGAAGCGGACACGCTACTTGCTCGGAGTCACCACTTCGCCCGACGACGCCTACCTCACGTTGCGCGGACTGAGGACACTGGCGCTGCGCATGGCGGAGCATTCGCGGCGGTCGCAGGCCCTCGCGGCCTGGCTCGCCGAACAAGACGAGGTGCTGGAGGTCTATCATCCCGCGCTGCCCAGCCACCCCGACCACGCGATCTGGCAGCGCGACTTCACCGGTGCCGGCAGCCTGTTTGCCTTCCGGCTGAAGCCGCGCTCACGCAGAGCACTGGCGGCGATGGTCGACGGCTTCCAGCTGTTCGGCATGGGCTATTCGTGGGGCGGATTCGAGAGCCTGTGCCTGCCGATCGCGCCCGGCAAGGCGCGCACGGCCGTGCCATGGACGGCCGAGGGCCAGATGTTCCGCATCCACGTCGGCCTCGAGGGGTTCGATGACCTCAAGGCCGACCTTGCGGCGGCGTTGGCCCGCTACGCCGCTACGCCCGACTGAAGAGCCGGGCGATACCGCTGAACGGCTTGCGCGAAATGTGCCCATCGGCGCCGACTGTGAACAGCCAGCCGCGGCGCGCGAAAACATAACGGACGGCATAGGCGCCGATGGTTCCCAGCACCGCCCCGCCGACGATGTCGGTGAGGTAGTGCTGGCCGGTGATGACACGGGACGCGGCGATGAGCACGGCGGCGAGCAGTGCTGGCCAGAATGTGCGTGGCCACAGGAAGACCAGCACCATGGCCATGGAAAAGGCGGTAGTGGCGTGGCCCGAGGGAAAGCTCTGGTGGTCGTAGAGCGTCAGGTTCGGGATGAAGGACACAGGGGCTTCGGCGCTCCAGGCTTCGGGGCGCGCCCTGCCAATCAGGCGCTTGAGCAGTGACGAGGTGAGGCTGGGAAGGCCGACACCGACAAAGATGAAGCCCGCCAGCGCCCGTATTTCGCGCAGTGCCGCTCGCCAGGTTTCGCCGCGGACCAGCGGGATGGCGGCGGCGCTCAGCAGCAGGATGAGCAAGGCCGGGATCAGCTGCCAGTCCGATTCTCCCCATCGGGTAATCCAGTGCATGATACCCGGGATCGGCTCGGGCAAACCCTGCCCCCAGACCGAAATCGGGCGATCGGCAAACTGCAGCAGGAGGAGCAGCGCAATCAGGCCCACAAGGGCGGCCAGAGCAGCGTTGCGCGTGGCGATGGGCCAGGGCGGGCGAAAGTCGTTCATTGCGTCTCCTCGTCGTCTGCCGGTCGCCGTTCTTGCACTTTCAAGCAAGTGCAGATAACGGAATGCCATTGTTCGGGGTATAGCTCAGCCTGGTAGAGCACCGGTTTTGGGAACCGGGGGTCGAGTGTTCGAATCACTCTGCCCCGACCACTTGTCTATCGAGGAGTCAGATGTCCGCACGCATTTTCCGCCCTGCGCCCAACGCGATGCAGTCTGGCCGCGGGAAATCCAAGGACTGGGTGCTGGTGTTCGAGCCAGAAATGGCGCGCGAGATCGAGCCGTTGATGGGCTATACCTCCAGCCGCGATACGCGCCAGCAGGTGCGGCTGAGCTTCCCAACCCTCGAGGAAGCCGAGGCCTATGCCCGGCGTAACGGACTGGCCTATACCGTGCAGCCGGCGCATGTGAGCACGCCGAAGCGGACGACCTATTCCGACAACTTCCGGTCCGACCGCAAGACACCCTGGACGCACTGACGTGGTGGCGCGGGGCGGGCGTGGATGTCTCCCCGCCACGCTGCTGGCGCTCGCACTGACAACTGCGCCTGCCCTCGCCGAACCGGCACTCTGGAAAGTATCGGATGCCGATAGCCACGTGTGGCTGTTCGGGTCCGTGCACATTCTCGATTCGCAGCGGGACTGGCGTACGCCGCGCTTTGATGCGGCGCTCGCGGAGTCCGAACTGGTGTATTTCGAGGTGATTCTCGACGTCGACGCCTATGCGACCATGACGCAGCTGACGCTGACCGAGGGCATGAACCGCGGTGGCAAGACGCTGGACGACTTCCTGACCGTCGACCAGCGGGCGATCCTGCGCTCGATTACAGCGGCCAATGGCATCGACTATGCGATGCTCAGGCGGATGCGCCCGTGGCTGGCCGAGCTCACCCTGATCCAGCAGAGCGGCCTGGGTCTCGACATGAGCTCTGGCAGCGCGGGGGTAGAGACGCTGATCGCCGACGAGATCGACGACGCGCGAGAGCGCGAGTTCGAAACGGCCGAATTCCAGTTCAACCTGCTCGCGGGGCGCTCCGAGGCCGAACAGGTCGCCTCGCTGATGGCGACGGCCAACAGCCTCAGCCGCCAGGCGGGAATGCTGGGCGACATGGTCGACGTCTGGCTGGAAGGCCGTACGGACGAGTTGCACGAGCTGATGGTCAGCGAGCTCGGGTCGATCGAGGATCCGACCTACAAGCGCCTGCTCAGTGACCGCAACCGCAACTGGGTCAGCGAGATCGAAGGCATGCTCGAGCGCAACGAGCGCGCGATGATCATCGTCGGCGCCGGGCACCTTGCGGGGCCCGCTTCGGTGCAGGCGTTTCTCGACGAGCGCGGCTATACCGTGACATTGGAAAGCGCGCCGCCCGAAGACGACGCGCCCAAGCCGGCTACACTTCGCTGAACTTGGTCCACTTGCCGTCGTTCTGCGACGACTTGACCGAGGCCATGATGAACTCGATGCCCTCGACACCGTCGGCGAGGCTCGGCAGCAAGCCAGCCACGGCCTTGCCCTCGCCGCGGATCACCTGGGCGAACTGGCTGTAGAGCGTGGCGAAGGCTTCGAGATAGCCCTCGGGATGGCCGCCGGGGATGCGGACGTTCATTGAGGCGGCGGGGGGAGCCGAGATGGCGCCGCCGCGGGTCAACAACTGGCGCGGCTTGCCGAACTCGGTGAACCACATGTAGTTCGGGTTCTCCTGGCCCCATTCGAGCCCGGCCTTGTCGCCATAGATGCGCAACTGCAGGCCGTTCTCCTTGCCAACGGCGACCTGGCTGGCCCAGAGCATGCCGCGGGCGCCGCCCTTGAAGCGCAGCAGGATATGGACATTGTCGTCGACCTTGCGGCCCTTGACGAAGCTCTGGAGGTCGGCGCTCACCGCCTCGGTCTTCAGCCCGGTGACGAAGCGAAGCAGATTGTAGGCGTGGGTGCCGATGTCGCCGATGGCCCCGCCGGCGCCGGACCGCTTGGGATCGGTGCGCCATGACGCCTGCTTGTTGCCGGGATCGGCAGCATTGGTCAGCCAGTCCTGTGCATATTCGGCCTGGACGACCCGGATATTGCCGAGGGCACCGGAGGCGACCAGCTCGCGCGCCTGCCGGATGAGCGGGTAGCCGGTATAGTTGTGGGTGAGCAGGAACTTGGCGCCCTTCTTGGGCTTGATCGCCGCCAGCGCGCGGGCATCCTCGATGGTCGAGGTCAGCGGCTTGTCGCAGATCACGTGGATGCCGGCCTCGAGGAAAGCCTTGGCTGGGCCAAAATGCACGTGGTTGGGCGTGACGATCGACACCGCCTGGATGCCATCCTTGCGGGCGGATTCCCTGGCGGCCATCTCTTCATACGAGGTGTAGATCCGGTCCTCGGCGAGGCCGAGGTTCTTGCCGGATTCGAGGGCGGTCGCCGGGTTGGAGGACAGCGCCCCCGCCACCAGCTCGTAGTCGCCGTCGATGCGGGCTGCGATGCGGTGCACGTAGCCGATGAAGGCTCCTGTGCCGCCGCCGACCATGCCCAGACGAATGCGCGGTGCGCCGTTTTCAGCCATTTGTTCCCCCCTCAGCTCAGGCCGAGAATCTTGCGGTTCGCCGCCTTGTCGGTGCCCGACGCAGCGAAATCGTCGAAGGCCTTCTCGGTGACGTTGATGATGTGGCTCTGGATGAAGGGCGCGCCCTCGGCCGCCCCCTGCTCCGCCGACTTGATGGCGCACTCCCACTCGAGCACGGCCCAGCCGTCGAAGCCATAGGCACTGAGTTTGGAGAAGATGCCGGCAAAATCGACCTGGCCGTCACCCAGCGAACGGAATCGCCCTGCCCGGTTCACCCAGGACTGGAAGCCGCCATAGACGCCCTGCTTGCCGGTCGGATTGAACTCGGCGTCCTTGACGTGGAACATCCGGATCCGCTCGTGGTAGAAATCGATGTACTGCAGGTAGTCGAGCTGCTGCAGCACGAAGTGGCTCGGATCGTAGAGCAGGTTGGCGCGGGCGTGGTTGTTCACCCGCTCGAGGAACATCTCGTAGGTGACGCCGTCGTGGAGATCCTCGCTGGGATGGATCTCGTAGCAGACGTCGACGCCCTGGCGATCGAACTCATCGAGGATCGGCGTCCAGCGGCGGGCCAGCTCGTCGAAGGCTTCCTCGACGAGGCCGGCGGGCCGCTGCGGAAATGGGTAGAGGAACGGCCAGGCCAGAGCGCCCGAGAAGGTCGCGTGGGCCTTGAGGCCGAGGTTCTTGGAGGCAGCGGCGCAGTGCTTCAGGTGCTGCACCGCCCACTCCTGCCGGGCCTTGGGATTGCCGTGCACGGCCGGGATGGCGAAGCCGTCCGACAGGGTATCGTAGGCCGGATGCACAGCGACGAGCTGGCCGATGATGTGGCTGGCCAGTTCGGTGATCTCGACACCGGCCTCGTTCACGCGACCCTTTACTTCGTCGGCGTAGGTCTTGGAGGTGGCTGCCTTTTCGATGTCGACGAAATGCGACACCCAGGTGGGGATCTGGATGCCCTTGTAGCCGAGATCGGCGGCCCAGCGGGCCATGTTGTCGAGCGTGTCGAACGGCGCCTTGTCGCCGGCGAACTGGGCGAGAAAGATCGCCGGACCCTTGATGGTACGCATGCAGTGCCTCCCGTGTGGCGGCTTTGCGCCGCGCGTCTGGTGTACGTACGTCAGCCGATCCTCGCGGTCAGGTCAAGACCATATCGGAACTGACATTTCAGGGCGCCTACGATCACGCTCGGCCGCCGGCTGTCAAGGCGGACCGGCGGCTTGCCAGCATCGGGCAGGCATGTTGAGTTCCCGTCCTGGCGGATTGGGGATGTTCTGGTGACCGGAACGATCGGAGTGGTCGGCGGTGGCATCATGGGATGCCTCGGCGCGCTAGCACTGGTTCGTGCGGGGTGGCGGGTGGTGCTATTCGAGCGCAAGCCGGAGCTGATGGCCGGGGCCAGCCGTGGCAACGAGGGCAAGGTGCACCTGGGGTATACCTATGGCCTCGATCCGACGGGCGCCACGCGCGATGTGATGTTCCGCTACGGCAGCGTGTTCGAGGAGAGCCTGACCCGGATCATCGGCCAGTCAGACGACCGGCTGTTCCTCAATCGCCGCCAGTACTACGCGGTCCATCGCGACTCGAGCCTGAAGGGCGACGGCGTGGCCGAGCACATGCATGCGCTTGGCGGAATGCTCACGGAGATTGGCTCGCCCGGCGGAGAACCGGCCGTCCGCCGCCTCGGAGCGACAGAGAGAGACGCGCAGTTCTCCGACCTGATCGAGGACGTGTGGGAGGTCGCGGAAGGCACGGTCGACTGCCAGGTGCTTGGCCAGTTGGTGCGCGCAGCGGTCGCCGCCGACCCGCGCATCGAGGTGCAGACCAATGTCAGCGTCGGCTCGATCAGCAACGACGAGACCCCCAGAATCCGGGATGACGGCGACCGGCACCTCGGGACCTTCTCTGCCGTCGTCAATGCTGCGTGGGATGGCATGCCACGCCTCGAGCGGGCTGCGGGCGCGCCATTGCCCGACTATTGCCTGCGGGCCAAAGCAGGCTTCATCGCACGAATGAGCGGGGACGTTCCGGAACTGCCGGTGACGACAGTCTATGGCACGTTCGGCGATGTGGTGCCGCAAGCGGAGGGGCGAGCTTATGTTTCGTGGTACCCCGCCTGCCTGATGGATTTCACCACCGAGGTGGGGACCGGCGCCGACTGGTACGACGGCCTCAGTCAACGGTTCGACTACGAAGGCGCCTTCGCTCGCAGCATCGCTGCATTCGCACAGATGATCCCCGGATTCGCCGCCGAACCGGTGCCGGAGCGCATTCTCGGCGGTCCGATCCTTGCGGTGGCGGTGACGGATATTCCGGACCCCAACAGCAAGCTGCACCGGCGCAACATGTTCGGTTTGCATCGGCGCGGCAATGTTATCGCAGTGGATACGGGCAAGCTGACCTGCGGGCCGCGCCTCGCGCTGGAACTGGCAGCGCTCATCGGGGCTCCCAGGTGACCGTACCGGTGACCATCTGCATTCCGGCCTACAAGGCGGCCGCATTTCTCGCCGAGACGGTGGAGAGTGCCCTCGCCCAGACGCATCCGGATATCCAGATCGTCATTGCCGTCGAGCCGAGCAGCGACGGCACGGCACGCATCGCCCAGCGCTTCGCGCGCGCCGGAGTCCGAGTGCTGCTCAACAGCCGGCGGCTGGGCTGGATCGGCAACACCAAGCACGTGCTTTCGCAAGCGCGGACACGGCACGCGATGATCCTGCCGCACGACGACCTGCTGGAACCGGACTATGTGGCGGCTTGCGTCGATGCGCTGCTGAGCCATGAGAATGCCGTCGTGAGCTACACCGACATGGACCGGATCGGCCAGCCGGACAGCACCTACCTTCAGCCTGCGATCACCGGCGGACTGCACGAGCGGATCGAGGACCTGCTGCTGCATCATTTCAACTGCGTGCCCTATCGCGGACTGATCGACAGGGTAGCCGCGCCGCTGCATCTGGTGCCGCAGTCCATCGGAGGCTATGCCGCCGACACGCTGTTTCTTGCGCAGATGGCCTGCCAGGGCGAGCTTGTCCGGGTGCCGTCGGTGCTTTGCCACAAGCGGATGCTCGACAGCTCGGAACATGCCCGGTGGCGGCCGGGCTCGGCCCGCGAGTATCAGGAAATGTGGGCCGTACACTGCGTGGAGATGATGTCGGTCATCCTCCGCACAGTCCCCGAGATCGAGTGGACGGACGCCCTGCACCAGGCCTGGGAGACCCGCGCACACGGCGTGCTGCTCGTGCCGGAGTTGCGGCTTCACCCACCGGCCGGCACGAGCATTGGCGACCACGTCATGGCAATCGCCGAGGAGGTGAAGCGTCGGCCCGTGCCTTACTCCTGGGTGAAGAGCTAGATCCCGCTGACGACCAGAGCGGCATTGACCCCGCCAAAGCCGAAGGAGTTCGACAGGGCGTGGCGCAGCTTGAGCTTTTGCGGCACCTTGGGCACCAAATTGAAGCGGTCGCCGACATCGGGATCTTCGAGATTCAGCGTCGCCGGTGCCACGCCGTCGCGGATCGCAAGGATTGAAAACACGGTTTCGATGGCCCCGGCCGCTCCCATCAGGTGGCCGGTGGACGATTTGGTGGACGAGATCGCAAGGTCTTTGCCGCGATTGGCGAACACCGCCTCGATGCCCGCCAGTTCCGCTGCATCGCCGACCCCGGTCGAGGTGGAATGGGCGTTGATGTAGTCGATTTCGCCGGGCGAGAGACCGGCCATCCTCAGTGCGTTGCGCATGGCGACCTGCGCACCTGCCCCGGTCGGTTCGCCCGAGGTGACGTGGTAGGCATCGGCCGAGGTGCCGTAGCCGGAAAGGATGGCGAGTGGGATGGCGCCGCGGGCGCTTGCATGGCTCAGCTTCTCGATGACCAGCACCGCAGCGCCCTCAGCCAGCACGAACCCGTCCCGGCGACGGTCGAAAGGCCGCGAGGCGGACGCGGGATCATCGTTGAAGGCGGTCGAGAGCGCGCGCGCGGCACCAAAGCCACCAACCGAAATCGGATCGACCGAGCCCTCCGCACCGCCGACGACGGCGACTTCGGCTTCACCGGTCAGCAGCAGCCGCATGCCATCGCCGATGGCCTGGGCCGAAGCGGCGCAGGCGGTGACCGGCGCGCCGATGGGGCCCTTCAGCCCATGGCGGATCGAGATCCAGCCGGCTGCGAGATTGGCGAGGAAGCTCGGGACGGTGAAGGGCGACAGCCGGCGAGGACCCTTCTCGATGATGGTTTCGACTGCCTCGGCCATCACCGGCGAGCCGCCGACGCCGGTGCCGATGATGGTGGCGGTGGCCGCCTGGTCCTCCGGGCTCTCGGGATGCCAGTTGGCCTGCGCCAGCGCCTCCTGGGCGGCGACGAGGCCGTACTGGATGAAGAGGTCCATCTTCTTGATATCCTTGGGGTCGATGGCGACCAGCGGGTCGAAACCCTTCGGGTCGTCGGCCTTGGTCGGCACCAGCCCAGCGATCCTGGCGCCAAAATTGCCGACATCGAAACGGGTGTTGCGCACGATGCCGCTCCTGCCCTCAAGGAGGCGCAGCCAGGTGGTCTCGGTGCCCGTCCCAAGCGGGCTGACGACGCCCATGCCGGTAACGACAATCGGATCGGTGCGGTTGGTCATCGGGAGCTCCTCGGGCTCGTGTAGATACACGGTTCAGATGGCAGCGCATGGCTGCGTTGGTTCGGTTCTAGATGCTGGCGAGGCGACGCAGGGTGGCAACGGTGTTGTCGAAACCATCGGCGCCCAGTTCGGCACGGATTTCGGCCTGAGCCTTGCGCCAGACGGGCAATAGCTCATCCTTGAGGGCGTGGCCCTTTTCGGTCAGCGCGCAGACGCGGCCATTGCCCTGTTCGGCGGGCCGGGACTCGATCAGCCCCAATTTCTGCAGCCGGTCGAGATTGCGGGTCAGCGTCGTCCGCTCGAAGCCACGGCGCTCCGCCAGTTCGCTCACCGACTGCGCGCCGGCGGAGACGAGCGTGCCGAGCAGCGAGAACTGTGTCGCGGTAATGCCGAACGGCCGTGCATAGGCATCGTAGCGCCGCGTGATGGCACGGGCGGCCATGCGCGTGTTCGAGACCATGCAGAGCGAGAAATCGTCCATGGGGCGATAGGTAGAGTGTATATGCACGGTGTCAAGGGGACTGATCGTTCAGAATACCAGTCGGACGCTTTCGCTTGGCCGATTTCGTGCTATTAGCCCGGCATCCCATTTTCCCGTGCCGCTGAGGAGTCCCCGCATGGCCAAGATCAAAGTTGCCAATCCTGTCGTCGATCTCGACGGCGACGAGATGACCCGCATCATCTGGCAGGCGATCAAGGACAAGCTGATCCTCCCCTATCTCGATCTCGACATCGAGTACTACGACCTCTCGGTCGAGAACCGCGACGCCACCAATGACCAGGTGACGGTCGACGCGGCCAACGCCATCAAGAAGCACGGCGTCGGCATCAAGTGCGCGACCATCACCCCCGACGAGCAGCGCGTCGAGGAGTTCAAGCTCAAGAAGATGTGGAAGTCGCCCAACGGCACCATCCGCAACATCCTCGGTGGCGTGATCTTCCGCGAGCCGATCATCTGCAAGAACGTGCCGCGCCTGGTGCCCGGCTGGACGCAGCCGATCATCGTCGGCCGCCATGCCTTCGGCGACCAGTATCGCGCCACCGACTTCAAGTTCCCCGGCA
>CAYNRZ010000006.1:140040-186729 GCA_964399695.1 uncultured Devosia sp. | reverse complement strand
CATGCATCGCCATATTGGCTTCGTAGGTGCCGTGCATGCCCAGCATGCCCATCCACTGCGGGTTGGAGCCCGGGAACGAGCCGAGCCCCATCAGCGTCGAGGTGACCGGAAAGCCGGTGAGCTCGGCGAGCTCGCGCAGCTTTTCGGAGGCTTCGGGGCCGGAATTGATCACGCCGCCGCCGGTGTAGAAGATCGGCCGGCGCGCCTTCAGCATCAGATCGACCGCCGCCTCGATGGCGCCGGTGTCACCCGAGGTGGCCGGCCGGTAGCTCTTGTGCCGCGACACGCCGATTTCCTCGGCGCTCAGGTAAGTGCCCATGGCGAACTGCACATCCTTGGGGATGTCGACGAGCACCGGGCCCGGCCGGCCGGAGCTGGCGATGTGGAACGCCTCGTGGAGGACGCGCGGCAAGTCGGCGACGGATTTGACCAGATAATTGTGCTTGGTGCACGAGCGGGTGATGCCGACGGTGTCGCATTCCTGGAAGGCGTCCGAGCCGATCAGCGCCGTCGGCACCTGCGCGGTGATGACGACGATGGGGATCGAGTCCATCAGGGCATCGGTCAATGGGGTGACGACATTGGTGGCGCCTGGCCCGGAGGTGACGAGGACGACGCCGACCTTGCCGGTCGAGCGGGCATAGCCCTCGGCCATGTGGCCGGCGCCCTGCTCGTGGCGAACGAGGATGTGCTGCACCTTTTCCTGCTGGAACAGCGCATCGTAGATCGGCAGCGCCGCGCCGCCCGGGTAGCCGAAGATATGCTCCACCCCGTTATCGGTGAGCGCCTGGATCACCATCTCCGCGCCCGTCATCTGCTCGGCCATTTGTCTTCACTCCCCCGGCTGCGCCGGTCTTTATTCGCTGTTGTGCCGCCTCGCGGCGGAAAATCGGCAACAAAAAAGGCCCCGTTAGGGACCTTCGAATGAGCGCACCGAACCCTCGCGGGGACTGTTACCCCACGTGCCCGATGCGCCCCGGTACTACGATAAGCTTGTGCACGGATGTGCTCCACAGATTTATGTGGGGTTTATGGGGGCGATGGGGGTGAGGAGTCAAGGGGGCGATGGCTACCGTCAGCTCCCCCGCAACCGAACCGAGCGCAAAATCGCCTGCTTGCGCTTCACCGCGCAGTTAGTAATGTCCACGAAGAAACCTCAGGAGACAGGCTTGACGCTGCAGGACGAAGTAAAGGCCGCCCGAAAAAAGGTTGTGACCGATGGATACGAAATGTCCGTTGGAGAGGTTATCAACCTTTACAAGGACGGCGAACTCAAGATCGACCCAGTTTTCCAGCGACTTTTCCGGTGGGAAGACGAACGAAAGACTCGATTCATCGAGTCACTGCTCCTTGGCATTCCGATCCCGCCAATCTTCGTTTTCCAGGGTGAAACCGGGGTTTGGGAGCTCATCGACGGCTTGCAGCGGCTGAGCACTATTTTGCAGCTGACGGGAGACCTGCTAGACGCCGACGGCAACCCGGTGGCGCCTTTGGTGCTTAACGGCACCAAGTTTCTTCCGGGTCTCGACGGCAAGCGGTGGACGAGCTCTGCTCCTGACGCAGATGACGGTATCGGGCAGCCTCTTCAGATCGAAATCAAGCGGGCACGGATTCGGGTTGAGATTCTCAAGTTTGAGAGCGATGCCACTGCCAAGTACGAATTGTTTCAGCGGCTGAATACCGGAGGTGTCGCACTGACGGAGCAAGAGGTCCGCAACAGCATTGCTGTTTCGATTAATCCACAATTTTACAATTGGCTTCAGGACCGCTCACAGTCACAAGATTTCAAGAATACGACACAGCAAACCGAAAAGGCCATGGAGTCGCAACTCGACGTGGAATTGGTTCTACGTTTCCTTGCCTTCCGGCGCGTCGATTATGTTCCTGGACTTGATGTTCATGAGTATCTTGACGATGCACTATTCCGACTAGCGACTGACACAGCACTAAGTCTCGCCGACGAGACTACGATCTTCAATAAGACCTTCCATTTCTTGAACGACGCCCTGGGCGACAAGGCTTTCCGGCGTTGGAATGGACATGATTTTTCGGGAAAGTTCCTTCTATCGGTCTACGAAGTCATGGCCACAGGTGTCTCCAAGAATATCGTTGATCTGGAGCTTCTCGCGCACAATGCTCGGGTGGAATTCATCCAAGCGAAAGCCAAAGGTCTCTGGCAGAATCCGACCTTTACGGCCAACTCCGGCGCCGGCGTCCGCGGAACCACCCGTTTGGCGAAACTGCTGCCTATGGCCGCCGAGTGGTTGAAACCGTAGGTCGGAATGCCTTGGCAAAGATCCGAACAGTTGCACAACTGCAAGAGATGCTCGATGCCGATATTTCTTGGCGTGGACGCGAAATTTCAACGTTTCGCTTGGCGAGCAAGGGAAAGCACGTCGATCGTGACACATTTATTCGCGCTGGAGTGGCCATCGTATACGCGCACTGGGAGGGCTTCATTAAGTCAGCCTCCGAAGCCTACCTTGAGTACGTGAACAACCAAGGCCATCGGTACCGCGAGCTTAAGACCTGCTTTATAGTCTTCGGCATGAAGGGGAAGCTTGTTCAGCTTGGTGACAGCAAGCAGGCCCGCACTAATATTGAAATTCTCGACTTCGTGATGTCGGAACTCGACAAGCCTTCGAAGATGGCGCTTTCCAACGCTATTCGAACCGACTCGAACCTAAACTCGATTGTGTTCCGCAACATCGCGACCTCAATCGACGTCCCAATAACCCAGTACGAGTCGAGGTTTCCGCTAATCGACGAGAGCCTTGTGGGGCGCCGAAACAGCATAGCCCATGGTGAATATCTGGGACTAGAGCCCGACGAGTTCGTCGACCTAGCAAACGAAGTGTACATGATGATGCGGTGGTATAAGACGGATCTGCAGAACGCAGCGAGCCTCGCTAGCTACAAGCGATAGACGGCCTGTGCTTCCTAACCCCGGTCTTGGCTACAATGCCATAAGCGTTGTCAGTGCGCTCCCCCGAACCGATTATGTGCGATTAGGCTTGGCTTTGTACAAAATCCCGCTAGAGTCATCCTCCAGACGTCGCCATCAGCCCTGATGATGTGGCCCAGCGGACGCGCGCAATGCGTGGCCGCGCGATCCGCGCATTTTTTTGCATTGCCGGACAACGAAGATACGACCGAGGAGGATTTCCCCCATGAAGATCACGGACCTCAAGTGCGCGATCATTGCCAGCAGCCCGGTGATCCAGATCACCACCGATGAGGGCATCACCGGCTGGAGCCAGATCGAGACGCCAAAGCCCTATGTGAAGCCGCAGGTGCTGGCGCTGAAGGACTGGATCGTCGGGCAGGACCCGCGCGATGTCGAGCGGGTCATGCGCCGCATCCGCGTGCGCGGCGGCTTCAAGCCGTTCGGCTCGGCGGTCTCGGCCATCGAGCATGCGCTGTGGGACATCGCCGGCAAGGCGGCGGGCGTGCCGGTCTATCGCCTGCTCGGCGGCAAGGTGCGCGACCAGGTCCGCACCTATCGCACGCTTTATCACCACGAAGTGCCGGGCGGCGCTCCGCACACGCCCGAGGGCTACAAGAAGTGGGCCGAATTCGGCAAATCGCTGAAGGGCGAGTTCACCCTGTTCAAGCTGCCGACCTCGTATCACTCCTCGATGGTGCGCGACTTCCCGGACTTCTTTTACGGCGAAGTGCAGCAGGACGCCCCCTACCCCTACCCCCACAAGGGCACGCTGACCGAAAAGGGGCTGGACCACCTGGTGGCCTGCGTCACCGCCGCCAAGGAAACGCTGGGGAAGGGCTATAACACCGCGGTCGATGCCGGCCCTGGGTATATGCCGCTCGACGCGCTGAAGTTCGCCAAGGCGGTTGAGCACCTCAACCTGATGTGGGTGGAAGACACCATCACCGGCGACTATTCGCCTTATGTGAACCACGACGTCTATCGCGAAGTGACCCGCGCGACGACGACGCCGATCCACACCGGCGAGCAGATCTACCTGCGCCAGAACTACAAGCACCTGATCGAGAGCCACGCCGTGCACGTGATCGGGCCCGATCCCTGCGACGTCGGCGGCCTCGCCGAGATCAAGTGGATCGCCGAGCATGCGGACCTGCATGGAATTGCGATTGCCCCGCACGGCACCGCCAACGGCATCCTCGGGCTCGCGGCGCTGATCCAGGTTTGCGCCGTGATGCCGGACAACCTGATCGCCTTCGAATACCCGGCCCGCTTCGAGCCCTTCTGGTACGACATCACCGAGGGTTTTGACGGCATGCCGGTGAAGGGCGGGCTGATCGACATTCCGGATCGGCCGGGCCTCGGCGTCAACCTCATCGCCAAGGAAGCCAAGAAATACCTCACCGAAGGCGACGAGAACTTCTTCGACTGAGGCTGAACGGCTAAACTTTGCGACGCCCCGGACGCGATGCTGCCGGGGCGTTGCCATTTCGGCGCTGGAACAACCCGAGTTTGTGCGGGAATCCTGCCCACCGCACGCGACATTTTCAAAGGATTTGAGACATGGCTGAGCCGCTGCACATCGACCCGCTGGTCTGGGGCCACGGCCCGCGCATTTTCGAGGTGTTCCTCGAGCCGACCTGTCCCTATTCGGTGAAGACCTTCAACAAGCTCGACGAGCTGCTGCAGACGGCCGGCGCGGACAAGGTGACGCTGAAGATCCGGCTGCACGCGCAGCCCTGGCACATGTATTCGGGCGTCATCGTCCGCGCCATTGTCGCGGCCTCGACGCTTCCCGAAGGCAAGGCGGCGGCCAAGGCGGTGCTGGCCGCCGTCGGCGCGCATCGCGAGGAGTTCGAGTTCGACGCCCACGCGACGGGCCCGAACCGCGACCGGACGCCCAACGACATCATCCGTGCCATCGAGGGCTATACGGGGCTCAAGCTGATGGCCGCCTTCGACCACCCCGAGCTCGACAAGACCATCAAGCGCGAGACCCGATATGCCCGGCAGAACGGCATCCACGTCTCGCCCAGCTTCATGATCGACGGCATCTTCCAGGGCGACATGAGCAGCGGCGACGCCGTGGCCGACTGGGCCAAACGGCTGGCCTAGGCCGCAAGGAAACGCGGCGAAAGCCAAGTTCACGTTTCGTTCTTGTTTCCGTCATCTGCCGGTGCTAGGGTTTCCTCAGCCAGAGGGAGGGAACCATGGCCAGCAAGCTCAACCCCTATCTGAATTTTCGCGGCGAAGCCCGTGCCGCGCTTGATTTCTATCAGTCGGCGTTCGGCGGGGAATTGGCCGTCGATACCTATGCCGGCTTCGGCATGCCTGTCGACAACCCGGCCGAGGCCGACTGGGTGATGCACGGCCAGCTGGAGACGCCGGCCGGCTTCACGCTGATGGCATCCGACGTGCCGTCGAGCATGCCGTTCACGCCGGGCAGCAACGGCGCCATCTCGCTTTCGGGTGCGGATGACGCGGAACTCGGCGGTTACTGGAACGCGCTCGCCGACGGCGCCAAGGCAGTGACCATGCCGCTGGGCGTCGCGCCCTGGGGCGCCAAGTTCGGCATGCTGACCGACCGGTTCGGGGTGAACTGGCTGGTCAATATCGAACTGCCGAAGTAACGGCCGAGCGCGTCGCGGCGGTTACCCCGCCGCCGACACCTCGGCGATGAAGGCGCGGCAGAGCCGGGTGATCTCCTCGGCCGGGGCGCCATAGCGGGCCTCGGCATCGTCGATGCCCATATTGCCGCTGATGACGAAGGCACGGAGTCCGTCGGCGGCGAGCGCCTTGGCCTGGGCGAGGTTGAGCCCGCCGACGACCTGCACGGAGACGCGGTCGCCAACCCTGGCGTGGACGGCGCGGGCGACATCGCTGAGATAGCTCGAACGATAGAGCGAGGGATCGGCGCGACGGGCATCGAGCTGCAGATGGAGGCCGACGCCATCCACCCCTGCCTCGACCATCCGCTCGGCGACTTCGATGGCGACATCGGCCGGCCCCTGCTGCGGCACGAGGATATCGGCAAAGGCCAGCCGCGCCATCGGGTTGGGGCTCTCGCCGGCATCACGGGCGCGAACCTCGTCGCGCGCCGCAACGACCGCGCGGGCACTATCGACGCCGCTGAGCGCCAGAAAATCGATGATATTGCCGCCAAAACCGTAGACGGCGCGCGCCTCGTAGCCGGCGCCGTCCATGCTCTTCATGTCGGCCAGCAGCACCGCATCCGGGAAATGCGCACGAAAGGCCGGAATGGCATTGGCGGTGCCGGCCGTCTTGCACAGCGGCGTGCCGAGTTCGACCACGTCCACCCCAGCCGCCAGCGCCGCCTCCGCCACCCTGAGCCCGAGCGGAATGTTGTCGACATCCACCGAGATCTGGAAGCTGAACCGGCTGCGCAGCCTCTCGACAAGGCGCGCGGAAGCGGACTGCGGCGCAGTCGTGGGGGTCGAACTCATGATGCAGGCTCCTCCGAACCGCGGCGAGGCAGGATTGTTATACACCGCGGGTGACGCAAGGAACGTGGGGCGAAAGCGGCCGGGGCGTCAAGCCGCGCCGGCCGCTACTGCAGCACCGGCTTTTTCAGGAAGCTGTTGCGATCCGCCGACTTGACGCGCACCCAGTTCTCGCGGCCATCGCGCACGATGCGCATGGGGATCTCAGCGCCGGCCGGCCCGATCTCCCACAGTTTACGGTAGAAGTCGGCAAGGCCCGAGACCGCACCGTCGCGCACGTCCGAGATGATGTCGCCGCGACGCAGACCCGCCTGCTCGGCGGGGCCGCCATCGGCAACGCTCATCACCACCACTTCGCCATCGCTTTCGGCCGAGAACACCCCGAGCCACGGGCGCGGCGGCGTATCGACACTGCCCCGGGTCCTGAGGTCATCGAGAATGGGCGGCAACAGGTCGATCGGCACGGCCATGTTGATATCGGCCACGTCGCCCCCGCGGGACATCTGCAGCCGGAGCGAGCCGACGCCGATCAGCCTGCCTTCGGCATCGACCAGCGCCGCACCGCCCCAGGACGGATGCGCCGGGGCGATGAACAGCGCCTCCTCGAGCAGGTATTCCCAATAGCCAGCGAATTCCTGCTTGGCGACGATGGCCGCGCGCACCGAATTGCCCTGCCCGTCGGCGAAGACGCCCTGGTCGCCGATCCGCGCGGTGGCCGAACTGCCCAGCTCCAGCGCCGGCAGTCCGAGCGGCGCCAGCGCCTGCACGAGGCCGAAGCCGGTCTGCTGGTCATAGGCCAGCGCGTGGGCGGCGACGACAACGCCCTCCTGCGTGGTCAACCAGACTTCCTCGGCCTCGGTGATCAGGTAGCCGATGGTCAGCACCAGCCCGTCATCGGATATGACGACGCCGCTGCCCTCGCGCACGGTGCCGAGCGTGTTGGCGGTGAAGGCATCGTCGGGGATGTGGGCGCGCAACGCGACAACGGAGGACAAGGTCGGGTCGATGCTCATGGCGGGCTCCTAGATCTCGGGTGATCTCGGGGTGGTCGGGGCATGGCAGCTGGGCGGCTGCCCGGACCTATCAGATAGGCATCGCGCCAGCACTGGCAAGGCGCATGGCGCCGAAGTGACGAGGCACGCGCAACAAAAAAGGGCCCCGGAGGGGCCCTTTCGCAATCGGTGGCCGGGTGTACCAGCCGTCACCAGCTTACAGCAGCGACAGGTTCGTCGCCGAAACCTTGCCGTCGCGACCCTTCTCGAGGTCGTACGAGACCTTCTGGCCTTCGGCGAGGCCGGAGATGCCGGCGCGCTCGAGCGCGGTGATGTGGACGAAAGCGTCCTTCGAGCCGTCATTCGGCGCGATGAAGCCATAGCCCTTGGTGGAATTGAAGAATTTGACGGTGCCTTCGATCATGATGGCCCCCTTTCCATTGCTGCGCTGCAACGAACAGGCGTGTACTGCGCACGTTACCCGGTTGCGACATGCCCCCGGGGCCTACACGTTCACAATATCAGGAGGTCGCCAAGCAAGGCCGAGAAGGCCCGATCAGGTAGCACGAGATTTCCGCGAAACGTCTGCCAGTTATGCACAGCTTCCCTGCCCCCGGCAAGCCGGATTCTGGCGCGGGGCAGCGACCCGGCCACACTGGTCCGCAGAAGCGCGCGACGGCGGGCGCAGGTTGTTCCCTCTTCGTTCTTGCGTCCCGCCCCAGTCTCGCCTATGGATAGCCTTGAGTCCGGGGGTTGCGATGGCGCGTGCCAAGACCAGTTATGTCTGCCAGTCCTGCGGCGCGGCGAGCCCGCGCTGGGCGGGCCGCTGCGAGGCCTGCGGCGAGTGGAACTCCATCGTTGATGAGGTCGTCGACTCCGGTGTCGGTGCCGGACCGAAGGCCGCGACCGCGTCTGGGCGGCCGGCCGAACTGGTCCCGCTGTCGGGCGAGACGGAAAGTGCCGCCCGCATCGTCAGCGGCATCGCCGAACTCGACCGCGTGACCGGTGGCGGCTTCGTGCGCGGCTCGGCCGTGCTGGTGGGCGGCGACCCCGGCATCGGCAAGTCGACCCTGCTGCTGCAGGCGGCCGCGGCGCTCGCCAATGGCGGGCACCGGGTTGTCTATATCTCCGGTGAAGAGGCCGTGGCGCAGGTGCGGCTCAGGGCGCGGCGGCTGGAGCTTGCCGACGCGGACGTGTCGCTCGCCAGCGAAACCAATGTCGAGATCATTCTTGCAACGCTGCAGAAGGGCCCTGCCCCGGCGCTGGTGATTATCGATTCCATCCAGACGCTGTGGACCGACCGCGTCGACAGTGCGCCGGGGACGGTGACACAGGTGCGCACTTCGGCACAGGCGCTAACCCGCTTCGCCAAGAAGTCCGGCGCCGCCGTGGTGTTGGTTGGCCATGTCACCAAGGATGGCCAGATCGCTGGCCCGCGCGTCGTCGAGCACATGGTCGATGCGGTGCTCTACTTCGAGGGCGACGCCAGCCACACCTTCCGCATCCTGCGCGGCGTCAAGAACCGCTATGGCGCGACCGATGAGATCGGCGTGTTCGAGATGTCGACACTGGGTCTGCGGGAAGTCGCCAACCCCTCGGCACTGTTTCTCGACCAGCGCGACAAGGACGCCGCCGGCTCGGCGGTGTTCGCCGGCATGGAGGGGACGCGCCCGGTGCTCTGCGAAATCCAGGCGCTGGTGGCGCCCTCCCCGCTCGGCACGCCAAGACGCGCTGTGGTGGGATGGGATGCCTCGCGATTGTCCATGGTGCTGGCGGTTCTGGAAACCCGCTGCGGCGTGCGCATCGGGGCCAACGACATCTATCTCAATGTCGCGGGCGGACTGAAGATCAACGAGCCGGCAGCGGACCTCGCCGTAGCCGCCGCGCTGATCTCGTCGCTGACCAACGCGCCGCTCGCGGCCGACGCCGTGTACTTCGGCGAGATCTCGCTGGCTGGCGGCATTCGTCCGGTGGTGCATGCCGGCCTCAGGCTCCGGGAGGCGCACAAGCTGGGCTTCGGCATGGCGGTAACCGGACGCATCGCCGCCGGGGACCAGCCGAGCGGGATGTCCGTCACGGAATATTCCGAGCTTGCCGAAATGGTCGGACGCATCGCCGCCGGTGGCCGTCGGGCCGCGGCGGAATGAGGCCTGTCCCGGCCGGTTTTGGTGGAGTTCGACCTCGTCGGACATGGATGCGCTTGGCAGCACTGTCGTTTGCGGCTAAACGGATCGCAGGGCACGTCCGGACCGGAGCGGATTCTCTTTCATGTTGACTGCTTTCGACGTCGGCGTCGGTGTCCTGCTGCTGATCTCGGCCATTCTCGCCACGGCACGCGGCTTTACGCGTGAGATCCTGTCGCTTGCCACCTGGCTGGGCGCCGCAGCCATCGCGGCCTACCTGTATTTTTATCAGCGCACCCTGCTCGACCAGTTCTTTGCCGACCAGCTGATCAGCACCATCGTGCTTGTCGCGGGTGGCTTCCTCGTCTCGCTTATCGTGCTGCACCTGATCACCATGCGCATCGCCGACTTTGTCGTCGACAGCCGTATCGGCCCGCTCGACCGGACGCTGGGCTTCGTCTTCGGCATCCTGCGTGGCGGCCTGATTACCGTGGTCGCCGTGATCTTTTTGGGCTGGCTGATGCCGTCGCCGCCAAGCTGGGTAAGCGAATCCAGATCCTTGCCGATCCTCGAGAAGCTCGGGGACGACCTGGTGGCTGCGCTGCCGCCCGACCTCGAGAAATTGCTGACCGACTTCATCCAGCGCGGTGGCGAAGACGAGGTTGAGCCGGGCACCGGGCCGGCCGAAGAAGGCACTGACGAGCTCGAAAACGACTCGCCGCTCGAGGCGCCGGCTGAAGGCGGCACTGGCGCCTGACGCATCGAGGCGTCGAGAGGGCCGTGCGCAGATACCGATGACACTGAGGGGCCGCGCTGCGGTCCCTTCGCATTGACACCCCGCCTTGAACCGGGACGACCGCGATGACCGACCATGCCAAGCCAATTGCCGAGTGGGACCATGACACGCTGCATGAGGAATGCGGCGTGTTCGGCATCCTCGGCCACCCGGAAGCCGCGACGCTGACCGCGCTCGGGCTGCACGCCCTGCAGCACCGTGGCCAGGAGGCGGCGGGCATCGTCAGTTTCGACGGCCGGCAGTTCCACACCGAAAAGCGCATGGGCCTTGTCGGCGATCACTACACCGATCCGGCAACGCTGGCCCGCCTGCCCGGCTCGATCTCGATCGGCCATACCCGCTACTCGACCACGGGTGAAGTGGCGCTGCGCAACGTGCAGCCGCTGTTCGCCGAACTCGAGGAAGGCGGCATCGCCATTGCCCATAACGGCAATTTCACCAACGGACTGACGCTGCGCCGGCAGATCATCGCCACGGGCGGTATCTGCCAGTCGACCTCAGACACCGAGGTGGTTCTGCATCTGGTCGCCCGCTCGCGCCACACCTCGACGGCCGACCGCTTCATCGATGCGATCCGGCAGATGGAGGGCGGCTATTCCATGCTGGCGATGACCCGCACCAAGCTGATCGCAGCGCGCGACCCCACAGGCATCCGGCCGCTGGTGATGGGCGATCTGGATGGCAAGCCGATCTTCTGCTCGGAGACCTGCGCCCTCGACATCATCGGCGCCAAGTTCGTGCGCGATGTCGAGAACGGCGAGGTCATCATCTGCGAGATCCAGCCAGACGGCTCGATCTCGATCGATGCGCGCAAACCCAAGCGCCAGGAACCCGAGCGGCTGTGCCTGTTCGAGTACGTCTATTTCGCGCGACCCGACTCCATGGTCGGCGGCCGCAGCGTTTACGAGACGCGCAAGAACATGGGCATCAACCTGGCCGCGGAAGCGCCGGTGGCGGCCGACGTGGTGGTGCCGGTGCCCGATGGGGGCACCCCCGCCGCCATCGGTTTTGCCCAGTCGAGCGGTATTCCGTTCGAGCTCGGCATCATTCGCAATCATTATGTGGGTCGGACCTTCATCGAGCCGACGCAGTCGATCCGCGCCTTCGGCGTCAAGCTCAAGCACTCGGCCAACCGCGCGATGATCGCGGGAAAGCGGGTGGTGCTGATCGACGATTCCATCGTGCGCGGCACCACCTCGATCAAGATCGTTCAGATGATCCGCGAGGCTGGGGCGACCGAGGTGCATATCCGCGTTGCCAGCCCGATGATCTTCTACCCGGATTTCTATGGCATCGACACGCCGGATCGCGACGGGCTGCTGGCCAACCGCTATTCCGACACCAAGGCAATGGCCGAGTTCATCGGCGTCGACTCGCTGGCGTTCCTGTCGATCGACGGGCTGTATCGCGCCGTGGGCGGTGAGCCGCGCAACAACGCGGCCCCGCAGTTCACCGACCACTATTTCACCGGCGACTACCCGACGCCGCTGACCGACCTCAACGGCCGGAAAAGCAGCAACCCCAAGTCGGTCGCGATGATGCGGGAAGCGAGCTAGATCGAGCCGATGCCCATGCGGCCGAGCAATCGGTCGCGCAGGATGAACTGGTGGTAGAGCGCCGCCAGCGTGTGCACGGCGACCAGCGCCATCATCAGCTTGCTGACAAGGCCATGAACGAGGCGCGGCGGAACCGCGGAGAGGTCCGGCAGCGGTCCCTGCCCCAGAAGCGCCGGCACAGCGCCAGACAAGGCCAGTGTCGCGATACCGCTCAGCGCCAGCACAAAGATCGCCAGATAGAGCAGACCATGCACTGCCCGCGCCAGGCGTTCCTGTGTAGCAGGCTGGCCGGAGAGCGGCGCCGGCCGCTTGTCGGCCCAGAGCCACCAGGCAACCCGCGCGAGCGTCAGCAGCAGCACCAGCGTGCCGACCGCGGCGTGGACGACGAGGATCGAGGCCTTGCCTGCGCCAACCGCGCCCTCGGCAACGGTGCCCGAAATTAGGAGCCCGATGATCGCGGCCGCGCTGAGCCAGTGAATGGCGATGGCGACCGTGCCGTAGCGATCCGCCGAACTCTTGAGACCCATGACATTTCTCCTTGCCGCGCAGGGCGATGCTGATTTAGATAGCATACTATTTATTTGGATAGCAAGCTATGGAACTAGAGCTCATTCGCACCGGTTCGGCCGGATATATGGTCAATCTCGCCGGGCGGCTCCTGGTGCGCGAAATCGATGAAGCCCTGTCCGAGCATGGCCTGTCCTCGGCCCATATGCCGGTCTTCTTCGCGCTCGGCGGCCGCGATGCGGCCATGACCCAACGCGACCTGGCGCGGCAGGCCCAAGTGGAGCAACCGACCATGGCTTCGACGCTGGCCCGGATGGAACGCGACGGACTGATCGTGAAGACGCCGAACCCGGCCGACGGCCGCAGCGAGCTGGTGTCACTCTCCGCACTCGGGCGCAGCAAGGTTGCGGGCCTGCGCGAGTGCGCCGCAAAGGTCAACGGCAGGGCCACCGCCGGCTTCACCGACGACGAACGGCAGGCGCTGCTCGGCCTCCTCGCCCGGCTGGTGGACAACCTGACGCGCGAATAGTCCCGGTTTGGGCTTTCCCCGCCGGGCCTGCGCCGCTAGAAGGCGACCAACCTAGTCTGGAACCAAACCATGACCACTGAAAAATCCCTCGCCGGCAAGCTGGTACTCGTTACCGGCGCCTCGCGTGGCATCGGCTACCAGACAGCGCTCGAGGCCGGACGGCGCGGCGCGCACGTGGTGGCCGTGGCCCGCACCGTGGGCGGGTTGGAAGAACTCGACGACGAGATCCAGGCCGCCGGCGGCGCCACGACACTGGTGCCGCTCGACCTCACCGATGGCGACGGCATCGACCGGCTGGGTCAGGCCGTGTTCGAACGCTGGGGCAAGCTCGACGGACTGGTGATCAATGCTGCGACGCTGGGCGTGATCAGCCCCCTCGCGCATGTCGCCCCCAAGGAATTCGACAAGGTGATGGCCCTGAACGTCACGGCCAGCTATCGACTGCTGCGCTCGCTCGACCTGCTGCTGCGCCGCGCCGAGGCAGGCCGGGTGGTGCTGGTGTCATCGTCTTCGGCGCAGTCGGCCCGCGCCTTCTGGGGCCCCTATGCTGCCAGCAAGGCGGCGCTCGAGGCGCTGGCGAAATCCTATGCCGCCGAGATGGGCGGGGCGACGCCGGTGCGGGTCAATGTCTTCTATCCGGGCGCTGTGCGGACCGCGATGCGTGCCCGCGCCGTGCCTGGGGAGGACCCCAGCACCCTGCCGCCGCCTTCGGTGGTTGCCGCGCCGATCATCGACATGATCGAAGCCGGCTACGATGCCAATCGCACGCTGGTGGATTTCGACAAGGGCACGACGACGGCGCTTTGAGCGCCATCGCGATCAGTTCGGCAGCCGCGTCAGCAGCACCTTGTCGATGCGGCGGCCATCGAGGTCGATGACCTCGATCCGCCAGGGCGCCCGCTCGAACACCTCGCCCACCACCGGCAAATGGTTCAGCTCGGCGAGGACGTAGCCGGCGACGGTCTCGTATTTGGCGTCCTTGGGGATCGGCACGCCGAGCTTGTCCTGGAATTCGTCGACCTGCATCCAGCCCGATACCAGGTAGGAACCATCTTCGCGCGTGACGAAGGCGCTTTCGTCGCCTTCCTCCTCCCGGAACACACCCATGATGGCTTCCAGCACGTCGCCCGGGGTGACGATGCCCTCGAAGTGACCATACTCGTCGAAGATCAGCGCCATGTGAACGCGCGAGGCGCGAATGGCCTTGAGCACGTCGAGCGCCTCGCTGCGATCCATCACCACCGGCGCCTGCTTGACGTGACTGCGCACATCCAGCGGGCCACCATCGAAAACGGTCGCGATCAGGTCCTTGCGCACGATGACGCCGATGATCGAATCGACGCCGCCATCCTGCACCGGCAGCACCGAGTGCCGCGTGGTGCGAAGCTTGGCGATCAGTTCTTCCTCGCTGTCGGCGAGGTCGATCAGTTCGACATCGAGACGCGGGGTCATCAGCCCGCGGGCGGAACGGTCGGCGAGACGCATGACGCCGGAGATCATCGAGCGTTCGTCGCTTTCGATCACGCCGGCGCTTTCGGCCTCGGCGATCAACGACTTCACCTCCTCGTCCGTGACCCGCTCTTCGGAGGCACCATGCTGGCCGATGAGACGAAGGACCAGCTTGCCCGAGACGTCGAGCAGCCAGACGACCGGCGCGGCGACCGTGGCAATGAACGCCATGGCGGGCGCGACCCTTGCAGCGACACCTTCGGCGTTGCGCAGCGCCACCTGCTTGGGCACCAGCTCGCCCAGGATCAGCGAGATGTAGGTGATGGCGACGACCACGATGCCGACGCCGAGAGGTGCCGCGACGGCATCGGCAACGCCAATGCCGAGCAGCCAGCCGCCCAGGCGATCGCCCAACGTGGCCCCCGAGAATGCACCGGACAACACGCCGACGAGCGTGATGCCGATCTGCACCGAGGAAAGAAACTTGCCGGGATCTTCCTGGAGCTTGAGTGCGACCAGCGCGCCCTTGCTACCCTCCGCGGCGAGGACCCTTAGCCGGGCAGCGCGCGATGAGACCACCGCGAGTTCGGACATGGCAAGCAGGCCGTTGACCAGGGTCAGGACCACGACAATCAAGAGTTCAAGGAACAAGGGCGTAATCTGGTTGCGGCCCCGCACTCAGCATCGGGTCGCTTGTAAGTCTAGTACTATAGCGACTGCCCCCCCGATTGCGAAGGGCTTTGCAGCGGCACAAGGCCAAGCGGCGGCTAGTCGTCCTTCTTGTCGTAGGGATTGTTGCCGCCCCTAAGCCAAAGTCGGATCGGCGTGCCGGGCATGTCGAAGGCGTCGCGCAACCCATTGACCAAGTAGCGCTGATAGGTCGCGGGCACCGCCTCGGGTCGGGAAGCGAACATGATGAAGCTCGGCGGCCTGATCTTGGCCTGCGTCATGTAGCGCAGCTTCAGGCGGCGGCCGGAAACGGCCGGCGGTGGATGGCTCTCGGTCATGCCGGCGAGCCAGCGGTTGAGCCGGGCCGTGGACACGTGGCTGTTCCAGCGGGCTTCCACGGCGAAGATGGCCTGCATCAGCTTGTCGATATTTCGGCCCTGCAAGCCCGAAATGGTCACCAGCGGAATGCCTTTGAGCTGCGGCAGGAAGCGCTCGCACTGCTCACGCAGCTCGGCGAGCTTGGCGTTCTTGTCCTCGACCGTGTCCCATTTGTTGACCGCGATCACCATCGCGCGCCCCTCGCGCTCGACCAGATCGGCCAGCGTCAGGTCCTGTTTTTCGAACGGGATCGCCGCATCGAGAAGCAGCACCACCACTTCGGCATATTGAATCGAGCGCAGCGAATCGCCAACGGCGAGGCGTTCGAGCTTCTGGTCGATGCGCGACTTGCGCCGCATGCCCGCGGTGTCGACCAGCTTGATGATGCGCCCGCCATATTCCCACGGCACCATGATCGAGTCGCGGGTGATGCCGGCCTCGGGACCCGTCAGCAGGCGATCCTCGCCAACCATGCGGTTGATCAGGGTGGACTTGCCGGCATTGGGACGCCCGATGATCGCGACATTGAGGTGGCGCGACGGGTTCCAGCGCTTCTGGACGCCATCCTCGCTGCTGCCGTCATCCTCGGGCAGGTCGACATCGACCTCGGGCATCTCGTCGACCAGCAGGTCGGCTTGCGTCTTCTGCTCGGCCGCCACCGCATCGATGGCCGCGCCGACAATGGCATGCAAGTCGGCAAGACCCAGGCCATGCTCGGCGGAAATCGCCACCGGCTCGCCAAATCCCAGGCTGTAGGCTTCCATCAGCCCCGGCTCGGCCCCGCGGCCTTCCGCCTTGTTGGCGATGAGATGCACATCGCGGCCGGACTTGCGCAGCACCTGGGCAAAGCGCTCGTCGAGCGGCGTCACGCCAGCGCGGGCATCGATCATGAACAGGATGACATCAGCATCCTTGATGGCGATCTCGGTCTGCTGGCGCATGCGGTCTTCGATGGATCCGTCGGTGCGATCCTCGTAGCCAGCCGTGTCGAGCACGGTGAAGTACAGGTCACCGATGTGACCGTCGGCCTCGCGACGGTCGCGTGTCACTCCCGGCGTGTCATCGACCAGCGCGATGCGCCGCCCGACCAGCCGGTTGAACAGGGTGGACTTGCCGACATTGGGCCGGCCGACGATGGCAACGGTGACGCTCATGGCAAGCCTGCTCCGCGGGGTGAGACTGAGTTAGCGCCCAAACGGGCACCTGAAAAGCCGAAAGCCGCCGCGCCCTGGCACGGCAGCCCTCGAAACTGGTGGAACGGACTAGTTTCCAGCGGCCGGCGCTTCGCTCGCTGCCTCGGCTGCGGCCTCACTGGCGGTCGGTTCCGGTTCGACGGTTGCGGTGTCGACCACCGGCTCCGGCGCACCCTGCGCGATGAGCTGATTGCGATAGATCTCGACCCGGGTCCGCAACTCCTGCGAAGTCGCCGGATCGTTGATCACCGCGTCGAACGCGACAACGGCTGCCGCCAGGTCACCGGCCTGGTACTTCACCAGCCCGACCGCTTCGCGTGCCGCGTTGCGCAGCGGACTGTCGGCGGCTGCCGCGATGCTGCCCACCCGCTGCTCGACGGCCGCGACGTCGCCGCCATCGACCAGCGCATAGCCGGCCAGCACCAACGCCAATTCGCGCAGGTTGCGATCTTGTTGTCCCGTCGCCAGCGCGTCATAGGCGGCGACCGCTTCCGAGCTCTTGCCGTCGCGCACGAGGAGCCCCGCCTCGCGGAAGCGGGCCAGCATCGGGTAGCCGGAACTGCCTTCGGCCTCGAGCTTTTCCAGTGCCACCTGTGCCCCGGCGATGTCACCGCTCTCGACCAACGCCTGCGCGTCGTAGAACTGCTGGGCCGAGCGGGTGGAATTGGAGTTCTGCCACCAGCTCCAGCCCTCGTTGCCAGCGACGGCGAGGACGATGGCGATGCACGCCCCGATCACCCATGGCCCATAGGTGCGCCAGAGCTTCCGCGCGCGGTCGCTGCGCAGCTCTTCGTTGACTTCGCTGATGAAGCTCTCGTTGGACATTGTGGGCTACAACTCTCGGGTCGAATTCGCGCGCAACATAGTGACAGGCCCGCACGAATGCAAACCGGCCGGAACTGAGGAAGAAAACGCCCTCCCCCCACGAGGGGGAAGAGCGTCGACTGGCAGTCGAACAGCCGGCTTTACGGCTGGCGCAGCAGCGCCCGCGCTTCGTCGGGTCCGAAGGCCGCCGGACGTTCGCAGGTGGTCTGAAGCGTGATCACCTGGCCGGTTTCACCGGACCTGAGAATCGAGGTCATCACGTCCACCGCGTGCAGCGCCACATCGAGCCCGCAGCGCGCCGGGCGCCCGCTCCCGATACCATCCAGCATGTCGGAAAGCCCGGCATTGCGATAGTTCGCGCGCGGCATCGGCTTGTCGAGGTCCTGGTTGGCCACGCCAAACGGGTGATCCCACGGGGTCAACTTCTCCTTGGTACCGGCGCGGTCGGTGATGACCACGTCGCCATTGAAGAAGTTAGGGTCGGGCACGTAGACCGACCCTTCGGTGCCATAGAGCTCGATATTGTGGTGGCCGTGGCTGGAGACGTCCCAGCTGGCGCCGAGCGTGATCAGCGCGCCATTGTGGAATTCAAGAATCGCATGGATCGTCGTCGGCGTACCGACCTTGACGAAGCTGCCCTTGAACGGCCCCTCGGCCGTCACCTCGCGCTCGGTGCGCGCCATGCCGGTGAAGGCTGTGACCCGCTTGATCGGCCCGACAAGGCTGATCAGGTCGGTGATGTAGTACGGCCCCATATCGAGAATTGGGCCACCGCCGGGCTGGAAGAAGAAGTCCGGATTGGGATGCCAGTGCTCCATGCCCCGGCTCATGACGTGCATGGTCCCTGAGGCGATGCGGCCGACTTTGCCACTGTCGATGATCGAACGGGCCTGCTGATGCGAACCGCCAAGAAAGGTGTCTGGTGCCGAACCGACGCGCAGCCCGTGCTCGTCCGCCAGCGCCTTGAGCTGGATGCCCTCCTCCACCGACAGGACGAACGGCTTTTCGGAGTACGCGTGCTTGCCGGCCGACAGGATGTCCTTGCTGACCGAGAAATGCGTCGATGGGATCGTCAGGTTGACGATCACATCGACCTCGGAATTCTTCAGCAACTCATCCGGGCTCTGGGCCGCAACGCCGAACTCATCGGCCCGCTTCTGGGCCGCGGCCGGCAGGATGTCTGCAACAGCGCGGACCTCAAGATTGCGGAACAGCGGCGCGAGCCGGAGATAGGCGGCAGAGATGTTGCCGGCACCCATGATGCCGACGCCATAGACCTTGGACATGTTCAGGCTCCCAGAGCTTTGATGGCGGCAAGCGAGCGGCTGGCGAAGCGCTCGACATCCTTGGGGTTGTCGTGCTCGGCGATGAAATAGCCGGCCCGGGTCTTGCCGGTAACGATCGGCCACAGTTGGCCCCACGGCACGATGCCCTGCCCCACATCGGCCCAGCCATCCTCGTCGAGATTGGTGCCGGCCGGCGCGATATCCTTGACGTGGACGGCGACGATGCGCTCGCCGTTGGCCGCGAGCCACGGAGCGGGGTCGGCCCCACCGCGGACGATCCAGGCGACGTCGGCTTCGACATTTACGGCAGGGGCTGCTTCAAGCAGATAGTCCATCGCGAAGCGCCCGTCGTAACGGGCAAACTCAAAATCGTGGTTGTGGTAGCCAAAGCCGAGCCCCGCGTCCTGGAAGGGCTTGCCGATCTTCTGCAGCTTGTCGCCAAAGGCGCGCCAGCCATCGGCACTGGTCGGCCGCTGATCCGGGGCCAGCCAGGGACAGACGACGACCTTGATGCCGAGGGTTTCGGCAAGCTTCAGGGTCTTGTCGGTCTGCTCGAGGTCGCCGAGCCCGATATGGGCCGTCGGCATGGTCAGGTCATTGGCATCCAGTTGCGCTCGCAGCGCGACAGGATCCGAGTACAGCGAGCCATAGCCTTCGACCTGCCGGTAACCAAGCCGGCTGACGAGCGCGAGCACGTCCGTCAGCGGAAAATTCCGGGCGCTGTATAGTTGAAATCCGATGTCCATCTCGTCTCTCCGTCAGGCCCAGGTCTTCACCGACGCCAGCGACCGGCTGGCGAAGCGATCGAAGTCGCTGGGGTTGTCGTGTTCCATGACCCAGTACTGGGCATTGCTCTGGGTCTTGATGGCCTGCGCCAGGGCCGGCCAGTCGAGGGTGCCGTGCCCGACATCGGCCCAGCCATCCTCGTCGAGCGCCCCGCCCTTGGGGGCGATGTCCTTGACGTGGATAGCGTTGATGCGGCTGCCGTAGCGGCGGATCCACTCGAGCGGATCCTGCCCGCCACGCACCACCCAGGCCACGTCCATTTCCCATTCGTTGTGGGCAGCGGTCTCGAGAAGAATTTCCATCGGCAGCCGGCCGTCGCTGAGCGGCACGAACTCGAAATCATGGTTGTGCCAGCCAAAGCCGACGCCACGGCGCCGATAGGCCTCGCCAAGCATGGCGAGCGTCTCGCCCAGTTCCACCCATTTTGAGGCCGGCTGGTTCTCGCGCTCTTCCTTGCCGATGGCGGGGCAATAGACATAGCGGATACCGAGCGCCTCGGTGATGCGGCAGGTGGCGTCGATATCCTTGAGCTGCGCAAGGCCCATATGGGCGGTGGGCATGAACAGCCCGTTCTTCCTCAGCCCGTCCCGCAGCGCGTCGAGTTCGCCGTAAAGTCCGCCAAAGCCCTCGACCTGACGATAGCCGAGCGAGGCCAGGCGGGCGAGCACATCCGCGAGCGGCGGAAAGTTCCGCGCGCTGTAGAGCTGAAACGAGAAGTCCATGATCCTCCCTCGCGCGGGTGCCGCAAAGGCAGTCTGTGCTGCCGCCCCGCTGTCGTCTTTGATGGTCCGGCCCGGCCGGTGCGAGCGGTTATATGTCGGACTGTCGCGCTGTTGAACCTGAAATTGCTGCTCTTGCTCGCCAGAATCCGGTTTTCGGATGCCGGCACCCAAAAGCTGTAATCGATTGCAGGAATCCTGCCGACATCTCTTGCGCCTCGACGACGCGCCCACTACGAAACCTTGTGGCTGTGAACGCGACGGGAACGACGGCGACCGATGGCGACGGCAAGGCGAACTCCGACGATTCAGGACGTTGCCCGCGAGGCCCAGGTCTCGGCGGCAACCGTCAGCCGTGTCCTCACGGCACCGGAGCGCGTTGCCGAATCCACCCGTGAGCGGGTTCTGGCGGCGGTGAAGGCGACTGGATACACGGTCAACCAGGCCGCACGGTCCCTGCGGCTCAGAAGCGCCCGTACCATCCTGCTGGCGGCTCCGAACATCGCCAACCCGTTCTATTCGATCATCCTCGATGCGGCGATCTTCGCGGCGGCCGAACGTGGCTACTCGGTGATGGTGACCAGCCGCATCGGCGAGGACCCGAACCGCTGGCTGCACGACTATCTGCTTTCGACCCGTGCCGATGGCCTGCTGCTGCTCGATGGCTCGCTCGACACCTCGCGCCTGCACGACCTGGGTGCCGGCGGCATCGAGTTGCCGCTCGTCGCGGCCTATGACGAATGGCCAGACCCCGCCATTGCCTCGGTGCTCACCGACAACCGCGAAGCGGCAATGCGCGCGGTTCGGCACCTGATCGCCATCGGCCACCGCGAGATCGGCCACGTGATCGGGCCGTCGCAGCATCGCGACCAGGAGAACGAGCGCCTGGTCGGCTACCGCGCCGCCATGGCCGAAGCGGGCCTGCCGGTGCACGAAGAGTGGCTGTTCCAGGGCAATTACGAAGTGGCATCCGGGACGGCCGCAGCCGAGCATTTCCTGACCCTCGCCTATCGACCGACGGCGATATTTGCCGCCAACGACGAAATGGCGCTGGGGCTGCTCTATGGGCTGAAACGTGGCGGGGTCGCCTGCCCCACCGACATTTCGGTGGTCGGCTTCGATGACACGGCCATGGCCGCCTACTACGATCCCCCGCTGACCACCATGCGCCAGCCCCGCGAGGAAATCGGCCGCGCCGCCATTACCGAACTGATCGAGCAGATCGAGGGAACCCGGCCGACCGCCAGGCCCGTACACATCGTGCTGCGGTCGGAACTCGTGGTGCGCGAGAGCACCGCGCCGCCGCCGGCACGAAGCTAGAGGCCGCCGGCCACCCAATCGCGCCAGGTCTCCAATCGGCCCTGGTCACCCACCTTCAGTGCAGCGATCTTGTCGGTGCCGGACCCCGGTGCCTGCTCGTAGATGGCGAGCGCCTCCACCTGGGTTTCCCACGAGAACAGTCTCGAGATGTTCACTTCCCAGCCGCCGGACCGGGGGCGACGGGTTGTCGGCGCGACAGTGGATTGCTGGTCAATCGCCTGCTTGACTTCGGACGGCCGCTGCCGTGCGATCACTTCTGCGAGGCGGCGGGGCATGACCGGGACGACCTCCCGGCCCCCAGCCATCAGGTCCAGGATCCCGGCTATCAGCTCGGGGTCCGGGAAGTGGTGGGCGTAGCGATTGAGCACAAAGCGCCTGAGCAAGGTGACAGTGTCGGTCCGCAGATTGGCCTCGATATCCGCCGCGATGATGCCCTTGGGCAAAGTGTGCCCGATGAGCGAGAAGAAGTCCGGAACGATCGAGCCATCGAGAAGGCGCTCAAAGCTGCGGAACACCACACGGGCACCGGAGATACGGGCCATCTGCCGGGCGATCGCGTCGTAGTCGAACTGGAATGTCCAATCCTTGAAGCTGTAGCTGCCCCGTTCGACGACCTGTCGGGCCACGGCTCCGAACTCGTCACCACAGCCGTGCTTGATGTTCTCGAGGAACAGCGACTGCAGGTAGCTGGCAGGTTCGCGAAGGTAGACGATGAAGGTCACATTGTAGCCGAGGGGCTTGAGAGTCTCGAGCAGCGACGTCCAGCGTTCGGGGGACAGCAGTGAGCTCTCGAAATCTTCGCTGGAAACCACGGTATCCCGCCCGATGGCCGCAGTCTGGCGCAACATGAGTTCGAGGCCGCCATTCTTGCGCACGAACCTCCGGTCACGGGACAGTTCCCAGGCCAGATTATGGTGCGCGCCTCCGACACTGGTGCCGGACGCCGGATAGTGCAGGCCCGACTCGAGCAGCGCCCTGGCGTTGCTCGCGAGGAAATGCTGCAGTGCCGTGGTACCGGTCTTGTGCAGTCCGCAGTGGATGAAGAACTCAGGCATGTGGATCCGATGTGGCGGTCGCCGCGACCACCGACGACATAGCCGTGCCGCGACCCGGGCGCAACGCGTGCGGCGCTCACAATCGGCGGGCCGATTGCCGACCTGACAAAGTCAAAGGATTCGGCTAAACCCCGACCAACGGCCTCGTAGCTCAGGGGATAGAGCAGCAGCCTTCTAAGCTGTTGGTCGGAGGTTCGAATCCTCCCGAGGTCGCCAAGGTCCGGCCGGGGTCTGCCTGATCGCCCGTGCTGCATCTGGACCCTTGTGGTCCGCACCGGGGGGCGTATGACTGACGACATGACAATGGATCGGTCCGCGCGCCGTCGCGACAGGCTTCGGTTCTTTCGGGTGGCCGCGGCGCATCGGCGCAACGTCGCCAGCGACGTGCTGCTGGGCGCCATGCTGGCCTTCGTCGCCGGCGGCATGAATGCCGGCGGCTTTCTCGCCATCGGCCAGTACACCTCCCACATGACCGGCATCATTTCCGGCGTCTCTGACAACCTGGTTCTCGGCAATTTCCAGCTGATCGGCGGCGCGGCCATTGCGGTTGTGGCCTTCACGCTTGGCTCGGCTGTGTCGGCAATCCTGATCAACTGGGGCCGGCGCAACGCCCGCGCCCGGCAATATGCCTTTCCCATCGCCATCGAGGCCCTGCTGTTGCTCGGCTTCGGGATTGTCGGCAGCATCGGCCAGGGCCAGCCGGGCTTCGTCAACATTGCCGCCCCCCTGCTCTGCTTCATCATGGGACTGCAGAACGCCACGATCACCAAGATTTCGGGCGCCCGCATGCGCACCACCCATGTCACGGGGATCGTCACCGATATCGGCATCGAACTGGGCAAGCTCGCCTACTGGCACCGCGACCACAGCAAAGACAGCCGGCATGTCGTCGTGGCCGACCGCCAGAAGCTGCGGATGCTGGTAGAGGTACTGGGCATGTTCGCGCTGGGCGGTGTGATCGGCGCTTTCGGCTTCGGCACACTCGGCTACGTGTTCTCGGTTCCCCTCGCCGCCATGCTGTTGGCCCTGGCCCTGCCGCCGCTGCTGAAGGCCGCACTGCAGGAACAGCGGCGTCGGCAGTAGCGGCCCGCGGCCATGTTCCCCTACCTCGCCAAGCTGTTCTGGTTCCTGTTCAGCCCGCTCTCTGTCGTCATCGGATTGCTGCTGATTGGCGTGCTGGCGGGGATGATGCGAAGACGTCGCCTTTCCGGGTGGCTGATCGGCACCGCTACAGCTCTGCTCCTTGTCGCCAGCACCACCAATCTCGGACTGCTGCTCGTCCGCCCGCTCGAGGCGCGCTTCGAGCGTCCCGACGAGCCGCCAACGATAGATGGAATCATCGTGCTGGGCGGTGGCATGAAGGCGAGCCTCAACGGTCTGAACGGCGGCTGGGAACTAAACCGCGCCGGTGACCGCTTTGCCGAGGGGCTCAGGCTCGCCCTGCGACATCCCGAGGCCCGCATTGTGGTGACCGGCGGCATCACGGTGCTTTCCGACGCGCCAGAATCCGAGGCGGCGGCCGCCGTTCGCTTCTTCACCGATTTCGGTATTGCGCCCGATCGCCTGCTTGCCGAGGACCAGGCCCGCAACACCGAGGAAAATGCGCAGTTTTCCAAGACTCTCGCCGCACCGCAGGCCGGCGAAAACTGGCTCTTGGTGACCTCGGCGGCCCATATGCCGCGATCGGTCGGGCTGTTCCGCAAGGCGGGGTTCGAGGTGATCCCCTGGCCAACCGACTACTTCACCGCCTCCGATGTCTGGCCGGGCCTGGCGTTGGGCTCGGCCACCGAGAATCTCGACATCCTCAATGCTGCCCTGCGTGAGTGGGCCGGACTGACGGCCTACCACCTTACTGGCAGGATCGACGACTGGTTGCCACGACCTTGAGGCTAGAAATCGAGCGACAACTGCGGCAGCGGCGTCTGCGCTGAAGACGGGCCCTTCACGGGGCGCGGCGATTTCGGCGCCCTGCTGGTCTGCACCACTTCGGCAGGCTTGGGTGTCTTGGGTGTCTTGAGTGTCTTGGGCGCCGTGGCGGCCTTCGTGGGCGTCGCGCGGTGCTTGTCCAGCCAGTCCTGCATCGGCTTCAGTCGAGCGCGCTGCAGCGCATAGACATTCTCGCGTCCGCGCTTTTCTTCCTTCACCAGTCCGGCTTCCTTCAGCACGCGCAGGTGCCGCGAAATCGCCGGCCGGCTGATATCGAACGCCGCCGCGAGTTCATGCACGGGCCTCGCCTTGCCGCTGAGCAGTTCGACCACGCGACAGCGTGTGGGGTCGGCAAGAGCGGCAAACTGATCGACAGGACTCACGAGGTGCTTCTCCCAAGAGGCGGCCGAACCTCGTAACTCCTGCGTTACCTGTCAAGGCCACCAGATCCCAAGCTTGACTATGACAGTCAGATGACAGGATTGTCGCGGTTCGCCTAAGGGACCCGAACTTTGAGCCTGATCGAGACCAGCACCGAGCGGACATGGTGGACACGCGGCCGCCCATTCACGCTTGCCGAGCTGGTCGCCGACGGCATCGTGCACGGCATCGGGCTGCTGGTGGCGGCTGTTCTCGGAACCACGATCCTGTTGCTCGCGGCCTCGGTGGGCGGCCCGGTCGAACTCCCGGCTATCGCACTCTACGTATCGACGCTGGTGCTGCTGCTCTCGGTCTCGCTGGCGTTCAATCTTTGCCCCATCCACGCACCGGCCAAGCGGCTGCTCGCGCGCCTCGACCAGGCTGCGATCTTTCTGTTCATCGCCGCGACCTACACGCCGTTCCTGGCACTGCTTGGCGCGACGCCACAGAGCATTGCGGTTGCGGTGCTGGTCTGGGGCGGCGCGATTGCCGGCATGATGCTGAAGCTGGTCGTGCCACACCGCTTCGGGCGCGGCGCGCTGGTGCTCTACCTGGCGATCGGCTGGAGTGGTGTCCTGATTGCCAAGGCGCTGTCAGTTCACCTTCCGCCGCTGGGCTTCTGGTTGCTCATCTCCGGCGGCCTCGTCTACAGCGCCGGCATCGTGTTCCACCTGTGGGAAAAATTGCGGTTCCACAACGCCGTCTGGCATGGCTTTGTCGTCACCGGAGCCAGCCTGCACCTGCTGGCGCTGCTGGACAGTGTCGTTCTGAGCCGGCTCTAGCGTTGGGCTATCGCGCCCCGCCCTTGATGCGCGGGTGCATGACCCTGTCGCCGGCTGCGATGCCCAGCTCGGCCGCGCGGCCGCCCGGAATTTCCAGCACGAACATCACCGGGCCATCCGACGGGATCGATGTCGGGTCATGTGGCCGCGCCTGCGCATGCACATTGGCGATGAGCCCTTCCTCGGTGATGAAGATCATGTCGAGCGGGATCAGCGTATTGCGCATCCAGAAGCTGACCGGACGACTTTCCCTGAAGTCGAACAGCATGCCGGCGTCGGGCGCCAGTTCCTCGCGGTACATCAGGCCCCGAGCGCGCGTCTCCGGCGTATCGACAATTTCGACGGCAAAGTTGTGCTGACCGTTGCGCGATTCGATGGTCAGCCGGCCTTCGTCGCTGCAGGCCGCGAGCGGCAGGGTCAGGACGAGCAAAAGTGCCGCAAGCAACGATTTCATGAAACGCATCGGGAGAGGTCCACCGGTGACAGATGCGCGATCCGGCCACCGGATCGCGTCAAAACTCGGGCGGTCCTGTCAGTGCGAGGACGGCGCCTCGCCCCAGCCATCTGGACGGATTTCGGCGACCATCAGACCCTTGGGGCCAGTCCCGTAGCGCACCAGCACATGCTGACCGGGCCGCAGCTCGGTGATTCCGAAGCGACGCAGGGTTTCCATGTGCACGAACACGTCGGGCGCCCCGTCGCCGGCGGAAAGGAAGCCGAAGCCGCGCAGCCGGTTGAACCACTTCACCTCGAGCCGAACCAACTTGCTGGTCGGCTCGACCGACACATGCGTGCGCGGCGGCGGCATCTCGGTGGGATGCTTGGCCGTCGATTCATCCATGCTGACGATGTGAAAGGCCTGCAACCCGCCGGGTCGCGCCAGCGCTTCGACGACGATGCGGGCGCCCTCATAGGCCGTCTGGTAGCCATCACGCCTCAGGCAGGTCACGTGCAGCAGCACGTCGGGCCGGCCATCGTCCGGAACGATGAAGCCAAAGCCCTTGGCCACGTCGAACCACTTGATGGCACCAGTGATCTCGATGACATCGAGGCCGCCGTCGTGGCCGGCATCCTCGCTACCAGCCACATCTGGCTGACGCGATGGCATACCGCTGCCGGCTCCCCGCCCGCCGGGATTGTCGTTCGCCCCCATACCCATGCCTTTTCGTACTCGCCCCGCCGCAGACCGGGGTACTCTACAAGCCATCTGAGATTGGCCGATTCACGCCCAGAAGTTAAGCAGTCGTTACAAATTTATCATTGACTGTGCACAGCCGCCACGGGCGGGCGACGTTGCAGCCAGCTCCCCGGGCGCCTAGACTTGCTGCAACAGCCTGACCAACCGAGAATTATTCAGGGAAGAGAGCCGATGAAGTACCTCCACACCATGGTCCGTGTTTCCGATGTGGATGCGAGCCTCAGGTTTTACTGCGAGGGCCTCGGGCTCAAGGAGATGCGCCGCAGCGAGAATGAAAAGGGCCGATACACCCTGATCTTCCTCGCTCCGGAGGGCCAGCCGGACGCCGAAGTCGAGCTCACCTATAACTGGGATCCCGAGACCTATACCGGCGGCCGCAATTTCGGCCATCTCGCCTATGCGGTGCCCAATATCTACGAAACCTGCCAGCACCTGATGGCGATGGGAATCACCATCAATCGCCCGCCGCGCGACGGTCGCATGGCCTTCGTGCGTTCGCCCGACAATATTTCCATCGAGATCCTGCAGGACGGCCCGGCGCTCGCCCCGGCCGAGCCCTGGACGTCGATGCCCAATGTCGGCTCCTGGTGAGGCAGATCAACCAAGCCTTAACCACGTGGGTTAGGCTCAGCTTATCCAAGAACGTCTAGCGTTTCGGACGTCGGCCGGGCCAGGGCCGGCGTCGGGAATGTCAAATGTATCGTCTGCTTTCGGCACTCGTCGTGGCCGCACTCGTCAGCGGCTGCCTGCCCTTTGCGTTCTTTGCGTCGAGCGGCGACGCCTATCGCGGCTACTCGCAAAGCTTCGGCACGTTTGTGACCCACAAGGACGTGAACGCCTTCTGCCTCACCCCCAAGCTGCGCCTGGTGATCTGGGAGATCGAGGGCTATTTCGGCAAGAAAATCGTGATGAATTCGGGCTATCGCGACCCCTTCCACAACGGCAAGGTTGGGGGCGCCGATGCCAGCTACCACATGAAATGCATGGCCGCCGACTTCTTCATCCCCGGCGTCGACAAGCGGCGGCTGATTGCCTATGTCGCTCGCAACAACGGGGTGGGCGGGCTCGGCTGCTACCCCGGCAAGCAGTTCATCCATATCGACGTGCGCGACCGCCCCCGAGGCTGGAACAAGCCGGTGACCTTCGGCGGTTGTTGATGGCAGGCAAGTGGGTGCAAATTCGCGCTTGCCTCGTTCGCTGAACCTCCCTATACGGTCGCCACCGCAGCGCCCTTCGTCTATCGGTTAGGACGGCACCCTTTCACGGTGCAGAGAGGGGTTCGACTCCCCTAGGGCGCGCCACTTCCTCCAAGTGGTTGACGCGGAACCGGAAGCACCGGTAAACAGATCCCGCCGCGCCCATCGTCTAGCGGTCAGGACACCGCCCTCTCACGGCGGGAACAGGGGTTCGATTCCCCTTGGGCGCGCCAATCTTCCTTCATGACGCGTTTTGCTTGCTCAACGCAGCGGTTCGCAGCACAGAGCACTGTGGCGGTCGACCATTCACATCCCGTTCAGCCAGGCTGGCGTCATCTGTCCGCATCGGCTGCAGATCGCGGCCGGCCGGGGGCGCTAACCTATTCTGCAGGAGTTGAAGAGCCATGCGCGTTTTGGCAGCGACAGCATGGTTTATTTGCAGTAAATTGGTTTGTGGTCCGAGACGCACGGATGCTTTGACATGACCAAGTTCTTGAATGCCCTGTTCCTGTTACTGGCGATTGCTGTGGCGGCTTCACCCGCAGCGGCGGCGACCGGTGTGGCGCTGGGGGTCGATACCGACGCTCGGGCCGAGACCGGTTCCGACATCCGCGTCCTCGCGGTCGGCTCCGACGTTTTCATCGGCGACCGGGTGGTGACAGACGCCAAGGGCCTGGTTCAGATCAAGTTTTCCGACGAGACCGAACTGGTCGTCGGCCCGAACTCCGAACTGCTGCTGGAAGACTATCTGCTCCGGAGCGATGGCAGCGTCGGCAAGTTTGCGGTGAATGCGCTCAGCGGCACCTTCCGCTTCGTGACCGGAAATGGCGCCAAGGACGATTACCAGATCAAGACACCGACCGGCACCATCGGCATTCGCGGCACGGCGTTCGACTTCTTCGTGACGCGCCGCTTCACCCGGGTGCTGATGTTCCACGGCAGCACGAACCTGTGCAACCGCAACGGCAATTGCGTGACCCTGGCCGAGACTTGCGAGGTCGGCGAGTCCAACCCCGGTATTTCGCTGGCGCTGGGCTACACCGACGATTTCATCGGCGAGTTACGCGAAGAGATGCGGACATCGTTCCGTTATGCCAACAACCAGAGCCCCCTGCTGCGCGACTTCCGGCTGCCGCAGGTCCGGACCTGCGGGCTGTCGGGGCCGCCAAGGGGCTTGCCGGCGGTCACCGCCTCGATCGCGCCGGACCCGGCCAGCGACGAGTAAGCCAGCCAAGCATGACAGAAGGGGCGGAGGGTGATTCCTCCGCCCGATTGTTTTTGCGTCAGCCGTTGGGCGAGCAGGGTGCGAGATAGCGCGTGCCATCGGGAGCCCGCCAGACGCAGCGGGTCGGATCCCGGTCGTAGCGGCCGACGAGTTCGCCTGCGACAGCACCGGTGACGCCACCAATCACGGCGCCGGCAGCAGCGCCAGTCAGCGAACCGGTGGTGGCCCCGCCGATAACGGCGCCGGCAGCCGCACCGACCGAGGCGCCCTTCTGGGTGGTGGAACAGGCGGACAGCGTGACCGCGGCCACGAGGATGGCGCCGATGGCGACGAATTTCTTCATTGGTTTACTCCCTGCTTCTGAATCATGAGCCCAGACCGGAACGCGGCGGCCGGCTCGGGGTTCCCGCGTGACTTTCCTTTGCCGGCGAATGATCGTATGGCTCCCGCCGCGAGTGGGACTGAACAAGATGACAGAATTGCGGGCTGCGCCGGCTGACGGCGCGGTAGACCGTGCCGTGGCGCACGGCTGGGCAGATGAGTTGCGCGCCCTGCTGGTGCTCGGCTGGCCACTGATCATTGCTCAGCTGGCGCAGAATGCGCTGATGACCACCGACATCATCATGCTCGGCTGGCTGAGCCCGCAGGCGCTGGCGGCCAGCACCCTGGCGAACGCGCTGTTCATCACCATCCAGTTGTTCGGTGTGGGCCTGACCGGCGCGGTGGCGCCACTGGTGGCGCAGGCCCTGGGCTCTGGCAATCTGCGCGCCGTGCGGCGCATCGTCCGCCAGGGGCTGTGGATCGCCTTCAGTCTGGCAGCGATGCTGATCCCCTTGGTGTGGAACATCCGGCCGCTCTACATCGCCATCGGGCAGGACCCTGAGCTTGCCGCGCTGGCGGAACGCTACGTGCATGCGGCCTGCTGGATGTTCATCCCCGCCTTCATGCTGGTGGTGTTCCGGTCATTTCTCGCGGCCAAGGGACAGACACCGGCCATCCTGATCATCACCCTGGCCGGCGTTGTCGCCAATGCCGTGCTGAATTACGGGCTGATCTTCGGCAACTGGGGGCTGCCACGGCTGGAGATCGCGGGCGCCGGTATCGCTACCTCGCTGGTCAGCCTCCTGATGACCGTGATCATGGCCACCTATGTGCTGACGCATCGGCGCTATCGGCGCTACCACATCCTGGCGCGCTTCTTCGAAGCCGACTGGACGACGTTCCGCCGCATCTGGCGCATCGGCCTGCCCGTGGCGCTGATGCTGGTGGCAGAAGTCGGGCTGTTCACCTTCGCCGCCCTGATGCAGGGCTGGATCGGTCAGGACGAGGTGGCCGCTCACGCGATTGCGCTGCAACTGTCTGCCATCGCGTTCATGGTGCCGCTCGGCCTGAGCCAGGCGACAACGGTTCGCGTGGGTCTTGCTGTGGGTAGCGGCAGCGCCGAGGCCGTCCGCAAGGCCGGGTGGACCTCGCTGGGGCTGACACTCGCCTTCATGACCTGCAGCATGGTGCTTTACCTCAGCATCCCCCACGTGCTGGTCGGGCTGTTTCTAGATCGGTCGCTACCGGAAAGCCAGGCACCGCTTGTGCTGGCGGCCAGGCTGCTGCTGGTCGCCGCGCTGTTTCAGTTGTTCGACGGCACGCAGGTCACCATGGCCGCTGCGCTCCGCGGCCTGAACGACACCAGCATGCCGCTGGTCATCGCGCTGATCGGCTATTGGGGGCTTGGGTTTCCCATCGCCTACCTGCTTGCCTTCCCGCTCGGGATGAACAGCATGGGCATCTGGTGGGGCCTTGCGGCAGGCCTTGCCTTTGTCGCGGTGGTGCTGGTCACCCGCTTCGCCATGCGCGAGCGGCTCGGACTGCTTGGCCGCGCAACGCGGCACGACTGAGCTTTCAGGCGCCGTCGCGCCACTCCCAGTCGGCCATCCGCCCGCGGAACCAGGTGCGCTGCCGCTTGGCATATTGGTGCGTCGCGGTGATGGCCAGCGCCATGGCAGCCTCGGCATCGATCTCGCGCCGCAGCATGGCGGCGATCTCGGGCACCCCGATTGCCTTCATCGCCGGCAGTGCCGGGTCGAGTCCACGTGCGAGCAGCGCCCGGACCTCCTCGATCGCGCCGCCCTGCCACATCTTGTGGAAGCGCTGGGCGATGCGCGTCCGTAGCACCTCGCGGTCGGGATTGAGCACGATCCGCTGGAGCGCGAAACCGGCCAGGGGCGCCGGTTGTAGATCATCCTGGTAGTCGGCCAGCGACCGGCCGGTGGCATGCAGCACGGCCAGCGCACGGGCCACCCGCTGCGGATCGGGGGCCCTGAGCCGTACCGCGATACGCGGGTCGCGGACCGCAATCAGCCGGCCCCGTGCCTCACGGTCGAGCCCGGCAATCTCCGCTTCGGCATGCGCAACGGACTCAGGCGGCACCTCCGGCACTTCGGCGAAACCCTCGGTCAGCGCCGAAAAATAGAGCCCGGTGCCACCGACAAAGATTAGGGGCCGATCCCCTGCCCCGGCCACGAGTTCGCTGGCCGCACGGAGCCAGCCACCGGTCGAAAACCGCGTCGCCGGGTCGACGAAGCCGTAGAGCTGGTGCGGCGCCCGCGCGAGGTCGTCCTCGCCGGGCCGGGCAGTGAGAACCGACAGCCCACCATAGACCTGCAGCGCATCGGCATTCACGATGATCGCGCCCGTCTCGGCGGCCATGCGCAGGGCCAGCGCCGACTTGCCGCTCGCGGTCGGACCCGCTATCAACGCGGCACGCCGCGCCGTGCCGGCGCCTTGCCCCTTGCTGCCCAGCGCAGCTCTCTCCGGGACGTCCATGACCATCCTCTGCATCATCGCCAATCCCGCCGATTCCGAGCTCGACGCTCAGCTGGCCGCGGCGATCCAGCACGAGACCGGGGGCCAGATCAACTGGTTGCACCAGCGCGTGGCCGTCGAGATCCACAATGCCACCGCCACCGACCCGCTGGCGGCCGCCCGCCATGCCATCGACACCCGCCGCGTCGATGCCGCACTGGTATCGGAAACCGAACGCCGCAAGCGCGTCCTCGTCGCCGACATGGACTCGACCATGATCAACGAGGAATGCATCGATGAGCTGGCCGATGCTGTGGGCATAAAGGCCGCCGTGGCCGAGATCACCGAGCGCGCCATGAATGGAGAACTCGATTTCGAGCAGGCTTTGCGCACCCGGGTCAGCCTTATCAAGGGCCTCGAGCGCAAGGCCATGGAAGAGATTCGCCGCGAGCGCATCACCCTGGCGCCCGGCGGCCGCGCCCTGGTCCACACCATGAAGGCATATGGCGCCTACACCTCGCTGGTCTCGGGCGGCTTCACCTTCTTTGCCGACTATTTTGCCAAGCGGATCGGCTTCGATGAGGCGGTGGCCAATGTGCTGGAGTTCGACGGCGATGCACTGACCGGTACCGTTGCCGCCCCGATCGTCGACAAAACGACCAAGCTCACGCGACTTCAGACGCTCGCGGCCGAACGCGGCCTGCCGATGACCGCGACACTGGCGGTCGGCGATGGCGCCAACGATCTCGACATGATCCGCGCCGCCGGCCTGGGCGTGGCGCTCCATGCCAAGCCCCACGTGGCCGCCGCGGCCCAAGTGCGCATCGACCATGGCGACCTCACCGCCCTGCTTTACCTGCAGGGCTACGAAGAAGACGAGATCGTCCGCTAAAGCGCTTCCAGGAAAAGTGGCAACGGTTTTCCGGTTCGGAAGCGCGACAAATCAAAGACTTGAGCGATTTCAGCGTTTCAACGAAACGGTGAAATGCTCTGGGGTCGCGACGTAGCCTCAGCCCAGCCGCACCGCGACGAAGCGCGTTGCACCGGCCGCATCGGTGACCTTGAACAGCACCGCCGGCCGGCCCGCCTCGCGCGCCTCGGCGACCAGCGCGTTGAACTCGTCCACCGTTGCCACCAGCCGCTGGTTGACCTCGTTGATCAACAGGCCGGGCATCAGGCCCTTGCTGTCCGCATCGCTGCCGATATCGACATCGGTGACGATGATGCCACCGGCCTCGGGCGGCAGGCCGAACTCGGCGCGCTTGGCCTCATCGAGCGGTGCCACCTCGAAGCCTACCGTAGCGGCGGAATCCGACAGGACCTCCTCTTCAACCTCATCCGGGGGCGGCGCGACCGGCGCAGTATCCTGCAGCCCGGCCATCAGCTTTTCACCGTCCTCGAGGCGGCCAAGCGTGATCGCCAGTTCCTTCTCCTCGCCTGCCCGCAGCAGCTTGACGGTGACCGCCTTGCCCACCGCCGTTTCGGCGACGACTCGCGGCAGGTCACGCATCTTGTCGATGGTCTTGCCATCGAAGGAGAGGATGATGTCGCCTTCCTGGACGACGCCGGCCGAGGGACCACCGGCGGTCACGTCGATGACCAGCGCGCCCGACGGCTTGGCGATGCCGAGACTGAGCGCGATATCCTCGCTGACTTCCTGGATGCCCACACCCAGCCAGCCGCGCCGCGTCTCGCCAAATTCCAGCAGTTGGTCGATGACGGGTCGGGCCAGGTTGACCGGAACGGCAAAGCCGATGCCGAGCGACTGACCACCGCGCGCGATGATGGCGGTGTTGATGCCGATCACATCGCCTTCCATGTCGAACAGCGGCCCGCCCGAATTGCCCTGATTGATCGCCGCATCGGTCTGGATGAACTGGTCATAGGGGCCAGACTGGATGTCGCGGTTGCGCGCAGAGACGATGCCGAGCGTGACCGAACCACCCAGACCGAAGGGATTGCCGATTGCCATCACCCAGTCACCGACGACAGCGGTGTCGCTGTCACCAAATTCGACGAAGGGCAGGTCTTCATCGGCCTCGACCTTGAGCACCGCGAGGTCGGTCTTCTGGTCGGCCCCGAGCAGCTTCGCCGGCAGGCGCCGACCATCGGTAAGGTAGACGAGAATTTCGTCCGCGCCTTCGATCACATGGTTGTTGGTGACCACCACGCCATCGGCGGAAATGATGAAACCCGAGCCGAGGCTGGTCGCTTCCCGCATCCGCTCCTCGCCCTCGCCCTGATTGGGATTGAGGTCATCGAACATCTCTTCCAGCGGCGAGCCTTCCGGCACCTCCGGAAACGGCATGCCCATCGAAACCTTGCGGGAGGTGCCGATGTTGACCACCGCGGGCGAGAGGTCGGCGGCGAGCCCGGCAACGGAATCGGGTCCCTTGGCGAGGGTGGGCGGCACGCCCGCAACCAGGCCTGAAACAACGACCAGGGCAAGGCCGAACACAAGGTGGGACAGTCGCATCGCAGGGGCTCCTCACACGCGCAATGCCGACGGGGGCATCACGAGTTCAGGAACCACAAGAGAACAAGTCCAGCCGCCGCGCAAGCCAAACCGGCAGCACGAATGGTTGAGGCGGGTTGTTCGATAACGGCCGCGAGCATCCGCTTCATCTGCTCTGGAAAGGCTGCATAGAGCAGCCCTTCCAGAACAATTGCGAGACCAAGCGCGGCGAGGAACGCCGTCACTGACCGGCAGCAGGTGCCGGCTCAGCGGCAGGCGCCGGGTCGGCCGCAGGGGCCGGCTCGGCAGGCGAGGCGACCGCAGGATCTGCCGGGGCCGGAGTATCGGTACCCACGGTCGGCTCGAGCGTCGAGCCGTCCTCGAGCGTCATGGTCGGGGCCACGCCGCCATCCACCGGGACGCCATCCAGCGTCTCTTCAACCGTCGCCGGCGTGGCCGACTCGGGCACCGGCGCGGGCGCGATGGCGGGTGCCGGGTTGGGGTTACGTGCAGGCAGCGTGCCATTCGAGCCGAAGTAGCGGAAGAACTCGCTTTCAGGCGACAGCACCATCGTGGTGTTGTTCCCGGTCATGGCGGCACGATAGGCCTGCATCGAGCGGTAGAACTCGAAGAACTCCCCATCCTGGCCATAGGCCGCAGCAAAGATGCGGTTCCGCTCGGCGTCGCCTTGACCACGAATGATCTCGCTGTCGCGGCTGGCCGCCGACTCGATCTCGATTGCCTGGCGTTCGGCAATGGCGCGAAGCGTCTGCGCCGCTTCCTGACCGCGGGCGCGGATGAAGGCAGCCTCGGCGAGACGTTCCTCACGCATCCGGTTGTAGGTGCTCTCGAACACTTCTGCGTCGAGTTCGGTCCGCACGATGCGGACGTCCACCACCTCGATACCGAGCGTGTCGACGTTCGGGCGGATGAGATCGCGCGCCTGCAACATCATCTGCGAGCGCTGCTCGGAGAGGGCCGCATTGAACTCGCGCAGACCGTAGACCTGGCGCAGCACGGCGGCAAAGCTGGTGCCGATACGGTCTTCGACCACCGACAACTGGCCCAGCGCGCGCTCGCGGAACAGCCGCGGGTCATTGATGCGGTAAGTCAGGAACGCGTCGACGATATAGAAGGCGCCACCCTGCACCTGCACGCGCAGGTTGGTGATGTCGGTGCGGAGCAGACGATCGTCGATGATCTGTACGGTATCGACAATGTCGGTCGGGATCTTGAAATACACGCCCGGCTCGGTGCGGACATCTGTGATCTGCCCGAAGCGCAGCACGATGGCCTGCTCCCGCTCGTTCACGACGTAGAGCGAGGAAAAGAAGACATAGATAGCGACGAGGACGGCAATGCCGGCGACGATGAGCTTGTTCATGGCTTAGTTCCCCGTGCCGCTAGTGCTGGTCGCGGCTGGAGCGCTGCTACCGCCCCTCAACTCCGGCAGTGGCAGATAGGGGATCACCCCCGAGCCGCCGGCACCACTTTCGACAAGCACCTTCTGCGAACTGCCAAGCACCTCTTCCATGGTTTCGAGGAACAGGCGCTGCCGCGTCACGTCGGGGGCATTCACGTATTCTGCGTAAATCTGGTTGAAGCGTTCCGCCTCACCGGTGGCTTCCTGCACCACGCGGTTGGCATAAGCTGCAGCCTGCTCACGCACCGATGCTGCCTGGCCGCGGGCATTACCCAGACGGGTATTGGCATCGCGGCGCGCTTCTTCCTGCACGCGGGTCTCGTCCTGGCCCGCACGCTGCACTTCGTTGAACGCCTCGACCACCGCCTGCGGCGGCGCCGCGTATTCGATGTTGATCTCGCTGACGGCCACCCCGGCGCCGTAGGTATCGAGGATCGACTGCGTGATGTCCTGGACCTGCGTGGCAATGCCACCGGCATCGTCGCGGAAGATGTCGTCGGCCGGGCGCCGGCCCACCACTTCGCGCATCGCGCTTTCGGCCGAAAGCCGCACGATGTCCTCGGGATCGCGCACGTTGAACAGATAGTCGATCGGATTGACCACTGACCAGAACACGGTGAAGCGCACATCGGCGATATTCTGGTCGCCCGAAAGCATCAGGCCTTCGCCCGTGTCGTTGCGGGCCGTCGCGGAGCCGCCGATGGAGGTGCGATTGACCGCCACGCCGACCTTCTCGACCGTTTCTACCGGCCACAAGTGGAAGTGCAACCCGGGATCGGACAGTTCGGGCTTGGGTTTACCGAACTGCAGTTCCACGCCGACTTCGGCCGGACCGACCGTGTAGACGGAGTTGGCCAGCCAGAAGGCGACCACTGCGAGCACGGCACCACCGATGGCCCAGCGTCCGCCGGGCAAGCCACCCTGCAGCCCGTCCCGGCCACGCTTCAGAATGTCTTCAAGATTGGGGGTATTGCCCCGTCGACCGCCACCGCCGCCATTGCCGCCGCCCGGGGCTTGTCCCCATGGCCCGCCATTGTTGCGGCCCCCTCCGCCGGTGTTGTTGTCCCAGGGCATGCGCCACCTTTCCTCGAAAATTCCAGATAAGTCGGCTCTATATAGGGAACGCTTCCTAGCCGATCAACGTGCCGAAAGGCCGCGTCGTCCATAGACGTTAACGACGAACGCGGCGCTGTCGTTTTCGGTACGCGCAATGTCGATGGTCCGATCAACTTCCCACACCATTGGGTCGATCGGAGGAAACAACGCGTCCCCCGCCGGCGACATCGAGACATGGGTGATATAGAGCCGATCCGCCATGCCGATGGTGGCGCGATAGACTTCACCGCCGCCGATCACCATCACCTCGTCCATGCCGTCCCGCGCGGCGATTTCGCGCCCACGGCGAATGGCGTCGTCGAGGCTCCCGACCACCTCCACACCCGCCGGCCGGTAGTCCGGCCGCCCTGTGACGACAAGATTGGTGCGACCGGCTAACGGGCGACCAATGCTCTCGAAGGTCTTGCGGCCCATGATGACGGGCTTGCCAAGCGTGGTTCGCTTGAAGAAGGCGAAATCACTGGGCAGCCGCCAGGGGATCGCTCCCGCCGAACCAATGACACCGTTCTCGGCCACGGCGGCGATCAGCGCGATGGCGACACTCACGAACCGGCCAGCCTGGTCAGCGCCTCGCCGGCGACGCGAACGCGCGTCCACTCATCCATCATCACCCCACCCTGCGCCTTGTAGAAGGCGATGGACGGCTCGTTCCAGTTGAGAACGGACCACTCGAAGCGGCCCAGCCCTTCGCGCGTACAGCGCTGCGCCAGATTGACCAGCAGCGCCTTGCCGATGCCGAGCCCCCGCGCCTCGGGGCGTACGAACAGATCCTCAAGCCAGATGCCGTGCCGGCCCTGGAAGGTCGAATAGGTGTAGAACCACAGCGCAAAACCCATTGGCTTGCCGTCGTGCTCGGCGATTTCGCAGAACACCCGCGGCTGAGGTCCGAACAGATCACGCCGGAGATCGTCTTCCGTCACGACGGCCTCGTGCAGCAATTTCTCATAGTCGGCGAGCGCGAGGATAAGTTCGAGGATCAGGCCGGTATCGGCCGGCGCGGCAGCGCGAATTGTCGTGGTCATATCGCTATGGTCCGGATGGGGGATCGAGATGGCGGAACCACTTGCGCTGCAAAGCAGCCTCCACATCGATTGCGTTGGCGCGGCAGAACAGCAGCAGTTGCGCCATGAGGTCTGCCGCCTCGTTCTCGAGCGCTTGCCGTATGGACCCGTCGTCCCTATCGCCGACCCGGCCGCGACCGGTGCCGCGCAGATACTCGGCCACCAACTCCCCCGCCTCTTCCTGCAGCTTGAGCGCATACCAGTCCGGATCCCGGCGAATATTGCAGCGCTGGGCATAGACGTCGGAGACCTGCGCGACGCGGTCGGTCAATTCGGCAAGTGTGGCCATCAGCCGACGTTTTGCTCGATCTGCCGGTTGAGGATCAGCACCTCGAGTTCGCGGCCATAGGGCGGGAAGAAATCGGTGGCCTCCATCTCGAAGGTGGTCGGCGAGGTCTTGGTCACCTCGCCGTCCCAGCAGAAGGAGACCAGGTTCTCCGGCCGGCCCTTGTCGATGGTCAGGCGAAAGCGCTCGATCGGCCCGTTCCAGTTGTTGCCGGTCGACCAGATGTAGGTCAGCCAGTTCTCGAAGAACGGCGCGCCATACGGCTCGTCGGGATTGGGCAGGGTCTTGCGAACCGCCGACACGAAGCTCTCGTCGGTGCAGTACTTGCCGGCATAGTCCCTCGCCGGATCGTAGCCGTCATAGGGCTCGGCGAGAAAGGTGACGCCCGTCGTGCCGCCCACGCTCGGCCGATAGGTGTGGACCACCTCGGCGACCTCGCCCGCCTTGAACTCGGCTTCCCAGGTATAGGTGGTCTTCAGCGTCCAGACCGGCACGTAGCTGGTCTGCATGCCCTGCCCCATGTCGTATTCCATGGGGATCACGAGGCCATGGTGCAGCAGCATCGCCTTGTCCGCATCGGACAGGGCGTCCAGCGCCTCCTGCGTCTCGGTCGAGAAGGGCGCAAGGGGGACACCGAGCGATTGCAGCAGCGAGGTATGATCGACACCGAAAGCAAAGACATACTGATGCTGCGTCACCTCCACCGGCGCGCCGTTGAAGGTGGTGGTGAACCCGAAAATGTTGTCGGTGCTGTTGGTCGGGATCGACACCATGAAGTCGCCGCTGCCGGTGATGTCGGGCAGCGGAAACGCCACGAGCGCCGTCTCGTCGGACTCGCCGTCATTGCGGAACTCGTAGGCGACCCGTACCTCGTCCATTGAGACGAACAGGTCCTCGGACTGCATTGCCACCTTGCCAGAGGTCAGGAAGATCAGTCCGCCAGTGCCCAGTTGCGACATGGTGTCGTTGGCCGTGGCAGGGGTGGAAGCCGGCAGCGTCAGGCTGGCCGTGAGCAGCGCGGCAACAATGAGGGTTCTCATACGGCTATCGGTGCCTTGATGGTGGGATGGGGATCGTAGCCCTCGAAGGTGAAGTCGTCGAACTGAAACGCGAAGATATCGGTTACGGCGGGATTCATGACCAGGCGGGGCAGCGCGCGCGGCTCGCGGCTGAGCTGCTCGCGCGCCTGCTCGAAGTGGTTGTGGTAGAGGTGGATATCGCCAAAGGAATGGACGAACTCTCCCACCCTGAGACCGGTCACCTGCGCCACCATCGCCGTCAGCAGCGCATAGGAGGCGATGTTGAACGGCACGCCGAGGAAGATATCGGCGGAGCGCTGGTAGAGCTGGCAGCTGAGCTTGCCGTCGGCGACGTAAAACTGGAACAGGCAGTGGCAGGGTGGCAGCGCCATATCGTCGACCTCTGCCGGGTTCCAGGCGGTGACGATATGCCGGCGCGAGTCCGGCTTCGTGCGGATCGAGTCGATCACCTTGGCGATCTGGTCGATGGAGCCGCCCTGCCCGTCGGGCCAGCTGCGCCACTGACTGCCATAGACCGGCCCGAGATCGCCGTTTGCGTCGGCCCACTCGTCCCAGATCTTGACGCCCCGCTCCTGCAGCCAGCGCACATTGGTCTCGCCGCGCAGGAACCACAGCAGTTCGTAGACGATGGACTTGATGTGCAGCTTCTTGGTGGTGAGCAGCGGGAAGCCGTCACTCAGGTCGACACGGATCTGCCGCCCGAACACCGAACGCGTGCCGGTGCCGGTGCGGTCCGGCCGGTCGGTGCCGTTTGCGAGAACGTCTTTGAGCAGGTCGAGATATTGGCGCATGGCATCCTTCTAGTACGATTCGGCTGGACACCCCCCAAGGCGCGCAGCAGGTGCGAACCCCATCCACATCGTTTGCCCGCATGCGCGAACGTTGCACTCATCGGGTCATCGCCCTATATTGAGCGTGCCGGCAACGGCTATGGCGATAAACGGCTAGCGTAATAAACCCATTGGACCCGGGGGCAGTGCCCGGCGTCTCCACCAAAACCTCCCGCATTGGCGGGTTTGCATGGGGACGAAACAGGATCGACAAGGGCGTAAAGGTTAGACTTTTGCTCGGCATGGTACCACCGATATCGGGCCATCCTAATAGTTGCCAATGACAACTATGCTCCGGTCGCCGTCGCTGCGTAATGCAGCGCTAGCACTGGGAATCAAAGTCCTCCGCTCCTAGCAGGGCGACAGGCGGGGTCCGCAGGCACCTGGCAACAGAAGCCTGCATTCTTCTCCCCACCTGACCCGTGCGACCGCGTGGCGGCAATCTCCGTCCGCTTTGGTCTTGAATTGCAGCGACGCGCGCGCTGTTATGCGCCGCATGGGGATTCCCCCAGCCGCAGCAAGAGAAGAACATGGCCGAAGACCTGATCCGCTACGACATCCTGGCCCAGGAGGCGCTTCGCGGCGTTGTCCGCAAGGTGCTCGCCGAAGTCGCGCGGACCGGCCTGCCCGGTGAGCACCACTTCTTCATTTCCTTCGTTACCCGGTCGCCCGGGGTCCGCATCAGCCAGAGGCTGCTCGAACAGTACGACAAGGAAATGACCATCGTGCTGCAAAACCAGTTCCACGGGCTCAAGGTCAGCGAAACCGGCTTCGAGGTGGAGCTCTCCTTCGATGGCCGCCCCGAGGTGCTGTCGATCCCGTTCGCGGCGCTCAAGGGTTTTTTTGACCCGTCGGTGCAGTTCGGCCTGCAGTTCGACGTGGAGCGTGTTCCGGCCGAGGAGCCGGTTGCAGCCTTGTCGGCCGCACCCGCCCCGCCCGCCCTTGCCGGTGCGGACAAGCCCACCGGCAGCGAGGCGCCGGGCGAGAAGGTCGTCAGCCTCGACAGCTTCCGCAAGAAGTAGCCAAGACCAGCCCGGCGTGCTCAAGCGCTCGCTCACCATTGCCGGCCACCGCACCAGCCTCGCGCTCGAGCCCGAGTTCTGGCAGGCGCTCGACGAGATGTCGACGGCACGCGGCCTGTCGCTGGCCAATCTGGTGCGCGAGATCGACGACACTCATACCAGCGGCAACCTGACCTCGGCGATCCGGGTGGCTGTGCTCGATTTCTATCGCAACGGACGCGGCGAACCAGGCTAAGGCGAAATCCCGAGGCCAAGATCGAGGGGTGCCGCAGGCGGTGGCGGTGCTGTGACACGGGCGGCCTCCTCTGCTGCCCGGCGTGCCAGTTCCTCCTCCGCCGCCTTGCGGGCCGCTTCCTCGGCGGCGAGACGGGCGGCCTCTTCGGCCTGGCGCTGGCGTTCGGCTTCGATGCGAGCCGCCTCTTCCGCTGCTGCCTTGAGCCGCGCCTCCTCCTCGGCTCGCAGCTTTTCGAGCCGCGCCACTTCGGCTTCGAAGGCCTGCATCATGGCGGCGTCCACCAGTCGCGTAGCGTCCACTGTCCGCTCCGGCGCAATCAACGTGCCCCCGAGCCCGATCGAAACCCCGCCGGTCGGCGGCACAATGCCGGTGTCGGCGGCGGTGGCGACAGCGCTGCGAGTCAGATCGAACGCACCCGAAAGCCCCAGGTCGGCCAGCGACACCGAAACCGTTCCGAACAAGGCGCCATCCGCAGCCTGCAGCGACAAGTTGGGCGAACGCAGGGTACCAGCCGCAATGCTGAGAGCGCCGCTGACGCTGTCCGAGACGAACGGAGCGACCGCGAGTGCCGCTTCGACGCGCTGCTCGAGGAGGCCTGCGTCGGCGTCGACGAGGTCAGCAACCCCGTCCAACGCCCCGATCGCGCCGGGACTCAGGCCATCGATGGTGAGCCCGGACACCGAGAAGCTGCCCTCGCCGCCCAGAGCCCGCAGCACCTCTTCGATGCTGTTGCCAACGCCATCGACTTGCAGCACGCCGCTGACCTTACCCTCGATGCCAGCGGCGGTTCCGGCAGGCAGCAGGTGATCGACCGGCACACGATCGAGCGACAGGCGCGCGCGCACCTGGCTGGAGTCGGCGACGCCGGAGCAGCAGAGCGTCACGTCACCGCTGAGCGTCCCCTCTCCGAGCACCGCCTCGATGCGCCGCAGCGTGGTTTCGCTGGCGCTCCAACCCAGCGTTGCCTTGACGCTCTGGGCAAGTTCGCGCTCGCCGGAAAACAGTTGCGACACCGCCACCTCGACGTCCCCGTTCAGCTGACGCTGTACCGCCCCGAGACTCAGCGGCCCCGTCGGCCAGATGCTGCCCTCCCCCGGGATCAGCGACGCCGATCCGGCAAGGAGTCGCGTCGCGTCGGCGACATCGAGGCGATCAATGGCGATGGCGCCTGACAGGCTGCCACTGCCGCCGGCCGTCGCCTGCCGATAGCTGAGATCGCCGGAAAAGGCGCTGCGGCCGGAGGCGCCAGCAATGCCCCCGACCCGGATGCTGTTCGCCCCCTCGAACTCCAACGTGCCCTCGGCCGAGAGTGACGGCAGAAACAGCCCATCCAAACCTGCAGCCTCGACCAGCGCGGTCGGATCCGACAGCTTGGCCTTCAGCGTGCCGCGACCAGTCCAGCGCCTTGGATCGGTAACCGACAGATGACCCGAAAAGCCGAGGGAGTCGTCGCCGCTGCTGAGCAGGAGCGTCGTCTCGAGGCTGCTGGACACGTTGCCGGCGACCTGGCCGACAATGCGCAATGGGGCCTCACCGTCAGCAGTCGGCGTGCCAAGCCCGAGCGGCATCCCCAGCACCGAGGCACTGGCACCCTGCACGTCGAGCTTGACCTCCACCCTCCCCTCGAGCAGGCGCGGCAACCCGGCCTGCATGCCGATATCGGCGGCAAGCTGTGCCCCATCGACCGTGCCGGACAGCATCAGGGTCTGCCCGCCTGCCCCGCTCGGCGCCGTCAGCCGGAAAGCGAGATCGGCGGGCATCAACCGCCCGACCTGATCGGCGACATGCTGGGGCGCGCTGAGACGCGAAAGCATGCGCTGCACGAAGGCCCCGTCGCCATCCGCCAGCCGAACTGTCCCGGCGCCGGAGAGCTCCGGCGTCTCGAAGCTGCCAAAGGCCGTCACCTCGAGATCGAGCGCCGCGCCGCCGAAGTCGCCCGCTACCAGGTCGTTGAACACCAGGACGCCGCCCTCCCAGCTGCCGCGCGCCGCCAGCGCCTTGCCATCAATGCCATCAAGGGTCAGCGCGTCCGCAATGATATCGAACTCGCCCTTGGGGAAACTTGCCCCCAACTCGGCATGGTCCAGTTCCGGCAACAAGGCCGCCAGCGCCGCGCTGCGACCGGGATCGAGCGCACCGAGATCGGCGGTGAGGTGCAGGTCGCGCATCGCGCCGAGCCCCAGTTGGGCGGAAAAGCCGCGCGCTTCGCCATCGATCACCAGCCTGCCATCGGACAGCGACAAGGTCTCCCCGACCAGGTTCACCCCGGCCGCCAGCGAGCCGGAGAGGTTGAACAGCGGGTTGCCGGGCTCTGGCCGCCGCCACTGCGCCGCGAGCAGATCGAGCCGCTCGCTCTCGAGCACAAGATTGCCGGCGAACTCCGGACGGCCATCCGCACTGGTGAGCTGGCCAGCCAGCCGCAAACGCGTGTTTCCCGGCAAGCTGCCGACCAGTGACTTCAGCATCCAGCCGTCCGGGCCAACCTCCGCATCGAGACGAAGGTCGCGCAATGAGAAGGCACGCAGATCGAAATCGGCAATATCGAGCCCGACGGTCCCGGGGATCGGCGGCGCCGGCGGCAACGGCAGTTCGGACAATAGCCGCACCAGTTCATAGGGCGCGCCGCCGGCATCGGCAGTGGCATCGCGCGGTGGCAGCGCCAGCGCACCACCGGAAACCACGGCGTTGAACCGGCTCCCGGCGCCCAGCGTCAGCTCTGCCGCGCCGGTCAGCCTGGTCGCGGGCCGGTTCTCGTCGGGAATGAGGACATAGTCGCTAAGCAGCGCACGCGACGGCGTTGCCTCAAGCGTACCGGTGATCGCGAGATTGCCCCGCCCGGCATCGATGGTCCCGCCCTCGGCCACCGCAGGCGGCGGCTGGCGATAAAGCAGGCTGCCGGAGAATTTCGGCACAGCTCCGGGGGTCAGCCGGCCCTCGGCGGTCAACGAGGGCCCGGCCTGACCTTCACCGAGGCTGAAAGACACCGGCAGCGTCCCGTCGGGGCCGATACTGCCGGTGCTCAGACGGGCAAAGAATGGCGCGCCGGACCAATTGCCGCCACCCTGGAAGCCCAGGGCGCCGCTGCCGGCCTCGAAGCGCACCTCGCCGGCAATGCTGTCCACGATCTCTTCGAGGCCCGAGCGCGAATCACGCAGCGTGGCCCCGCCATCGACGATCTCGGCGCGTGCAATGGCAATGGAAGTCGGGCCGCTGCCACCGACAAGGCCGGTCTCCACGGCACCATCGGCATCCACCACCACGGTGAGTTGCGGGCGCCGGAACACGAGGCGCGTAACGGTGTAGCGGTCACGGATGAAATCGATCAGCGAGAACTCGGCCTCGACGGCCTCTACTTCGAGCTTGGGAGCCTCGACCGGCCCGGCAGATATTCCCGCCAGCGTCAGGCGCGGCTGCGGCAGCAGCGCGAAGGACACGTCGCCCTCGATCCGCACCGGCGTGCCCAGCACCTCACCCGCCATCGCCGCCAGCCGGTCACGGAAGTTGTTCCACGGTACGAGGCTCGGCACGACGAAGGCGGCCGCCAGCAGCAGGATGGCGACAACGCCGACGAGTATGAAGATGCGGTTCAGCAAAGGCGCGGAATCTCCGTCTGGGACGTGAGCTTAGGCAATGCCGACCGGTCCGTCACGTTGCAGGTGGTCAAAACAGGAGAACGCTCCAAAAGAATGCGGGGCCGGCCACATGGGCCGACCCCGCTCGGGAACGCCACAGGGAGGAGGCGCTTACTCGATGGTGCCGATCGACCAGAACACGGTTTCACCCGAACTGTCGTCGGTCCCGTCATTGTCGGTGATGACAAAGCCGGTGCCGGCTGCGTCGATGGCAAAGCTCTCCACCTTGTCGACCACATAGCCGTTGGTGGTCTTGAGATCGGGGATCAGGTCGCGAAACAGTTCCTTGCTGACGACCGGCAGCTCGCCGCCGAGCGCCGCCGGAACCATTTCGGCGAGCGGCACGCGGTAGATCGACTTCAGCGCCGCCTTGCCGCCGATCTGGTTGTCGCGCTCGACGATATAGGCGTAGTCGCCGTGGACGGTGATTTCGGAGAGCCCGACCCAGGCGCCCTCGGCCGGAGCCTCGAGCGGGTAGCGGACGGCGCCCCATTCCTTGCTGTCGGTATTGTAGGCGAGGAGCTTGACCGAGCCCTTCTCGTCATCGCCCCATTCGCGCTGCATCGCCACCCAAAGCGTGTCGCCAACCTTGGCAACGCCCTCGGCGCCGAAGCGGGTCTGGCCGGCCAGCAGTTCCACCGGGAAGCCGACTTCGCCGACGATCTTGCCCTCGGCGTCGACATGGATCAGCGCATGCGGAACCAGCTTGGCCGAGTCGCCCTCATTGGCGAGCCAGAAGCCACCCTCGCCATCGAGCGTGATGCCTTCGAGATCGATCTTCTGGGCCGCATCGCCACCACGGGTGATCACGGTCTTCTTGACGATCCTGGCAGGCGTGGCGGTCGCGTCGATCTCGTAGATCGCCGGAGCGCTGCTCAGCACGCTGTCGGAGACGGTGTAGAGCACGCCCGGCTTGTCGGCATCGGCAACGGCGCCGGAAATGGCAGCCCAGCCGATCGGGTGACCGTCGGCATCGAGGTCGGAGATCAGCGTCGGGAACATCGCGGTGCCTTCGGCCAGCTCATAGAGCATGACGTGCGAACCGACGCCTCCATCGGCGCGCAGATCGACTTCATTGGCGGTGGCGAGGAGGTTGCGCGACGGAATGGCGACGAGGCCTTCCGGCGAGATGCCCGACGGCACTGCCTGCAAGAATTCGAGCGGGGCGCCGGCACCCACGTCCTTGTAGATCGAGATCAGCGAGGCGCGTTCCTCGGCAACGAAGACGTAGTTGGTGTCACCGAAGGTCGCGACTTCGAGACCCTCGGGCTCGACGCCCTTCTTGTTGCGGAAGTCGGGATAGTGGCCGAGCTGCGCTGCATGGACGTCGAGTGCAATGCCCGAGTCGAACTCTACGGTGCCATCGCGGCCGAACACAGTGATGCCACGGGTGCCGCCGTTCCAGTCGCCTTCGTTGGCGACCACGAGGCGCTCGTTGTCCAGCCACTTGACCGC
>CAYNRZ010000006.1:0-139940 GCA_964399695.1 uncultured Devosia sp. | reverse complement strand
TCCAGTCGCCTTCGTTGGCGACCACGAGGCGCTCGTTGTCCAGCCACTTGACCGCGTCGGGCTCACGCGGGACCGCCTTCATGTCGGCGGAGAAGTCGATCTTGCCGTCACGCTTGGTGTCGACGCCGGAAACCGCGGACTCGCCGGCCGAGAAGCCGCCGGTGACCGTGCCGGTCTTGGCATCGATGATGGCAATCCAGTTGTTTTCCTGCAGCGTCACGGCCACTTCGTCGGCGTCGTTGAACGCCACGAACTCGGCTTCAGCATCTTCGCCGGCGATGTCGGCAAGGCCCGCCAGTTCGACCTTGCGGATCGACTCCTGGGTGACGGCACCATCGACGAGGTCGACCAGCACGAGGTAGCCCGAGGGTGCCTGGGGAATGGCGCCGTCATTGGCGTCCTCGTCGCGTTCGTTCTCGATGGCGATCGCAAGGATGGTCTTGTCCTTGTTGTGGGCGATCGAGTCGGGCTGGCCGCCCAGATCGAACTCCCCATCGATGGTCTTGCTGGCGAGGTCGACGACAACCAGCTTGCCCGAGGGAGACACGAAGCTCTCGGAGGTGTTGACGGCCACGTAGGCCTTGCCGCCGATGATGGTGACCGAGGTCGGCTCGCCGTCCATGGCGAGGAAACCGGCGGCCTTGGGCGCCTTGGCGTCGGTGATATCGACCATGCCGATGCCGCCGGCCGGGCTGTCGGAATAGACCAGCAGCATGCCGTCTTCGGACGCCGCGATGATTTCCGAGGAGGTGGTCTCGGCTTCCGGCGCGTTCTCGGCGACCGGGAAGCTGGCAATGCGGTTGAACACCGGCGCGGCGTAGGCCGAGCTGGCGAGCAGGCTGGCCACGAGGCCGAGCAGAACGGATTTCTTGAACATGACGTCCCCCTGAAAAGAGGGCCGACGCTTAGGCAGGGCACACAACGCTTGCGTGACACTGGGATGACAGTGTTGTGACACGCCCGCCCGCATATACTTCCGCCACACCACTGCTTATATTCGGCGACGAGAACGAAACAGGATTCGTCAATCCCCCATGTCTGCCGAACCGCAACGCCTCGAGCGGCCCGCCGCCGGGCCGATCACCAGCCAGCTTGGCGGCCGCGGCGCGCCCGACTACCTCAAGGGCCTCAATGCCGAGCAGCGCGATGCCGTGCTGACCATCGACGGGCCGCTGCTGGTGCTGGCCGGTGCGGGGACCGGCAAGACGCGCGTGCTGACCACGCGCATCGCCCATATCCTTACCACCAAGCGGGCCTGGCCGTCCGAAGTCCTGGCGGTGACCTTTACCAACAAGGCCGCCCGCGAGATGAAGGAGCGTATCGGCCATCTGGTCGGCTCCGGCGTCGAAGGCATGCCGTGGCTCGGCACGTTCCACTCCATCGGCGCGCGGATCCTCCGCCGCCACGCGGAGCTGGTCGGGCTGAAATCGGACTTCACCATCCTCGATACCGACGACCAGATCCGGCTGATCAAGCAGCTGCTGGAGGCGCTCAACATCGACGAGAAGCGCTGGCCGGCCCGGCAGTTCGCCGGCATGCTGGACGACTGGAAGAACCGCGGCCTGCTGCCCGCCGACGTGTCGCCGGCCGACGCCAGCCACTTCGCACATGGCCGGGCCCGGGACCTCTACCAGCAATACCAGGACCGGCTGAAAAGCCTCAACGCCGCCGATTTCGGCGACCTGCTGCTGCTCGGCATCAAGCTGTTCCGCGAGCACCCGGACGTGCTCGCCGAATATCACCGGCGCTTCAAGTACATACTGGTCGACGAGTATCAGGATTCGAACGTCGCCCAGTATCTGTGGCTGCGGCTGCTGGCACAGGGCAAGCCCGCCCCCGAGGCCAATGTCTGCGTGGTCGGCGACGACGACCAGTCGATCTATGGCTGGCGCGGCGCCGAGGTCGACAACATCCTGCGCTTCGAGAAGGACTTTCCGGGCGCCAAGGTGATCCGGCTCGAGCGCAATTACCGCTCCACGGCGAACATCCTCGCCGCCGCTTCGCACCTGATTGCCAACAACGAGGACCGGCTGGGCAAGACCCTGCAGACCGATGTCGCCGAACCGGGCGAGAAGGTCCGCGTCACCTCGGTCTGGGACAGCGAAGAGGAAGCCCGCCAGATCGGCGAGGAGATCGAGCAGTGCCAGCGCCGCGGCGATCCGCTGAACTCGGCTGCCATCCTCGTCCGCGCCTCCCACCAGATGCGGTCCCTGGAAGAGCGCTTCATCACGCTGGGGCTGAACTATCGCGTCATCGGCGGCCCGCGTTTTTATGAGCGCAAGGAAGTCCGGGACGCGCTGGCCTATCTGCGGGTGGTCAACAACCCGGCCGACGACCTGGCCTTCGAGCGCATCGTCAATACGCCCAAGCGCGGGCTCGGCGATTCCACCCTGAAGATCCTGTTCGACACCGCCCGCCTGCAGGGAACCTCGCTGGTCGGGGCCATTCGGGCGCTGGTCGAGACCGAGGAGCTGAAACCCAAGCAGCGCGCTACGCTGATAGGGCTTGTCGGCCAGTTCGACGATTGGGCCGAGCGCCTGCGCGAACGCGTGGAAATCCGCACCGAACTCGACCCCGACACCGGCGAGGACGTAGAGGTCCGCCGCCAGATCGCTGGCATCAGCCATTTCGAACTCGCCCAGCAGGTGCTGGACGAGAGCGGCTATACCGAGATGTGGCAGCAGGACAAATCGCCCGACAGCCCCGGCCGGCTGGAAAACCTCAAGGAACTCGTCCGCTCGATGGAAGGCTTCGAGAACCTCGGCGGCTTCCTCGAGCACGTGACGCTGGTGACCGAACGCGACACCGGCGAGGCCGATGATGCCGTCTCGATCATGACCATGCACTCGGCCAAGGGGCTGGAGTTCGACACGGTGTTCCTGCCCGGCTGGGAGGAAGGCCTGTTCCCCAGCCAGCGCACGCTCGACGAAAGCGGACGCGCCGGGCTGGAGGAAGAGCGTCGCCTCGCCTATGTCGGGCTGACCCGGGCGCGGAAACGCCTGCACGTCTATTTCGCGCAGAACCGGCGGATCAACGGGCTGTGGCAGTCGGCAATCCCGTCGCGCTTCGTCGACGAATTGCCGGCTCATGTAGTAGAGGTCACCGACACGGCCGCCGGCTATGGCGGCTACGGCTATGGCGGGCGCACCACCAGCCGCTTCGATACGTCCGACCCGTTCGACAGCCTCTACGAGACCCCCGGCTGGCAGCGGGCCCGCGCCCAGGGCGACAAGCGGAAATCGGCTGGCCCCCTGACCATCGACGGCGACCTCGTCGCGCGCTCGGTCGACACTGGCCGCGGCTCGGCCTTCGAGCATGGCCAGCGCGTCTTCCACCTGAAGTTCGGCTACGGCAGCATCGCCGCCATCGAGGGCAACAAGCTGACCATCGATTTCGAGAAAGCCGGGCGCAAGAAGGTGCTGGAGAGCTTCATCCAGAAGGGGTGAAGGCTACTGCGGCGTGTTCGAGCTCTGGGCCTTGGCGTTTGCGACACCGAGCCGGTGTTCGCGATAGATGATGAAAATGCCCGAGCCCACCACGATCAAACCTCCGATCAGCATCTGGATGGTCGGTATGTCGCCGAAGAAAATATAGCCAACACCGACCGAGAGGATAAGTGAGGCGTATTCGAAGGGCGCGATGACGCTCATGTCGGCGTGGCGATAGGATTCGGTGAGCAAGATCTGCGCGATGCCACCGGCAATGCCGGCGCTGACCAGCAGCACCAGCTGCTCGGTGCTCGGCATCACCCAGCCGAACGGAATCGTCAGCAGGCCAGCGCAGGTCGAGGCCAGCGAGAAATAGAGCACGATCGTCGCGCTGCTTTCGGTGGCGACCAGGCGGCGCACCAGCAGCATGGCGGTCGCTGCGAACACACAGCCGAGCAGCGCCGATGCCGTGCCAAGCGCGGTATCGGTGAGGCCGGTGCCGCTGGTGAAAACCGTAAGTTGCGGCGACACGATGATCAGCACCCCGATCAACCCGACCAGCACCGCGCTCCAGCGGTAGAGCCGCACCTTTTCGTGGAGGAACACCGCGGAAAACACGACGATGATCAAAGGCGTGGCGTAGTTGATGGTGGTGGCTTCGGGGAGTGGCAGCTTGGTGAGGGCGAAGAACCCGAACATCATGCCGCCGGTGCCGACGAGGCCGCGCAGCACATGGCTGAGCGGGTGTTTCGTCTTGAAGCCCGACGCCAACGCGCCGGTGACGCCGAGATAGACCAGCACCGGCAACAGCGCAAAGAACGAGCGGAAGAACACCAGCTGGCCGGCCGGAACCTCGTCGGAGGCCTTGATGCACGCCGCCATGGCGAGGAAGACGCAGACCGAGGCGACCTTGAAGGCAATGCCGGTCAAGGCGCCACGCGACCCCGGTTGCTGGGAGGGCGGCGGCGTTTCGCTTGAGGCAGACACGACAATATCCGTGAGCGGGCGGGGAACAACGCTCCCACAATCGGCCGATCGGCTGCACAAGACAAGGGCAAGTGTGTACGATCTCGGGATATTCGGCCCTGGCGATACGGCTTGCACCCCGCGCCCGGACGGATGATCCTGACGATGACGGAGAGTGCCCTTGGCCGCGACAATCGAAGCCATCATCGCCAACATTCCGCTGATCGCGACGCTGGTTGCCGCCGTCTATGTGCTGGCGCTGGTCTGCGCCATCCGCGAGATCTATGCCTCGCGCACCTCGCAAGGCTCGATCGCGTGGCTGGTGTCGCTGGCCTTCCTGCCCTTCCCCACGGCGTTCATCTACCTGGTGTTCGGATGGAAACACTTCGACAGCTACACCAAGAATCGCCTGCGCATCCGGCACAACCGCATTCTGCGCGCCGAGGACCTCAAGGTCATCGACCGCGAAACCGGCAAGGCCTGGCCAGTGCTGGTGCGCGCCGCCAGCATGCCGTTCGTGGATGGCAACCAGACCGAGCTGCTGATCGACGGCAAGGCGACCTTCGAATCGATCCTGTCCGGCATCGCGGCAGCGCAGCACTATGTGCTGGTGCAGTACTACATCATCCGCGACGACGCGCTGGGCCAGCGGCTGGCCGATGCGCTGCTGGAGAGGGCCGCGGCCGGCGTGAAGGTGCACGTGCTCTATGACGAGGTGGGCAGCAACACGCTTCCAAAGAGCTACCGGCAGCGGCTCAGGGCCGGCGGCGTAGAGATCGCGGCGTTCAACCAGCGCCATGGCCTGCTGCGCCTGCTCGGGCCGATGCGGATCAACTACCGCAACCACCGGAAGAATGTCGTTGTCGACGGCAAGGTCGGCTGGACCGGCGGCTCCAATGTCGGCATCGAGTATCTCGGCGAGGACCCGAAATTCGGCCACTGGCGCGACACGCAGATCCGGGTCGAGGGCCCGGCCGTGCAAGGCTTCGCCCTGGTGTTCCGCGAGGACTGGAGCTGGGCGACGGGCGAGGAACTCGACCTCTTGCCCGCCGACGAGATCGAGACTCCCGGCACCACGTCGGCGCTAATCATGGCCACCGGACCGGCCGACAAGTTCGAGGCCTGCGCCATCGCCTATTGCGACATCATCGCCCAGGCGCGGAAGCGGCTCTGGATCGTCAGCCCCTATTTCGTACCCGATACCGACGCACGGACGGCGCTCTATGCGGCGGCGTTGCGTGGCGTCGACGTGCGCATCATGCTGCCGCACAAGCCCGACCACATGATGGTGTGGCTGGCCAGCAATGCCCATGCCGATGCGATGGTGGAGCACGGCGTCGAAGTGTTCCGCTACCAGCGCGGCTTCCTGCACCAGAAGGTGCTGCTGATGGACGATGCCATGGTTTCCGTGGGCAGCATCAACTTCGACAATCGCTCGTTTGCCATCAATTTCGAGATGACCGTCTGGACCCCCGACCCCGACGTGGTGGAACGGGTGGCCGACATGCTGCATTCCGATTTCCAGCACTGCAAGCAGGTGACCCGCGAGGAGGTGCTCAAGCGCCCGCCCCTCGCCCGCCTCGCCCATCAGGCTGCCCGCCTGCTCAGCCCCATCCTTTAGTGCCGATGATCAAAGTCGCCTCCTACAACATCCGCAAGAGCCTCGGTACCGATCGGCAACGCCGGCCGGACCGCATCGTCCACATCCTCGAAGAGATCAATGCCGACATCGTGGCCTTGCAGGAGGTGGACATGCGCTTCGGTGAGCGCGCCTCGACGCTCGATGCCGAATACATCCTCGACCACACCGACTACACGCCAGTGCGTTTCGGCATCCGGCAGCTCAGCCTTGGCTGGCACGGCAACGCCATTCTCGTGCGAAAGTCGGCGACGGTGCTGGACCAGCAGCGCATCACCATCCCCGCCTTCGAGCCGCGCGGCGCCATCCTTGCCGATATCGGCATCGGCAACGGACGCCTGCGCGTCGTCGGCATGCACCTTGGGCTCATCGGCACGACACGGCTGAAACAGGCGCAGAGCATCGTGGCCTATCTCAAGAAACTCGAGGCCGGCACACCAACCGTCATCATGGGCGACCTCAACCAGTGGGCGCCCGATGGCGGCTGCCTCGCGCAGTTTGCCATCGACCATCAGGTCATTGCGCCGGGACCGAGCTTTCACTCGCGCCGGCCGATGCTGCAGCTCGACCGCATCATCACCAGTCGCGACATCACCCTGGAGGCGACCGGAGTGCACAACACCACCCTTGCCCGGCGCGGCTCGGACCACCTGCCGGTTTGGGCGACGCTGCGCCTGCCGCACGAGATCGCAACCACGGCCGATGCAGCGGCTTAACGCTGCGTCGTCCCGGGCATTGACTTGGCGCCTGCCCTGTCCCAAGGGTCCGCGACGATTGAGGTTTTGACCCAGATGACGCTCTCGCAGATCTCCACCCCGCTCAGCAAGGAGCAGGCCTATGCGCTGGTCGACGCCGTGATGGCGAGCGACGAGCTGGCCATCACCGCCTCGGCACATGAGGACGAGGCGACGGGCGAGTGGATATTCGAGGCGACCTGCACCGAGGAGCCGGATATCGCGGCGTTCACCGCTCTGGCCCGCGAGGTGCTGGGGGGCGAGGTGACATTCACCGCCGAACCCATCGATACCGAGGTCAATTGGGTCGCCAAGTCCCTGGAAGGGCTGAAACCCGTCATGGCCGGCGGCTTCTTCATCCACGGCAGCCACGACGCGCCGCCGGTCGGCCCGCGCCCCCTGGCCATCCGCATCGATGCGGCACAGGCCTTCGGAACCGGCCACCACGAAACGACCACCGGCTGTCTCGAGGCCATCGACAAGGTGTTGAAGCGCCGGCGTTTCAACACCATGGTCGATATCGGCACCGGCACGGGCGTGCTCGCCATCGCGCTCGCCATGCGCACGCATCAGCCGGTGCTGGCGACCGACATCGACCCGGTCGCCGTGACCACGACAGCCGAGAACGCCGAGGACAATGGCGTCGGCCGGCTGGTGATCCCGCTTGAGGCCGCCGGCCTCGACCACCCGAGCATCCGGGCGTCCGGGCCCTATGACCTGATCGTCGCCAACATCCTTGCTGCGCCGCTGGTGGCGCTGTCGCCGGGCATGCGGCGCATCGCGGCCCCGGGCGCGACCATCATCCTGTCGGGTATTCTCAACACTCAGGCCGCACGGGTGGTCGCAGCCTATGGCCGCCAGGGCATCGTGCTCACCCACAAGCTCGTCCGCAAGGAATGGACGACGCTGATCCTTGAACGACGGTAGCTGAGGCCGCGGCCGGTCCCCTCCTGCCTTCTCCGCTTGCGGAAGAAAGTGGTGCGGAGCTCCTGATGAGGGATTGGCGACTTCAGAAAGAGACCCCTGATCCGCCCTTTGGGCACCTTCTCCCGCAAGGGGAGAAGGAGTCCTGACTGCTGGTTGCGCTGCGGGGGCCCGCCGCAAACGAAAACCCCCGGAGCTGGGCCCCAGGGGTTCATCGACTTTGGAGGTCGTATGTGGCCTTGCGGCCGGAAATCAGTTCGGGCGCTTGGTGAAAGCGCCGAGCAGTAGGTGTTCGCGGTTGCGACCGACGCTGCGGGTGGCCTCGCGGCCCCGCGCTTCGATGACGCCGCCGAGCGCCTTGCGGAAATCGTTCTTGCTATCGGGCATCTTCATTCTCCCGGTGTTCTACCGTGGCCAGTAGATAGTCCCAATCGCGCCATGCAGTTAGGGGGCTGAGCGAAACCCAGCCATGCCTCTCCTGCAAGCCGGCTTAAAGGAAGGTGAATCGCCGCGCGGAAGTCATGTGGCAGCCACCCGAGCGCCGCATTTGCCACAATGATGAACGCATTCTGAACGGGTTTTGGCGCCCCGATCGGCATTGGGCTCGGTCACCGGCTCTGCTAGGGTCCGCCCCGAGTTTCAGGGACCCGATCACGCGATGACCTTTCCGCCTCCCGTCTACCAGACCTTCGACGTCAAGAGCGAACCGGGCAATGTCCGCCCGCGCCTCAAGGCCCTGCGCGCCGCCATTGCCGATGCCGGCCTCGATGGCTTTCTCGTGCCGCTGGCCGACGCGCATCGCGGCGAGTCGGTACCCGATAGCGAAGCACGGCTCGCCTGGGTCACCGGTTTCACCGGTTCGGCGGGCATCGCCGTGGTCGGCATGACCAAGGCGGCGCTGTTCGTCGACAGCCGCTACACCCTGCAGGCACCGGCCCAGACCGACACCAGGCTGGTGACGGTGATCGAGACGCTGCAGGGCGGGCTGTCGCCGCGCATCGCCGAGTTCGTCAAGGCCGGCGGCAAGCTCGGCTTCGACCCCTGGCTGCATACGCCTGCGGAAATCGCCGACCTCACCACCAAGCTCAAGGATAAGCTGACGCTGGTGCCGGTGGATAACCTTGTCGACCGGGTCTGGGCCGACCGCCCTGCCCCGCCCAATGCCCAGATCGAGTTTCTCGGCCATAACCGTGCCGGCAAGACCGCCGCCGACAAGCTGTCGGACCTTCGGGCCGAACTGGGCAAGGACGGCGCCGACGCCGCGGTGCTGACGGTTCCCGAATCGATCAACTGGCTGTTCAACATGCGCGGCGGCGACGTGCCGCATGTGCCGGTGGCCCTGTGCTTCGCGCTGGTGCCGAAATTCGGCAAGCCGACGCTGTTCTTCAACAAGGAAAAGATCACGCCCGAGTTGAAGGCCGGGCTGGCCGAGGTGGCGAAAGTCGCCGATGCCGCGACCATGATCGCCACGCTGCGCAAGCTCGGTGCCGGCGACAAGGCCGTGCTGGTCGACCCGGCAACCGTGCCGGTCGCCGTGGTCAACGCCATCAAGGGCGTCAGCGACGCGCGGATCATCGAAAAACGCGATCCGGTGCTGCTGCCCAAGGCCAAAAAGAACGAGGCCGAGCTTGCCGGAATGCGCGAGGCGCATCGGCTGGATGGCGCGGCGCTGGCGAAGTTTCTTTACTGGTTCGACAACGAGGCACCGCAGGGCGGGCTTGACGAGATCGGCATCGTCACGGCCCTCGAGGCCTTCCGGCGCGAGGACCCGAACCTTGTCGACATCAGCTTCGACACGATTTCCGGGGCTGGGCCGAACGGCGCCATCGTCCACTACCGCGTGGACGAAAAAACCAACCGCCAGCTCAAGCCCGGCGAGATCATGTTGGTCGATTCCGGTGCGCAATACCTGATGGGCACCACCGACATCACCCGCACCCTGTTCACCGGCAAGGCGACGGCCGAGGAGAAGGACCGCATCACCCGGGTGATCAAGGGGATGATCGCGATTTCGATGGCGCGCTTCCCCAAGGGCACCACCGGCGCGCAGCTCGATATTCTCGCCCGGCAGTTCCTCTGGTTGGACGGGGTGACCTACAACCACGGCACCGGCCACGGAGTCGGCGCGTTCCTGTCGGTGCATGAGGGGCCGATCGGGATCTCGCCGCGCTATGCGACGCCGCTCGAGGCCGGCATGATCATTTCCAACGAGCCCGGCTACTACAAGGCGGGGGCTTTCGGGACGCGCACCGAGAACCTGGTGCATGTCATCGAGAGCGAGAAATACCCCGGCTATCTCGAGTTCGAGACGCTGACACTCGCCCCGATCGACACGCGACTGATCGATCTCAAGCTGATGACCGAGGCCGAGCGCGACTGGCTGAACGCCTATCACAAGCGGGTGTTCAAGGAGATCGGACCGCTGGTCAAAGGCGCGGTCAAGGACTGGCTGAAAGCGGCGACGGCACCGATCTGAGGGGTAACGGCAGGATTACGGGTCGCGGTGCATGCGACCGTGTTGCCGTGCTTTCGGCGATCTGATTTCCGCTCTCTCGCCATTCCTAACGGCTGTCACCCCGGGCTTGACCCGGGGTCCAGTTATCCATTTGCGCGAGGGGCGAATGGATCCCGGATCAGGTCCGGGATGACACCGCAGGTGGGGAACGCTCCACCCCGAGCTGGCGCTCTGGCCGGAAAGCGGCCTGCGCGGTAGCCCCCCCTACATCCCGCCGAACGGGTCGTATTGCAGCAGCCAGCTGAGCAGCCAGTTTTCGCCCGACAGCGAGGCGATGTCGTCCACCTTCCAGCCATCGCCTTCGCGGACGAGGGAAATGGCAAGGGTGGCGCGGTGGTCGAAATTGGCGAAGCTCACCGTGGCGACCGCGCGATTACCCGTAACCACCGGCTCACCGATCTGGAACTCGGCGATCAGCGCGTGATTGCCCTCGATGAACGGATCGAAATCCAGCACCGGCGGCGCATTAGGATCGACCGCGATGCCTTTTTCGGCATCGAGCGCCTGCCGCTCGAGATTGGCGGCATAGAGCCCCTTCAGCCGGGCCGAGTAGTAGGTCTCGGGCGTGTTGCGATTGCCGCCGGCCTGATAGCCGGCATAGACCGCCTCGAGCAAGCCCCGGGGATTGTCGAACGCGGCGGTTGGAGCGGCGAGGCCGAACAGCAGCAGCAAAGCAAAGACGGCGCGACGCATATGGGCCTCTGAATCTGGACCGGCACGGCACCGGTCCAGATGCGGCTAGCACTGCCGTGGGGCGGCTTTTCGGCGCGAGTTTGTCGCTATTGCGACAACGGCGCGTTGAGAATGTCCTTGAGATCGTAGGGATACTCGCTCTCGCTGGCCCACATGTTGTCGATCTTCCAGGCCTCGCCTTCCTTGACGAGCAGGAAGCCCATGTCCTGCGGCTGCTCGAAATTCTTGAAGGTGACGCCAACCACGGCGCGCCCACCCGCATAGACCGGCTCGCCCACTGCCAGATCGGTGACCTGGAAGTCCTGGCCGTTGATATAGGGGTCGAAATCGATGCGGCCGATGCCCTCGCCGGCCTCTTCGCGGTCCTTGGCAAATAGCGCGTTCAGCCCGGCAGACTGCAGCGGGGTGGCATCGAGCAGCTGATAGTCGAAGCTCTCGTAGGGCTGGAAGTACGGCTCGTACAGCGCCTCGACCACCGCCTTGGGGCTGGTGAAGTCCACCGCGAAGGCGGGAACGAGCGCGGCGAGGAGCACGGCGGCGGCGAGCGTGAGACGCATGGGAATAGAACCTCAGTTGAACCAGAAGGCGTAGCCGAGCCAGTCATTTCCGAACACAGCATTGGCGGCGGCAAAGGATTGGACGTCTGCCACCGGCCCATCCTTGAGGTAAGGCAGCGCGTCGGGGCCGGTGAACAGCAGCACCAGATCGTTATTGGTCGAAGTATCGAACCAGGCCTTGAGATCGAACCCCTGGCGGAAGCGCCAATGCGGCACCAGCAGCTCGCCATTGAGGATCTGCTCGGCGGTGTCGAGCGTGGCGCGCCAGGCGGCAACGATTTCGTCGGTGATCGCGACATCGGGGACGATAGAGGTCTGCTTGGGCGAGGGAAGCAATTCGCGGTTGTCGTCGGTTTCGAGCAGGATCGCGTCCCAGTTCTGCCGGGAGAGTTCGATCACCGACAGCAGCCGATCGCGAACACGCTGGAAGCGCGCGCGATCCGTCACCGGCCAGTCGAGCGTATGGATGGCCGCGATGGCATCGGCGATGGCGGCGTCGGTTTCCGGATCGAGCGCCAACTGGCCGCCGCGCGAAAACGCCTGCATCGGCAGGCCGGCACGCGGGAACAGCCGGTGGAAAGCCGCGTCGAACAGCTGATGGAAATCGTGGGCGAGGAGGAAGTCTCCCTGCGCCGCGAACACTTGCGTATAGCCGGAAAACCAGATGGCATCTGCTGCGTCGAAGCCGATTTCGACCGCCGGCTGCGCCTCCGCTCCCGTAACCGGATTGCCACCGGAAATCATCGCCAGCAGCAGCCCGCCAACCGTCTCGTCATCGGTGGCGGTGCCGTCATCATTGAGATCGAACCTGAGCTGCATCAGGTCCACCGGCACAACATAGTCGCCATCGCGACCGGCATTGAAGGCCACCTGGGCGCGATCCATCGCGATGACGAAGCCATCGATGATGCTGCGGAACGTTTCGTAGTCGAGCGGCTCGGGCGCCGGATTGGCCGGCACCGGGAAGAAGACGCCGAAATCTCGCCCGACCTGTATATCGAGACCATGGCGGTAGAAGCCCTGCCCCAGCTCCTCGAAGCCTTGGGCGAAGGTCAGCAGCCCCACGCCGAACTGCGCCTCCGGATCGGCAACCAGCGTCGGCACCGAGAGCGCCGCGATGCCCTCCTCAAGCGTGCCGGCATAGAGGTGCTGCTTGAGTAGATCGCCGGCCGGGCCGGCTTGAGCCGAAGTGACGGTGGCGGCGAAGGCTGCTGCGAGAGCCAGAAGACGCATGTGAAATCCCCCTCGTGCCGGAAGGCACGGTACATTTCGCGCTCTATGGCCCGCGGTCGATGAACGGCAGATGACCAGCTGCCACTTGCCCTACTTCCCCACCATCTCCAGCCACTCGTCCTCGTTGACCACCTTCACGCCGTGCTTTTCGGCGTCCTTGAGTTTGGAACCGGCGCCGGGGCCGGCGACGACCAGATCGGTATTGGCCGAGACGGAGCCGGCGACCTTCGCGCCGAGCCGCTCGGCCATCGCCTTGGCCTCGCTGCGGGTCAGCTTCTCGAGGCTGCCGGTGAACACCACGGTCTTCCCAGCGACCTGGCTGTCGGCGGAAATGGTGACGACATAGGGCTTTGGTCGAACCTGATCCAGCAATTGCGCCAGCGCCTGGTCGTTGCGCGGGTTGCCGAAGAAATCGACCAGCGCCTCGACCACGGTGCCGCCGATGCCGTCGACGGACGGAAATACGCTCATCGGATCTTCGGCTGCCGCGGTGGCCTTGCCCACTTCGATCAGCTTCTCGATGGTCGAGAAGGTGCGCGCAAGAACCGCCGCGGTGGTTTCGCCCACATGGCGGATGCCGAGCGCGAAGATGAAGCGATCGAGCTCAGGCTCGCGACGCGCGTCGATGGCGGCGAACAGCTTGTCGAGCCCCTCATAGGTGCGTTCTTCGGCCGAGAGCACCTTCTTGCGGGTGGCGCCCTTTGCGGCCTCGCGTTGCCGCGCCTGCTCCTCGCGCCGCTCGAAAAGTGCCTGCTGCACGGCAGCGCGATTGTCCTTGAGGGTGAAGATGTCGGCCGGGGTGTGGAGCAGGTCTTTCGAGAAGAACAGCTCGATGTTCTCGGCCCCCAGCCCCTCGATATCCATCGCCCCGCGCGAAACGAAATGCTTCAGCCTCTCGACGGCCTGCGCGGCACAGATCAGCTCGCCGGTGCAGCGGCGGCGGGAATCGAGCTTGCCGGTCTTCTCGTTGAGCTCGCGCACCGCCGGCGAGCCGCAGACCGGACAGGTGTCGCGCATCTGGTAGGGCTCGGCATCCGCCGGACGCTTTTCGATCAGCACATCGACGATCTGTGGGATCACGTCACCGGCGCGCTGGATGCGCACGGTGTCGCCGATGCGGATATCCTTGCCGTCGCGGATGGGGAGGCCGTTGCTGTCGCGGCCGGCGATATAGTCCTCGTTGTGCAGCGTGACGTTTTCCACCGTGACGCCGCCGACACTGACCGGATCGAGCCGGGCAACGGGGGCCAGCGTGCCGGTGCGGCCGACCTGGATGTCGATGGCGCGGACAACAGTGGTCGCCTGCTCCGCCGGGAACTTGTGGGCAATGGCCCAGCGCGGCTCACCGGTAACAGAGCCCCAGCGGCGCTGCAGCTCGAGATTGTCGAGCTTGTAGACCACGCCATCGATGTCGTAGCCGAGCGAGGAGCGCTGCGCCTCGATCTCTCGATAGCGGGCAATCAGCTCTTCAACGCTGCTGGCCCGCGTCATCTGCGGATTGATCTTGAAGCCCCAGTCGCCGAAGCGCTGCACCGCTTCATATTGGGTGGGCGCCGGCTCGGTGCTGGCAGTGCCCCAGGCATAGGCGAAGAACTTGAGGTTGCGGCTGGCGGTGACGGAGGCGTCCTTCTGGCGGAGCGACCCGGCGGCGGTGTTGCGCGGATTGACATAATCCTGCCCGCCAGCGGCGGCCGAACGCGCTTTCAGTGCCTCGAACTCGGCATAGGTCATGTAGACTTCGCCGCGGATATCGATGACCTCGGGCCAGCCGCTGCCACTGAGCTTGTGCGGAATGTCCTTGATGGTCCTGAGGTTCTCGGTGATGTCCTCGCCCACGGTACCGTCGCCGCGCGTGGCGCCACGCACGAAGACGCCGTTCTCGTAGCGCAGCGAGGCCGAGAGCCCATCGATCTTGGGCTCGACGGTGAACACCAGGTTGAGGTCCTTGTCGCGCTCGAAAAAGCGCCGGGCCCGGTCGAGGAAATCGACGACATCCTCGTCCGTATAGGCCTTGGCGAGGCTGAGCATCGGCACGTCGTGGCGCACCTTGGCGAAGCCTTCGGCGGGTGGTGCGCCCACCTTGCCGGCGAGGCTGTCCGGTCGGCGGAGCTCGGGGAAGGCCGTCTCGAGCTGGAGATAGCGGAGCTTCAGCGCGTCATATTCGGCGTCGGTGATCTCGGGCGCGTCGTTCTGGTGATAGGCGATATCGGCGCGTTCGAGTTCGGCTTGCAGGCGGGCAAGTTCGGCGCGGGCCTCGTCCTCGGAATAGCTCTCGATCTCGCGCGCCTCGGTACTCACATCACCTCCGAAATCAGCTTGCCGGCCGCCGCGCGGGCCTCGTCGGTGACGCGGGCGCCGGCCAGCATGCGAGCGACCTCTTCCTGCCGGGCCGCGCCGTCGAGCCGGCGGACATGGGTGCGCATGAACGCCCCCTCCTCGATCGCCTGCTTCTCGATGAGCAGATGGCTCTGTGCCCGCGCCGCCACCTGCGGCGCGTGGGTGACCGTGAGCACCTGCACCTTGTGCGCGAGCCGCGCGAGGCGACGGCCGATGGCATCGGCCACGGCGCCGCCGACCCCGGTGTCGATTTCGTCGAAGATCAGCACCGGCGCCGAACCGCGATCGGCCAGCACCACTTTCAGCGCGAGAAGGAACCGGCTGAGCTCGCCACCCGAGGCGACCTTGAGGATCGGGCCGGCCTGGGTGCCGGGATTGGTCTGGACGTTGAAGCTGACCTGGTCGAAGCCGGAGGCGGCGACGCGCTCCTGATCGCTGTCGATGGCGGCAACGAAGCGGGCGGCGCCGAGCTTCAGATCCGGCAGCTCGGCTTCCACTGCGGCCGACAGCGCCGCGCCCGCCTGCTGGCGTGCGGCACTGAGGGCTGAGGCGGCAGCGCGATAGGCGGTGCGGGCGGCAGCCGCGGCGACTTCCAGCGCCTTGAGGCTTTCCTCGCCGCTCTGCAGCATGTCGAGATCGGTGCGATAGCGCTGGAGCACGTCGGCGAGGCCGTCGCAGGTGGTCTGGTGCTTGCGGGCGGCGGCGCGCAGCGCGAACAGTCGCTCCTCGACCTTTTCGAGATCGTTGGGGTCGAACGCCATATCGCGTTTCAGCAACTCGAGCGCATCGGTGGTGGCATCGAGCGAGACCAGCGCGGCATCGAGCGCCTCGACGATGGGCTGGAACACCGCTGCGCCCGAATCGGCCTTGCGGCTCAGCCGGCGCATCAGCGCCGCGAGCGTCGGGCCGGGCGCCATCGGGCCATTGAGGATTTCGTCGGCATCGCGGACTTCCTCGGCGGCCTTTTCGAGTGTCATCAGCCGCTGCCGGCGTTCGGCCAGCACGTCCTCCTCGCCCACTTCGGGATCGAGGTCGCCCAGCTCGGTAACGACGTGGCGGGCGTAGTCCTCGCGCGCCACCGCTTCGGCCATCACTGCCCGCTGCCCGGCGACGGCAGCGTCGGCTTCGACCAGCGCGTGGTAAGTTTCGACCACGGCGTTGACGAGGGCATCGTGGCCACCAAAGGCGTCGAGCGCGGTGCGATGCGTCGCGACATCGACCAGCGCCCGGTCGTCGTGCTGGCCGTGGATTTCGACAATCAGGCCGCCGATGGTCTGCAACAGCCCGGCCGAAACCGGCTGGTCGTTGATGAAGGCGCGGGTGCGGCCATCGGCGAACTGCACGCGGCGCAGAATCACGTCGTCATCGTCGGCAATGGCATTGTCGCGCAGCGCGGCGCGGGCGGGATGGGCGCGCGGCAGGTTGAGCACGGCCACCACCTGCCCGCTCTCGGCCCCTGCCCTGACCAGCGCCGCATCGCCGCGCCCGCCAAGTGCGAGGCTCAGCGCATCGAGGAGGATCGACTTGCCGGCGCCGGTCTCACCGGTCAACGCCGTCAGCCCGGCCTCCAGGGTGAGGTCGAGCTGGTCGATCAGAACGATATTGCGGACAGAAAGCGCGCTCAGCATGTCACTGCGTACCCTCGCCACCCGACGCGAGACCAACGCCACCGCGGCGCCGGCGAGACTCTAGCCCGACCGGGAACAAACAAGCAACACGCTTGTTCCAAGCGCTTCCTGGAAAATTGGCAACGGTTTTCCGGTTCGGAAGCGCGACTAATCCAGGGTCAGCCCTGCCGGAGCTTGGCGAGGCTGCTGCCTTCATTGACCTGCGGCACCAGGCCCTGCTTTTCCAGCAGCGCAAACGCCTGCTTGTACCAGCTCGACTGCGCATAGTTGTGACCGAGCACTGCCGCCGCCGTCTGGGCCTCGGAGGTGAGCCCGATGGCGAGGTTGGCTTCGGTGAGGCGATAGAGCGCCTCCTCGATATGGGTCGAGGTCTGGAACTGCTCGGCCACCGTGCGGAAGCGGTTGATCGCGGCGAGGTAGTTGCCATTGCCCATATAGTAGCGGCCGACCGACATCTCCTTGCCGGCCAGCTGATCGACGCCGATCACCAGCTTTTCGCGGGCGTCCTTGGCGTACTTGCTGTCCGGATAGTTGGAAATGATCAGCGCGTAGGTCTCGATGGCGTTCTGCGAGATCTGCTGGTCGCGGGTGATGTCGCGGATCTGGGCGAAATAGGCATTGCCCTTGAGGTAGAGCACATAGGGCACTTCGGACGAACTGGCATAGAGCGCGGTGTAGCGGTCGGCCGCCATGATCGCTTCATCAAACTTGCCAATGCGATAATTGGCGAAGACCAGCATGACCTTGGCCTTCTCGCTGTACTCGCCGTTCGGATGCTGGCGTTCGAGCTTCTGCAGCGTCTTGATGGCGGTCAGGTAGTTCTGCTTGTCCATCTCGCCGATCGCCTGGTTGTACAGCGTGTCCGGCGGGATGATCGGCTCTTCCTTGATCTTGGGCGCGCTGAACATGTTGCAGCCGGCGATCAGCACCACCAGCAGCCCCGCTGCGACTATGCGCGCGAGGCGCCCGGTTACTGCTGCGTTCTGCATGATCGTCACGACCTGCCCCATCCCTTGCTGCGCCATCGGTGTGTCGGGTGGCGGCATATTGTCAAATAGGTTCAAAACTGTGGCGCGGCTGTGTTAGCCGACCGACCGCAGATATGGCGTTACCTCGATGCCGCCCGGCAGGTCCTCCAGCGAGGCATAGACATCGGGGAGCGAGTCGGCCGCCACGATCTCGTAATTGGCATCGCTGGCGAACAGGCTCTGCAGCACCATGGCATTGAGGGCGTGCCCGCCGCGATACGAGCGGAACCGCCCGTAGATCGGCATGCCGCACAGCGCCAGGTCGCCGACCGCGTCCAGCAGCTTGTGGCGAACGAATTCGTCCTCGAAACGCAGGCCCTCGGGGTTGAGGATGCGATCATCATGCACGGTGATGGAATTCTCCATCGACGAGCCGAGCGCATAGCCCGCCTGCCGCAGGATCTTGGCGTCGCGTACGAAGCCGAAGGTGCGCGCGCGCGCCACATCTTCGAAATAGCGGCGCGGCGTCCAGTTGAAGATCATCCGCTGCCGACCGATGACCCGGCTGTCGAAATCGATCTCAAGATCGAAGATGCGGCCATTGGCCGGCTCGAGGGCGGCCCAGGCCTCGTTGTTGCGCACCATCACCTGCCGCATGATGCGCAGGAACCGCCTCGGCGCCGGTTGCACCAGGAGCCCCGCCTCGATGATGGCCCGGGCAAACGGCCACGCACTGCCGTCAACGATCGGGCACTCGGCGCCGTCGACCACGATATGGGCGTTGTCGACGCCGAGACCGGAGAGGGCCGAAACCACGTGCTCGACGGTGGCGACCGACGCGCTGTCGCCGAGGTCAATCGTGGTGCACAGCGTCGTGCGAGTGACACGCGAGAAGTGGACGGGAACGACGGGGGTCTGGCGACCATCCGGGGCCACACGGCTGATGGTATAGCCGTTATCGGGAGCAGCCGGCTCGATGGTCAGCGTGACCGGCGCGCCGCTGTGCACACCGATGCCGCCGAATTGCAGCGCGCCGGCCAGGGTGCGTTGCCGCGACGTAAGTTTGTTCATACCCAACAAAGACTCCAGCCCCGCCCGTTCTGAACTCATAGACAAAAAGAACCCGACGCGGAAGCGCGCCGGGTTCGTTATCGTACGGCTCGGTACGGAGCCTTAGCCGTGCTTGCGCAGGAAAGACGGGATCTCGATACGCTCGGTCTGCGTGGCCGGCTGCGGCGCAGCGGCCTGCGGGCGACCATGTGGGTCGAGATTGCCACGCGCACCTTCAGCAGCGGCAAAAGTCCTTGCAACTCGGGCGTTCCCGGCCTCGATCGCGGCACGGGCGGCGTTGTCGTCCGCCCCCGGCCCGTGCATGGGCTCGGTCCGCGCCGGCTCCTGCGGGCGCAGGCCAAGTCCGACATTGGAAGCCAGCCGCTTGAACAGCGCCCGGGCATTGCGGGGCTCGGTCTCGTGCTTTTCTTCCGTCGCCAGTGGCCGGCGCGCAACAGCGGGCAGCTCCTCAGTACGCGCCATGCGGCGCTGACCATCGGGACGCTCGGCATTGAGCGGCACATAGGCGGTCGGCACGGGCGATTCGGCCATGCGCGGCGTGTCGTCCAGCGTGCTGTGGGTAGCCGACGGGATATAGGGCTCGACGGTGACGCCATCGTCGTCGCCATAGGTATCGTAGGCCGGCGGCGCGTAGGTGATGGCTTCGGCAACCGCCTGCTGCACCTGCTCCTCGAACTGCGGTTCCTCGACGACCGGAGCCGGCGCCTGGGCCTGCTCAACCACCTGCCGGCGAACCGCCTGGGCCTGCAGCGGCGCACGCGCCGGATTGGCCTTCATCGGCTCAAGCGCCTGCACCATGGTGGCATCGGTGCCGGTGGCCACCACCGACACGCGGATGGTGCCGGTCATGTCCGGATCGAACGTGGCGCCCAGAATGATGTTGGCGTCCTCGTCGACTTCCTCGCGGATGCGACTGGCCGCTTCGTCGACCTCGTAGAGGGTCAGGTCCGGACCACCGGTGATCGAGATCAGCAGACCTCGGGCGCCGTGCATCGACACATCGTCGAGCAGCGGATTGGCAATCGCCGCCTCGGCGGCGTGGCGGGCACGATCTTCGCCAGAGGCTTCACCGGTCCCCATCATCGCCTTGCCCATGCCGCGCATCACGGCGCGCACGTCGGCGAAGTCGAGGTTGATCAGGCCTTCCTTGACCATCAGATCGGTGATGCAGGCCACGCCCGAGTAGAGCACCTGGTCGGCCATCTTGAAGGCGTCGGCGAAGGTGGTCTTCTCGTTGGCAACGCGAAAGAGGTTCTGGTTGGGGATGACGATCAGCGTATCGACATGGCGATGCAGCTCGTCGATGCCATCCTCGGCGAGGCGCGCGCGACGCGTGCCTTCGAACGAGAACGGCTTGGTGACGACGCCGACGGTGAGGATGCCCTGCTCGCGGGCGGCTCGCGCCACCACCGGCGCCGCACCGGTGCCGGTGCCGCCACCCATGCCAGCGGTGATGAACACCATGTGCGCGCCGCTCAGGTGATCGTTGATCTCGTCATAGCTTTCCTCGGCGGCCGCGCGGCCGACTTCGGGATGCGATCCGGCACCCAGCCCCTCAGTTACCGAGACACCGAGCTGGATGATGCGCTGCGCACTGGACAGTGCCAGCGCCTGGGCATCGGTATTGGCGACCACGAAGTCGACACCGGTCAGACCGGACGCGATCATGTTGTTGACGGCGTTGCCGCCGGCCCCGCCGCACCCGAACACGGTGATGCGCGGCTTCAGTTCCTGAATGTCCGGGATGGTGAGGTTGATCGTCATGATGGCCCCGTAGGTGGCGTGTGACCCCAGTATTAGTCGCCAATTCGTTAATCAGACCCTAACAATGCCGGCCAATGCGTTAACGTGATGGCAAAATGCAAGCGCGGCGGGCCACTTGGTGACGTTACGTTAAGCATGAAGATCAGGCGGCCAATCGCTCGCGCTGGCGGGCCGGCAGCAACAGCCCCGCGCGCTGGCGAATCGTATCCGATACGCCCGATCGACCGACCGGTAGAAACCACAGGTCGGGTCAGCCCGTGCCGCCTTGCACTGGAGGCCGGGCTGGCGGAAACTGACGCAACGCCTTGCGCCCGCATCGACAACAGCCCCCGCGCGATGCGCCAGCATGCCCCGCCCATGGAACCACGATGAGCCAGACCCAACGCATCCTTGTCACCGGTGGCGCCGGCTTTCTGGGCTCGCATCTATGCGAGGCGCTCCTGGCGGAAGGGCACCACGTCATCTGCGTCGATAACTTCCATACCGGCACGCCCGCCAACCTCGAGGCGGTGCGAAACCACCCCGAATTCGAGATGCTCGAGCACGATGTGTGCCTGCCGCTCCATGTCGAAGTCGACGAAATCTACAATCTGGCCTGCCCGGCGAGCCCGATCCACTATCAGCGGGATCCGGTGCGGACCACCAAGACGTCCGTCCTGGGCGCCATCAACATGCTTGGCCTTGCCAAGCGCCTCGGCGCCAAGGTGTTCCAGGCCTCGACCTCAGAGGTCTATGGCGACCCGGGAGTGCATCCGCAGCCCGAGAGCTACTGGGGCAACGTCAACCCGGTCGGGCCGCGCTCCTGCTACGACGAAGGCAAGCGCTGCGCCGAGACGCTGTTCTTCGACTACCAGCGCCAGCATGGGCTGAAGATCAAGGTCGCCCGCTTCTTCAACACCTATGGGCCGCGCATGCACCCCGATGACGGGCGCGTCGTGTCAAACTTCATCGTCCAGGCGCTGAGGGGGCGCGACCTGACCATCTTCGGCACCGGCCAGCAGACCCGCAGCTTCTGCTATGTCGATGACCTGATCGACGGGGCCATGCGGTTCATGGCCGCGCCCGAGGCCCTGTCGGGCCCACTGAACCTGGGCAACCCCGAGGAGTTCACCATCGAGGAGCTGGCGCTGCAGGTGCTCGACCTCACCGGCTCGCGGTCGCAGCTGGTGCGCCAGCCGCTGCCGCAGGACGATCCACGGCAACGCTGCCCCGACATTGCGATGGCGACGGCCGAACTGGGCTGGGCTCCCAGGGTGCAACTCCGCGAGGGGTTGCAGCGGACCATCGACTATTTCGACCGCCTGCTGGCCGAGGCCTCGGCTAGAAGCTCGACTTGAGCCAGCTGCCGACGCGGGCGAAATACCCGTCCGTGCCCGTGAGCTTGGCGATACCGCGCGGCTCGGCGAACTCGTTGCCGCACACCTGCGGGTAGATCAGCATGCCGGCGACCGTGGCGAAGGCCGGGCCCTTGGCCATCTCGGGCAGGCCGGAAATTCCCATCGGGCGGCCGTTACGAACATTGCGGGCGAGGATACGGCGGGCGACTTCGGGCAGGCCGGTCAATTCGCTGGCGCCGCCGGTGAGGACGAAGCGGCGGCCGCAGACATCCATCATGCCGGTGGCCTGCATGCGGTCGCGCACGGCGGTCAGCACCTCTTCGACGCGCGGACGGATGATGCGGGTGATGTGCGAGCGCGGCACCTGCCCGGGCGCCTCGTCGCGCGTGGCGCCGACCGGGGTGATCGGGATCAGGTCGCGCTCGTCGGCCTGGCCCGGCAGCACCGAGCCATACATTGTCTTCAGCCGCTCGGCATCGGCGATGCTGACCGAGAGCTGGCGGGCGATATCGAGCGTCAGGTGATGGCCGCCGACGGCGATGGCGTCCGAATAGACCAGTTGCCCTTCGGCGAAGACGGCAACCGTGGTGGTGGCACCGCCGAAATCGATGGCCGCGACACCCAGCGCACTCTCGTCGTCGACCAGCGTCGCGAGGCCCGAGGCATAGGGGGTGGCGACCAGCGCCTCCACCTGGAGGTGACAGCGGTTGAGCACCAGCTCGACATTGCGCATGGCCAGCGTTTCCGCCGAGACCACCGCCACATCGACCGAGAGCTGCTCGCCCACCATGCCACGCGGGTCCTTGACGCCTTTCTGGCCATCAAGCGCGTAGCCGATCGGCAGCGCATGGACGATGGATCGTTCAGGGCGCACCGAGCGGTCGTTGACGGCGCGCAGCACGCGCTGGATGTCGGATTTTTCGACTTCCTGCCCACCGAGGCTGACGGTGGCCGAGAAGGTTTCAGACCCGAGCCGGCCGGCAGTGACGTTGACGATCACCGACTGCACGGTGACGCCCGCGGCGCGTTCGGCGATGCCGACCACGGTGCGCACGGCCTGCTCGGCCTTGTCGAGATCGGTGATGACGCCGCTCTTGATGCCCGAGGACGGGCCATAGCCGAAACCCACAACCTCGGCCGTGTGCGTCCGGCCCTTCAGCGCCTTGCCTTCGGGGCGCGGCACGAGGCGGGCGATGACACAGCTGATCTTGGTCGAGCCGATATCGAGTACGGTCACAAGCGAGGCGCGTCCCGGCTGCAGGGGCCTTAGCCGCGCGGTCATGGCGTCGGTGATCATTGGGCGGGGGTCTCGGAACGGGCGAAGGCGGGTCGGGTCAGGGGAACGACTGGCTGCACGCCACCCGACGCAGCGCCGGTGCCGGCGGCCCCGATGCTGCCGGTGGTGGCTGGAACGGCGGCGGGAGCGGCCGGCTTCGGCATGGGCTTGCCGCGCTCCTTGTTGGCGGCGGCGATCTGCTCGGCGGCAAGTTCGCCGGGCTTGAGGGCGACGAAGCCGGGAACGCGCAGGTCGACCTGCGTCACGTCGCGTTCGAGCAGCTGATAGTCGCGCTGGTAGGCCTCGAGCCGGTCAAGCGCCTGCGCCACCCCCTGCTCGGGCAGTTGCACGCGCAGCCCGCTGCGATAGATCAGGTCCCAGCGCCGGTCGCCGATGCGGCTGAGCGCGGCAAGGCCCTCCATCAGGCCCGGGTGGCGATCCATGATCCGCACCATCGGCACGGCATCGTCGGCCGCCCCCTGCCCGATCACCAGCGGCAGGTCTGTGTAGGAGGCAATATCGGTGCCGATGCGGCGGCCGCGCTCGTCGAGCAGCCAGGTGGTCTCTCCAACCCGCCAACGCACCGCGGGCTGGCGTTCGACCAGTTCCACCACGATGCGGTCAGGATAGATCTTGCGCACCGTGGCGCTTTCGACGGCGGCGAGCCAGCTGAGCCGGGCCTGCGCCTTCTGCACGTCGAACGTCAGCGTGGAATTGCCCATGCCAGCGGTCAGCAGCGTCGCAATCTCGGCATCGCTGGTCAGCGTCTGGCCGGTGACCTCGATCTTTTCGAGCCCGAACCCGGCTTCGGCGAACTCACCCTGGACAAAGCGGAAGGCAAGCCCGGCACCCGTCGCCAGCATGTCACGCGCCTGGTACAGGCCGAGCACCACGACCAGCGCCAGCACCGCACCCCAGACCCGGACGATCTGCTTGCGGTGAAGGACCCACATATGCCCTGCGGTAACCAGCAGGCGCCGGTGCGCTGGCTTTTGCAGCGGGATCGGGAACTGGCGCGGATCGACAGGCTGGGCGTTGGCGAAACCCTTTGCCCCTACCTGTTGCAACTCGCGTCCTCCACCATCCAGGCGACCAGGTCCTCGAACGAGTGGCCGGCAAAGCGGGCCTGTTCGGGAGCCAGCGATGTTTCGGTCATGCCTGGCTGGGTGTTGATTTCGAGGCAGACGAGCTCGCCGTCCGGCCCGGCCTGGTCGTTGAAGCGGAAATCGGTCCGCGTCACGCCCCGGCACCCAAGCGCAGCATGCGCCTTGAGCGCGATCTTCTGCACTTTGTCGTAAATATTCGGTTGAATTGGCGCGGGCAGCAGGTGGCTGGAGCCGCCTTTGGCGTATTTTGCCTCGAAATTGTAGAAACTGAGGTCGGTGATGATCTCGGTGACGCCCAGCGCCACATCGCCCATCACCGCGCAGGTGAGATCGCGGCCCGGCACGAACCGCTCCACCATCACCTCTTCGCCGGCGTTCCAGTCCTCGCGCAGGATCTCCTGCGGCGGGTGGCTCTGGTCCGCCTTGACCACGAACACCCCGACGCTCGAGCCATCGGCGATGGGTTTGACCACATAGGGCGGCGCCATCACGTGCTGACGGGCCACCTCGGCGCGATTGACGATCACGTGGTCGGTGACCGGAATGCCCACGGCCTTGAACATCAGCTTGGCCAGGTGCTTGTTCATCGCCAGCGCCGAGGCGAGGACGCCGGAATGGGTGTAGGGGATTCGCAGGAACTCCAGCACGCCCTGGATGGTGCCATCCTCGCCATAGGGCCCGTGCAGCGCATTGAACGCCACGTCCGGCTTCAGCTCGCGCAGCCGCTCGGCAATGTCGTAGCCGACGTCGACATCGGTGACGCGATATCCGGCGCGCTTGATCGCATCGGAGCACTGCCGGCCCGAACTCAGCGACACGGAGCGCTCGTTGGACAGCCCACCCATCAGGACGGCGACGTGTTTGGTCATGGGGTGTTCCTATGGATCGTGTCGCTTGGGTGCCTCACCCCCTCCCGGCCTCCCCCATCAAGGGGGAGGTGAAGGGCCAGTGGATGTGGAAAGCTCTCGCCGCGAACGCTGTTCGGCACCTCCCCCCTTGTGGGGGAGGTTGGGAGGGGGGCGCGCCACGAATGTAGCATCACACCGCCCCGGTGAAGACGTCGCGGTCCATGAACTCGCGGACTTCGCGGCCGGGGACGAAATGGCCCATGCGGCGGATTTCCCAGCGGAGCTCGATGCCCTGGGTGTCGCGCACCTTCTGGCGCACCATTTCGCCCAGCGTTTCGACCTCGAAGGCGTCGGCTTCGCCGAGGTTGAGGAGGAAATTGGCGTGGAGTTCGCTCATCTGCGCATCGCCGAACTTCAGACCCCGGCAGCCGGCGGCGTCGATCAGCTTCCAGCTCGAATGGCCTTCGGGGTTCTTGAAGGTCGAGCCGCCGGTCTTGGCCTTGGTCGGCTGCGAGCTTTCGCGCTTTTCGGTGATCTCGCGCATGCGGGCGAGGATGTCGTCCTTGTCGCCGGCAAAACCCTGGTAGACCCCGGAAGTGAAGACGGCACCGCGCGGGCCGTTCGACTTGCGGTAGAGGTAGCCCATCTCGGCATTGGAAAGCGTGACGATCTCGCCCGAGCGCAGCACGGCGGTCAGTTCCACCATCCGGTCGCGCGTCTCGGTGCCGTAGCAGCCGGCATTCATGTAGAGCGCGCCCCCGATGCCGCCGGGAATGCCGCGATAGAAGGTCAGCCCATCAATGCCGGCCTCCGCCGCAGCCGTGGCCACCTTCACATCGGGCAGTGCCGTGCCGGCCCGGATGCGATGATTGTCGAGGATCTCGATACCGCCAAACCCCTTGGCCGAGAGCCGGATGACGACCCCATCGAGCCCGCCATCGCGGATCAGCAGGTTGGAGCCGAGCCCGATCACCGTAACGCGGATGTCCTCAGGCAGGTTCTTCAAAAAGAAGCTCAGGTCTTCGGTATCGGCCGGCTGGAAGAACAGCTGCGCTGGCCCGCCGACGCGGAACCAGGTGACCTCGCTGAGCGGCTGGTTGGGGATCAGCCGGCCGCGCACCTCCGAAATCCAGGGTTGCAGGGTCGGGATCAGGTCGGGCCAGAGGGCGGCCTCGCGAACGGCGGTGGTCGTTGCATTGCTCATGGCAGTTGCGGCTCCTTGCCGAGCAGCTTGCCGAGTTCGGCCGGCAGCGCCGCGGCCCATTGCGTGATGTTGCCGGCGCCGAGGCACACGACATAGTCGCCATCGGCGGCACGTTCGGCGATCAGCCTGGCGAGGCTGTCCGGCTTGTCGAGGACCCGGGCGTCGCGATGACCGCGGGCCCGGATGCGGGCGACCAGTTCGTCATGGGTCACGCCCTCGATCGGCGCCTCGCCGGCAGCGTAGATCGGCGCGACCAGCACGGTGTCGGCATCGTTGAAGCAGGTGGCGAATTCGTTGAACAGGTCGTGGACGCGGCTGTAGCGGTGCGGCTGCACCACGGCGATGACGTCGCGGCGGGTCGACTGCCGCGCGGCCTTCAGCACCGCGGAAATCTCCACCGGGTGGTGGCCGTAATCGTCGATGATGGTGATGCCGCCGACCGTCCCGGTCTTGGTGAAGCGGCGCTTGACGCCCGAGAAGCTCTTCAGCCCCTTGCGGATGGCCTCCGCCGGCACCTTGAGCTGGTCGGCGACCGCGATGGCGGCGGTGGCGTTGAGGGCGTTGTGCTCGCCGGGCATCGGCAGCTCGAGCCCGTCGATCCGCAGATGCGTCATCCGGATGCGGTCGCGGATTTCGACCGAGAAGTGCTGCACGCCATCGTGGTTCTCGAGATCGACGAGGCGGACATCGGCCTGCGGGTTGCGGCCATAGGTGATGACGCGGCGGTCGCGGATCTGGCCGACCAGCGCCTGCACTTCCGGATGATCGAGGCACATCACCGCAAAGCCGTAGAACGGCACGTTCTCGACGAAGTTGACGAAGGCGGCTTTCACCTTCTCGAAGTCACCGTAATAGTCGAGGTGCTCGGGATCGACATTGGTGACGATGGCGACATCGGCCGGTAGCTTGACGAAGGTGCCATCGCTCTCGTCCGCCTCGACCACCATCCACTCGCCTTCGCCGAGTCGGGCATTGGTGCCGTAGGCGTTGATGATGCCGCCATTGATGACGGTGGGATCGTAGCTGCCTGCATCGAGCAGAGCGGCCACCAGCGTGGTCGTCGTCGTCTTGCCATGCGTGCCGCCGATGGCGATGGCGTTCTTGAACCGCATGATCTCGGCGAGCATCTCGGCGCGACGCACCACCGGCAGGCCGCGGGCGCGGGCCGCATCGAGTTCGGGGTTGCCGCGCTTGATCGCCGAGGAGATCACCACCACGGCCGCGTCTCGGAGATTGTCCGCGCTCTGGCCGATGGCCACCTCAATGCCCATGGCGCGAAGGCGCTGCACATTGGGGTTCTCCGACGCATCCGAGCCACGCACCTTGTAGCCCTGGTTGTGGAGGATCTCGGCAATGCCGCTCATGCCGATGCCGCCGATGCCGACGAAATGCACCGGTCCGATATTGCGCGGCATCTTCATGGAGTGGCCCCTTTCCGGGCAATGCGCTCGACCAGATCGGCGAGGCGGAGGACGGCATCCGGCTGCCCCAGCGCCGCGGCCCTGTCGGCGGCGCGCGTGAGGCCTTCCGGATCACCGAAAAGTGCGGTCAAGCGGGTGGCAAGCGAAAGCGGCGAAAGCGTGTCCTGCGGGGCAATCCACCCTGCCCCGGCGCTGTCGAGCACCTTGGCATTGTTGGCCTGGTCCGCATCGAGCGCGCCCGGCAGCGGCACGAGGATCGCCGGGCGACCGAGCACCGCCAGTTCCGCCACAGTGGAGGCGCCGGACCGGCAGATCACGAGATGCGATTGCGCCATGCGCTCGGGCAGGTCGTCGAAGAAGGCCGCGAGCTCGACATTCACCTTGGCCTGCCGATAGGCCTCGGCGACCCGGTCGAGGTCCTCGGCGCGGCATTGCTGCACGACGCGCATGCGCTGACGCAGTTCGGCCGGCAATTCGGCCATGGCCGGCGGCACCAGGTCGGCGAAGACCCGCGCCCCCTGGCTGCCGCCGAAGACGAGCAGGTTAAGCGGTTGATCGGCCGCAATGACGGGATAGGCCCGGCCGGCGACGGCGCGCACCTTGTCGCGCACCGGGTTGCCGACCAGCTCGCTTTTCGCCGCAAACGCCTCGGCATGTTTGGTGTGCTGGAAGCTCAGCGCGATGGCTTTTGCGAGCCGCGCCAGTGCCCGGTTGGCCCGGCCCATCACGGCGTTCTGCTCATGCAGGACGCCCGGAATGCCGACGAGGCTGGCCGCCAGGAAGGGCGGATAAACCGGATAGCCGCCGAACCCGACCACGGCAGCCGGCTTGATCCGCCGCAGCATGCCGATGGCAACGGCGACGCCACCAAGGATGGTGACGCTTGCACCGGCGAACTTCAGCGGATTGCGGACCGACGGGGTCGCCGAGGGAACGATGTGGGTGGCGCTGGCCGGGAAACCCTCGCCATAGGACGCGACCCGATGGTCGGTCATCAGCTGCACGTCATGGCCGCGCCGGCGCAGTTCCTGCGCCAGCGACATGGCCGGGAAGAGATGCCCTCCCGTGCCGCCTGCCATCAACATGATGGTGCTCACTGCGCCTGTCTCCCCGCGATCCGGTTCATTCGGCGGGTGCTAGCACCGAATTGCGATAGGCGGGAAGCCCGGTCGCCATGCGCTCCTCCGGCTTCTTGCGGATCAGCGCCAGCAGCAATCCCATTCCGAAGGCCACCGCGAGCATCGAGGTGCCGCCATAGGAAACGAACGGCAGCGTCATGCCCTTGGGCGGGATCAGGTTGAGGTTCACGGCGAGGTTGATGGCGCATTGCAGTCCGAACTGGATGGCCAGCGTCGAAGCCGCCAGCCGGGCAAACAGGCTGGACTGCTGCTGCGCCGAAAACAGGGCACGCAGCACGATGAACGCAATCAGCCCGACAAGGAACAGGCAGAACAGGATGCCGAACTCACCGGCGCCGGCCGAGAAGATGTAGTCGGCATGGGCGTCGGGGATGACTTTCTTGGCCACCGACTCGCCCGGACCGCGCCCGAACCAGCCGCCTTCGAGCAGCGAGTTCAGCGCCTTGTCGATCTGGTAAGTGTTGCCGTCTTCCGGATTGATGAAGGCGTCGATGCGCTTGGAAAAGTGCGGGAAGAACATGTAGGCGCCAAACAGCAGCGCCACCGCCACCCCGCCAAGTGCGAAGATCACCAGCCAGGAAATGCCCGACAGGAACAGCAGCGCGCCCCAGGTTGCGAGCACCAGCGCGGTCTGCCCGATATCGGGCTGCAACAGCAGCGCACCCACGATCAGTAGCATGATGCCGGTGGCGATGGTGCGGGCGGGAACGCCCTGCTGCTTCATGGCCTCGGAAAACAGCCAGCCGCCGATGACGGCATAGGCCGGCTTGACGAACTCCGACGGCTGCACGGTGTTGCCGGCGATCGAAATCCAGCGCCGCGCGCCCTTCACTTCTACGCCGAAACGCAGCGTCAGCCACAGCATGATCAGGCTGCCGACCAGCACGGCGAGCGCGGCAAAGCGGGCCCAGCGCGGCGGCAGCATGGAGGTGGCGATCAGCACGGGCACCGCCAGCGCCGCAAAAATCGCCTGGCGGATGATGAAGTGCCAGGAATCGAGCCCGAGGCGCTCGGCCACCGGCGGGCTGGCGGCAAAGCTCAGCAGCACCCCGGTAAGGATGAGCAGCAGCAGACCGCCGAGCAGCGGCTTGTCGACCGTCCACCACCATTCGGCAACAGCGGTCTTGCGTTCGCGTGCGAACATCGCTTGGCACCGCCCTGCCCGGCGGCCTCCCCGATACTGGATCGGCCGACACTAGCCCCGGCTTGGTTACCAAGTTCCAACCGGAGGTGCATTTTGCGAATCTTGTGATCTGGCGGCGCGGCGCGCCTACCAGTCGAGATGCCGGATGAAGCGGTGCCAGTCATAGGGCCGGATGTCGTGCGGACCCGGCCGCAGGTGCCAGGCGATCGGACCGGCGCTCACCTGCCGACCGGGGACGAAAGCCTCCGCAAGCGGCGGCAGTTCCGTACCCGGCCAGGCCGGCGCAGCAGCCTGCAGTGCCAGGTATTCACCCTTCGGATCGGCCCAGAGGTCTTCGGACGCCGATGTCACGTAGAGCCGTCGCGGCGCGACGGCGGCGAGCAGGTGATGCTGGTCGAGCGGCCTACCCCGCCAGCCCGCATCCGGCGACAACCAGTGCGGAAAGCGTCCCTCGAGGTGCTCGCGGGTTTCGCCAAAATTGCGCTGCGAGAGCGAAGCGCCCATGGCCCCGGAATTGTTGATCAGCGCAGCGCCGATGCGGGTATCGTTGGCCGCAGCGACCAGCGCTGCCTTGCCCAGACGGGAGTGACCGGCAACGGCGATGCGGCCCGGCTCGACCTCCGGCAGGCGCAGCGCCACATCGACGAGACGGGTGATGGCCCAGGCCCACAGCGCAATGGCGCCCGGCCGCGCGCCCGCTGCCGCGCTGCCGATCAGCGGGGCCAGCCCGCGGCTGCCGAAATGCTTCGGGTCATCGGGGACCCAGGAGCCATAGCAGCTGACGAGGACGGCATAGCCCTGCTGGCGCAGGTAATCGACGGGCCAACGATAGGAGGAGGTGCCGCGCAGCGCGTCGGTCAGGCGGCCGTCGCCCTCGAACACCGGCGGCAGGCGCGCCTCGGTGTCGAGCGGAAAGCTGTCGCCGACCAGAATGCCGATCGGACCGTCGAAATCGAGGCCCAGGACGATCGGTGCGGGCCGGCCGGATGCCTCGGGGAGCCACAACGCGGCATCGACCTCGAACCTGGCTGCACCGAAATCGAGGCGAATGACGACGCGCTCGACATTCTCATCAGCAAGCGGCTGCCGTTCGAACTCCAGCGCGACTGGCGGCGGGGGGACTTCGCCGTAGACTTCCGCGGCGAAGCGTCCAAGCCACTCGCGACGGTCCTCGTCGGGGGACGCAAAGGCACCCGGACCCCGCAATGGGGGCGGCAGCTCGGAGAGGTTGCGCTCGTCGTAGTTTGGCTCGCTGAGCCCCAGCGCACGTATCTCGCCAATGGGATCGTCTGGCATGGTTCGGAATCCCTGGGCGCGCCCTCAGCGCAACTTCAGCGAGCTCAGCCCGATCAGCGCCAGGACCAGCGAGATGATCCAGAAGCGGATCACCACCTGGCTTTCGGTCCAGCCCAGCATCTCGAAATGGTGGTGGATCGGCGCCATCTTGAACACGCGCTTGCCGGTGAGCTTGAACGAGGTCACCTGGACGATCACCGAGACGGCTTCGAGCACGAACAGCCCGCCGATGATGGCAAGGACGATCTCATGCTTGATCGCCACCGCGATGGTGCCGAGCGCGCCGCCGAGGGCGAGAGAGCCGGTATCGCCCATGAAGATCTGCGCCGGCGGGGCATTGAACCACAGGAACCCCAGGCCCGCTCCGATCAGCGCGCCGCAGACCACGGAGAGCTCGGCGGTGCCCGGCACGGCATTGATCAGCAGGTACTCGGCGAAGTTCGGCGTACCGACCAGATAGGCAATCAGGCCGAACGAAGCCGCGGCCACCATCACCGGCACGATGGCGAGGCCGTCGAGGCCATCGGTGAGATTGACCGAATTGCCCGCCGCGACGACCACGAAGGCACCGAACGGGATGAAGAAGATGCCGAGGTTGAGCGCGAGGTCCTTCACGAACGGGAAGAACAGCGAACTCGACCAGCTCGGATCGCCCAGGATGGTGATGAAGTAGCAGGCGACGGCGGCGACGAGGGCTTCCAGAAGCAGGCGCTGGCGGCCGGAAAAGCCGGCATGCGACATGCGCTTGACCTTGAGATAGTCGTCGTAGAGCCCGATGGCGCCGAACGAAACCGTGACGCCGAGCACCACCCAGACATAGCCGTTCGAAAGGTTCGACCAGAGCAGGATCGAACTCACCGCACCGGCGAGGATCATCAGGCCGCCCATGGTGGGCGTGCCCTTCTTGGTCAACAGGTGCCCCTGCGGGCCATCCTCGCGGATCGGCTGGCCGCGGCCCTGCCGGACGCGCAGGCCATCGATCATACCGGGGCCGAACAGGAACACGAAGAACAGCGCCGTCACCACCGCGCCCGCCGTGCGGAAGGTGATGTAGCGGAACACGTTGAAGGCGGCGATGCTGTCGCCCAACTGCCCGAGGAAATACAGCATGAGGTGTCCTACCCTGGCGCCTCAGGCGCTCTTGAAGCGCTCGCCGATGGCCGCAACCAGCAGGCCCAGTTTTACGCCGTTCGACCCTTTGACCATAACTGCGTCGCCATAGGCAAGGCCCGCGAGGACCGGCTCCATGGCCTCGTTCACACTGGGCCAGGGCATAATCTGAGGGGCAAGCGGCAGGCCGGCGGTTCGGGCCGACAGTGCGTTCGCCAGCGCCTGCATGGACGGCCCGACGAGGTGGATGACCTCCGCCCGCGTCGCCAGCACGGCGTCGACGAGGCCCGCGTGGAGCGTCGGACTTTGCGGCCCGAGTTCCAGCATGTCGCCGAGCACCAGCACCTTGCGGCCAGCGGGCTTGGGCGCTTCGGCGAACACGCCAAGGGTTGCCGCCATCGAGGCGATGTTGGCGTTGTAGCTTTCGTCGATCAAGAGCAGCGGCTTGCTGGGCGGGCCGAGGCGCATCGTCTGGCCCCTGCCCTCCGGCGCGCCGAACCCGGCCAGTGCCGCGAGCGCCACTGAGCGCTCCACCCCGGCGAGGTCGGCAATCGCCAGCGCCGCGACGGCATTGGCCACCATATGCCGGCCGGGAGCCGCGATGGCGAGATCGAACTCGTCGGCCGCGTGATGCACCAGCGCGCGGCTCGTGTCGCCATCGGTCCACACCTTGCCGATCCGCCAGTCGGCGCTCTCGTCGACACCATAGGTGACCACACGGCCGACATCGGCGGCGCGGGCGTGGGCAAAGAGGATGTGCAGCCAGTCATGATCGGTATTGAGCAGCGCCGTGCCGTCCGGCTCGAGGCCGGTGAAGATTTCGGCCTTGGCCGCTGCGATCTCGGCCACCGAGTTGAAGAACTCGAGATGCGCCGCCGCGACCGTGGTGATCACCGAAACATGCGGGCGAACAAGCTTGACCAGCGGCGTGATCTCGCCGGCATGGTTCATGCCGATCTCGAACACCGCGAAATCCGCCTCGCGCGGCAGCCGCGCCAGCATCAGCGGCACGCCCCAGTGGTTGTTGAAGCTCTTGATGGAAAAATGCGTCGGACCCGCCGCTTGCAGCACGGTGCGGATGGCTTCCTTGGTGGTGGTCTTACCGGCACTGCCGGTGACCGCAACAACGAAGGCATTGCTGCGCGCGCGCGCCGCCTGGCCCATCAGTTCCAGTGCGCGCAGCGGATCGGCGACGACGATCAACTTCTCGCCGCCATGCGACTTGAAATGCGCCTCGGAAACAATGGCCGCTGCCGCACCTGCGGCGAGCGCCGGCGCGACGAAATCATGGCCATCGAGCCGCTCACCCTTGATGGCGACGAAAACCGCCCCTTGCGGCACTTCGCGGGAATCGATGGTAACCGCGGTGAGCGGCACATCGCCCGCAACGCCTTCGGCCCGTCCGCCGGTGGCTTGGACGACCTCGGCGACGGTCCATAACGCAGTCATCCGGCCCCTATCCCCCGATAGCCTCACGCACCACTTCATGATCGGAGAAGTGGTGCTTGGTGGTGCCGATGATCTGGTAGTCTTCGTGACCCTTGCCCGCGATCAGCAGCACATCGCCCTTGCTGAGCCCGGAAATGGCCGTTTCGATGGCAAGCCGCCGATCGCCGATCTCGGTGGCGCCGGGGATGGCCGCGAGGATCTCGGTGCGGATGGTCGCCGCATTCTCGGTGCGCGGATTGTCGTCGGTGACGATGGCCTCGTCGGCGAGGCGGGAGGCAACCTCGCCCATCAGCGGCCGCTTGCCCTTGTCGCGGTCGCCGCCGGCGCCGAACACCAGCTTCAGCTTGCCGCTGGCATAGGGGCGAAGGGCAGCAAGCGCGCACTCCAGCGCCACCGGCTTGTGCGAATAGTCGACAAAGATCGCCGCGCCATTGTGCTCGCCGACCAGCTCCAGCCGGCCGCGGGCGCCCTTGAGGCTTTCCAGCGCGCGCAGAGCCTTGTCCTGCGGGGCACCGGTGCTGACTGCCAGCGCAAGCGCCATCAGCGCGTTCGATACCTGGAAGGCCCCCGTCAGCGGCAGGTGGAAATCGGCGGGCTCGCCCACCATGCGGCCGACGACATGCTGGCCATAGCCATCGTTTTCGACCGACTTGATCTCGTAGAACGCGCCCTCGGCCCCCACCGTCAGCAGCGTCGCGCCGGTGTCGAGCGCCGCGAACAGGAACGGCATGTGCTCCTCGTCATCGGCATTGACCACCGCCGCGCCGCCTTCGGCTATGAGTTCGCGGAACAGGCGGAGCTTGGCCTCGCGATAGGCGTCCATGTCGGCGTGATAGTCGAGATGGTCGCGGCTGAGATTGGTGAAGGCGACCGCGTTGAAGCGCAGCCCGTCGACGCGGCGCTGGTCGAGCCCCTGGCTGGAGGCCTCGAGCGCCACGTGGTCGATGCCCTGGGCCTTCAGTCGGCCGAGGTCGCGGTGGAGCGACAGCGCGTCGGACGTGGTGAGTTCGCGCGGCTCGAGGCCGGCAGCGGTCTCCACTCCCACCGTACCGACGCTGGCCGCGGGAATGCCGCAGGCCGCCCAGATCTGGCGAACGAACGAAACGATCGAGGATTTGCCGTTGGTGCCGGTGACCGCGACATTGACCGCCGGCTGCGGCGCGAACTGCCGGGCGGCAGCCTGGGCGTAGGCGCGGCGGACATCGTCGACGACAACGACCGGGATCCCGGGATCCGCGGCCGGCGGCCGGTCGGTGACCATCACCGCCGCTCCGCGCGACCTGGCCTCGGCCGCGAAGCTGTCGCCATGCACCCGTGTGCCGGGTATGGCGAAGAACGCCTCGCCCGAAGCGATGGCGCGGCTGTCGGCATTGATGCCGCTAACGGCGATGGCGGGAAGAGCCTCGGCCCCTGTCCCCTCCAGCAAAGCGCTCAGTGCGAAAGGCACGTCAAACCCCCAATGCTCTGCAGCGCTCAGCGCAGTTCAACCGGTATGAGACTCTCGTCGTTGAATTGCCCGAAATCCGGCGCGATGCCTAGCATCGGCGCCACTCTCTGCACAATCCGGCCGGTGATTTCCCCGGCATTGTAACCGGCCGTGTTCTGGTTGGAGAACAGCCCCTCTTCGGCCTTGGGTTCATCGACGATGATGACCATGGCATAGCGCGGGTTTTCCAACGGGAATGCCGAGGCGAAAACGTTGAAGTTGAGGCTCGATGAATAGCGACCGTCGACGACCTTCTGCGCCGTGCCGGTCTTGCCGCCGACGCGGTAGCCATCGGCCGCCTTGTTCATGCGAGTTCCCGAGCCTTCCAGCGCATTGAGCCGCATCAGGTAGCGGATGTCGCGGCTGGTCTGCTCGGACACCACGCGGATATAGCTGGGCGCCGCTTCTGCAACGCTGCGTTTGTAGACAGTCGGCACCGGCATCAGGCCATCGTTCACGAAGCCCGCCACGGCGCGCGCCATGTGCAGTGGCGAGACCGAGAGCCCGTGGCCGAAGCTTGCGGTTGCCGCAACGATCTCGCTGAACTTGTCGGGCACCTTTGGGTCGCGCATTTCAGGCAGTTCGAACGGCACGCGCTTGTCCATGCCGATCCGGGTGAGGAAATCGCGGAACGCGTCCTTGCCCATCGCCTGCATGATCTTGATGGTGCCGATGTTGGACGAGTACTTGTAGACCTCGGGCACGCTGAGCACGCGGTGCTTGCCGTGAAAATCGTCGATGGTGAACCGGCCAAAGCGCACCCCGAACCGCGCATCGAACTGATCGGTCAGCCGCACGGCACCAGCATCTAGCGCGCCGGCGAAGGTCACCGTCTTGAAGGTCGAACCCAGCTCGTAGATGCCCGAGGTGATGCGGTTGAAGCGGTCGTTCTTCTTGCCGTTATAGTCTTCGAACAGCGTCGCCGGATTGTTGGGGTCGAAGTCCGGCAGCGACGCCATGGCGATGACTTCGCCGGTCTTGATGTCCAACATCACGCCCGCTGCCGCGATGGCCTGGTAGCGGGTGAAGGCATCGGCCAGTTGCTCGTGCATCACATGCTGGACGCGCAGGTCGACCGACAGGCTCACCGGCGCCAGCGCATTGCCGCGGGCCAGTCCGACCGACTGCAGCAGAGCCAGATCCTGGTCGTCCATGTGCTTTTCGATGCCCATGGTTCCCTGGTTGTCGATATTGACCGCGCCGAGGATGTGCGCCGCCTCCTTTCCGGAGGGATAGAAGCGCTTGCTCTCGGTAACGAAATCCAGCCCGGGAATGCCCAGCTGCATGATCCGGTCTTCGATGGCCGGGGTCAGCTCGCGCTTGACCCAGACGAAGCCCTTGTCGCCGGTGAGGCGCTTGCGCAGCCACGCCTCGTCGAGTTCGGGGAGCACCGTCCGCAGTTCCCGCACCGCCTCCTCGACATCGATGATGCGCTTGGGCTCGGCGAACAGCGACGGCACGCGGATATCGACGGCCATCTCCAGCCCGTTGCGGTCGAGGATCGGCGGCCGCGAGGCGGTGATCACGTCACGCGCCACACCCTCGATCGTCGAGTCAGTGATGGTAGCGCCCAGTTGCACCAGCCGTAGCCCGACCGCGCCGAAAACGAGGACCAGCACCACCATGACCCAGCGAATGCGGGCCCGGGTGAGCTTGCCCCGCTGTGTGCGGGCCCCGACAAGGGCGATGGTCCCGCCGGATTCGGTGAGGATCGCCATCTAATTGCCCTCGATGATCTGGCCGATGGGATCGATGCCGTCCTCGAGCGCCTCGAGCAGGCTGTCGAGCGCAGCACTGTCCGGCGCCGCCGGCCGCATCGGCAGCCCATCGAAGCCGCCATATTGTTGCTGCAGCGTCGGTACCAGCCCCAGGGCTTCCTGGTGACGTGCAACGATGGGCGCCACATGCGCCGGCTGGTTGAGATAGGCCCAGTCGGCCTGGAGCAGCGTCAGGTCGGCGGTCTGTCGCGCGATGCGGCGCTCGATGGCCGCCTTCTCGCTGGCGATGTCCTCGACCGAGTATTTCAGTGCATAGACGCCGACCACACCGGCCAGGCTGAGAAACACCAGGATGGCATTGATGGTGCGGATCATGCGGCGCCCCCTGCCCGGGGCACGCCAAGGCCGGCATAGGAGACCTCGCGCGCCGCTTCGCCGCCACGCAGCGCCGCCCTCAGCGTTGCCGACCGCGACCGCGGATTGGCATGAAGCTCTGCGGCACCAGCCTTGACCGGCTTTGCCACCATCCGCCAGGGCGAGGTGACCCGCGTGGCTTGCGGCAAGTGCCGCGACTGCGGTGCCGCAGCCTTCTCGGGCGACAGGAAGCGCTTGACGATCCGGTCTTCCAGCGAGTGGAACGTGACCACGGCCAGCCGCCCGCCATCACCGAGCAGTCGCTCGGCGGCGTGAAGCCCCTCCACCAGTTCGTCGAACTCGGCATTCACCGCAATGCGCAGTGCCTGGAAACTGCGGGTGGCCGGATGCGCGTCGCCGGGTTTCCGCCCAATGGCCCGCTCGATCAGCCGCGCCAGCTCCAGCGTCGTCGCAATCGGATGGTCGGCGCGCGCCGCAACGATGAACTGCGCGATCCGCCGCGACTTCCGCTCCTCGCCGAAAGCAAACAGCAGGTCGGCGAGTTCCCTTTCTTCTAGGCCGTTGACCAGATCTGCGGCCGAGCGTCCCTCGGACGACATCCGCATGTCGAGCGGCCCGTCACGCATGAAGGAAAAGCCCCGCTCCGCCTCGTCGAGCTGCATCGAGGACACCCCGATATCGAGGACGACGCCATCGACCGGACCCTCTGCCAGCGCATCGAGCTGCGAGAACTGGCCGGCAACGAAGCGGAAGCGATCGGGGTAGTCGGCGCGCAGCGCTTGCACATGCGGCAACACATTGGGGTCGCGGTCGATGGCGATGACGGAAGCCCCGGCGGCGAGGAGCGCACGCGAATAGCCGCCTGCCCCAAAGGTGCCATCGACGATCCGTGCGCCGGCCAGCGGTTCAAGCGCGGCAAGCACCTCGGCCAGCAGCACTGGCACGTGCGGCCCCGACTGATGGCCAGCTTCGGGCTTGCCCATTCTTGCCTGCAACTCCACTCCGGCATGGCCGGCACGCAACGCCCGCCCGTCTGGCGGATTCAGCGCAGATTTGCGTGGGACAGGTTAAGGTTCTGTTGAGGTTACGGATTTGCCAACCAGTTCTCGACCGAAAGGCCGGGAACACGGTCGAACTCGCGCCGCTTGTTGGTGACCAAAGTGACGCCGAGCGCACGGGCGTGGGCGGCGATGAGGAGGTCATTTCCGCCGATGGGCGTCCCGGCGCGCTCGAGGGCCGCTCGTATCTCTCCATAGTGCTGAGCCGCATCGGGACCAAAGGGGACGATGGGGACCTGGGCAACAAACGCGGCCAGGGCTTCAAGACTACGGTCTCTTCGTTGCGACTTCTCTGCTCCGAACCGCAGTTCGGAATAGGCGATGGACGAGATCGACAGGTGGCCAGCTGCAGAGATGAACCTCTGATCGGTCGCAGCATAGCGCCGTGTCATCACATAGACGGCGATGTCGCTGTCCAGCATGAATTCAGTCATCGAAGGACGGAACATCCCGCCGCAGCGCGTCCGCATAGTCAGCGGGAAAATCGTCTGTCAGGAAAGGACCATCGCGCATATACTCGGACCAGGCCTTTGCTGGATCCTGCTCAGGAGTAAGCAGAAGGCTCCCATCGGCCATGCGGGTGACGCTGACCCGCTTAACGTCGTCCGGAAATGCCAGATCCTTCGGAATCCGGACAGCCTGACTGCGATTGGACTTAAACACCGCTGCTTCGCGCGGCGCGGCTGGGGTCTGATGCTTGTTCACGGAGTTACCTTGTATATCCCACTTGGATATACAAAGCACCACCTGCCGGTTTTCGCCAGTCCTGCGGGCCGTACGAGCAGCGCAGGAGAAATGCCAGTTGGCCTGTAAGCCGGGTTCTGTAGGGCCCGCCCTTGCGGACGGACGTGGCGACCATTCATCTTGAGGCGGCATTGCTGCCGACTTCATGCAACCAACCCGAATGACTGGCCTCGAAACCGGCCTGGAGCAAGCTCCGCGTCATCCCTATTTGGTCTTGCTCCCGGTGGGGTTTGCCGTGCCGTTCCCGTTGCCGGGACCGCGGTGCGCTCTTACCGCACCCTTTCACCCTTACCCCGTCGAGACGGGGCGGTTTGCTTTCTGTGGCACTTTCCCTGGGGTCGCCCCCGGCGGCCGTTAGCCGTCACCGTATTTCGATGGAGCCCGGACTTTCCTCCCCACGCAGGTTACCCCGCGCGGCGCGGCCGCCCGGCCAACTGGCGGGCGGATGTAGGCGGCTTGCCGCACTGCCGTCAAGCTGTCGCTACGCGAGGGTCAGGCTGACCGGCGGCTTCATGATGCGGTTATAGGCATCGTTGATCGCCGCCATCCGCCCGGTGGCGATCTCGATCAGTTCCTCGGGCACGCCCTTGGCGATCAGCCGGTCCGGGTGATGCTCGGCCACCAGCGTGCGATAGACCCGCTTGACCTCCTCGCGATCCGTACCGGGCATCAGGCCGAGAACCACATAGGGATCGGCCCCGCTCTCGAACAGCACATGCGCAGAGGTCAACTGTTCGAACCGGGCCTCGTCGAAGCCGAAGATCTCGCTGACCGTCCTCAGATAGTCGAGCTCCGACTCGTGGATCATCCCATCGGCAGAGGCGATGTAGAACAGCCCGTCGAGCACATGCTCCAGCGTTTCCGGGCTGGTGGCAAAGAACCGACGAATCTTTTTGGCATAGGCCTCGTAGCCGGCGACATCCTGCTGGGCGAGCCGGAACAGCCGGTCGACCTGCACCTCGATGGCCGGTGGAATCTCGACCGTGCGCTGGAAGGCGCGAAGTTCCGAGGCCGTCACCACCCCGTCGGACACCGCCATCTTGGCTGAAAGCGCGATCAACGCCAGCGTGAACGCGGCATCGCGGCCGCCGGGCAGCCAGGTGTCGGGGTCGAGCACATTGGCCAGCGAACCGGCAATGCCGGTGCGGTCCGAGAACGAACCAACGAACTGGGTCAGTTTATGCCAGACCGACACGGGCCTCTCCGATCTCATGCCAGCATAGCGACTTGGCACGGAATTGGAACGCTCGCGGCAGCATAGATCGAACATGTCACACCTTCGGGTCCGCCCCGCGGCCCAGGAAATTGAAACCGGCAAAAAACGAAACGGCGGGACGAGCCCGCCGGATGTATCCTACGTCAAAATACCTTACCAGCGATCTGACTTCACCGAGGCTTGATTGAGCTAAAAGAGAAGGAACCCGTCTTCGTCGAGGCGCCGGACCCGCGAGCGGTTTGGCCCCTCGTCGAGGAAGAACCCGTCGGGATCGTAGGATGTTTCTTCGGGTTGCGATGCCGTGTCGCTGCCGCTCAGCAGTCCCTTGCGCTCAAGATAGTCGGCGAGAGAACCCGAATCCCAGTCCTCCAACTGGTCGCCTTCCACCAGCGGTGCATCATCGCTCAGCGGGAACGGGGGCACCGGATTGTTGCGGGCCACCTGCTCCTCGTCGACGACCAGCGGCGCCTGCTGGACGGGCGACGAGGGGCCTGGAACGGCAACGGCCACCGGCGCTGCCGGGCGCGCGCTCCGCGGCAGCGGCACCGGTACGTCACGCGGCAGGCTCGCGACCTCGATCGGGTCGGTGGCGGCGGGCGTGGACGAGGGAGCGGCGGGGACAGTCACGGCCACCGGTGCCGCGTCACCATCGGAGATGTAGTCGGGCAGCTTCTTGCCGGCCTTGACGAAGGCGTCGACGGGATCGGCGGTGCTGGCCACAGCGGAGGCATTGCCGGCTTCGGCACCGGGCCGCGTCGGCAGCTTCAGCGCCGGCACGACGCTGGTCTTGGGGCTGGTGTCGATCGAGGCCGAAGCACTCGTGGTGACGGGCGCCGCGTCGCGGCCGCCAAACAGGATATCGGCCGACGGCACCGCGAGGACAACGAACAGGCCGGTCCAGGCAAGACCGCCCTTGAGCCGGGCATCGAATTTCATTGCTGCAGTCCTTCGTCAGTGCCCCCGCACCGCGGGAACAAATGTGCCGGAAAACTTGGCCATTTTGTGTTGGCCCATGTTCCGCAACATTGCACCGCCCCACCTGAACCGCGGCTGAACGTCAGTCCGGCCGGACCCCGAGCAGCCGGGCCAGCGCGAGGACGAAATTGGACCGGTTGAGCGTAAAGAAGTGGAACTCGGTCACGCCATTGTCGACCAGTTCCAGCACCTGTTCGGCGGCCACTGCCGACGCCACCAGCGCGTGCGTTTCGGGGTCTTCCTCAAGCCCATCGAAGCGTTCGGCGATCCATGCCGGGATCGACGCGCCGCAGCGCGCCGCAAAGCCGGAAATCTGCTTGAAGCTGTGAATGGGCTGGATGCCCGGAACGATCGGCGCGGTGATCCCTGCCGCCTGTGCCCGGTCCTGCAGCCGGAAATAGTCGTCGTTGGAAAAGAACATCTGCGTGATGGCCCGCGCCGCGCCGGCATCGAGCTTGCGCTTCAGGTTGTCGATCTCGGCGGCCCAGTCCGGGCTTTGTGGGTGCTTTTCCGGATAGGCGGCGACCGAAATGTCGAAATCGGCGATCTGCCGGAGCCCGGCCACCAGATCGGCGGCGTCGCGGTAACCCTCGGGATGCGGCGTGAACGGCTGCCCGATGCCTTCTGCAGGGTCGCCGCGCAGTGCCACGATGCGGCTGACGCCCGCCTCGAGATAGCCGCGGGCCACGGCGTCGACCTCGGCGCGCGAGGCGCCGACGCAGGTGAGGTGCGCGGCGGCATCGACCCCGGTGGTCGCCTTCACCTGCGACACCATCCGCAGCGTACGCTCGCGCGTCGAACCGCCAGCGCCATAGGTCACTGAGACGAAGCGCGGGTTGAGCGGCGCCAGCTTGCCGATCGACTCCCAGAACCGCTCCTCCATCGCGTCGGTCTTGGGCGGAAAGAATTCGAACGACACCTGGAACGGCGGTCGCTCTGCGGCGACACGGCGGCTGGTGCGGTCATGCGATTCGAAGGTCATGGGCGCGTTTCTTCTTGTATTGCGGTAGCAGCGAGGTCATCGACGAGCCGCCACAGGCAGACGGTCAGGCCTTCGCCGGGCGTTTCGGGTGGCAACGAGCGGTGCTCCGCAATGGCGAGCCCCGCCGCGCGGGCCCAGCCGGCCATCTGCGCCTCGGACAGTCCGAGCCGCCTATGCGCATGGTGGGAGCGTAGGAACTCGAGCGTGTGCGGCGCAAAGTCCACGATCAGTACCTCGCCGCCAGGATTGAGTGCCTGCCGTGCCATGGTCAGCAGCCGCGCCGGATCGTCGAAATAGTGCAGCACCTGGTGAAACACGATCAGGTCCGCTGCCAGCCCTGCCGCTTCCAGTTCGCTGATATCGGCAAGCCGCACCTGGGCGTGGCCGATGCTGGCGGCAGCGAGCTTGGCCCGGGCCACCGCGATCATCTCGCGGCTGGAATCGAGGCCGATGCCCCGCTTGTAGTGCCGCGCCAGCAACTCGAGCATGCGTCCGGTGCCGGTGCCCAGGTCGAGCAGCGTGCCGATCTGGCGCTCGCCGACCGCGGCCAGGATCGCGGCCTCCACCGCCTCCTCCGACACGTGTAGTGAGCGCAACAGATCCCAGCTGTCCGCGACCTTGGTAAAATAGGCCGCAGCCTGCGCCTGCTGCTCGCGCCGCAGCACGGCAAGCCGTTCACGGTCGCTCCGGCGGTCGGGTGCATCGTGGTCGAGCCGATCGAGGAGGAACCGGGCCAGCGCGCCGCCGGCACCGGTTTCGGCGATGCGGTAATAGGCCCAGGCGCCCTCGGCATTGCGCGCAACGATCCCCGCATCGGCAAGGAGCTTGAGATGGCGCGAGACCCGCGGCTGGCTCTGCCCGAGAATCTCGGTGAGGTCCTTGACCGACTGTTCGCCATCGGCGAGCAATGCCAACAGGCGCAGCCGGGTGGTTTCACCCGCCGCCCGCAACACGCCCACCAGTTCGGCCGTATCCGCCATCTCGCACCGCAATAGGATATAAAGATTTCTTTATATCCGACGGACAGCGAGGTCCAGCGCGAAAATCCTGCGGGGTGAACAGAGCCTTAGGAACGGCCCTGCTTCAGGTTGGCGATGTAGGTGGAGACCGAGCCGTCCCAGCCGCAACGCCGACAGCGCCCGTCGACCGTGTCGTGCAGGCAATTGCTGTAGCCATATAGCCAATGGGCGCATTCCGGGCAAAGCCCCGCCATTGGGCTTTTGTGCCTGTAGAAGGGGCTGCCACACTCGTCGCAGCGCGGAGTGTCCGGATCATCCATAGCGCTGATTGGTGCCAATCGGCGTGGCGCTGTCAATCGGGCACAATGCGGAACGCTGCAGCCGAATTGCTGCTTTACCTGACACGCAAAGCAGGGTTCGATTGGCGCAGCGCCGCGCACCTCTCGCGCGGACGAGGAGGACTTTGATGAAATATCGTTATCTGGGGCGCTCGGGACTTCTGGTCTCGCGGCTGTGCCTTGGCACAATGACTTTTGGCAATACCCAATGGGGCAGCGATCAGGAAACGTCGAGCGCCATCGTGCGCAAGTTCGTCGATGCCGGCGGCAATTTTATCGACACGGCCGACGGCTACTCGGGCGGCGATTCCGAGCGGATGCTCGGGGTTGCACTGAAGGACCATGATCGCCACGGGCTGGTGATCGCCTCGAAATGCTGGTTCCCGGCCGGGAAGGCCGTCACCGCCCGCGGCCTCAGCCGCAAGCACATCGTCGAGGCCTGCGAGGCCAGCCTCAAGCGCATGGGCACCGACTATATCGATCTCTACCAGTTCCACGGCAACGACCCCTATACCCCGCTCGAGGAGAGCATGCGGGCCGCCGACGACCTGATCCGCGCCGGCAAGATTCGTTATCTGGGCTGCTCGAATTTCTATGGCTGGCAGATCGCCAAGGCCAACGGCATCGCCGCAGTGAAGGGCTATGAGCCGCTGGTGTCGGCGCAGCACCTCTACAACCTGGTGCGCCGCGACATCGAGCGCGAAGTGCTGCCCGCCTGCGAGGACCAGGGGCTTGGCATGATCTGCTGGAGCCCGCTCGGAGCCGGCATGCTGACCGGCAAGTACCGCAACCAGGAAAAGCCGGACGAGAACTCGCGCATCGGCATCCAGGCTGCCATCACGCTCCCCCGCTACTGGTTCGAGGACTCGCTGAAGATGATCGACCTCCTGGTCGAGGTCGCGGGCGAGCTGGGCAAGACCCCGAGCCAGGTGGCCCTGAGCTGGCTCCTCGGCGACCAGCGCGTCACTGCCGCCATCATCGGCGCCCGCAAGCTCGACCAGCTGGCCGAAAACCTCGAAGCCGGCGATCTCGATCTCACGCCGGAGGTGCGGCAGCGCCTCACCGACGGCATGCCGCTCAAGCTCGGCTATCCCTACGAGTGGCAGTCGCTCAACCTGCCGGCCACTTTCGGCAAGGCCGAGTTCGAGCCCGGCCACACAGTGAAAGTGCCGCTCTAGGGTGAAGAGCGGCACAAAAGCAACAAGGGCGGCCGCTGGCCGCCCTTTGTCATTTTCGGAGAAGCGTCGGTTCAGGCGACGCTGGCCGCTTCATCATTGCCACCGCGGCGGCGGAAGGCGTGCTGGCGCCAGAGTTCGAAGATATTGGTCGCTTCCTCACGGCTCAGGGCCTCGAAGCGCTTGCGCACGGTGTCGAGATCTTCCTGGGTTGGCAGGTCGCGCCACGGCATCGACGAGATCATCGACTGGAACAGGTCGGGCGGCACGCCCAGCGCGCGCAGCGCCACGGTGATCGCCACATAATCCTGCATGGCCAGCCACTTGACGAAGATCTCGGGCTGGATGCGCAGCATGATGGTCAGCGCGGCCGCCGTATGGTGGCCGTAGCCAAAGCGGGCGAAGCGCACCAGCGCCTTCTCGTCGAGCTGCCGGCGATCGGCCAGCGCCTTGACCTGATTGTAGGCGACCTTCCACTCCTGCCCCGAAAAGCCGGCGCGGTTGCGCATGCGGTTATAGACCACCGCCGAAACCTTGCCGACCGCCACCGGATCGATACGCGGCGCGATGCGGGCGATGGTCTCCATCACCTTTTCACCGACCACGTCGATCTGACCGGCAAGGCTCTTCCAGTCGATGTCCTCGCGGCCACGCAGGTTGGCGGCCAGTTCGGCATCGACAGCGGCCTTCTCGACCAGCTTCCTCAGGGTGTCGGCCCCCAGCTCCGCATTGGGATTGTTGACGAGTCGCGACACCGAGGGCTGTTCGCCGTGGGTGACGATGGCCTCGCCGACCCGCTCGGCCACCTGCCCCCGCGCCGCAATCGCGACACGATGCGCCTCGGTCTGGCCGGCAATGATGTCGATCAGGTCGTCATCGGTGAGGACGTTGGAGAACTCGAGCAGCGGCTGCGCCACTTCGATGGTGTCGTTGGCGAGCTTGACCACGACATTGCCCGGCGCGCGGTCGAGCGGCGCCAGCAGCTTGGCAACATGTGCCCGGGCTTCGGCTTCCACCAGCTCGGCCAGTTGGCACAGCACCTCGTCATACTGGGCGACCTGCTCGTCGTCGCAGCGATCGGAAACATAGGAGTAGAGCTGCGCCATGTTGCGGAACAACTGGTCGCGCTCGACGATGTTGGAGTCCCCGTTCAGGACGCGGAACGTCGAGAATGCCCGGGTGCCCTCTTCCATCTCAGTCATGTCACTTCCTTCCGGCCGACTGCCGACTACAGGGCATGACACTGGAGGGGGAGGTGACAGTAGGCGCTGAAGGGTAGCGGCGGGAATTGAATAAAATGCCGCCTACTCTTCGGCACGACCGGACGGGCTTGGCGCAATTGCCGGAATCTGGACGTGAAAACGGCGCCGCAACAACCTGCGGCGCCGCACTTTTTCAATAGCGGCCGCAGCCTCAGGCGAGATCGAACCGGTCGGCGTCCATCACCTTCACCCATGCGGCAACGAAATCGCGGGTGAACTTCTCGCCGGCATCGGCCTGGCCATAGACCTCGGCAAGCGCCCGCAGTTGCGAATGGGAGCCAAAGATCAGGTCGGCCCGGGTCGCCGTCCAGCGGGTCTCGCCGGTGGTGCGGTCGCGGCCCTCATAGACCTCATGCGAGCCATCGGCCGGCTTCCACTGCGTCGACATGTCGAGCAGGTTGACGAAGAAGTCGTTGCTCAGCACCTCGGGCCGTGTCGTGAACACGCCATGCGCCGGGTTGCCCGCCTTGAGCACCCGCAATCCGCCCACCAGCACGGTCAGTTCCGGGGCGGTCAGGCCGAGCAACTGTGCCCGGTCGACCAGCGCCTCTTCCGCCGACAATCGCTGGCGGCCGTTGGCGTAGTTGCGGAAGCCATCTGCCCGGGGCTCAAGCGGCGCAAAGGAGGCAGCGTCCGTCTGTTCGGCACTGGCATCCATGCGACCGGGCGTAAACGGCACGACAATGCCAGTTCCGGCGTCACGTGCCGCCTTCTCGATGCCGACGCCGCCGGCAAGCACGATCAGGTCGGCCAGCGAGATACGCTTGCCGCCGATCTGCGCGCCGTTGAACTCGGCCTGCACCGCCTCCAGCGCCGCGAGCACCCGTGCCAGCTGCTCTGGCTGGTTCACCGGCCAGTCCTTCTGCGGGGCCAGACGAATGCGCGCACCATTGGCACCACCGCGCATGTCAGAGCCACGATAGGTCGAGGCCGAGGCCCAGGCCGTGGTCACCAGTTCCGACACCGTGAGGCCGGTGGCGAGGATTTTCGCCTTCAGCACCGCGATATCGGCGTCGTCGACCACCGGATGGTCCAGCGCCGGGATCGGGTCCTGCCAGATCAGATCTTCCGCCGGCACTTCAGGCCCGAGATACCGCGCCTTGGGCCCCATGTCGCGATGGGTCAGCTTGAACCAGGCGCGGGCAAACGCGTCAGCGAAGGCGTCGGGGTTCTCGAAGAAGTGCCGCGAGATCTTCTCGTAGGCGGGGTCGAACCTGAGCGCCAGGTCGGAGGTCAGCATGGTCGGCGCGTGGCGCTTTTCGGGATCGTGGGCATCGGGAATGCTGCCCGCACCCATGCCGTGCTTGGGCGTCCACTGATGCGCGCCGGCCGGGCTCTTGGTCAGCTCCCACTCGTAGCCGAACAGGTTCCAGAAGAAGTTGTTGCTCCACTTGGTCGGCGTCGAGGTCCAGGTGACTTCGAGCCCGCTGCCGATGGTGTCGCCACCCTTGCCGGTGCCAAAGGCATTGGCCCAGCCGAGGCCCTGCTGCTCGATGCCGGCGGCTTCGGGCTCTGCGCCAACCAGAGCGGCGTCGCCAGCGCCATGGGTCTTGCCGAAGGTGTGGCCGCCGGCGATCAGCGCCACCGTCTCCTCGTCATTCATCGCCATGCGCGCGAAGGTGTCGCGGATGTCGCGAGCCGACGCCAGCGGGTCGGGATTGCCGCCCGGGCCTTCCGGATTGACATAGATGAGCCCCATCTGCACGGCCGCCAGCGGATCTTCGAGCTGGCGCTCGCCGGTATAGCGCTCCTCGTCGGCCAGCCACTTGCCCTCCTTGCCCCAGTAGATGTCGAGCTCGGGCTCCCAGGTGTCGGCTCGGCCGCCGGCAAAGCCGAAGGTCTTGAACCCCATGGACTCGAGCGCGACATTGCCGGTGAGGATGAACAGGTCCGCCCAGGAAATCCGGTTGCCGTATTTCTGCTTGATCGGCCACAAGAGGCGCCGGGCCTTGTCGAGATTGACATTGTCGGGCCAGGAATTGAGCGGCGCAAAGCGCTGCTGGCCCTCACCGCCACCACCACGGCCGTCGGCGATGCGATAGGTGCCGGCACTATGCCAGGCCATGCGGATGAACAGCGGGCCATAATGCCCGAAATCGGCCGGCCACCAGTCCTGCGAGTCGGTCATCAGCGCCGTGAGGTCGGCCTTCAGCCCGGCATAGTCGAGCTTGTTGAATTCCTCGGCATAGTCGAAGCCCGACCCCATCGGGTTGGACAAGGCCGAGTGCTGGTGCAGCACCGACAGGTCGAGCTGGTTCGGCCACCAGTCGCGGTTCTTGCGCCCCATGCTGCCATGCGGAACCGGGCACTTGCCCGCGCCACCATCCGATGCTGCGTCCATTTCTCGTCTCCGTTCGTTCGATACGCCCTGAGCGAATGAACAGCTTGCGCCCGCCCCGGCCCTGCGGCGTTGACACGGATCAATCCATGCCACGCTTGCGCCGGTGTTTCGGAAGCCGTCCATCCCTCTATGTTGGATGCCCCATCTAGGACGAATCCGGAAGATAAGGCCAATTGATTGCACTTCTCCACATGATAAGATGAACTTATCATGTCACTCACCCTTCGACAGATGCAATACGCCCTGACCCTCGCAGAAACCGGCCATTTCGGCCGGGCCGCCGAGCGCTGCCACATCACCCAGCCGGCGCTCAGCCAGCAGATCCGGCAGATCGAGGCCTTCTGCGGCGCGCCGCTGTTCGAACGACTGGGCAAGAGCGTCCGGCCGACTCCGATCGGCCGAGAATTCACCGACAGGGCGCGGCTCGTGCTGGAGCAGGCGCTGGAACTCGAGAGCTTCCTGCGCGGCGCCCACGGCCGGCCGACGCGACCGCTGCGCTTCGGGCTGATCCCCACCATCGCGCCTTACCTGCTGCCGGAGATTTACCCCGCCTTGCAGGCCGAGCTGCCGCAACTGCAGTTTACCGCCCACGAGAGCCGCACCGATCAGCTGCTCGACGGGCTGGAGGATGGCTCGATCGACCTGGCACTGATCGCCAGTATGCCACCGGCCCGCGCCCGGCTGACACTGGCGCCGCTGTTTGCCGACGAGTTCGTGCTCGCGACGGGCGACCATGTGACCGACCTGGAGCCCGTGCCGCTCGCGGCAATCGACAGCGACCGCATGCTGCTGCTCGACGAGGGGCACTGCTTCCGCGACCAGGCGATCGCGGCCTGCCGGCTCGATGCGGCCGGCTCGCGCCGCGCCTTTGCCGCGACCTCGCTGTCGACCATTGTCGAGTTTGTCGCAAACGGTCAGGGCATCACTCTGCTGCCGGAGATCGCGGTGAAGAAGGAAGCGGTCGGTGACCGCATTCGCATCCGCCGCCTCGCCTCCCCCGGGGCACGTCGCATGCTGACGCTGGCCTGGCGTGAAGCCACCCCGTTTGCCGGCATCTTCGAGCAGGTGGCGGCGGCGATCCGGCGCCTCCGGCCTCAGGCGCCCGAAGGCTCGCGCGGATAGTCGTGCATCGGGAACGCCATGACGGTCAGCGCCATGCCCGGCCGCACCACGCCTTCGCGCTCGACCCAGCCGAGCAGTCCGCGCTTGCCGAGCGCCGCCTTGACGAAGCCGAGCTCGATGTCGTCTCGTCCGGGCACACGCTGGGCAATCGCCTTGCCGGACTTGCGGCACGGCCCGTTGTCGCCGTCGATGCGCACCACCGCCCCGCTCTCGAACATCAGCAACGTGCGTGGCGGCAGCCGGCTGAGAAACGGAATCCCCGAGAGCACCAGGTTGCCGCCGATCCACTCGCCCGGCAGCGCCGCGATGCCGAGCGTTTCCGCGACCTCGGCCAGTTCGACATCGGAGAGGATCGAGAGCTGCCGCTCGTTGCGCATTTCGGTGCCGCGCGGATACCACGGCTCGCGCGGCCCGCTCGGCCGGGTCAGCCCGGCATGTCGATCCCCCGGAATGCCGGCATAGGTGAGCGACAGTTCCGGCACGGCCTCGCAAACGAAACCGTCATTCAGTGCGGCATAGGTGCCGACCACCGTCGCTGGCAGCTTGAAGCCCGGCCGGTCGGTCATGCCGCGCGCTGCCGGATGCGGTGGCGCACGTACGAATCCGCAGTGTAGACCGCCAGCGACAGCCAGATCAGACCGAAGCTGAACAATCGCGTGCCGTTGAGATGCTCGCCGAACAGCGTGATCGCGAGAATGAAGGCGATCGACGGCGAAAGATACTGCAGCATGCCCATGGTGGTGAGCCGCAGCCGGCGCACCGCATAGTTGAACAGCAGCAGCGGCGCCGCGGTTGCCGGCCCGGTCAGCACCAGCAGCGCCAGCGTGCCCGGATCGCCATGTGGCCCGATACCGCCGTCGCGCAGGAACGTGTAGCCCAGATAGGCCAGCGCCAGCGGCACCAGCACCAGCGTTTCGATGAACAGCCCCGCCACTGAGCCAACGCCGGCGATCTTGCGGAAGTAGCCATAGGCGGCAAAGCTCAGCGCCAGGCTGAGCGCGATATAGGGCACGCCGCCGAGCCCGACGGCCTGGATGGCAATGGCGACGACCGCGATGACGATTGACACCATCTGCCAGCGGTTCTGCCGCTCGCCAAGAAGCACCATGCCGATGGCGACATTCATAAGCGGATTGATGAAGTAGCCGAAGCTGGCTTCCAGCACCCGGTTGACGTCGACCGCATAGACATAGATCAGCCAGTTGCTGCCAAGCAGCAGTGCCGCCGCCGCCATGGTGATCACAGTGCGCCGGTCGCGGAGCGCCGCCTGCACTTCGGCCGTGCGGCCGCCCAGCATCAGCACCCCGCCGATCAGCAGCAGCGTCCACACCGTACGGTCGGCCACCACGGTCGCGGCGCCCACCCAGCTGACCATCTCGAACAGGATGGGGAGGAACCCCCACAGCAAGTAGGCCGACAGCCCGGCGGCAAGGCCGAACTCTCCCTCGACGGGCTTTGCATGCGTAACCGAAGCCAATTGGGGGTCCTCGCGCCGGAGAGGTGCCCGGCAAGCCGCGCTTTCTAACAGCCGGTCCCCGATGCGACAAATCAGACTTTGTTATGCCCTCAATCCTTGTGGTTGATCCCGATCAAGACCAAATCGGTTCTGGTGCGTTCAGCATGGGCGCATCGAACAACAAGCGCGAAGCGGCCGTCCGAGGTCGGACGCGCCGGACCGAGCCAACCGGACCATCAAAGGAGGATTGCCGATGAAGCCCACCGTCACCTGGATTCTGGTCGCCAATGGGACGCAGGCCCGCGTGCTCGAGAACACCGGACCGGGCAAGGGCCTGCGTCAAGTGGATGGCCTCGATTTCGGCATCGAGGCGATGCAGGCACGTGAGCTGGTGACCGATCGGCCCGGCCGCAGCTTTTCCTCCGTCGGCCATGGCCGCAGCGCCATCGAACCGCGCACCGATCCGGTCGAGCAGCGCGAAGCCGAGTTCGCCAAGTCGGTGGCGGAGATGCTCGACGAGCAATGCGGCAAGGGCGCCTACAACCGGCTGGTCATCGCCGCCGCCCCGATCGCGCTCGGCGATATCCGCAAGTCGCTGACGGCCGCAGTGAAAAAGACCATCCTCGCCGAACTCGACAAGGATCTGACCAACCTGCCCACCGCACAGCTCAACAAGCACCTCGACGGGATCATTGCGGTCTAGCGACCAGCAGACGCCCCAACGGGCCGCCGCCGACGCGCCAGCAACGGCGGTGGCCACGCGCTTGAACCAATAATGAATAGGTCGCGCATCGTCAGTTCAGCAGCGGCGGTTCACCGTGTCTCCATTGTGCAGCACGCACAAAACACAGGAGACCGAAATGAAGAGAACAATTGCTGCGACGATACTGCTCTCGGTAGGTCTGATGACTGCGGCTCAGGCCGGCGACGACCACTGGGACCGGTTCAGCTGTTACGCCTATGTGCATGATCAGTGCTATCCGAGCGACGAAACCAACTGCGACAGCGAAACCTACAACGACGCCCTCGATGAATGCGATGGCTACTACCCGACTTCGCGGATCCCGCGGCCGCCAGCCAACGTGCTGAAGACGCCGACCAAGAAGGTCATTCAGTCCACCCGCACCACGATCGAGAACTCGTTCAAGTAAGATGCAATCCCGGCCGCCCCAGGCGGTCGGGATCACTCCTCTTCTTCGTCATCCTCACCCTGCCCGGTCACCGCATCGAGAAATTCGAGCAGGATCGGATCGAACAGGTCGGGGCGCTCGAGGCTGGGGAAATGCGCGGTGTCTTCCAGCACCACCGCAAAGGCGTTCTCGATCTCCTCGGACAGGTCCTCGTGAATGGCGACGATGTCCGAGCAGTCGAGCGATCCCGCGACCAGCAGCGTTGGCGCATTGATGGTGTGGAGGCTGTCGAATGCCGATTCCGGCCGCTCCTCTTCGCTGAGCGGGGGATGGTTGAGGTGGATCTCGTTCATGGCGAGAAACAGCTCGCGTACCGGACCTTCGACGCGGCCGGCTTCGCCATAGGGCCCGTCGAGCCAAAGATGCGCCTGGATGCGGTTGGCCGTGCCGATGCTGCCGCGCTCGAGCGCGTATTCGGCCGCCTCCTCGAGCTGCTGCACCTCTTCGTCGGTCTCGTAGCCTTCGGCACCGGTCACCGCCGTCCCGATCAGCACCAGCGCAATGGTGCGCTCGGGATGCTCCAGCGCGAAATCGATGGCGAGGCCACCCCCCATCGATGAGCCCACGAAGATCGCCGCGTGGATGCTGAGCTGATCGAGCACGGCTTCGAGATCGATCAGGTGATTGAACGGCTGGTCTTCGGTGGTCGTCTCGCCATAGCCCCGCCGGTCATAGCTGACCACGTGATAGCCCTCGTCGGCGAGGAGCTGCATCTGGCCCGCCCACATCCGCCGGTCCGCCACCCCGGCATGCAGGAACACCACCGGCAGCCCGAATCCGTCGGATTCGCCGCGGATCAGCGCGCCGTCATAGATGACTTCGAACGGTGTGGTCATGGCGAAATCCCCGAAAAATCTGGCGGCGGCATAGCACCGGCGCGCCGGCCACGCCACCCCTTGGGGTGGCGGCGCGTCATGTCAGCAGAAGCCTGATCGGCGCCTGAGCGAGCCATTCAGTTGCCGTTCACAAACCCGGCACTAGAGGCCGCGCCACCAAATTCTGCCTCCCCCAAATTCGTCACAACGGGTTCAAGCCATGGACAAGCCTTTCCCCATCGAAGACCAGATCGTGATGCTCGGCACCGCGCTGCGCGGCCGGGTGATCACCCCCGATCATGCCGACTATGACGCCCTGCGGCAGGTCGCCATGTACGATTTCGACCGCCTGCCCCGCGCCATCGTGCGCGTCGCCAATGCCGCCGACGTCGCGGCGGTGATCAACTTCGCCCGCGCCACCGACCTGCCGCTCGCCATCCGCAGCGGCGGCCATTCGACCATCGGCGCCTCCGGCTGTGACCATGGCCTCGTCATCGACCTGCGCGACCTCAATAGCATCGACGTCGACACGGCGGCCCGCACCGCCTGGTGCGGTGCCGGGCTCACTGCCGGTGAGGTGACCCGTGCCGTCGAACAGCACAAGCTCATCGTCGGCTTCGGCGACTCGGCCACGGTCGGCATCGGCGGGCTGACGCTGGGCGGCGGCATGGGCTACATGCTGCGCAAGCACGGCCTCACCATCGACTCCCTGCTGGCCGCCGAACTGGTAACCGCCAAAGGGGAGATCATCGTCGCCGACGCGCACCACCATCAGGACCTGTTCTGGGCGCTGCGCGGCGGTGGCGGCAATTTCGGCGTCGTCACCCGGCTGAAGTTCCAGCTGCAGCCGCTGCAGCACTTCACCGGCGGCCCGCTGATCCTGCCGGCCACACCCGAAACCATCGCGGCGTTTGCCGCAGCATCCGAAGCGGCTCCCGAGACGCTTTCGACCATCGGCATGGTGATGCCGCTGCCGCCGATGCCGTTCGTTCCCCCCAGCATGCATGGCCGCGTCGCGCTGGTGGCGATGATGGCCTATTCCGGTGACGCTGACGGCGCCGCCGCCGCGCTTGCGCCCTTCCGCGCCATCTCTGTGCCGATCGCCGACCTCGTACAGGAAGCGCCCTATTCAAGCATGTATGCGCTCGATCCTCCGCCGGAGATGCGTCCGGCCGTGGCTGTCCGCTCGCGCTTTCTCGCCCGCTTCGGCATCGAGGAAGCCGCTGCCCTGCTGGACGCCGTGCACGCCTCGGACGCGCCGATGCGCATGGGCCAGATCCGCGTGCTGGGCGGCGCCTATGCCCGCGTCGGTGCCGAAGACACCGCCTTCGCCCACCGCGACAGCCGCTACATGGCGACCTTCCTCGCCATGTATGGCGGCGGCCCGGATGTGGCAGCGGCGCAGGAGCGCTGGGTCAGCGACGCGATTGCTGCCCTCCGCCCCGGCAACGGCGGCGCCTATGTCAACTTCCTTTCGAAGGAAGGTGACGCCGGCCTTGCGGCGGCCTATCCGCCCAAGACCTGGGAGCGTCTGCGCCAGATCAAGCGCGCCTATGACCCCGAGAACCTGTTCCGGCTCAACCAGAACATCCCCCCGCCGGCGTAAGCCGCGGAGCGGACTCGGGAATAGCGATCAGGCGGGCAACAGTCCGCCTGATCGCACTTCGGCTCTAGCGCACCGCGACGATGAACAGCCGCGGAAAGCGCAGCAGCACCTTGCCGTCGACGGTCGGCGGATAGGCCGCAGCGATCTTTTCGAGATAGCGCGCGAGGAACGCCTCGCGGTCGGCTGGGCTCAGCGGATCGACAAACGGACGGAGCCCGGTGCTCTTCACCCACTCGACAATGGCCTCGGGCCCGGCCAGCACGTGGTTGTAGGTCGAGTGCCAGATCTCGACCCGCTGCGCCGCGGGCTTCAGCGCATCATAATAGGTCTGAACCGGCGGCAGCGGTAGCCGCGCCGCATCGCGCAGGGTTGCCGCCCACGGCCCTTCGGCCGCCACTTCGCGCATCAGGACATGCGAGGGCTCGGCCATGTTGTCGGGCATCTGCACGGCCAGCACGCCGCCCGTCTCCAGCGCCGCCATGATCTTGGGGAAGACCTCGAGATGCTCGGGCACCCACTGATAGATGGCATTGGCGAAGACGACGTCGGTGCCCGCCTCCGGCACCCAGCTGCCGGCGTCCGCCGCCTCGAAACGCACCCCCGGCAACCGCTGCCGCGCCTCGGCCAGCATGTTCGCCGAGCTGTCGAGCCCGATCACCTCGGCCTCCGGGAAGCGCTCAACCAGCAGTTCGGTGGAATTGCCCGGCCCGCAGCCCATATCCACCACCCGTCGCGGCGCCGTCAGCGGCACCTGCGCGAGCAGATCCCGCGCCGGCCGCGTCCGCTCGTCTTCGAACTTGAGGTAGGTGGAAGGGGACCAGTCGGCCATGGCAATCTCCATAAAAGAAAAGGCCGGGCTTTCGGCCCGGCCATCAATCACCGCGTCAGCTTCTTATACGTCACCCGCCGCGGGTTGACGCTATCCGCCCCCAGCCGCCGCATCTTGTCCGCTTCGTAGTCGGCAAAGTTGCCTTCGAACCACTCGAAGTGGCTGTTGCCTTCATAGGCCAGCATGTGGGTCGCCAGCCGATCGAGGAACATGCGATCGTGGCTGATGATCACGGCGCAGCCGGCGAATTCCTCGAGCGCCTCTTCGAGCGCGGCGAGGGTTTCGGTATCGAGATCGTTGGTCGGTTCGTCGAGGAGCAGCACGTTGGCGCCCGACTTCAGCATCTTGGCGAGGTGCACGCGGTTGCGCTGGCCGCCCGAGAGATTGCCGACCTTCTGCTGCTGGTCGGTGCCCTTGAAGTTGAAGGTCGAGGTGTAGGCGCGGGCGTTCATTTCGCGCTTGCCGAGCAGCAGGATCTCGTTGCCGCCCGAGATTTCCTCATAGACCGTCTTGTTGGGGTCGAGGCTGTCGCGGCTCTGGTCCACGTAGCCGAGGTTGACATTGTCGGCGATGGTGATGGTGCCGCTGTCGGGCTTTTCCTGCCCCGTCAGCATGCGGAACAGCGTGGTCTTGCCCGCCCCGTTCGGCCCGATGACGCCGACAATGCCGCCCGGCGGCAGCTTGAAAGTCAGGTTGTCGATCAGGAGCCGGTCGCCATAGCTCTTCGAAATGCCGTCGATATTGATGACGTTCTGCCCGAGCCGCTCGCCGGGCGGAATGATGATCTGCGCCGTCGTCGACTGGGTGCGCGCCTCGTTGATCTTGACCAGCTCGTCATAGGCCTTGAGGCGGGCCTTCGACTTGGACTGGCGCGCCTGCGGCGACTGCCCCATCCATTCCTTTTCGCGCTCGAGCACCTTGGCGCGCGCCGCGTCCTCGGATTTCTCCTGGGCGTAGCGCTTGGCCTTGGCATCGAGATAGGCCGAGTAATTGCCCTCGTAGGGCACGCCCCTGCCCCGGTCGAGCTCAAGAATCCAGCCGGTGACGTTGTCGAGGAAATAGCGGTCGTGGGTGATGATCAGCACCGCGCCTTCGAACTCGCGCAGGTGGTTTTCGAGCCAGCCGGTGGTCTCGGCGTCGAGATGGTTGGTGGGCTCGTCAAGGAGGAGCAGGTCGGGCTTCGAGAGCAGCAGCGCGCACAGCGCCACGCGGCGACGCTCGCCACCAGAGAGCTTGGTGACATCGGCGTCGCCCGGCGGGCAGCCGAGAGCCTCCATCGCCACTTCGACCTGGCTTTCGAGATCCCACAGGTTCTCGGCGTCGATCTGGTCCTGCAGCTTGGTCGCCTCGTCGGCGGTCTCGTCGGAATACTCCATCATCAACTCGTTGTAGCGGTCGACGATGGCCTTCTTTTCCTTCACCCCGGTCATGACGTTGCCGAGGACATTGAGGGCTGGATCGAGCTCGGGCTCCTGCGCGAGGTAGCCGAGCTTGGCGCCCTGTGCCAGCCAGGCCTCGCCGTTGAACTCGGTATCGAGCCCGGCCATGATCTTCAGCAGCGTCGATTTACCCGAGCCGTTCGGGCCCAGAACGCCGATCTTGGCGTCCGGGTAAAAGCTCAGGTGAATGTTGTCGAGCACCTTCTTGCCGTTGGAATAGGCCTTCGACAGACCGTGCATGTGATAGATGAACTGGCGCGCCATGAAGCGGGAGGTCCTGCAAACGGGGAAGGAATTGGTGCCCGTATGTAGGTCAAGCCGCCGCGCGGGGCAACCGGGTCAGTTGAGCGGCCACACCACCATCAACAGCGGCACGGTGATGAGGATGACGAGGATGGAGAGCGGCAGGCCGAGCCGCCAGTAGTCGCCGAACTTGTAGCCCCCCGGCCCCATCACCAGCGTGTTGCACTGGTGCCCGATGGGGGTGAGGAAATCGCATCCGGCGCCGATGGCGACCGCCATCAGGAAGGCTTCGGGACGAAGGCCGAGGCTGGTGGCAAAGGTCGCTGCGATCGGCGCCATCACCAGCACGGTCGCCGCGTTGTTGAGGAACGGCGTCACCGCCATCGCCGCGATCAGGATCAGCGCCAGGGTGCCGGCCGGCGGCAGGCCCACGGAGATCTCGGAGAGCCACATGCCGATGAGGTCCGTGCCCCCGGTGGTGCGCAGCGCATCGGAAACCGGGATCACTGCCGCCAGCATGATCAGGATCGGCCCGTCGAGCTGGCGATAGATATCGCGCATCGGCAAGGCGCCGCTCGCAACGATCAGCACCGCCGCCGCAAAGAACGCCACCGACACCGGCGCCCAGCCCATGGCCGTCACCACCATGGCGACGGCGAGGATTCCGATGGGCAGCAGTCGGTTGCGGACGCTGCCCAGTTGCAGGTCGCGCTCGGCCAGCGGCAGTGCATCCAGTTCGCGCAGCTGTTCGCCCATGGTCGCGCGGTTGCCACGCAACAACACGACATCGCCTTCTTCGAACGGGATCTGGCCCAGCCGTTCCGAAAAGCGCTGACCGCGCCGGCTGACCGCGAGCAGGTTGATCCGCATGCGTTCAAACAGCGCGAACTCGCGCGCCGTGGTGCCTTCGAGCGGCGAATTGGGCCCGATGATCGCCTCGATGGTGACAAGGTCGATGCCCTTGGCATGAGCTTCGCCAGACAGGGTCAGCCCGCCACGCTGCACCATGCGATCCAGCGCCTCGGGCTCGCCCTCGACGATGACGCGGTCGCCCTGGCGCAGTGTGGCATCGGGGAACGGCGTGCGCCTGAGCCCCTTGCCTGAAATGATGGCGGTGATCATCGCCTTGCCGCCGGCGAGCTTTTGCAGGTCGCTCACCGTCTTGTCGAGCACGGCCGAGTTGACGCCGATGCTGGCCTCGGTGGTGTAGTTCTTGATCTCGATGGACTCGCCCACCGCCAGTCCCTCGCGCTTCCGCGCCGGGATCAGCCAGTAGAACAGGACGAGGAAAATCACGCCGGCGATGGTGAGGCTGACCCCCAGCGGCGCGAAATCGAACATCTGGAAGCTCTTGCCCGTCAACTCCTCGCGCACGCGAGATACGATGATGTTGGGCGAGGTGCCGATCTGCGTCACCAGCCCGCCGAGCAGCGCCGCGAACGACATCGGCATCAGGAACATCGAGGGCGAGACATTGGAGCGCTGCGCCATCTGGAAGGCGATGGGGATCATGATGGCGAGGGCGCCGATATTCTTGACGAACCCCGAGAGCCCGGCGACCACCGCCACGAGGATCAGCAGCTGGATGCGGGGATGCGACACGTTCGGCGCCAGCCGCGACAGGATCAGATCCATGATCCCCGAGCGCGACACGGCCGCACTCACCACCAGCGCGCTGCCCACAATGACCACGATATCGTCGGAGAGCCCGGAAAAAGCCTCGGAGGCCGGCACGACGCCCACCAGGACGGCGAGCAGCAGCGCCAGCGCCGCCACCAGGTCATAGCGCAGCCGGCCCCAGATAAACGCGACCATCATCAATCCGACGATCGCGAAGGCCAGCATCTGCGGAACGGTCATGCGGCGGTCTCCGTGCAAGGCGCATGCTTAGCGCCGTTTGGGCACAACGCCAGCGTCGAAAGAGAAAAATCCGTGCGTGAATGAGCGCCTTGCTAGAAATCCAGCGGCGCGTTGTCGACCACTTCCTTCATCACGAAGAATGTCCGCGTCTGGCGAACGCCCGGCAGCGCGATCAGTTGCGTGCCGTGCATGCGGTTGAACCCCGCCATGTCGCGCACCCGCAGCTTGAGGAAGTAGTCGAAGTCACCGGCGACGAGGTGGCAGTCGATAACGAATTTCAGCTTTTTCACCGCCGCTTCGAACACCGCGAAGCTTTCAGGCGTCGAGCGGTCGAGCACCACGCCGACCATCACCAGGGTGCCGAGCCCCAGCCGTTCGGGATCGACCAGCGCCCGCGTGCCGGTGAGATAACCGAGCGCGACCAGACGCTGCGTGCGCCGATGGCACGTCGCCGCGCTGACCCCGACCGCCTCGGCAAGCTCGGCATTGGACATTCGTCCCTCGCGCTGCAGCAGGCGAAGAATACGCAGGTCGATGCGGTCCAGCGCATCCCCGTCGGAAGATTCTTTCGTCAAACCGCATTTCCATGCACGATTACAAAAGCAAGACGTCCCAGACCAAGGCATGTTGGATGCTAAGTGGCTGAAGATTGCAAGCACCTATCGCTGGCCCTCTGCTAGCCTTCTGGTCATCGCTTCCAGGGAATCCACCATGCCAGACGGCCTGCTTTCCAAGTTCGACCGCTACCCGCTCACCTTCGGCCCGACGCCGATCGAAAAACTCGCCCGGCTCTCCGAGCACCTGGGTGGCGAGGTGGAATTCTACGCCAAGCGCGAGGACTGCAATTCCGGCCTTGCCTACGGCGGCAACAAGCTGAGAAAGCTTGAATACATCATCCCCGACGCCATCGCCTCGGGCGCCGACACGCTGGTCTCGATCGGCGGGGTGCAGTCCAACCACACCCGCATGGTTGCCGCCGTCGCCGCCAAGATCGGCTTCAAGTGCCGGCTGGTGCAGGAAGCCTGGGTGCCGCACGAGGACGCGGTTTATGACCGGGTCGGCAACATCATGCTGAGCCGCATCATGGGCGCCGATGTGCGGCTGGTCGACGACGGCTTCGACATCGGCATCCGCGACAGCTGGAAGAACGCCATCGATGAGGTCAAGGCGGCGGGCGGCAAGCCCTACCCCATCCCGGCCGGCGCCTCGGTGCACAAGTTCGGCGGCCTTGGCTATGTCGGCTTTGCCGAAGAGGTCCGGGCGCAGGAAGCCGAACTCGGCTTCAAGTTCGACTATGTCGTGGTCTGCACCGTCACCGGCTCGACCCATGCCGGCATGCTGGTCGGCTTCGCCGCCGATGGCCGCGCCCGCCAGGTGATCGGCATCGATGCGTCATTCACCCCGGCCCAGACCAGGGCGCAGGTGCTCGAGATCGCGCAGAATACCGCCAAGCTCATTGAACTCGGCCAGGACATCGTCGCCGACGACGTCGTCTTGAACGAGGACTACGCCTACCCGGTCTACGGGGTTCCGTCCGAGGAGACCAAGGAGGCGATCCGCCTTGTCGGCCGGCTCGAAGGCATGATCACCGACCCGGTCTACGAGGGCAAATCCATGCAGGGCATGATCGACCTCGCGCAGAAGGGCTTCTTCCCCAAGGGTTCGAAGGTGCTTTACGCCCATCTCGGCGGTGCCCCTGCCCTCAACGGCTATGGCTACACCTTCCGCAACGGCTGAGGCCACTCTGGCGGCGCCGGCATCAGCCGGCGCTGCTACTCGACTTCCGCCAGCAGCCACTTGCCGATCGGCCAGGTGGCGCGGAAATGCGCGAGGCAGATCTCATCAATGCCCGGCTGATAGGCCAGCCCAACCGGCAGCGTGATGCCGGCGTTCAGGCCCTCGAACAGCAGGAACGCGTCGCGCTCGGAATCGCCTGACGAATAGCCGCGTGGCAACTGCTTGCGGGTCTTCTCGCCAAGGACGTAGTTGCCGGCCGCCTCGATCTCGGCCACCGCGGCGAGCAGCGCCTTGCCCGAGCGCGGGTGGATCACCGATTGCCGGAACGATTCCAGCATCGGCTTGTCGAACAGGTAAAGCCCGCTGCCCAGCATCAGCTCGGTCGCGGTCAGCCGGAACCAGAAGCCGGGAAGCTGCCAGCTGCGCTTCTCGCCATGCCAGAACCACGCATCGAGATGCGTCTTGTAGGGCCGCTTGTCCTTGGAGAAGCGGATGTCGCGATTGATGCGGCTGAGCGAGCCGTTGATCTTGGGCTCGAACTTCACCTCGGGCGAAATCTCGGCAAGGCGCGGGCCGATGGCGGAAACGAAGGCCCGCCCCGCCGCGACATAGCCCGCGTCGTAGAGCGGCCGATTGGCATCGAACCAGGTCTTCTCGTTATTGGCGGCTATGCCTTCGAGAAAGCGGCGGGTGTCGTCAGGAAAGCGAAAGTCGCTCATGGGGAGGCCTCTCCCTCGATGGGTTGCACGCGCCGCAGGCGCATAGGCGGCTGGTTGTTCTGGATATCCTCTGGCAGCCGGGCCAGCGCGTTGAGGTTGGGGTGCGCGACCATCATCTCGTCGGAAATGACTTCGAGGACATAGGCGTTCTTGTCGAAAGTCCCGGACAGGGCCGACACGGACACCTTGTCCAGAAACTCGGCATCGAATACCGCCGCGCCGTCGAAATCGCTCTTGGTCAGGTCCGCTCCCGTGAAATCCACCTCGTAGAGGATAGCGTTGCGGAAGGTGGAGGCCAGCATGAATGCGCCAGCGAATGTGCTGTTGAAGATGGCGGCGCCATCGAAGTTCGCCCCAACGGCCTGCACGCCGGAAAAGTCCGACCCCTCGATATCGGCAAGGCTGAAATCGGTGCCCACCATCCGTGTCGGCTGATAAGGCAGCACCGGATTGGGCCCAAAGGGCGGCTGTACTGCCTCATTGGCAATCGAGCCGAAGCGGCTGGTTGAGATCGTCGAACGCACGAAGCGCGCATGATCGAGTTGCGCCGCCTGGAAATACGCGCCCCCCAGCTTCACCCCGGAAAAGTCGGCGAAGTCCAGCAGGCCGAAATTCAGCCCGATGCCGTCGAGATTGCGCGCCCGCACTTCGGCGAAAGTGAAATCGGCCCCCTCGTAGGTCAGCTGCGTCAGGTCGCGCAGCCCGCTATTGTGCAACGTGCCGAGCAGGTGCCCACGCTCGGGCGAGACGATGCGGTCGGTCAGCTCGCCGGCCTCGGCCCGCGGGTCAGCCGCGCCCAGCCCCCAGGTCTGGTCCATGGCGCCAATGACCTCGCGATATTCCCGTTGGGTCACTGGCAGGTCGGAGCGGCGGGCAACGGCCTGTGCCAGCACCTCGCTGTCGCCCAAATTGTCGAGCCCATAGACGAGATACCGATACGGTCGCACCGCGAGCGTCGCGGCGACGATCCGGGCCCTGAGCGCCGGGTCGAGCACGGTGGTGCCCGCCTGCTGCGCGATCACCGGCATTTTGGCCGAGGCTTCGCCGATCGCCGCGCCGATGGCGAGGATCTCCGGGACGATCGAACTCGACCGCTGGGCTTCGCCGAGCTGGATCTGGGTTTCCAGCATTTTGGTCTGCTCGGTCAGCCGCTCGGTCTGCTGGCGCATCAGTTCGCCCTGCGAGCGCAGCAGTTCGTTCTGCTGGAACAGCAGCGCCGAGCCAGCCAATGCCGCGATCACCGCCACGAACCCGGTGACCGACCCGACGATCCAGCGCCGCGTGGCGATCCAGGCGTAGCGCGCCATGACGAACCTGGCGAGTTGGCCCGCCGCAGCCGTCGCCTCGGGGATGCGCTTTTCCGAGGTCAGCCGCACCACGTCGCCGATCGGTTCGGCCATGCGGGAGAGCTCGATCTCGCCGACCTTGAACAGGCCCTGCCAGATCGGGCGGCGGAAGGCGATGATCGCCACCCCGCCGATGGTGAGGAGCAGCAGGACGCCCACCAGAACGGCAAAGGCCAGCGCGGCGTTGGCGACAAGGAAGTCGATGCCGAACAGCGCGATCGGGATGCCCGCCATCACCCCGAGCACGAACACCAGCAGCGGCAGCCCGACATTGGCGCCGGAGAAAAAGCTCAGCCACCAGCGCCCGCGCGGCCGCTCCGGCTCCAGTTCGATCCCGCCCCCGTCCTCGCTCACGCCCTGCCCCTAAGCCTCGATCCACACTGGGACGGATTTGAACGCCGGAGTCTTGGAGCGCGGATCGACGGCGGTGCCGCAGAGGACATTCGCCTCGGGATAGTAGGCAAGCGCCGAACCGCGCGGCAGGTCGAAGGCCACCACCCTGCCCCGCATCTCGCCCTGCGCGGATTTCAGCGTCACCGCCTGCCCCTCGCCGACACCGAACGCCGCCATGTCCTCGCGATTGAGGAAGATCGCGTCGCGCCCGGCCTTCTGCCGATAGCTGTCGGTTTCCTCGTAGATGATGGTGTTGAACTGCCCCTCGCTGCGCACGGTGGCAAGGGTCAGCGGCGCGTCGGCGGGCTCGGGCAGCGGCGTCACCGCGAAATGCGCCTTGCCGTCGGCCGTGCCGAATTCGGGCGTGTGCAGCACGCGGTTCTGGATGTGGAACTCGCGCTTGGCCACATCGATGTCGGCCAGTTGCTCCATGCCGGGCACCACCTTGGCGATCACCTCGCGCACCTTGGCATGCTCCTTGAAGGCCGCGAAATCGATCGGGCTGTCGGGCAGGAGTTGCGCCGCGATATCGGCGAGGACCACCGTTTCCGGCCGCACATTGGCCAGCCGGGTGATGCCGCCATCCGAGAGCCGGACATAGTTGAACATCGATTCCTGCGTTGTCGGCGACCACTCCTCATCGCGCGCCGTCACCGGCAGAATGATCGCCTCACCGTCGCCGAGCCCATGCACGTGGCCACGGTTGAGCGTGGTGGTGAGATAGAGCTTGAAGCCGATCGCCTCCATCGCCCGGCTGGCGAAAGCCGTGTCCGGGGTCGCGCCCCAGAGGTTGCCGCCCATGATCACCGCCGCATCGATCTCGCCGCGTTCGGCCGCCTCGAGGCTCGCCATGGTGTCGAAGCCCTTGTCGCGGCCCAGCCTCACCCCGAAGGCCTGCTCCATCGCCGCAAACACTTCCGCCGAGACCACCGGTTTGACCCCGATGGTGCCGATGCCCTGGACGTTCGAGTGCCCGCGCAGCGGCAACAGCCCGGCATAGCGCTTGCCGACCATGCCGCGCAGCAGCGCCAGATTGGCGATGGCCTCGACATTGGCGACCCCGTGGAGATGGTGTGTCATCCCCATGCCCCAGGCGAACACCACGCGCTGCGCCGCGCCATAGCGCCCGGCGACCTCGTGGATCGCCTCGCGGGTGACGCCACACAGCGCGACAATTTCGTCCCAGCTCAACTGGTCGATGTCGGAGGCGAAGTCGAGAAAGCCCTTCCCGTGCCCGGCAATGAATGCCCGATCCTCGAGCCCCAGTTCCAGCACCGCCTTCGCAATACCCTTGAGCAGTGCCACGTCCGAGCCGATCTTCGGCTGCACATAGAGCGAGGCGATCTCGCTGCCGCCTTTCAGCATCGAGCCTGGGCTCTTGGGCACGGCGAACTTCACCAGCCCCGGTTCCCTGGCCGGATTGATGACGATCACCTCGCCGCCGCGATCCCGGCAATGCTTCAGCATGTGGATGAAGCGCGGGTGGTTGGAGCTCGGATTGGCGCCGATGACGAAGATCAGGTCGGCGCCGGTCAGGTCCTCGAGCTCGACGGTCGCCGTGCCCTTGCCGATGGTGGTGGCCAACCCCTCGCTGGTTGCCTGGTGGCAATAGTACGAGCAGTTGTTGACGTTGTTCGTGCCCCAGGCCCGCGCCAGCAATTGGAACACGAAACCCGCCTCGTTCGACGAGCGCCCTGAAGAGTAGAAGAACGCCCGCGACGGCGCGGTGACCTTGAGGTTGGCTGCCGCGTGGGCAATGGCCCAGTCCCAGCTGACCGGTTCGTACCGCTCACCGCCGGGCGGCTTGTAAAGCGGCGTATCGAGCCGCCCCAGCCGCTCCATCTCGCGGCCGCTGCGCTGCTGGAGGTCCGCAATCGGCCGGGTGAAGGCCGTTTCTGGAATCGCCGGCTGGATGTCTGTCGACTGCGCCTGCACCGACTTGTTGCAGACCGAAGGGAACTCGCCCAGCTCATTGGTCATGCCGCCCTTCTGCCCGCCCATGCCATAGGCGCAGGCCTTGCAGGCATTCTTCGCGGTCAGTGCCTTGGCTGCCTTGCCAACCCCGATGCGCCCGATGGTTTCGGCGACGTAGAGCAGCTTCTTGGGGCCGCCACCAACGATGGCGGGCTTGTCCTCGCGGGGTTTGTCCTCGATCGTCATCGCAACTCCTCACAAGCACGCTAGCATTGCCCTCGCGTCGGTCATAGCCACGCAACCCCGGCCGTCAAGGAACGTTGTCCCTTCCAGCAAGGAGGATACCCATGATGACCTACAGCGAAATGCAGATTCGTGATCGCGCCTACGCCCTTTGGGAGCAGGCCGGCCGTCCCGAGGGCCAGGACAAGGAGTTCTGGGCGATGGCCGAGCAGGAGCTGGCTGACCACCACGAGACGGAAGAACCGCAGCCCGAGGTCGACCCGGTGGCCGCGGCAGTGGCCGGCGGCCTGCCGACCCGTTGATCGCTCCCTGGCGCAGGAACTGAAGCGACCGACCCGGCGTTATCTGTTGCCCGGCATCCCAAGGTGCCGGGCGACAGGCGGGGAGGCCTCTTCTGATGCAGACCAGGAACGGGTACGCTCGACCGATGAGCGATGCGTTCCAATTGATTGTCGACAACGATCTGGAGGGTCTGCGGCGCGCCTTGGCCGAAAATCCCGGCATCGTCTACCTCCGCCACTCCGGCGGCGCCTCGCTGGTCGCGTGGGCGGCCTACATGGGCAATGTCGGCGCCATCGCCGCCATCCGCGCCTACCTGACCGAGCTGGACGGCTATGAGGCCATCATCCTCGGCGAAGCCCCCCGGCTCGAGACGGTGCTGGCCAATGGCTGGGACCCCAATGTGCTGTCGCGCGACGGATTCCTGCCGCTGTCGCTGGCGGCCTTCTTCGGCAATGCGACGGCTTTCGATCGCCTGCTGCCCCTGACCCGCGACGTCAACCTCCGTGCCCGCAACCCGCAAATGGTGGCGCCGCTGCATGCCGCCTGTGCGCGCCGCGATGCCCGGATGGTCGAAGCGCTGCTCCGCGCCGGTGCCGACCCCAACCTGCCGCAAGCCGGGGGCTTCACCCCGCTGCACGCCGCAGCGCAGCATGGCGACGCAGCCATCGCCGGCTTGCTGCGCTTGTTCGGGGCTGACCTGAACCAGACCAACGACAAGGGCGAGACCGCCGCCGCCATCGCCGGCGCGGCCGGGCATGAGTGGTTGGCGGTGCGGCTTGCCGGCTAGGCGAGCGCTCAGCCGCGCGTCGCCTCGACCCAGCTCTTGACGAGCTTCTGGATGGCCGGAGCCTTGGCTTCGAGATCATCGGCATCAGCCAACGTAACCACGCCACGATCGGGCGCCAGCCAACGGACAAGGCCGCTCTCGTGGTTGAAGGCAAAGCCGGTCGTGTCGCGCACCTTGGCGCCCCGATGGAGGATCAGCTGCAGCACGTCCCCTGGCGCGAGGCGCATCGTCACCCGGTCGTCGCCATCTATGGCAAAGCTCGGTGCATTCCACTTGATCTGCTCGGTGAGGCCGGGATGGGCGGCGAGGATCAGGGCGCGCAACCGCTCGACCTGCGCGGCCCGTCCGTGGCGCAGCGCCAGAAGGAACTCGGTGACGGTTTGCTTCTTCGGCACGTGACCTCCGCGGTCAGTTCCCCATCGGTGAGCGATGGGCCTACCTCGTCCGGGCGACGATCTCATCATCGCGACAAACCTGTGGCCGTCACAGTGACGATGAACGGCTACGGAACGCAAGCCGCTGCCGCGGCGAATATCGCCCGATCCGGCCGCACAACACATTGTTACGACGATTTAATGTGCGGCAACCTCGCGCAATATGGGAAACATTGCGCATAGTTTGCTTCTCCCGGCCGATTTTCATTCAGGTGTGCTCTTGCTCCGGCAACTCGTGCTGTCCCTTGTCGTTCTTGCCGCCGCTGCTGCCGGCTATGTGGTCTTTGTCCCCGGTGCCACCGAGCAACTGGCCAGGATCGGCATTGTTCTGCCGCAGGCCGAGGCGGCGAGTGCCGCCTCGTCGCCCACCGCAGGACAGTCGGGCGACAGCCAGCAGGCCCGTCCCGCCGGCGGCCAGGGCCAGGGACCGGGCGGTGGAGGTCGTGGCGGCAATCGCGCGCCAGTGATCGTCACCGCCCCCGCAACCATAGGCACCATCAACGACCGGCTGAGCGCCATCGGCGAAGGCGCCGCCGCCCGCTCTGCCACTATCAACTCCCCCGCGTCCGGCACGTTGCTGGCGCTGGAGGTGGCTCCGGGCGACATGGTGGCGGCCGGCGCGGTCATCGGCCGGCTCGATGCCGAGGCGGAAGCCATTGCCTACGAGCGCGCCAAGCTCGCCGAAACGGACGCCGCCGCCGCCCTCGCCCGCATCCGCGAACTGGCCAATGTCAATAACGCCACCACCGTCCAGGTCGCCGCCGCCGAACTCAGCGCCCTCAATGCGCAACTCGAATTGCAGAATGCCGAACTCGCGCTGAAGCGCCGCACCATCACCACCCCCATCGCGGGGAGCGTCGGCCTGTTCCAGGTCAGTGCCGGCAATGCCGTGACCGGCCAGACCGTGGTCACCACGATCGAGGACACTTCCAACATCCTCATCCGGTTCTGGGTCCCGGAGCGCTATGCCTCGGCCGTAGTTCCCGGCATGCCGCTGACCGCCAGCGCCGTGGCCCTGCCCGGCGAGAGCATTGCCGGCGAAGTCACCGCCGTCGACAACCGCATCGATCCCGCGAGCCGCACCCTGCAGGTGGAGGCCGAAGTGCCCAATGCCGACGGCCGGCTCAGGCCCGGCATGTCGTTTGCCGTGACCATGACCTTCCCCGGCGAACGTTTCCCCACGGTCGATCCGCTCGCCATCCAGTGGTCCGCCGACGGCGCCTTCCTCTGGCGCTATGTCGAGGGCAAGGTCGAGCGCGTGCCGGTCGACATCATCCAGCGAAACTCCGACGGCGTGCTGATCTCGGCCGACATCGCCGAGGGCGATGCGGTGGTCGTTCAGGGCATCCAGCAACTGACCGCCGGGGCTCAGGTCCGCCTGCTCGACGAAGTGCTCGCCGGCGGCGGACAGCAACAGCGTGGCGGAGGTCCGGGATGAGCATTTCCAGCCAGAACCAGCAGGGCGGCGCCATTGCCGGCCTCTTCGTCCGGCGACCGGTGCTCGCCATCGTCGTCAGCGCCCTGATCATCGTCGCCGGCATCGCCGCCCTGTTCGGCGTCGAGATCCGTGAACTGCCCAGCGTCGAGCGCCCGACCCTGTCGATCTCGACCAGCTTCCCCGGCGCCTCGGCCGAGACCGTGGACCGCGAGGTCACCGCCGCCGTCGAGGGCGCCGTCGCCCGCGTTCAGGGCGTAGCCTCGATTTCGTCCGACTCGAACTATGGCCGCTCGCGCGTCTCGCTGACCTTTGCCGATGGCACCAATCTCGACAATGCCACCTCGGACGTGCGCGACGCGCTCGGCCGCATCACCAACCGCCTGCCCGATGGGGCCGACACCCCGACCATCATCAAGGCCGATTCCAATGCCCAGGCGATCATCCAGCTGGCGGTCACCTCCGACACCCTGAGCCGTGACGAGCTCAGCGAACTGGTCGAGAACGTCATCTCCGAGCGGCTCGCCGCCGCGCAGGGGGTGGCCGAGGTCCAGGTCAACGGTGCCCAGCAACGCGCCTTCGAGATCGATGTGGATCAGGTGAAGCTCGCAAGCCTGGGGCTGACCGTCGGCGATATCCGCTCGGCGCTGGCCACCATGGGATTTGACAGCCCGGCCGGCTCCCTCAACGGCACCAACCAGAACATCGCCGTCCGCGCCATCGCCGAGGTCAACACCCCCGAAGGCTTCGAGAACGTCCCGATCCGCGACGGCATCCGGCTCGGCGACGTGGCGAGCGTGGTGTTCTCCTCCGGCTCGGCCAGCTCGGGCCTCCGCAGCGACGGCAAGTCCGGCATCGGCCTCGGCATCGTCCGGCAGGCCCAGTCCAACACCATGAACATCTCCGAAGGCGTCAAGGCTGCCGTCGAGAACCTCAAGGACTCCCTGCCCCCCGGCGTCGACATCCGCGTTTCGTCCGACGAATCGGTCTTCATCGCCGGGGCGCTGCACGAGGTCGAGCGCTCGCTGATCATCGCCGTCATCGGCGTCATCGTCATCATCTTCCTGTTCATGTTCGACTGGCGCGCCACCATCATTCCGGCCGTCACCATGCCGGTGGCCCTGATCGGAACGGTTGCCGGAATCTATGCTTTCGGATTTTCCCTCAACATCCTGACTCTGCTGGCACTTGTCATTGCCACCGGCATCGTCGTCGACGACGCCATCGTCGTCCTCGAAAACATCACGCGCCGCCGCGCCATGGGGCTGGGGCCGCGCGCCGCCGCCGTGCTAGGCACACAGGAAGTCTTCTTTGCCGTCATCGCCACCACCGCGACCCTTGCCGCGGTGTTCATCCCGATCTCGTTCCTCCCCGGCCAGACCGGGCAGCTGTTCCGCGAGTTCGGCTTTACGCTGGCGATCTCGGTGGCCTTGTCCGCGGTGGTCGCCCTCTCGCTCGCCCCCATGCTGGCATCGCGGATGCTGAAGCCGCACACCGAGACCAGGCCCAACCTGCTGCAGCGCTTCGGCAACGTGCTGCAGGGGCTCTACCGGGTGACGCTGCGCGCCGCGCTGAACAATCCTCTGGTGGTCATCGTCGCCGCACTGGCCTTTGCCGCAGCCGCCTGGCTGGTGTTCGGCACCATCAGGCAGGAGCTGACTCCGCCCGAAGACCGGGCCGCCATCGCCATCAGCGTCAACGCCCCCAATACCGTCAGCCTCGACTTCACTCGCACCCAGATGCAGAAGATCGAGGAGATACTGGCGCCCTACAAGGCAAGTGGCGAGGCCACCAGCATCTTCTCGATTTCCGGCTTCGGCGCGAGCACCAACTCGGGCTTCATCATCATGACGCTGGCCCCCTGGGAGGCGCGCACCCGCAGCCAGCAGCAGATCACCGCCGAGATCAATGCGCGGCTGATCGAAGTGCCGGGCGTCCGCGCCAATATCCGCCAGGGCAACAGCCTCGGCGTCCGCGGCGGCGGCTCCGGCCTGCAATTCGCGCTGGTCGGCGACAACTACCAGACGCTCGCCAATGCGGCCAACCTCGTGAAGGACCAACTGGAACAGAACCCCAAATGGGGCCGCGTCAGCGTCAACTACGAGACGACGCAACCGCAGATGACGCTCAGCATCGACCGCGACCGCGCCGCCCAGCTCGGCATCGATATCAATGGTCTCGCGACAACCATGCAGGCCATGATCGATGGTTCCGATGTCGGCACCGTCTTCATCAACGACCAGTCCTTCTCGGTGCGGATGATGTCGACGTCGAGCCCGGTCAACGATCCGGGCGACCTCGAGTCGATCTTTTTGAAGACTGGCGACGGCCGTTACGTGCCGATGTCGACCATCGCGACCATGACCGAGGCGCCGATTGCGCCCTCCCTCGGCCGCGAGGAACAGCGCCGCGCCGTCACCGTCACCGCAGCCCTCTCCGATGGCTTTGCCCTCGGTGACGCCTATCGCGAGGCCGTCGAGATCGCCCAGCCGCTGCTGCCCGACGGCGCCGGCATCATCCCGATGTCGGAAGCCCGCACCCTGGGCGAGAGCAACAACGGCCTGCTGATCACCTTTGGCTTCGCGCTGATCGTCATCCTGCTGGTGCTCGCCGCGCAGTTCGAAAGCGTCTGGAGTGCCATCATCGTCATGGCCACCGTGCCCTTCGGCCTCGCCTGCGCGGTCTTCGCCATGCTGCTGACTGGCGTCACGCTCAACGTCTACAGCCAGATCGGCTTGATCCTCGTGGTTGGCATCATGGCCAAGAACGGCATCCTGATCGTCGAATTCGCCAACCAGTTGCGCGACCGTGGGCAGTCCGTGCGCGAGGCAGTGGAGAATGCCTCCAACATCCGCCTGCGTCCCGTGGTGATGACCATGATCGCCACCGTGCTCGGCGGCGTGCCGCTGATCGTTGCGGGCGGCGCCGGCTCGGAAGCGCGGGCCGCACTGGGCTGGATCATGGTCGGCGGGCTGAGCCTCGCCGCGCTCGCCACGCTTTACCTGACCCCGGTCGCCTATCTGCTGCTCGCCCGCTTCTCCAAGCCCAAGGCCGAGGAAGAATCCCGCCTCACCCGCGAGCTGGAAGCCGCCGAAAGGCTCGAGGCGGCGCCAGCGCCCGCCGAATAGCGGAAACGAAGCGGGCGCGGAACCGGAGTTCCGCGCCCTGTCGGCAAGGACAAATTGGGAGCGTCAGCCCAAGCCACCCTTGCCGAGTGCCTGCACCGAAACTGTTCGGTGTTGCTGTCGGTCAAACGAGCATGGCCAGATTTGGTTGCGCCGCCACGTGGACGTGAACGACAGTCGCTACAGTTCCACCGGCTGCATGGCATGGGTCGCCTTGATCGCGGCGGAGGCACGGTTCTCGACGCCGAGCTTGGTGTAGACCTGCTCGAGGTGCTTGTTCACCGTGCGGGGGCTCAGGCCGAGAATATCGCCGATATCGCGATTGGACTTGCCGCGCGCGATCCACAGCAGCACTTCGCTCTCGCGCTGGGTGAGCCCGAAGATCTGCCGCAACAGATTGTCCTGGTTCTCCCCCGCCGAGACCACCAGCCGGAACAGGTGCTCGTCATTGCCGATGCTGCCCAGATACAGCAGCTGCAAGCCTTTGGCCGCTGGCGCCTCGACGGCAAAACTCTCGCCCACCCGCCCCTCGGGCGCCGTGGTCTCCGCGACCCAGCCACTGGCTCGCCCGGCAACCAGACGGACGCCTGCTCCGGTGGGACCAAGCGCATCGAGCAGCCGGCTCGCCTGCGGCGTCGTCCACAACACCTCGCCACTTGCGGTCACCGCCATCAGGTGCCGCCCGGCCGCATCCAGCGCCACACGGGCGCTCTGTGCCGAGCGGGCATTGGCGAGGTGCACGCGGATACGCGCCCTCAGTTCGTCGATATGGATCGGCTTGGTCAGGTAGTCGACCCCGCCCGACTCGAGGGCATGAACCACATGCTCGGTTTCCGTCAGCCCTGTCATGAAGATGATCGGCACATGCGCCACTTCCGGCAGCTTCTTCAGCCGCCGGCAGGTCTCGAAGCCATCGAGCCCGGGCATCACCGCATCCATGAGGATGATGTCGGGCACCACTTGCCGGGCAATGCCCAATGCGGTCTCGCCGCTGCGGGCCACGAGGACGGTGACGCCTGAGGCCTCCATCGCATCGGTGAGAAAGCCGAGCGTCTCCGGCGAGTCGTCGACCACCAGCACGATCTCCTGCATGCGGTCCCTATCGATCATCTTCCCCCACGCTTTCCAGCACCTGCCTGTAGCCCTCCAGATCGAACACCTCGATCCGCGCCCTGAGCAGCTCGATCAGTGGCGCGTTGGCCGGTTCCTCCGCCAGTTGCTTGAGCTTCAGGTCGATACCACGCACATGCCCGATCTGGCCGAGATCGAACAGCTCCTTGAGATGTTCCTCACCGGGAGATTGCGGCTTTGCCTGCGAGGCAGCCTTTGACTTTCGTGCCACGCGCCGCTTCGGCGCCGGCTCGTCCGTCAGCCAATCAATGCCCAGATGTGCCGCGATCTTGTCGAGCAGCTGGTTGATGGCAAAGGGCTTGGCGATCGCATCATTGTGCCCCGCATCGGAGCTGGTCCGCGCCGCATCGTCGCCTATGTTGGCCGACAGCATCAGGATCGGCGCCGTCTGGCCGCTCTGGCGCAGCTTTTGCACCAGTTCCCAGCCATTCATCACCGGCATCGAGATATCGACAAAGAACAGATCCGGCCGGATCGCTTCGATCAGCGTCAGGCAATCGGGCCCGTCAGCCGCGGTGAGCACGGTGAAGTCGAGCGGCTGCAGCAGCTCGCGCATCATCTCGCGATGGTCGGAATTGTCGTCGACCACAATGATGGTCCGCCGCGGGCCGGCATAGCCGATGACCTTGCGGTCCTGCCGCGGTCGCGCCGCGGCCCGCTCGACCTTGGCCAGCATCAGCCGCACCTGGAAGGTCGAGCCCTCCCCCACCGTGCTCGTCACCTTGATCTCGCCGCCCAGCGTCTCGGTCAGCAGCTTGGTGATCGTCAGCCCCAGCCCCAGCCCCGGTGACAGCCGGTTGCGCTCGGCATTGCCGCGCTCGAACGGCTCGAAGATCTTGTCGCGCTCATCTTCGGGAATGCCCGGCCCGCTGTCGATCACCCGGAAGGTCGCAACCTGCATGCGGTAGTCGACGGTGAAGTCCACCTGCCCGCGGTCGGTGAACTTGATGGCGTTGGAGAGGAGGTTGACGAGGATCTGCCTGAGCCGCTTCTCGTCGGTCCTCACGAACTCCGGCAGGGCCGGCGACCGCGTGTGCCGGAAGGCCAGCCCGCGCGCCTCGGCCTGCAGGCGGAACATGTCGACGATCTGGTCGAGGAAGTCGTGGATGTTGACCTCGTTCGAATAGACCTGCAGCCGCCCCGCCTCGATCTTGGAGATATCCAGCAGCCCGTCGATCAGTCCGCTCAGGTGCTCGGCCGAGCGGCGGATCACCTGGATCGAGGATTTCCGGTGCTGCGGCACCGCTTCGTCGCGCTCGAGGATCTGCGCATAGCCGAGCACGGCATTGAGCGGCGTCCTCAGCTCGTGGCTCAGCCCCACCACATAGCGGCTCTTGGCCTGGTTGGCGGCTTCAGCCGTTTCCTTGGCCTTCTGCAACGCGGCATCGGTGCGCCCATGCGCGGCGATTTCCTTCAACAGCAGCGTGTTCTGGCGCGAGCTCTCTTCCTCGGCCACCACGCGGCTGTCCTCGGCGAGAACGAAGAACCAGGTGACAATGCCAGCCACCACCGCAAACACCGCGAACACCACCGCGAGCGTGCCGCCCACCACGTCGGCGGTCGATGGCGCCGCGCGCGAGGCGAAATAGTATATCATCGCGAGCAGCGCCCCGATCGCCAGCATCGAGACGCCGGCCACGAGGCTGTAGCGCCCGATCCGGGTCTGCAGCTTTTCGATCGCCCATTTCGGCAGGATGCTGGCGGCAACCACGCTCACCTGTGCCCGCATGTGGGCGTGCGGCTTGCACAGGTCATGGCAGCGCGCATCGAGCGAACAGCACAGCGAACAGATCGGCGCCGCATAGGCCGGGCACCACGCCATGTCTTCGGGCTCGAACGGATGCTCGCAGATCGAGCAGGTGATCGACTTCTCGTTGGCCCAGGCCTTTCGCGGCTTCCGCGCCAGGTAGTATTTGCCCTTGGTGAGCCAGGCGATGGTTGGCGATGCGACGAAGCAGACGACGAGCGCGATATAGGGCGCCAGCGATGCCGCCATCTCTCCGAACGCTCCGAAATGCGCGATGAGCGCAATCGTCGCCGAGATCGTCATCGAGCCCAGCCCGACCGGGTTGATGTCGTAGAGATGCGCGCGCTTGAACTCGATGCCGGGCGGCGCAAGTCCTAGTGGCTTGTTGACGAACAGGTCGGCCGAGATCGAGCAGAGCCAGGCCATGGCGACGATCGAGAAGATCGTCAGCGTCGCCTCGAGCAGCTTGTAAATCCCGAGCTCCATCAGCAGCAGTGCGATGGCGACATTGAACAGCAGCCAGACGACGCGACCCGGGTGACTATGCGTCAACCGCGAGAAGAAGTTCGACCAGGCCAGCGAGCCGGCATAGGCGTTCATCACGTTGATCTTGAGCTGGCTGACCACGACGAACACCGCCATCAGGATCAGCGCGAGCGTCTCGTTGGGGATCAGGTAGCCGAAGGCGATGGCGTACATCTGCCCCGGCTCCGATGCATGCTCCGGCGACACGCCATGGGACAGCACCAGCACCGCAAGGAACGAGCCGGCAAGCAGCTTGGGCGCCCCGACCACCACCCAACCGGCACCGGCGAGAAAGATCGCGAACCGATGGCGCTTCTTGGTCGTCTTGTCTTCCGCCGGCAGGAAGCGGAGGAAGTCGACCTGCTCGCCGATCTGCGTCATCAGCGCCAGGATCACCGCCGAGGCCGCGCCGAACTTGGCCACCTCGAACGGCGCAAACGTCCCCGGCGCCGCAGCCGCCTCGCCGAGACCGGCAAAGGCCACCCAGATATCGATCTTCTGCCAGTCGACCAGCGCGATGGCGATGAAGGGCAGGATGTTGAGGATGATCCAGATCGGCTGGGTGATGAGCTGGAACCGGCTGATCAGCTTGACGCCATGCGTCACCAGCGGAATCACCACCACGGCACTGACGATATAGCCGAGCCAGAGGGGCAACCCGAACGCCAGTTCCAGCGCGCTCGACATGATCGAGGCCTCGATGGCGAACAGGATGAAGGTGAAGCTCGCATAGATCAGCGAGGTGATGGTCGAGCCGATATAGCCAAAGCTCGCGCCGCGCGTCAGCAGGTCGACATCGACGCCGTGCCGTGTCGCATAGCGCGCGATCGGCAACCCCACCGCCAGAATCGCGATCGAGGCGATGACGATCGCCACCATGGCATTGGTGGTCCCGTAGCTCAGCGTGATCGCGCCGCCGATCGCCTCGAGCGCCAGGAACGAGATGGCTCCGATGGCGGTGTGCGAGATGCGTTCTGCGGAGAATTTTCGGGCCGACTTGGCGGTGAAGCGAAGCGCGTAGTCCTCAAGAGTCTGGTTGGCGACCCATCGATTATACTCCCTCCGGACGGGGATGATCCGCTGCCGCGCCATGCTGCTGTCTACAATCTCACCAGAAAGGATGAATGCTCAAAAAAGCGCCGCCAGCATTTCTAGCACATAAACGCCCGGATTCACGCGGTTTCTTGGCCCCTCGCCACCACCCGCACCATGGAAGCCGAGGCGCGGTTACGTCAATCGACGTATATGGCCCCTGCCCCAATCCGTCCCAGTCTCCCCCCAGGACCAGCGCTCCTCCTTTCGCTGGCGCCTGAATGGGACATTTGAGGGATCAAACAGATGACAATGAAACTGACGCGCAGGGCTGTTATTGCCGCGGCGCTGGCGGGCTCGATGGCCGCCTCGTTCGCGCCGGCCCTTGCGCAGGAAACCATCAAGGTCGGTGTGCTGCACTCGCTCTCGGGCACCATGGCGATTTCCGAAACGACGCTGAAGGACACCGTGCTGTTCCTCATCGACGAGCAGAACAAGAAGGGCGGCGTTCTCGGCAAGCAACTGGAAGCCGTGGTCGTCGACCCCGCTTCCGACTGGCCGCTCTTTGCCGAAAAGGCCCGCGAGCTGATCGAAGTCAACAAGGTTGCCGCCGTGTTCGGCTGCTGGACCTCGGTGTCGCGCAAGTCCGTGCTCCCGGTGTTCAAGGAGCTCAACTCGATCCTGTTCTACCCCGTGCAGTACGAGGGTGAAGAGTCCGAGCGCAACGTGTTCTACACCGGCGCCGCCCCGAACCAGCAGGCCATCCCGGCCGTCGACTACCTGATGAACGAAGAAGGCGTCGAGCGCTGGGTCCTCGCCGGCACCGACTACGTCTATCCGCAGACCACCAACAAGATCCTCGAGCAGTACCTCAAGGACAAGGGTGTCGCTGCCGAAGACATCATGATCAACTACACCCCGTTCGGTCACTCGGACTGGCAGACGATCGTTTCCGACATCAAGGCCTTCGGCTCGGCCGGCAAGAAGACCGCCGTGGTCTCCACCATCAACGGCGACGCCAACGTGCCGTTCTACAAGGAACTCGCCAACCAGGGCATCAAGGCCGAGGACATCCCCGTCGTCGCCTTCTCGGTGGGTGAAGAAGAACTCGCCGGCTTCGACACCGGCCCGCTGGTCGGCCACCTCGCCGCCTGGAACTACTTCCAGTCCGTTGATGATGCGGCCAACGCCGAGTTCATCGAGAAGTGGCGCACGTTCATCGGCAACCCCGAGCGCGTGACGAACGACCCGATGGAAGCCACCGTCATCGGCTTCAACCTCTGGGTCCAGGCCGTCGAAAAGGCCGGCACCACCGATACCGATGCCGTGCTCGACGCCATCATCGGCCTCGAGACGCCGAACCTCACCGGTGGCGTCGCCAAGATGCTCCCGAACCACCACATCACCAAGCCTGTCCTGATCGGCGAGATCCAGGCCGACGGCCAGTTCGAAGTGGTGTGGGAGACGGAATCCGAAGTCCCGGGCGACGCCTGGACCGACTTCCTGCCCGAATCCAAGATGCTCGAAGCCGACTGGGTCGAGCTCAAGTGCGGCAACTACAACACCGAAACCAAGACCTGCGGCGCTTCCTAAGCACCCCGGACTTCCGGCGAGGGCGTCAGCGCCCTCGCCTCCTCTATTCCGCCTGACCACCGAACGAGGCCGATGATGAACGCGATGCGACTACTGCAGCTTGTTGCGCTCCTCCTTGCCCTTGCCTTCTCTCCGCCCGCCTTCGCCCAGACCGACGATGCCAATTTCGGCACGCTGGTCGACGCCTTGGCCCCCGGCAACTTTCGGGACCGTGAGGCCGCGGCCGGCGCCCTCGCCGCGACGGGGGACCCACGCGCCGTCGCCGTGCTGCAATCGCTGATCGATGGCAACCTCTATGTCATCGAAACCTCCGGCAAGGTGCTGATCGGGGAAGGTGCCGATGCCATCGACCCGGTGACCGGCACGGCATTCGCCGGGGCTGCCGAGGCCGAAACCGAAAAGGTGAAGGTCAACAACGCCCTCCGCCGCGGCCTCCGCACTTTCATCGGCCAGCTGACTCTGATGAGCGACGACCGGGCCATCCGGCTCAATGCCGCCCAGTCGGTGCTGCGGGACGCCAATCCCGACAATCTCGAACTGCTCGACGTGGCGCTCGCCGCCGAGACGGACGCTGAAGTCAAGGCCACCATGGAGACGGCCCGTGCCGCCATTGTCCTCAAGTCCGACGGACCGGTGGCCGAGAAAACCGCCGCCGTCGATATCCTCAAGGCCCGGGGCGGTCGCGACTCCATCACGCTGTTGACCAGTGTGCTCCCCAACTCGCCCGACGAGCTGAAGCCCGCCATCCAGGCCGCCATCGACGCCCTGGTGCAGACCCAGCAAGCCTGGGGCATTGCCCAGAACATCTGGTACGGCGTCTCGCTCGGCTCGGTGCTGCTGCTCGCCGCCATCGGCCTCGCCATCACCTTCGGCGTGATGGGCGTCATCAACATGGCGCATGGCGAAATGGTGATGCTGGGCGCCTACACCACCTTCACCGTGCAGGAAGTCATCCGGCGCAATTTCCCGGAAATGCTCGACTATTCGCTGGCCATCGCCCTGCCGCTCGCCTTCCTCGTCACCGCGCTGATCGGCATCGCCATCGAGCGTGGCATCATCCGCTGGCTCTATGGCCGCGCGCTCGAAACCCTGCTCGCCACCTGGGGCCTGTCGCTGATCATCCAGCAGGCGGTCCGCACCATCTACGGGCCGACCAACAAGGAAGTGGCCAACCCCACCTGGATGTCCGGCAGCTTCGATCTCGGCGGGCTGTCGATTACCTGGAACCGCTTCTGGATCGTCTTGTTCGCCATCGCGGTGTTCTTCACCCTGCTGGCCGTGCTCAAGCGCACGCCGCTCGGCCTCCAGATGCGGGCGGTGACCTCAAACCGCCGCATGGCCAGCGCCATGGGCATCCGCACCCCCTTCGTCGACGCCATGACCTTCGGGCTCGGCTCGGGCATTGCCGGGCTTGCCGGCGTGGCGCTCAGCCAGATCGACAACGTCTCGCCCAACCTTGGGCAGAACTACATCATCGACAGCTTCATGGTCGTGGTCTTCGGCGGCGTCGGCAATCTCTGGGGCACGCTGGTCGGCGCCCTCTCCATCGGTGTCGCCAACAAGTTCCTCGAGCCCTATGCCGGGGCGGTGGTCGCCAAGATCATCATCCTGATCCTCATCATCCTCTTCATCCAGCGCCGCCCGCGCGGCCTCTTCGCCCTCAAGGGCCGGGCGGTGGAGCAGTGACGGCCTCGGTTCGGAGATCTTCCCCTATGCAAGGTGACCGGTCTTGATCACCCAGATGCTCTTCCGCGCCCTCGACAAGAAGGCGATCTGGCTCATTGCCATCATTGTCGCCATCGCCATTGCCGTCCCGGCGCTCAACCTCCTCGTCCCGCCGGGCCAGTTCGGCCACGTGCCGGGCTATGTAGTAACGCTGTTCGGCAAGTATCTCTGCTACGCCATGCTGGCGCTCGCCCTCGATCTGGTCTGGGGCTATGTCGGCATCCTGTCGCTTGGCCATGGCGCCTTCTTCGCGCTCGGCGGGTACGCCATGGGCATGTACCTGATGCGCCAGATCGGCGCCCGCGGCGTTTACGCCAACCCGATCCTCCCCGATTTCATGGTGTTCCTGAACTACAAGGAACTACCCTGGTACTGGCTGGGCTTCGACATGTTCTGGTTCGCCATGGTGATGGTGGTGCTGGTGCCCGGCATCCTTGCCTTCGTCTTCGGCTACCTCGCCTTCCGCAGCCGCGTCACCGGCGTCTATCTCTCCATCATCACCCAGGCGATGACCTTCGCCCTGCTGCTCGCCTTCTTCCGCAACGATTTCGGCTTTGGCGGCAACAACGGGCTGACCGACTTCAAGGACATCCTGGGCTTCAACATCCAGGCCCCGGAAACCCGCGCCACGCTGTTCGCGCTCAGCGCCCTGTTCCTCGCGCTGTTCGTCTTCATCTGCTCGATGATCGTCAACAGTAAGCTGGGCAAGGTGATGGTCGCGGTTCGCGATGCCGAAAGCCGCACCCGCTTCCTTGGCTGGCGGCCGGAGAACGTTAAGCTCTTCGCCTTCACCGTCTCCGCCGTGATGGCCGGCATTGCCGGGGCGCTCTACGTGCCGCAGGTCGGCATCATCAACCCTGGCGAATTCGCACCGGAAAACTCCATCGAAGCGGTGATCTGGGTTGCGGTCGGTGGCCGCGGCACCATCATCGGGCCGATCATCGGGGCGGTGCTGGTCAATATGGGCAAATCCTTCTTCACCGGCGCCCTGCCCGAATACTGGCTGTTCGCACTGGGCGGCCTGTTCGTCTTCGTCACGCTGTTCCTGCCCAAGGGCATTGTTGGCCTGATCGGGCAGATCCGGTCCGGCACCACGAAGCGCAACTCCACCAAACTCGACCGCCAGAGCGCCGCCGCCGAAGCCGGCGAGAATCCAGCGACCGTCGACGCCAAACCCAATCCGGAGCCTGCGGAATGACCATCCCCGACAAGTCCGGCACCATGCTCTATCTGAACGGCGTCTCCGTCTCATTCGACGGCTTCAAGGCGCTGAACAGCCTCTCGATCATCGTCCACCCTGCCGAAATGCTGGCGATTATCGGCCCCAACGGCGCTGGCAAGACCACCATGATGGACATCATCACCGGCAAGACTCGCCCGGACGATGGCGACGTCTATTTCGACGGCCGCACCGACCTCACCAAGCTCGACGAGGCGACCATCGCCAATCTGGGCATCGGCCGGAAATTCCAGAAGCCGACGGTGTTCGAAAGCCACACCATCTGGGACAATCTCGTCCTCGCGCTGAAAAAGCCGCGCAAGGTGTTCAGCGCCCTCACCTATTCGCAGTCGGGCAATGACCGCGTCCGCATCGAGGAAATCCTCGAAACCGTCCGCCTCACCAGCCGCAAGGACGATCTCGCCGCCGACCTGAGCCACGGCCAGAAGCAGTGGCTGGAGGTCGGCATGCTGCTCGCCCAGGACCCCAAGCTCCTGCTGGTCGACGAACCGGTGGCCGGCATGACCGATGCCGAAACCGTCGAGACCGCGATCCTGCTCAAGGAAATCGCCAAGACCCGCTCCGTCGTCGTGGTCGAACACGACATGAGCTTCGTCCGCGAACTCGGCACCCGCGTCACCTGCCTCGCCGAAGGCTCCGTCCTCGCCGAGGGCACGCTCGATCAGGTAAGCCAGAACCCGGTCGTCATCGAAAGGTATCTGGGACGATGAGCACCGCCCTCGCCATCAAGGCCATCGACCTGCACTATGGCGCGGCGCAGGCGCTGCGCAACATCACCATCGAGTGCAAACCGGCCCGCATCACCGCCGTCCTCGGCCGCAACGGGGTGGGAAAGAGCTCGACCCTGCGAGCCGTCACCGGCATCAACAATGTCTCGGCCGGCGAGATCGTCTTCGACAACGAAATCCTGAAGAAAGCCCCGCCCTACAAGCGCGCCCGCATGGGCATCGGCTATGTGCCGCAGGGTCGGGAGATCTTCCCGCTGCTGACGGTGAAGGAAAACCTCGAAACCGGCTATGCCGGCCTGAAGCGCGCCGACCGCAACATCCCCGGGTACATCTTCGACCTGTTCCCGGTGCTGAAGTCCATGCTCGGCCGCCGCGGCGGTGACCTGAGCGGCGGCCAGCAGCAGCAGCTCGCCATCGGCCGCGCCCTCGTCACCCGCCCCAAGGCGCTGGTGCTGGACGAACCCACGGAGGGCATCCAGCCTTCGATCATCAAGGATATCGGCCGCGCGCTGCAGTTCCTGCGCAACGAAAAGCAGATGACCATTCTCCTCGTCGAGCAGTATCTGGACTTCTGCCGCGAAATCGCCGACGACATCTACGTGATGGATCGCGGTGAAATCATGCATTCCGGCCCGTCTTCGGACCTGGACCTGCCCGAGGTGCGCCGCCACTTGATGGTGTGAGACGGGTGACGGCGACGACGATGTGGACCCCGCCTGAACCGGTTCGGAGGGTCCCCCAATGACAACCACCGCTCTCGCCCAACCCCGCCACCAGCGCGCCCGCGGCATCGGCAGTCTTGCGACGCAGCGGGTCGGCTCACGCACCCGCGTCGAAACCCTCTATCAGGAGGGTTGCGCCAAGATCCGGCTGCCACACACCCATGACTCGAGCCTCCAGGCCGTGCTGATCAACACCGCCGGCGGCCTCACCGGCGGCGACGATGTCGCCTGGGAGATCAACGTCGTGCCACAAAGCCGCGTCGTCCTCACCACCCAGGCCTGCGAACGCGTCTATCGCTCGCTCGGCGACGATGCCGTGGTCCGCACCCGCCTCCGCGTCGGTGCCGGCGCCCATCTCGACTGGCTGCCGCAGGAAACCATCCTGTTCGATGGCGCCCGGCTCGATCGCGGCCTCGAGGTCGAGCTCGAAGGCGACGCCAGCCTGTTTGCCATCGAAGCGATCCTGCTCGGCCGCAGCGCCATGGGCGAAACCGCCCGCAGTGCCCATCTCGCCGACAACTGGCGCATCCGCCGCGATGGCCGGCTGATCCATGCCGAGGCAACCCGGCTCTCGGCCGCCGACCTCGAGCGTGACGCGCTCTCGACCCTGGCCGGGAACGCCGCCTTCGCCACCCTCGTCTATCTCGGCGCCGACGCCGAGCAGCGGGAAGCCCGCGTCGCCGGGCTGCTCCCCGCCCCCCTGCCTGGCCTGTCCGGCCTCAGCCGCATCGGCGATCGGCTTGTCATACGTGCCATGGCCGATTCCGGGCTTGCCTTGCGCCGGATCATCACCCCAATAATTGCCGAACTCTCCGGCGCCGGTGCCCTGCCGCGCCTCTGGCATCTCTAGGATCCCAAGGACCGTCCATGAACCTGACGCCCCGCGAAAAAGACAAGCTGCTGATCGCCATGGCCGCCATCGTCGCGCGGAAACGACTGGAGCGTGGCGTAAAGCTCAACCACCCCGAAGCCATCGCACTCATCACCGATTTCGTGGTGGAAGGCGCCCGCGACGGCCGCTCGGTCGCCGACCTGATGGAAGCCGGCGCCCACGTCGTCACCCGCGCCCAGGTGATGGAGGGCATCGCCGAAATGATCCACGACGTGCAGGTGGAAGCCACCTTCCCCGACGGCACCAAGCTCGTCACTGTCCACGAACCGATCCGCTGAGGCCGCCATGATCCCCGGAGAAATCATCACCGTACCCGGCGAAATCGAGCTCAACGCCGGCGCCACGCAGATCGTGCTCGAGGTGGCCAACACCGGCGACCGCCCGATCCAGGTCGGCTCGCACTACCACTTCTACGAGACCAACAACGGCCTCAGCTTCGATCGCGAGCAGGCCCGCGGCATGCGGCTCGACATCGCCGCCGGCACCGCCGTGCGTTTCGAGCCCGGCCAGACCCGTGAAGTCCGCCTGGTTCCCCTGTCGGGCAGCCGTACGGTTTACGGCTTCCAGCAGAAGATCATGGGCAAGCTCTAGCGCTCTCTGGACACTTCGGCCTGCGCCCAAGCGAAAGGGCCCGGCAATGCCGGGCCCTTTGCTGTGACATGCAGGGGAATTAGCCCTGGACGTAGATGGTGACGTCCGTCTCGTCGCTGGCCGAAATTCCGACCACCTGGTCGATCGTCGCGCCATAGGCCTCGAGCTGCGCGAGCAGCTGCGGGTTCTGCTGGATCAGCGCCTTCAGCGAGTCGAGGTCGACCTGCTCCATCGAAGCACCGCTATTGGCCGACATGACCTCCGGGCCGGCAACCGTCTCGAAGCTCAGCGACGTGGTCTTGGACAGCGCGTCCAGCGGGCTCGAAGCGTCCTGCGCGAACACGAGACCAGCCGAGGACACGGTCATCAGGGCGGCGACGGCAATGGCTTTGATCGAGTTCATTTTCAATCTCCAATCTTGTTTCAGCGTGTTTCAAACGCTGCCAACAAGACGCCTCAGCCGCCGATTGGTTGCGGCGTGTCCCGATCACAACCCGTTGCAAATGATTACGAAATGTTCATCGGCGCATCGCGGAACCGGTGGGCTCGTCTAGTCCAGATCGTCGGCGTACAGCACCACCGCCCGGTCGCCCGACATGTGCAGCGAAATGATCTGGTCGAGGCCGACCCCGGAATATTTGATCGCCGTCCGCGCGCTCGGGTTCAGCACCAGAGCGGACTGCAGATAGTAGACATCGCGCGCTTTCAGCGCGACCACGCGCTTCACCCGCTCCCTGCTGCGTTCGGCACCAGCCAAGGTCGACATCCGCACCACGCGCACCGATGGCGCGCTGTGAACGCGTGATACCGCCTTGAGGAAGCGCGTATCCCCGATCCCGTTCAGGATGGAGTTGATGTCCATCGTCTGCGCCTGCGCTGGCGCCGCGGCCAGCAGCGCCAGGGCGACCATCAATCCCGCAATCAGCCTGTTCATCGATCCTGCCCTGCAATGGTCACTCATCGCGCCTGACCTCGTGGCACAAACCCGGCGCGAAACTGCGGCAGCCACTTTGGCATTTGCCGCGAATTCGTTTAGGGATGCCGCAACTGGACCACGGAATGGCAGCACAATGGCGACCAAGGATGACGACTTCAAGGAACGCTTCATCGCCGTGATGAAGAACCTGCACTCGGATGGACAAAAGGATGCCGAGGCGATGTGGCTGACCGGCAGCCTCGCCGCCCGCCTGGTCGACAAGGCCCGCCAGGGTTCCTGGACGCAGTTCAAGGCCACGCGCACCAAGCGCGGCTACGACCAGTTGCTTGCCGACTTCTCCGCGGAAGGCAACGGCTACCATTCGCAGGGGAAGGCCAAGCACGCTTACGCCGTGCAGCTCCTCGCCATGTCCATGGTTGCCCGCTACCAGAAGGACCAGGACGTGCAGTTTGGCCTCAAGCTGCTGGACGAACTGATCGACCGCTCCATCGTCACCTACAAGAAGAACAAGAACGCCGCCCCCGGCGCAAACTGAGCGTCTCGCGACAAGGGCCAGCGCCTCGCGGCGCCAGCCCTCGCGACGTCCTTGCGGTCAGCCCCTCACGGCGCCGTCTTGGGCTCCAGCGATCGCAGATACAGCACCAGCGCCGCCACGTCGTCATCCTTCAGCCCGGCGAGATACCCCGACGGCATCGGCGGCAACAGCCGCTGCCCGTTGGGACGCACACCCTTGTGGATCAGGTCGGTCAGTTCCGCATCCGTATAGCCGCCGAGCCCGACCGGCGTGATGTTTGCTGCCACCGAGACGCCCCACGGGCCCGGAAATTCCATGCCGCCCGCGCCGAGCAGCGTATCGAGCTGGATGCGCCCATCCGGGCCCATCGGCGTATGGCACACGGTGCAGTGCCCCAACGGCCCTGCGAGATAGGCGCCATATTCAACGGTCACGCCTTCCGGCACTTCGGCCACGCTCTCGACCGGCGGGCCATAGGCCGGCGGCAGCGGAATGCGGTATTCCGACTTGCCCGGGTCGTTGTCCACGGCCGGAATGGTGCGCAGGTACATCACCACCGACGCAAGGTCGTTGTCCGAGATCCCCTTGTACACCTCGAACGGCATCGGCGGTCCGATCAGCGTGCCATCGGGGCGGATGCCCTCGCGAATCGCCCGCGCCAGCTCCGCGTCGCTCCAATCGGCAATATGGCTGGCCGGCGTGATGTTGGGCGCGACGGCGGTGAACGCCTCGCTGTTCTCCACCATCATGCCGCCAAGCGCTTTGTCCATCATCGGGCCTTCCGGCCCCTGCGGCGTGTGGCAATTGCCACATCCCATGATGGTGTTGACGAGATAGTCGCCCCGTTCCACCGAGGGCGCCGCAGCCACCCCGCTCGCCATGGCCATCCCGGCCATCACCCCAAGAATCGCAATCGCTGTGGTACGCATGTTCCCCCTCCGGCTCGCAGCCCGGATGCCCCAATTGGCGCGCGCACCTTATCCCGTTGCCGTACCAACAGAAATTTGTTTCTCCCGCTCAGGATATCTGCGCGCGCTCCCTGCCGATTTCTGCGGCAAACCGCTGGACAGCCTGCGGTTTAGGCGGTTCAAATGCAGCTGTCGCCTCGCCGGAAAGGACCATCATGCCCGCTCGCATTTCGCGCTCCTCCTACGCCCAGATGTATGGCCCGACCACCGGCGACAAGGTGCGGCTGGCCGACACCGAGCTGTTCATCGAGGTGGAGAAGGATCTCACCACCTATGGCGAGGAGGTGAAGTTCGGTGGCGGCAAGGTCATCCGTGACGGCATGGGTCAAAGCCAGGCGACGCGCGCCCAGGGCGCCGTCGACACCGTCATCACCAATGCGCTGATCCTCGATGTCACCGGCATCTACAAGGCCGATATCGGGCTCAAGGAAGGCGTCATCTCCGGGATCGGCAAGGCCGGCAACCCGGACACCCAGCCCGGCGTCACCATCATCGTCGGCCCCTCCACCGAGGTCATCGCCGGCGAAGGCAAGATCATCACCGCCGGCGGCTTCGACAGCCATATCCACTTCATCGCGCCCCAGCAGATCGAGGAAGCGCTGATGAGCGGCGTCACCACCATGCTCGGCGGCGGCACCGGCCCGGCGCATGGCACGCTCGCCACCACCTGCACCGGCGCCTGGCACATCGGCATGATGATGGGCGCCTTCGAGGATTTCCCGATGAATCTCGGGCTTGCCGGCAAGGGCAACGCCTCGCTCCCTGCCCCGCTCGAGGAAATGATTCTCGCAGGCGCCTGCTCGCTGAAGCTGCATGAGGATTGGGGCACCACCCCGGCCGCCATCGACAATTGCCTCACCGTCGCCGACGCATTCGACGTGCAGGTGATGATCCACACCGACACGCTCAATGAGAGCGGCTTCGTCGAGGACACCGTGCGCGCCTTCAAGGGGCGCACCATCCACGCCTTCCACACCGAGGGCGCCGGCGGCGGCCACGCGCCCGACATCATCAAGATCGCGGCACTGCCCAACGTGCTGCCGTCCTCGACCAACCCGACCCGGCCCTACACCGTCAACACGCTGGCCGAGCATCTCGACATGCTGATGGTCTGCCATCACCTGACGCCCGCCATCGCCGAGGACGTCGCCTTCGCCGAAAGCCGCATCCGCAAGGAAACCATCGCCGCCGAGGACATCCTCCACGACATGGGCGTGTTCGCCATGATGTCGTCGGACAGCCAGGCCATGGGCCGCGTCGGCGAGGTGATCATCCGCACCTGGCAGACTGCCGACAAGATGAAGCGCCAGCGCGGTCGGCTGCCCGAGGAAACCGGCGACAACGACAATTTCCGCGCAAAACGCTACGTCGCCAAATACACCATCAACCCGGCCATCACCCAGGGCATGAGCCGGCATATCGGCTCCATCGAAGTCGGCAAGCGCGCCGACCTGGTGCTGTGGAACCCGGCCTTTTTCGGCGTGAAGCCGGAAATGGTGCTGCTCGGCGGCGTCATCGCCGCCGCCCCGATGGGCGATCCGAACGCCTCGATCCCGACGCCGCAGCCCATGCACTACCGCCCGATGTTCGGCGCCTTCGGTCGCGCCAAGCGCCGCACCAGCGTCACTTTTGCCTCGAAGGCCTCGATCGAAGCCGGCATCGGCGAGCGCTACGGCCTCGAAAAGACCCTGCTGCCGGTCGAAAACACCCGCGGCGGCATTTCCAAGGCATCGCTGCTCTACAACAACGGCACGCCGGAAATCACCGTCGACCCGGAGACCTACGAAGTCCGCGCCAATGGCGAACTGCTGACCTGCGAGCCCGCCACCGAACTACCGATGGCGCAGCGCTACTTCCTGTTCTAGGGCTGCCGGTTGACTCGCATGACGTTCTGCGATTTGCCGACATTGCGAACGGCCGGCTGGCGATCTGGCCGCTGAAGGGACTGTCGCGCCAACTCAGGCGCGCTCGGGCGGCGGGACCGAACACACAACATGCAGATCTTTCACCTGGGCTATCCCAAAAGCGGGTCGACGACGATCCAGGGTTATCTGCGTGCCGATCCCTCGGTGAACTATCTCGGCAAGCCCTACCGGACGCCTGAGGCCGAGGAGTACGTTCGCCACTACCTGCCATTTTCTGATCTTCGGCAGGTGCCTCCCGAGTTTCTGGCCGCGATGCGGCGCGAACTGTGCGAAGGCGCCCCCATCATCAGCGAGGAACTGCTCTCCGGCGCCGGCTTTCAGCATGGCATCGCCTCCAACTCGCTGCTGCAGATCGTCGACAACATCGACCTGCTGACCGAAGGCCGGTTTGTTGCCCATCTGATTCTGCGCCGCCCGGCCGATTTCCTGCGCTCCTACTATGGCCAGATCGCCAAGATGGGCGGCCGCTCCAGCTTCGACCAGTTCTGCTCGCTGGTGCTGCTCCGGCGCCACCAATGGGTGTTCCAGGCGCTGAATTTCCGCGCCATCCTCCAATCCGCACCGGCCCGCGGCGGCAAGCTGCACTTCGCGCTGTTCGAGCAGTTGTTTGCCGGCAAGGGCCTCGCCGACTACATGCGCACCACCTTCGGCAGCAAGAACCTGCCCGACAACCCGGCCGCGCAATTCACCAATGTTTCCGACACCGACAGCGCGCTTGATCACGCCGCCCCGCACCATCCGGTCAACCCCGCCAACAGTCTCGAGATGCAGGTCACCCGACCCTCGCTGCAGGAACACGCCTGGGTCGACAAGATGCCGGAAGCAGAGCGGGATATGCACCTCTACCTCTGGCTGCGCGAGCGCGGCGAAGCCGTGGCCCTGCAGGAACAGGCCCTTGCCAACATGGACCGCGCGCGTGCTGCCCTGCACAAGCATCGCGGCAAGCGTCCAGCATCGCCGATCTTCCGGCACCTGCTTGGCGAGATCGCCGAACTCAATGCCGGCCTCGACCAAGATTTCCCCGAACTTGGCTTCGGCAGGCACCGCTACTTCGATGTTCCGCCGGGCTGAGCGCCTTCGCCGTCGACAGCCGGTCGCCGTCTGCTAGTCTTTCCTCGAATCGTTGGGGAGGAATTTGCGATGGAAGAACTGGCTGTGGCCGCCATGATGCAGAATGTCGATGTGTCGGCGCAGGTGGTCCTCTCGCTCGAGGGCAGCTTCGAGCGCAACATCGTCGAATACGAGTGCGAGATGATCGGGCCGATCAAGGTCGACTTCATCAATGCCGAACCCAATTTCCTCGCCATCCTGCCGGTGGGACCGCGTAAGATGGTCTTCGTCAACGTCATGTCCGCCTCGGGCGCCAAGTATGTCGCCGGCCAGTTCGAGTTCTGGACCAAGGGCAGCGAGGCGACCCTGACCGACCTTCAGGCCACTCCACCCAGCGTCAACTGCACCGAGACCGTCGCGACGCCCTGAGCCAGACGATGCAACCGGCTTTCGACCCGGCCTTCACCACCGACGTTTTCGTCCATGTCCGCATCGTCATGGGTACGGTGATCGGGCTCGGCATCACCCGTCTGCTGCTCGGCGTCGCCGGCCTCGTCCAGCACGCGACGCGGGCGCGGCTGTCACTCATCCACCTGCTCTGGTGCCTGTCGATCCTGATTGAGCTGGTGCTGTTCTGGTGGTGGGAGTTCGAACTGCACGGGCTCCAGCACTGGAGCTTCGGCATCTTTGCCTTTCTCATCGGCTATTCGATCACGCTGTTCCTCCTCGCCGCACTGCTGTTTCCCGACAAGCTCGACGAGTATGACGGCTATGAGGATTTCTTCCTTAAGCGCCGCCACTGGTTCTTCGCGCTGTTCGGCGCCACCTTCGTGCTCGATGCGCTCGACAGCTTCATCAAGGGCCAACCCTATTTCGACCAGCTCGGCATCGGTTACCTGATCCAGGTACCAAGCGGTCTCGCGCTAGCCATCACTGCCATCCTGGTTGCCGACCGGCGCTTCCATCTCGCGCTCGTCATCGCCCACCTCTGCTATCAGCTGTGGTGGATCAGCTTGCTGTTTGACACACCGGCCATCCCAACTATTGTCGGCTGAAGTTTGGGAAGCCTCACAGAATCCGGTTTCGCTTGATGGGTGAAATGCTACGTGCCGTTGCCTACGTCCCCGCCGGGACGCCACGGCAGGTCTGGGATATTGCCGTGTTGCAGCACGACGAGCGTCGCGTCCGCCGCCGCATCATCCCCCTCGTCCATGGTGACGAGGTCCAGATCGACTTCCCGCAGACCATCACGCTCAAGCACGATGACATGCTGGAACTGGCTGACGGCCGGGTGGTCGGCATCGTCGCGGGCGAGGAATTTCTCTATGAGGTGCGCGGTCGCGACCCCAAGCACCTGATGCAGCTGGCCTGGCACATCGGCAACCGACACGCCAAGGCGCAGATCGAGAACGAGTTCGAAGGCCTCGGCGACCGCATTCTGATCCTCCGCGATCATGTGCTGCGCGAGATGCTGGTCGGCCTTGGTGCCACGGTGAAGGAAGTCTCCGAGCCGTTCTCGCCCATGGATGGAGCCTATGCACACAGCCATGGCGACACCGGGCACGCCCTGCTCAACCGATGACGAGCACCGCCAGCCTCCAGCGCCTGCTTACCTGGTTGTCGCCGGCCTTTCCGGTCGGCGCCTTCGCCTGGTCCGGCGGACTTGAGACGGCGATTGCAGATCGACGCGTAACCGATTCCGAACGCTTGCGAAGCTGGCTCGACGGGCAGCTGCGCCATGGCAGCCTGAAGACCGACGCCATTCTCGTCGCAGCGGCCCATTCGGCGACGAACGACGCCGCGGCGCTTGCCGAAATCTCCGACCTCGCCCTCGCGCTGACCTCGGCGCGTGAGCGTCATGCCGAACTCACCATCACCGGCGCCTCCTTCATCAAGGCCGCCGCGGCCTGGCCGCATCCCGTGCTCGCGCGGCTGCCCGATCCCTGCCCCTACCCCCTCGCCGTCGGCGCCATCGCCGCCGCGCATGGCGTCGCCCGCCTCGACACCCTCGTCGCCTGGCTGACCGCTGCCATCCACCAGCAGGTATCGGTCGCCATTCGCCTCGTGCCCCTCGGCCAGACGGATGGCCTGAAACTCATCGCCGCGCTGGAAGCCGACATCGCGGCGCTCGCCGCCACCGCGGCATCGTCGCGCCTTGCCGACCTCGGCGCCATGTCCTACGCCGCCGATATCGCGCAGATGCGCCACGAGGCGCTGGAACCGAGGATCTTCCGCTCATGAGCACCGCCGCCGCCTCGATCCTGTTCCTGTGCCTCATCACCGTGGCGCTGGCGCACTTCGTCTGGGCCTTTGGCGGCACCTGGCCGATCCGCGACCACAAGCTGCTCGCCGCCACGGTCATCGGCCGCGAAGGCGTCGACAAGGTGCCGCGCCTTGCTTCTCTGCTGGTGGCCATCCTGGTGCTGATCGCCGCCGCCATCGGCTCCGCCCTCGCCGACACCGCGTCCGGCGGATTGCCGCTGACCCTCTTGGGCCTCGCCCTTGGTGTACTCTTTGGCGCCCGCGGCCTTGTCGGCTACACCGCCGTCTGGCGCCGCCGCTTCCCGCGCGAGCCCTTTGCCACGCTCGACCGCAAGTTTTACTCGCCGCTCTGCCTGGTTGTGGCAGTGTGTTTCCTGGTTCTGGTCGTCATGAGGCTGATATGAAATCTCTCAACGGACCCCTCCGCATCGGCATTGGCGGCCCCGTCGGGTCGGGCAAGACCACCCTGTGCGAGATGCTGCTCAAGGCCATGCGCGACCGCTATTCCATGGCCGTCGTCACCAACGACATCTACACCAAGGAAGACGCGCTGATCCTCAACCGGGTGCAGGCCATCTCCGAGGATCGCATCGTCGGCGTCGAAACCGGCGGCTGCCCGCACACCGCCATCCGCGAGGACGCCTCGCTCAACCTCGCCGCCATTGACGAGCTCAACCGCAAGTTTCCCGATCTCGACATCATCCTGATCGAGTCCGGTGGCGACAACCTCGCGGCAACCTTCTCGCCCGACCTCGCCGACATCACCATCTATGTGATCTCGGTCGCGCAGGGCGAAAAGATCCCGCGCAAGGGCGGCCCCGCCATCTCGCGCTCCGACCTGCTGGTGGTGACCCACACCGATCTCGCGCCCTACGTGAATGCCAGCCTTGAGGTGATGCACGCCGACACCCAGAAGGTGCGCGAGGGGCGTCCATACGTCTTCACCGACCTCCTCCGCCGCGACAATCTCGAAGAGATCATCGCCTTCATCGAGAAGTGGGGCGGCCTCGCTCCATCAGCGGCGGCCGCCGAGTAGTCTCGAGGGCCTGGATTCTGGCGATGTCGAGCGCCCGCGAGATCGTCGCCATGACGCGCCCGCTTGCGGGCCCCGCCCCTTTGCCGATCTGGCCGGACGGCGTCCACGCGAGCCCCCTGAAGGTCTCCGACGCCGCTGCCATTCATGCGCTGCTCGGCCGCGCCTATGCCAACGACTACGGCACCGTGCAGCCAGATTGGCTGGACTGGTTCGAGTGGCTGACCACCGACCCGGAATTCGATCAGAAGCTCTGCTTTCTCGCGCGCTCCGGCGAGGACATTGCCGGCTTCTGCCTCGTGTGGACCTCCGCCTTCGTCAAGGATCTGGTGGTCGAACCCGCCCTGCATGGCCGGGGCATCGGCACCGCCCTCCTCGCCGCCGCTATCGCCGAGATGAGCCGACGCGGCGCCAGCCACCTGCGCCTCAAGGTCGACGCACGCAATCTCGGGGCGCGGCGGTTTTACGAGCGGATGGGTTTCACCGCAGAGTGAGATCGATCCGCATGAAAAGCCGAAGGCCGCCCGACGGGCGGCCTTCGCAATTGCTGGCGATCTCGACGGATCAGAACTTGTACGCGAGGCCCAGCGTCGCCTTCACCACAGTCGGCGTGCTGATCCAGTACGGATCGTCGAGATAGTTCAGGTCGATATCGTCATAGAACGTGGCCGTCGCCTCGCCGCGAACGAAGAGACCGTCCGCAACCTCGGACTCGATACCGGCGCCAACGATCCAGCCGCCAGTGGTGTCGTCGCTGCTGTAGCTGCTGCCCCAGTAGTCGTCGCTGAACGTGAACGCTGCCACCGAGTAGCCGGCAGTCGCATAAAGCAGCGTCGACGGGTTGAGCAGCATGCCGGCCCGAACCTTGATCGCCGCATCCCAGTCGAGCGTCAGGTAGTCGTCATAGCCGTCGTTCTCGATCGCCACGTTGTCGAGATTGACTTCGCCGGAGATGCCGAGGACGAACATCTCGTCGATCTGGTAGTCAAAGCCGGCGAAGAGGCCAACCGTACCGCCATAGGCACCCAGTTCCCAGTAGGGGTCGTAGGGCGTCGAATACGACGGATCATAGTCTTCGGAAGTCGTCAGGCTAATCACGCCGGCCTGAATACCGACATACGGCCCGGTCCAGTCGGAGACAACTGCCTCAGCGACTGCAGACTCCTCCACAATTAGGTCGGCCGCCACTGCTACATTTCCCATGGCAGCGACGGCAACGCTCGCCAGAAGCGCAATACGGATGGTGTTCATATTTCTAGTCCTCAAGAATGAGAACTAAAACGTAGCACGTTTCAGCAGATTCGTTGTTGCGAGACAGCCACACCATGAAATCGTTATATGCAAATACAAGTAACGATTCGCTTCTAGAAACATTCAGACAATTTAGGTGCCGGCCGCCTGGCCCCTCACCAGCACCACCACCGAGCGCGGCGGCAGCGTGGCCGCGCGGTCGGCCAGCGGCAGCACGGCGCGATCATCGGAGACGATGCCGACCTTCCAGTAGCCTTCCGGCAACCGGGCGAGCACCGGATCGATGCGGCGGTTGAACCAGACGATCAGGTCGTCATCGCCCTGCACCAGATGCATTCCCAGCACCGACGCCGAGGCATCGTTCCAGTCGTGCTCGCTCATCTCGCGGCCGTCGGGGTGCAGCCAGGTTACGTCGCGAACGCCGTTCTTCTCCTGTCCGGTCAGGAAGTGGTCGTGGGTCAGCGCCGGATGCGCCTTGCGGAACGCGTTGAGCGCGGCGACGAAATCCACCAGCGCGCCGTCCGCCGTCTCCCAGTCCACCCAGCCGATCTCGTTGTCCTGGGCATAGGCATTGTTGTTGCCTTGCTGCGTGCGGCCGAACTCGTCGCCCTGCTGCAACAGCACCAGCCCGCGACTGAGGAACAGCGTTGCCAGCATCGCCCGCACATCACGCCTCCGCGCGGCAATGATCGCCGGGTCGTCCGTGGGCCCCTCCACCCCGCAGTTCCAAGAGTGGTTATTGTTGTGCCCGTCGCGATTGTTCTCGCCATTGGCCTCGTTGTGCTTGTCGAGGTACGAGACCAGGTCCATCAACGTGAAGCCGTCATGCACGGCCAGCATGTTGACGCCCGAACTCGGCTTGCGGCCGCTGAAATCGAAGATTTCCGCCGACCCCGCCACCTTGCCCGCCAGCGCCCCGATCTTGCCCTGATCGCCACGCCAGAACGAACGGACGTCGTCGCGATAGGTATCGTTGTGCTCGCGGAACTCCTTGCCGAAGCGCCCGAGCTGATATCCACCCGGACCCGGATCCCACGGCTCGGCGACGAGGATCGCCTTGCTCAGCACCGGGTCGGCCTTGATCATCTCGAGCATCTTGGCGTTCGGGTTGAACCCCGGCTCGCGCCCCAGCACCGGCGCGAGGTCGAAGCGGAAGCCGGAGACCCCCATCTCCTCGATCCAGTAGCGCAGCGATTCGATCACCAGCCGCTGCGTCGCCGGATGATCGCAGCGCAGCGTGTTGCCGGTGCCGGTGTCATTGACGAGGTGCTGTTTGCCGTCCACCTCGACGAACCGGTAGTAACTGTGCGCGTCAAGGCCCATCAGCGAGAGCATCGGCCCATTGGCGTCACTCTCGCCGGTGTGGTTGTAGACCACGTCGAGGATCACCGAGATGCCGGCCTTGCGATAGGCATCGGTCATGTGGCGCAGTTCCTGCGGCCCGCGCGGCGCCAGCCGCGGATCGAGCGCGAAATAGCTCACCGGGTTGTAGCCCCAGGCATTGGTCAGCCCCAGCGCCGGCAGGTGCCCCTCGTCGATCCAGGCCGCGACCGGCATCAGTTGCACCGTGTCGATGCCGAGGAACTTGAAGTGCTCGATCACCCGCGGCGTCGTCAGCCCGGCAATCGTTCCGCGCAACGGCCCCTGCACCGAAGGATGCCGCATCGTGAAGCCGCGCACATTGAGCTCGTAGAACGCCTGCGGCGTCTTGCGCCGTGGCTGCGCCAGCTCGCTGGCCGGCACCGAAACGACCGCCTTGGGGATCAGCGGCGCGGTATCCACCGCCTCCTCGCGCGGCAGCCGCAGCCGCGGCGACCGCACATAGGTCCGGTCGAGCCGCTTGGCATAGGGGTCGACCAGCAGCTTGTTGGGATCGAAAAAATAGCCCTGGTCGGGATCGTAGCGCCCGTCGGCCCGCAGCCCGTATTTCGTGCCCGCACCCAGGCCAGCGACCAGCCCGTGGTGGATGTGGTCGTCATGCCCATCGAGTTCGAGGCGCGCGACCTCCTTGTCGGCCTCATCGAAGATCGAGACCCAGATGGCCGACGCACTCTCGGAATAGACGGCAAAGTTCACGCCGTCCGGGGTGACCGTCGCGCCAAGCTGCGCCGGGCTGCCCGCGCCCGGGATGATTTCCGGTTTCAAAGTCCCAGCGTCCTCAAGTGATGACGCTTGGCGCCGGCCGGCCGGTCCGCTCGCGAATGCCTGCGAGCTGGTCGGCGATGGCGATGAGTGGGGCCAAAGCCTGCTGGGTGTCGATGTCGTGCTGTCCATGGGGGGGCTCGTACCGTTCGAGGTAGAGCCGCAACGTTGCTCCCACCGTCCCGGTTCCGCTGAGCCGCAGCACGATGCGGCTACCGTCGGCAAAACCGATCCGGATGCCCTGTTTGGCGCTCGACGAGCCATCCACCGGGTCGTGGTAGGTGAAGTCGTCGGCATAGGCGATCTCGCGCCCGTCGATCACCTGCCCGGCCAGTCCCGGCAGCTTGCCGCGCAACGTGTCCATCAAGGCGTTCGCCGCCGCGCTGTCGACCTCTTCATAGTCGTGGCGCGTGTAATAGTTGCGCCCGTAGGTCGCCCAGTGGTCGGTGACGATCTCGTCGACGCTCTGCTGCCGCGCGGCGAGGATGTTGAGCCACAGCAGCACGGCCCACAGCCCGTCTTTCTCGCGCACGTGGTTGGAGCCGGTGCCCGAGCTCTCCTCGCCGCAGATGGTGACCCTACCCGCATCGAGCAGGTTGCCGAAGAATTTCCAGCCGGTCGGCGTCTCGTGCATCTCGATGCCGAGCTTTTCGGCCACCCGGTCCGCCGCCGCGCTGGTCGGCATCGACCGCGCGATGCCGGCGAGCCCGCTGGCATAGGCCGGCGCATGCGGGGCATTGGCTGCAAGGATCGCCAGCGAATCCGACGGCGTCACATAGCGCCCGCGCCCGATGATCAGGTTGCGATCGCCATCGCCATCCGACGCCGCGCCGAAATCCGGCGCATCGGCACCCATCAGCAGGTCGTAGAGTTCCTTGGCATAGACGAGATTCGGGTCGGGATGTCCGCCACCGAAATCCGGCAGCGGCACGCCATTGACCACGGTGCCCCTGGGCGCACCCAGCATGTCTTCGAGAATGCGGTGGGCATAGGGCCCGGTCACCGCATGCATCGCGTCGAACCGCATCGAAAACCCCGACGCGAACAGCGCGCGGATCCGGTCGAAATCGAACAGCTCTTCCATCAGCTTGGCATAGTCGGCGACCGGATCGATCACCTCCACCACCATCGAGGCCGAGTGGTGCGTGCCGATCTTGCCGAGGTCGACGTCCGGCGCCTCGACCGTCAGATAGCGGTCGATCACCTTGGAGCGGGCAAACACCGCCTCGGTGATCTTTTCGGGAGCCGGCCCACCATTGCCGACATTGTACTTGATGCCGAAATCGCCATCCGGCCCGCCCGGATTGTGGCTGGCGCTGAGGATCAGCCCGCCGAACGCCTTGTGGTGCCGGATGACATGGCTGGCCGCGGGCGTCGACAGGATGCCGTTCTGCCCCACCAGCACGGCGCCAAAGCCGTTTCCGGCGGCAATCCGGATGATCTTCTGGATGGCGACATCGTTGAAATAGCGGCCGTCGCCGCCGATCACCAGCGTCTTGCCCTTGAACCCTTCGAGGCTGTCGAAGATCGACTGCACGAAGTTCTCGACATAGTTGGCGACCATGAAGTCCGGCGTGCGCTTCCTAAGCCCGGACGTGCCGGGCTTCTGGTCCGCGAACGGTTTGGTTTCAATCGTCTTGATCGGCATCGCGCTTCTGCCCCAGAAGGTCTGCGTAGAGGTCGGCGTATTTTTCGGCGCTGGCTTCCCAGGAGACGTCCGACTTCATCCCCCGCCGCTGCATCTTGTGCCAGACTTTCGGCCGCCCGTAGAGCTGGATCGCGCGGCGAATCCCTTCCGCCATCGCCTCTTCGGTGGCCGGGGCGAAGACGATGCCCGTGGCAACGCCCGCTTCCACCGCCGCCTCATTGGCGTCGATCACCGTGTCCGCCAGCCCGCCGACCCGGCTCACCAGCGGCACGCACCCATAGCGCAAACCATAGAGCTGTGTCAGCCCGCATGGTTCGAACCGCGACGGCACCAGCATCACGTCGGCCCCGCCCTGGATCAGGTGGCTCAACCCCTCGTCGTAGCCGATCTGCACCCCGACCCGGCCCGGATGCCGCTCCCTCGCGGCAAGAAACGCCGCCTCCAGCGCCGGGTCGCCCGAGCCCAGCACCACGAGGCTCCCGCCCTGCGCGACCAGCCCGTCGATCAGCGGCGCCAGCATGTCGAGGCCCTTCTGCCACGTCAGCCGGCTGACCACTGCAAACATCGGCCCCGCGCCCGGATCGATGCCGAAGCGGCCGCACAGCATGTCCTTGTTGATCTGCCGCTGGGCGATGCTGGCAACGCTGAAGCCCTGCGCCAGCTCAGGGTCCCGCGTCGGGTCCCAGGCCTCCGCATCGATGCCGTTGAGAATGCCATGAATGCGATCCGCCCGCGTCTGCAGCAGCCCCTCGAGCCCCATGCCGTAGGCGGCCGTACAGATCTCGCGCGCATAGGTCGGGCTGACGGTGGTGATCGCGTCGGCGCATTGCAGCCCCGCCTTCAGGAACCCGACCCCACCGAAATATTCGACCGCCCCCTCGTTCGCCGCCCGGAAATCGATCCGCAGTTGCGGGAAGATGTCCCAGCTGTAGCGCCCCTGGAAGGCGATGTTGTGGACCGTCAGGATGGTCTTGGCCGCAATCGGCGCGTTGTAGGCGGCATAGGCCGGCACCATGGCCGCCTGCCAGTCGTGGCAATGCAGAATCTGCGGCTGGTAGCCATCGACCACGCCACGACCCAGTTCGTACCCGGCAAAACTCAGGGCGGCGAAGCGCTGCCAATTGTCCGGCCAATCCGCGCCACCCGGTTGCGAATAGGGATTGCCCGGCCGGTCGAACAGGTGCGGCGCGTCGAGCGCAATCACATCCAGCCCGCCGGCCCGGCCCGCCACCAGCCGCCCCCAACTGCCGAACAAGTCCGTCCAGGCATGGACTTCCCGCCCGCCCTCGATCGCCGACATCACCGCCGGATAGCCCGGCAGCAGGACACGCATCGCCACGCCATGCGGCGCCAGCGCCGCCGGCAGGGCGCCCACGACATCGGCCAGCCCACCGGTCTTGATCAGCGGATAGGCCTCGGAGGCGATCGAGAGGACGTCGATCATTACGCTTGGGAACTCACTTGCTTGCCAGATACCGTTCAATCATCGGTGCTGTTATCAGCGTCACCCCATCGGCCGTGCGACGGAACCACTGGGCATCGAACGCTGCGTCCTCGCCCACCACCAGACCTTCGGGAATGGTGACACCGCGGTCGACCACCACCTTCTTCAGCCGTGCCCCGCGCCCGATCGAGCAATAGGGCAGCACTACCGCCTCATGCAGCTCCGAGTAGGAATGCACCCGGCTGCCGGTCGAGAGCAGCGTCTTGTTGAGCATGCCGCCCGAAATGATGCAGTCGCCCGAGACCAGCGAATTCACCGCCGTCCCGCGCCGCCCATCGAAATCGTGGACGAACTTGGCCGGCGGCGTCACCTCCGCATGCGTCCAGATCGGCCAGTCGCGGTCGTAGAGGTCGAGCTGCGGCGTCACGTCGGTCAAATCGATGCTCGCCTTCCAGTACGCATCCACCGTCCCGACATCGCGCCAATAGGCCACTTCCTCGTTGGACGAGCGCACGCAGGAGCGCGGGAACCGGTGCGCCCAGGCCGTGCCGTTCTTGACGATATAGGGGATGATGTCCTTGCCGAAATCGCGGCTCGAGCCCTCGGTCGCGGCATCGCGGCGGAGCTGCTCCATCAGGAACCGCGTTTCGAACACATAGATGCCCATCGAGGCGAGCGCGAAATCCGGCCGGTCGGGAATGCCCGGAGGATCCTTGGGCTTTTCGACGAAGTCGATCACCCGGTCGCGCCCGTCGACATGCATCACGCCGAAGCCGGTGGCCTCCATACGGGGCACTTCGAGGCAGCCGATGGTCACGTCCGCCCCCGTGTCCACATGCTGGCGGAGCATGATTTCGTAGTCCATCTTGTAGATGTGGTCGCCCGCCAGCAGCACGATGTAGCGCGGGCCATAATCCTCGATGATGTCGATGTTCTGGTACACCGCATCCGCAGTGCCTTCGTACCACTGCGTTTCCGACACGCGCTGGCTCGCCGGCAGCACGTCGAAGCTCTCGTTTCGCTCGGTGCGCAGGAAGTTCCAGCCGCGCTGCAGGTGACGGATCAGGCTGTGCGCCTGGTACTGCGTCGCCACCGAGATACGGCGGATGCCCGAGTTCAGCGCGTTCGACAGCGCGAAGTCGATGATGCGCGATTTGCCGCCGAAATACACCGCCGGCTTGGCACGCCGATCCGTCAGTTCGAACAACCGTGTGCCGCGCCCGCCCGCCAGCACATAAGCCATCGCCTCGCGTGCCAGCGGCGATGGAGTCCTGTAGTCAGCCATGCTTTCCTCCTCCCGTCGCGCAAGCTGCCGTCTGTCCCGGATGACGCTCCGGTTGTGTTCCAGCAGTCACGCCTAACTCCCTTGCCTCGCGGCGCCCTCGAAAATGCCCCGCCGTCAGGCGGAATCGAACGTCAGATACAGGGTCGACATCGGCGGCAGGTAGAGGTCGGCATAGGGCCCCAGCCCTTTCACCTCGCTCGCCCTGGCCACAACGCGACCCTGGTTGCCTTTGTTGCTGCCACCATACCAGCCGGCATCGGTGTTCAGCCGCTCCACCCAGTTACCGGCCAGCGGCATCGGCACGCGGTAGTTCTCGCGTGGCACCGGGGTGAAGTTGGAGATCACCACCACCGGCGCCTGCCCCGGCGCTTTGCGGGCAAAGGCCAGCACCGAATTGGCCTGGTCATTGGCAATCAGCCATTCGAAGCCTTCCGGCTCATTGTCGCGCGCATGCAGCGCCTCGACTTCGCGATAGGCCGTGTTGAGGTCGCCGACCAGCCGCCGGACACCTTCGTGCGACGGCGCATCGAGCAGCCACCAATCGAGCCCGCGCGCCTCCGACCATTCCTCGCGCTGCGCGAACTCCTGCCCCATGAACAGCAGCTTTTTGCCCGGCCACGCCCACATGAACCCGTAGTAGCAGCGCAGCCCCGCAAACTGCTGCCAGTCATCGCCGCCCATCTTCTCGAGCAGCGAACCCTTGCCATGCACCACCTCATCATGGCTGAGCGGCAGGACGAAATTCTCGGCATAGGCGTAGAGCGCGGCAAACGTCAGGTCGTTGTGGTGATAGCGGCGATGAATCGGGTTGCGGCTCATGTAACGCAGCGTGTCGTTCATGAAGCCCATGTTCCACTTGAAGCCGAACCCCAGCCCGCCAGCGTTGGTGGGCGCACTCACCCCGCTCCAGGATGTCGACTCCTCGGCGATCATCATCACGCCGGGAAACTGCCGATAGGCCTCGGCATTCACCCGCTGGATGAATGCCACCGCTTCGAGATTGTGGTTGCCGCCGAACTTGTTGGGCACCCACTCCCCGGCCTGCCGCGAGTAATCGAGATAGAGCATCGAGGCGACCGCATCGACGCGCAGCCCGTCGAGGTGGAACACCTCCAGCCAGTAGAGCGCGTTGTTGGTCAGGAAGGACGAAACCTCCTTGCGCCCGAAATTGTAGATCGCCGTGTTCCAGTCCGGATGGTAGCCCTGCCGCGGATCGGCATGCTCGTAGAGCGCCGTGCCGTCGAACTGCGCCAGCCCGAACTCGTCGGTGGGGAAATGCGCCGGCACCCAGTCGAGGATCACCCCCAACCCGGCATTGTGCGCTGCGTCGACGAAGCGCTTGAACCCGGCCGGATCCCCGAACCGCGCGGTCGGCGAGTAGAGCCCGGTCGGCTGGTAGCCCCAGCTCGGGTCGAACGGATGCTCGGTGATCGGCAGCATCTCGATATGGGTAAAGCCCATGTCGGCCGCATAGGGGATCAGTTGCTCGGCCAGCTGGTCATAGGACATGAACCCGCCATCGGCCCGCCGCCGCCACGACCCCAGATGCACCTCGTAGATTGAGACAGGCTTCCGGCGCCAGTCCTGCTTGGCCCGCTCGGCCATATAGGCCTGGTCGGTCCAGGTGAATGGCGTGGGATCGGCCACCACCGAGGCGTTCTTGGGCCTGAGCTCCGACTGCCGCGCGAACGGGTCGGCCTTCAGCGGCAGCAGGTTGCCCTCCTTGCCGACGATCTCGAACTTGTAGACCGAACCCGGCCCGACCTGCGGGATGAACACTTCCCAGATCCCGGTGCTCAGCCGGCAGCGCATCGGATGCCGCCGCCCGTCCCAGCCGTTGAAATCGCCGACGACGCTGACGCGCTGCGCATTGGGCGCCCACACCGCAAAATGCGTGCCGTTGACCCCCTCGAACTGCATCGCATGGGCGCCGAGCTTGTCGAACAGCCTCAGGTGCGACCCTTCGCCGATATAGTAGTCATCCATCGGACCCAGCACCGGCCCGAAGCTGTAGGGGTCGAGGACGTTCCATTCCCCGCCGGCATTGCGGGCGTGGTAGGCCACCGGCTGCAGCCGGTCGATGTTCACCACGCCCTCGAAGAACCCAGCCGCATCCCGCGGCTCGAGTTCTCCCAGCAGCCGGTTGTCGAGCGTTCGCGCCGACAGCGACTCCGCATGCGGCACGAAGGCCCGCGCCACCCATACGTCGCCATGCGGGTGCAGCCCCAATATCGAGAATGGATCTGAGTGACGCCCGGCAACAATTTGCTGGATGTCGCTGTCTTTCGCGCGCCAGCCTGGTTTGGACACCGTACTACCTCCCGACTACCGGGACCCCCCAGATTTCTTCGGCATATTGCCGGATGGTCCGGTCGGACGAGAAGAAGCCGACATGGGCAGTGTTCCGGATCGCCATCGAATACCATTTCGCCGGTTTGATCCAGAGGCTGTCGACCTTGCGCTGCGCCTGCGCATAGGAATCGAAGTCCCGCGCCACCATGAACCAGTCATGGTCGTAGAGCCCGCCGATCAGGTCGCGATACCGGTTCGGGTCGTCCGGCGAGAACACACCGGTGGCAATCGCCTCGAGCGCCTCGCGCAGCATCGGCGACTTGTCGATCACCGCCCGCGGCACCTCGCTGCGGCCCCGCACTTCGGCGACCTTTTCGGTGGTCATCCCGAAGATGATCATGTTGTCCGGGCCGACCTGCTCCAGCATCTCGACATTGGCGCCGTCGAGCGTGCCGATGGTCACCGCACCATTGGCCATGAACTTCATGTTGCCGGTGCCCGAGGCTTCCATGCCCGCCGTCGAGATCTGCTCGGAAAGGTCGGCGGCCGGGATGATCTGCTCGGCTAGGCTGACATTGTAGTTGGGCAGGAACACCACCTTGAGCAAGCCGCGCACCGCCGGGTCGTTGTTGACCACCTTGGCCACGTCGTTGATCAGCTTGATGATCAGCTTGGCGTTCCAGTAGCTCGGCGCCGCCTTGCCGGCGAACACCTTGACGCGCGGCGCCCAGTCCTTCTCGGGATGCGAGCGGATCGCGGTATATTGCGCCACCGCCTCGATGATATTGAGCAGCTGCCGCTTGTACTCGTGGATGCGCTTGATCTGCACGTCGAACAGCGCGTCTGGCGACACCACCAGCCCCATGCGGTCCTTGATCAGCGCCGCGAGCCTTTCCTTGTTGGCACGCTTCACCGCGGCGAACTTTTCCTGGAAGTTCGGATCGTCCGCATGCTTGTCGAGCTTGGCCAGCAGGTCGAGGTCATCGAGATATTCGGGCCCGATCCGCTCGGTGATCAGCTTGGTCAGCGCCGGATTGCACTGCATCAGCCAGCGCCGCGGCGTCACGCCATTGGTCTTGTTGTTGATCCGCCCCGGATAGAGCCGGTTGAGATCGGGGAACAGCTCCTTCTGGATCAGGTCTGAGTGCAGCGCTGACACGCCATTGACCGAGTGCGAACCGACAAAGGCCAGCTGGCCCATGCGCACGCGGCGGCTGCCGTGCTCATCGATCAACGACAGGTTGGCGATCTGGCTGTCGGTGAACCCGCCCATCTTGCGCGCTTCGCTGAGCACCTCGGCATTGATCGCGTAGATCAGCTGCATCTGGCGCGGCAGCAGCCGCTCGAGCAGCGCCACCGGCCAGGTCTCGAGCGCCTCGGGCAAGAGCGTGTGGTTGGTGTAGCCGAACGTCGCCTTGGTCAGTGTCCATGCCGGCGCAAATTTCATGCCGTGGATATCGATCAGGATGCGCATCAGTTCGGCAATCGAGATCGCCGGATGCGTATCATTGAGCTGGATCGCCACCTTGTCGCTCAGCGATCCCAGATCGCCATATTGCTGCAGGTGCCGCCTGACGATGTCCTGTAGCGAGGCGGACGAGAAGAAGAATTCCTGCCTCAGCCGCAATTCCTGCCCGGCCGGCGTCGAATCCGCCGGGTAGAGCACGCGCGTGATCGTCTCGGCCCGCGCACTTTCCTGCAGGGCGCCGATATGGTCGCCCGAGTTGAACCGGTCGAGCAGGATCGGATCGATCGGCTGCGCGCTCCACAGCCGGAGCGTGTTCACCCGCGCACCGCGCCAGCCCACGATCGGCGTATCGAATGCCACGGCCAGCACATGCTCCGCCGGCCGCCATTCCAGCCGGGTCGAGCCATCGGGTTCCTGCACCGGCTCGACATGGCCGCCAAAGCCGACTTCGTAGCTCGACTCGCGCCGCTCGAATTCCCAGGGGTTACCATGGGCGAGCCAGTCTTCCGGCAGTTCCACCTGCCAGCCCTCGCTCATCTCCTGGCGGAACAGCCCGTGCACATAGCGGATGCCATAGCCATAGGCCGGGATCTGCAGCGTCGACATCGATTCCATGAAGCAGGCGGCAAGCCGGCCGAGGCCGCCATTGCCCAGCGCCGCGTCAGGCTCGAGATTGATCAGGTCGCCCAGGTCGACATCGAAGTTCTTCAACGCCTCGCGGACTGTCTCCATCACGCCGATATTGCTCATCGCGTCCCGCATCAGCCGGCCGATCAGGAACTCGAGGCTCAGGTAGTAGACGCGCTTGTGCGAAGTCCGCCAGGTCTGCCGGCTCGATTCCATCCACTGGTCGATGATCCGGTCGCGCACCGCGAGGATCGTCGCGCGCAACCAGTCATGTGGACGCGCCACGATCGGGTCCTTCCCGATCGAATAGGTCAGCTTCTCGAGGATTTCCGACTGAAGCGATTCAACCGTCAGCGCGCGCGGCGCTGGGGTGGGGGCATCCAATACGATTGGCTTTTGCGGCATGCTCGCAATCCAAGTTTCATGGCGATGTAGTCCCCTCTGAAGGGGACTGTTGCACTTAATCCACGCCCGGGGAAGTGCAATAAGTTCGGATTGTTTGCCGCCCGGTCCGCCTCAGCGCGGCGTTGTTGTGGCAGCTGCATCGACGATCAGCGCGGGTTCGGTCGGCCCGGCCACCGCCCCGCTCTCGCGCGCCTGGTCCTCGGCATTTGAGAGCAGCAGGTCGCGACCCGCCGCGATGCCGCCCACCAGCTGCGCCGCGAACCGCTGCCGGTCGCGCTCACGCACCCCCAGCAGGATGTCCTCGATCTCCAGCGGATCGGTGCCGAACTGCCGCAGCACCTCGCCCCCGAACTTCAGCGCCGACTCGAACATCTCGCGCAACTGGTAGTCCGCGCCGGCCGCAATCAGCTCGATGGCATGGCCACGGTCGAAGGCCCGCACCAGCACCTTGACCAGCGGGAACTCCGACTTCAGCAGCTCGACGATGCGCACCGCACCCTTCTTGTCGTCCACCGCCACCAGCACTGCATCCGCCGTCCCTGCCCCGGCCGCATGCAGGATGTCGAGCCGCGTGCCGTCGCCATAGTAGAGCTTGAAGCCGAACTGCTGCGCGGCCTGGATCATCTCGGTGTCGTTGTCGATGATGGTGATCGAGTAGCCCTTGGCGATCAGCGGCTGGCTGGCAATCTGCCCGAACCGGCCGAAGCCGATCACCAGCACCTTGCCCGTCACCCCCTCCGGCAACTCCTCGATCCCCTCCATCGAAGGCTTCGGCTTGGGGAGGAACTTGAGCAGCAGCACGGTGAACGGCGTCAGCACCATCGATATGATCACCGTCGCCGTCATCATCGCGTTGAGCTCGGCCGTGAAGATGCCGCCCGCCGTCGCCGTGGTATAGAGGACGAAGGCGAACTCGCCGCCCTGGGCCATCAGGATGGCGCGCTCCAGCGCCTCGGGGTGATCCGATTTGAGCAGCCGCGCCAGCCCATAGATCGCCGCGCCCTTGACCAGCACATAGCCGGCCACCGTGAGCGCGATCAGCTGCCAGTTGCCCGCCACCACGTCGAGATCGAGCGACATCCCGACCGCGAGGAAAAACAGCCCGAGCAGCAGGCCGCGGAACGGCTCGACATCGGCTTCCAGCTGATGCCGGAAGCTCGAGGTCGACAGCAGCACCCCGGCAAGGAACGCGCCCATCGCCATCGACAGCCCGCCGATCTGCATGATCAGCGCGGCACCCAGCACGACCAGCAGCGCCGCCGCCGTCATCACCTCGCGGGCCTTCGATTGCGCCAGCATCCGGAACACCGGGTTCAGCACCCAGCGCCCGGCAAACACCACCACCACCACGGAGGCCGCCGCGAGACCCACGCTGATCCAGCGCGACCACGCATCCCCGCCCTCGCTGCCGGTGGGCGCCAGCAGCGCCACCACCGCCAGCAGCGGCACAATGGCCAGGTCCTCGAGCAGCAGGATCGACACCATCTTCTGCCCGCCGGGTGTCGCCAGATCGCCGCGCTCGGCCAGAATCTGCATGACGATCGCCGTCGAGGTCAGCACGAACCCGAGCCCCGCAACGAACGCCACCACCGGCGGAAACCCGATCAGGATACCGACGCCTGTCAGCAGCGCCCCGCACAGGGCGACCTGCATCAGCCCCAGCCCGAAGATCTGCTTGCGCAATGCCCACAGCTTGGTCGGCTCCATTTCGAGCCCGATGATGAACAGGAACAGCACCACGCCCAGTTCCGCAGCGTGCAGGATCGCCACCGGGTCATTGATCAGCTGCAATCCAAAGGGCCCGACCACGAGACCGGCGGCGAGGTAGCCCAGCACCGAACCGAGCCCGAGCCGGCGGAAGATCGGCACCGCAACGACGCCGGCCGCCAGCAGCACCACCACCTGCACGAGGTCTACGCCACCATGTGCGGCCCCTGCCGCCGCGTGTGCCACCGCTTCTGCCGCCACGATCTCGTCTCCGAACTGCCCCGGCACATGGTTCGGGATCGGTCACGGATCGTCAAGGCTGCCTCAATGGGCAGTGGTCAGCGGGCCGCCGCCGCTGGGGGCTTGGCCGGTGACACCACCGGTTCGGCATCGGCCTCGGCAACGTCCTGCGTGGCCTTGGCCGCCAGCCGTCGCTCCACTCGGCGCGGCAGCACCTGCGTGCTCGGAATGACGTGGGTGATGATGGAATAGGCGATCAGCAGCGACGGCACCGCAATCAGCCCACCCACCGGCCCCCAGACCCACAGCCAGAACGCCAGCGCCAGGAAGATCATGAACGGGTTGATCGTCATCGTGCGGCCCAGCAGGTTCGGCGACACGAAGTTGCCCTCGATGAAATTCACCACCCAGTAGATGCCGACCGGCACGATCGCCGCCTCGAGGCTCCCTTTGCTGCCCAGCGCAGCCAGAAACAGCAGCCCCGCCATCAGCGCCTGCCCGACAAACGGGATATAGTTCAGCACCGCCGCCAGAGCGCCCCATAGCAGCGGCGACGGCATGCCGATCGCCCACATCGCCAGGGTCACCACCACGCCGACGCCCACATTGACGAGGCTGATCGTCAGCAGATAGCGCGACACCTTCTCCTCGACATCGCGAAACACATGCGCGCAGCGCCAGCGCATCCGCCGGCTCATGCAGAGCGACAGCGTCGAGATCCGGATATTCTCCCGCGTCGCAACGTAGAAGTAGAGGCTGACGAGGAACACCAGCACCTGCGCCAGTATCGCCGGCGCCATCATCGCAATGCCGGTAACCGTGCTGGCATCCTCGACGGTCACCGAAACGCTGCCCTCGCTGCCGAGCGCCCCCTGCAGCTGTTCCTGCAGCGAACCCAGCGATTCCATCGGTTCCCGCCAGTTGGCGAGCTCCGCCTGGATGCGCGACCAGATCATGGGAAGACGCTCGCCCCATTCCGCCAGGGGGCCATAAAACAGCACCGCGGCCCCCGCGATCAGCAACAGCAGCAGCAGCACCACGATCCCTGCCGAAACCGGCTCGGGGACCCCACGCCCTTCCAGCGCATCGGCAATCGGGCCAACCATCAGCCCCACAATGATGGCGAGAAACACCGGCGCCAGCACCACCTGCGCCTGCTGCAGCGCGACCACAGCCGCCACCACCGCAATGATCACCATCGAGATCTGCGCCGTGTTGGTCAGCACCCTCTCGAAATGCGTCTTCGAGAGTTCCCGCGCCAAAGCGCGCTGCCGCCGGCTTTGCTTGATGTCCTGCAACTTGGTGCCTCGCCCGTGTCCTGACCACCGACAACGCTGCGATCACGTAATTGTTCCGGAACCATATGTTTTGCGCGCTGATCGACGGCGGATGTCGCCGGGGCTATGCTCCCGCTCCGGAATCAGAAGTTTCACCCATCGAGCCAAACCCATGCCGCGCAAGATCATTATCGACACCGACCCGGGTCAGGACGATGCCGTCGCCATTCTTCTCGCGCTGGCTTCGCCCGAACTCGAAGTGCTCGCCCTCGTCGCGGTCGCCGGCAATGTCCGTGTCACGCAGAATGCCTACAACGCCCTCCAGATTCTGGAAGTCGCCGGCCGGCCTGACGTACCAGTCTATGTCGGCTGCGAGCGCCCGATGCGCCATCCGCTGGTCACCGCCGAGTATGTGCATGGCGCCACCGGCCTTGATGGCCCCACCCTGCCCGCCCCGCAGATCGCGCCGCAACATGTCCACGGCGTCGACTACATCATCGAAACGCTGCTCGCCCACGACCCGGGCACCGTGACGCTGTGTTGCCTCGGGCCGCTGACCAATATCGGCATGGCCATGGTCAAGGAGCCGGCCATCGTCTCGCGCATCGCCGAGATCGTCCTGATGGGCGGCGGCTGTTTCGAGGGCGGCAACATCACGCCGGCCGCGGAGTTCAACATCTATGTCGACCCCGAGGCCGCCGACCTTGTCTTCCGTTCCGGCGTCCCCATCACCCAGGCGCCGCTGGACCTGAGCCATATGATGCTCACCACCAAGCCCCGCATCGATGCCTTCCGCGCCCTCGGCAACCGCTGCGGCGCTGTCACCGCCGAGATGCTGGAGTTCTTCGAGCGTTTCGACGAACAGAAATACGGCTGGGAAGGCGGCCCGCTGCACGACCCCTGCGTCATCGCCTACCTGCTGAAACCCGAACTCTTCCAGGGCCGGCACATAAATGTCGCCATCGAAACGCAAAGCGAGCTGACCCGCGGCATGACCGTTGCCGATTACTGGGGTGTCACCGGCCGCGTCCGCAACGTCAACTACCTCCGCTCCGGCGACTCCGACGGCTTCTATGCCCTGCTCACCGAGCGGATCGCGCGGTTGCCCTAAGCAAGGCGCGGCAAATAGGGGATCGGCCGCGCCGCCTTCAGCTTTGCCTCGAGCCGCGCGACATAGAGCGTGGAGGCGTGGTTCTTGACGCTCAGCCCGTGCGTCTCTCGCCACAGCTCGCCGATCGAAAGCGTGTTCGCATCCGCGTGGTTGAGAAAAACATAGTCCGCGCCGTCATGCAGGATCACTTCGTCGCCGAACTGCTCGAACGGGAACGTCGGCACCATCGAGACGAAGTCATCGACATTCACCACCCGCGTCAGCGGCAGCCCCGCCATCCGCGCCGCGCCCACCGCATTGGTGACCCGCGGCTGCCCGAACGTCGACGTTCGCACCTTGTAGCCGTCCCCCACCATGTACATGGTCATCACCGCCGCGACGCCGCCACCCATCGAGTAGCCCGCCAGGTCGATGCGATAGTCCTTGCGCAATTGCGGTTTCACTTCGGCATAGACGGCCAGCGCCGCATCCTCGAAACCGCGATGCAGCGGAATGCCGTTGCGGGCGTCGGGCTTGAGGAAGATGTCGAAGTCCTCCAGCCAGTCCTCGATGCTTTCGGTGCCCGGCATGGCCAGCGTCTGCACCCTCGCGCCATGATCCTCGGCAAGGGCATAGCGCACATCCACCGCCTTCACGTGACCGACCTTGATCACGTCCGGCCAGTTCGCCCGCACCGCGGCCTCACCCAGTTGCACATCGCTCGCGCGCCGCGCCATCTGGTGCAGATGCGCAAAATCCACCCGGCCGGGATCAACGCGCGACCCGACACTGTCCAGCGTCGCCGGGCTGATCGAAGCACAGGCCCCCAGCGGTAGTGCCGCAAGGCCAACAAGCACGGCGCGGCGATTTGGCATCATCCCCTCCCGGTCGCACTGTCACGCTATCGAGTCAGTTCAACCGCGCCAAGCCGCCGATAGCGCCGCCTACAGCCGCCCCTTCAGCCAGTCGATCTGCGTCTTGTCCTGGAAGGCGCCGCCGCCCTCGTGGTCGTTGAACGCCCATTCCTTGATGGATTTGTCGCTGCCGCCAAAGGCGTTGTAGGCCGCGAACACCGTCGAGGGCGGACAGATCGTGTCCATCATCCCCACCGAGAACAGCCCGGCCGCCTTGCTGCGCGCGGCGAACAGCACGCCATCGAAGTAGCGCAGCGTTTCCATCACCCGCTCGACCTTGTCGCGATGCACGGCGAGGAAGCGGGAGATCTCCGGGAACGGGTCGCGGGGCGTGAACGTCACCGCCCGCGGAAAATCGCAGAGGAACGGCACGTCCGGCATCGCCGCCTTCACCCCGGCATCCAGCCCCGCCGCAGCCAGCGAGATCCCGCCGCCCTGGCTGCCACCAATCACCGCGATCCGGCCAGCATCCACCGCCGGATGTGCGCGTGCCGTTTCCACCGCTCGCACCGCATCGGTGAACACGCGCCGATAGTAATAGGTCGCCGGATCGAGGATGCCGCGTGTCATGAAGCCATTGCCGGCGGGGTCCGAACCCACCGGATCGGCCGTATCGCCCTTCGACCACGAACTGCCCTGCCCGCGCGTGTCCATCACGAACACCGCCCTGCCGGTGCTGGGCCAGAGCAGGTGCTCATGCGGGAACGCCCTGCCACCGCCATAGCCGATGAACTTCACCACGCACGCGAGCTTGCCTTCGCGCTTCGCCGGCAGGATGAACCAGCCCTTGATCGGGTGTCCGCCAAAGCCGGAGAACGTCACGTCGTAAACGTCGAACAGCTCAAGACCATAGTCGAGCTTCTCGAACTTCGGCTCCACGGCCAGCGCCCGCGCCTCATCGAGCGTGGCCTTCCAGAAGCTGTCGAAATCGGCCGGCGCCACGACGCTGCTGCGATAGGTTTCGAGCTTGTCGCGGGTAAAGTCATAAAGCGGCATTGGCGTATCCCTTGGTCTCCCGCGTCCGCCCCCCTCGGCGGCTTCCGGCGCGGGTCTGTTGACAGAACTGGTAAAGCGCCGCGCCCGTTAAATCGAGCCCCGCCAACGACATTCCGTCCAGCTTGCCGCCACCGCGAACACTCGGCTAGAAGGCCTGATCCCACCAGGTGCCCCATGGACCTCGTCACGCTTTCCGCTTTCACCATTGCCTATGCCATCGCCGTGCTCGTGCCCGGCCCCGGCGTCGCTGCCATCGTCGGCCGCGCCCTCGGCGGCGGCTTCCGCTCCGCCCTGCCGCTGGTCATCGGTGTCTTGGTGGGCGACCTCGTCTACCTGTTGTTTGCGCTGTTCGGCCTCGCCGCCGTCGCCGCGCTGTTCCACCCGCTGTTCCTCGTCGTCCGCTGGGGCAGCGCGCTCTACCTGCTCTACATCGCCTGGCAGTTCTGGACGGCGAAGCCGGGCGCCGAACAGATGGGCGCCAGAAAGGACAAGTCGTCCTGGCAGACTTTCCTCTCGGGCTTCGCGCTGACGCTGGGCAACCCCAAGACCATCGTCTTCTACCTGGCGCTGCTGCCCACCGTCGTGCCGCTCGACCAGCCGATCACCATGCTCGGCCTGTTCGAGCTGGTGGTCATCGTCACAGTCGTCCTGCTGATCATCGGCTGCGGCTACGCCTGGGCGGCCGCAGCGGCTCGCGATTTCTTCCGCTCATCGACGGCATTGCGGCGCCTCAATCGCACCGCAGCGGTCATCATGGCCAGCGCCGCCGTATTCGTGGTGGCCCGCGAGTAACTCAGCGGACCACCGCCCCAGCGGCCTCAAGCCCCCAGGCCAGCAGTTCCTCGGCCCGCTCCGGCGTCACACCTTCGACATAGCAGCGCAATTCGGGCGCATTGCCCGAGGCGCGGTAGTGCACCGTATCGCCCGATGCCAGCGAGAAGCGCGGCCCGTCGATGGTCGAAACGCTCTCCACCTCGCCCACCGGCGCGAAGAATTCGGTCGCATAGCCCGGCGCATCGACCAGCTTGCCGATCAGCGCCGCGCTCCGGTCGGACGGCACGTTCTGCAACCGATCCGACAGCGCCGCCCGCACCGGCAGCGTCCGGATTAGGTCGGCCAGCGACACCCCCATCTCCGCTGCCGTGGCCAGGACGCTGAGGATCGGCAGCACCGCATCGCGCGTCGGCAGCGCCGACAACCGCACATTGCCGCGCTCGACGTCGCTGCCCAGCAGTACCCCGCCATTGGCCTCGAACCCGACCACGCCGCCACCCGGCACAGCCGCCGCCTGCTCCATCCCGGCGATCACGAAGGGCGAGCCGACCTTCGTCCGCACCACCTGCCGGAACCAGCCGACCCCTTCGATGGCGGAGTTGGAGGTAACCGGCGTCACCACCCGGTCGGCCCCGACGAACCGCGCCGTCAGCAGCCCCAGCACGTCGCCACGCACGAAATTGCCTTCGCCATCGATCACCAGTGGGCGGTCGCCATCGCCGTCGGTCGACACCACCGCGTCGAGATGATTGTCGGCAATCCACTGCTGACGTGGCCCGAACAGCGGGTCCGAGAACGCCTCGGTATCCACCGCGATGAACTTCTCGGACCGCCCGAGCCGCACCACATCGGCACCGGCGCGGGTGAGGAACGACACCAGCATGTCGCGCGCCACCGAGGAATGCTCCAGCACCCCGACCCGCCAGCTCCCCAGCGCGTCTGGCGCCAGCAGCTTCCGGTAGCGCTGGCGATAGCGGTCGCCCGCGAGAGCGCTGCCATCCTCGGCCTGGCCGTCGCCCGCCGGTACCTTGTCGTCCAGCGCCGCCAGTATGCCCGCCTCGTCCGCCTTGCTGATCTCGCCACGCGGCGCATAGAACTTCAGCCCATTCCGGTCTTCGGGAATGTGGCTGCCGGTCACCATGACCGCCGGTCCACCCAGCGCCATCGCGTGCAACGCCAGCGCCGGCGTTGGCAGCACCCCGCAATCCACCGGCACCAGCCCCGCGGCCCGCACGGCGGCAGCGCAATCGGCGAGGATCGCGGGGCTCGACGCCCTGAGGTCCCGCCCGAGAAACACCCTGCCGCTGCCCGCTTCGCCGGTCGCCGCAAGGTGACGGAGGAACGCCGCCATGTAGCGCCGCGTCGCCGCCCCCTCGAGCTCCACTGCCAGCCCGCGCAGGCCGCTGGTGCCGAATTTCAGGGAATCCGCCATCCGCTATTCCTTTGTTGGACCTGCTTATTCATTGCCGGTCGCATCGCCACCACGCAAGCGGGGACCCGAATTAAGGTTTCGTTCATTTCCGTGACGCAGCATTGACGGCAATGCAGATCGAAAAACGCTCGATGAACTGGTTGCCGCGCGCCTCGCTTCACGCCGAAGCCGAGGCCGCTAGCGCCAAGCGCAAGGCCCACGCCCAGGCCGCGCTGGCGCAGAACGCCAGCTACAACGACGCGCTGATCAGCACCGCAAACACCGGCAATACCGGCGAGCAGATCAACCTGACCCTGCGCATCGCCGCGCAACGCATCCAGGACCAGGCCTCGGCCAAGCTGGCCAAGGCGCAGGAAAGCCTCAACCTCGTCGCCTGACGCTCCGCTGGACGCCACACCCCGCCTCTGACTATTGAGGGGCGTGCGCAACAGCCCCGACATCACGGCACTCATGTCCGGCAACATCGTCGCTGCCGCGCGAGCCCTCATTGGCGCCACCCTTCTGATCGATGGCGTTGGCGGCCTGATCGTCGAAACCGAGGCCTATCATTTCGAAGAGCCGGCCTCGCACTCGTTCCACGGCCCCACCCCGCGCAATGCCGCGATGTATCTCGGTCCCGGCCATGCCTATGTCTACCGCTCCTATGGCATCCACTGGTGCCTGAACTTCACTGGCATCGCCGGCACCGCCGTGCTGATCCGCGCGGTCGCTCCCGAAACCGGCCTCGAAACCATGCAGGCCCGTCGTGGCCTTGCCGACCCCCGCGCGCTCGCCTCGGGTCCCGGAAAACTCTGCAGCGCCCTCGGCATCGACCTCCGCCACAATGGCCTCCGCCTCGACCATCCGCCATTCACGCTCGCGTTTCCCGACCGGTCGCCACCGCTGCTCACCGGGCCGCGCATCGGCATCAGCAAGGCAATCGACCTCCCCTGGCGCTTCGGCCTCGCCGGCTCACCCTTCCTCAGCCGCCGCTTCCCGGTGCCCCTTGAGAGGACGTGATGTCGCGCCGGGTTTCTTCTCGACACGGCTTTCGCTAGTTTGCCGGCCCGACCCCCTGAAGGAGCCCCGCCCTTGCACACCGAAGCCCTGATCCAGGCGCTGCTCGCCACCGGCCAGATGAACGAAGAGACATCCGCCGACCTCGGCCGCTGGCTCGAGGAGGTCAAGGCCGGCACGTTGCATCCCGACGACGCCGAGTACATCGCCGCGCTCCACGCCCGCGTCACCGGAGAGGCTGCGACCTCGCCCGAAGCGGATCGGGAACCCATCGCCGAACCCGAGCGTTTGGACGGACTCGACGTCCACGGCTGGCGCGAACGCGCCCTCGCTGCGGAAGCCGAATTGGCCGCCCTAAAGGACCAGATGGCCAGTCCCGCCTCGATCTGATTCGGTTTCGGAGCTTTCATGCGCAAATTGCTGGCGACACTCGCCTATATGGGCCTCGGCCATGCCTTGTCCGTCGCACCAGCCCTGGCGCAGGAGGTGCGTATTGCCGCAGTGCCCGTGGTCGACGGGCTGGAATTGCCGGTCTTTGCCACCGCCCCCGCCGACGATCCGCGGCTGTTCATCGTCGAACAGACCGGCCGCATCCGCGTCCTCGTCGAAGGCGCCGTCCTTCCCGAGCCGTTCCTCGACATTTCGGCCGAGGTCAGCACCGGTAACGAGCAGGGACTGCTCAGCCTGGCCTTTCACCCGCTCTACGCCGAGAACGGGCGCTTCTTCGTCAACTATACCGACACCGAGGGCGACACCCGCATCGCAGCCTACACAGTGTCGGACGACCCCAACCGCGCCGATCCAGACACCGGCACCATCCTCCTCACCGTCGACCAGCCTTACGCCAACCACAATGGCGGCTGGCTCGGCTTCGGTCCGGATGGCCTGCTCCATATCGGCATGGGCGACGGCGGCGCCGGTGGCGATCCCGGCAACCGCGCCCAGAACCCGGACTCCCTGCTCGGCAAACTGCTGCGCATCGATGTCGATACCGCCCAGCCCTACGCCATTCCCGCCGACAATCCCTATGCCGAAGGCGGTGGTGCGCCGGAGATCTACATGCTCGGGCTGCGCAACCCCTGGCGCATCGCCTTCGATGGTGAGCTCATCTACATCGCCGATGTCGGCCAGAACGCCTACGAGGAAATCACCGTACTGCCGCGCACCGAGGTGGGCGCCAACCTGGGCTGGCGCATTGCCGAAGGCCCGGCCTGCTTCAACCCTGAAACCGACTGCGGCATGACCAACCTGGTCCCGCCGATCCACAGCTACGCCCACGCCGATGGCGGCTGCTCGATCACGGGCGGCTACGTCTATCGCGGCCGCCTGATCCACGAAGTTACCGGCCAGTATTTCTTTGCAGACTACTGCCAGGGTTTCGTGCGCAGCATGTCCTACCCCTCGGGCGAGGTGATCGACTGGACCGATCAGCTCGGCAATCTGGGCAATATCAGCAGCTTTGCTCAGGACAGCGCTGGCGAGCTCTACATCACGACCCTTGAAGGCGGCCTCTACCGCCTCGACCGCGGCTGATTGGCCACCATAGTGCGAGCCATGTGCGTGTATTGCCCGCGCCATCGCCTCATTGTTGGGAAACCTGGCTTTCCACGTCTCCGCATGCGGTCCATAGTTTTGATTCTGCACGAATCGATATTGGCCCCACCACATGCTTCTCAAGGCACTCAAGCTGATCCAGCGGCTCCACATCGCGGCGCCGGAAGCCGCCGGGCCGCAGTTCGGCGCCCTGCCCTACACGATCCGGGACGGCCAGCTCGTGGTGCTGCTCATCACCTCGCGCGGCCGGGGCAAGTGGATCTTCCCCAAGGGGGGACTGATCGAGGGCATGACCCCGCACGACAGCGCCGCGCACGAAGCCTGGGAGGAGGCCGGTGTCACCGGCCAGGTCGAGTCGACCCCGATCGGCTCGTATTTCCTGCCCGTCACCGAGGAGCGTCCGCGCCCCATCGAAGTGAAGATGTTCCCGCTGCTGGTCACCGGCCAGCGCGAGGACTGGCAGGAGCGCGGCCAGCGCTACCGCCACTGGGCGGTGCTGGCGGAAGCCCGCCGCCTCATCACCCACGATGGCCTCGCCGATCTCGCCGTCGCGCTCGCCCAGCGTGAACTGGGCAGCGGCCGGTTTCACCCGGCAAACACCATCACCATGAGCCAGTAGACCAGCGCCGACATCAGTGCCGCCGCCGGCACCGTCACCAGCCACGCCGCCCCGATCGAGAAGGCATGCTGGCGGCGCACGAGGAACCGCCGCTGCCGCTTCTGGAAGTTCGCCACCGCCTCTTCCGGCGTGCGGTTGAGGTGATCGGTCTTGAGGAACACCCCTTCGGGACTGACCGCCTTGTTCCTGAGCCCGCGGTTCGAGAACCGCTCACGCAGGAAGCCCACCCCGAACACCGCGCCGATGGCGATATGGGTCGAACTCACCGGCAACCCCAGCGCCGAGGCGACCAGCACCGTCGCCGCCGCCGCCACCGCCACGCAATAGCCCCGGATTTCGTTGAGCTTGGTGATCTGCTCGCCCACCGTGCGGATCAGCCGCGGCCCGAACAGGGCCAGCCCGAGCGCGATTCCCAGCCCGCCGATCGCCAGCACCCAGAGCGGCAGCGCCACTTTGCCGTGCTCGGCGCCGCCGCCCACCGCATCGACGATCGCCGCCAGCGGACCCACCGCATTGGCGACGTCATTGGCACCATGCGCAAAGCTCAGCAGCGCCGTCGCAAAGATCAGCGGCAGCCGGAAGAGCTTGCCGACCTGCTTCTGGGTATTGTCGAGGCCGGTCACACCCCGGCGCACCGCCGGCACCGCCACCAGCCAGCCCAGTCCCGCAAAGCCGAGACCCACCGCCAGCACCGTTACCGGGTCCGGCTTCCAGATCCGGCTCAGGCCCTTCGACGCCATGTACATGGCAAAGATGCCGGCCATCAGCGCCACGAACACTGGCACCCACACCCGCGCCGCCTCGATCTTGTTGGCACGCACGAGGATCGTCGCATTGACGATGGCGAGAAACAGCGCTGCCAGCATTCCACCGGCGAGGGGCGAAACGACCCAGCTCGCCGCGATCCGACCCATGGTCGGCCAAACCACCGCATCCATCCCGACCGCCGCCACCCCGGCCCCGACCACGCCGCCCACCACCGAGTGCGTGGTCGAAACCGGCGCTCTGAGGATCGTCGCGAGGTTCACCCACAGCGCCGAGCTCAGCAGCGCAGCCATCATGATGATGATGAACGTCTGTCCGTCCAGCGCCACACCCGGCGCGATGATATCCTTGGAGATCGTAGTGACCACATCGCCGCCGGCCAGCAGCGCGCCCGCCGCCTCGCAGGTCGCCGCGATCACCAGCGCCCCGCCCATGGTCAGCGCCCGGGCGCCCACCGCCGGGCCCATGTTGTTGGCCACATCGTTGGCGCCGATATTGAGCGCCATATAGGCGGCCATCACCGTGGCGATCACCACGAAATAGCTCTGCGGCCCGCCGACCACCGCATAGGCCCAGATCAGCGCCGCGATCATGAACAGCAGCGCCAGCCCCGGCGCCGCGATCACCCGCGCATTGTCGCGCGCCGCCCCGCCAAGCTGGGAGACGCGCTTCAGATCCTTGTCGATGGCAGGTGTGGACACGCGGCGACCCCGTCGGGAGCAAGAACAGGCGCCGCCTGCTTACCCAACCCGCCGCCACCCGACCAGCCGATTGTGACAGCCCTGTCACAAATGGTGGGGATTGGCCGTCAGTGTCCCGGGTCGCGGCCCATCTCAGACTGCAACTGGGCGAGATAATCCCGCAGCAAGGCAGCACGCCTTGGCCGGAAACTCTCTCCGGTCGGCACGATCCGGCTGATCCGCTCGAGCCGGAACATCCGGAACCCCTGACGCAGCCGGCACCACGCCAGCATGGTCAACGACTTCTCGGCATAGACCACCGCCAGCGGCAACACGGTGCGCTCGGTCTCATGGCCCTCACGATCGGCGTAGTGAATGTCCAACGCCTCTTCGCGCCAGCAGGCCTCCCGCACCGCCGCAACATCCAGCCCGTCCCGAAACCGCGCCTCTGGTCGATATACCTGCGAGATGGCGTGCAACAGCTGCTGCTCGCGGTCGTCGGGCAGCGTCGCCGCCACCTTGGCCAGCACCGAGCGGGCCGCCGCCGCCAATGCCGGATCGCCCATGTGCCGCACTTCACCCAGCCCCAGTACCAGCGCCTCGATCTCGGTGCGATCGAACGTCTGCGGCGGCAGCGCATAGTCCTCGATCAGCCGGTAGCCATAGCCGCGCTCGCCCTCGATGCGCGCACCCGCCAGTCGCAGGCTCTCGATGTCCCGGTACAGCGAACGCAGCGACACACCAGTCTCTTCCGCCAGCCGCGCAGCCGTGATCGGCGCGGGCATCACGCGCATCGCCTGCAGCAGCCGGAAAAGCCTGTCGGATCGCGCCATCACCCAACTGTCGGAAACTGGCAGTTGGGCCGAGCTATAGCAGGCGCATCAACCCGGCGCAAAGGAGCACGCCATGTCCAGGACCATAGCCACCACCACGCACGCCAATTTCCGCGGCAATGCCCGGGCCGCGCTGGAATTCTACCATTCGATCTTTGGCGGCCATCTGACGGTCGTAAGCTACGCCGACGCCGGCGCCGTGCAGAACCCGGCCGAGGCCGATCAGGTGTTGTGGGGCCAGGTGGCTGCCGCTAGCGGCTTTCGCATCATGGCCTATGACGTACCCTCGAGCCTTGCATGGGACCCGGGCACCATCCCGTTCTTCCTGTCGCTGCGCGGCACCAGCCCCGAAGAAATCACGACCTACTGGCAGGGTCTTGCCCCGTCGGCCACCATCATCCAGCCGCTCGGCACCAGCCCCTGGTCACCGCTCTATGGCATGCTGAAGGATAAGTTCGGCATCACCTGGGTGATGGACCTGGAGCCGACGCAGGCAGCCGCCTGAGGCCGAACGTCCGGCGCGGACGACATCCGTCGCGGCATGCAGCGCGGCGGACAGTTCCGGTCGCGCCCCGCGCCTATCCCAGCGCCTTGAGCAGGTTGCCCGACACATGCCCGTCGGGCAGCAGCCCGGCGCGCGCCTGGAAGTCCATCACCGCCCCGCGCGTCTTCGGCCCGATCACGCCATCGGCGCTGCCGATGTCGTAGCCGCGCCGGAGCAGAAGCGTCTGCACCTGCTTGCGCCCATCCTTGTTGAGCGCGGTATCCTTCGGCCAGGCCGAAACGAAGCCGGCACTGCCCAGAATTCGATCGGCAAGGTGTCCCACCGCCAGCGCGTAACTGTCCGAATTGTTGTAGCGCTTGATCACGCCAAAATTGTCGAGCACCGCGAACACCGGCCCGTTACCGCCCATCGGCATATAGAGCCTGGCTGCGTCGGACGGCCGCGGGAAGGCGCGACCATTGGCGCGGGTGACGCCCGCCCCCGTCCAGTCGCCCAGCGTCGCCACCGTTCCCGACCAGACATTGTTGTAGTTGAAGCCGGAGGCGAGCTTCACCTCATAGCCCCAGGTCTCGCCCGGCCGCCAGCCGAAACCCCTGAGATAATTGCCGATCGAGGCCAGCGCGTCGGGCACCGAGCCCCAGATGTCCTTGTGCCCGTCACCCTTGAAGTCGACGGCATATTTCATGAAGCTCGACGGCATGAATTGCGGATGGCCCATCGCGCCGGCCCATGACCCGACCATCTTGCCGGCCCGCACATGGCCGCCCTCGATGATCTCGAGTGCCGTCACCAGTTCGCCGCCGAAATAGTCGGCCCGATAGCCCGAATAGGCCAGCGTCGCCAACGCATGCACCGAGTTGGTGCCGCCCATATAGCCGCCATAGTTGGTCTCGATGCCCCAGATGGCGAGCAGGATTTCGGGCTGCACGCCGTAGCGCTCGGCAATCGCGGCCAGCGTCTGCGTCCATTCCTGGCGCATCCCCTGCCCCTTGCCGACCTGCCCGTCGGTCACCCGCTTGCCGACATAGTCAGCGGCGGTCGACACGAACTCGGGCTGCGAGCGGCTGAGTTCGATCACCTTCGAGATCGGCGAGAACCCCGCCATTGCCGCCTCGAACACTTTTCGAGATACCCCCCGCGCGTTGGCCCGGGCCCACACCCCGTCGGTGAAGCTGCCCACCGAGGCGAAGGCCGGCGTCACGAGACCAGAGCCCGCCAGCGCGGCGGCCCCGACGATAAACGAGCGGCGGGAAACGGAAAAACCGGTCGGGTGCGAAACGCGATACATCATCGTCCCTACTCTGAACAAATGCCGGACGGGGTGCCACGGACAGGCCCGCGACGGCGAGGATCAACACTCCCCGCGCAATACGGCCATTCTCCGCATCCAAATTAACATCGCGTTAAGTGTGCGGTAGCGATCGCGTGATCGGCGACAACGCTCGTGCTCCCCTGGATCAGGCACCAGGAACCACGGCGACGCAGGCGCTGGCGCAGCCGCCCGACGCGCGCGGCAGCGGCGGGCGCGTCCAGCCCCCCTCCTAGCCCTTGACAGCCCCCGCGGTCATCCCCGCCACGATCTGGCGGTTGAAGAACAGGAACACCAGCAGTGGTGGGATGGTAATGAGCAGGATGTTGGTGAACAGCAGATTGTAGGACGTGTTGAACTGGCTCTGGAAATTGTAGAGCGTCAGCTGAACCGTCGCGTTGGCATTGCCCGGCAGATAGTAGAGCGGGTTGGTGAAATCGTTGAAGATGCCGACCGACTGCACCACGATATTGGTGACGGTCACCGGCCAGAGCATCGGCAGGATCACCCGGAAGAACACGTCGATCGGCGAGGCGCCATCGATGATTGCGGCCTCGTCGAGCTCGCGTGGAATAGTGGCGATGAAGGCGCGATACAGCAGCGTCGAGAACGACAGCCCGTAGGCGACCTCGATCAGCACCAGCCCGTGCAGCTTGGCGAACAGCCCCAGGTTCTGCAGCAGCCAGATTGTCGGCACCACGGCCGGGGGCATCATCAGCCCTGCCAGCAGCAGGAACTCGATGAGCCCGCTCCAGGCCGTCTTGCGTCGCTGCAGCACGAAGCCGACCATCGCCGACAGCACCACAAGCAGCGTCACGCTGGCGACGGTGAGGATAGCTGAGTTCACGAAGGCGGTAACCAGCATCCAGTTTCGGGTGGTCACCACCTCGACGATATTGTCCCACAGACGAAACTCGCTGGGCCAGGTGAAGTCGAGCAAGCCGGCCTGCTTCTTGTCTTTGATCGCGGTGAGGACGATGAAGGCGAACGGCACGAGGAACACGAACGCCGAGACCAGTACGGCGACGGCGTTGAGCCAGTATTTGCGCACCAAGCTCATTCATGTCCCTCCCGGCGATTGAGAAACATGGTCAGCGGCACGACCAGCAGCGCGATCAGGATGAACAGCACCACGTTTCCAGCTGTGGAGAGCCCGTAAAAGCCGGATTGGTACTGCTTGTAGATCACCGAAGCGACCGTATCGGACGCAAAACCCGGCCCGCCCTTCGTCATCGCCCAGATCAGGTCGAACGTGCGAAGCCCGCCAATGAACGACAGGATGATCACCGTGGATGTCGCCGGACGCGACAGCGGCAGGGTGATGTGCAGAAAGCTCTGCCACAAATTCGATCCATCGATCCGCGCGGCTTCGAAATAGTCCCGGGGGATCGAGACGATACCGGCAATGTAGATGACGGTGGCAAGGCCCACCCCCTTCCACACATCCACCAGCGCCACCGAGAACAGCGCCAGCCGCGGGTCGGTCAGCCACCCGGGTCCCTTGATACCGAGTAGCGCGAGCCCGTCATTGATCATGCCCTGTGTGGGATGCATGAGCACGGTGAAGGTGATGCCCACCCCGACGGTAGAGACCAGCACTGGGAAGAATACCACCGAGCGCAACCAGTCGCGCCAGACATTGGGCGCAGTCAACAGGACTGCTAGCCCCAAACCGAGGACCACCTTCAGGCCGGAGGTTGTCACCGCAAACAGCACGGTATTGGCCAGCCCCTGGATCAGGAAGGGCTCGCGAAAGAACTGCGCGAAATTGTCGAGGCCGATAAAGGTCGAACGGAACAGGTTCCAGCGCGTCAGGCTGAACCAGGCCGAACTGAAGGTCGGAAACAGGAACAGCACGGTGTAGACGATTGCGGCAGGCGCCAGGAACCACATCGGGTAAGGCGAGCGCGTCTTGCGTGGCTTTCGGCCAGTTCCGGCAGCAGCTTGCGAGTATGTCGTCATGGGCTTGGTTCCGCCAGAAAGGATGGCTCCGGAGGCGAATGCTCCGGAGCCATGTGCGTCAGCCGGCCTTACCAGCCAGGAAGGCCAAGCTGCTGGGCCTGCTTGCGCACGTCCTCGTCGTAGAGCGCGGCGCCATCGGCAGCCGAACGGATACCCGAGCCCACTTCGACCGTGATCTGCTCGAGAGCCGGCCCCTTGATGGGCGACAGGAACTCGAGCGCTGGGCCGTTATGACCACCTTCGGCAAAGTACGGCAGCATGTCGGAAACCGCGCTGGGAACGTCGGCCGGCAGCGTGCAGCCATTGACCAGGTACGGACCGGTGCCGCCACCCGCACGGGTCTGGGCGTCGCAGCCTTCGACGCTGGCGATGAACGCCACGAACTTCTTGGCCGCATCGACGTTCGCGGTGGTCTGCGGGATGTAGATGCCGTCGGGCATCCAGACGGTGAGGCCGTTAAGTGCCGCATTGTCGCCCGGCTGCGCGAAGAAGCCGATATCGCCAGCCTTCTCGGGGGCAGACTGGACCATGGCGGTGGTCGCAAAGGTCAGCATCGGGTAGTGCGCACCCTCGCCGTCCAGCAACATGCGGATGCCGTCGTCGTACTTGGCCGCCGCAAAGTCTTCGTTCAGGAAGCCCGCATCGTGGGTGGCCTGCAGCTTTTCGAAGCCGCGCATAGCGGCCGGCTCGGTCGCATACTTGGCTGCGCCAGCGGTGTAGCGCTCGGCGAAGGTCGGGTCCTGCGCGGAAACGTTGTAATAGTCGGCAAGCACGAAGAGCTGGCTGGTCCACGTGTCGGCATAGGTCTGGATCACCGCCACCTTGCCGGCGGCCTTGATCTTTTCATTGTTGGCCATGAACTCGTCCCAGCTCTTGGGAATGGCGAGCCCGAGTTCTTCGTAGATCTTCTTGTTGTAAAAGATGCCGCCGCCCATGGCCGCGCCACCCGGAGCCCCACGGACCGTCCCGTCGGGCGCGGTGACGACCTGCTTGAACGAGTCCTGGACATTCGCCTGCCAAGGCTCGTTGGTCAGATCGACCAGGAACTGCTGCGGATTGATGGCCTGGAACAGCGAGCCGGAATTGTAGCGGAACACGTCTGCCATGGTCCCGGTGGCGAGGCGGGTCTTGATCAGGTTGTCGCCTTCGCCGCCACCCGGACGGGTCTCGATCTCGATGTTGATGTCCGGATTGGCCGCTTCGAATGCCTTTACCATCTCCTCTGCCACAGCCACGCCGTCGGCGCCGCTGGGGATGAGATAGACGAGCGTGGTGCTCTGGGCTTGGGCCGCGCCGGTGAGGGCTGTCAGGGCCATCAGTCCGGCGGCAAACCCGCCCAGCACATGACGGCGATTGGTCTTGGTCATGATCATGGTTCCTCCCATAGTTCGACTTTTGGGCAGCCATCGCTGCGTCTTGCAGGCGCGCGTTACGGGGTGCGCGCGTCCGGACTTGGCCCATCCCTGAGCTTCAGGATCGGTGCCGAGTAGGTGAAGTCCATCCGATGCGTTCCGGGTTCGAGATCGTCGACGGTCCCGGCGACCGCGTGCCCGTCCAGTCGGGCATTGCGATATTCGGGATTGACGATCAGCCGCCCCCGGCTCCCCTCGGGGACGGTGAAGCTGTAACTGACAGCGTCGCCACTGGCGGTCCAGGATGCCGCGATGCGGCCCCTGGGGCTGTCATGGTGGGCGGTGACCGGGCCGAGGGCCGGGATGATCACCGGCTCGAACACGACGGTGGCAAAGCCCGGATCGGTCGCTTCCGGACGGAACCCGGCCACCGCCTCGAGCAGCCACTGGCACACCGCGCCATAGGCATAGTGGTTGTAGGAGTTCATCTGCGGGTTATAGATGGTGCCGTCGGGCTGGATCGCGTCCCACCGCTCCCAGATCGTCGTTGCGCCCATCTTCACCTGGTACAGCCAGCCCGGGACTTCCTCCTGCAGGAACACCTGCGACGCAAGGCCGGGCTCCCCGACCTTAATCAGAGCCGGCAGCAGCGCCGGCGTGCCGATGAAGCCCGTACCGATCCGGCCATCCGAGCGGGCGATGGTGTTCTTGAAGTAGCCCCGTGCCGCCTCCCGCTTCTCTTCGGGGATCAGGTCGTGCAGGAAGGCGAGGGCGTAGGAGGTCTGGTCGTCATAGGCCAGGCGACCGGACGGGGTGATGAACTCGCGAGCAAAGGCCGACTTTACCTGCGCCGCCATGTCCTCCAGCCTCGCGGCAGTGTCGGCCTGTCCGACGATGCGGGCAATCCTTGCCACCTTGGTTGCGGCAATGAACAGGTAGATGGTCGCCGCCGCATCATCGCCGATGGTCGGCAGCGGCTTGGCGCTGGGCCCGCTGGGCTGCAGCCAGTCCCCGAACGTGAAGCCTCGGCCGCCCCAGGCGCGTGGTGGGGAAACCACCGGGCCGTCGCTGATCGACCAAACAAAGTCCACCCACCTGACCATCGCCGGCAGCACCTCGGCGAGGATCTCGGCGTCGCCATAGTGCAGATACATCTGCCACGGCACTTCGTAGATGGCGTCGCCCCAGCCGGTGGAACCGAAAAAGCCGGGATAGTTCTTCGGCTGCAACCGCGTGGGGTCGGGACACACATGCGGGATGGCGCCGTCCGCGCGCTGATCGGCCATCAGGTCGCGAATCCACTTGCGGAAAAAGCCCTGCGCGTCCGCCAGGTAGCAGGCCGTTCCGGCGAACACCTGCGCATCGCCGGTCCAGCCCAGCCGCTCATCGCGCTGTGGACAGTCGGTCGGCACTTCGATGAAGTTCGCGCGCTGTGACCAAAGCGTGTTGAGGAACAGCCGGTCGACCAGGGGATTGCCGGTGCTGAAACCGGCCTTGACCTCGGTCACCGAGCTGATCGGCACCGACAGGATCGTGTCGATCTTCGCCTCGCCCTCGATGCTGACGCGCACATAGCGGTAGCCCTGGAAGGTGAAATACGGCCGATAGTGCTCGCTGCCATTGCCGGCGAGCACGTACTCGATCCGGGCCGCTGCCGTGCGGTAATTCCCGTTGTAGAACTGGCCATCCTTGTCGAGCACTTCGCCGTGCTCCACCGTGATGCGGGCACCGACCGCACCGCTCACGGTGAAGGCGACATTGCCGCCGACATTCTGGCCAAAATCATAGACGGTGCGCCCGGCATCGTCGGTCCACTGCTTGACGACGGCAATGGGCTCCAGTTCGCGCACCGGCGTCGTTTCATGCGCCACCAGCGTCGCCATGTCGAAAGCGATCACCTCGGTGCCGGAGGAAACCTCCGGGCTCATGCGGGCATCGAAGATCTCGCCGAAATAGATCCCCGACTTGCGGATGGGCAGTTCGCCGCTATCCCAGCTCTCGTCTGTTGCCAGCAGCACCCGGCCTACGTTCGGGGCATCCCGCAGCTCTGCCAGTGCGGCGATCTTGTCGCCCCAGGTGTTGAAGATCGGGGCGCCGCCCCACATCATCTGCGAACGCAGCCAGCCGTCCGCCAGCCAGATTTCGATGCGGTTCTCGCCGGCCTGCAGCAGGTCCGCCACATTGTAGCTCTGGTAGCTCAGACGCTGGTCATACACCGTCCAGCCCGGAGTCAGCAGATCGTTGCCCACCCGCTTGCCATTGATGAAGGCGCGATAAAGGCCCAGCGCGCTGATGAACAGGATTTCCTCGCCGCCCACCGCGTCGAGCGTGAAGCTCTTGGCGACAAAGCTGGCTGGCGTTCCGACGCCCTTGTCCGCCAGCGGATGGATCATCCGCGCGGTCCATGCGCCAGCTTCCACTTGCGCTTGCAGGCCAGATCGCCCTGTCGACAACATCCTCGTCCGCCTCCCAGCTTGTTTTGTATAACGTTATCCAGATATCGTTCTCCAAATCAAGCCCCCGTCGCCGCTTGATCGCGCCAAATAAGGGCCGTACACCCGGGCACAGCCTTGGAGCTGACAATGAAGAATAAAGACCCGGCGCCGAAAAAGGACGTCCGTGCGACCATCAAGACCGTCGCTGCACATGCGGGCGTCTCGGTCCCCACCGTCTCGAAGGTGCTGCGAAACGCCTATGGGGTCAGCGCCCAGGCACGTGCACGCGTCCAGGAGTCGATCGAGGCGCTGCAATATCGCCCCAGCGCGTCGGCCCGGGGCATGCGGGGCCGGACCTACACCATCGGCGTCGTCATCCCAGACGTGCGCAACCCGTTTTATCCCACCATCCTGTCGGGGGTGGAGGCCGTCCTGGCCAAGACCCCCTACGTCACGCTCACGGGCATCGTCGAAAAGCCCGACAAGATCGTTGGCATCGTCAACGCCATGATGGACCGTCAGATGGACGGCGTGATCATGATCGGCCAGCGCCTGCCACCAAAGGAACTCAACCAGTTGGCAGCCACGGTCCCCATCGTCATCGTCGCCCACCACGAACCCGATGCCATGGCTTTCGACACCGTCAATAACGACGACATGCGGGGCGGACGGCTCGCGGTGGAACACCTGCTGCAGCAGGGCTATAGCAAGCCCGTCATGGTCACGATATCGCGCAAGAACACCGTTGCCATGGACGTCGACCAGCTCCGCGTCGCCGGTTTTTCGACTGGTCTCAAGGCTGCCGGCTTAACGATGCAGCCCCGTATCGTGCCGTCGGCAGACATGCTGGACGATGTCACTGCCACGATCCGTGACCTGCTCGAAAGCGACAATCCGCCTGACTCGTTCTTCGGCTGGGCCGACTATTATGCCCTGGAGGTCCTCAGCGCCGTCAGGGCGCTGGGATACCGTGTGCCGGAAGATGTCGGCATTATCGGCTACGACAACTCCGACCCCTGCGCCTACACGCAGAACAATCTGACCAGCATCGATCAGTCGGGGCTGGAGATCGGCCGCACCGCCGCGCGTCTGCTTCTCGAGCGCATCGAAGGACGCACCATGCCGATTCACGTGTTGACCGAACCAAAGGTCGTGGCACGCGGCACCACGAGCGGCAAATCCCCTCGCCACCTCGCGTGAGGCATTCGGTCCGACCGGCAGACTTGAGCGCTTTCAGGAAAAGTTGCAGACTTTTCCGGTTCGAAAGCGCGACAAAACAAAGACTTGGAACATCTCGCCGCTTCTACCAAACGGTGAAATGATCAAGTGCAATCCCGGACTTATCCGCCCCCACCCGTCCCTACGGATGGCCTGCTAAACCCTGGGCAATATGGTGGGCCCACCAGGACTCGAACCTGGAACCAGACCGTTATGAGCGGTCGGCTCTAACCATTGAGCTATAGGCCCTCGCGGCGGAACAACCATGCTTTGCCGCGTCTTGGCAAGAGGGGTGCCCCGCGCAACCCTCCGCCCCAAACCAAAACGCCGCCCCGGAGGGCGGCGTCGTGATTGCAGCGTCGCGAACGATCAGCCGGCGGCAGTATAAGCCGTCTTCACCTGCGTGAAGAATTCCGCGGCATACTTCCCCTGCTCCTTGGGGCCGTAGCTCGAGCCCTTGCGCCCGCCGAACGGCACGTGGAAATCGACGCCCGCCGTCGGCACGTTCACCATCACCATGCCGGCCTCGGCATTGCGCTTGAAATGCGTCGCGTACTTGAGCGAGGTGGTGACGATGCCCGCCGATAGTCCGAACTCGGTGTCGTTGGCCACCGACAGCGCTTCCTCGTAATCCTTCACCCGGATCACTGCCGCCACCGGTCCGAAGATTTCTTCGCGGGCGATGCGCATGTTGTTGTTCACCTCGGTGAACAGCGCCGGCTGGAGGAAGAAGCCTTCGGTCTCGCGGTTCACCCGCTGCCCGCCGACGCGGAGCTTCGCGCCTTCAGACTGGCCGATATCGATATAGTCCATGTCCTGCTTCAGCTGGCCGGCATCGACCACCGGGCCGATCTCGGTGTCCTTGGCCAGAGCGTCGCCGACGCGAAGGTTCTTGGTCCGCTCGCACAGCGCATCGACGAAGGCGTCATGGATGCCCTCGGTGACGATGACGCGCGAGGTCGCCGTGCAGCGCTGGCCGGTGGAAAAGAACGCCGACTGCGCCACCGTCTCGACGGCGACCTTGAGGTCCGCGTCGTCCAGCACGATGGTCGGGTTCTTGCCACCCATTTCCAGCTGGAACTTGCGCATTACCTTGACGCTGGCTTCCGCCACCTTGCGGCCGGTGCCCACCGAACCGGTGAAGGTCATCGCCGCGACGTCCTTGGAATCAAGCAGCGTCTGGCCCACCACCGAGCCGCGACCCATCACGAGGTTGAGCACGCCCTTGGGCAGCCCGGCGCGCTGCAGGATATCGACAATGGCCCAGGTGCAGCCCGGCACGAGGTCGGCCGGCTTGATCACCACGGTGTTGCCGTAGCAGAGCGCCGGCGCGATCTTCCAGGCCGGGATGGCGATCGGGAAGTTCCACGGCGTGATGATGCCGACCACACCGATGGCCTCGCGGGTCATCTCGACGCCGACACCCGGACGCACCGACGGCACGCTCTCGCCCGAGAGCCGCAGCGCCTCTCCGGCGAAGAACTCGAAGATCTGGCCGGCGCGCGTCGCCTCGCCGATACCCTCGGCCAGCGTCTTGCCCTCTTCCCGGCTCAACAGCTCACCGAGTTCGGCCTTGCGGGCGAAGATCTCGTGCGCGGTCTTGCTCAGGATTTCCCAGCGCTGCAGGATGCCCGAGCGCGACCAGGCCGGAAACGCCGCCTTGGCTGCCGCGATGGCGTCCAGCGTGTCCTGCTGGCTGGCGCGAGCATAGGTGCCCACCACGTCCTTGATGTTGGACGGGTTGATGTTCTCGGCCGCATCGCCGCCCACCCACTCGCCATTGATCAGGTTCTTGTGCAGTTCGGTCATCGCGTCATCCTTCATTTGGGTGTCCCACACCCTCGATGTCATTCCGGCGAAGGCCGGAATCCATTCCGCCGGCCGCGCCAGAGGTCAGATGGATCCCAGCCTGCGCCGGGATGACACCCAGTGAGATTTCTACAACAGCCCCACCTTGGCGAGGTCGCGCATCAGGTGGCTCGCGCCGTACTCCCAGGGCGGGCATTCGGTCGCCAGCCGCACCGTATTGCTCAGCGTACCCAGCGACGGCGTCGATATCGAGACGATGTCGCCCATCTTGTGGGTGAAGCCCTTGCCGGCCCCGCCGCGATCCTTCACCGGCGCGAACATCGTGCCAAGATAGATCACAAACCCGTCCGGATACTGGTGATGCCGCCCGATGCTGGCCCCGACGATCGCCTCCGGCGAGCGCGAAATCTGGCTCATATTGCTGACCCCGGTCAGCTCGAACCCATCCTCGCCCACCACTGAAAGCGCGATATCGGCCTGCTTGACGGTCTCGAGCGTGAACTTGCCGTCGAACAGCCGGATGAACGGCCCCAACGAAGCCGAGGCATTGTTGTCCTTGGCCTTGCCGAGCAGCAGCGCCGAGCGGCCCTCCACATCGCGGAGGTTCACGTCATTGCCGAGCGTCGCGCCGATGATCTTGCCGCGCGAATTGACCACCATGGCCACTTCCGGCTCGGGGTTGTTCCACTCCGAAATCGGCAGGATGCCGACATCGGCGCCGTAACCCACCGACGCCATCGGCTGGCACTTGGTGAAGATCTCGGCGTCCGGCCCGATGCCGACTTCGAGATACTGGCTCCACACGCCGCGTTCGATCAGCGTCTTCTTCACTTCCATCGCCGCGGGCGAGCCCGGCTCGAGCTGGCTGAGATCGGTGCCGACCAGCGTCAGGATATCCTTGCGCAGCGCATCGGCCTTGGCCTTGTCGCCCCGCGCCTGCTCCTCGATCACCCGCTCGAGCAGCGACACCACGAACGTCACGCCCGCCGCCTTCACCGCCTGCAGGTCGATCGGCGACAGCAGCGAGGCTTCCTTGGGGTTGGTCTTGCCCGCCCAGCTATTGGCCAGCACCGTCTGGAGGCTCCCCAGCCACTTGCCCTCGGCCGCCGCGACATAGCCCGCCGGGTCGTCGAGCTCGCACACGTCCCGCGAGGTCGGCGCCGTCTTCGAGGTGATGTCGTACACCTCGTCATTGCGCGCCGTCACGAGCCGCGGATAGGCGAACCCGGGCACCCGGGCACGCCCGAGCAGCACGCCTTCGGCTGGAACCACTGGACTGGACATGATTTTTCCCCTCGCGTTTTGAGCGGCTAACTAACCCGCCACATACCGGCCTGTCCACCGCCGAGCCGAGGTACGTGCCTCAGCAATTCTTCCGATTTTCTTCCCCAGGACCCAAAGGATCCGTCAGGCACGCGCGTCTGACACTGTGAACCCCGGCCTTGGGCGCATCGTTCAAATTGCGTTCATCGCTGCCGCAATACCACCACGCGCCCGGCCCAGTTTGCCGGTGCCGATTCCAGATCAGGAGAGACGCATGCGTCTTCTTTCAGCCCTCGCCCTCACCGCCGCGCTCTGCGCCACGCCCGCCCTTGCCGGCCAGATTTCCATCAGCGGCACCGGCGAGGTCGCCGCTGCCCCGGACATGGCCTTCGTCAACTCCGGCGTGACCTCCCAGGGCGCCACCGCCGCCGAGGCGCTGGCTGCCAACACCGCCGCCATGAACGAGCTGATCACCACGCTGAAGGCCGCTGGCATCGAGTCGCGCGACATCCAGACCTCGGGCTTCTCGGTCAACCCGAACTACGTCTATTCCGACGCCCGGGACGCCAACGGCTACCAGCTGCCGCCCAAGATTTCCGGCTACCAAGTCTACAACACCGTCAATGTCCGCGTCCGCGATCTGGCGACACTCGGCGCCGTGCTCGACAAGGCCGTCACCGTCGGCGCCAACACCATCAACGGCATCACCTTCTCGGTCGCCGACCCTGCCCCGCTGCTTGACGAGGCCCGCAAGCTGGCTTTCGCCGATGCCAAAAAGAAGGCCGGGCTCTATGCCGAAGTCGCCGGCGAAACCCTTGGCGACATCGAGTCGATCTCGGAGTCGCAGGGCTATAGCCAGCCCGAGCCCTACATGATGCGCGCCGTGGCCGCCGACGCCGCCGCCTCCCCCGTGCCGGTGGAGACGGGCGAGTTGACCTTCTCGATCAACGTGCAGGTCGCCTGGGACCTCGAGGACTAAGTCCCCGACGAGGGCGCGTTGGGCTCCGCTTCGGTGGAGCCCTACTTGCTCGCGACCTTGCGGTCGAACGGGCTGCCGCGATGCACCCAGCCGTTGATATGCGCCTTCTCGTGCCTGAGGATGATGTCGGCGACTTCCGGCCGCATCCCTTTGGCGACGTAGACGAGACCCAGTTCCGGCAGCGAGCAGCCCAGCACCATGTCCTTGGCGCCCGTCGCCTGGCCGACGCAGATGTTCTGCAGCTTGGCTTGCGACACGTAGCTCACGTGATAAGGCACGCGCGGTTCATGGTCGTAGCGGGCGGGCGGCGCAAGGCTGGCCACCAGCGCCACGGTGACAGCGGCAACGAGCATTTCTAAGAGCACCGGAATTTGATTCGCCGCTCCCCCTAGCCCCAACCACCAGGCGGCGAAATCTTTACCGGGAATTAACCATACCCCTCAAGGTAAACCCAGCCGATTTGAGGCAAATCCACCGCGATCCCTGGCGTCCCGCCCGTGGTCCAACTCGCGCCATGATTGCCCCCTCCCTCGCGGCGAGGGGAACCTAACTGCCGATGGCCGCGTTGCTGTTTCGGTGCGAAATCCGCAGCGCAAACCGCGGGATTTCCCGTTCAGATACGGTTCATGCCCGATCTGCCACAGCTGGAAGAACTGACTACAAAAAAGGAAAACACCATGCGCTTTCGAAACTGGCTCCTGACTGGCACCAGTCTCGCCGTCCTCGCGCTGGCGCCCACCATGGCGCGCGCCCAGGATGCCGAACTCGGTGCGGCCTACCAGGCCTATGTCGAAGCCCAGGCTTCCGGCGACGCCGATGCGACCGCCGCTGCGCAGCAGGCATTTGCCGAGCAGTGCATTGTCGCGGGCTATGCCAGCCTTGAGGATTGTGTCGCCGCCTTGACCGGTGGCGGCGCCCCCGCCGAACCGGAGGCCCCTGCCCCCGAGCCCGAGCCGGCCCCCGAGCCTGAGCCGCAGCCCGAACCAGCGCCTGTCGAGGAGCCGGCCCCGGCCCCCGAAGAGCCCGCCGCACCGGTTGAAGAACCCGCGCCGGAACCGGCCATGGAAGCCCCGGCTGAAGAGCCCGCTCCGGTGGAAGAGCCCGCCGCTGCTGAGGAGCAGCCTGCTCCCGCCGAGGAGGCTCCTGCCGCAGAGCAACCCGCTGCCGAACAGCCGTCCGGCCCGAGCGCCGAGGAACTGCAGGCGCAGTTCGTCGCCGACCTCCAGGCCGCTCTCGATGACTACCAGGCCGCTCTGACGCTCGCCGCCAATGGCGACTATGCGGCTGCCGAACCCGCCGCCGCCGCTGCCGAAGCGCGCATTCTCGAGCTGTGCACCACCAATGGCTATGCCGACATCGAGTCGTGCATCGGCCAGCCGCTGCCGCCGCTGCCCGAGCCCCCCGCTCCGACAGAAGCACCGGCCGCCCCTGTGGAAGAACCAGCGGCCCCTGCCGAGGAACCGGCCGCAGCCGCAGAACAGCCGGCCGAACCCGCGGTCGAGGAGCAGCCCGCTGCCGAAGCCCCGGCCGAGGTCGACCCCATGGCCGAAGCCGAGGCTGAACTCGGTGTTGCCGCTGAGCTATATGGTGTGGGCGTTGCCCAGCTCGAGGCCGGCGACGCCTCTGGCCAGTCCACCATCGACGCCGCCAACAACCGCTTCGCCGAACTCTGCGCCACCCTTGGCCAGAGCGATGTCGCCGCTTGCCTGGCCCAGTACGGCATCGAACTGCCGCCGCTGCCGGAAACCCCGGTTGAGCCGGCCCCGCTCCCGACGCCCATCTCCGAACTGCCGGGTGCCGAAGAAGACGTGACGCCGGAAACCACCGAGGTGCTGCCCGAGAGCGTCGCGCCCGAAGAAGCCGCGCCCATCCTCGACAGCTCCAAGGACTTCCAGACCGAGGTCCTCGGTGGCGAGACCCCGCCGCCTGTGGCACCGGAGCCGACCGAGCCCGCTCCCCCGCCGCCGCAGAATGATGCTGCCGCTCAGCAGTTGATCCAGCCGGTCGAGGTTCAGTCCCTCGCCGCTGAGGAAGGCGAGCGCATCGAGGCCGCCGATCTGGCGCCTGTGGTGGTTCCGCAGAACGTGACGGTGATCAACAACACCACCATCATCAACAACACCACGGTCAACAACACGACCAACAACACCACCAATAACAATAACGGTGGTGACCGTCCCCGTCCGCCGCGTCCGCCGGAGGAGCCGAACTACACGAACTCGAGCTTCATCTTCAACATCGGCGTCAACCTGGTCATCTCCAACCCGGGCCTCGATTTCGATCGCATCACCGATCGCGATGAGGACGAGGTGTACTACGAACGCCTGCGCGATGGCCGCGTGAAGGAGACGGTGGTGCGCCCCAACGGCGTGCAGATCGTCACCATCCGCAACCGTTATGGCGAAGTGCTCAAGCGCTCGCGCATCATGCCGGACGGCCGCGAATACATCCTCGCCTACTATGACGAGGACGACTACGACGATGTCGATGACCCGTTCGATGGCTGGCGCGATCCGGGCCAGGACCTGCCTCCGCTGCGCCTGACCATCCCAGTGCGCGACTACATTCTCGATGCCGACTCGGCCGACGAGGAAGAGCTCGATCTCTTCTTCCGCCAGCCGCCGGTGGAAGAGGTGCGTCGCATCTACACCATCGAGGAAGTGAAGCGTTCCGCCCGTGTCCGCGACTCGGTGCGCCGTATCGAAGTGGGCAACCTCACCTTCGACTCGGGCGCGGCCACCATCTCGCGCAACCAGGTCGGGGCGCTCAGCAAGATCGCCAACACCATCCTGTCGCTGCTCGAGGACAACCCGGCCGAGACCTTCCTCATCGAAGGCCACACCGACGCGGTGGGTTCGGATCAGTCCAACCTGATCCTGTCCGACGCCCGCGCCGCCACGGTCGCCCGCATCCTGACGGACTTCTACGACGTGCCGCCGGAAAACCTGGTCACCCAGGGCTATGGCGAGCGCTACCTGAAGGTGCAGACCCAGGCGGACGAGCCGCTCAACCGCCGCGTGTCGTTCAAGCGCATCACGCCGCTGATCACGCTGGCCGGCCGCGACTGATCGCACCAGTCGACAAATCGAGAGGGCCGGGGATCACTCCCCGGCCCTTTTCTTTTCCCTGGCTTGTCTGCCTCGACTAACCGCGCCCACACGCCGCACCACTGCCACGCGGCGCACCCACTTGTCGGCGCGGCTGCCGCTTTGTATCGATGTGCCGATCATAGCCCCGGTGCCCCATGCCCAAGCGTCTCGAACTCGTCATCGAAGCCGTCATCCTCGCGTCGCGCTGGTTGCTGGTGCTGTTCTATCTCGGCCTGGCGGTGGCGCTCGCGGTCTATGCCGTGGTCTTCGGCGGTAAGCTGTTTGGCTTCATCACCAACGCCTTCAGCCTCGACGACGCCGACGCCATCCTCAAGATGTTGGGCCTGATCGATGCCGCGCTTGTCGCCAGCCTCGTCGTCATGGTCATCATCTCGGGCTACGAGAACTACGTCTCGCGCTTCGACGACGACAAGGCCGTGCACTGGCTCGGCGAAATCGACGCCGGATCGCTCAAGATCAAGGTGGCCTCCACCATCGTCGCCATCTCCTCGATCCACCTGCTGCAGATCTTCCTCAATGTCGGCAGCCAGACCGGCGAGCAACTGCTGTGGTACACCATCATCCACATCGCCTTCGTCGTCTCGGCCCTGTTCCTTGCCTTCATCGACCGCATCGGCGCCCAGACCAAGCAGTTGACCAAGAACGGCAAGGCGACCGGCAGCAAGGCGCAGGACGGCTTCTAGAGCGCTTTCAGGAAAAGTTGCAGACTTTTCCGGTTCGAAAGCGCGACAAATCAGAGACTTGAGCACTTCAGCGTTTCGTCGAAACAGTGAAATGCTCTAGCCACATCCTGGCTGTGATCGCGCCGCCCGGGCGGCGAAACCGCCAGCCGGCCGATCACGATCTGGAACCTATCGGAAGGGACCGCGTTTTCTCGACATCTGGAAGCAAACAAGGAGCTTTCCATGTCCATGCCCGAACGCGACACCGTCTACACCACCAACCGTGATGCAAACCGCACGGTCTACACCCGCGAATCCTCCGCCACCGGCTGGTTCGTCGGGATCGTGGTCGCCCTGGCCCTTTTGGCCATTGGCTACCTCGTCTTTGCCGCCAACACCACCACGACGCCGTCCAGCGTCGAGGTGAACAACACCCCGGCAATCGAAGCCCCGGCCACCACCCCGGCTGCTCCGATGGTTGAAGCGCCGGTCACCGGCACCGAGACCACCCCGATGGCTCCGGCCACTGAGACCGCTCCAGCCGAAACGGCTCCGGTTGAGACGGCCCCGGCCACCGAGGCCCCGGCTCCGGTCGAAGCCCCGGCTCCGGTCGAAGCCCCGGCTCAGTAATCTCGCGTCCCCCCGGGCTTCAGTCTCCCTCTGAAGCCCCCTGGCCCCGGTACTCCCCCCGTACCGGGGCTTTTTGTCGCCCTTTGTACCCCCAGCACTTGCGCACGCCGTCTGCCGTCACCAACTGCGTGTCGTCATCTACGGGAGAGCGCCATGTTCAATATCGACGGTATCCTCAAGTCGTTGCAGACCGACCAGAACCTGCAGAAGACCGCCATGACCGGTGCCGCCGGTCTCGCCGCCGGCATGCTGCTGTCGGGCGGCGGGCTCGGCAAGCTCGTTGGTAACACCGCCAAGCTCGGCGCGGTCGCAGCCATTGGCGGCCTCGCCTATTCCGCCTGGCAGAAGCATCAGCAGAACCAGCAGGCAGGCGCCTCCGTCCCCCCCACCACCCAGGACCGCTTCGTTCCCCCCGCCTCCGCCGAGGCCGAGCAGGAAGAACTGGGCAAGACCCTCGTCCGCGCCATGATTGCCGCCGCCAAGGCCGACGGCCAGATCGATGCCGCAGAAAAGGACGCGATCTTCAAGAAACTCGAGACCATGCCGCTGTCGCCCGCCGAGAAGGCCTTCGTCTTTGACGAACTGGCGAGCCCGCTCGACATCAACGCCGTCGTCGCCCGCGCCGACACCCCCGAGCATGCCACCGAGATCTACGCCGCCTCGCTCGTCGCCATGGTCAGCGACACCCCGAGCGAGCGCGCTTATCTCGAAGCCCTCGCCCACAAGCTCAGGCTCGAACCAGGTCTCGTCGCCGAGATCCACCGCGCCGCCGGCCAGCCGCTTCCGGCCGCCCCCACGGCATCCGCACCGAGCTACATGCCCGCGTCCAACGTCTGAAACCCGTTCAGACAGCGTTCATCTTCATGGCAAATGTGGCGACGGGCCGCGCCTGCCGCCACAATCCTGCCGCACCTCAAAGCGGTATCAGCCCTGTGCGTTCTTGCGTCCCGTCCCCCCTGCCGCCATCTAGCGGGCAACCAGTGAGGACCGCATCATGCAACTCGGACTGTATTCCTTTGCCGAAAACACCCCGGATCCGCTGAACGGCGGCCACCTGCAATCGCCCGCCGAGCGCCTCCGCGACCTGATCGAGGAAATCAAGCTGGCCGACGAGCTGGGCCTCGCCTTCTACGGCCTTGGCGAGCATCACCGCCCGGACTTCGTCGCCTCCGCGCCGGTCACCATACTCGCCGCCGCCGCGGCGGTGACGAGGAACATCCGGCTCTCCACCGCCGTCACCGTGCTCTCCTCCGAGGACCCGATCCGCGTCTGGCAGCAGTTCGCGACGCTCGACCTGATCTCGTCCGGCCGCGCCGAGATCATGGCCGGCCGCGGCTCCTTCATCGAAAGCTTTCCGCTCTTCGGCTACGACCTTGAGGATTATGACGATCTCTTCGAGGAGAAGCTGGCCGAGCTGCTCCGCATCCGCGAAGGTGGCGCCGTTACCTGGGAAGGCAGCAAGCACACCAAACCGATCCCCGGCATCGAGATTTACCCCCAGCCCATCCAGGACCCGCTGCCGGTCTGGATCGCCGTCGGCGGCACGCCCAACTCCGTCGCCCGCGCCGCCTACTACGGCCTGCCCCTGATGCTTGCCATCATCGGCGGCAGTCCCCAGCAGTTCCAACCCTTCGTCGAACTCTATCGCAGCACCGCCGCCAAGGTCGGCCACGACGCCACTAAGCTCTCGGTCGGCATCGGCTCCCACGGCTTCATCGCCGACAATTCGCAGGAGGCGCTCGATATCGCCTTCCCCGCACATTCCGCTGCCATGTCGCGCATCGGCCGCGAACGCGGTTGGCCGCCGACGACCCGCGCCCAGTTCGAAGCCGGCGCCAGCCCGGCCGGCGCCTATTTCATGGGCTCGCCGCAGCAGATCATCGACAAGATCCTGCTGCAGCATGAGTGGTTCAGGCACGACCGCTTCGGCCTGCAGCTCAGCGTCGGCACCTTGCCGCACGCCAAGGTCATGCGCGCCATCGAGCTCTACGGCACGGTGGTGAGGCCCGCCATCGACAAGGCGCTGGGCAGCTAGACCAGCCCAAGCGCCGCATCGGTCGCCCCGGGTCCATACTTGTCCTTGGGCGGCCATGGCCGGCTCTGCCAGTGCGGCTCGAACACGAAGCTCGAGCGGGTGCGGCCAGACAGCAGCGCGCCATTTCCCGCGCCCCGCGCATAGTCGTAATAGGCCTTCACCACCTCTTCGCGGCTCACCTGCTGCGCCGCCGGATGCGCGAGGCACGCGTCACGCCAGCGCCGCACGCGCTCGAACCCGGTTTCAGGCAGCTCGAAACCCTCGAAGTATTCAAGGAAGTGGAAGCGCACGAACATCGGCGTGAACACGGCCTCCGCCAGCCCGAACCTGTCGAACAGGAACGTCCCGTCAGGGTTGTGCTCGACCAACTTATCCTCGATGCGGCGATACTGCGCTAACATGCGCTCGTGAAATTCGGAGCGCTTGCTTTCGTCCTGGTTCATCACGAAGCGATAGCCGGCGCCGGTGAAATCGCCTTCGAGGGCAATCAGCATGTTCTCGACGGCCCGCTCGTAGGGTGTTGCCCGCGCGATCGGTGTCTCGGGGAACAGTTCGTCGAGATAGCGCAGGATGACGAGGCTCTCCTTGAGCACGCCATGCTCGGTTTCCATGATCGGCAGCGCGGTGGTGCCGCGGCTGAGCTCCAGCAGCCGTGCCGGCCGCGGCACGGTGATGTCGACAACGGAGAAATCGACATCGGCCCGCCGGCCCTTGAGGGTCAGCAGGATCTCGAGCCGTTGCGAGAAGGGACAGACAGGGATGTGATGGACGATCGGCTTGCTCATGTTGCCTCCGGAAACGCTGGCCCGCTGCTAGCGAAGTCTTCCTGACCCGGCAATGAACGCCAGCCGCCCTGCTACTTGCCCGCGCGCGTCAGGCTCTTGATCTGCAGCGGCGGCAGGCCGGATTTCTCGGCGATCTCGCGATCCTGCTCCATGATCGCGGCACGCGCCGGCTCATCGCCGTCGAGGCCGCCGAGCAGGTCCGCCGCCACCTTGCGGTTCGAACGCTGGCTGCCATCTTCATAGACGACATTGAACAGGACGAACTCCGTCCGGGCGGTGGGCTTCTTGGCCATGTGCTGATCTCCGCTGCCAGCCATCCGGTCGATGCGGCGCGGCTACCCCTATGCCGCGCGCGCGCCGAACGCAAGCGAGCTGGCCGGCCGGCGGATCAGATGGCCGAAGGCTCCCTCGGCGCCAACAGCCTAATGGCCGCAATGTTCTATAATGCTGCGTCTGTCCCGTACTCGCTCAGCGATAGATGCCGTCGCCCTGCTCGTCGATGATCTGCCGGCCCTTGCTCAGCGCAATGCCCACCATGTCGTCGCGCGAGGCAAAGCGGTCGGCGCGCACGAACTGGTAGGTCCTCAGCTCGCCGCCGATCTCCTTCTCGATGGTCCCGGCCAGCTGGTACTCGCGGCCGTTCATCATGGTGATCGCCTTGATGGTGTGGCCCTTGTAGCTCTCTTCGCCGACCACGGCCGGCCCAGCGCTCTCCTGAGCGCTCCCGCCGCCGCCACCACCAAACAGGTTCTTCCAGAAGGACATATCCGTCTCCTCGCTATCCGCTTTGGTCAGGCTTTAGGACGCACAACCCAATTTGTCCACCGCCGCCGGAGGCGCCGCCTGCGCGCCGGAGATTGCGTGGGGACGATGAGACCTTGGCCAGAAACGCGAAGGGCGGCGCCGCAGCACCGCCCCTCCATATTCACTCGGCGCTTCGCCTCAGTTGTCGAGGAAGCTCCTCAGCTTCCGGCTGCGGCTCGGGTGCTTGAGTTTGCGCAGCGCCTTCGCTTCGATCTGGCGAATACGCTCGCGCGTCACGCTGAACTGCTGGCCGACTTCCTCGAGGGTGTGATCGGTGTTCATGCCGATGCCGAACCGCATGCGCAGCACGCGCTCCTCGCGCGGCGTCAGCGATGCCAGCACGCGGGTCGTCGTCTCACGCAGGTTGGATTGGATCGCCGCATCGATCGGCTGGATGGCGTTCACATCCGGGATGAAATCGCCGAGGTTCGAATCCTCCTCGTCGCCGATCGGCGTCTCGAGGCTGATCGGCTCCTTGGCGATCTTGAGGACCTTGCGGACCTTGTCGAGCGGCATCTGCAGCTTTTCGCTGAGCTCTTCCGGTGTCGGCTCGCGGCCGATCTCATGCAGCATCTGGCGCGAGGTGCGGACGATCTTGTTGATCGTCTCGATCATGTGCACCGGGATACGGATGGTG
>CAYNRZ010000005.1:161419-200248 GCA_964399695.1 uncultured Devosia sp. | reverse complement strand
GTTCCGCGCAACGCTGGAACGAGGCGAACATCTCGTCGTCGTTCACCATCAGGGCGCCCTTATAGGCCATGAAGTGCTTGAACGAGGTGATGCCGCGATCGACGACGTCCTTCATCTCGTTGAACACCTGCTCGCCCCACCAGGTGATGGCCATATGGAACGAGTAGTCGCAGGAGGCGCGGGCCGTCTTGTTGTCCCACATCTGCAGCGCTTCGAGCAGCGACTGGTTGGGGGAAGGCAGGCAGAAATCCACCACCATGGTGGTGCCGCCCGAGAGCGCGGCGCGCGTGCCGCTTTCGAAGTCATCGGCCGAATAGGTGCCCATGAACGGCATTTCGAGATGGGTGTGCGGATCGATGCCGCCGGGCATGACGTAGCAGCCGGTGGCATCGAGCACTTCACCGCCGGAAAGGTTCGGCCCGATCTCGGTGATGACGCCGTTCGCGACGCGGATATCGGCCTTGTAGGTCAGGTCGGCGGTGACGACGGTGCCGTTCTTGATGATCTTTTCGGTCATGGTGCGGTCCTCAAACTGGCTCTGGTCGGGCGCCGTCAGGCGGGGGTCTTGCGGTTGCGGCGCTTCAAGCGCCACTTGCGATAATCGGCGATGAAGGCGTCGGCGGTGCCGTAGACCGGCATCAGGATCTTGAAGCTCGCGGGCGGCTGCTCGCTGGTCAGCGCGCAGACATCGATCATGCGTTGCTGCTGCTCGGTGGGCAACCAGATCGCGGCAAATCCCAACAGTTGGTGGGTGACTTCGCCGCGCAGTTCCTGGATGCGTTCGTGATGGCCACGATAGATGGCGATTGTGGTGTAGAGCGCGGTGGCAGCGGCGAGGCTCAGCGCCACGAGGATGAAGACCGGATCGCCGGTGTAGCGGCCGGAGACGGCGGCCCAGAGCCAGGCGAGAATGGTGAAGAGCATCAGGCTCTTGGACACCCGGAACACGTTGTAGGGACCGGCAAGCTTATCCTTGTATTCGAGCTCGTTGGCGGCATCGATGGCCTCAAGCTTACGGCGGAACTCGAAGAGGCGCTGGTTCTCCTCGGCGGTGTGCCGCGCGCCGCGCGCTTCGCGGAGGATGTCGAAACTGGCGCGGGTCAGATCCTCAATGGCGGTCCAGCTGGGGAGTGGCAGGATGGCCGGCGGGATGTAGTCGCCGATGCGCTCGAAGGCCACATAGGTGAGGTGGATGGCGGTGATGAACAGAAAGAAGATCAGCAGCAGAGCAAAATCGGAGACGCCGAGGATATCGAAGATGTTCTGGTAGTTCTGGATGACGTTGTTCATCAGGTCCAGATTGGGGAGCAGGCCCTCGGTGCTCGAGCCGATGTCGGTGAAGCCGGAGAGAATGTAGAAGACGATGCCGGAGACGATCAGTCTCGCCGTCATGAAGTTCGAGAACCGAACGACGCTCTGCAGCAGCCCGTCTACATCCATGTCAGCGCTCCCGCTGCCCTGTCATCCCACGATCTCCGCGGTTTCCAGCACGGCGCGGAGCAGGACGTCGGTGCCGGCGGCGGCCCATTCCTTGGAGATTTCTTCCGCCTCGTTGTGGCTGAGGCCGTCGACGCAGGGGCACATGATCATGGCTGAAGGAGCAACGCGGTTGATCCAGCAGGCGTCGTGGCCGGCACCCGAAACGATGTCGCGGTGCGAGTAGCCCAGCTCGATGGCGGCCTTGCGAACATTGCCGACAAGGGTCGGGTCGAACGTCACCGGATCGAAGTGCCCGACCTGCTCGACCTCGGCGCCGATATCCAGCGCTTCGGCGACATTGGCGATACCGTGGCGGATGCGGGCGTCCATCTCATCGAGCACGTCCTTGTCGGGCGAGCGGATATCGATGGTGAAGACCGCCTTGCCGGCGATGATGTTGCGCGAATTTGGATAGACCTGGATGTGGCCGACCGCGCCGACTGCGTTCGGCTGGTAGTCCATGGCCACTTCGTGCACCAGTTCGATGACCCGGGCCATGCCTAGGCTGGCATTGCGGCGCTTGGGCATGGGAGTGGAGCCGGTATGGGCTTCCTTGCCGGTCAAGGTCACCTGCAGCCACTTGAGACCCTGGCCATGGGTGACGACGCCGATATCGATGCCCTCGTCTTCGAGGATCGGGCCCTGCTCGATGTGCAATTCGTAATAGGCGTGGATCTTGCGCGCACCGACGACCTCGTCGCCGCGCCAGCCGATCCGCACCAGCTCCTCGCCGAAGGTCTTGCCGTCCTTGTCCTTGTGGCCATAGACGTCGGCCTGATCGAGCACGCCGGCAAAGACGCCCGAGGCCATCATGGCCGGGGCGAAGCGGGCGCCCTCCTCGTTGGTCCAGTTGACCACGACGATGGGGCGTTTCGTCTTGATATCGAGATCGTTGAGGGTGCGGATGACTTCGAGCCCACCGAGCACGCCAAGCACGCCGTCATAGCGGCCGCCGGTCGGTTGGGTGTCGAGATGCGATCCGACATAGACCGGATCGAGCCCGGGCTCGGTGCCTTCGCGACGGGCAAACATGGTGCCCATCTGGTCGAGCCCCATGCTCATGCCGGCGGCCTCGCACCATTTCTGAAACAGCGCGCGGCCTTTGGCATCTTCGTCGGTCACGGTCTGGCGGTTGGAGCCGCCGGCAATGCCGGGGCCGATTTCGGCCAGTTCGTGAATGCTGCTCCAGAGGCGTTCGGGGTTGATGCGAAGGTTTTCACCGGGAGCAGGCATCGATCAGTCCTCAAGTTTCGGCATGGCGGCGGTTAGCCGGTAGCTGCGTTGCCGGGTTGTCGCGGCGCTGGCCCCGCGGCTCCCTCGCCCCTCAGGGGAGAGGGTGGCGGGCGCGAAGCGCTCGCCGGGTGAGGGGTGCAGAGCCAGCGCCGCCAGAATGCTCTCGATCACCCCGTGCAGGTTGCTCAGCACTTCAGTGTTCCAGATGCGGAGCACGGAATAGCCCTCGCTGTTCAGAAAGCGAGTTCGACCCTCATCGTGAATAGACTCCAAGTGCTGGCTACCATCCAGCTCGACGATCAACGCGGCCTCGCGGCAGGCAAAGTCGGCGACATACTTGCCGACCGGGAGTTGACGGACGAACTTGTGGCCAGAAAGGCGACGCCCGCGCAGCGCCATCCACAGCTTGTGCTCGGCATCGGTTTCGCTCCGCCGCAGGGCGCGGGCCCGAGCAATTGAACCCCTCACCCGGCGCTGCGCGCCGACCTCTCCCCTCAGGGGAGAGGTGGACTGGTGCAGATCGTCGGATCCGGGTGTGGCCATTGCTTATTTCTGGCTCGGGAAGGCGAACTCGGCGCCGGACTTGATGCCGGCGGGCCAGCGGGTGGTGACGGTTTTCAGCCGCGTGTAGAAGTGCACGCCCTCGGGTCCGTAGATGGCATGGTCGCCGAAGATCGAACGCTTCCAGCCGCCGAAGGAGTGGTAGGCAACCGGCACCGGTAGCGGCACGTTGATGCCGACCATGCCGACCTCGATCTTGTCGGCAAACTCGCGGGCAGCGTCGCCGTCGCGGGTAAAGATGGCCGTGCCGTTGGCATATTCATGGCCCTGGATAAGATCGACGGCGTCCTGGTAGGACTTGGCACGGACGACAGAGAGCACCGGCCCGAAGATTTCCTCGCGGTAGATCTTCATGTCGGGCTTCACGTGGTCGAACAGCGTGCCGCCGACGAAGAAGCCATTTTCATAGCCCTGCAAGCTGAAGCCGCGGCCATCGACGACGAGCTCGGCGCCGGCTTCGACACCGGCATCGATATAGCCGACGATCTTGTCGCGCTGGGCCTTCGACACGATCGGGCCCATCTGCGCGTCCTTGTCGGTGGCGGGGCCGATCTTGAGGGCTTCGACGCGCGGCTTGAGTTTGGCGATCAGCGCATCGGCGGTCTTGTCGCCAACCGGGACAGCGACCGAAATGGCCATGCAGCGCTCGCCAGCGGAACCGTAGCCGGCGCCCATCAGGGCATCGGCGGCCTGCTCCATATCGGCATCGGGCATGACGATCATGTGGTTCTTGGCGCCGCCCAGCGCCTGGACGCGCTTTCCGGCCTGGGTGCCGCGGCGATAGACATATTCGGCAATGGGGGTCGAGCCGACGAAGCTCACCGCCTTGATGTCGGGATGGTCCAGGATGGCGTCGACGGTTTCCTTGTCACCATGGACGACATTGAGGATGCCCGGGGGCAAGCCGGCATCCATCAGCAGCTGCCAGGCGAACATCGGTGCCGACGGATCGCGCTCGGAGGGCTTCAGGATGAAGGCGTTGCCGGTGGCAATGGCCAGCGGATACATCCACATCGGCACCATGGCCGGGAAGTTGAACGGCGTGATGCCGGCAACGACGCCGAGCGGCTGGCGATCGGAGTAGCTGTCGATCGAGGGGCCTACATTACGGGAAAACTCACCCTTCAAGAGGTGGGGGATGCCGCAGGCGAAATCGACGCAGTCGATGCCGCGGGCCAGCTCACCCAGCGCGTCATCGTGAACCTTGCCATGCTCGAGGCTGATCAGCCGGGCCAGCTCATCGGCGTGCTTTTCGAGCAGTTCCTTGAACTTGAACATGACTCGCGCGCGCTTCATTGGCGAGGTCGCGCCCCAGGCGGGCTGGGCGGCCTTGGCATTGGCGACGGCAGCTTCAAGTTCGGACACGGTCGAGAGCTTCAGGGTCGCCACGGCCTCGCCGGTTGCCGGGTTGAAAACCGGCTGGGTGCGGGTGCTAGCGCTTTCCAGCAACTGGCCACCAATGGCGTTCATGATTGTCTGCATCAGGGTCTCCGCCCGTTCATCTTGGAACATTCATTCTAAGTGTATCACACATAGAACGCACGTTCTATTCTAGTCGAGCGTCTTCAGGATGCCGCCAAGCGTCCCGATCAGTTCATCGATCTGCGCCTTGCTGATGATGAGCGGCGGGCTCATGGCAATGATGTCGCCGGTGGTGCGGATCAGGATGCCTTTTTCGAAGGCCTGAACGAAGGCGGCGAAGGCGCGCTTGGTCGGCTGGCCCGCGATGGGTTCGAGTTCGACGGCACCGATCAGCCCGAGATTGCGGATATCGATGACATGCGGCAGGCCCTTGAGCGAATGCAGGGCATCCTCCCAGTACTGTGACAGCTCGGCGCCGCGGGTCAGCAAGCCCTCTTCCTTATAGACTTCCAGGGTCGCGAGGCCGGTGGCGGCGGCGATCGGGTTTCCCGAATAGGTGTAGCCGTGGAAGAACTCGATCATGTGCTCCGGACCCTGCATGAAGGCGTCATGAATCTCGGAGGTGACGAGCACGGCGCCCATCGGGATGGTGCCGTTGGTCAGGCCCTTGGCGCAGGTGATCATGTCGGGGGTGACGCCGAAATAGTCAGCGGCGAAAGGCGTGCCGACGCGACCGAAGCCGGTGATGACTTCGTCGAAGATCAAGAGGATGCCGTGCTTCCTGGTGATCTCACGCAGCTTGTGCAGATAGCCCTTGGGCGGGATCAGCACACCGGTGGAGCCGGCCACGGGCTCGACGATGACCGCCGCAATGGTGGAGGCGTCATGCAGCGTGACGATCCGCTCGAGTTCGGCGAGCAGATCGGTCGCACCCTCTTCGCGCTCGCCGCGGGTGAACTGGTTCTTGCCCGGCGTATGGGTGTGCGACATGTGGTCGACACCGGTGAGCAGCGTGCCAAACATCTTCCGATTGGTGACGATGCCGCCAACCGAGATGCCGCCGAAATTGACGCCGTGATAGCCGCGCTCGCGCCCGATCAGGCGGAAACGGCTGCCGTCGCCCTTCACCCGGTGGTAGGCCAGCGCCACCTTGAGGGCGGTCTCCACCGATTCCGAGCCGGAATTGGTGTAGAGCACGTGATTGAGACCTTCAGGCGCAATCGAGACCAGCGCGTTGGCGAGTTCGAACGCCTTGGGGTGGCCCATCTGGAAAGCCGGCGCATAGTCCATCTCGGCGGCCTGGGCGGCGATGGCTTCGACGATCCTGGGGCGACAATGGCCGGCGTTCACGCACCACAGGCCCGCCGTGCCATCCAGCACCTGGCGGCCGTCGGAGGTGGCATAGTGCATGTCCTTGGCGCCGACGAACATGCGCGGGGCTTTCTTGAACTGCCGGTTCGCGGTGAACGGCATCCAGAAGGCGCTGAGATCATTGGGCGTGACATTGAGGCGATTGGACACCTGGTGCTCCCGGACGTCTTTTTATGAGTTACGAGGTCATGTTTCTTTGGCACTTGACCGATGGATGTGATATCCAGAAATTTGACCAGATGGAAAAAACGTTATCACTCCCATGCCGCCGATCAAGGTGAAAATGCTCGACGAAGATGGCGGCAAGGATGTGGGCAAGACCGGCCCGGGCACGGGCCGGAAAGCGCCGAAGGCGCGCCCGCAAACGCGGATCCAGCGTGAGAAGCAGGACGTGATCCTCGAGGCGGCACTGGACGTGTTCAGCCGCGAGGGGTTCCGCGGCGCGACCATCGATCAGATCGCCGAGGCGGCGGGGATGAGCAAGCCTAACCTGCTGTACTATTTCCCGCGAAAGGAAGAGATCTACAAGCGGCTGATGACCTCGATGCTCGATGTCTGGCTGCAGCCGCTGCGCGAGATCGACTCGGTGGGTGACCCGATTCCGGAGCTGCGCTCCTATATCCGCCGCAAGCTGGAGATGAGCCGCGACTTTCCGCGCCAGAGCCGGCTGTTCGCTAACGAGATGCTGCAGGGGGCACCACGGGTGCTGGATGTGCTCTCAACCGACCTCAAGCAACTGGTCGACGAGAAGGCCAAGATCATCGAAGGCTGGATGGTGGAGGGGAAGATTGTCAGGACCGACCCTTACCACCTGATCTTTTCGATCTGGGCGACGACGCAGCACTATGCAGATTTCGACGTGCAGGTGCGGGCGGTGTTGGGCAAGGATCGCGGCGGGGAGGGTCGCTTCGAGGATGCGGCACGTTACCTCGAGAACCTGTTCATGCATGGACTCATGCCTTAATCCCGCGCAAGTCCCGCCGGGCAACCGCAGAAAAGTGCGGCAATATCGAAGACAATTCGTCAATCTGATTTGGGCAGTGTTTCCGGCGTTACATGCCGGAGATTGGGATGCCCACTGCCCTTGCTGTGCTGATTGATGCCGAGAACATTCCGGCGACGCTGTTCGGGCCGCTGGAGCGCGAGGTCAAGAAATTGGGGGAGCCGGTGGTGTGGCAGCTTTTCGGTGACTTCCTCGCCCAAGCCAAGCCGCAGTGGCAGGCCTTGGCCCAACGAAAAGGCATCGAGATCCGGCAGCAGTTCCATGGCGGCAAGAATGCGGCTGATATCGCGATGACGGTGCAGGCTATGGACATGCTGCATGCCGGTCGCGTCGAAGGCTTCTGCCTTGTCTCTAGTGACCGCGACTTCACCGCGCTGGCATGCCGTCTGAGAGCGGACAACAGACCGGTCTACGGGTTTGGTGAAGCCAAGGCTGCGCAGAGCTTTCGGGCTGCCTGCAGCGGTTTCATCGTTCTCAAGGAACCAACGGCCAAGGCCGCGCCGAAGGCAGCGCCAGCCGCGCCGTTACATCTGGCAGCCGCTGAGGAACGCGGCATCGACAAGTCGGGCGTCGAGATACTGCGGAGGCTGCTTCAGACGCTTTGCACGGAGAAAGGCAACAGGCCGGTCCCGGTGCAGACGGCCGCTGCCTTTTTGCGAGCTAGCGAACCAAGGCTCGCCCAGCGTCTCGGCGGCACCGGCAAGTTTCTCAAGTCGCTCAAGGCACTCGAACTGGTGGACATCCATATCGAAGGCTCGCAACAGACGATCAGCGCCCGTCTGGCTGCCTGACGGTGGGCTGTCAGCCGATTGCCATCGACATCAGGAAGGCGCCGACCAAGCTGGTGTTCATCAGCACGGCGATGGTGTGCGGGGCGCGTTCCTCTGCGCTGTAGAGCCAGGCCGGGTGGAACAGCACCGTGGCGATGATCAGGAACACGATCATCAGCAGGCCGCCCAGCGCCGGGAACAGTCCGACCGCCGTCAGCAGGCCAGCGACGAACTGCAGGCCGATACCGATCAGTACAATGTTGCGCGGCGTCGTCGGCAGCTTGAGGGCCGGGTATTTTTCCAACAGGCGGCTGGTTTCAAGCAGTCCGGTCAGCCGCGGCACGTTGACGACATAGTTGCGCACGGCGAAGGCGACAAAGGCCCCGCCAAGCAACAGGCGGGCAATTGCGATAAGCGTCCAGAACATCGGCAGGCTCCGAGTCAACCGCCGGACGGCGGCGCGTGGGGAAGGACGCCGCAGCAGCGTCGAGCCAGCATTATAGACCAGGTTGCGGCACGGACAGAGGCGCCGTGCCGTCTCCCCAGCTTTCAGGCGGCGCGAGGAACCACCGGGGCAACGTCGAAGGTGCGGCCGGAGGACTTGGCGCGGTATAGGGCTGCGTCGGCGGCGGCGATCAGCTCTGCCGGGGTGCTGGCATCGCCTCGTTCCGCGATACCGATGCTGACACCAGTGGAGATCGGGCCGGCAGCGGTTCCGATCGGCTCGGCCATGCTGGCGGCGATGTCGCGGGCCAGTTCCTCGAGCCCGAGGCGACCGCGGGCGCCGGTGACGATGACGGCGAACTCGTCGCCGCCAATCCGGAATACCTGTGATGCGCCAAGCGAAAAGCGGGCGAAGCGCTTCGCGACTTCCGCCAGGACCATATCGCCGATGAGGTGGCCATGGCGATCGTTGACGGCCTTGAAGTCGTCGAGATCGAGATAGAGCAAGCCGGCGGCGCTTTCACGCGAGAAGAGCTGGGTGAGGCGCTCCTCGAAGCCGGCGCGGTTGGCCAGCCCGGTCAGCGGATCGCGGACTGCGCGATCTGCTGCGAGGGCGCGGGCTTCGTCCAGCTTGCGGGCGATCCGCAGCATCTGCCACAGCACCAGCATGATGCCGCTCATGAACAGGACCGTCACGCCGAGGCGAAGCGGTGCGATCTGGTAGAACAACTGGCTGCCCAAGCGTTCCGGTGTCCAGGCCAGAACGAACCCGGAAACGCCCGGGATCGGCACCGAGACTTCGCCATCGCGCAGTTCGGCCGACGGGCTGATGCGGGCATTGAGCAGAACATAGTGACGGCCGATCGCGTCGGCATCGGGGAAGCCGGGGCCCGCGAGCGAGACGGCGACGGTGGCGCGACGGATCTCGGTTTCGACGGCGCGATTGTCGATCATGTCGCGGGCATAGATCACCGCGCCAAAGACGGTGGCGATCACCAGAACCAGGCCGATTCCGGCAGCAATGAAGAGTCGGGCGACGCCATCGACGGTACGAGGGCGGGGCAGTGCACTGATGGTCGTTGGCACAGCAGAATCGGGCATTGCTAGTCTCCGTCGCAGCGGAGCCTAGCCCGGAGATCGTTCCCTGATTCCTACGCTGCCGACAAAACCGGGGGCTATGGTTGACGCGCGGTTAATTGGCCAAGCCTGTGCCGCTATTCTGCCGCTTCGACCGCCTTGCGCATCGGGTTGTTCGGGTGCGTGGTCCAGTTGGCATAGTGGTCCGGCACCGGCTGCTGGGTCCGCTCGTCCAGCATGCCGGGCTCGAGCGCGATCATCGAGATGCAGTCCTCGACGGGACAGACATTGACGCACAGGTTGCAGCCGACGCACTCGTCTTCCATGACCTCGAAATGGCGCTTGCCATCCTTGGTATGGGTGATCGCCTGGTGCGAAGTATCCTCGCAGGCGATGTGGCAGCGGCCGCACTTGATGCACTTTTCCTGATCAATGCGGGCCTTGGTGATGTAGTTGAGATTGAGATATTGCCAGTCGGTGACGTTGCGCACGGCGCGGCCGGCGAAATCGTTGAGCGTGGCGTGCCCCTTCTCGTCCATCCAGTTCTTGAGGCCGGAGATCATCTCCTCGACGATCTTGAAACCATAGGTCATGGCGGCTGTGCAGACCTGCACATTGCCGGCGCCCAGCGCCAGGAACTCGGCCGCGTCTCGCCAGGTGGTGATGCCGCCGATGCCGGAGATCGGCAGGCCATAGGTCTCGGGATCGCGGGCGATCTCTGAGACCATGGACAGTGCGATCGGCTTGACCGCCGGGCCGCAATAGCCGCCATGGCTACCCTTGCCGTCGATGGAGGGCTCGGGCGAGAAGGTGTCGAGATCGACGCTGGTGATTGAATTGATGGTGTTGATCAGGCTAACGGCGTCGGTGCCGCCAGTCTTGGCGGCGCGGGCCGGACGGCGGATGTCGGAGATATTGGGCGTCAGCTTGGTGATCACCGGCATGCGCGAGTACTGCTTGCACCAGCGCACGACCATTTCGACATATTCGGGAACCTGGCCGACGGCGGCGCCCATGCCACGCTCGCTCATGCCATGCGGGCAGCCGAAGTTGAGCTCGATGCCATCGGCCTCGGTTTCCTCAACCAGCGGCAGGATGGCTTTCCAGCTGTCCTCGTCGCACGGCACCATGATCGAGACGACCAGCGCGCGATCGGGCCAGTTCTTCTTGACCATCTTGATCTCCTGCAGGTTCTTCTGCAGGTCGCGATCGGTGATCAGCTCGATGTTGTTGAGCCCGAGGAGGCGCCGGTCGGCACCCCAGATGGCGCCGTAGCGGGGGCCGTTGACATTGACCACCGGCGGGCCTTCCTCGCCGAGGGTCTTCCAGACAACGCCACCCCAGCCCGCCTTGAAGGCGCGCTCGACATTATACGCCTTGTCGGTGGGTGGCGCCGAAGCCAGCCAGAACGGGTTCGGCGACTTGATGCCCACGAAATTGTTGCGGATGTCGGCCATCACAAATCTCCTCAGTTCCCGCTCAGGTACCGGTGGATGCTCTCGGCGGCGTCGCGGCCCTGCGCCACCGCCGTGACCGTCAGGTCGTCGCCCATGTCGATGCAGTCGCCCCCCGCCCAGACCTTTGCGCGCGACGTGCGGCCTTCGGCATCGGCGGCGATGCGGCCGGCGCGCAGCTCAAGCCCCGCAACGGTCTCGTCGTCCAGGGTCTGACCGATAGCCTTGAAGATCTGGTCGGCGGCAATGGTCATGGTGTGGCCGATGCCGGTCAGCCGGCCATCGGTGATGGCGGTGTATTCGAGCTCGATGCCGGTGACCTTGCCGTTCTCGGTGATGACGCGCCTGGGGCTCAGCCAGTGGCGGATGGTGACGCCCTTGGCGGCCGCCAGTTCCTGCTCGAAGCTCGAGGCGTTCATGTTCTCGCGACCGCGGCGATAGCAGATGGTGACCTCCTCGGCGCCAAGCAGCTTGGCCTGCACGGCGGCGTCGATGGCGGTCATGCCGCCGCCGATGACGACGACGCGGCGCCCGATGGGCAAGCGGGAGAGGTCGCTGGCCTGGCGCAACTCGGAAATGAAGTCGACGGCGTCGGCGAGCCCATTCGGGGCCTCGGCCTCGCCTTCGGCCCTGAGCGCGTTGACCCCGCCAAGGCCGATGCCGAGGAACACCGCATCATAGTCGCGGGTCAGCCCATCGAGGCTGAGTTCCTTGCCCAGTGCCTGGCCGAGTTCGATGTCGATGCCGCCGATGGCGGTGACATAGGCAACTTCAGCCTGGGCGAAGCCGTCGGGCGTCTTGTAGGTGGCAATGCCGTATTCGTTGAGGCCGCCGGCCTTGGGGCGCGCGTCGAATATGGTGACGTCATGGCCATGAACGGCCAGGCGATGCGCGGCGGCGAGGCCCGCCGGTCCGGCGCCGACGACGGCAATCTTGTTGCCCGTCGACGGGGCGCGGGTGAAGAACTGCGCGTTCTCGGCCATGGCGATGTCGGTGGCATAGCGCTGGAGCTGGCCGATCTTGACCGGCTTGCCCTCCGCTTCCATGCGCACGCAGGCCTCCTCGCACAATTGCTCGGTGGGGCAGACGCGGGCGCACATGCCGCCCAGGATGTTCTGCTCGAAGATCGTCTCGGCGGCGCCCAGTGGGTTGTCGGTCGAGATTTCGCGGATGAACAGCGGGATGTCGATCGAGGTCGGGCAGGCGTTCATGCAGGGGGCGTCGTAGCAGAAATAGCAGCGATCGGCCTCGACGAAGGCCTCATGACGGTCCAGCGGCGGATGCAGGTCGGAGAAGTTCTCGGCATATTGCGCGGGGTCCAGCCGCCCTGGCGCAATTCCCTGCTTGAGCATGGCGTTGCTCATCGACCCAGTCCTCCCTTGGAACCATTCCAGACAGGGACGCTAGCGCAGGCCAGTTTTTTTATCAATTGGTCAAAAAACGCGAGTGCGGCAGTCGAGAAAGCCCTGTGCGGGGGCGTCGCAGATGACCGCCCGGGCGACGGAGGATGGGGCCCGCGAGGGGTCGAGCAAAGAAAACCGCCCGATGCAACAGTCAAACCCGTCAAATGGTCAATTCGACTGAGTCACGGCTAACAAACTGATTCCACGACGAGATTCTCGATTCCGTGCTGATGCAGAATCGCAACAGTTCCATTTCGAGTCAGCCCGTTCATTTTCAGTTCATAATTATGCCACATCCGGCCGCGCCTTTCCCGCCCGTCGCAACAAGCGTGAGTAGTGAGAAGGTTGCTTAAGAAAAGCGTTGTGGCCGCGGCGGTGCTGGTCGGACTGATGATGTCTGCACCAGGTGCTGTGGCCAAGGACCAGTGCGGGGGCGCATCCTGGTATGGACCAGGCTTCCACGGGAAGAAGACGGCCTCCGGACAGAAATTCAACCAGAACGCCATGACTGCGGCCCATCGGTCGCTGCCGTTCGGGACGGTGGTGAAGGTCACCAACCAGAAGACCGGCAAAGTCGTAAAGGTCACCATTACCGACCGAGGTCCCTTCCACAAGGGCCGCATCATCGACCTCAGCGCCGCCGCCGCTGCCCAGTTGGGCACCAAGCAGGCGGGCACCGGCAAGGTCTGCATCGCCGCCCTCGGTTGAGGGCCGCACATTCGGCGGGGCCGCCTTCCAGTCCGTGGGACGGGCGGCGGCCCCGCTTGTTTTGATCACGCACACTTGAAGCGTGAGGCACACCCCCCATCTGCTGTGGCAGAGTTTTGGGGGATCAGCATGCGTGCAGCAGTCTACGAGAGCTATGGCGGGCCGGAGGTGGTGCATCTCGCCGAGGTCCCGACTCCGGAGCCGGGACCCGGCGAGTTGCTGGTGCGGGTGCGCGCTTTCAGCGTCAATACGGGCGACTGGCGTTTGCGCAGCATGATCATCCCCGGAGGCATGGCGCCGATCGCCAAGCTGCAATTCGGCTGGTCAACGCCGAAGAAGCCCATTCTCGGAACCGAGGCTTCCGGCGTGGTCGAGCGGGTTGGCGCGGGTGTGACCAAGTACCTGCCGGGCGACGAGGTCTCCGTGTCGCCGGGATGGAAAATGGGGTGCCACGCCGAATATGTAGTGATTTCCGAGGATGGAATGGTCGCTGGCAAACCAGCGAACATCGATTTTGCCGAGGCAGGATCGCTTGCCTTCGGTGGCGCGACGGCGCTGTGGTTTTTCCGCAAGGCGGGGCTGAAGGCTGGCGAGCGGCTGCTGGTGGTTGGCGCATCGGGCGCGGTCGGCTCGGCTGCTGTGCAGATCGGCAAGGCGTTGGGGGCAGTGGTGACCGGCGTTGCGAGCGGCGGCAATCTCGATATCGTCCGCGGCCTGGGCGCCGATGCGGTGATTGACTATACCACGACCGATTTCGCTGCTGCTGGGGCGCAGTACGACCTGATCCTCGATACCACTGCAACTGCGCCTTACAAGCGCATCAAGGCGATCCTCGCGCCGAACGGCCGTCTGCTCGCCGTGCTCGGCGGGCTGGGCGAGATGCTGTTCGGAAATATCGGGACTTCGGATGGCCACAAGGTCGTCACCGGAACACCACCCGACGATCCGATGCTGTATCGCGATGTGGTGGCACTGGCCGCGGCGGGACAGTTCAGGCCATTGATCGACAGCCGCTACCGGCTGGACGAGATCGTTGCCGCGCATGCGCGGGTCGACACGGGCCGCAAGCGGGGCAGCGTGGTGGTGGAGATTCCCTGAGACGTTGCTTGTGGCTGGCCGATGAGACCCCGCAGGCGTCACCGCTCAGCGCCAATGGGCGGAGCGTCGGCGCGCCTCGGCGAAGCGGGCACGATCGTGCGCTGTCAGCGTATTGGTTGGTGTGACCCGCCGGTCAGGCTGGGCGGGAGGCGTCAGGGTCTCGCCGAGGTCATGCGCGACCAGTTGGGCGACGCCCAAGGCGGTGCGTTCGGCAAAACTGCGCACCGTGAGGTCACGGTTCAAGGCGCCGGCGAGGAAGCTCGCAAAGTAGGGACTGGCGGATACGCCGCCATCGATGGACAGAGTACTGGAGAGGTCCAGCGCGCCGGCCATGACCGACAGGACGGCCTCGGTCGACAGTGCGATCCCCTCGAGCAGAGCCTGGCAGAGATCGCGGCGGGTCATGCCGGCGGCAAGGCCAAGGATCAGCGGGGCAGCCTTACGGTCCCATTCGGGGGCCGCGAGGCCGGAAAATGCCGGGACGAACACCAGGCCGCGCGACAGGGCGGAGGCGCTGTCGAAACGCGCAAAATCGTCGATAGAATTGGCGATGCCAGCTGTAAGCGCCCAGTCGAGGGCTGAGCCGACATCGTAGACACCGCCATCCACGGCGTAGGCGGGTCCGTCGCCGAGGTCCCACGCTACGGTGGGCAGCAGGCCACCGAGCCGGGTAGGATCTGGTGGGGTGTTGCCGGCATGGGCGAGGACGAATGCGCCGGTTCCGAAGGTGATCTTGGCCTCGCCAGGCGCTCGGCAACCGTGGCCGAACAGCGCGCCCTGCTGATCGACGATGGAGGCGCGGACGGGAATGCCGCCGATGCGGCCGAAGTCGCCGATGTTGGGTCGAATTTCGGGCAACGAGGCGCGGGGAACGCCGAAGGCAGCGCAGAGATCGTCGTCCCACTGGCCGGATGCAAGGTTCATGAGGCCGGTGCGCGAGGCGGTTGCCCGGTCAGTGACGAAACGATCGGCGAGGCGATCGAGAAAGAAGGCGTCGGTGGTACCCAGCCGCAGGGTGCCGCGGGCCAGTGCCGACTGCGCCGCGGGGACATTCTCGACGATCCAGGCGAGCTTGGACGCAGAGAAATACGGATCGACCGGCAGACCTGAAAGCGCACTGATGCGGGCGCGGGTGGCTTGAGGCAGCGCGGCCAGCGTCGCATCGGTGCGGCTATCCTGCCAGACGATGACGGGGCTGAGCGCCCGGCCGGTCTCGGCGTCCCAGGCGAGGCAACTCTCGCCCTGGTTGGCGAGGCCGATGGCGTCGAGGCGGCCGGCTTCGGCAAGAACGGCGCCGATGTTGGCGAGCAGTTCCTCAGGGTCCTGTTCGACCCAACCGGGATGGGGATAGGTCGTCTTGTGACGGCGGACGGCGACAATACGGGGACCGTCGGCATCGGCCAGTAGTAGCCGCGTCGAGGTGGTGCCCTGGTCGATGGCGCCAATGGCAAGGCTCATGCGGCGCGTTTCCCCTGCCCGGCTGCGAGATCGGCGGCGATGGCGGCCGCGGCGCGGCGCCCTTCCGACCAGCAATGGCCGGCAGTGCGGACGGCGCGCAGCACGTTGCCGGCAGCGTAGACCGAAGGCAGCGAGGTGCGAAAGCCGGCATCGACATGCGGCCCGCCATCGGGACCGTCGATTGCGGCGCCGGCGAAGCGAAGCAGGCTTGCCTCGGGCGTGAAGCGGCCGGTGAAGAGCACGCCGTCGCATTCGAGCGTATGCAGCCGGCCCTGCCGGTCGCGGTAGCGCAAGGCTTCGACTCGGGTGTTGCCGACAATATCCTCAATGCGGGCACCGTAGTTCGCCGGCACGCCAAGCAGGTGTGGGAACAAGGCAATTGGGTAGCCGACCCGAGGTCCGGGTTCGCTCTCCAGCAAGGCGACCGGACGAATGCCGGCATCGCGGCAGGTGAGGAAGGCCGACATGGTCACCAGTTCCGAGCCGATGATGACGGGATGGTGGAACGGCACCAGTCCACGCAAGTGGACATAGTCCTGCAGGGCACCGGTGGTAAGAATGCCGACGGGCCGGGTACCGGGGACCAGTTGCGCAGCGCGGGTGGTTTCGCGGATGCCGGTGGCATTCAGCACGGCGCGTGGCGACAGGCGCAGCATGCCATCGGGGCTGGCGACAGTAACGACCGGCCCCGGCTCGATACGCGCGACGCTGTGGCGCAGTCGGATATCGACGCCCGCATCGTCAGCGCGTTGACGCAGGGCCGACGCATAGGCCTTGCCGCCAAGGACCCTGCCGAACTCGCGAACGCCGTAGGGGGAATGGGCGCAGTGACGGGGAACGCCGCCTGCCTCGCCCTCGCGATCGACGAGCATGATGGTGCCAGCGTCGAGGCGGCGCAGCTCAGTCGCAGCGGCGAGACCGGCCGGACCGGCGCCGATAACCAGCACGTCGGGGCTCACTTCACGGCTCCAACAGCAAGGTCGTCGGCGAGACGGCCGGCGCTGAGCTCGGCGAGACGACCGCCACAATAGAAGCCCTGGCAGCGACCCATGGTGCAGCGCGTGCGTCGCTTAAGTCCGCCGATGTCTCCCGGCGGCAGCGGGGTGGCGAGCGCGGCTTCGATCTCGCGGCGGGTGACCATCTCGCAGTGGCAGACGATCTCGCCGTAGCCGGGACGCTGCCAGTCACGCTGGCCATGTTCGGCGAGCATGGGCATCGGGCCGATCGAACTGCTGGCGGGCAGTTCGCCATCTTCGGTATCGGCATAGAGACCGTAGACGTGGCGGGCGATGCCCAGTGCGGCCGTCAGGCCGGTGGAGCGTATACCGCCGACAGTAATCCAGTTGCGGTCGGGCACACGGTGGATGCGATAATTCTTCCGCTCGGTGGCCGGACGCAGGCCGGCATAGGTGGCGGTGATGGGAATTTCGGCCAGCGCCGGGACAATTTCGGCCGCGCGGCGGACCAGCGCCTGCAGTTCAGGGCGGGTAACGTTGGCGCGCTCGCGGTCCTGCTGCTCCTCCGCTGTCGGGCCGACCAGCACGTTGCCGAAGGCGGTGCGACAGACCACGACGCCTTTGGTGGTTTCGGTGGGGACCGGCAGGACGATGGTGCGCAGATGGGTGGCCGCTGCCTTGTCGAAGACGACGAACTGGCCCTTTCGCGGACGGATCTCGAAGCTCGCATGGCCGAGCAGAGCGGCCTCGACGCGATCACCGAAGAGGCCGGCGGCATTAATGACAAAACCGGCGTCGATCGGGCCGGTGGTGGTCTCAAGCCGCCAATGCGCACCATCAAAGGCGCCGCCGGTGACCTCGGTGCGGAAGCGGGTCTCGGCGCCATGGGCCCGCGCCTCAAGCACGTAGGCGAGGAACGGTGACCACGGGTCGATGACGTGTTCGCGCGGAACCAGCAGGGCGGCGCGGGCTGAAGGGTTGAGCCCGGGTTCGCGGGCCAGGATCTCGGCGGACGAAAGAATGCGGACGTCATCGACACCATTGTTGCGGGCCTGCGTCAGCAAACCAGGCAGCCGGGCTTCCTCGTCCTCATTCCAGGCAACGACCATGGCGCCGGTTTCGAGCAGGGGCAGGTTCAGCGGCTCGCGAAGCGCGAGATACTCTGCGTAGCCGTCCTGCATGCAACGGAGCTCGAGGCTGCCCTCGGGGGCATCGAAGCCGGTGTGGAGGATGGCGCTGTTGGCCTTGCTGGCGCCCGAGAGGATATCGGCGCCCTTTTCAATGAGGACGACGCTGTGGCCGCGGCGGGCAAACCGGCGTGACAGCGCGCAGCCGACCACCCCTGCCCCGACGATGGCGACGTCGAAGAGCTTGTCGGGGCGACTGGACATTGGACAGCCGAGGCGTTGCGGAGAACTGACAAAAGCTAGGACAATTGCGCCCATTCAGTCAAGAATTCACCGATATCGTTGACCAATTGGTCAATTGTGACACCCCAATCGGTCACACGGCGGAGCGTGCCGGCCGGAACGCCCGGAAAAGTGGCTCCAGATGGTCCTCGAAGAGCAGACCCGGCCGTTCCGCCAGAGCGACCGGATAGGTGGCTTCGGCCGCCAGTGAAATCTCAAGGAACGCGGCAAGGCCATCAGAGGCGGCAGGATCGGCGAAGGCGTAGTGGCCCTGCGCAAGGCGATCGAGCAGGATGGTCTTGGAGCGCACCATGCGTTCGGTGACGCCTTCACCATTGCTCATCGACGTGTCGCGCTTGAGATAGTCATGCAGTGGGCTGCCGAGGTGGTGCACAGTCCTCGCCGTGCGCCAGAGCTGCATCAGCAGTTCGAGATCGGTCATGTTGGTCAACCCGGTGTCGTAGCGGGCGTCACACCGCGTGCGGTCCCAGACGATCATCGAGTCCATCGACAATGAGGTGAACTTGTAGTCGGCCGGGGACAGCACCTGGTCCGGCCCATCGCCGACTAGGCGCAGCCGCCGGTAGCCGGTGTCCATGACGTCGAGGGCGCTCGACACGATCGGGTGGTCGGCGAGCGCGGCATGGGCCGCGGCGAGCTTCTGGGGTTTCAGCCGGTCGTCGGCATCCAGAATGGCGACGTAGCGCGCCGTGATGGCATCGAGCGCGAGGTTGCGGGCGATGGAGGCGCCGGCGCCTGCCCGGCCGGTATCGAGAAAGTGAAAGCGGCCGTCGAGCACAGCCGCGTCATCGAGCAGGCGTTCGTAGTCGATGCCGTCATCGGCGATGACCCAGACCTGCCAGTCGGCATGTGTCTGCGCGCGCACGCTGCGGACGGCCTCGAGGATGAGGTCCTCCACACGGAAGGCAGGAATGATGACGGCAATGGTGGTGTCGGACACGCTCGGCTTCCCCTTTGCCCGTCTTGAAGGCGCCACGCGTCCGTCCCATATCACGCAGGCGGATCGGTGCCACTGAAACTCGGGCCGATCCGATACGTTGCTTGTAACAGGACGGATCGTATGTCGCGCGTGTCCATGTTCTCGGCGCCCTTCCTTCTGGGTTTCGAGGCGTTCGAGGAACGGATCGACCGGCTGGCCAAAGCGGCCGACGGCTATCCGCCGTACAATATTGAACGCCGTGTCGACGCAGAGGGAAATGAGGCGTTCTTGATTTCAATTGCGGTTGCCGGCTTTTCGGAAGCCGATCTTGAGGTCATTATCGAGGATAACCAGTTGCTGGTTCGCGGTCGCCACAAGGACGAAACGGAACGGGAGTTCCTGCATCGTGGCATTGCGGCGCGCCAGTTCCAGCGCTCGTTCCTGCTTGCTGATGGCATGCAGGTCACGGATGCGACGCTGCGGAACGGCCTGTTGAGCGTGTCGGCCATGCGGCCCAAGGCTGAAAAACGTCCGCGGCGCATCGCCATTCGTTCTGCCTAGAAAGGGGAACCTCAAGTGCAAGTCATTCACAATCGCAAGACCGATCACCCCCTCAGAAACCTGACCCCAGCGGAGTTCATGGCGCTGGGCGGTAATGCCGTGGTTTACCTGCGCCACATCGATGCCGACCGGCTTGGCCAGTTGCTGCCCGACATCGAAACCGAGGCTGGCGAGGAATATCACATTGCCGTGGGCGCCGATGGTTCGCCCTTAATGGTGTCCGACACCGAGGAAGCCCTGGCGGAATGGCTGCAGAGCCGCAATCTCGGCGTCGTGACGCTCCACTAGCCTGATGCTGGAGCCTCAAGCGGCGCGGTTGGCCGCCAATGGCAGGGTCAATATCTCGTAGAGGCGCGCCGGGTCGATGGTCCGGCGCAGGTCATCGACCACCTGATCGGTGCGCAGGACGCGGGCCACCCGCGCCAGCGCCTTCAAATGGTCCGCGCCTGCCCCAAGCGGGGCCAGCAGAAGCATGATCAGATCGACGGGCTGATCATCTACGGCTTCGAAGTCCACCGGCTCGACAAGCCGAGCGAACACCGCTGTAACGGCGGACAGTCCGGCGAAGCGTCCATGTGGGATGGCAATGCCATTGCCTAGGCCGGTCGACCCGAGCAACTCGCGTTCATTGACGGCGGCGAACACCTCGGCAGCGTCGGCGCCGATGATCTGTGCTGCACGGTCCGCCAGACTGTGCAGCACCTGCTCCTTGGTGGACTTGTCCGACAGGACAACAACGGATGCCTCCGAGAGGATGTCGGACAATTCCATCAATCAATCCCTAACGTGGCAAACGGGGAAACGGGAATACCGCGGCGATCAGTTCGCCTGCAGGGCCGGGTCGATCCAGCCAATATTGCCGTCGGCGCGGCGGTAGACCACATTGAGGCCACCATGTCCAGCATGGCGGAATACCACCACTTCCGACTGCGTCAGATCAAGCTGCATCACCGCTTCGCCCACAGACATCTGCCGGAGGCTGGCGGTGGATTCGGCGATCACTGGCGGCGAGTAGTCCTCGTGCAGTTCCTCCTCGTCGTCACCAGAAGACAGGACATAGGTCGCCGCTTCCACGGCATCGGCGCCATTGCCGCGGCGGTGGGCCTTGAGCTTGCGGTTGTAGCGGCGCAGGCGCTTCTCAATGGTGGTGGCCATGCCCTCGTAGGCAGCGATCGGATCATTGCCATAGGCTCCGGCCTGAAGCATGGCACCTGAATCGAGGTGAACCATCGACTGGGCCGTGAAACCGGACCCCTCGGGTTCCAGGGTCATGTGGCCGCTATAGTTGCCATCGAAATATTTGCGCACAACCGCGTCGAAGTGCTCCTCCGCCTTCAGTCGCAGGGCTTCGCCCACATCCATGTTCTTTCCAGAAACACGCAGAGTCATGGATCCCTCTTTTCCTTTTTTGCATGGGCCTTGGATGGCCCACACAGAGGATGTGGGCACCCCGGCTCAAGGAGTCTAGACCGGTCGGGCGAGCGGGGCAATGCGACGCATGCGGAGGATGAGACAGGCTCAGCGGGCCGCGACAAGGGCGCGTTTCTGACGTCGGCGAATGACCGAGGATGGGATGTCCATTCCCTCGCGGTACTTGGCGACCGTTCGGCGCGCCACTTCGATGCCGCGCTCCTTGTGCAACAATTCGGCAATGGTGTCGTCCGAGAGGATGGCCTCGGGCGATTCCGCATCGATCAACTGGCGGATGCGATGGCGAACCGTCTCTGCCGAGTGATCCTCGCCGCCGGTGCTGGAGCCGAGCGCGGTGGTAAAGAAGTACTTCATCTCGAACACGCCGCGCGGGGTGGCGAGATATTTGTTCGAGGTGACGCGGCTGACGGTCGACTCGTGCATCTCGATCGCCTCGGCAACGGCCCGCAAGGTCATCGGCCGGAGATGGGAAATCCCGTGAAGGAGAAAAGCGTCCTGCTGGCGGACAATCTCGGCGGCCACCTTAAGAATGGTCTGGGCGCGCTGGTCGAGACTCTTGGCCAGCCAGTTGGCCGAGGCGAGACAATCGGTGAGGAAGGTCTTCTCGGCGGCGTCGCGCGCCTTGCGGGTGACCGAGGCATAGTAGACGCGGTTGACGAGGACGCGTGGCAGGATGTCGGAATTGAGTTCGATCTGCCAGCCGCCCAGCGGCGCTTCGCGCACAAAGACGTCCGGAACGATGGCTTCGACCGGGCCGGCCTCGAAGGCACGGCCGGGCTTTGGATCGAGTTCGCGCAACTCGGACAGCATGTCGGCGAGATCTTCGCGGTCGACGCCGACCACGCGCGCCAGGGTGGCGAGGTCGTGGCTGGCGACGAGGTCCAGATGTTCGAGCAGCCGCTCCATCAGCGGATCGAGGCGATCGCGCTCGCGCAGCTGCAGCGCGAGGCACTCCCTGACATTGCGGGCGAACACACCGACGGGCTCGACACCCTGAAGCGTCTGCAACACGGCCTCGACGCGGGCCAGTGGGGCGCCCAGCTGCGTGGCGATGACATCCAGTTCGGTCTCAAGGTAACCGGCCTCGTTGACGCCATCGATGAGGAAGCGGGCGATCAGGCGATCGGCAGGGTCGGCGAGCAAGAGGCCGGCCTGCGTCTCGAGATGCTCGGCCAGGGAAGGACGCGCAGCGACATACTGATCGATGTCGGGCGATTCCTCGCCGGGCGCGCCACGCTCCTTCCATGGTGAGGCCTGCTCGTCGCGGTCCTGCGCAGCCTGCTCGGGAAAGACGTTCTCGACATCGGTGTCGTAGCCGTTGGCAATGGCATCGGCCGACTGCGCGCGGTCGGAGAAATCGACGGTGTCCTCGGACGCATCGAGCTCGGCCATGCGCTCGGGCGGTTCGGCGGCATCGGCGTCAGCGCCATCCTCGCGCTCCAGCAGCGGATTGCGCAGCAGTTCGGTCTCAACGAAGCTGTTGAGCTCGAGATGGCTGAGCTGCAACAGCCGGATCGACTGCATCAATTGCGGCGTAAGCGTCAGGCTCTGGCTCTGGCGAACCTCAAGCCTAGGCGACAATGCCATGCGCAAATCCCCGACACATCTTACAAACAGGTGGCTTCCCGCGCCAAGCTTCGCACAAACCGGCGGCGCAAGGCAAGAAGCGTGCCAATAATGTGGCACGCCAGCCGCTGTCAGGGGTCGAACGTATCGCCGAGATAGACCCGGCGTGCCGTTTCGTCAGCGAGAATGGCGGACGGCCGGCCCTGGACGATCACCCGCCCCTGGTGGATCAGGTAGGCTCGATCCACCAGTGACAGCGTCTCGCGGACGGCATGATCGGTGATCAGGACACCAATGCCGCGCTCAGTGAGCTGGCGCACCAATGCCTTGACGTCGGCGACCGCGATGGGGTCGACGCCCGCGAAAGGTTCGTCCAGCAGGATGAACTGCGGATCGGCCGCGAGGGCGCGGGCGATTTCGGTGCGCCGGCGTTCGCCGCCCGACAGCGCCATGGCATCGGTTCGCGCCAGGTGAGTGATGCCGAATTCGGTGAGCAGTTCATCGAGCCGCTCCCGCCGGGCGCGCCCTCCGCGAACATGGCCCTCCAGCACCGCCATGATGTTGTCGGAGACGCTGAGCCCGCGGAAGATCGAGATTTCCTGCGGCAGGTAGCCGATGCCCAGCCGGCCGCGCTGGAACAGCGGCAAGCCGGTGATGTCATGGCCATCGAGCAGGATCTGTCCGGCATCGGGCCGGACGAGCCCGACGATCATGGTGAACACGGTCGTCTTGCCGGCGCCATTGGGCCCCAGGAGCCCGACGGCCTCACCGCGGCTCAGCGCAATGGACACATCGGCTACGACCTCTCGCTTACCGTAGCGCTTGCGCAGCCCGTGCGCCACAAGCCAGCCGGTCTGGTCGAGGCCGGCCTCGTCGTCGCGTGCAGCTTTCATTGCGGGGTGAAGACGCCGGTGACGCGGCCACCCGAGCCGCCGGAGAAAACCGAGGTGTTCTTCGCCAGGTCAATGGTCAGGTCGGGCCCCTGCACCGTCCCCTGGGCGCTGCTGACCCGGACATTGCCGGTGAGCTTGAGAATCTGCGTACTCGGATCGAACGTGGCGCGGTCACCGCTCGCATCCTGTCCAGCCGCACGGATCCGGACGTTGCCGGTGGCGACCAGTTCGCGAATATCGGTCTGTCCGCCGGCGCCGTAGCTGATCCGAACCGTCTGGGCGCGCATGTCGAGACCTTCGCGGGTGATCACCACGCTGCCATCGAAGACCGCCTGGTTTCTCGATTCGTCGACGGTGAAGGTATCTGCCGTCACTTCGATGGGCAGACCGGCAGCGATTGCGGGGACGGCAAGCATTGCGGCCAGCGCCAAGGCAAGAATACGGATCATGGCTGGTCTCCTGGCGTATAGGGCATCGAGACGGTGACCCGGTGGAAGGTCCAGAGCCGCGCCGCGTGATCGTAAGCCATGGTGTCGGCCCTCAGGCTGGTGCCGTCGGCCATGGTCAACCGGACGGCGCCCGAGTGCGCCTGCTGCCCGATCAGGTCGGCGGCGAGGTTCTCGGAGGTGCCGGCAACACCATCGGTGCTGGAGAAGCGGGTCTCGCCTGCCACTGCGAAGCGCTGGTTGGTGGTATCGAGCTCCGCCGCTGCTGCCTCGGCGGACATGGTGGGCGCGTCGGGGCTGGTCATGGCCAGGCGGGGCGAGGCGAGTGCGATCTGGTCGGAACTGAGCAGGGAAGCGGAGGCCGCACCAGCCGACAGCGTCAACACCGTGCCATCGGGGAGCATGGAGGCGAGTTCGGGCGTATCGACAACCATCCGGTCGCGATCGATGCGCAGGTGGGCAATACCGAACTGATTGCGCAGCGCGTCGAGTGCGATGAGGCCACCGATCAGCAAGGCAATGAGGACGCCGCCGGCCGGCACCAGCCAGCGCAGCAGTGCCACCCGACGGTTGCGCCGTTCAAGCCGACCGAACACACCGCTGCGGTCGGCTGTCGCTGCCGATGCGGCCAACGCGGTCATCAGGAGTGCGCGAAGATGTCCGTCTCGTCCCAGCCAAGCAGATCGAGCGCGATCCGGGTGGGCAGGAAGTCGAAGCAGGCCCGGGCCAGGTCGGTCCGGCCCTCGCGCTTCAACATGCGATCGAGATGGCGTTTGAGATCGTGCAGATAGAGCACGTCGGAAGCGGCGTATTCGAGCTGGGCGTCGGAAATCTTGTCGGCACCCCAGTCCGAGCTCTGCTGCTGCTTGGACAAATCGACGTTCAGCAGCTCCTTTACGATGTCCTTGAGCCCGTGCCGATCGGTGTAGGTACGGCAGAGCCGCGAGGCGATCTTGGTGCAGTAGACCGGCCCGGTGACCACGCCGAAGCGGTGCTTGAGCACGGCAATGTCGAAGCGGGCATAGTGGAAGATCTTGGTGCGTTCGGGGTCGGCCAGGAGCTTGACGAGGTTGGGGGCCTCGGTGAGGTCCGCAGGAATCTGCACCACATCCGCACTACCGTCGCCGGGCGACAATTGCACGACGCAGAGCCGGTCGCGGCGCGGATCAAGACCCATCGTCTCAGTGTCGATGGCCACTTCACGGCCATAGCGGGAGAGATCGGGCAGGTCGCCCCGGTGCAGTCTGACGGTCATTTCAGTATCCCAACTCGACGATAGGCTGTGATGCCACAGCATAAAGGCGTTGGAAAGGCTGGGCGCCTTTCGATACAACCGCCGGGGACCCGAGGGTGGGGTCACGGGACCTCCGGGATATGCTGAAAAGGATCAGGGACGTTTTCAGCGGGATGCCGCGCGCGCTCAAGCGCGTGCTGCTGATCGGGCTCGACGTGGTGGTACTGCTCGCGGTGTTGTGGGGCAGCTTCCAGCTCCGGCTCGGCGGCACGTTCAACCCCAGCGTGCCGCAATTGCTGCTCATACTGCTGGCACCGGTGCTGGCGATCCCGATCTTTGTCCGGATGGGCCTGTATCGTGCGGTGATCCGCTACCTGCCGGAGCGGGCGATCTGGACGATCGTGCAGGCCATGGCGCTCGCGACGCTCAGCTGGGTGGCGGCGCTGTTTCTCGCCGAGGCGACACGGCTGGCGGTGTTTCCGCGCTCGGTGCCGATTTTCTACCTGGTGCTGGGCACCGCCGCGATTGCCGGCTCGCGGTTTCTCGCCAAGGCGGTGCTGTGGCTGCCGGAGCGATTCCTCGGCCCCGAGGGCGGCGTGGTGATCTACGGCGCGGGAGCGGCCGGCACGCAGCTGGCCGCAGCGCTGAGGAGCCACGGACGGAACTTCGTCGCCGCTTTCCTCGACGATGACAACAAGCTCTGGGGCCGCGACGTCGCGGGCTATCGCGTCTATCCCCCTCACCGTCTCGAAGAGCTGATCCGCAATCGCGGGGTGCGCGAAGTGATCCTTTCGATCCCTTCAGCCAATGCGACGCGGCGCAGCGAGATCGTTGCGGCGCTGAGCCGGCTCCCGGTGAAGATCCGGACGCTGCCGGCCATTGCCGACCTCGTCTCAGGCAAATATCTGATCAGCCAGCTGCGCGAGATCGACATCGATGACCTGCTCGGACGCGAGATCGTGCCGGCCGATCCGCAGCTGTTCACCAGCCTTTTGGGGGACCGCACGATCCTGGTGACTGGCGCCGGCGGCTCGATCGGTGGCGAGCTGACGCGGCTGATCCAGCGCTGGGGGCCAAGAAAGCTGATCCTGCTCGAAGCCAACGAGCACGCGCTTTACCAGATCGATCGCCAACTGGCACGGCAGGCGGGCGCGGTGGTGCGGCCGGTGCTCGGCTCGATCGGCGACGAGGCCTTGCTGCGCCGGCTGTTCGCGGAAGAAGCGGTGGACGTGGTGTTCCACGCGGCAGCGCACAAGCACGTGCCGCTGGTCGAGGCCAATGTGTTCGAAGGCGTGCGCAACAACGTGTTCGGCACCCAGGCGCTGGTGGCGGCCGCGGTGGCGGCGGGCGTTCGCCACTTCGTCCTGATTTCGTCGGACAAGGCGGTGCGACCCAAGAATGTCATGGGGGCAACCAAGCGCTGGGCCGAGCTGATCGTCAGGCATTATGGCTCGACCGCGGATGGCCGCGAACGGCGCTTCTGCTCGGTGCGCTTCGGCAATGTGCTGGGCTCGAACGGCTCGGTGGTGCCGCTGTTCCGCGAACAGATCGCGGCGGGCGGGCCGGTGACGCTGACCGACCGGCGCATGACACGCTACTTCATGTCGCTGCACGAGGCCGCAGAGCTGATCGTTGAGGCGGGCGCGCTGTCGAAGGGCGGCGATATCTTTCTGCTCGAGATGGGCGAGCCGGTGCGGATCGCCGACCTTGCGGAGAATATGGTGCGGCTCGCGGGTCTCAGCGTGCGTTCGCCGGACAACCCGGCCGGCGACATTGCCATCGTCGAAACCGGGGCGCGGCCCGGGGAAAAGCTGACCGAGGAGTTGTTCTTCGATCCGGCCAATGCCGAACGCACTGAGCACTCCAAGATCCTCCGTTCGCCACCGGCCGCACGCGCCACCGACGACCTGCCCGACGCGCTCACCGCGCTCCGCGCGGCCGTGGAGAGGGGCGACGAAGCAGAGGCCCGCCGCGTGCTGTTCGGTCTGGTGGAAAGCTGAGCCGGAAAAGCAAACGGCCTCCCCGAGGGGAGGCCGTTTGGCTGGCCGATGGTGCCCTGGAGAGGACTCGAACCTCCACGTCGTTAAACACACGGACCTGAACCGTGCGCGTCTACCAATTCCGCCACCAGGGCAAACCGATGGGCGCCGCTAACTAGGAGATCGGCGGGGGGCTGTCAACTCGCATTCGGCGTTCTGGCGTGGGGAAGGCCGAACGCGTGCAAGTGTCGCCTCGACAGGGTGGGTGGCCCGCGCTAGAAGCGGCGCAGGTCAAACCAACACCGATCCGCCAACACCTTTCCGACGGGGGCTTACGCACCATGTTGCCGCACAATTCCGTGGTTACGGTTTTCGGAGGCTCGGGCTTTATCGGCACGCAGATCGTGCAGGTGCTGGCCCGGCGTGGCTATCGCGTGCGGGTGGCCGTGCGGCGCCCCGACCTTGCCGGACATGTGCGCATGCTGGGTGGCGTCGGGCAGGTGATGCCGATCCAGGCCAATATCCGCGACATCGACTCGGTTCGACGCGCCACCAAGGGCGCGACGGCGGTGATCAACCTCGTCGGCATCGGCCACGAGGCGGGCAAGCAGCGGTTCCGGGCGGTGCACACGATGGGTGCGCGCAATGTGGCGCAGGCGGCCAAGGAGGCCGGTGTGGCGGCGCTGGCGCACATGTCGGCGTTGGGCGCCGATGCGCAGAGCGCGGCGAACTATGCGCGGACCAAGGCGCTGGGCGAGGCTGAAGTGCTGGGGCAGTTCCCCCATGCGGTGATCCTCCGCCCCTCGATCGTCTTCGGGCCGGGCGATGGCTTCTTCAACCTGATGGGCACGCTGGCGCGGCTGATGCCGGTGTTGCCGGTGATCGGTGCCAAATCTCGGTTCGAGCCGGTCTATGTCGGTGATGTGGCCGAAGCGTTCGTCCTGGCCATCGAGGGCAAGGTGAAGGGCGGCCGGGCCTATGAGCTGGGCGGACCGGACACCGAGACCTACTACGCCTTGATGCAGCGGGTGCTGCGGGAGACGCAGCGCAACAACCTGCTGCTGCCGATTCCGGCAGGGATTGGCAAGCTGATGGCCCTGCCCTTTGCGCTGCTGCCGTTCAAGCCGCTGGTGACCGCCGACCAGGTGGAAATGCTGCAGACCGACAATGTGGTATCAGACGCCGCACGACGTGAGGGGCGGACCCTGGCCGCGTTCGACATCGTGCCCACGGCGATGGATGCGATGCTGCCCAGCTATATGTGGCGGTTCATGAAGCACGGCCAGTTCGACCGGCAGACGGCCTGAACCCCCTCAGTTTCCGGCAGAACGACGCCGACGCTCGGCCTTGAGGGCGCGGTTGCGTTCGGCCGCTGCGGTGGCGTCGTCGCCCAGGTGCGCCTCGCCACGGGCGCGGGCTAGCGCCATCTGACGATCGCGCTCGCGCTTTTGTTCCGGGCGATCGGCGGCGCAGGAAGGGCAAAGGCCGTCGGCGAGCCCCGATGGGGCCGTCGGCATGCGGCAGCCGCGGCACAGCTGGGCGGTCCCGCGGGTGAGGCCATGGGTGACCGCGACGCGTTCATCGAAAACGAAGCACTCACCGGCGAAACGGCTGTCCGATTCGGGAACCTGCTCAAGGTATTTGAGGATGCCGCCCTCGAGGTGAAAGACCTCGGAGAAGCCGTGCGCCAGAAGGTAGCTCGAGGCCTTTTCGCAGCGGATGCCGCCGGTGCAGAACATGGCGACCTTGGGGTGCCTGGCGGGATCGAGCCTGGTGGCCACGAAGTCCTTGAACTCGGTGAAGCTGGTGGTCTTCGGATCCAGCGCGTTGGCGAAGGTGCCCAGCTTCACCTCATAGTCGTTGCGGGTGTCGACGACGATGACGTCGTTGCGCTCGATCAACTCGTTCCAGTCGGCCGGCGCGACATAGGTGCCGACCTGCTTGGACGGATTGGCCTCGGGCGCGCGCAAGGTAACGATCTCGGGCTTCAGCCGCACCTTCATGCGCAGGAACGGCATGCTGTCGGCAGTGGAGAACTTGGCTTCGGCCCCCGCGAGCCGCCCGGACCACAACGGGTCGGTCGCGAACCAGTCAACCAGCGCGTCGATGGCCTCGGGCGTGCCGGCGACAGTGCCGTTGATCCCCTCAGGCGCGAGGATGAAGGTGCCGCGGATGCGTCGAGCGCAGCAGAATTCTGCCAGGACCGGCTTAAGCCCGGTGCAGTCCGGCAGGTCGGCGAAGCGGTAGAAGGCAAGGACCTTGAACGGTGCTGGAGCGCCGGAGTTTTCGGTCGTCATTGGGCGGCCTCCATTGCGGCGGGGTTGTCGCGACAATAGTTGAGCAGCACGGCGGTGAGGATAACATAAAGCGCGTTGTGCAGGGGGAAGCTCAGCATGGTGTCGGGCAGGCCCAGCACCAGATAGCTGATCGAGAGCAAGCTGCAGCCATAGAGCCGGATGCGATACTGTCCGTCGCGGGGCCCGAGGACGCAGCACAGCACGGGCGTCGCAAGCAGGACGAGATAGGCGAGGACGCCGAAAACACCGGCGGCGACCGCAAAATTCAGAGCATCATTGTGAAGATGCGGCAGGCTGGCATGGGTCTGCTCGAACGCATCGAGATAGGGGAGTATGGCCGTCATCAGGTGGCTCCATCCGTGGCCGAGCAGCGGGGCCTCGAGAAAGGCGGACCAGCCGGCGCGATAGAGGATGAAGCGGATGGCCGTGCCGAGATCGGCAGGGTTGTCGCCGCCGGCGAGGCGACCGAGGATGTCGAACAGGGTCGAGGAGCGGGCGCCGGCGATATCGGCAAGGTAGGCGACGAGGCCGAAGCCGAACAGCACCAGGGCGCTGAGCGCCAGGGCCTTGAGCTTGTGGCGCACCAGCATCAGGGCGGCAACCAGCAGCAGGATGGGAAAGGCGATCAGCGCGGCGCGCGAGCCGGAGGCGAAGATGACCACCAGTGCCATGATGGGCCCGAGAAAGTACAGGAAACGCTGGCGGCCCTGGGTGGCGGCGGCACCTGTCATGGCGAAGAAGCCGATGATCAGCGCGGTGTTTGAGAGCCGGATCGGATCGGTGAAGAACGAGCCCAATCCCGCGCGGCTCATGCCCTCGACATAGGTGAACCAGGCGGCGACCAGTAGGCCGGCAGCGGTGCCGAACAGGGCGAATTCTGCGACCTTTCGCCCATTTGCGGGGGTGGCGGCACGCCCCAGCAGGGCGGCCAGCGGGGCATAGAGCAGCAGTGCCGAAAAGCCCGCCAGTGTCCAGAGGTCGCCGCCGTCGAGTCCGGTCAAGGCGGCCGAGACCACCAGCAGTCCGAAGGCGGCGGCGAAGAGGTTGGCGGGCAGCCGACCGGTGCGGGAACGGGCATGGGCCCGGATGCTGGACCAGTGGAGCGCGGCCCAGAGCGAGGTCAGCAGCAGCAGCCCGATCAGCACATAGGTGGTGAAGTAGCCGAGGAGGCAGCTGAGCCCGATGGCCGTCACCAGGATGGCGCGGCGCAGCACGGTTGCGGCGCGTTCCCGGGCAGCCGGGAGCGTCGAAACCCTGTCGGGAACTTCGGCCATACTAGACCCGGAGCGTGCCGCCGGTCGCCTTGGCGACGGCAGCGACGATGCCGGAGGCGACCTGGTCGATTTCCTCGTCGGTCAGGGTGTGATCCTGCGGCTGCAGGGTGACGGCGATAGCCACGGACTTCTTGCCCTCGGGAACGCCCTTGCCCTCGAAGATATCGAAGACGTCGACACCCGAGACCAGGGTCTTGTCGGCGCTACGGGCGGCCTTGAGGATGGTTGCTGCCGCCACGTCGCGATCGACGAGGAAGGCGAAGTCCCGACTCAGGGCCATGAGATCGTTGAGCTTGAGCGCCGGCTTGGCGCGAGTCGGCTTCCTGCGCGGTTCCGGGATGGCGTCGAGATCGAGCTCGAAGGCGGCGACCGGGCCGCTGAGATCATAGCTTTCGGCCAAAGCGGGATGGATCTCGCCGAACCAGCCAATGGTCAGCTTGGGCCCGAGCTGGATGCGGCCGCCACGGCCGGGATGGCTCCAGCTGGCAGGCTCGGCGACGAGCTGGAGCTTGTCGATATCGTGCCCCATGGCGTCCAGCACCGCGGCGATATCGGCCTTTGCGTCGAAGACCGAGACCGGGCTCATGCCCTGCCAGTGGCGGGCGGTCCCGAGGCGGATGCCGGAGGCGTAGGTCTTTTGGCCGTCGGGCTCGACGGAGTGGAAGACCTGGCCGACCTCGAAGAGCTTGAGATCGGTATAGCCGCGATTGGTGTTGCGCTGCGCGGCGGCGAGGAGACCGGGGAGCAGCGAGGGGCGCATGTCGGTGAGATCGGAAGCGATCGGGTTGGCGAGCCGCAATTGTGGCGAACCCCCGCCGAAACGCTGGGCGTCTGCCACAGAGATGAACGACCAATGAACGGCTTCGTCCAGCCCCCGCGCAGCAAGGACGCGACGCGCGATGCGGCGACGATTCTGCAATGTCGTCAACATCTTGGGGGCAACATTGGCGAGGCGCGGCAACGGCTCCACCGGCACATTGTCGACGCCGACCATCCGCATGATCTCTTCGGCGAGATCGGCTTTCATGGTGACGTCCGGCCGCCACGACGGCACGCGAACAGTGCGTCGCGGACCGCTGCCTTCGACGCCGAAGCCGAGGCGGCGCAGTATAGCCTCGATTTCCTCCGACGGGGATTGGAGGCCGGTGAGGCGTTCGACTTCAGACAGCGGGAAGTCGATGACGGTATTGGGGAACACGTCTTCGCCGGAAATGACCGGCTCGAGCGCCTTGCCGCCGCAGAGTTCGAGGACGAGGCGGGTCGCGAGTTCAAGACCGGGCTCGGTCAGCGCGGGATCGACCGAACGCTCGAGCCGATAGCGGGCGTCGGAGACGATGCCGGTCTTGCGGCCGGTCTGGGCGATGAGGTCGGGATCCCAGCTGGCGCATTCCATCAGCACGGTGACGGTGCTGTCGGTGGTGCCCGAGCGGATGCCGCCCATGACGCCGCCGAGGCAGAGCGGGCCGAGATCGTCGGCGATGACGGTCATGGTCTCGTCGAGGGCGTAGAGCTTGTTGTCGAGCGCGTCGAAGCTCTCGCCGGCTTTCGCATTGCGGAGCACCGGCTGGCCGACGAGCTTGTCGGCATCGTAGGCGTGGAGCGGGCGGCCCCAGCCGAGCGAGACGAGGTTGGTGATATCGACGACGGTGTTGATGGGGCGAAGGCCGACGGCGCGCAGGCGCTGCTGCAGCCAGTCGGGCGACGGACCGTTCTTGATGCCGGTGAAGATGCGGCCGGCGAACTTGCGGATGGCCTTGGGCTCGCCCGGCGCGAACTGGTGCGGCAGGGGTGCGATGGGGCTCGGGCCGCTCGAAGGGACCGGCGACATGTCGGTGGGCTTCAGCTTACCGAGGCCGAAGGCGGCGAGATCGCGCGCCACGCCGTAGACGCCGGTGGCATCGCCACGGTTGGGGGTGATCGAGATGTCGATCACCGCGCCGCCGAGCCTGGCGTAGTCGACATAGGAGACGCCGATGGGCGCATCGGCAGGCAGCTCGATGATGCCGTCATGGTCGTTCGAAAGTTCGAGTTCGGCGGCCGAGCACAGCATGCCGTCGGATTTCTCGCCACGGATGACGACGCCGGCCTTCAGGGTGAAATCCTTGCCCGGGATATAGGTGCCGGGGGCGGCGAACACCGACTTCATGCCGGTGCGGGCATTGGGGGCGCCACAGACCACATCGATCAGCGTGCCGGTGCGGGCATCGACCTTGCAGACATTGAGGTGATCGGAATTGGGATGGGGCTTGGCCTCAACGACATGAGCGACCACGAATGGCCGGAGCCGCTCGGCGGGATCAACGATCTCCTCGACCTCGAGGCCGATCATGGTCAGAGCCTTGCCGACCTCCTCGGCCGAGGCATTGGTGTCGAGATGCTCCTTGAGCCATTCAAGGGTGAACTTCATGGCGTAACTCGCGGTTTGAAGTAGCAGATGCCAGCCAGCGCGATATTGGTGCCGAGCGCGACGAAGCTGGTGGGGTTGGTTTGCTGGTTGTCTGCGAGCTTGATGCGCAGAACCAGGCTGAAATCGGTATTGTGGGCGACAAGCTGGTCGACGCCGCCGGGCCGGTAGGCGATCTCGATCGGGAGGCCGTTGTGCTTGCTCTCCGCGTCCTCATACTCCCAGAGCAGGTTCTGGTCGGTGATGACGTCGAGCTCCCACTCGCCGCCTTGGAGGGTTTCGGTTTCGCCGGCGCGAGGGCCGGACCAGTAGCGAATTTCGCGCACGAAACAGGCATAGGTGCCATCAGGCGCCCCATGCGGCAGCAGCCGGCGACCGACGGGGGTCGATTTCGCGAGCTGCATCAATGCCATGACCCCGAAACCCTTGACGGCCATCACGTGAGAACCTCGACAAGCCTGAAGCGTTCGCAGACCAGCATCAGGTCCGGCGACCAGCCGCCATTGCGGGTGAAGTAGGCGATATGGCTGGCGCGCCATTCGGCATAGTCACCCTCGCCTTCGGCGAGCGCGAAGGCCTCAGGCACCTCGTCGAAGCGGTGTTGGGTCAGTTCGACCGTCTCGATGATCGCGGCCGGACGCCCTCTTCCATCGAGCACGATGTCCCGGCGGCCAACCTCGGGCATAGGCTCGCCATCGGCACCGTAGTCGCGCAGCGCGCCACAGGTCGCGGTCTTCTTGCCCGCCAGCACCAGCGCCAATAGCGCATCGGCCAGCTTCGGGCTGTCCCCAAAGCTGAAGCTGATGGCGTTGGCGTGGGCGGGCGTAAGGGTCACGGATGGCGCTTTATGTGATCGGCGAGGATGTCGTTGATGCGGCTCTGCCAGCCGGGGCCGGTGGCGCGGAAGTGCTCGACCACGTCGTGGTCGAGGCGTAGGCCGATCCGCTCCTTGACCGGCGCCTTCTGCGGGCCGCGCTGGCCGCGGGCGCGTTCGAGAGCTGCCTTCAGTTCGGGGAAGTCGTCTATCGGCCGCGCCCGTGCGAAGTCCTCCTCGGTCCACTCGGGCGAGTCGTCCCCGACGCGCTTTTCGAAGTCGTCGAGGGTCTCGCCAGGCAGAACACCTTGCATCGTGCCGGGCTCTCTATCGCGCGAGGTACGCTTTGCGTTCGCGGTCATTGGCTTTCCTCATGGAAATAATGCGGATGCGTCCTTGGCGTGGCGTCCAGCAGAAGTTGATCAACGTGCCGTCCAGATAGGCGAAGCTCGAGTAGCGGAGCTCCCCATAGTCGCGTCGCTGATCCTGCCTCGTGACCAGACTGGCGAAGTCGATTCGGGCAACATCGGCGAAGTCCACTTGCCGATTGTTCCGCGTCCAGTTTCGCTTGTCTTCGTCCCACTCCAGGTCCATCTACCACGTCCGTTTAATCGTGGCCACAATTAAATCAAGAGCTCAGCCCCCCGAACAGGGTCGGCAGGTCGAGCGGGCGGAAGCCGTAGTGGTCGAGCCAGCGCTTGTCGCCGTCGAAGAAGGCACGGAGGTCGCTCATGCCGTATTTCAGCATCGCGAGGCGGTCGATGCCGATGCCCCAGGCGAAGCCCTGGTAGACATCGGGATCGAGCCCGCAATTGCGCAGCACGTTGGGATGCACCATGCCGCAGCCCAGGATCTCCAGCCAGTCGCTGCCCTCGCCGATCTTCACTTCGGCGCCGGAGCGATCGCACTGCACGTCGACTTCCATCGACGGCTCGGTGAAGGGGAAGAAGCTGGGGCGGAAGCGCAGCGTGACGTTGTCGACCTCGAAGAAGGCCTTGAGGAATTCCTCGAGCACCCAGCGCAACTGGCCGATATGGGCGGTCTTGTCGATGACCAGCCCCTCGACCTGATGGAACATCGGGGTGTGGGTCTGGTCGCTGTCGTGCCGATAGGTGCGGCCCGGGCAGACGACGCGGATCGGCGGCTCGATGGCAGGAGTGATGTAGGGCGCACCCGGCTTCTCGTTGGTCTTGAGCATGGTGCGGACCTGCACCGGCGAGGTGTGGGTGCGCAGCACGCGCTTCACCCCATCGGGCGAGGGCGCCATGAAGAAGGTGTCGTGCATTTCGCGGGCCGGATGGCCCTCGGGGAAGTTGAGCGCGGTGAAATTGTACCAGTCGGTCTCGATGTCGGGGCCTTCGGCGATGGAAAAGCCCATGTCGGAGAAGATGGCGGTCAACTCGTCGATGACCTGGCTGACCGGGTGGATGCGGCCCTCGGCGGTGGGCACGGGCCTGAGCGGCAGGGTGACGTCGACACGCTCTGCAGCGAGGCGGGCATCGAGCGCGGCGCTGGCGAGGGTTGCGGCCTTTTCCTCGATCAGTGCAGTGACCTCGGTCTTGAGGCCGTTGATGGCGGCGCCAGCGGCCTTGCGCTCTTCGGCAGGGATGGCGCCGAGCGTTGCGAGCAGTGCGGACACCGAGCCCTTCTTGCCGAGCGCGCCGACGCGGACGGCTTCGATAGCGCCCTCGTCGGCAGCGGCGGCAACGGCCGCGGCGATCTCGGTGCGAAGGGTGGCGATCTGGGCGTCGAGGGACATAGGTAGGTTCCGGATTGAACTCTGGGGGACCAAATGAAAAAGCCCCGCGCCATCCCCATTGGGACGGCGCAAGGCTTAGCTTGGGGCCTCTGAAAAGGCGAGAGGGTCTTGCCGGCTCTTGGCCTCAATCCGAAAAGTCCTGCGACTTTTCGGGGCCAGACGCTTAGGCCGAGATGCGCTCGTGGGTGGTCGTCTCGATCTCACCGAGATAACCGAGGGCAGTCTTGGCCTGGGCAACCAGCACGGCGAACGCTGCGGGCTCGGTGATCGCGAGATCGGAGAGCACCTTGCGGTCGACGGCAATCTCAGCCTTCAAGAGGCCGTCGATAAATCGGCCATAGGTCAGGCCATGGTCGCGAACGGCAGCGTTGATGCGCTGGATCCAGAGAGCCCGGAAGCTGCGCTTCTTGTTGCGGCGATCGCGGTAGGCATACTGGCCGGCCTTGTCGACGGCGGCCTTGGCAGTACGGATGGTGTTCTTGCGGCGACCGTAGAAACCGGTAGCAGCCTTCAGAACCTTCTTGTGGCGGGCGTGGGCGGTAACGCCTCTCTTAACGCGGCTCATCGTGCTCTCTCCTTAGCGGTTGTACGGCATGTACCACTTGACCAGACTTTCATCGCCCTTCTTGAGGATCTTGGTCCCCCGATGCGAGCGGATGTAGTCGGCGTCGTGGCTGAGGAGACGGTGACGCTTGCCGGCGACGCCCGCTTTGACGCGGCCAGTCGCAGTCATCTTGAAGCGCTTCTTGGCGCCCGATTTGGTCTTCATCTTTGGCATTTTGCTGTCCTGGTTAGAGGTGGTTCCCAGAGGAACCTGCATTCGGTGCCGCCACGGCATGCCTGTTGGCCGGGCGACCCGTTCGAAGAAGCGCGGTGTATAGGGGGAAAGGCGTGGGCGCGCAAGGGGGGCGCGCCGAACTGTCATCGGGCTGCAATATCAGCCTGCCAAAGCGTCGCCTAAATCACGTCCGGGGGCGACAATGACGCACAAGTTCACACTCGACAAATCCTATCTGCGCGGCGCGATCTGGCTGACCGCAATGGCCGCGATCATCGCGATGCCGGCGCCGTCCAACGCTGCCGAACTGAGCGCGGAAGACAGCGTGAAGAACAACAGCGTTGTAGTGGGCGCGGCCAACCCGGTGGCGCCGACCGAATGGCTGGGCGCGACGCCGCATTTCGTCATGGTCGGCAGCTTCAAGGATTACAGCTTCGCCATCGATGTGCGCGATCTGGCTGCGGTGAAGGACTTCGAAGTCAGCGCCAAGCGCGAATATGGCGTCAAGGACGGCGGCGGGCTCAACTATATCGACTTCGAAGTGGCGGCCAACATGGTCACCGACGGCATCGAGCGCGGTTTCGAGTTCGAGTTCGAGAATGCCGATTTCAGCCAGCATCCGCCAGTGGCGAGCTTTGCGCTCAAGGATGAAGAGTTCCCCGAGGGCCTGTTCTCCAACATGGAGCTGCAGCTCGAGTGGGAATGGGTGGAAAAGAGCGTCATCGTCAACGAGGAGCAGCTCTACACCGAGGGCACGCTGACCGTGGCGCATGAGAGCGGCACGGCCGAGGCCGATGGCACCATGCCCAACGGCATGATCGGCGGGTTCGTGACGGGCACGTTCGAAGGCAAGCCGATCGCCATTTCGTTCACCGCGCCGGTGACCGAGGCCGAAATCGATGACTAAGGGCCAGGCGCAGATCGCTTTCGCGGCGCTGGTGGCGGTGTTCGGTGCCGGACTGGCGCTGGCGGAGGACCCGCGCATGGGCGAAGTCACGGCCGTTCGCGAAACCGAGCCGGTCGACCTCGACCCCGATGATCCGGCGATCTGGGTCAACCCGGCCGATCCGGCGCAGAGCCGGGTGATCGGGACCGACAAGGATTACGGCCTCGTGGTGTTCGACCTTGATGGCAAGATCGTGCAGCGCTTGCCCGATGGCCGGCTGAACAATGTCGACCTCAGGGCCGATGTGGCGCTGGGCCCGGACCGGGTGACGCTGGTGGCCGCCAGCCGGCGCAACGACAACACCATCGTGCTCTACACCGTGGGCGCCGATGGCGTGCTGGCGCCGGCGACGCCGTTCAAGTTCGACGGCGCGCCGCAGGCGATCGACGACGACATCTACGGCATCGGGCTCTATCGCGCCCAGGACGGGACGGCGAGCGTGATCGCCAGCTTCAAGACCGGCGACATCGTGCAGTGGCGGATCGGCGGCACGGCGGCGGCGATCGAACTCAGCTTCGCGCGGCAGTGGACCGTGCCAAGCCAACCGGAAGGCGTGGCCGCCGATGACGGACTGGGCTTTGTCTATGTCGGTGAGGAAGATGGCGGCATCTGGCGGTTCGACGCCGATCCGGACGCGGCGGCGGAAGGGGTCCAGATCGATGCGGTCGGGTCGGACTGCCTGCCGCGCGACGATGTCGAGGGCATCTCGATCTACGATGCCGGTGCCTCGGCTGGCTATGTCGTGGTTTCGGCGCAAGGGGTGAACCGCTATGCGCTCTACCCGCGCCAGCCGGACGCCGACGGGGCACAGCCCTGCATCGGGAGCTTCTCGATCGAGACCGGCCCGACCGATCCAGTGGGCGAGACCGACGGACTGGACGTCACCTCGGCCAATCTGGGCCCGGGATTTGCCGATGGCATGCTGGTGGTGCAGGACGACCGCAACGAGGGCTTCACGCGCAACTTCAAGTACGTCTCGTGGACGGCGGTGAAGAACGCGCTCGAACTCGACTGAGCCTATCCGGCGCGATTGGCATCCGAGAGCTGGTTCAGGTCGTCGAGCAGGTGCGCGGCCTCGGTGCGGCTGAGGCCGGCCAGGGCCTGGTGGTTGATTTCGGCGACCGTGACGGTGGCGGTGGGCAGCACGGCACGCGCCTTGTCGCTGAGATAGAGGCCCTGGGCCCGGCCCTTGCCCAGCGATGAGCGCTCGATCCAGCCGTCGGCCTCGAGGGCGGAGAGGGTGCGGGCGACGCCCGGCTGTTCGAGATCGAGGCGGGCGACCAGTTCTGCCTGGGTCAAGCCCTCGCGCTCGGCGATCTCGGCCAGCGCAGTATATTGCGCGGGATGCAGGCCATGCGGCAGCAGGGCCTCGCGCAAGCGGTTGGCCAGTCGCCGCTGCAACTGGCTGGCAATGTGGAACAATGTGTCCTTGTGATCGAACATCTTGCGCCTCCTCCCGGGGGCAGTCGTCGCGCAGTATCATAGCGCGGTATTTAAGGGAGGCTGAAGAGCACGCTGCCGGAAAAGCAAAGGGCGGCCGCGGGGCCGCCCTTGCTGGCTTCTGATCAGGCTGGCCCTGCGAGCATAGCTCTCCGGGCGTTCGGCTCTCAAATCAGTCCACCGGACTGATTTGCCGGCTGCGCCGGACGAGCTGGCCCTGCGAGCGTAGCTCTCCGGGCGTTCGGCTCTCAAATCAGTCCACCGGACTGATTTGCCGGCTG
>CAYNRZ010000005.1:0-161319 GCA_964399695.1 uncultured Devosia sp. | reverse complement strand
CGCCGGACGAGCCTCACTACTTCGGTGCCAGCACCATGACCATCTGGCGGCCTTCGGAGCGCGGGGCGCTTTCGACCTTGGCCTTGGATTCGAACTCGTTCTGGACGCGGACGAGCACCTGCATGCCGAGATTCTGGTGGGCCATCTCACGGCCGCGGAAGCGCATCGTCACCTTGACGCGATCACCATCCTCGAGGAACCGGGCCATGGCCTTCATCTTGGTCTGGTAGTCATGGTCATCGATGCCGGGACGCATCTGGATTTCCTTGACCTCGATCACCTTCTGCTTCTTGCGCGCTTCAGCGGCCTTTTTCTGAGCAGCGTATTTGAAGCGGCCAAGATCGAGGATCTTGGCGACAGGCGGATTCGAGTTGCCAGCGATGATGACGAGGTCAAGCCCCTGTTCCTGCGCTTCGGCCAGCGCGTCGCGAGTCCTGACGATGCCGCGATTGGCACCCTCGGTATCGATCAGCTGGACGTCGGGGCTGGAAATATCCTCGTTTGACTGCGGCCCATCTTTCTGGGGCGCTACGGGTCTCATGGGTCGACGAATGGCAGGCGTTCCTTCAATTGTTACCGATGCGGCGGGAAGCTTCCATAAAATCGGGTCGCGGCGGGCATAAGTCAACAGCTTCCCGGCCAATCAACGCAAAGGGTCAACCGGTTGTTGCGGGCATGTCGCGCATCCGGCAAACAGCGGCGAGCGAGCCAAGCCAGAGGATAGTGGAAATGAGCGACCCGATCTATCGCCAGATCAGCGTTGGCGCGGGTCACGCAGCGCGAGACATCGCGGTGTTGCAGCGCGATGGCGCGGCGCCTGGTCTGTTCTGGCTCAGTGGCTATCGCTCCGACATGATTTCGACCAAGGCCAGCGCGCTCGACGCACTGGGGGCCGCCGAGGGCTGGGCGGTGACGCGATTCGACTATTCCGGCCACGGCCAGTCGGGCGGGGATTTCCTCGACGGCACGATCGGGCGCTGGCTCGAGGAGGCCGAGGCTGTCTTCGCGCTGACCACCGGGCCGCAGGTGGTGATCGGCTCTTCGATGGGCGGCTGGATTGCGTTGCTGCTGGCGCGCGCCCTGCTCAAGCGGGGAGATGTGCGGCTCAAGGCACTGGTGCTGATCGCACCGGCGGTCGACATGACCGAGGAGCTGATGGCCAAGCAGTTCTCGCCGGCGGAACTTCTGGCGCTGGATCGCGACGGCAAGGTGGAGCAGCCTTCGGCCTATTCGGACGCGCCCTACCCCATCACCCGCAAGCTGATCGAGGAGGGCCGCGAGCACCTGATGTTCGGGAGGACCATCGAGACGGGCTGCCCGGTGACGATCCTGCAGGGCGGCGCCGATCCGGACGTGCCGAGGGCCCATGCGCTGCGGCTCGCCGAGCATCTGCTGCTCGACCCCGTGACCTTCACGCTGATCCCGGACGGCGACCACCGGCTGAGCCGCGACAGCGACATCGAGGTGTTGCGATCGGCGGTGCGGCGCGCCGTGGAGGGCTGAGGCCGGCCGAGACTCAGGGCGCGGTCGAGACGGTCAGTTCCATGCGGAAATCGGCGGTCTCGTTGGCCGGCAGCAACATCGAGCCGTGGCGGGTCTCGAGCGCATTGCCGCTATCCGCCATCGGCGCGGTGCCGTGCCAGGGCTCGAGGCAGAGGAAGGGCGCGCCCGGCTTCTGCCAGATGGCGAAGTGCGGCAGGTTGGCGGTGACCATGCGCACGCTCGGGCCGTTGTCGATGCCGAAGCTGACATCGTGGCCGACGCCCGTCGGGAACAGCATGGCATCGGCCTCGAACATCGCAGGCTCCGGCACCAGCCGGCCGGCCAAGAAGGGCGAGGGCAACGGGGTATCTACGAGCAGCTTGTCGGCGTCGAGGCGGTGGAGCGCAGGCTCGGCGCCATTGGCGAGCACGACGGCGTGGCGCTGCCCGATGCCGCCCGGAAGCGGCCAAGAAAAGCCCGGATGGAAGCCGAACTGGAACGGCATGGCGACGCTGTCGCGATTGGTGACGGCCGCGATGACGCTGAGGGTAGAATCGAGCAGCCGATAGGTGAGTGTCAGCCGGAAGGCGAACGGATAATTCTCGCGGGAGGCCGCGCTATCCTCCAGCACCAGGCGGGCCCAGTCGCTGCCGCGGGCGTCCTCGGCGAAATCGGAGATGCGGGCGATGCCGTGGGCGGGCATGGCATGCGGCACGCCACCGATGGTGACGGTGTTGTCGGGGCTGCGGCCGACGACCGGGAAGAGCAAGGGCGACCGGCCCGTCCAGTAGGCCGGATCACCCTGCCACAACCATTCGGCGCCATCGGGCGTCCGGATGGAGCGCAGTTCGGCGCCGCGTTCGGAAATCTCGACGGTCAGGCGGTTGTTGGCAATCTGCATGGTGTCCTCGTCTCGTCTTGCCGTCGGGTTGTGGCCGAGTGCTTCGCGGCCAGTCTAGCAGATCGGCAGGCGACCGGAATGCGACGGACATGACCTCGATTCGCGGTGGCTGTTGGACTAAAGAACATTTGATCGGCACGGCCGGCGAGCGGAATGTGCTGTTGCGCGGCAAGCGCCAAGACGACGAGCATTTGAGAGAAACAATGAACAAGATCGATCTCGACGGCCAGGTTGCCGTCATCACGGGGGGAGCGCAGGGCATCGGCTTTGCCATTGCGCGGCGGCTGGTGGCGTCGGGGGCCAAGGTCAGCCTGTGGGACATGAATTCCGACATGCTGGCTTCGGCGGCGGCGGAACTAGGCGCGGCCGCTTCGACGGTGACGGTCAATATTGCGTCCTATGATGCGGTGGCGGCAGCGGTTGCCGCGGTGGAGACGGCGCTGGGACGGATCGACATCCTCGTGCACTCGGCTGGCATTGCCGGCAAGAACGCCCCGCTTGACGAGTATGACCTCGATGAATGGCGCCGGGTGATCGACATCGATCTCAACGGGGCTTTCTACGTCAACCGCGCCGTGCTGCCGGGCATGAAGACGCGCAATTACGGCCGTATCGTCAACATCGCCTCGATCGCCGGCAAGGAAGGCAACCCGAACGCTTCGGCCTATGCTGCGGCCAAGGCCGGCGTGATCGGCATGACCAAGGCGGTCGGCAAGGAGTGCGCCAAGTACGACATCGCCATCAACGCCATCACCCCGGCAACGGCGAAGACCCGCATCCTCGACGAGCTGAAGCCGGAATTCATCGACTACATGCTGAGCCGCATCCCCCGCGGCCGCTTCCTTGAAGTGGAGGAAGCCGCGAACATGGTGTCCTGGCTGGTCTCCAAGGAGAACAGCTTCACCACCGCGTCGGTCTTCGACCTCAGTGGCGGGCGCGCCACCTACTAGTGGCCCGGAGGCGCGTCGACCGACCTGCGGCGCGGTTGCGCGAGAGCGTCCGGGCAGCCGGCAGCACGGCGAACGGCCGAGACAAGAAGGGGGCACTGCGCCCCCTTTTTGGTTTCCACCAGCAGGAGAGCCGCGCCGACGAGATTGGCAGCGGAAGGCCCCTGCATGACGGCAATGCCAAACTCGCCGCCAATTCGGACACGATGGAAAGGCATCGTTAACATCCCGTAGAGATACTGGTTCAGGGCGCTCAAGTGTTTCCCCAAGCGGCTCGCTGCGAGGGATCCTTCATTCGTGGATTGGCTTGGGTTTGCAGGAGCAAGACCCGACCGAATCGGATCGAGTTTTGACGCCATGTCCCCCGATGACCACTCCGGTGCCGATTGCATCGCACTCGACGCATCCAGTTCCATCGGGCTTGGCCATCTGATGCGGACGGCCGGATTGCGCCGCCTGCTTGGACTGCCCACCCGCTATGCCGGACGGTACGACGCGCGGCTGACCAATGACGGGCTGAAGGTGCGACGGCGCCTGTTCCGGGAGCAGAACATCGCGGCGCGGCTGTGGGTGGTCGATAGCGGGCATGTGCCGGAACACGTGATTCGCCAGCGGCTGGGTGACCCGACGCTGAAGGTCGTGTGGATCCGCCGCGCGCTGTTCCGCGACCAGCAGGCCCTGATCCAGGCCGGGTATCTCGATTTCGTCGACCTGGTGATCGAACCGTCCGAAGCGGTGCCGACGCCGCCCGACGCGATTGCCCGGCTGGCCGAGGCGAAGGGCAAACTGCGGCGTATCGGCGTCTGCCAGGCCTATCAGGCGGTGGCTGCTGCCGATGGGCCGTCGTCCGGCCTCGTCTATCTCGGGCTCGGCGGGTACGAACCCGCGCAGCGCGAACGCTTCGACCGGCTGAGGCGTCGCCTCGAGGGCCGCCGCATGGCGTTCCAGTGGTCGGCTCATGATCTGAGGCCCGTCTTGGCCGGCTATCCGGCCCGGAGGCGGGTGGGGATTTCCCGTTCGCTCACCGCCAAGGCGCGCGCCAGCGGCGCGGTGCTGGAGGCCGGCTACAACAGCGTCTACGAGGCGCTCTATCTCGGAATTCCAACCCTGCTGGTTGCCAATGAAGATCGCGGCCGCGAGGCGCAGCGCGCCCGTGTTGCGATGGCCAAGACGGTTTCTCCGCTGGCGTTCGATGAGGAAGAGCCCGGGGACGTGGAAGCGTTTTTCGAGGCGGTGGCGGCCGGCGCGAGCCGACGCCGCGGCGCAGCGGGAGACGGGATGTTGCAGATGAAGGGCCTGATCGAGGAGGTCGCCGCCGATGGCTTTGCCCAGTAACCTCGAAGCTCTCGATATCGGCTGCGGCGACGGCAAGTCGACGCTGGCTGTGGCGACCCGCCTGGGCATCGAGGGCAAGGTACTCGGTCTCGACCGGCAGGAAACGCGTTTGCCCGAGGGCGAGGTGCCGAGCAATGTCAGCTTCCTGCCGTTTGATGCGATGGACCTGCCCAACAGCAAGCTCGCCAAGGTTTCGACGCTCTACAACGTGCTGCCCGGGCTGCCGAATGCCGGGGCGGTGCTGGCCATGCTGCGCAAGGCCGCCATCATCTCGCGCGACTTCGTGTTCGTGTCGCAGGTGCAGTTCGATGCGACCCCGCACCTGATCCGGCGCGGCTTCAAGACCTATTATTCCGACCTGACATCGAACCGGTACCAGGGTGGCAGCTTCGAGTACCTGCGCATGCTGCGCAGCCTGTTCGACGAGGGGCTGATCGCCGATTACGCGCTGCTGGAATGCGAGCGTATCCGCGACAGCTCCGACGCGGTGATCCACGCGCTGCAGTCGCCCCCGGATTCCGGGCCCTATGACCCCAGCATGCACCGGCACAAGACCCTCGAAGTGCCGTTCAGCGAACCGATCTTTAAGCGCATGCAGCTCATCTTGTGCCGCAAGCCCGCACAACTGGGCAAGATTGCCCGGCGGCTGAAGGCGCTCGAAAAGCCGGACAACGTCATTTACGCAACCATGCCAATCTGAGCCCCATATGCTGTCGCGCAAAGACACTGAAGAACTCCTCTCCTCGCTCGCTTTCGTGATTTCGTGCCTCGAGCGCGTCGAGCACCGGCTTGTCAGTGTCGAGAAGCGGTTGAAGATGGTCGAAAGCGACCATGACCGGCTGCGGCAGGGGATCGACATCGAGGAAATGGCCAAGGTCAGCCGCGGTGCCAAGCAGGTGCTGGCGGCGCTGGAGGGCAAGGCCACCCTGGCCTTCGGCAATGCCGCCCCCACTGCGGCCGCTGCTTCGTCGGTGAAGAGCGTCGCCGTGGTGGTGCCGGTGTTCAACGCGGCTGCCGAGGTCAAGGAATGTCTCGCCGCGCTGTTCGAGAATGGCGGCTATGACACGCTGATCGTCGTCGACGACGGATCGGATGCCGAAACGGCAGAACTGCTGGACCGCGAGGCGCAGCGGCGACCGTTCCAACTGATCCGCAACAAAACCAATCTGGGCTATACTCGATCGGTCAATATCGGGCTGCGCGCGGCGCTGGGTCACGATGTGGTGGTGTTTCTCAACAGCGACACCGTGACGACGGTGGGTTGGGTGGCGCGCATCCGCAAGGCCTTTGCGCAGAACCCCAAGGTCGGCATTGCCGGACCACTGTCGAATGCGGCGAGCTACCAGTCGATCCCGCAGGTGAAGGGAGAGGACGGCAATTTCGTCACCAACACGCTGCCCGATGGCATCACCGCCGACGACATCGCGCTGGCGGTCGGTCGCCGCACCGCCACCTATCCGCGGGTACCCGTGATCAATGGCTTCTGCTTTGCGGTCAGGACCGAGGTGGTCAAATCGATCGGGCTGTTCGACGAAGAGAAGTTCCCGGTCGGCTATGGCGAGGAGAACGACCTCTGCCTCAGGGCCGCTGCGGCGGGCTGGGAGCTGGCGGTGGTCGACGACGCCTATGTCTACCACTCCAAGTCAGCCAGCTTCGGGGCGGAGCGGCGACAGGAGCTGGCCCGGCAGGGACGCAGCGCGCTCAACGCCAAGCATGGCGAAGCTGCGATGCACAATGCCGTGCAGAAGCTGGAACGCAGCATTGAGCTCGACGATGCGCGCCATGGCGCAACGAACGTCTATGCGACGGCAAAATCGAACCTGATGTATTCGGGGCTGCCGCTGTCGGTGGCCTATGTGCTGCCGGCCAAGCCCGGCGGCGGTGGGGTGCACTCAATCGTCCAGGAAGCCAATTTCCTCCATGGCCGAGGGGTGAAGACGGCGGTGCTGGTGCCGGAAAAGGAACTGGCGACGTTCCTGACGTTTTACGCCGATGACGGGATCCATGCCGGACTGTTCATCGGCTACCGCTCGCTGCACATGGTGCGCGACCAGCTGGCGCCTTATGACGCGGTGGTGGCGACAGTGTATCGCAGCGTGGCGCTGGTGCGCGAGATCATGTCGATCTACCCGGAAAAGCGGGTCTTTTACTACGTGCAGGACTACGAGCCGTATTTCCACCCCGAAGGAACGGCGGAGTGGCGCGAGGCGTTCGAGAGCTATGATCTCGACCCGCGGGTGCGGTTCTTCGCCAAGACGCGCTGGCTGCGCGACATCGTGTTCGAAAAGCATGGGCGACGGGTGGACGTGGTGCTGCCCAGCCTCGACCGCGCGCTGTATTTCCCATCGGAGCCGGGCCGGAAGAACCAGGTGGCCGCGATGGTGCGGCCATCCACCCCGCGCCGGAACCCCGAGGCGACGGTGGCATTTGCCAAAGCGCTGGCCGAGGCGCATGGCGGCGAGATCGGGGTGGCCCTGTTCGGCGAGGCCGAGGGACACGCGATCTTCGATCCGGTGCGCGGGCTGCCGGGCATAACGATCACCGGGCGGCTGAACCGGCAGCAGGTGGCGGCGCTGTTCCGGCAATCGGACGTCTTCGTTGACCTGTCGCACTACCAGGCGTTCGGTCGGGCGAGCCTTGAGGCAATGAGCACCGGCTGCGCGGCGATCGTGCCGCAGCGGGGTGGCTCGGGCGAGTTTGCCGTCGATGGCTGGAACGCGGTGATGCTCGACACCGAGACCGACACGGTGGTGGGGGACGCCGTCGCAGGGGTCGCGCGGATCTATGGCGATCTCGAGAGCTACCGGGTGGCCGGGCTCCAGGCGGCAGAGCGTTACTCGATCGAGACGGCCGGCCGCTCGATCTACAAGTTCCTTCTGGGCGAAGAGGCCCGCCTGCAGTGAACTGCACCTACATCATCCCCTATCTCATGGCTTCCGACAGCCTGAAGGCGGTGATTGCGCATGTCCTCAAGGACCCCGCGGCGCGAGTCGTGGCCGTAAAGGACGAAAGAGCGGATGTAGCGGTGGGCGAACCTGGTCCGCAGAAGGTAGCGCGGCAAGGGCGGTTGGAGCTTCTCGCCGATGGCCTGCACAAGGGATACAGCCGGGCGGTGAACCTGGGGATCGCCCATGCGAGGGCGACAGCGGAACCGGACCTGCTGTGCATCGTCAATGACGATGTGGGCTTTGCCGGCGACACGCCGCCGGAACTCGGTCCGCTGCCCGAGGATGCCGGGCTGGTCGGGGTCTTGTCGAACCGGGCGGGATATCAGTCGCTGATGTACTCGTTCGACGAGACAGGCGACTTTCTCTATCCCGACCTGCCCGCTGCAGATCTGGAGACGCGGTTCAGGGGTGCGCTCGAAAGGTTGGGCCCCCGCTACATGCCGGTGCCGCTGGTGCATGGGTTCTGCTTCTTCATCCGGCCTGCGGTGCTGGACCGGATCGGCGGCATCGATGAGGCGGCGTTTCCCAGCGGCTATGGTTCGGACTTTGATCTGTCGCTGCGCGCAGAGGCGGCGGGTTATCGCAACCTGGTGTGGTCCGGAACCTATGTGTGGCACCAGGGCTCGCGCAGCGCGGGTCGCGACCAGCGGCGAATCCGCAACATCGGGGCGGATTTCGTGCTGAAGAAGCGCTATGGCGCAGCCTATGCCGACGCCCGCTTCCGGACCCGCAACCGCATGCGCATCCATTTGGGAAATCTCGTCGATTTCAGCTGAATAGGCACATTCTCGTTCGATCTCGGGAAGCCTTTGTTAAGTCGGCTCTCTTATCGTCAACTACGTACGCAAAGGGCGCGTTGCGGACGTTGTCTTCCCCCCTAGTGCGAAAGGGTCAAGCGCTATGCCGAAACCATCCCTAAAGGCTCTCGTTGGAGCCGTCGTCGCGGCGGCCGTCAGCCTCAACGCACCTGCCCAGGCAGTGCCAAACATGCCGATCGACGACCCCAATTCCGGCACGACCACCAATGACGTCTGGTCGACGATCGACCGGCTGAACCAGAATAACCCGTCGGCATTCCTCCGGATCAAGGTGGCCCAGGAAGCGGGCCAGTCCGAAGTTATCTCTGCCATCGTGCAGGCGGCCGCCAGTGCGGCTTCGCCCGCCGATATCCAGGCCGCAGTCGAAGCGGCCATCCTGCGGATCGGCGGCCTGAATGGCCGCAACGTGATGTCGCTGGCCGAACTGCTGGCAGCCCTCGAAGCTCTGGGGCTGTCCGAATCAGTGATTACTGCCACACTGAATGCCTACTCGACCGAGGTGGCCGAAGCCGTGGCAAGCGGCGTGCTCAGCCCGCAGCTTGCGGCGGCGGTGCTGACCGGCGGGGCAGAGCAGAACCTCTACGGCGCCGGCTGACGTCAGCGTTGGCCGCCGCTACCACAAGGGCAGCGACCAAAGCATGACCAGGCCGAAAGCGTTTCTGGGGCTCGTTGGTGCGGCCATCCTGGGGATGGTCGCGCTGCCGGCTTTTGTGCCGGCCGTGCTGGCGCAAGCGGCCCAGAGTCCTGCCGATGCCACAGCTGCCGCGGTCAAGGCGGCGCAGGTGTTGTTCGACGCCAAGGAATACCAGACAGCCCGCGATCTGCTGCGCAGCCACCTTGAGGATGGGCGGGCCGCGCTGATCTATGTCCGGTCGGGTCTGGCACTGAAGACGACGGGCCCCGAGGATGTGGCGCTGATGAAGGCGCAGGCTGTTGACAGCAGCACGGCGGGGCGCGTGCTTGGCGACCTCTACCGTGCCGGTGCGGCAAGCGGCGGCACGCCCGATTTCGGTGCCGCAGAGGCGGCCTATCGGCAGGCGCTCGCGATGGGCGACAAGACCTCGGAGTTGCGGCTGGCGCAGATGCTGGTGCAGGCGGAGCGCTACCCCGAGGCGGTCGCGGCCTATCGCGACCTGCTTGACGATTTTCCTGACCAGGAACCACGCTATGTGGCCCTCGCAGTGACCCGTGGCGGAATCACCGACCCGGCGGAGCTGTCGCCACTGCTCGAAAGGCTGGACGTGCTGTCGGAGGTCGACCCGCTGGCGGCGCGAACGGCCGCATCGGTCTATGAGCGCGGCATCGGTGTCGAGAAGGACCCGGCGCGTGCGGTGTTCTACGCCAAGCGCGCCGTCGCGCTGGGCGTGACCGATCTGGGCGTCGACGCGGCCGCCTGCGAAACCTGCTCGATGCTCGACGTGGTGACCCTACTGAAAGGAACGAGCAAGCTCGATCCGGAGCGGACTGCCGCGACGCTGGAGCAGGCGCTGGGCGTGGGGCTGTACGCGGAGAGTTTCGAAATCTTCATGCGCTTCGACAAGCCGATCCGCGACCAGATGGTCGCGCGGTTCGTTGAACGATATTCGGCGATTTCCAATCCGGTGGTCGGCTTCACCCAGGCGATGCTGGCCAAGGTCGGCGGCTATGGCGGCGCGATCGACGGGCAGCTTGGACCCGAGACGCTGGGCGCCGTCGGGGACTATGCGCGCAGCAATGGCATCACGCTGGTGCGGTTCGACGCGCCGCTGGTGGCGGCCTTGTTCGACAAGGCCGGTTGACGCATGCCCGCGCTCGAAATCCAGAAATCGGCACTCTATGACCTGCTCGCAAGCGGCGTCGTGGACTTTCTCGACCTGGGCAGTGGCGGCGGGCGTTCATATGAACATGTGCGCCGCACGACCGGACTGAAAGTGGGGGTGAGCCTCGACATCGCGGTCGAGAAGGTGACGGAGTGCCGCCGGGTCAATGACCTGAGCTTTGTCTATGACATCCGCGAGGTGCCCTACAGTTTCGGAGCGGTGTCGGCGGCGTTCATGCTGAACGTGCTGCAGCAGATCCCGGCGGAAAAATCGGTATTGCAGGTGGTGCAGAATGCCCTCGTGGCCTCGCGCGACTATGTGGTGATCCGGCAACCCTTCTTCGACCACGACGCGGCGTTGGCAGAACGCGGTTTCCGGAGCTACTGGAGTGACTGGAACACGCATCACAACCGGATGGATGTGGCCTTCCTCGCCGGCCTGGCGCGGCGGTGCGGACCGTTTGCCGAGCGGCTGCGGGTGTTTGGCATCGACAGGATCGTCGATTCGACGAGCCCGCATATCCTGCCGCTGGCCGCCCCGCCCGAGCAGGATGGCTATGACGAGGCGCTGCATGGCGGCAAGACCGAGGTGTCCTTCAGCTTTCCCAGCTATCGCGAAGTGATGGTGGTCATCGAGCGCCAGTCGATCAACGATGCCGCCACGGCGGACATCGCACGCATGCTGGGCGGGCTCGGCCAGCGCGTGGAACTGCTCGAGGACGTCGGCGCGGTGGTGGCAGACTGACCTCCGCCTTTGGTCGCATTTGCGGCTGAAACCGACGGTTGCGCACCCGGTCGTGGTTTTCTTCCGCGTTGCAGTCGCGTAAACCCGCGACTGGAGGACTTGACCAGCTTTCCCTGGCTGATCGGCATTGCCCGCGCATGGCGCGGCGGCGAAACCGGCCAGCCCGTAAACAACCAGACCCGGAGACAGAAATGGCCGATCTGAACGGCAAGATCGTATTGATCACCGCAGCAGCGCAGGGGATCGGGCTTGCCTCGGTGCATGCCTTCGTCAAGGCGGGGGCGAAGGTGATCGCCACCGACGTCAACGAAACCAAGCTCAAGGAACTCGACGGCACGCCGGGCGTGACGACGCGGGTGCTGAGCGTGCTGGACACCGAAGCGGTGAACAAGGCCGTGGCCGAGATCGGCCGGATCGACGTGCTGTTCAACTGCGCCGGTGTCGTGCATGGCGGCACCGTTCTCGAGATGGAAGACAAGGACCTTGAGTTCGCCTTCGACCTCAATGTCTGGGCGCAGGTGCGCGCGATCAAGGCGGTGCTGCCGCAGATGCTGGAGCGCCGTGACGGTGCGATCATCAACATGGCGACCGTGGCGAGTTCAGTGACGGGCGTGCCGAATCGCGCCGCCTATTCGATCTCGAAGGCGGCGGTGATCGGGCTGACGAAGTCGATGGCGGCGGACTATACCGACAAGGGCATCCGGGTGAATGCGATTGCGCCGGGCACGGTGGACAGCCCGTCGCTGCATGACCGCTGGCGGGCAACCGGGGATTTCGAGGCCGCCAAGAAGGCGTTCATCGCCCGGCAGCCGATCGGCCGCATCGGCCAGCCGGAAGAGATCGCGGACCTGGCGGTGTACCTGGCGGGCGCGACCTACACGACCGGCCAGGTGCATATCATCGACGGTGGCTGGACGGCCTGACGCCGCGACAGAAAGCCGTGAGTGCAAGGCAGTGATGTATGCAACTGTCTTGCACCAGATGAAGAAATAGGCACAACTCGTCGGTGCACAATCGACGAGTTTTGCCATGTCCCGACTGCCCCCAACTGCCGCTGTCCGCCGCGCCTACCAGGCGATCGAGGTGTGGGATGACCCGGCGACCTTCATCCATCTGCCGCCGATCGAAGACGCATTGCGGCGGGCCGAGGCGGTGGAAGCCAAGGGCGGAGAGCTGCCGCTCGCGGGACTGGTGTTTGCGGTCAAGGACAATATCGACGTGGCCGGCATGCCGACCACCGCCGCCTGCCCGGCTTTCAGCCATGTGGCGGAGCGATCCGCTTTCGTTGTCGAAAAGCTCGAAGCGGCGGGCGCCATCGTCATCGGCAAGACCAATCTCGACCAGTTCGCCACCGGGCTTGTCGGGGTGCGCTCGCCCTATGGCGTGCCGCGCAATGCGCTGGATGCGAGCCTGATCCCCGGCGGTTCGAGCTCGGGCTCGGCAGTTGCCGTCGCGGCAGGGATCGTCGACTTTTCGCTGGGGACGGATACGGCCGGTTCGGGCCGGATTCCGGCCGGAATGAACGGCATTGTCGGGCTGAAGCCGAGCCTCGGGCTTCTCTCGACCACCGGCGTGGTGCCGGCGTGCCGGACGCTGGATACGGTTTCGGTGTTCGCGCGCAGCGTCGGGCTGGCGCGCGAGGTGACGGCGATTGCCGCGGGATACGACGCGGCCGATGCCTATTCGCGCGCCCTGCCCGCGCCGGCGGCGAGCGCGGCACCAGCCAAGTTTCGCGTCGGGGTGCCGCCGGTGGCACAGCGGCTGTTCTTCGGCGATGCGGCAGCGGAGGCAGCCTATGCCGCCGATCTCGAAAAGCTGGCGAGCCTTGGCGGCGAGATCGTGGAAGTGGATTTCGCGCAGCTGCATGCGGTGGCGCGGCTGCTCTATGAAGGGCCGTGGGTGGCGGAGCGCTATGCGGCGACCAAGCCGCTGATCGAGACCTCGCCGGAAGTGTTCCACCCGACGACGCTGAAGATCATCGGCGGCGCCGAGGGGCTGACGGCCGTGTCCGCCTTCGAGGCGGCCTATAAATTGGCGGACCTCAAGCGGGCCACGGCGCCGATCCTCAATAGCGTCGACCTCCTCGCCGTGCCGACGGTGCCGCGCGTCTATACGCTGGCCGATCTGGAGGCCGAGCCGGTGCTCTATAATTCCAACCTCGGCAGCTACACCAATTTCGTCAACCTGCTCGACATGGCGGCGATCAGCGTGCCGGCCGGCAAGCGCAGCGACGGCTTGCCGTCGAGCCTGACGCTGATCAGCCGGGCGGGCAGCGACGGCTATCTTGCGGGTATTGCAGCGAAAATTGCCGGGGAACCGGCAGCAGGGCCGGTGACGGCGCCGGGGCGCATCGAGATCGTGGCGGTGGGGGCGCATCTCACCGGATTGCCGCTCAACCGCGAACTCACCGCGCTGGGCGGCACACTGGTGCGCGAGACGACGACCACGGCGGATTACCGGCTGTTCGCGCTGCCGGGCACGACGCCGCCGAAGCCCGGGCTTTTGCGGGTGGCGGACGGCACGGGCGGGAAGCTGGCGGTGGAAGTCTGGTCGCTGGATGCGGCCGGGTTTGGCCAGTTCGTTGCGGCGATCCCGGCGCCGCTCGGCATCGGCACCCTTCGGCTGGGCGACGGGACCACGGCGAAAGGGTTCCTGGTCGAGGCGGAGGCGGTGCGCGGCGGGGAGGATATAACGAGTTATGGTGGCTGGCGAGCGTACTTGGGGCGGTAGGTACTAGTTAGTCTTCTGACGGTGGCGTGCCGAGGCGCGACAGCACCGCCCGCGCAGACGCCACCGCAGCGTTGAGCTTCACCCTCTCCCGCTGCGACAAGAGATATCGAAACTCATTCACTGGGTACGTCTCAACATCGCGCGGCCAAACTGCTTTCCCCTGCCTCGGCAACTCAAAACGGATCACAAGTCCCTCATCGACCAATAAAATCAGCAGATCCTCACACTGCTCTGGCGTGTCCGCCAGTACGTGAAAGACTTTCCCGTGCCCTGCAATGGTCCGGGCCGCGCGGATAATTCTGCATGACCTCTCATCCTCCTCGGGATCAAGCAGCGAGACCTGCCCTCTCATCATCCCCGGCTCCCCAACCGCTGCACGGCGTCCTCGACGATGACGATGTGGCTGCGCATGGCCTGTTCGGCTTCGGCACGATCGCCGCGAAGGATCGCTTCGACAATGGTGCCGTGCTCGGTGTGCGACTTCGACAGGCGCCCGAGCGCGAGGAACTGGGCGCGGCGGAAGGGCTGCACGCGGCTGCGGGTGGCGCGGGTCACTTCGCCGAGGTAGCGGTTATGGGCGCCGTCGTAGATCAGGGCGTGAAAGCGGTCATTGGCCTCAGCATAGGCAGCGGCATCGCCGGAATGAACGATGGGGGCCATCTGCTGGTGCAAGGCGTCGAGCGCCTCGCGTTCGGCGCTGGTCATGGCCACGGCGCTGAGGCCGGCGCACATCGCCTCGAGATAGGACATCACCTCGAACATGCCGTGCAGCTCGGCTTCGTCGGGCTTGGCGACGAGGCTTTTCGCGTGTGGACGCTGATCGACAAGCCCGCTTGCGGCGAGGAGGCGCAACGCCTCGCGCACGGGGGTGCGCGACACTTCGAACTCGGCGGCGATCAGGCTTTCATCGAGCGCAGTGCCTGGCGCCAGATCGCCGGAAATGATGCGCGCGGCGAGGCCGTGCCGAATCTGATCGGCCGAGGTCCGCTTCACGATGCTGTTCTCCTCGCCCTGCTTATTGCGGCTCGTCGATCACGCTGACATGCGCTGCCGCGACCTTCCATCCGTCCGGCGTCCTGACCCAGGTCTGCATCTGGCGGCCGACGCGACCGGGCGCGTTGTCGCGCCGAAACAGCGTCGAGGCAATGGCAAAGTCATTGCCATAACTGGTTATGACTGTATCGGACAGCGTGCGGGCGAGGCCGGCCGGAGAGCGGCCCAGGCGGAAGGCGCGGATGGCTTCGATGCCATAAAGGTTCTCGGCCCCGCCATAGCGGATGGTGGTGGGCGCAGCCAGAAACAGCGCATCGAGGGTTTCGACGTCGTTGCCGACCAGCGCCGTCTCGTAGCGGCGGAAGGCAGCCTCGACCTCGGCGCGGATTTCGGGAATGTCGATTTCGAGCGCCATCAGCCGGTCGCGAACTGACGAGCCACCGGCGCCGCGACGGCGCCGAGGGTCTCGAGCTGATAGGCGATCCGGAGGCACACATCCTCGCGCCAGGGGGCGGCGATGACCTGCACCGCCATCGGCAGCGTCGCGGCCGGCAGCCACACCGGCACGGCGGCAACCGGCAGGCCGATGAAGGAAATCGGCTGGGTGAAGATGCCCATATTGGGTCGCACCGGCAGCTCGACGCCGCCGAAGATTGCGGTCTTCTGGCCGATGCGCGGCGCCTTCATCGGGGTGGCCGGGGCGAGGATGGCGTCGCAATCGTCGAACAGGCGCAGCACCTTGTCGCGATAGGCGCGGCGAAGCTTCTGCGCCTTTTCGATCCAGACGGCCGGCAGCATCGCGCCGGCCAGCAGGCGGTCGCGCACCTCGGGATCGAAATCCTCGGGTCGGGCGCGCAGGCGATCAAGATGCAGCGCTGCGCCCTCGGCCATGGTGATGAGGAAAGCGGCGGCACGGGCGGCCTGCGCGTCGGGGATGGTGACGGTACGCGTCACCTCGAGGGCCTGGGCGACGTGACGGACATGGGCCTGCGCATCGGCATCGCCGGTGAAATAGCCATCGGCGACGGCGATGCGGATGCCGGGGATCGGGTGCTTCAGCCGGCTTGCCGTCGCCTCCTGCGGGCGGCGGATCTGGACGGGGTCGGCCTCGTCGTAGCCCTGCATCGCATCATAGGCGAGGGCGAGGTCGGTGACCGAGCGGGCCAGCGGGCCGAGGTGATCGAGGCTGCCGACGAAGGGGAAGGTGCGGGCCCGGCTGAGCCGCGCATAGGTCGGCTTCAAACCGAACAGGCCGCAGAGCGAGGCGGGGACGCGGATGGAGCCGTTGGTGTCGGAGGCAAGGCTGATCGGCACGAGGCCGGACGCGACCGATGCGCCGGAGCCGCCGGAGGAGCCGCCGGTCATGTGGTCGAGATCATGCGGGTTGCGCGAAGCGCCGTCGTGAACGTTCTCGCCGGTGAAGTCATAGGCATATTCGCCCATGTTGACGGCGCCAACGAGGATGGCGCCGGCGGACTCCATCCTCGCAACGAGCGTCGCATCAGCGTTGGCCGGCGGGTTGTCGCGGTTGATCTTCGAGCCGGCGCGGGTGGTGATGCCGGCGACATCGAACAGGTTCTTGGCCGAAAACGGCACGCCGGCCAGTGGGCCGGGATCGCCGCCGGCAGCCTTGCGCGCATCGACCAGATCGGCGGTGGCGAGGGCACGCGAAGCGGTGACATCGGTGAAGGCGCCGAGGGCCGCGTTGTGCTTTTCGATACGCGCGAGCGCCGCCTCGGTGACCGCGCGGGCAGTGACCTCGCCGGTTCGCACCGCATTGGCGATGGTGGCAGCGGTGGCAGTGGGGCTCAGCGGCGACGTCATGGCTTGCGGATCACGGCTTGAAGGTCGGCGCCGGTTCGGCGTGTTCGTCGAGCTTCACCTGCTCGACCAGCGCCGCCATCTTGCTGGCAGCCTTGAGGTTGAACTTGATGCCGGCGCGAAACGCCGGGTCGATGCGCAACTGCAGCAAGGGCGCCGCCGCATCGATCAGCGCATCGCCGTCGAAAGGTTTGTACGCCATGGATTCCGGGCCCCCGTCCGTTTCTCCCGTGTCCGGACCGGTCATTGTGCCGTCTCGACGGCCCGGACCAGTTGGGACAATGGGGTTACCCATCCCACAATCCCGCCCTGTGCGGCAATCATCTCAATGGTCGCGGCCTTGAACTGGGGGAAATAGCTTTCGGTGGCATCCTCGACGAGCAGGCATTCATAGCCCCGGTCATTGGCCTCGCGCATCGAGGTCTGCACGCAGACCTCGGTGGTGACGCCGGCAAAGACCAGGTGGGTGATGCCGAGAGCCTGCAGCCGCTCGTGAATGCCGGTGGCCCAGAACATGCCCTTGCCGGGCTTGTCGATGACGATCTCGCCATCAATGGGGGCCAGCGCGTCGACGATCTGGTTACCGGGCTCGCCGGCGATCAGCAGCCGGCCCATGGCGCCAGGCTCGCCGATATGGAGGCTGGGGTTGCCGCGGCGGATTTTCGAAGGCGGGCAGTCGGAGAGGTCCGGCTTGTGCGCCTCGCGGGTGTGGATGACGGTCCAGCCTTCCTGGCGGAACAGGGCGATCAGCGCGGCGGTGGTGGGGATGATGGCTTCGAGCCGCGCCACATCATTGCCGAGGCTGTCGCCGAAGCCGCCTTTCTCGATGAAGTCGCGTTGCATGTCGATGACGACGAGCGCGGTGTGCGCAGGGTCGAGCGGATAGGGATAGGGCCGGGCGGGGACGGTGATCATCGTCAATGCCCCGCCATATGCTGGCCGATGGTGTTGCGGTCGGTGTCCTCGATGGGGGAGACGTAGGTGATGGTGCCGCCGGACATGACGGCGACGCGGTCGCTCAACTCGAGGATTTCGTCGAGGTCTTCGGAAACCAGCAGCACGGCGGCGCCCTTGTTGCGCTGCTCCATGATCTGGCTGCGGATATCGGCGACGGACGCAAAGTCGAGCCCGAAGCAGGGGTTGGCAACGATCAGCACGTCGACGTCGCCCGAGAGCTCGCGGGCGAGGACGGCACGCTGGATATTTCCGCCGGAAAGCGTCTCGATCGGTGCGTCCGGACCCTGCGTCTTGACGCGATATTTTGAGATGAGGTCGCGGGCCTTCTCGCGCATCGGGCCGGGCGACATCCACCAGCCGAGCCTGGCCACCGGCGGCTTGTCGAACGAGCGGAAAGCGATGTTCTCGGCCACGCTCATCTTGGGCACGGTAGCGTTTTTCAGCGGCTCTTCGGGCAGGCCGAAAACCTTGTAGCGATCGTAGTTCTTGCGGCGGGGCGCGAAGTATTCGCCCTTGATGTAGACGGCACCGTCCGATAGCGGGCGCTGACCCGAAAGCACCTCGACCAGCGCAGACTGGCCATTGCCGGAGACGCCGGCGATGCCGACGATCTCGCCGGCCTTGACCTTGAGGTTCACCGACCTGATGGCGGGCAGCCCGTCATTGTCGTCGGCAAAGAGCCCGGCGAGTTCGAGCATGTCAGGCCCCGGGGCGCGCTCAGCGCGCGCGGCGCGCTCGCGGATCGGGGTGTCGCCAATCATCATGGCGCTCATGTCGGGCACGCTGACGGTCTTGGCGTCGCCGCCGCCGGTGCGGGCGCCGCGGCGCAGCACGGTGAAGCTGTCGCAGAAGGCCTTCACCTCGCGGAACTTGTGGGAGATCATCAGGACGGTGATCTCCTTGCGCGCCGCCATGGCCCCGAGAAGCCCGAGGACTTCGTCGGCTTCGCCCGGGGTGAGCACCGAGGTCGGCTCGTCGAGGATCATGAAGCGCTGGTCGAGATAGAGCAGCTTCAGGATCTCCAGCTTCTGCTTTTCACCGGCCGAAAGCGAGGAAACCTGGGTGTTGAGCGGCACGCGGAACGGCATCTGTTCCATAAAGGCATCGAGGGCCTTGCGCTCCTTCGCCCAGTCGATGATCGCCGGCGCATCGGCGCGGGAGATGACGAGGTTCTCGGCGGCGGTGAGGCAAGGCACCAGGGTGAACTGCTGGTAGACCATGCCGATGCCCAGCGCACGGGCATCGCGCGGGGTCTTGATCGAAACTTCGCGGCCATCGAGCAGCACGGTGCCCTTGTCGGCCGAGTAGAACCCCATGATGCATTTGACCAGCGTCGACTTGCCGGCGCCGTTCTCGCCGAGCAATGCATGGAAGCTGCCGGCCTCGACCTTGATCGAGACATCGTCGAGAGCGACCAGCGGGCCGAAGATCTTGGTCATGCCCACGGCCTCGAGCGAAGGCGCGCGACCGGCCGCGAGGATGGGGGAGGAGGAGAGCTGTTCGGCGGCACTCATTTGGCGACCCTCATCTGGCGGTTCCTCACAGGGCGGCGAGCAGTTGCGCGGAGGTGGCGACGGCGCCGAAGACGCCACCCTGCATCTTGACCATGTCGATGGCGGCGAGGTGGTTCTCGTATTTGGTGGCGGCGGTGCAATCGGTGAGCAGCAGGCACTCGTAGCCGCGGTCATTGGCGTCGCGCATGGTGGTGTGGACGCAGACATCGGTGGTGACGCCGGCGAGGACGATATTGCGGATACGCCTCGTTTGCAGCACCAGTTCGAAATCGGTGGCGAGGAAGCTGCCCTTGCCCGGCTTGTCGATGATCGCCTCGCCCGGGAGCGGCGCCAGTTCGGGGATGATCTCCCAACCCGGCTCGCCGCGAACGAGGATGCGGCCACAGGGTCCCTGGTCGCCGATGCCGGCGCCGATGCGCTGCGAACGCCAGCGCTTGTTGGCGGGGAGATCGGAAAGGTCCGGCTTGTGGCCCTCGCGGGTGTGGATGATCGGGTAGCCCTTGGCGCGCATTGCGGCGAGAAGGTTCTGGATGGGGCCGATCGGGGCGCGGGTGAGCGAGATGTCATAGCCCATCGAGTCGACATAGCCACCCGGCGCGCAGAAATCGGTTTGCATGTCGATGACGACCAGCGCCGTGTTGTGCGGACCGAAATCGCCGTCAAAGGGCCAGGCATAGGGCTCGGAGGCGATGGTCCGCCCGTCAGGCACAAAGGCTGCGTCGATGCGTTCGTCGGCGAGGCTCATTCGGCGGCGTCCTGGAATTTCTCGCCATAAAGCCGGGTCGGCGGCGAAAAGCCGGACGGCGTGCCGTCAGTGACCTTGACGGTCGCCTCCCAAGGCAGTCGGTACTGGCCCGCCACGAGGTCGTGCATGAAGGTATAGGGACAGTCCTGCGCACCCCCCTTCACTGCGGTGAAGCCACGATGGCCGAGCTGGTAGATGTTGTTCTCGACGCCCCAGTTGGCACGCGCCTCGCGCACCAGATCGGGGCGTACCTCGGCGGTGATGATCTCGTCGGCGCGGCCGGTGGTGCCCTCGGCGATGATAGTGCCATCGAAGTTGACGATCATCCCCTCGCCCATCGAGTCGAAGGTGCCATCGGAGCCGCACATGCAGACGTTCGCCGTGACCATCAGGTTCTGGAAGCTGTTCGACTGATTGGTGAAGCGCCAGGACTGGCGGATCGGCGCGGTGTAGCCGGCGGTGCGCAGCATGATCTCGGCGCCCTTGTAGGCGGCCTCGCGCGCCATTTCGGGGAACATGCCGTCGTGGCAAATGATGAGGCTGAGCTTGCAGCCCTTCGGCCCGTCGATCACCGGAATGCCGAGATCGCCAGGCTCCCACGGCTCGACCGGCACCCAGGGGTGGAGCTTGCGGTAGTAGAGTTTCAGCTCACCCTTGTCGTCGATGATGAGGCCGGAATTGTAGGGGTTGCCGCCGGGGTTGCGCTCCATGATGGAAAAGCAGCCCCAGATGGCGTGCTCACGGCAGGCGGCCTTGAAGGCGGCGACTTCCGGGCCGTCGAGGTCGCACATGATGGCCGGGTTGATGTCCATCGACAGCCCGTGCAGCGCGTATTCCGGGAAGACCACCAGATCCATGGTGCCGAGATTGCGGCGGGCCTTGCCGACCATTTCGACGATGCGCGCCGTCTGGCGGGCGAGGTCGGCCGGGGTCACCACAACCGGCAGCTGCAACTGCACCAGACCGATGACGACGCCGTTGTCGGACTTGTTGAGGCCACCCAGACCGCTCATGGCACCCCTCCTATTTGGTGATCGAGAGTTCGCCGGGCACGTCGCGCGCCGCGGATTTGGAGCCGGCCGAGATGATCATGATGATCAGCGTCAGGATGTAGGGCGCGGCGTTGAAGAAGTAGTAGCCCTGCGAGATGCCGACCGATTGCAGCGCCGGCCCGATGGCACCCGCCGCGCCGAACAATAGGGCGGCAAAGATCGCCCGGATCGGGTCCCAGCGCGCGAAGATCACCAGCGCGACGGCCATCAGCCCCTGCCCGGAGCTCAGCCCCTGGTTCCAGCTGCCGGGATAGTAGAGCGAGAGGAACGCCCCGCCGATGCCGGCGAGAAAGCCGCCGGCGGCCGTGGCGAGAAAGCGCACCAGATCGACCGAGACGCCCATGGCCTTGGCCGAGGCGGCGCTGTCGCCTGTCATCCGGACGATCAGGCCCCAGCGGGTGTTGCGCAGGCCCCACCACAGGAACACCGCCAGCGCAATGCCGACGAAGAACAGCGGGTTGACCTGCAGCGCCTGGGCGAGCGCCGGATTGCCGGTCCACTCGCCGAGCGGAATGGCATCGAGACGCGGGGCGGAGGGCTGGATGTAGGGCTTGCCGAAAAAGAAGGCGAGGCCGGTGCCGAAGCTCATCATGGCGATGCCGACCGCGATGTCGTTCACCTTGGGCAGCTTGCAGATATAGCCGTGCAGCGCCCCGAGGAAGAGCCCGGCGACACCGGCGGCGAGGACGCCCAGCCAAGGGCTACCAGTCAGGTAGCTCGTCGCATAGGCCACCATCGCGCCAAGGACGAGATTGCCCTCGAGGCCGAGGTTGATGCGGCCGGATTTCTCCGTGAGGGTTTCCCCCAGCGCGACGAACATGAACGGGGTGGAGACGCGGATGGCGCCGCCGAGCATGGCGATGAGAACGGTGAGGGTCGAGTCCATCAGGTGCGGTCTCCCGTGGCCTTGGGGCGGAAGATGGCGAAGCGGCCATAGAGGGTTTCCGAGGTCAGCAGCACGACGAACAGGATGCCCTGCAGCACCAGCACGGTGGCGTCAGGCATATCCATGCGACGCTGGATGACGCCGCCGGCCGCCGCGAGCGCGCCGAACAGAATGGCCACCGGCACGATGGCCAGCGGGTTGTGGCGGGCGAGGAAGCTGACGAGGATGCCGGTGAAGCCATAGCCGGCAACCAGCGAGGCATTGGCCTGGCCGTGGATGGCGGCGACCTCGAAGAAGCCGGCAAAGCCGGCGCAGGCCCCGGCGATCATGCAGGAGATCACCATCAGCCAGCCGACCGGCAGGCCCTGGGCCTGGGCGGCGCGCAGGTTGCCGCCGGTCATGCGGGCCGCGAAGCCGAAGGTGGTACGGCTCATCAGCACCCAGAGCACGATGGCGAGGACGATGCCGGCGGCCAGCCCCCAGTGCACCTCGGTGCCGGGAATCGCGCCGATGCGGTAGGCATCGCCGATGGGCATGGTCGAGGGCTTGTTGGCGGAGGCCGGATCGCGCAGTGCGCCTTCGACGAAGAAGTTCATGATGGCGATGGCGATGTAGCTCAGGAGCAGCGATGCAATGGTTTCGTTGACGCCACGTGCGTATTTCAGCCAGCCGGTGAAACCCACCCAGAGGCCGCCAGTAATGGTGGCGGTCGCGGCCATGATCGGCAGGGTGACGACAGGCGGAGTGCCGGAGGAGACCAGCGGGATGGCGATGGCCGCTGCGGTAAAGCCGCCAAGGACGAGTGCGCCTTCGCCGCCGATCATGGTCAACCCGATCCGGGCCGGGATGGCGAAGGCGAGGCCGGTGAGGATGAGCGGGGCGGCGCGCTGCAGCGAGTTCTGGATAGAGAACGAAGAGCCGAAGCCGCCAGTCCAGATCAGCGAATAGAACTGCAGCGGGTCCTTGCCGATGATCAGCAGGAACACCGCGAACACCAGCGCCGAGGCGATGACGGCGCCAACCGGGATGGCGATCGATTCGGCAAAGCGCAGCAATTGCAGGTTCGAGCCGGACTTGGCCGGGAGGACTGCGGTGTCGGCGGTATCAGCGGTCATGATTTGGCCTCGGAGCGTGGGGCCACCCCCACCCTTAATCCCTCCCCACACGGGGGAGGGAGACGAGCGCTGCCACGCCAACGGCCCTCTCGGCTCCTGCGCCTCCCTCCCCTTGATGGGGAGGGAAAGAGGGTGGGGTGGGTGCCGCGCGCCGAAGAATGCTGCGACGCGGTATCCTGCCATTCGAGCATAGCTCTCATGGCCTTCTCACCTAAGATCAGTCCACCGGACTGATCTTCCCTATTCGGGACGGTTCGAAGTCAGGTGATCGAGCCCTGGACGCCTTCGAGCAGCCAGTTCATGCCGTCGAGGTAGGGGTCGTAGTTGTCGTAGTCCTTGTCGACGACGACGTTGCCCTGGTTGTCCTTGAGCGTGCCCTTGTAGATCGGGGCACCGCCGACCAGCGCGGCGATGGCGGCGTCGGCGGCGGCGATTGCCTCCGGGGTGGCGCCGGCGCCGTAGGGCGTGTTGCGCAGCATGTCGTTGTTGTAGCCGCCGACGAGGAAGTTCGGCGGGGTTTCGCCGGCCGCGATGGCATCGGCATAGGCCTTGTAGATGGTTTCCCACTTGTACTCGGCGCCGGTGATGAAGCCCTTGGGCGCGAGCGGGGCCTGGCTGGCGTTGTGGCCGCAGGTCTTGATGCCACGGCCTTCGGCGGTTTCGATGACCACCTTGGGGCTATCGACGTGGCAGGTGATGACTTCGACGCCGGCATCGATCAGCGCGTTGGTCGCTTCGGCTTCGCGGACGGGCATCGACCATTCGCCGGTGAAGATGACCTGGACAGTCGCGTTCGGGTTGACCGAGCGGGCGCCGAGCAGCACCGAGTTGATGTTACTGAGCACCGAGGGGATGGGCTTGGCGGCCACGAAGCCGATCTTGCCGCCCGAGGAGAGGCCGGCGGCGACGCCGTTCACGTAGTGGGCCTGGTTGAGATAGGGGAAGTAGGAGCCGGCGTTCTGCGGATCGGTGTCCTTGTTCCACAGCGGCGCGGCGTGGCGGAAGGTGACGTCGGGGTACTTCTTGGCCAGCTCGACGACGAAGGGGTTGTAGTAGCCGAACGAGGTGGCGAGGATCAGGTTGGCGCCGTCGAGGTTGATCATCGACTCCATGGATTTCGACACAGCGTCGGTCTCGGGGACGTTCTCCTCCTCGACCACGGTAATGCCCGAAACCGCCTTCAGCGCCTCGACCGAGACGGCGTGCGCCTGGTTCCAGCCGAAGTCGTCCTTGGGGCCGACATAGACGATGCCGAGCACGACGTTGGTTTGCGCCTTGGCGAGGCCGAAAGGCAGCGCCGAAGTGGCGAGGCCGGCGGCGCCCAGCTTCAGGAGCGAGCGGCGCGACAATGCGTGAAATGACATGGCGAGTTTCCCTTGGAGTTCCCTGTCCACGGCGCCGCGTTCCCTCCGCAGCGCCTTCGGGGACAAGCACTGCAAACGCTGTGCCAAATGGCGGAAACGCCTATGAGTTCGAGCTATGTCGTTGATTCAGCACGGCTCCGGTTGTCGGTGATGCACAAATGCCGCGCGCAAATGCTGCACAATTTTTCCGCAACTATTTCCCCTACTTTGGGGTTTTGCCTGTTTTTTGCTCACATGACATCGCGTTGCATACAGTGACTTAAGGCGAGTTAACTTCTGCAGCACCGAAGTTCGGGGCGACAGAACTTGCGCTACGACGACAAGTTCGCATTTTGTCCCGCGGGAGATTCGCTTATTGTCCGTCGCGAACAAGGGATGACGTGATGACAGATTTCGTGATTGCTCCGCCGCCGCAGGCCAGCGTGCCGGTTGAGGGTGGCGGGGCGTTTCCGGTGCGACGGATCTATTGCGTGGGGCGCAACTATGCCGAGCACGCGCGCGAGATGGGGCATGACCCCAATGCGGAGCCGCCATTTTTCTTTTCGAAGCCGGCGGACGCGCTGGTGGTCGCTGGCGCCGACACCCCCTACCCCACGCTCACCGAGAACTACCATCACGAAATCGAGCTGGTGGCGGCGATCGGGGTGGGCGGACGCGATATCGCGGTCGGTGATGCCATGGGCCATGTCTGGGGCTACGCCGTCGGCATCGACATGACGCGGCGCGACCTGCAGGCCTGGGCCAAGAAGGGCGGCAAGCCGTGGGAGATCGCCAAGGGGTTCGATCATTCGGGGCCGATCGGCACAATGGTGCCGGCCAAGGGTGTTGCGCTACCGCTCAAGGGCAGGATCAGCCTCACGGTCAATGGCGAGGTGCGGCAGGAGGCCGATCTCGGCGACATGACCTGGGATCTGCCGCATGTGATTGCCGAACTCAGCCGCTATTTCGAGCTCGTTCCCGGCGACCTGATCTTCACGGGCACGCCGGCGGGCGTCGGGGCGGTGGTCCGGGGAGACGTGCTGATCGGCGAGATCGAGGGCATCGGCCGCGTCGAGACGCGGATCGCCTGATGGAGTGGTCGCCGCAGCAGGATGAGGCCCTGCAGGCGGTGTCGCGCTGGCTGAAGGAAAGAAACGGCCCGCAGGTGTTCCGGCTGTTCGGTTGGGCCGGCACGGGCAAGTCGACGCTGGCGCGGCATCTAGCGCAGGGGGTGAAGTCGGTGAAATACGCCGCCTTCACCGGCAAGGCGGCAATGGTGATGCGCAAGTATGGCGCCAAGGGCGCGTCGACCATCCATAGCCTGATCTACTCCTTGGTCAGCGAACGCGAGGGGGAGCCACGCTTTGCGCTCGACCCCGAGAGCGAGGCGGCGACCGCCGACCTGATCGTCATCGACGAGGTGTCGATGGTGGATGAGGCGCTGGGGCGCGATCTGTTGAGCTTCGGCACCAAGGTGCTGGTGCTGGGCGACCCTTTCCAGCTGCCGCCGGTGCAGGGCGCGGGCTATTTCACCGCGCAGGAACCGGATTTCATGCTGACCGAGATCCACCGGCAGGCGGCGGACAATCCGATCATCCGGATGTCGATGGAGATTCGCGAGGGCGGCTATCTTGAGCATGGGCGCTATGGCGAAAGTCTCGTCATCGCGCGCAGCGACGTGGATCGAGATGCGGTGCTCGAGGCCGACCAGGTATTGGCCGGACGCAACAAGACGCGCGTCGCCTACAATGACCGGCTACGCGAACTGAAGGGGTTGCCGGCGCATGAGCCGGTTGCCGGCGACCGGCTGGTCTGCCTGAGGAACAACCCGATCAAGAAGCTGTTGAACGGCCAGATCTGGCTGGCCTCGGAGGTGAAGAAGCGTTCGCCGACGCGGTTCGTGATGACGCTGGAACCGGACGAACCGGGCGTGGGGCGCGGCAAGGGCGCCACCAAGGTGGTGACGCATGCGGCGTTCTTTTCGGGCGAAGAGGACCAACTGAGCTGGCCCGAGCGCAAGCAGTTCGACGAATTCACTTTCGGCTACTGCCTCACCGTCCACAAGGCGCAAGGCAGCCAGTGGGACAATGTCTACCTGTTCGACGAGAGCTATGTGTTCCGCGAGGACCGGCAGCGCTGGCTCTATACCGCGGTGACGCGGGCGGCCGAGAAGATCACGGTGGTGAGCTAGGCCGGGGCGCCGTCGGAATCTTCGTCGAAGCCGTTCTCGACGAGGACGGTGATGGCGTCGAGGGCCTCGCGGGCCTGGCGGCCGGAGGCCTGGACGAGGATGGTGGAGCCGGGGCCGGCCCCGAGCATCATCAGGCCCATGATGGAATTGCCGTTCACCGACTGGCCATCGCGCACGACCTTGATGTCGGCATCGAAGCACTCGGCGGTGCGCACAAAACGCGCCGAAGCGCGAGCATGCAAGCCCTTGCGATTGACGATGGTCAATTGCTGCGCGAGCGCCCGAGATGGTCCTGCCGCCGTATCCATCAACGAAGCATGCCGGAATTCGATTGGAAAATGAAGGGGTGGCGAAGGGCTAGCCGCCCAAAGCCTCGCTGGCGACATTGATGTATTTGCGCCCGGCATCGGCGGCGAGATTGACCGCCGTCTTGATGTCCTTTTCGGCGCGGACACGAGCGAGCTTGACCAGCATGGGCAGATTGACCCCGGCGATCACTTCGACCGGCCGGTTGTGCATGATGGAAATGGCGAGGTTGGACGGCGTTCCGCCGAACATGTCGGTCAGGATGACGACGCCGTCGCCCTGCTCCACGGCCTCGACGGCAGCGACGATGTCCTCGCGCCGCTGCTCCATGTCATCGTCGGCACCGATATTGATGGTGGCGATGTGCTCCTGCGGACCCACGACATGTTCGAGAGCGGAGCGGAATTCATCGGCGAGCGCACCATGCGTCACCAGAACCATGCCGATCATGCAGAGTCCCCAGTTGCAGGTTCCGGCCGGGTGCACGGCACAATGTTGCGGAGTCTGGTCGTCTCGGCGGCGTGATTCAAGCGTTTTTTTGTCGCGGCAGCGTTGCGGGAAGCTGCCTGAGGGCTTCCATGACCAGAAGCAGCTGGTGGGCGGGGTCGACAACGCCACGGCGCGGCACCGGCGCGCGCGCCAGACGCATGCCCTCGAGCTCGGTCGACAGCGCCTCTTCCTCGAGCATTCGCTCCAATGTTTCCACGAGGTCGATCACGAGGTGCAGCGGTGCGGAAGCGACGTGCGGGCGGGTCACGATGCCGCGACCGCGCAGCTCGATCAGCCCGGCAATGCTGGTGGGGGCGTGGATCACAAGCCCCTTGCCCCTGGCAGCGATCTCGACCCGATCATCGGAGACCAGCAGCGCCTTGTGGCCGCGCGCTTCGAACTGCGCCAGCAATTCCAGCGCCAACAGCGACTTGCCGGCGCCCGAGGGACCACGGATGATCAGCCCATGGTGGCCGAGCACGAGGCCGGTGGCGTGGATATTGACGCGGCCGCTCACTTCTTCCGGTCTCCGGCGAAACGGCGCAGCTTGACGGTGAAACGCGCGCCGGAACGATCGGAACGGTTCTCGGCGCTGATCTTGCCGCCATGGGCTTCCACGATCTGGCGCGAAATGGCGAGGCCAAGGCCGGAATGGTCGCCGAAAATCTCGCCCTCGGGCCGGTCGGTATAGAAGCGCTGGAAGATGCGGGTGATGTCGCCGCGAATGCCCGGGCCCTCGTCGGTGACGACCAACAAGATCTGGTCTTCGCTGGTGGTGATGGTGACCTCGACCTTGCCACTCTCGGGCGAAAAGGAGACGGCATTGTCGATCAGGTTGTTGAGCACCTGGGCGAGGCGGCTGTCATGGCCGAGCACCACGGCCGGATAACGCGCAGTATCGGTCTTGAGCACGACCTCGACCTTGCGGCGGGCGGCGATGTCCTGCTGGATGGAGACCATGGCCTCGGCCAGCTGCACCATGTCGACACGCTCGGCCGACTGGCGGGCGAGTTCGGCGTCGAGCCGGCTGGCATTGGAGATGTCGGAAATCAGCCGATCGAGCCGGCGCACATCGTGCTGGATGATCTCGTTGAGCCGTTCGCGATCCTCGGCCCGCTTGGCACGCGGCAGGGTTTCGACGGCGGAGCGCAGCGAGGTCAGCGGGTTCTTCAGTTCATGGGCGACGTCGGCGGCGAAGCGCTCGATGGCCTCGATGCGGCTGTAGAGTGCCAGCGTCATGGCACGGAGGGTCTTGGACAGGTGCCCCACCTCGTCGGTGCGTTCCGGGAAGGTCGGAATTTCGGCCCGGGTGGACATGGTGGTCGTCACCTCTTCGGCGGCGCTGGCCAGCCGGCGGAGCGGGCCGGCGATGGTGCCGGCGAGCAGCAACGACAGGATGATCTGCACGGCGGCGGCGACCAGCGCGATGCGGAGCAAGCCCCAGCGTTCGGCCGTGGCAATCTGGTCGATATCGCCCGGTTGGGTGGAAAGGAGGAGCACACCGACGCTGTTGCGCAAGCGCTGCACCGGGACCGCCACCGAGACCACCAGCTGATGCTTGGCATCGACGCGAACGATGGCCGTGGACGCCCCGCTGAGGGCGGCGGCGACCTCCGGGTAGCGGGTGCCTTCGTCGGCGCCGTATTCGACATATTGCGGATAGTCATCGCCGGGCAGCCAGTCGATCAGGTTGTTGAACCAGTCGACGAGAAAGAAAGTCTGCGGTGTCTCGCCTCGGGTGATCTGGCGCAGCACCTCGCCGCGGGCATAGAGGTTGGCGCTGTCGACGATCAGGAGGCCCTGCTTGTCATAGATGCGGGCGCGGGTGCGGGTGGGCGTAACAAGGTTGCGGAGCAGCGGCGCCACCCGCTCGGGGTTGATCGGGAACTCGAGATTGGGGTCGAAAAAGCTCAGCGGGGACACCGTCTCCATGCCCTGAAGGTCGAGCAGGCGATCAGGATTTACGGTGATGACGTCGCTGTCGACGGTGGCGGACGCGGCGATGGCGGCGGCGATGATCTCGCCCTGGACGCGCAGGCTCTGCACCCGCGCCTCGATCAGGCCGGTGCGCCACTGGTTGAGGAACAGGATGCCCACCACCAGCACGGCGAGGCCGGCAAGGTTGAGCACGATGATGCGCCGAGCCAGCGAGGAGAAGATGGTGACGGCGAGGATGCGCCGCAGCTGCAGCACGGTGGCAGCAAGCCCACGCCAGATGGCGCCGAGCAGGCGGCGCGGCGCAGAGGTCGCACCACCGCCGGGCTTGTCGGCGGCGCCGGCTGGCGGCAGCTCGTTGTCAGTGACGGCCAATGCGGCCCCCTTACTGCTCCTTGAAGCGATAGCCCACGCCGTAGAGGGTTTCGATCATCTCGAAATCGTCGTCAACCGCCTTGAACTTCTTCCTGAGCCGCTTGATGTGGCTGTCGATGGTGCGATCGTCGACATAGACCTGGTCGTCATAGGCCGCGTCCATCAGGGCGTTGCGCGACTTGACCACACCGGGGCGGTGGGCGAGCGATTGCAGGATCAGGAACTCGGTCACAGTGAGGGTAACGCGCTGGCCATTCCAGGTGCAGGTGTGGCGCTCCTCATCCATGACCAGCGCGCCGCGCTCGATCAGCGCCTTGCCCGGCGTGGTGTCGCCGCTGGGTGAGGTGGTAGTGGACGAGGCCGGATCGCGCGGCGCCGAACGGCGCAACACGGATTTCACGCGCTCGACCAAGAGGCGCTGGCTGAACGGCTTGGTGATGAAGTCGTCGGCGCCCATCTTCAGGCCGAACAGCTCGTCGATTTCCTCGTCCTTGGAGGTGAGGAAGATCACCGGCACGTCGGACTTCTGCCGGAGGCGGCGGAGCAGCTCCATGCCGTCCATGCGGGGCATCTTGATGTCGAGAATGGCGAGATCGGGCCGGTCGGCGGTCAATCCCTCGAGGCCGGAGGCCCCGTCGGTATAGGTGGCAACCGTGTAGCCCTCGGCTTCAAGGGTCAGTGATACCGAGGTCAGAATGTTACGGTCGTCGTCCACCAGGGCGATCTTTGGCATGGGATCCGTTTCCTCTCGATCAGATCGGCAAATCGGTGCCGCGCACCAATTGTGGCAGCCATTGACCGTCACAATTGCACTTAAATAAGGCGCGCCAGCCGGCTTTTCCAGTTCGGACGCTGGCAATCGCTGCCTGAGACTTCTGTCGTAAGACCGATTTCGGGATGGTGGCCTTGGGCTGGAGCCCCCTAAAAATCGTGCCAATGCGGTCGCTGCGGCCGCGCCAAGCACGGGGCATGACCATGGCCGAGACGGTTCACGACAGCATCGCCAAACGCATTGCCGGCAGCGCCGCCGCTCTCCATTGGGACGAGCTGCCGCCGACACTGGTGGAACAGGCGCTGGCTGCAGGCGAGGGTAAACTCGCCTCTGGCGGGGCATTGGCGGTGACCACCGGCGTCTACACGGGGCGCAGCGTCAAGGACAAGTTCATCGTCCGTGACGGGCTGACCGAGACGCGGGTGTGGTGGGACAATTCGCAGGCGATGACGCCGGCGCATTTCGAAGTGCTGCTGGCCGACATGCTGCATGCAGCGGCGGGCAAGGCTCTGCATGGCCAGCACCTGATCGCCGGGGCAGACCCGGCGCATCAGTTGAAAGTGGCGGTGATCACCGAGACCAACTGGCACGCGCTGTTCATCCGCAACCTCCTGATCCGACCCGAGGCGATCGACGCGGCCAGCGACGTTACCATCCTCCACCTGCCGAGCTTTGCCGCCGATCCGGCGCGGCATGGCACGCGGACCTCGACGGTGATCGCCATGGACATGGCGCGCAAACTCGTCCTGATCGGCGGCACGGCCTATGCCGGCGAGATCAAGAAGTCGGTGTTCTCGCTGTTCAACTTCCACGCGCCGCTCAACGGCGTGTTGCCGATGCATTGCTCGGCCAATGTCGGGCCCAACGGCGATGTTTCGCTGTTCTTCGGCCTCTCGGGCACCGGCAAGACGACGCTCTCGAACGACCCGCAGCGGCTATTGATCGGCGATGACGAGCATGGCTGGACGGAGACGGGCGTGTTCAACCTCGAGGGCGGTTGCTACGCCAAGACGGTGAAACTCTCGGCCAGCGCCGAGCCGCAGATCTTTGCGGCGACCCAGCGCTTCGGCACAGTGCTGGAGAACCTGAAGCTCGGCGACGACCTGCTGCCGCTCTATGACGACATTTCGCTCACCGAGAACACCCGTGCCGCTTATCCGCTCGAGACGCTGCCGGTGGTGGCGCCAGGGGGCACAGGGGGCACACCCAAGACCGTGGTGTTCCTCACCGCCGATGCGTTCGGGGTGTTGCCGCCGATTGCACGGCTGACGCCGGACCAGGCGGTGTTCCATTTCCTCTCGGGCTACACCGCCAAGGTGGCCGGCACCGAGCGCGGCATCACCGAGCCGGTCGCGACGTTCTCGGCCTGCTTCGGCGCGCCGTTCATGTCGCTGCATCCGACGGTCTATGGCCGGATGCTGGAGGAGCGGCTGCAGGCCTCGGGGGCGCAGGTGTTCCTGCTCAACACCGGCTGGACCGGCGGCGCCTATGGCGTGGGTAAGCGCATCGACATCGCGACGACGCGGCGGCTGCTCGATGCGGCGCTGTCGGGCGAGCTCGACCAGGCGCCGATGCGCAACGAGCCGCTGTTCGGCATGCAAGTGCCGCTGCGCGTCGAGGGCGTTGCCCCGCGCTCGCTCGACCCGCGGGCCAGCTGGGCCGACGCCGCGGCCTATGACGCGGCAGCGCTGAAGTTGCAGCAGCTGTTCGCCGACAATTACCGCAAGTTCGAGACGATCCGCGACGCGGCGGAGTAGCGGCTGGCGGATTGACGGACGCGCCTCGGGCGGAGCAAAGCTTCCCGCATAGCGTAGCTTTGGCACCGGCTCGGGGGCGCGATCTGTCCATGACGTCCTCCGACCTGCAGCGGACGCTGATCATCGGCAATAGCGGCTCGGGGAAGACCTGGCTTGCCAGGCAACTGAGCACCCTGACGGGGCTGCCGACGATTCGCCTTGATGACCTGCGCTGGGAGCCGGACCAGTATGGCAAGGCGCGCGACAACCGGTTGGTCATCGACGAGGTGGTGCGCGCGGCCCAAGCCGAAGCGTGGCTGATGGAGGGTGTCTATGGCTGGCTGGCGAAAGCGCGCTCCCCCGCGCGACGCAACTGATCTGGATCGACCTGCCGGAGGACGAGTGTCTCGCCAATGTTCGGGCGCGCGGCATCCAGGGCGGCGGCAGCGCGGCGGATTTCGAGGCGCTGCTCACCTGGATCGGCGAATATCGGCTGCGCAACAACTCCAGCTGCTTTGCAGCGCATTTGCAGCTGTATGAGGCGTTCAAAGGTGCGAAGGCGCGGCTGATGGGGCGGGCGGAGATGGCGGGGTATCTGGACGGGTTGCGGTAGGGCGCGACTGGGTGGGCGCGCCTCACAGGAGTTGAGAGGCCGGAATGAGGTCTATGAGCTCGATGTCGCCCAGTGTCGAAAAACATTGATGATTGTCATCAAGCTATAAATTCCGCCAGCACCCACGAACACACCGTCTTTGACTTGGCAGTGGTACCAATGCTCCTGCGGTTCATCAGTCCATGCGCCGTCTCCGAACTCGACGTAAGCAAACGTACGGCCCTCAAGATCGGTTTCCCGAAGGTCGATTTCGATAATGAAGCCGGGGTTGTCCAAGGATTCGATGCGAATTCCGTAGGTGTGCTCCCACTCGCCATTACATTGGGCAGCGTACCAACTCAGAAGCCATCCGAACGCTGCGCTGGAATCCGCCGCATCTGGGTCAAGTGTCATTGTTGAGTACCTATCCAAACACAAGCTCTAGGCGCGAAAGACCCTTGCGCCCCAACTTTCTGTCGCTTTGCATCCCCGAAACAAAAAACGGCCCAACGGGGCCATTGGAAGTTTACGGGACGGATCGCAGTCAGTTCGTGTTCGAATAGAAGATGTGGGAGCCGATGGCGGCGACGCGGCGGAAGCTGTTGGACCAGCTCGGCGACACGTTGGTGGTGTGATAGAACAGCGCCGATTTCGGCAGCACTTCAGGGGTGCGACCCTGCTGGAAATCACGGAAGGCGGCTTCGGCCATCTGGATCGACCGGTTCCAGGCGGCGCGCTCGGTGCCGCCGTCCGAGCGCCCGTCGCAGGCGAAGGTGAACTGGCACTTGTAGCGGCCCTTGTCGGCGTTCTGGAACACCACGCCGCAGATGGTCGAGGGATACTTCTTGCTCATCGCGCGATTGATGATGACGTTGGCCACCGCCAGCTGGCCCTCACGGCTTTCGCCACGGGCCTCGTGATAGATGGCCTGCGCGAGGCAGAGCTTCTCGCCGTCGGCGAGCTTGACGCGCTTGGTGGTCGGCACGAACGCGCCCTCGGCGTAGTCGGACAGCACAGCGGCGGTCAGCGCCGGCTTGTTGGAGATGTCGATGCTTTCGATGGCATCGAGCGCGCGGTTGTTGCGGCGCGCGATGTAGCCGAGCAGCACGGTCTCGTTGAGTTCGGCGCCGGGCGCCGGCACGTCGAAACCGGCGAAGGATTTCAGCTGCTGCTGGCGGTTCACATAGGCCTGGAGCAGTGATGGCGTCAGCTTGGGCTGGCCCTCGGCATCGAGCGCGAGCCGGCGGGCGACCACCTGGTCAGGCATCGAGAGCGGAACAGGAACTTCTTCGGCAGAGACGGGAGCAAGAGTGATGAACAGCACCAGCCCAGCGGCTGCAATAGCCACTACCTGCGACAGCAAGCGCAAAAGTGCAGCGGCTGACCCTGCCCGCAATCTGCCTACCTTCCCCCGACACCGCCCCCCGAGGCAGCACCAGCTAGATTGTTGTCCCAGCGGCAAACTAGCCGAGGTTCCCGCCGGAGGGAACCACAAATTTACCGATGTTTAACCATGCGCGTTAGCTTCCTAAAATGAGGTTAACGACCGCTCCGTGTAAAGGAAAGGTCTGATTTCGCTCAGGTTTTGGGTTGGGTAAGGGGGTGTTTCGGGATTCGATAAAAGTTAAATCAACCGAATCTTTGCATGTCGGGCACAGGGCGAGCGCAGGCGCGTGCTGCTCCGCGGCGCCCGTTGCGAGTCCCGGCGGTGAGGCTTAGCTGGGGCGGAAGGCGGCTTCGCGCAGGTGATGGAGGCTTTCCATCACTGCCGCACATAGCGCGACGATCTCATCGGACGGGCGCACCAGATCGGGGACCATAATGGTCTGCATGCCGGCAGCATGGGCGGCACGGACACCGGAATGCGAATCCTCGACGGCGAGGCAATGCTGAGGCGCGAGGCCGAGGAGGCCCGCGGCCTTGAGATAGGGCTCGGGGTGCGGCTTGGGATTGACCACGTCGTCGCGGGTGACGATGGCCTGGAACATCGAGAGCAGCCCGGCATTGCCGAGATGGCCGAGCGCATGCGGGGAACGCGAGGATGTGGCGACAGCGATGGGAATGCGGCGCGACTTGAGTTCCTTGATCAGTTCGTGAACGCCGGCCTTGACCGGCACTTCCTCGGCCAGCCGTTCGTGCATAAGCTCCCGGCACTTGGCGTCGAACAGGGTGTACGGGAAGGCCACGCCATAGGCTTCGACGAGCAGGCGATTGGTGGTTTCGTGGCTGGAGCCAACCATGGACAGGTGCACATGGTCGGTCATCTCGAAGCCGAGATCGGCGCTCACCGAAAAGACGATGTCGCGAAACACCATCTCGGTGTCGAGCAGAGTGCCGTCCATGTCAAAGATGACGGCGGAGAAGGGGCGGAGCTGCGGGTCGGCCCGCATGGTATCGTTTGAGAGCAGCATTTGCTCTGGATATAGGCGGAAATCGGCTGCGCCGCCAGACCGGATGGCGCGCAGCAGGCTTGCGGGGTTCATCGGCGCGGCCGCAGATGCTAGAGCATCGACATCTTCGGTGAATCGGGTCCGCCGGACAGTCCGGCCGGCGATCCATGCTCGACAACAGGCCGCAATGAGCGCTTTCGACCCCTATGGCATTCTCGAAATCGGGCGTGACGCTGGGCCGCATGCGGTCAAGACGGCGTATCGGCGCAAGGTGCAGAGCGCCCATCCCGATCGCGGGGGCGACCCCGATCTGTTCATCCTGGTGGTCAAGGCGTTCGGCGTCCTGTCGGACCCCGATGCGCGGCGGCTGTTCGACGAGACCGGCATCGTCGATGACGGCGGGGTGCGCGACTACCGCCGCGAAGTGGCGACGATCCTTGCCGACATGTTCGACGCGGCGGTTGCGACGGCGGTTTCGACCGGACTGGGGCTCGAGCGGGTAGATTTCATCCGGCAGATGACGCAGGCGGTCGAGACCGGGCTCGCCGATGCGCGCGGCCAGCTGAAGCGGGTGAACGGCGAGATCGGGGCGATGCAGGCGCTTCGCAACCGCATCCGCCGCCACGACAGCGAGCGGAACCTGTTCGTTGAACGGCTCGACACCCAGATTGCGGCAAAGACCGAGCAGCACGCGCAGATCAAGCGGCGGCAGGACATGCTCGAAACGGCGCTGACCGAACTGGGCAGTTATGACAGCGCCACCGAACTGATCGTGGCGCTCGAAACCCATAGCCAGCCGTAAACTCCGCGCTAACCCCTAGGGGCCATCCCTGATGTGCCGGGACGGCGGATTCGCCAGTCTTGCCGGCCGGGGAGGCTGGCTTGGCCAAGATCATCGCATCGAGGGCAATCGCGTCGCGCCAACGCCGCCGGCGAGTGACGCGGCGGCTGTTCGGTGCGCTGGGTGGACTTGCGGCAGCGCTGTTCGCGGCAGCGCTGGTGCTGAGCGTCGATTGGGATCGGGTCGGCGCGGGGACCGTCAGCGCAGTCGGCGCGACCGTGGACACGCTTGATGCCGGCGCGACCCAATCCTATGGCCTCTGCCAGGGCGACGGGTGGAACTGCGTCGTCGATGGCGACACGTTTCGCCACGAGGGGGCACGGATCCGCATCGCCGACATCGACACGCCCGAGGTGCGGGACTTCAAGTGTCGCGCTGAAAAGCAGCTTGGCGATCGTGCCACGGCGCGGCTGCGTGAGCTGCTGAGCGCGGGCCCGTTCGAGCTGCATTCAGTCGATCGGGACGAGGATGTCTATGGCCGGAAGCTCCGCGTGGTGGTGCGCAATGGCCGCTCGCTCGGGGAACAACTGGTGGACGAGGGGCTGGCGCGGCGCTGGACAGGGGCGCGGCACGGCTGGTGCTGACGTCTCGCCAGCCGGACGCCTTTGCGGCTGCCGACTGCTGCGGCTAGAGTGCCGCGACCGAGCGGAGGAATCATGTCCAGACCCATCTTTATCGACCCCATCGACGATGGGGCGGCGGACCCGACCGTTATCTGGCATGTGGCGAAGGCCGAGTGGTGGATGTTCTATACCAACCGCCGCGCCCGGCATCCGGGTCCGGATTTCGACTGGATCCACGGTTCGGCCATCGGCATCGCGACCTCGAAGGACGGGATCGACTGGCACTACCGCGGCACCGTCAAGGGGCTCGACGATCCGGCGCATCCGGGGCTCAACACCCACTGGGCGCCCGAAGTGATCCGCGATGGCGACACCTACCACATGTTCCTCACGTATATACCCGGGGCGCCAAGCCGGTTCTTTCATCACGCGCGCAACATCTACCATTTCGTCAGCCCCGACCTCGAGGCCTGGCAGCCGCTGGGAATGCTGAAGCTGCGGTCGGACCAGGTTATCGACGCGGCGGTGGCAAAGTGCCCGGATGGGCTGTGGCGGCTCTGGTACAAGGACGAGGGCGACGGTTCGTCGACCTGGTCGGCCACCAGCAACGATCTGCTGGACTGGACATTGGAGGGCAAGGTGCTGCCCGGCAAGCCCGACGGCAACCCGCATGAGGGGCCGAATGTCTTCGAGATGGGCGGCTGGTGGTGGCTGATCGTCGATGAGTGGCATGGTCAGGCGATCTTCCGCTCGAGCGACGCCATCCACTGGACCCGGCAGGGGCGAATGCTGGACGACCCCGGCACGCATGCCGAGGACCGGCGATTTGCCCGGCACGCCGATGTGGTGGTGTGCGGCGATGAAGCCGCGTTGTTCTACTTCACCCATCCGGGCTGGGCGGAGACCAAGACACCGGCGCCATTGACGCATGCCGAGCGGCGCACCGTGGTGCATGTGGCGCGGCTGACGGTGCAGGACGGCACGCTGGTGGCGGAGCGCGATGTGGAGCCGTTTGCGCTGGTGCCGCCGGCGGCCTGACACCGACGGACAGGCCCGGTACTGACAGCAAATGTCGGACCTGGGCGGCAATCTGGTCCCACCCGATGAGGATGGAGACCCCGATGACGCACCGGATCACGCTCGGCTGCCATTGCGGCGGCACACGATTTGCCGTGCCGCGCGCGCCGACACATGCGACGCAATGCACCTGCAGCTACTGCACCAAGACCGGCGGGCTCTGGGCCTACTATGATCCGGCCGAGATCGAAGTGCTGTCCGCCGCGTACGACGCGATCTACTCGCCGACGACGCCGCTGCACGAGCACCACCTGTGCATCCGCTGCGGCTGCACGACCTATGGCATCAGCCCGGATTATTCGCTCGAGGACACGGAAGTGCCCGAAAACAAGAAGGCGGCCATCAACACCCGCCTGCTCGACGATTATGCGCTGTTCACCGCGCTGACCATCGATACGATCGACGGCCGGAACCTCTGGTAGCGATCAGGTTCGGGCGCGGCGAACGCCGGAGGCGAGGCCGCTCACCAGCGTCGTGACCGCGGCCACCGTGCCCGGCGTTGCCTTGCCGTCGGCGAGCGAGCCGGCCACGGCGTTGCAGAGGGCCGTGCCGACCACGACGCCATCGGCATCGCGACCGATGATGGCCGCGTCATCGGCGGTCTTGATGCCGAAGCCGACCGCAACCGGCAGCTCGGTATGGCTCTTGATGCGCTTGACCGCCTCGCCCACGGCCGCACGGCTCTTGATCTCGGCGCCGGTGATGCCGGTCATCGAGACGTAGTAGACAAACCCCGAGGTGTTGGCGAGCACGGCGGGCAAGCGTTTGTCGTCGGTGGTGGGCGTCGTCAGCCGGATGAAGTTGAGGCCGGCAGCCAGCGCGGGGAGGCAGAGCTCGCTGTCCTCTTCGGGCGGCAGGTCGACCACGATCAGCCCATCGACGCCGGCGGCCTTGGCATCGGCAAGAAACGCATCGACGCCGTAGATGTAGATGGGGTTGTAGTAGCCCATCAGCACGATCGGGGTGGCGTCGTCGGTCTTCCTGAACTCTGCGACCATGGCGATGGTCTTGTGCAGCGTCTGGCCGGCGGCTAGGGCACGTTGGCCGGCGAGCTGGATGCCCGGGCCATCGGCCATCGGATCGGAAAACGGCATGCCGAGCTCGATCACATCGGCGCCGGCTGCGGGCAGCGCGGAAAGGATGGCCTTGCCGGTTTCATAGTCCGGGTCGCCCGACATCACGAAAGTGACGAGGGCTGGCCGGTTCTCGGCTGCACAGGCGGCGAAACGTGCGGCGATACGGGTGGTCATCAGTCGATCAGTCCCAGGTGGCGGCCGACGCTTTCGACATCCTTGTCGCCGCGGCCGGAGAGGCAGAGCACGATGGTTTCGTCCTCGTTCATGGTCGGGGCGATCTTCATCAGCTGGGCGAGGCCATGAGCACTCTCGAGTGCCGGGATGATACCCTCGAGCCGCGTGCAAAGCTGGAACGCCTCGAGCGCCTCGTTGTCTGTGATCGGCTGATAGGTGACGCGGCCGCTATCGTGCAGGAACGCGTGCTCCGGCCCGACGCCTGGATAGTCGAGCCCCGCCGAGATCGAGTGGCCTTCGAGGATCTGGCCGTCGGCGTCCTGCAGCAGATAGGTGCGGTTGCCGTGCAGCACGCCCGGGCGGCCACCGGTCATGGAGGCAGCATGGCCGTTCTCGATCTCCACGCCGTGCCCACCCGCCTCGGCGCCATAGAGCTTGACCGACGGATCGTCGAGGAAGGCGTGGAAGGTGCCGATGGCGTTGGAGCCGCCGCCGACGCAGGCGACCACGGCGTCGGGGAGCTTGCCCTCTGCCTCCTGGTGCTGGACCTTGATCTCGGCGCCGATCACCGACTGGAAGTTGCGGACCATCTCGGGATAGGGGTGCGGGCCCGCGGCGGTGCCGATCAGGTAATAAGTCGACTCGACATTGGTGACCCAGTCGCGCAGCGCCTCGTTCATGGCGTCCTTGAGCGTGCCGGCGCCGGCGGTGACCGGGCGGACTTCGGCGCCGAGCATCTTCATGCGCAGGACATTGGGCCACTGGCGCTTGACGTCGGTGGCGCCCATGAAGATCACGCAGGGCAGGCCGAAGCGGGCACAGACGGTGGCGGTCGCGACGCCATGCTGGCCGGCGCCGGTTTCGGCGATGATGCGGGTCTTACCCATGCGCTTGGCGAGCAGAATCTGGCCCACGCAGTTGTTGAGCTTGTGCGAGCCGGTGTGGTTCAGCTCTTCGCGCTTGAAATAGACCTTGGCGCCGCCGAGATGCTCGGTCAGCCGTTCGGCGAAATAGAGCGGCGAGGGGCGGCCGGTATAGTGGGTACCCAGGTCCTTGAGCTGGGCCTGGAATTCGGGATCGGCATCGGCGGCGCGGTAGGCCGCTTCGAGCTCGAGGATCAGCGGCATCAGCGTTTCGGCAACGAAACGTCCACCGAACAGGCCGAAACGGCCCTGCTCATCGGGGCCGTTGCGCAGGGAGTTGGCCCCGATCGCGTTCACTTTCTGCACTCCTATGGCAGCGCCTTCAGGCGTGGGCTGCCCGGGCGCGGGTAATGAAGGCTCGGATCAGCGCCTCGTCCTTGACGCCTGGCGCCGTCTCTACTCCCGATGATACGTCCACGCCCTGTGGCCGGACCAGTTTTACAGCTTCGCCAACCGTGTCCGGCGTGAGGCCCCCGGAAAGCATGAATGAAAGCTCGGGGTCAAGCGCCTTGAGCAGGCTCCAGTCGAAGGGCACACCAAGCCCGCCCGGCCGTTCGGCACCCTTTGGCGCCTTGGCATCGAGCAGCAGCCAGTCGGCGACTTCGGCGAACGCGGCGACCCCCGCGACATCCTCGGCAGTCGCCACACCGATCGCCTTGAGAATGGCGATGCCGGCCTCGTCGCGGATAGCCTCGACGCGGTGGGGAGTCTCCGGTCCGTGGAGCTGGATCCAGTCGGGGCTCAGCGCCGCAACTTCCATGACGGAGGAATTGTCGGGGTTGACCATCACCACGCAGGTTTCAATCCGGCCGCGCGCCTCCGAGATCAGCTGCTGCAGCGTCTCGATGTCGACATGGCGGGGGCTGCGCTCGAAGTGCATGAAGCCGACAATGTCGGCGCCAGCATCGATGGCGACCTCGAGCATCCGGGAACTCTTGATGCCGCAGATCTTGACGATGAGGGGATCGGCCATGGGATCGGGGGCTAGTTGGTGGGAGCGAGTTCGTCGGGACTGAGACGGGCGCTGTCGGGGGCGCGGCGCGCCACCTCGAGTTCGCGATGCAGGCGCTCGGTTTCGCGGCGGAAATGCCGCTCCTCGCGCCGATGCGCGCCCTGGGCGAACCAGGTGGCGATGCCGCCCAGCACAATGCCGACCAGCAAGACCGCAAAAAGCACCAGGAACATCGGCACGCCCAGCGTGGTGCCCACCTCGGCGGGCGCAAAGGGGTTGAAGTTCACCACCACCGACTGGCGATTGGCGAGGGCGAAGACGATCAAGGCCGCACAAAGCGGCACAAGCACGACCCACCCAACAATGCGTTTGACCATCAATAGAGCCCGAGATCAGCCAGCGCGGTTGATCCGCTCGCGGATTTCCTTGCCGGCCTTGAATTGCGGCACATACTTCTCGCCGACATCGACCGTCTCGCCCGTACGCGGGTTGCGCCCGACGCGCGCCGGACGGTTCTTGACTGAAAAGGCGCCGAAGCCACGCAACTCGACACGGTCGCCTTTCGCCATGGCATCGCCAACTTCGTCGAGGATGGCGTTGACGATATTCTCGATATCGCGCTGGAACAGGTGCGGATTCTCGTCGGCCAGTTGCTGCACAAGCTCGGACTTGATCATTCCGCCTCCCCGGCGTGCCTCCGTTGCGTAGATCGCCGTATCAGTTCGGCGCAGCCTGCCAAAGCGAAACCAGCCCGTCAAGCGTGATCGGTCCCGCAGCTGAGGTCCCCAGGGCGCCCAGCGCGCCCTGCCCCAGCCAGCGCGACCATTGTGCCAATGGCGGCTCGGGTAGCGGATAGTGGTCGACGACAGGGAGATCGGCGGCGAGCGACTTGTCCTGCTCCAACCAGCCGATAGCCTCGGCTTCGCCTCCCGTCGCGTCAACGAGGCGCAGTTCGAGCGCTTGCCGGCCGGTGACGATGCGCCCATCGGCCAGCGCCAGCGTCGCGGGGCGGTCGATGCCGCGGCGCTCTGCGACGATATCGACGAACCACTCAAAGGAATCATCGACCAGCGCCTGCAGCGAGACGCGTGCGGGGCCTTGCAGCGGCTCGTTGATGTCCGGCTCGGCCTTGAGCGGACCGGTCTGCACCTTGTCGAAATCGAGCCCGATGGTGTCGAGGAGCTTGCCGGCATCGACATGCTGGTAGAGGACGCCGATCGAGCCGACGATCGACAGCCGGCGCGCGTAGATTCGGTCGGTGGCGATGGCGGTCATGTAGGCGGCCGAGGCCCCGAGCTCGTCGATGACCGCAACCACGGGCTTGCTGGCCCGCAGCGCACTGAGGGACTCGTAGAGCTCCTCGCCGCCAGCGGTGGTGCCGCCCGGCGAGTTGATCGAGACGATCACCGCCTTGACCCGCTCGTCCTCGGCCAGCGCCTCGATCGCCTCGCGCCGCGCACGGTCGGTGGTGATGGTGCCGGCAATGGTGATGCGGGCAACATGGTCGCCCAAGCCACCGCTCTCGATGGCGAAGCGGCCGAGCCCGGCCAGCACCGCAATGGCGAGCGCAATGAAAGCCAGCACCCGCCACAGCCCGCGCGAGCGGCGGAGGCGACTATTGGCGGGAATCAGGTGCGCGGGATCTGGAGAGGTGTCGGTCATGGCGGGCTCGTCGCTGTGTGACGCGAGCTACAGCCGCAAACCGGTCACCAGTCAACCCAGCCGCTTGACCATATACCGCGCCGCGTCGTCATAGGTCAGCAGCTTGCCGTAGAGCTCGGGGAGGTCGGCCACCGCAAAGCCATGGCGCTCCCAGAACGGCATGGAGCCATTGACGGCGACGAGGCTCATAGTCGGATAGCCTTCGGCCTCGGCATGCTTGGTGAGCGCGGCGACAATGGTCGAGGCGGCGCCTACCCGGCGGGTGACGGGCAAGAGCGCCAGATCGTGAATGTAGTAGGTGTCGGCGTCGGCGGGTAGTTGGCCGAGCGGGGCGTTGAGCACCGGCAGGCTGCCATGGCGCCAGGGGTGGCTCAGCACATAGCCGGTTGGCTTGTCGCCGAGTTCGAGCAGGTAGCAGCCGTTGCGGTAGAGTTGCTGTCGTTCGGCCAGCACTTCGGGCGCCTCGTAGAAATCGGGGTGCACGGCATCGGCGATCTTCTGAACGTCCTCGAGATCGTACCCGGTCATCGCCCGCCAGATGATGTCCCTGCCCAGCATGGTCCGCCTCGCCTCTCGTCGTCCGCATGAAAAGGCCCGCGCCGAGGCGCGGGCCCATTACTTGTCACCGTCGTCGGTCGGCCACGAGGGCCTGCCAGCCGATCAGTTGTTGTCGCGGCCCTTGAGCGCGGCGCCCAGGATGTCGCCGAGCGAAGCGCCCGAGTCCGACGAACCATAGGCGGCCACGGCTTCCTTCTCCTCGGCGATTTCCAGCGCCTTGATGGAGAGGCCGATGCGGCCGGTCTTGCGATCGTACTGGGTGACGCGCGCGTCGACCTTCTCGCCCTTGCTGAAACGCTCCGGACGCTGGTCGTTGCGATCGCGGCTGAGGTCGGCACGACGGATGAAGGCCGTCATGTCGGTGTCGGCGATACGCACCTCAATGCCGCCATCGTTGACCTCGGTCACCGTGCCGGTGACCACGCCGCCCTTGCGGATGCCATCGCTCGAGGCGCCGGCATCGCTGGCGGTCTCGCCGGTCGAGAGCTGCTTGATGCCCAGCGAGATGCGTTCCTTCTCGACATCGACGTCGAGCACCTTGGCCTGCACCACGTCACCGCGGTTGTAGTCCTCGAGCGCCTGCTCGCCCGGCTTCTGCCAGTCGAGATCGGAAAGGTGCACCATGCCGTCGACATCGCCGTCGAGGCCAATGAACAGGCCGAACTCGGTCTTGTTCTTGACTTCGCCTTCGACGGTGGAGCCAACCGGATACTTCTCGGCAAAGGCATCCCACGGGTTCTGCAGGGTCTGCTTGAGGCCCAGCGAGATGCGGCGCTTGTCGGGATCGACCTCGAGCACCATCACGTCCACTTCCTGCGAGGTACTGACGATCTTGCCCGGATGGACGTTCTTCTTGGTCCAGCTCATTTCGGAGACGTGGATCAGGCCTTCGATGCCCGGCTCCAGTTCCACGAACGCACCGTAGTCGGTGATGTTGGTCACGCGGCCGGTGAAGCGGGCGCCGACCGGATACTTGGCGGCAATGCCGTCCCACGGATCGGCCTGCAGCTGCTTCATGCCCAGCGAGATGCGGTGGCTCTCGTGGTTGATGCGGACGATCTGCACCTTGATGGTCTCGCCGATCGACAGCACTTCGGTCGGGTGATTGACCCGGCGCCAGGCGATGTCGGTGACGTGCAGCAGGCCGTCGATGCCGCCGAGGTCAACGAACGCACCGTAATCGGTGATGTTCTTGACCACGCCGTCGACCACCTGGCCCTCTTCGAGCTGCTGGACGATCTCGGAACGCTGCTCGGCGCGGCTTTCCTCGAGGATGGCACGGCGCGACACGACGATATTGCCGCGACGCTTGTCCATCTTCAGGATCTGGAACGGCTGCGGCACGTTCATGAGCGGGCCGATGTCGCGGATCGGGCGGATATCCACCTGCGAGCGCGGCAGGAAGGCCACGGCGCCTTCGAGGTCGACGGTGAAGCCGCCCTTGACCTGGTTGAAGATGATGCCTTCAACGCGCTGGTTGTTGTTGTACATCTCTTCGAGCTTGACCCAGCTCTCTTCGCGACGGGCCTTCTCGCGGCTCAGCACAGCCTCGCCAAGGGCGTTCTCGACGCGGTCGACATAGACCTCGACTTCCGAACCCACCTTGATGGTGCCATCGCGGCCAGCGGCGCCGAATTCCTTGAGCGCAATGCGCCCCTCGGTCTTCAGACCGACGTCAATGATGGCGAGATCCTTCTCGATCGCCACCACGATACCCTTGACGACCGAGCCTTCCAGCGGCTCGTTCTCGAGGAAGGAGTCCAACAGCATGGACTCGAAATCGTCCTTGGTCATGTTCTGTACAGCCAAGCCATATCTCCAATCGCGCCCGGTGGCTGGTGTGAAAGACCCGAGGCGCCATCGTTGCGAAAACAACGATCCGGTGCGCTGGCGCGCGGGCCGATGATGTGTGGTTGATTGCCGCTGCCGGAGCGATGGTCTCTGCCGGGGCGGAACGATGCCGCAGGGTTTGGTTTAGGAGCCGGTCTCTTGCGAGGTCGTCCCCACCCTGCGCGCCATGGTTCCGTCGACAATTGCGACGGCTGCGCGGAATGCGGCCTCTATATCCATAAGCGTGGTGTCCAGCAAGTGGGCATCAGCCGCCGGATAAAAGCCGCCATTGGGGTTCGCCATATCGCGGGCGTCCCGTTCCTCGATCTGGTGATAGAGGGCATATCTGTCAACCGGCAGGCCGCGCGCCTCGAGCTGGCGGGCCCGGCGCTCCATGCGGGCCTTGCTGTCGGCCTGGATGAACAGCTTGACCTCGGCCTCCGGGGCGATCTGGGTGCCGATGTCGCGGCCATCGAGCACGGCGCCACCCGGCTGCAGGGCGAAGTTGCGCTGCAGCTGGAACAGAGCCTTGCGGACTTCGGGGATGGTCGCGACCTTGGAGGCCAGCGCGCCGGCCTCGGCAGTCTGGAGCGGCGCGACATCGCGGCTCATGACGTCGATATCGAGCTGGCGCGCGGCCGCAATCGCCGCCGCTTCGAAACCGGGCTGGCCCTCATGCCCGGCGATGGCGACGCCGACGGCACGATAGAGTAGCCCTGTGTCGAGATGGGGCAGGCCGTAGTGGCGGGCGAGGCCGGCGGCCAGCGTGCCCTTTCCCGATGCGGCAGGTCCGTCCACGGCGATGATCACGGGCTGGCCCCTCGTCGTCAGCACGGTCCCGAAGCTGGACCCAAGCGGCCTGCCTGCGGCCACGCGATGGCAACCCGCGGCAGGTTTGTTGCGTCCTATCATGGCCTTGTGCCGTCGAGCCATCCCCTGGTGCGACTACCCCCAAGCAATGGCCCGCGATGACGGCGATGCGCAGGCCGCATTTTCGGTTTGACAGGGCCGGGCTTTCCACCTAACCGGACCACTCTCAGCGGGAGGCCCCGCATTTTTCGTGAGGATGCAATTGGCCAAGGACGACCGCGGTACCAAGCGAGAAGACCCTGATACCGGCAAGAAGTTCTACGATCTGAACAAGGATCCGATCGTATCGCCCTATACCGGCAAGTCCTATCCGCGTTCCTATTTCGACCAGAACGTCGTTGTCCGCGCCAAAGCGGCGGCAGCGCGCAAGGAAGACGAGGACGAGGACGAGTTGGAGGTCGAGGAGATTGTCGAGCCCGATGCGCCCGAGATCGTCTCGCTCGAGGACGCCGATGCCGAGGAAGCCGGTGAAACCGGTGAAGAGATCCCCGATGTCGAAGAGATCGAGGATGTCGAAGACCTGGGCGAGGATGACGCCGACGTCTTCCTCGAGGAAGACGAAGACGAAGATGAGGACATCTTCGACGTGGGCGACAGCAGCGACGAGCGCTGATCGCGACGCCAGCCAAAAATCACCCTTGCGCGGCAAGGGCGAGGCGGCTAGAAGGCACGGCGCTTCGACGGGTTCGCCCGCCGCGGCGCAAATCCCAAGCCACGGCAGCTGCCGTGCAACCGGACAGAGACGGGCCTTCGGGCCCTGACATGGATGGGGCTATAGCTCAGCTGGGAGAGCGCTTGCATGGCATGCAAGAGGTCAGCGGTTCGATCCCGCTTAGCTCCACCAATTTTCCAACCCCAGCCCGGTGCTGGGGTTTTGCATTTCCGGCGACACCTCCCCGGCGCTGAACCGCCGGTCCTCGCGACACGTAGAGGTCCGACAGTGGAGGTATGGCGATGGCTGGCAAGCTGATCATTGTGGGTGGTACGGGCGGCATTGGTTCGGCAGTCGCCCGGCTGCTGGGCGAGCGCGGCGCCGACCTGCATCTTGTCGCCCGATCGGAGGCGGCCCTCAAGCCGCTGGCAGAGGAACTGGGCGCGAGCTTCAGCGTGGCGGACATGCGCGAACCCGACGCCATTGCGCGGGCCGTAGCAGCGGCCGGGGATGATGTTGGCGGACTGGTCTATGCCGTGGGCTCGATCACGCTGAAGCCACTTGCCCGCGTCAGTGGGCAAGAGATGCTCGAAGACTTCCAACTGAACGCGCTGGGGGCCGCCCTGGCGCTCAAAGCTGCGCTGCCCGCGCTCAAGGCGCACCAGGGCACGGCGTCGGTGGTGCTGTTCTCCAGCGTCGCGGTGCAGCAGGGGTTCTCGTCGCATGTGTCCATCTCGATGGCCAAGGGAGCGGTGGAGGGCCTGACACATGCGGCTGCGGCGGAACTCGCGCCGCATGTTCGCGTCAACTGCATTGCGCCTTCGCTGGTCCGCACCGGCCTCAGCGCTGCCATCACTGCCAGCGAGCAGATGGTGGCGGCGATTGCGCAGATGCATGCCCTGGGCCGGATCGGCACACCGGAAGACGTGGCCGGGCTGGCCGCGTTCCTGTTGTCCGACGACGCCGCGTGGATCACCGGACAGGTGTTCGGCGTCGATGGCGGCCGCTCACGATTGCGTCAGAAGGGTTGAGACGCGGTGCGATCGTCGACCTTGCCCGAGCATGCCCCTTGACGGTTGTGACCGGGCAGCGAAAAACTCAGCATTGAGGAAAGCGTTCGCAGGGTAGCAACCAGACGCGGGCCACCTCCAAAAGCGCGCGCGCTGACCTGCGGAGTTGAGCGGATGAATAGACAGTTGCGCTTCGCGCGGCTGAGCAATGGCAACTTGCAGAATAATGGTCTGCATGCGTTTGCACACCGCCGCTCCCTGGCAATCTACGGCCTCGGCGCAGTCTATACTTACATTCCAAAGAATGCCTGCTCGACGTTGCGCTACTCCCTTGCCATCCACAATGGCTATCTGCGGCGGGGGGACGATCCGGAATGGATACATGAAAACAACGCAACATTCGTTGCCGACCGCCGGCTGCTGGCTGAAGCAAGCTACACCTTCGTGGTGCTGCGCTGCCCATATCGCCGGCTAGCCTCGGCTTACCTCGACAAAGTCGTGGGGGCGAGCGTCTTGGCGCGCGTGCTCGTGGCACGCTCCAACAGACCGGAAGACCTCGATGCGGTGACGGCGCCCGACCTGCACGCACTGAGCTTTGCCGAATTTGCGCGCATCTGTCTGTCGCCCCCGAGCGGCGCGGTCGATTCGCACTGGTACCCGCAGGTGAACTGCCTAGTGTACGAGGACTATGACGACTGGTTCAGCATGGAAGCCTTCGACAAGGCGTCCGCTGCGCTGGGGCAGCGCGGCTTCGTGGTCTACGATACCCGCGACCGCATTCCGCACTCCACTGCCGGGCTGGAGAAGGTCGACGGCGCCTTCGCGAGGGTGCCGGCCGGTGAGATCTACCGGATGAAGCAGACCGGCCAGGCCCCGACCTATGAGGCACTGTACGATGCGGAGACTCGCGCCGTGGTCCGGGAGAACTATGCGACCGATATCGAGCTCTATCGCGAAAAGATCGGCCCGGACGGGCTGATGTTCGCCGACTAGCGGGCCGGACCGAACCGGATGGGCGGCTTTCTGCTTGCCCTCGCGGTGGAATTGGTGTTGTTCGGTTGCAGTCGTCGGACCCGGTGCAATTCCGGGTGGCTCTTCCGGCCGCCGATCCGCCGGACAACCTCACTGCCTTTTTCCATCCCCTGCCCCGAGCCGCTGCGCGACAAGCGCATCGACCCTGTTTGGACCTCACATGAGTTTTGCACAAAGCTTCCGCCGCGACTGGCTTTCCAATGTCCGCGCCGACATTCTCGCGGGCACCGTCGTTGCCCTTGCCCTCATTCCCGAAGCCATCGGCTTTTCGATCATTGCCGGCGTCGACCCCAAGGTCGGGCTCTACGCCTCGGTGATCATTGCCATGGTGATCGCCGTCGCCGGCGGACGACCGGCGATGATTTCGGCGGCCACCGCCGCCACCGCTGTGCTGATGGGCACGCTGGTGCGCGAGCACGGGCTGCAATATCTCCTCGCCGCGACCATTCTTGCCGGGCTGATCCAGATCGGCGCCGGCTGGCTGCGCATCGGCTATGTCATGCGCTTCGTGTCGCGCTCGGTGCTGACGGGGTTTGTCAATGCGCTGGCCATCCTGATCTTCATGGCGCAGTTGCCCGAATTGATTGGGGTGACGTGGGAAACCTATGGGCTGATCGCGGCTGGTCTCGCTATCATCTACCTCTTCCCGCGTATCACCCGTCTGGTGCCGTCGCCGCTGGTCTGCATCCTGGTGCTCAGCGCCTTTGTGCTGCTGACCGGCGTGGATGTCCGCTCGGTGGCCGATCTCGGCGAGTTGCCCTCGACGCTGCCGACGCTGCTGCTTCCGCAGGTGCCGTTCAGCGTCGAGACGCTGTGGATCATCCTGCCCTATTCGATCGCGGTGGCGGCCGTGGGGCTGCTCGAGAGCCTGCTCACCGCTTCGATCATCGACCAGATGACCGACACCTCAAGCGACAAGAACCGCGAGTCCGTCGGCCAGGGCATTGCCAATATCGCCAGCGGGTTCTTCGGCGGCATGGCCGGCTGTGCGATGATCGGGCAATCGGTGATCAACGTGAAATCGGGCGGCCGCGGGCGGCTGTCGACCTTCTTTGCCGGCGGGTTCCTGTTGTTCCTTCTGATGGTGCTGGGCGACATTGTCGGGCTGATCCCGATGCCGGCGCTCGTCGCCATCATGATCATGGTGTCGATCGGCACGTTCAGCTGGCGCTCGCTCAACGATCTCAGGAAGCATCCGCGCCGGTCCAGTCTCGTGATGCTGGCCACGGTGATCACGGTGGTGGGCACGCACAACCTCGCGCTCGGCGTCGGGGTGGGCGTGCTGCTCAGCGGCATTTTCTTTGCCTGGAAGGTGGCGCAGATTTTCCGCGTCACCTCGGTGCTGACCGCCGACGGCCAGGAGCGGGACTATCTGGTCGAGGGCCAGCTGTTCTTCGCCTCGACCGAGGATTTCCTCGCGGCTTTTGACTTCAAGGAGAAGCTCGAGCGGGTGCGGCTCGATCTCAGCCAGGCCCATATCTGGGACCTCACCGGCGTCAATGCGGTGGACCAGGTGGTGCTGAAGTTCCGGCGCGAGGGCACCGCGGTGGAACTGGTAGGGATGAATGAGGCCAGCGCCACGATCATGGACGACCTCGCCGTGCACGACCAGCCGGACGCGATCAAGCGGGTGCTGGGGCACTGAACGCCTCGGCCTGAGGCAGAACCCGCGGGGCGATCCCCGCGGGTCGGGTCAAGAGCCGACCTATTCCGCAGCGGCAGCGAACCTGCCGGCGTTGAGGTCCATCAGTGCGCGGGCGCGGGCGAGGCTCTCGGGCTGTTCGCGGCGATAGCGGCGGCCGATTTCCATCATCAGCACAGTGTCGGGCAGGAACTCGAGCTCGGCGAAGATCGCCTCCCACTCGATGTCGCCCCAGCCGAGCGGCATGTGCAGGTCGCCGATGCCCATGGCGGTGTTTTCCTGCGGGTGATAGCCGCGGAAGAAGCCCTGCGGCCGGCCGAAGGAATCGTGGACATGCAGGTGCCCGGCAACCGGCGCCATGGCGGCGATTTCGGCGCGGAAATCGAGGCCGCGATAGTTCGCCTCGAGGTAGGCATGCGAGAAGTCGATCAGCGCCACGACATTGGTGTGGTTGAGCGCCTTCACCGTCTCGGCCACCTGGGACGGGGTCTGGCGGTACTGGCCAGGCTCGGTGGTGAAGATGTTTTCGAGCGCGATGCGCACGCCATAGGGGCGGGCGAACTCGGCAAGTTCGAGTAGGGTTTCGCGCTCCAGCGCGTCGGCGTCGACGCGATCGTGGATCTGGTCGGCACGGAGGCACCCGGAATGCTGGACAAGGATACCGGCACCGATGCGGTCGCAGACTTCGACCAGCGCCTTGGCGGCGGCGAGTTGGTAGTCGACGGTGGCGGGGTCCATGAAGTTGGACGATACGAGGCCGTGCACGGTGTAGCCGAAGTCGAACTGACCGGTCAGCTCGACCAGTGCGTCGGCGCGGTCCTTGATGATGCGGCCGCCGGCGACGAGATCGAGCGTCGTCGGCGCGATCTCGACGGCATCGACGCCGATGTCGGCGAGAGCACGCAGGTCGGCGGCAAGGCTTTCGATCTCGCCGTCGTCAGAACCGGCGTTGAAGCCGGTGGCAATCAGGTTGGACATTTCAGGCTCCAAGGATTCGGGGAAGGTCGGGTAAGGGTCAGGCGTGGCCAATGCGCTGGCCATTCTCCATCGAGAAGACGTGCAGCGCGCTGTCGTTGAGCGCGAGATGAATGGGGGTGCCGGTGGGGAGGTCGCCGGTGCCGGTATCGACCGCGACGATGCGGCTGCCCTGGATGTCAGCATGGATCAGGCGGGCGGCGCCAAGTTCCTCGATATAGTCGACGGTGGCGGGAATGGCGCCGACGGTCTCGGGCCCGACGCGGCGCACCGCTTCGGGACGCACGCCGAGGACGACGCGACGGCCGGGCACGCGGTGGCCATTGAGGCCGGCGACATTCATCCGGGCGCCGCGACCATGGGTGAACAGGCCCTCGGCATCGAACTCGCCTTCGACGAGGTTCATCGCGGGCGAACCGATAAAGTCGGCGACGAAGCGACTGGCGGGGTGGTTGTAGACGTCGGTGGGGCGGCCGATCTGCTCGACATTGCCGGCATTCATGATGATCAGCTTGTCGGCCAGGGTCATGGCCTCGATCTGGTCATGCGTCACGAAGACCGAGGTGACGCCGAGGTCACGATGCAGGCGGCGCACTTCGGCCCTCATGGCGACGCGGAGCTTGGCATCGAGGTTGGAGAAGGGCTCGTCGAACAGGAACACTTTCGGCTCGCGCACCATGGCCCGCGCCATGGCGACGCGCTGGCGCTGGCCACCGGAGAGCTCGCCCGGGCGGCGATCGAGGAAGGTCTCGAGCCCGACCGATTTGGCCACGGCCATGACGCGGGCGTCGCGCTCGGGCTTTGCCACCTTGGCGACCTTCAGCGAATAGCCGATGTTCTGGCGAACGCTCATGTGCGGATAGAGTGCGTAGTTCTGGAACACCATGGCGCAGCCGCGCTCGCGCGGTTCGAGCTGGTTGACGACCTTGCCGCCAATGGCGATCTCGCCGGCGGTGATCGCCTCAAGCCCGGCGATCATGCGCAGCAGTGTCGACTTGCCACAGCCCGAAGGCCCGAGGATGACGACGAACTCGCCGGCTTCGATCTCGACATCGACGCCATGCACGACCTCAGTCTTGCCATAGCTCTTCTTCACGCCCTTGATGGAAATCTGGGACATCGCTTGCTCCAATCACTTGTCGCGGGAAATGAGGCCGCGCACGAACCAGCGCTGCATGAAGGCAACGACCAGAAGCGGCGGCAGCATGATGATGAGGGCACCGGCCATGGTGACGTTCCAGTCCGGCGTGCCGTTCTGGTCCGGAACCAGGGCCTTGAGCTGCATAACGACGGTGCCGAAATTGGCGCGGTCGGTGGTGACCAGCAGCGGCCAGAGGTACTGGTTCCAGCTGGAGACGAACATGATGGTGGCAAGCGCCAGCATGTTGGTGCGGCTCAAGGGGATGAGCACATCGATGAAGAAGGCGATCGGGCTCGCGCCGTCCATCTTGCTGGCTTCGACCAACTCGTCAGGGATGGTCATGAAGAACTGTCGGTAGAGGAAGGTACCGGTCGCGGTGGCGACCAGCGGCAGGATCAGGCCCGTGTAGGAGTTGAGCAGGTTCCAGTTCATGCTGATCTGCACGCCGCTGACCGCATTGACCAGCCAGCTGATACCGAACACATCGAGGATGGTCTGGAACGGCAGCAGCGCATTGGCGGCGATGGCGTAGGTCGGCACGATGCGCACCTCGAGCGGCAGCATCAGGGTGATGAAGATCAGCCAGAAGCTGATCATGCGGCCGCGGAAGCTGAAGAAGACGATGGCAAAGGCGGAGAGCGAGGCGAGGACGATCTTGCCCACCGTTACGCCGATGGCGACGATGAAGCTGTTGACCATCTTCGGGCCGAGATCGCCGCGGGCCCAGGCCACCTGCAGATTCTCCCACAGATGCGAGGAGGGCAGCAGGCTGATGGGCACCTGGCTGACTTCCTGCAGCGACTGGGAGCCGGCAACGAAAGTGATCCAGAACGGCACGACGACGAGAAACGCGCCGATGGCCATGGCCAGGTAAGTGATGAAGTCGAAGAACGGCGAGCGTTCGATCATCTGAGGCGCCTCAATGGTAGTGGACGCGACGTTCCACCCATTTGAACTGGATGAACGTCAGGCCGATGACGATGGCCATGAGCACGATCGACTGGGCGGCAGCGCCCGAGTAGTCGAGGGTTTTGAAGCCGTCGAAATAGATCTTGTAGACCATCACCTCTGTCTGCCCGACCGGGCCGCCTTCGGTCATGGTGTCGATCAGCCCGAAGCTGTCGGTGAAGCTCGAGATGATGTTCATGATGAACAGGAAGAACGCCGTCGGCGCGATCAGCGGCAGCTGCAGGTCGATGATGCGGCGGAAGGGACGTGCGCCATCCATCGCCCCGGCTTCGTTGATCGAGCGCGGGATCATCTGCAGGGCGGCAAGAAAGAAGATGAAATTGTAGCCGATGCCGAGCCAGGCATGGCAGATCATGACCATCAGCAGGGCCTGGCCACCATTGATCGCCGGGTTCCACAGCCCCGGCCAGATCTCGTTCAGCGACCCGATCAGACCAGCTTCGGGTGCAAAGATGAAGCGGAAGGCCACGCCGGCTGCCGGCGCCGCGATGGCATAGGGCCAGACATAGACCGACTGGAAGAGTTTGGTGCCCTTGAGCGAACGATCGACAAATGAAGCCAGGACAAGCGCCACGGTCATCGAGAGACCGGTGGTCACCAGGGCGTAAAAGCCCGAGCGCAGCACGGTGGCCCAATAGACGTTGTCGCGGAAGATATTGAGGAAGTTCTGCAGCCCCACCCAGGTGTTGCCGCCGCCCCAGGGCTGCTCGAGCGTGAACGCCCAGTAGAGCGCCTGCGAGGTCGGCCAGTAGAAGAACACGAAGACGAGCAGCAGCTGCGGCGCCAGCAGCAGCCAGGGCAACACGCGGTTGCGATAATAGGCGGAACGTTCCAACGCGGATCCCCTTTAGCGACAGCGGGATGGCGCGGGCGACAGAGCCGCCCGCGCCGGGAATTGCCCAAAGATCAGGGAAGGGTCTTGCCGGCGTAGGTCTGCTCGAAGCGGCGGAGCATCTCGTTGCCCTTGGCATCGAAGGCGGCCAGCGCCTCGGGAACCGGCACGTTGTTGAACATCACCGACTGCATGGTCTTGACCATTTCGGCGCGGATCGACGCGAACCCGCCGAGGCGGATGCCGCGGGTATATTCGCCAGCCGGCATGGTCAGCGAGGTGATGGCGATTTCACGACCCTTGTAAGGGGCGGCGTCATAGAAGCCATTGGCCTTCATCGCTTCGAAGGCGGAGTTGAGCACCGGGATGTAGCCGGTAACGGTCGACCACCAGGTGGCCTGCTCGGGGGTGGCGAGGAAGTTGTAGAAGGCGGCGGCGCCCTTGTACTCTTCTTCCGACTTGCCCTTCAGCGTCCACAGCGAGGCGCCGCCCACGAAGGTGTTGTGGCGCTCCACGCCTTCCATCATCGGCATCATCGAGACATCCCAGTGCATGCCCTCGACGACCTTCTTGCCGAAGGTGCCATGGTCGGCGATCGAGGACGTGGCCATCATGCACTTGGCATTGGTGAAGGCGTCGTTGGCCGTCTCGCCCGAGTCCTTGGACTTGAGGACGAACAGGCCCTCGTCGTACATCTTCTTGATCCAGGTCAGCTGGTCGACGAAGAGGCCCTTGGACACGATCATCTCGGCATCGAGGCCGCCAAAGCCATTGGCCTTGGTGGCGATCGGCTGATTGTGCGAGGCGGAGAACTGCTCGAACCACTGCCAGGAGGCGGAAGGGTCGAAGGCGACCGGGCAGTCATAGCCGGCAGCCTTGAGTTTGCGGGCCGTATCTTCGATCTCGGTCCAGGTGGCAGGGAGAGTCTCGACACCAACAGCCTTGAGCGCGTCGGTGTTGTAGTAGAAGACGGCGGTGGAGTTGTTGAACGGCATCGACAGCATCTCGCCCGTCGAGGTCGAGAAGTACGAGCCGACGCCGGCAAAGTAGTTCGACCAGTCGATGTCATAGCCATTGTCCGCCATCAGCTCGCGGACCGGGAGATAGGCCTCGGACAGCATCAGGTCGAGCGTGCCGGCATCGAAGATCTGGGTGATGGTCGGCTGCTTGTTGGCGCGGAAGGCCGCGATCGTCGACTGCAGGTTGTTGTCGTAATTGTCCTGGCTGACGCAGACGATTTCGTAGTCCGACTGGGACTCGTTGAAGGTCTTGCACATGTCCTGGATGCGCTCGCTCAGGTCGCCGGAAAGGCCGTACCAGAACTCGAACTTGGTCGCCGCCGCGGCGGGGACGGTGGCCAGCGCGAGGACGCTGGTCGAAAGAACTGCACCAAGCAGCCAGTTGGATTTCATCGTCGTGTCTCCGGGAATTTCATGCCCGCCTGGTGCGAGCGGCCGGATGGGTATTCGCTGAGCTTGACGTTGCGGTCACAAGGCGATGAAGGTCTGGTGACAATGCACAGGTGTGCAGGCCGTTAAGGCTTCGCTGACCGCGCGCGCGCTAGTGTCCGCCGGAAACGGGGGATATGCAGGTGTTGGCCGTCAAGCGGTTCTTCAGTGCAGCGATCGTTGTCGGGGTTGCGGCGGCGATGGCCGCTTTCGGTGCTACGTCCTCGCTCGACCGCCTGCTGGCAGAGTTCCGCTACGGCATTGCCGATCGCGATGCCTCGGGCCAGGTCGTCTTCATCGATATCGACAGCGCCAGCCTTGCGGAAGTGGGGGTTTGGCCATGGCCGCGTGACCTTCATGCCCGGCTGCTGGACGCCCTGATGGCCGCCGATGTGACGGATGTCGCATTCGATATCGACTTTTCGACCCGATCGACCACCCCCGGGGACGATGCGTTCGCCGCAGCGCTCGAACGGGCCGGGGGGTATGCCTACCTGGCAGCGTTCCAGCAGCGCAACGGCACAACGGGCCAGCAGATGATCAACCTGCCGCTCGAAGAATTCACCGAACATGCAGAGCCGGTGTCAGTCAATGTCATGGCCGCACGGGACGGCTGGGTCGACCGGGTCTCAGCCTATTCGCCAGAGGTGAAAACTCTGGCTTCGGCGCTGACCGGGATCACGCCGGCTGGTGAGACAGTCTCCATAGACTTCGGCATCAACCTCGAAACCATCCCGCGCATTGCGGCGGCGGATGTGCTGATGGGCCGGTTCTCGCCCCAACAGTTGGCGGGCCGGCAGGCAGTGGTCGGGGCGAGCGCCATCGAGCTGAGAGATATCGTTCAGGTGCCGCGATTCGGCCTGATCCCCGGACCGCTGGTGCAGATTGCGGCGGCCGAAACGCTGAGGTCCGGACGTTCCCTGCTGCCGTTGGGCTGGTGGCCGGCGGCACTGGTTGCGAGCCTGCTGGGGGCGGCCTGGGCCCTGGTCGGCGAGCGCATGAGCCTGCGGGCGGTGGCGGTCAGCTCGGCGGTCGCGGCCGCTGTTGTGGAGCTCGCGGCGCTCTGGCTGCAATGGGCTTACGCCATCACGCTGACGACCTCGGCGCTAACCCTCGCGATGCCGATGCTGATCAGCGTCGACATCGCTGCGAGGCTGCTCTCCGAGTTCGGCCGCCGCCGCGAGGCGGAGCAGAAGCTCGCCTGGATGGCGCTGCATGACCAGCTTACCGGCCTCGATTCCCGCGAGGGCTTTCTCAACCGCACCGCAGCGGTCGGGTCGGGGGCGATCATCGTGCTACAATTGCAGCGGCTTGACGCTGTTCGCGCCGCCTTGGGCCATGGCGTCGCGGACGAGGTCACCAAGGTGCTGGCCCGTCGGCTCGAGGCGCTGCATCTGGGGCAGCTGGGCGTCATCGACAAAGACACCTTCGGCATCGCACTCCCCGGACGAATGGACAGCGAGACTGCTGACCGGCTGGGTGTCGAGATCAGGGAGGCGCTGGCACCCGCGGTGCTCACTGAGGGCCATGCGGTGCATGTCGACGCCCGCATCGCTGGTTGCTGTGCCCCAATGGTGGATACGCGCACCCGGCTGCGCCGCGCCGAATTGGCGCTCATGCTCGAAGCAGACCTCGCGCCCGGAGCAATCAAGCGCTACGAGCCGGAGCTGGAGGCGGCGTTGCAGCGGCGGCGCGAACTCGATACCGCGCTGCGCGAGGCGCTTGAAAAAGGTGAGCTGCAACTGGCCTTCCAGCCGCAGGCCCGGATTTCCAGTGGCGAGATCGTCGGAGCGGAGGCGCTGATGCGCTGGGAAGATCCGCGGCTCGGCCGGGTCTCGCCGGCCGAGTTCGTGCCATTGGCTGAAGAGACCGGATTGATCGTGCCGCTAGGCCGGTTCGCGATGTTCGAGGCCTGCCGCCTCGCCACCACTGAGGGCTGGCCGGGACGCATTGCGGTCAATGTTTCGGCGGACCAGTTCCGGCTTTCTGATGTGCCGGAGATGGTCGCCGACGCCCTGCTGCAGTCGGGCATGGAGGCATCGCGCCTCGACATCGAGATCACCGAAAGCGTGCTGCTGGGCGGCGGCATTGAGGATGCGCTGGATGAACTGAAGCGGCTGGGTGTCGGCATCGCCATCGACGATTTCGGCACCGGCTATTCTTCACTGAGCTACCTGACACGGCTCAGCTTTGACAAGCTGAAGCTCGACCAGCACTTCGTGCGCAGGATGCTGGACGGCAAGGCGGATGAAGTGGTGGTACGCGGTATCATCGAACTGGCGACGCGCCTGGGCAAGGAGACGGTCGCCGAGGGCGTGGAGACGCAGGGCCAGATGGACGCGCTGGCCATACTGGGCTGCGACATCGCACAGGGCTGGTTGATCGGTCGCCCTTTGCCGGCCAGGGAGTTTCTCACCTTCGCCGCAAGGAAGCACGAGCTGATCGCGCAACCTCGCCGGGCCTGACGCGGGAAGGGGACCTCCGTCCACATTACACTATCAGCCCCAAAAGCAGTGTGGGACGCCCCCTGCCCATTGGCCGGGGACGCCTCGGTGTTCGCTGTTCAGAACCGCGCTCGCTTAGAGGCCAGTGACCGGCGTCGCCGCGTTTCGGTCGCCTATGGCATTCGGCTGGGCGGCACAAAGGTTTGGTCGCGGCCCGGCGGGGTAAAGTCAGGGTCCTGCCCTGGCGGGGTAAAGTCAGGGTCCTGCCCTGGCGGGGTAAAGTCGGGGTCCTGGCCGGGAATGGTCCCAGGGCCGCCAACGGATGGTGACGGGCTAGCCGCCTTGGCGGCCGCGACGGCGATACCATCTGCCCCGAGAATTTTGGTCTTGTTCGCTCCCGGCCCAGTGACCGCGAAGCCGCCATCCGTGCCAACGCGGGCCGTCTGACCGGCTGGAATGTTGGCCACGAGGCCGTCTTCGCTGCCGGTCACCTCGACGAGGCCGCGGTGAACCTTGACCTCGGCGCCTCTGTCGCCGGACCGCACGACGAAGCGGGTGCCTTTGACGACGGCGACGAGATACGGCGTCTCCACCGCGAAGTGCTGTACTTCGCGCACATCGGCCTCGACTTCCACCACACCGAAGTACTGGGTGACGGTGGTGAACTTGCGGCCAGACCGGTCGGAAATCTGGATCTGCGTGTCGGCGGCAAGACTGATGGTCTCGTTGTCGCGCTGGAACTCGACCCGGCCGTCGCGCAGCGTGCGGATGACTCGGTTGTCGGGAACGATATCGCCGCGTGCGAGCGGCTCCCACTGCCCGTCAACGAGTTGCAGCACATGGCCGCGCAGCTTGATTGCGGTCCAGTCGTCAGCCAGTGCCGAAAGGGGGAGGAGTGCCACGAGGGCAACAAAGACCATGGAGACTAGGCGGTTCACTTCTGTTCACCTGCATATTGCTTGGAACCACTCAGCGCTGAAGGAACAAACAAGGCGTTAACGGCAGACAGCGGCGGCTCCAGCACGCATTTGTTCCACACCAGTAGGAAAATCCAAGGTTGCGGAGATTGGGCAAATTGTATGCGACTGATGGTCCGGCGCAGTCGTTCGCGGCGGTTGGCCAGACCATCGTGGTAAGCAAATGCCTAATCAAATGCATGGACTTGCGGTTCATCCTGGCTTCATTTTCAACGCTTTAGCTTATCCGCCACGTGACCAAGGGGCTCACAGGGAGACAGGTGGATGGCACTCTTCAGAACCATGGCAGGCGGTATCGCCGCACTGTCGCTGATCGCGACGCCGGCGCTAGCTGCCGATCGTGCGATGATCATTCTCGACGGCTCGGGCTCGATGTGGGCGCAGATCGATGGAGAGGCGCGGATCTCGATCGCGCGTGACACACTGCGCGAGGTGCTGGGGGGCGTGCCGGGCGATCTCGAGCTCGGCCTGATGAGCTACGGTCATCGCGAGAAGGGCCAGTGCTCGGACATCGAAGTGCTGGTGCCCGCAGCGGCCGCAACGGCGGATGCCATCGGCGAGGCTGCGGATGCGATCAGCCCCAAGGGCAAGACGCCGCTGTCGGATGCGGTCCGTATGGCGGCCGAGGAACTGCGCTACACCGAGGACAAGGCGACGGTGATCCTGATCACCGACGGCATCGAAACCTGCGAGGCCGATCCCTGCGCGCTGGCGAGCGAACTTGAGGCCAGCGGCATCGATTTCACCACCCATGTCGTCGGCTTCGGGCTGTCGGATGAAGAGGGGCGTCAGGTTGCCTGCCTCGCCGAGAACACCGGCGGGCGTTATTTCGAAGCCGGCGACGGCGAGGCACTTGGCGCCGCGCTGCGCACCAGCGTCGCGGCCGCAGAGGTTGCAATCGAACCCGAGCCGATGCCCGAACCCGAACCGGCTGTCGCCGAATTCAACTTCCTGCCGTCAGCGCGGCTCAGCGAAGACTCCGATCCATTGCCGGGCGATGGCGCCAATGTCTGGGAAATCTACAAGGCCAACGCCGATGGCAGCGAGGGCGAGTGGGTCAGCACCGACTACGGCAACCGCTACAAGGGCAATCTCGAGCCTGGCGATTACCTTGTTGTCGCCCGCTACGACGAGGCGCGGGTGGCAACGCCGGTGACGATCGCCGAGGGCGAAGTAACCGAACTCCCCGTCGTCCTCAATGCTGGCACCGTGATCGTCCGTCCGCGCCCTGCCCCCGAGGCCGAGATCGACAGTGGCGCGGCAGTGGAGTTCACCCTGCCGGACGGCCGCGTGACGACGTTCTACGGCGAGACCACAATCGTCCTGCCCGCCGGAGCACAATCGGTGCGGGTCCAGGTCGGCGAAGGCGAACTGGTCACGCCGTTCGAGCTGGCAGCCGGCGAGGTCAAGGAACTCGATCTCGTGGTCGGGGTCGGCCGGGCTGCCGTCAGCGCCACCTATGTCGAGGGCATGGTGGTCGAGGACGGGGGGCTGTTCATCGAGATACTCGAGGCGAAAAAGGACATCCAGGGCAACCGCAAGTCGGTGGCTTACGGCTACGGGCCCGGCACCGGGTTCGACCTGCCCCCCGGTGACTACGTGGCGATGGCCAAGATGGGCGAAGCCGTGGCCGAAACGCCGTTCACGGTTGAAACCGGGGCTCTGGCAGAACCAGTGGTCAATCTCGAAGCCGGCGTCCTCGCCTTCGAGGCGCCAGGGACCGACTTCATCGAGGTGTTCGCCGCCAAAAAGGACATCCAGGGCAACCGCAAATCCTTCGGCTATGGCTATGGTGGCGCGCTGCAGACCACGCTGCCGGCCGGCGACTATGTGGTGATCGCCTACGCCCCGGATCGCTCGAGCCAGTCCGAGACAGCGGTGACCATCGCGGCCGGCGAGCGGACGGAAGCCAAGCCGAAATAGGGCCGACCAAGCCCCGCATGCGAGCCGGGCCATTCACTGGCCCGGCTTTGTCACCTCAGAGAAAATCGTCGCGGCGCGGGGTGAAACTATCGATCAGCTTGCCGGCAGTCAGGGCCTTGACGCCGTGCTCAATGCCGGACGGCACGATATAGGCGCCGCCGGGGCCGAGGGTTCGGGTCTCGCCGCCGATGGTCACCTCGAATGTGCCCTCGGCGACATAGCTGGTCTGGCGGTGCGGGTGGGAATGCAGCGCGCCGACGCCGCCGGCCTCGAAGGAGAATTCGACCAGCATCAGGTCGGGCAGATCGAGCATGACGCGGCGGCTGGAGCCGACAAGCTGGGTGACCTTGCCGTCCGTGGCGGTGGCGAACAGTTTCGGAGTGTCGATCATAGCTTATACGCCTTCTTGACGAGGTTGTAGGCAAGGTCCCAGGCCACCTCGTGCGCCTCGTCGATCTCCAGCCGGTGCTCGGTCACCAGCCGGGCGAGGAAGGCGCAGTCGATGCGCCGTGCCACATCGTGGCGGGCCGGTATCGATGGAAACGCCCGCGTATCGTCGTTGAAACCGACGGTATTGTAGAAGCCCGCCGTCTCGGTGGCCATTTCGCGGAAGCGCCGCATGCCTTCGGGGCTGTCGTGGAACCACCAGGGTGGCCCGAGCCGCAGGGCCGGATAGACACCGGCCAGCGGCGCCAGTTCGCGGGCATAGCTGGTCTCATCGAGGGTAAAGAGCACGACGGTGAGGTTGGGCTCGTTCCCCACCACGTCGAGCAGCGGCTTCAGCGCCCCGACATAGTCGGTGCGGGTGGGAATATCGAAGCCCTTGTCGCGGCCGAAGCGCTGCATCATGGCTGGCGAGTGGTTGCGCCACGAGCCGGGATGGATCTGCAGCACCAGCCCGTCATCGACCGACATGCGCGCCATTTCGGTGAGCATCTGGGCACGGAACAGCGCCCGCTCGTCGGGGTCGGCCGCGCCGGTGCGCACCCGGTCGAAAAGCGTTCCGGCTTCCTTGGGCGAGAGGTTGGCCGTCGCGGCTGTCGGGTGGCCGTGGTCGGACGAGGTGGCACCCATCTCGATGAAGAAGGCCCGGCGCTTGCGATGTGCCTCGAGATAGCCCGACCAGGTGCCGGTGTCGCAGCCGGTGATCTCGCCGAGACGGTCGAGATTGCCGGCAAAGCCGCCGAAATCGGGGTCGACCACCGAGTCCGGGCGATAGGCGGGCACGACCCTGCCCTTCCAGCCGCTGTCGCGGATCTGCCGGTGCCAGTCGAGGTCGTCGATGGCGGCATCGGTGGTGGAGATCACCTCGAGGTTGAAGCGCTCGAACAGGGCGCGCGGGCGATAGTCGTCGCGCGTCAGCCGCTCGGCGATCCGGTCATAGATGCGGTCGGCGCTTTCGGCGGTCAGCCGCTCCTCGATATCGAACAGCGTCGCCAGCGTATGGTCCAGCCACATCCGGGTCGGGGTGCCGCGGAACAGGTAGTAGTTCTCGGCGAAGCGCCGCCAGATGGTCCGCCCATCGGTCTCGACCGGCGCGCCGTCGGCGGTCGGCACGCCCAAATCTTCGAGCCGCACGCCCTGCGAATAGAGCATGCGGAAGATATAGTGATCGGGAACGATCAGCAGCTGCGCAGGGTCGGGGAAGCGCTCGTTCTGGGCATACCAGCGCGGGTCGGTATGGCCATGCGGGGACACCAGCGGCAGGTCGCGGATGCCGGCATAGAGCTCGCGGGCAATGGCGCGGGCGCGGGGTTCGGCGTCGAACAGCCGATCGTCGTCAAGTAGCGGCATGGGTTCCTCCTCCGAACCAACTGGTTACTTAGCCGAAGGCGGGATGTCAAAGCGTCAGGCGGCGCCCTCGCTCACGGAGGCTTGTTCCGCTCGCGTCGCCACCCCATAATGGTCGGGACGGAAACGACGGCGGAGATGTCCGTGGCGGAAGAGGCCGATATCGATGCCTATTTCGAGCGGACCGGCTTTGCCGGCTCGATTGCGCCCTCGCAGGAAACGCTCGGACAGCTGATGGCGATGCATTTGCGCGCCATCCCGTTCGAAACGCTCGACCCGGCGCGCGGCAAGCCAGTGCGGCTCGGGCTGCGCGATCTCGAACAAAAGCTGGTGCACGAAAAGCGCGGCGGCCACGGGCTCGAACACAACCTGCTGTTCGGCGCGGTGCTGGAAGCGCTGTTCTTCGAGGTGACGCGCGTGGCAGCGCTGGCGCCTGCGGGCGAGCCCAGCCACATGGCGCTGGTGGTCAGCATCGACGGGGTGCAGCACCTGGTCGATGTCGGGCTTGCCGCGCTCTCGGCCACGACGGCGCTCAGGCTGCGCGACGGGGCGGAGTGCGAAACCATCGGCCGGCGGCTGCGGCTTTCCGGAGCCGATGGGCAATGGACGCTGCACAACCTGGTTGGCGAGGAGTGGCAGCCGCTCTACAGCTTCCGGGTGGTCGCGGTGAGCGAGGAGGCTCTGGCGGCGATGAACGATCGCACGGCGCAGCGGTTCAGCCAAAGGCTGCGGGTGGCGCGCATCGGGGTCGGACGACGCTTTGCCATCGAAGTCGCGCGCTACACGCTCGACACTGCCGAGGGCGTCCAGGAAACCCGAGATATCGCCAGCGCCGCCGAGATGCGGCAGGTGCTGCAACAGAGCTTCAACATCGTTGCGCCAGCCGATCCCAAGCTGGACGAGGCGTTCGAACGCGCCATCACCGGGGCGGCCGGCGCCTGATGGCTCCGGTCGTCGTTGACTGGAGCAAGGTGTACGAGTTCGCCGACGCTGCGGCGTTCGAGGCCTGGCTGGCCGAGAACCATGACAAGGCCGACGAGGCCTGGATCCTGATCCACAAGCTGAAATCCGGCCGCCCCTCGATCACGCCGAAAGAGGCGATCGACGTGGTGCTGTGCTGGGGCTGGATCGACGCGATCCGGAAGAGCCATGACGGCGACAGCTTCCTCCAGCGCTACACGCGGCGCGGCAGGAAGAGCGTGTGGAGCCAGGTCAATGTCGAGAACGTCGCCCGGCTCGAGGCGGAGGGCCGGATGACGCCCCATGGCCGCGTGCATGTCGAGGCGGCGAAAGCCGATGGCCGCTGGGACGCGGCCTATCGGATCAGCACCAGCGAGGTGCCCGAGGACCTGATGGCGGCGATCGCGGCGGAGCCCGAGGCGCTGGCGCTGTTCGACAAGCTCACCTCGCAGAACCGCTTCGCGTTGATTTTCCGCGTCAGCAGCCTGAAGACCGCTGCCGGCCGCGAGAAGAAGATCCGCGACATGGTCGCCATGCTGAAGCGCGGCGAGACGATCTACCCGCAGAAGCTCAGCTAGCACCCCTCTGGACAATCGCTGCGTGCCGCCCGACAAGGGCGCAACATCATCCGCCAAGACCCGTCACAAGGGGCGTCACGTGATCACCGTTCTCGGCTCGACCAATCTCGATCTCATCGGCACCGTCACCCGTATCCCGAAGCCCGGCGAGACGGTGCCGGGGCACGAATTCTCGATGGCTGCGGGCGGCAAGGGCGCCAACCAGGCGCTGGCGGCGCGGCGGGCGGGCGCGAAGGTGCGGATGTTCGCGGCGGCGGGCACCGACAGCTTTGCCGACGAGGCGCTGAAACTGCTCAAGGCCGACGGCGTCGATCTGAGCCGCGTGCGCATCGCCGAGGGCGCGACGGGCATCGCGATGATCTTTGTCGATGACGCGGGCGAGAACGTCATCGCCATCCTCCCCGGCGCCAATGGCACGATGGGCGCGGCCGATGCGGACGCGGCGCTGGCCGGGCTCGGCAAGGGCGATGTGCTGATGCTGCAGCAGGAGATCCCGCAGGCGGCGACCGCAAGGGCGCTGGCGCTGGCCAAGGCGCAGGGCGTCACGTCCATCCTCAACACCGCGCCGTTCCTCGACACGACCCCCGAACTCGCGGCCGAGGCGACCATCGTTATCGCCAACGAAACCGAGTTCGCGCTCTTGACCGGCACCAAGATTGAAGAGCTCGACGCCGCCATGGCCAAGCTCGCCCGCGAGCGCAACCAGACGGTGATCGTGACGCTGGGTGGCGAGGGCGCCCGCGCCGCCACGCCCGAGCGGAGCTTTGCCGTCAGTGCGATGAAGATCGACCCGGTCGACACCGTCGGGGCCGGCGACACCTTCTGCGGCTATCTGGCAGCGGGGCTCGACCAGGGCCTCGATCTCGAGGCCGCCATGAAGCGCGCCGCCGTGGCCGCGAGCCTCGCGTGTCTGAAGCCGGGGGCGCAGCCGGCGGTGCCGTTCCTCGCAGAGGTGACGGCGGCGGGATAGGGGTGGGGCCGGGACACGGCCCCGCCTTACACCAGCAACCAGACCAAGGCGGCAATGCCAGCGACCAGAGCGACCCCCGCCACGGGGCCGCGCGTGTCCGAAGGCAAGAAACCGAGGGGTTTGGTCAGCACCGCCATGAGAGCGAATGGCGGTACGGCCCGCCACACGTCACGCATGACCTTGGCGCCACCCCGCCTGGCAATGGATGGCAGGTGACCGATTGCGCGTAGCAGTGGCCCCAGCATGGCGCGACTACGACCCACGGTTCTATTTCCCTCCAGAACCGCAATGATGGCCCGTTCCAGTCCAGCGCCGTCGTTTGCCCAGTGGGCGCGATAGGCGATGATCCCGTCGGGCTGGACAAGATATGCGGAGTTCGGCTTCGGGCTCATGGCGCGATGGAAATCGCCTTCGATGCCGTCGACAGCGACCTCGAAGCGGAAGCCGTGGTGAGCCCGAAGCTGGCCCGCGCGGCGGCGTTTGGCGTCCATGCTCCTCGGCTGAAAGAGCTGCTCACCGGGATGCGCCTCGCGGGTGTTGACAAGCACGAACCTGACCTGATCGCCTAAGCGCCCATGCAGATCGTTCAGCACCGGTCCGGAGCTCTCAGTGACAGGGCAGGTCATCGAGCCGAAGACGATCAGGACCGGCCGATCGCCCAAGGTGTCCGGTGTCAGGCGACTGCCGTCGAGCAACTCGATATCGAATGCCGGCAGCTGATCGCCCGGTCCCGGATCGCTGCCGCGGAACGCGAGGTCGCCGATGATCAGGCCCGTGGTGAACGTGTCATAGGCGTAGGCGTCCTTTGACGAAACAGGGGTGGTCGTTGCGATGCTGGTCATGTGCGGCTCCTTGGGTAGACATCTGGCAAATAGCTGTGCATGTTTGATCGAACAATCCTCGCTTACGCACGTGACCTGAGCAAATCTGCACATCCATGCTTCCTGACCTTTCCCTGCTTCTGGCGCTGCGTGACGCGCGCAGCTTCTCGGCGGCGTCGCAGAAACTGGGCGTCGCGCATACGACGGTGTCGCGCCGCCTGCGCGAGCTCGAGGCGCATTTCGGGACGGCCTTGGTGCAGCGCAGCGGCGACCGCATCGTGCTGACAGAGGCCGGCCTGCGCGCAGCGGAGGTGGCCGAGCGGATCGACCTGGACGTGGCCGCCCTGGAGCGTGGGATATCGGGGCACAACGACAGGGCGGCCGGACCGATCGCGCTGACGACGATCGACCTGCTGGCATGGCGCTATATGCCGGTGTTCGCACGCTTCGCCGCGGCCTACCCCGACATCGAACTGAGCATCGGCACCTCGGTGGAGGTGCAGAGCCTGACCCGGCGCGAGGCCGAGGTGGCCTTGCGGATGACCAATGCACCGCCCGACACCCTCCATGGCCGGGTGGTCGAGCGCTTCGACTTCCTCGCTTACACCTCTCGGACGCTGCCGGAAGCGGAACTGTGCGCGCAAAGGTGGCTGGACTACCGCTCGCACGAATGCGCCGCGCGCGCCGCCGACTGGATGCGCGTCCATGCCAGTGATGCGAGGCCGAGCCTCTACCTGCCAACGCCGCTGATGATGCTCCACGCGCTACAGCGCGGCATGGGGGCGGGCCTGCTGCCTTCTGTGATCGGCGATGCGGCGCCTGACCTGCGACGGCTCAGCGATGTGCCGGCATTCAACATCGATGTCTGGCTCCTGGCGCCGAAGGAGTTGCGTCGAACGGCTCGGGTCCGGGGCCTGTTCGACGCCTTTGAGGCAAAGCGGGTGGCACGGGACCTGGGGTAGCAGCCGCTTGGCAGCCCTGAAACTGCCGTTCCGCACCCCCGCCCCACCCTTGCCTCCACCCCCCATCGCGACTATCTAGTCCCCATCGCAACTCAACAGGACCGGTGCCCAATGGATATCCGCCCGATCGCTCAGCCCATCCGCTTTGCCTTCGAGGATTTCCATGCCTGCGCACATCACACTGTCCAACCTGAGCTTTGCCGCGCCTGACGGGCGTCCGCTTTTTTCCCAACTCGATCTGAGCTTTGCCACCGAGCGCATCGGTCTCGTCGGCCGCAATGGCGTCGGCAAGTCGACGCTGCTGCGGCTAGTCACCGGCGCGCTCACCCCGCAGACCGGCAGCATTGCCGTCAGCGGCCGGCTGGCCATGCTGCGCCAGGCGGTGCAGCCGGGACCCGATGAAACCGTCGCCGACCTGTTCTTGGTGCGCAACGCGCTGGCCGTATTGGCGCGGGCGGAAGCCGGAACCGCCAGTCTCGATGAGCTCAGCGAGGCTGACTGGACCCTGCCCGAGCGGATGGCGTCGGCGCTGGGCGAATTCGGGCTCGCCGTCGAACCCGAGCGGCGCCTCGTGACCCTCTCCGGCGGGCAGGCGACGCGGGTGGCGCTGGCGGCGCTGAAATTCGATGCGCCGGATTTCCTGCTGCTCGACGAGCCGACCAACAATCTCGACCGCGACGGGCGCGACGCGGTGGCGCAATTGCTGGCCGGCTGGAAGGCCGGCGCCATCGTCGTCAGCCACGACCGCGAGCTGCTGGAGCGGATGGACGCGATTGTCGAGCTGACGAGCCTCGGCGCCACGCGCTATGGCGGGCCCTATAGCCGCTATCGCGAACTGAAGGCGATCGAGTTGGCGGCAGTGGCGCATGATCTCGCCGATGCTGAGCAGAAGCTCGCGGACGCACGGCGAACGGCGCAGGCCAATGCCGAAAAGCAGGCGAAGCGCGATGGCGCCGGCAAGCGCCAGGCGGCGCGTGGCGGCATTCCGCGCATCATGATCGGCGGCCTCAAACAGAATGCCGAGGAGACCGGTGCCGCCAAGGCGCGTCTCGCCGACCGCCAGATCGAGGCGGCGAGCGAGGCGGCCGACGCGGCACGCCAGCGCATCGAAGTGCTGCAGCCGTTCAGCGTCACGCTGCCGCCGTCGGGTCTCGTGCCGTGGCGGCATGTGCTGCGGCTCACCGAGGTCACGGCCGGATACGATTCCGCCGCGCTGGTGCTGCGCGGGATGAGCTTCGGCATTGTCGGGCCGGAGCGGGTGGCGATCGTGGGGCCGAACGGCAGCGGCAAGACCACGCTCCTGAAGCTGGTCACCGGCGCGCTGGCGCCGTTCGCCGGCACGGTCGAGGTGCTGGTGCCGCAGGCGCTGCTCGACCAGCGGGTGAGTCTCCTCGATCCGAGCCAATCGATCGCCGAGAATTTCCAGCGCCTCAACCCGAGTGCCGACCGCAATGCCTGCCGGGCGGCGCTCGCCCGCTTCATGTTCCGCGCCGATGCGGCGCTACAGATCGTCGGCACGCTGAGCGGCGGCGAGACGCTGCGGGCGGGGCTCGCCTGCGCCTTGGGTGGGCCGAAACCGCCGCAACTGGTGATCCTCGACGAGCCGACCAACCACCTGGATCTCAGCGCGCTGGAAGCGGTGGAGGCCGGGCTCAACGCCTATGACGGGGCGCTGCTGGTGGTGAGCCACGATGAGGCGTTTCTCGACGGCATCGGGGTCACAAGGCGGATCGAGCTGGGATAGGTACAAAACAATGGGACCGGTCATTGACCGGTCCCCTGATGCTGCTGCAGACGAAATCAGAAGCTGTAGTTCAGGCCGACCTTGAAGGTCGAGAGCGTCAAATCCGTGCTGACGTTGTCGTCCGGATCGGCGAATTCGAACGTCTCTTCGCCATAACTCGAGAAGGCATACTCGCCGAAGATAGACCAGGCTTCGTCAAGCTGGATCGCGGCACCGATGCCGACGGTGTAGCCAGTGAAGCTGGTCTGAACGGTCTCGCCTTCCCACGTGTTTTCCACTCCGGCCATGGCCAGGCCGGCGAGGCCATAGACCAGTACCTGATCGAACGCCACGCCGGCGCGACCTGTCAGGTTGGCGAGCCACTGAACGTCCATCGTGTCAGTCGGATCGGGCGGGGTGAGATAATCTCCGGTCAGGTTGGCCCAGCTAACATCACCCTGCAGCCCCAGAACGAACATGCCGGTCTGGAACAGGCCACCAATTTGCGCACCTGCGAGCAGGCCCGACGGTTCGTAGCCGAATTCGTCATCGCCAAGGCCAAGCGCCGCGAGTGCGCCGGCATTCGGGATAATGTTCGGCTCATCCTCGACCATCACGCCCGTGCCGAGCCCGATATGGAGACCGGCATAGAGCCCGCTCCAGTCCGCCGCGTCATAGGTTTCGACAGCAACAACGTCTTCGACAATGAGATCGGCGGCGGACGAAGCCGCCGTGCCGCAAAGCAGCGCGGCAGATGCCGCAAACAGGATGGGAGTGAACCGCATGGAAATGCCCCCGGAATTGAACAGTCGAATTGGATGAAATTTGTGTCGTGATGGATAGAGCGCACCGCGTTCACGGCAAGGCAAGATGTACAATGGCCACGGGCAGGCATTGTGAGTGACGTAGCAACGAATCTACGAGCCAGTGTGGCGCAGCTGCAACTGACTGAAGCTGTCGCGACGAATGCCGAGGCTGCTCGTAGCGGCCGACGCCAAGCCTTCATCCCTCGCGCCACTTCCGCTAAGGTCGCGGCCCAATCGAAGCAGCGGAATCGGTACATGCATCTCGTCCTCGTCGATGGCTCGACCTACATTTTCCGCGCCTATCACGCGCTGCCGCCGCTGACGCGGAAGTCGGACGGGTTGCCGGTGGGGTGCGTGTCGGGCTTCACCAACATGCTGTTCAAGCTGACCGAGGACCTGAAGGGCGACAACGCGCCGACGCATATGGCGGTGGTGTTCGACTATTCGGGCAAGAGCTTCCGCTCGGAATTCTACCCCGAATACAAGGCGCACCGGCCGCCGGCGCCGGAAGACCTGGTGCCGCAGTTCCCGCTCACCCGGGCCGCGACCCTCGCCTTCAACCTGCCGTCGATCGAGATGGAGGGTTGGGAGGCCGACGACATCATCGCCACCTATGCGTGCATGGCGCGCGATGCCGGCGGCAAGGTCACCATCGTGTCCACCGACAAGGACCTGATGCAGCTGGTGGATGACGGCAATATCCGCCTGCTCGATACGCTGCAGCGGCCGGGCGGGCCGCCGATGCGCTGGATCGGGCCGGACGAGGTGATGACCAAGTTCGGCGTCAGCCCCGACAAGGTGATCGAGGTGCAGGCGCTGTGCGGCGATGCCGTCGACAACGTGCCGGGCGTCCCCGGCATCGGCATCAAGACGGCGGCCGAGCTGATCAACACCTATGGCGATGTCGAAACGCTGCTCAGCCGCGTCGACGAGATCAAGCAGCCCAAGCGCCGCGAGAACCTGATCGCCCATGCCGAGAGCGCCCGCATCTCGCGCCGGCTGGTCGAGCTCAGCCGCGAGGTCCCGGTCGAGATCGGGCTCGATGGCCTGGCGCGCCAGCCGATCCTGGCGTCGAAGGCGATCCCGTTCCTCAAGGCCATGGAGTTCAACACCTTCATGCGGCGGTTGGCCGCCAGCCTCGAGGCCAATCCCGACGATTTCGCCGCTGATCCGGAGCTCGTCGCCAAGGGCGCCGATGGCGCGGCCGTCGCCAGCACCGGCCATGCCGAGCCGGTCGCGGCGCATGGCGTTGCCACCGCCACCAATGACGAGGCGGCGAAGTTCGCCGAGGAGCGCGCCGCAAAGATCAAGGCGATCCCGCTCAATCTCGATGGCTACGAGACCGTCACGACGCGCGAGGCGCTGGAGGCCTGGGTCGCCCGCATCTACGAGGCCGGCACCGTCGCGGTCGACACCGAGACCACCGGGCTCGACAACCAGCAGGCGGCGCTGGTCGGCATTTCGCTCGCCACCGCGCCGAACGTCGCCTGCTACATCCCGGTCGGCCATGCCACCGGGGCCGACATGTTCGGCGGCGGCCGCGCCGAGGGCCAGATGGACCCGCGCGAGGCGCTGGAGATCCTGAAGCCCATGCTCGAGGACCGCTCGATCCTCAAGGTCGGGCACAACATGAAATACGATCTCGGCATCTTCATGCGCCACGGGATCAACCTCACCCCGTTCGACGACACGCTGCTGATCGCCTATGCGCTCGATGGCGCGCGCAATAACGGTCTCGAAGCGCTGGGCAATACCTGGCTCGGCCATTCCGGCATCTCGATCAAGGAGCTGATCGGCACCGGCAAGGCGCAGAAGACCTTTGCCGAAGTGCCGATCCCCGAGGCCGCCCGCTATGCCGCGGAAGACGCCGACCTCACCCTCCGCCTCTGGCTGGTGCTGAAGCCGCGCCTCGCGGCCGAGAACATGGTCAATCTCTACGAGACTCTGGAGCGCCCGCTCTCCCCCGTGCTCGCCCGCATGGAGCGGCGCGGCATCACCGTCGACCGGCAGATCCTCGCCCGGCTTTCGGGCGATTTCGCGCAGCGCGCCGCCGCGCTCGAAGCCGAGGCCTATGAGCTCGCCGGCGAAAGCTTCAATCTCGGCTCGCCCAAGCAGCTTGGCGATATTCTCTTCGGCAAGATGGGCCTGCCGGGCGGATCGAAGACAAAGACCGGGCAATGGTCGACCGGCGCCGATGTGCTCGAAGAGCTGGCGCTGCAGGGCACTCCGCTTGCGCGCACCATTGTCGACTGGCGGCAGCTGACCAAGCTCAAGGGCACCTATACCGATGCGCTGCCCGCCTATATCAACCCCGAAACCGGCCGGGTGCACACCTCCTACAACCAGGCCTCGGTGCTCACCGGGCGGCTGAGCTCCAACGAGCCGAACCTCCAGAATATCCCGGTCCGCACCGAGGATGGCCGGAAGATCCGCACCGCCTTCGTCGCGCCCGCCGGCAAGCTCCTGATCAGCGCCGACTACAGCCAGATCGAGCTCCGCGTCCTCGCCCATATCGCCGATATCCAGGCGCTGAAGGACGCCTTCGAGGAAGGGCTCGACATTCACGCCATGACGGCGTCGGAAATGTTCGGCGTCCCCGTCGAGGGCATGCCGTCCGATGTCCGCCGCCGCGCCAAGGCGATCAATTTCGGCATCATCTACGGCATCTCGGCCTTCGGTCTCGCCAACCAGCTCGGCATCGGCCGGTCCGAGGCGGGCGACTACATCAAGGCCTATTTCGCCAAATTCCCGGGCATCAAGGACTATATGGAAACCCAGCGCCGGCTGGTGAAGGCACAGGGCTATGTGTCGACGATCTTCGGGCGGAAGATCGGCTTCGAGAACGCCAATACCTCCAACCCGTCGGAACGCGCCTTCATCGAACGCGCCTCGATCAACGCCCCGATCCAGGGCAGCGCCGCCGACATCATCCGCCGCGCCATGATCCGCATGGAAGGCGCGTTGCGCGACGCCGGCGCCGAAGCCGACATGCTGCTGCAGGTGCATGACGAACTGATCTTCGAGGTGGAAGAGGCGCGGGCGGAAACGGTGATGCCGGTGATCGTGAAGACCATGGAGACGGCAGCCGAACCGGCGCTAAAGCTGACGGTGCCGATCAAGGTCGACGCGCATGCGGCGAGGGATTGGGACGGGGCGCATTAGTGGCCTGCCCGGAGCCTAGCCTCTTGATCGGAGTCTAGATGGCACTTTTTGTACTTCATTCCGCTACCGCACCAACACTGATCGTTGCGACCCAACGGACGGATCAGCTGTTCGAAACTTGTATCGTCACCCAAGACACTCAGTGCTCGACTGTTATCTGGCCTCATTCCCTCTGTTAGGGCGTCCATATGCGCAGACTGTTCCCACTCGCCACGTAGCTCCAGTCCCGCCCTTGGGACCATCGTCTTTGGATCCACAACGAGCCCAAACCAGCTGCCTGCCTTAGAAACATACTTGCGCCGATTGCAGTGATCCTCGAGAGCGGGACCAGCGACGTACGAAGGCTCGCTCGACATGTGTACCGTTACGCCAGTGTGTCCTTCTGCCACTGAAAGCGTGAAGTCGTGCACCTTGCCATCCGATCGACTGAGACGTCCCGCATGCTCAATGCCCTTGTTCAAATGCGAGAGCGTTGTGCCGCTTAGCGTAAGCAACATCATCCCGAAGTCGAACTTTGCCGGTTCCGTAGATTGCTCCAGATCGGCAATGATGCGCCCGATCGTGCCCTTGCGAAACTCAAGCAGAACGCCAGGCGGCACTCGTTTTCCTGGAACACCAGCACGCCGGACCATCATCGCTACATCGACGTCTGCGGCCAAGTCCTCGGTCATCGACACCAAATCATAGCTGTCCTCGACCCAAAGGTTTGACTTGAGATGATAGCCGAGCACCGCCAACTCATGGTTGGCGTGAACCCTGTCGTTGTAGAGCGCCCTCCTCTCCAGATAACTCAGAAGTAGTAACGGCGTTTCCAGTAGCTCGCAAATCACATCAACAACGAACGTGTCGATAACAAATGGCGCAACAAGCTTTCCTGCCTCTCTATGCGCCAGAAACTGCCTAGTCTGAAATGACAGCGCCGGGTAGTGATCACCAACCACACATACTGGGATAACTACTTCAACAGATTTTAGGAAGCAGTACCGCATTTCCGGACGCGTCTACAATACTCACGTCAGTCTCAATCAGATCTGCACATGACTTTGCTTGATCATATGCATCTTGCACGGCTCCCGTAAAGTCCGACTTCATCGCGGCATCGTTGCCTTTGCGAGCCGCAATAGTCAGCTTCTTCGATTTTGTTTGAACAATTACTGCGCGGGTCCCAAATAGGACAAGCACATCAATCTCGCCTTGAACTCTGCCGCCTTTATCAAGGATACGAACATTTTCAGTCACGGCGCCTTCGCCAAAAACCGCCGCCAAGCGTCTGGCGGTAAAGCTCTCAGTAAAACGACCACGAGACGCAGCGGCGGTGTCCTTGTATTTCTTGTCCAATATCATCCAATAGAATGGAGACTCGTACATAGCTTCAAGCAGACTATAGCTCTGTAGCAAGTAAAATGACCGCTCATTCTTTCTGATTATTGGATGCGACGTCGCCGTATTAAAATCTCCTAGAGACAAGAAGCCGGCATTCGGAGCCTCGGATCGATCGCAGAATGCGTCGACTATACGAGCTACAGTTGCGTCAGTTAGCCCAGTTCCTTCAACAGCTGCATCGATTGAAAACTCAAAGGCCGGCAGCATCGTCCATTGGCGCGGATCCTGACCTCGCAGGGCCTTTAGGTTCCCCATAAGCTGGCTGGCCAACCTTGTCTGCAGGTAGGAGGCGAATGCCACCGCCTGCTCCATACTGAACCCCTTGTTCGCCTCTAGCCATTCTCGGTCGGCAGCGTATTTCTGCTTTGCCAAGCTAAGGTACTGAAAATCATATGCAGAATCGCCGCCATAGAACACCGGCTCGCGCATCGCTGCGGCGGAACCAAATGGATCGACCCTGTCTCGTCCCACTTCCATAGCCAGAGCCATGTCACTAAACCACGGCTCCATCATCGAGTGGTGGAGCTCCTCAAGAAGACTTTCAGCTGTGTCCATCATGCGCTGAATAGAATGTGGCCCTGGGAATGTGTCATCGACCCCCGCTTTGATCATCAGCCCAGTCAACGTGGATATTTCTGTTCTGATAAGTTCCTTGTCTGAGCTTCGGCGAAGGAGATCCTCTCGCTTTAGTTCTTCGCCGATCCGCCAGACATTATCTCGATAGCAAAATGCAGCGATTGCATGAATAAATCCGGGCTCTGCGCAGAGCTTTGCGAGATCGGCAAATATATCGGATTCGGGGCGTGATTTCGGAGTTCTAGGCATCTCTATCTCCCAGCGGCTGACCCGTGCGAGCTACTGATACAAGGTTCGGCGATTCGCTTCTTTACGGCATCCTTCCCCCGCGCCGCGCGTTTCCTCTGCTCTGCACAACCAAGGAGCAGTCACGTGTCCAACCTCTCAGGCATTCGCGAGCATATGGAAGTCATCGGCGCCGATGGCGTTCACATCGGAGTGGTCGACAAGGTCGAGGATGGGCGGATCAAGCTGACCCGCGAGGGGAGCGGCGGGGGCCATCAGGGGCATCACCATTTCATCCCCGGCGACCTCGTCGCCGAAGTCGAAGGCGACAAGGTGCGGCTCTCGGCCAATGGCGATGTCGCCGTGCTGCACGAGGAAGAGCCCGACGGCACGCCGCGCCACTGAGGTGCCCACAGGAGCCCCCGAATGACCCGAAACATCCTGTTCGTGCATGGCGCCGGTGAGGGCGCGTGGGAGGCCGATGCCGTGTTGGCGGCGAGTCTCGCGGCGGCGCTCGGGCCGGGTTATGCGGTGCGCAACCCGCAGTTTCCCGATGAAGACGACCCGGATTACCAAACCTGGGCGCGGGTGATCGGCGAGGAGTTGCAGAGCATGGGCGCGGGCGCGGTGCTGGTTGGGCACTCCGTCGGCGGGACCATGGTGGCCCGGGCACTGTGCGACGGGCTCGGCGACAAGGCGTTGGGCGGGATTTTCCTCGTCTCCACGCCGTTCTGGCATGACGACGCGGTGTGGCGCTGGCCGGAGGGCGAACTGCCGCCCGATGCCGCGTCGAGGTTTCCCGATGTGCCGGTGTTCCTCTATCATGGCGTTGCCGACGAGGTGGTGCCGTTTGCGAATCTCGAGATGCTGGCCCGCGCGCTGCCGCAGGCAACAGTCCGCCGCCTCGCCGGCCGCAATCACCAGCTCAACGACGATCTCGCCGAAGTGGCGGCGGATATCCGAACTCTGGGCTGAGGCGCCGAGCGTACACTACCCCAATCCCCCCAGCTTCCGCTCCAGCCGGCGCCGTTCGGCCTCGTTGCTGCACAGCGCCAGCGCCCGCTCGAGCGCGGCCCTACCCTCCAGCTCGCGCCCGGCGCGCAGATAGGCTTCGGCCAGAGCGGCTTGCGCGGGGAGGTAGCCGTCCATCTCGCCATCGCGCTGCACCGCCTCGATCTCGGCGAGACCGCGTTCGGCGCCTGCGGCCATGAACACGGCCACCGCCCGGTTCAGACGGACGATGGCCGAGGGCATCGCTTCGAGCAGCAGGTCGTAGAGCCCGACGATCTCGGGCCAGTTGGTGGCGGCGTCACTCTCGGCGCTGCAATGGACGGCGGCGATAGCGCCCTGGATGGCGTAGGGCCCGACCTCGCCGGTGCCAAACGCCCGCTCGACCCACGCCTTGCCCTCGGCGATCAGTGAGGGGGACCACAGGCTCCGGTCCTGGTCGGGCAACAGCACGCTTTCGCCTTCCGCCTCGCGCGCCGCGCGCCGCGCCTCGTGCAGCAGCATCATGCCGAGGAGGCCGAACACCTCGGCATCGGGCAGCAGCTCGGCGAGCAAGCGGCCGAGACGGATGGCCTCGCTGGAGAGCAGCTCGCGCGTCAGCGCCGGGCCCGAACTTGCGACATAGCCCTCGTTGAACATCAGGTAGACCACCTGCAGCACGCTTTGCAGCCGGCCGGCCATCGTCGCCCGGTCCGGCACCTCATAGGGCGGATTGGTCTCCTTCAGCCGCACCTTGGCCCTGACGATGCGCTGCGCCACCGTCGGGGCGCGGACGAGGAAGGCGCGGGCGATCTCCTCGGTGGTGAGGCCGCAGACCTGCCGCAGCGTCAGCGCCACCTGCGCATCGGGGGCGAGCACCGGGTGGCAGCACATGAAGATCAGCCGCAACTGGTCGTCGGCCAGGATCAGGTCCTCGCTGGGCATGGCATGGGGCTCTGGGTAGAGGGTCTGGACGATGTCGAACCGCGCGGCGGCAAAGCGGGCCCGGCGGCGCGCCTTGTCGATGGCGCGGAAGCGTCCGGCCGAGACCAGCCAGGCGGCCGGATTGCGCGGCAGCCCGGCCGTCGGCCAGTGCTCCGTTGCAGCAAGGAAGGCGTCGTGCAGGGCCTCCTCGGCCTGGTCGAAATTCCCCAGCAGCCGGATCAGCGTCGCCAGCACCTGCCGTGCGTGCTGCCGCCAGGCGGCGTCGATGTCGATCTCCCCCATCGGTATCGCCGGCCCCGCTGCGCTCAGACCGGCTGTCGCGTCAGCTTGCCGATCGGGCGAACCTCGATCGAGCCCCTCGTCGCGAGCGGCATACGCGCCGCGAGGTCGATCGCCTCGTTGAGGTCGCGCGCCTCGACGATGAAGACGCCGCTGAGATATTCCTTGGTTTCCATGAACGGGCCATCGGTCGCGGTCAGCGTGCCGTCCCACTTGCGCACCGTCACGGCGGCGGAGGGGGGCTGCAGCGGCTCGGACATCACATAGTGGCCGCTCGCCTGCAGCTCCTCGTCATAGTCGAGCATGGCATTGCCGTTGCGCCGGTGCTCGGCCTCGCTCAGGTCCTCGAACTTGGCGTCGTCCAGGTAGATCAGAAACATGTACTGCATGGCTGAAAGGTCTCCGACATGATCGGGGATAGACGATTGGCCCGCCCTGTTCTCGACGGCCGGCAAAACAATCTTCAACTTGTCGAATCCGCCGTCCCCGCTTCGTCCATCTGCCAGCACCGCACCTCCTTGCAGATGGAACAGCATGAACGATCTTCACATCGCCCAGTCGGCAATACAAATGGCATCCTGGGAACTCCGCAGGCGCGAATGGGGCGCCGAGCGGCCGCGTGGCCCGCGCCGGTTCAGGTTGAGGCTGGGCGGGGTGGTTGCTGTCCTGCTCCTCGTCGCGCTCTATGTCGCGGTCACGATCGCCCGGCCCTGGTGAGCGTTCTTGGCGACATGGCCTGAGGTCTCTCAGCCCGCCGCTCCCCCCTCCACCGGCTCCGCCGGTCCCCCTCCCCCGCAAGCGGGAGAGGGCCCCGACTGAAGCGCCCATGCCAGCTGCGAGCACCACTTGATCCTCTCCCGCTTGCGGGGGAGGGGGACCACCCGCAGGGTGGTGGAGGGGGGTGCCGCTCCCGCGATGGGGAGAAGGGCATAGCATCAGGCAGTTCGGTGTTTACGCGTCGGCCCTCGCCACGAGCCCTTCCACATCCACCCCGGCCTCCATCAGCCGCAGCCGGGCTGCCGCTAGAATCTCCGGGGCAAAGTCGTCGGCGTAGCGAAGGACGATGGCCTCGCCAGTCAGTTCAGGGCGGTTGCGCTCGAGCAACATCCTGAAGCCGTCGGTCGGCAGGTTGTTGTTGGCGAAATCGGCCAGGGTCTGCTTCTCGCCGACCTTGGCGATCTTCTGGCGGGTGCGGGTCAGCCGCACGGCGCGGCCGCGCTCCTCGCGCAGTATTTCCTCGAAGGCGAAAATCGTCTTCCAGAATTCGTGCTCGACGGTGCCGGGCTTTTCCGCCGGCTGCACGGTGATCAGCCGTTCAAAGGCAGCATCGGCGACCTCGGTGACGCCCTTCAACTTGGCATTGCGCACCGTATTGCGCAGCCTCTCGGGGTCGGTCATTTCGGCGATGGCTTCGAGTACGCGGCTATGATCCACGGCTTTTTCTGACTTTTTTTCCATCGCCCTATGTGGGCCTTCCCACCCGCAACTGCAACACATATCCCCGGTTCGGCCGAGGATCGCAGTGGGGAAGCCAGCGGGGATGCGGGACGCGCAACCCTTGCCCGAGGCGCCGCAAAGCCTTAACCAGCCGGGCCGAAGCTGATAACATTCGCCACATTCGCGCAGTATCGGGGCATTCGGCATCTCCCCGGCGCGCCGGCAACAGGGCTTTCGAGCATGAACTGGATCAACAACGTCGTCCGTCCCCGCATCCGCTCCTTCCTCAAGCCGAAGGATACGGGCGCGGAAAATCTCTGGGTCAAGGATCCGGAGTCCGGCGAGATGGTGTTCTACCGCGATCTCGAAGCGAACATGTGGGTGGTGCCGAATTCCGGCTACCACATGAAGATCAAGGCGTCGGACCGGCTCGCGACCTTCCTCGACGAGGGGCAATATTCCACCGTGGCGCTGCCCGCCGTGGCCACCGACCCGCTGAAGTTCCGCGACTCCAAGCGCTATGTCGACCGGCTGAAGGAACAGCGGACCAAGACCGGCATGGAAGATGCGGTGGTCGTCGCCACCGGCGCGCTGTTCGGCCAGCCGGTGACCGTCGGCGTCCAGGATTTCGATTTCATGGGCGGCTCGCTCGGCATGGCCGCGGGTTCCGCCATCGTCACCGGGCTCGAGACGGCCGTCGAGCGGAAGACCCCCTATGTGCTGTTCGTCTCGTCGGGCGGCGCCCGCATGCAGGAGGGCATCCTGTCGCTGATGCAACTGCCGCGCACCACGGTGGGCGTGCTTCGCCTCCGCGAGGCCGGCTTGCCGTTCATCGTGGTCCTGACCAACCCGACCACCGGCGGCGTCACCGCCAGCTATGCCATGCTGGGCGACGTGCATATTGCCGAGCCAGGCGCGCTGATCGGCTTTGCCGGGCCGCGTGTCATCGAGCAGACGATTCGCGAGAAGCTGCCCAAGGGCTTCCAGCGCTCCGAATATCTCTACGAGCACGGCATGGTGGACATGGTCGTCCACCGCCACAACCTGCGCGAAACCATCGGTTCGCTGGTCGGCATCCTGACCAAGTCACCGGTACGCGCCGAACTCAGCGACACCGTGCCGGCGCGACTGACGACGCCGGTCGAGACCAGCGCCGAGGCGCTGGCCAATATGCCGGTGGCCGCACACGCCGAATAGGCAACGAATTACGGGGTGGAGGGCGCTTCTGTGAGCGCCCGCCCGGGTGCTAAGAAGCCGCCATGCTCCTGTTCGAGAATCTGGTCCCCGTGTCCCGCACCGACGCTATCCTGAAGCGCCTGCTCGCGCTGCATCCGAAACTCATCGACCTGAGCCTCGTGCGCATCGAGCGGCTGCTCGGCCAGCTCGGGCATCCCGAAGAGCACCTTCCGCCCGTGATTCATGTGGCGGGCACCAATGGCAAGGGCTCGACGGTCGCTTATCTGCGCGCCTTTCTCGAAGCCTCGGGCAAGAAGGTGCATGTCCTCACCTCGCCGCATCTGGTGCGCTTCAACGAGCGCATCCGGCTGGCCGGGAAGCTCGTGTCGTCGCGCCGGCTGAACCAGGCGCTGGAAGCCTGCGAGGCGGCGAATGGCGGCGCTCCGATCACCTTTTTCGAGATCACCACCGCAGCGGCCTTCAAGCTGTTCGCCGAGGTGAAGGCTGATTACCTGCTGCTCGAAACCGGCATGGGCGGCACCTATGACGCTTCCAACGTGGTGAAGAACCCGCTGGGCGTGATCATCACCCCCGTCGATCTCGATCATCAGCACTTCCTCGGCGACACCATCGCGGATATCGCCGTCAGCAAGGCCGGCATCTTCAAGCGCGGCGCCAAGGCCGTGTTCGGCCGGCAGCGCGACGAGGGTCGCGCCGTGCTGGTGCGCCACGCCGCGCGGCTCGGCATCACGCCCAAGATCATGGGCGAGGATTTTGACGGCCGCGCCGAGGACGGGCGCCTGGTCTACCAGGACGAGGACGGGCTGCTCGACCTGCCGCCGCCGGCTTTGCTCGGCCGGCACCAGTTCGACAACGCGGCCTTGGCGATTGCCGCCGCCCGGTATTTCGAGCTGCCGGTCAGCCAAGCCGATATCGCCACCGGGCTCCGCACCGTCGACTGGCCGGCGCGGCTGATGCCGCTCGACGGCACGCTGTTGCAATTGCTGCCGGAAGGCTCGGAGATCTGGCTGGATGGCGGGCACAATGCCCATGGCGCCGCGGCGCTGTCGCTGGCACTGAAAGAAATCAACGCCCGCCGGCCGCTGCCGATGGTGATGGTGGTGGGGATGATGAACACCCGCCGCCCCGCCGATTTCCTCGCGCCGTTCCAGCGCATGGCGGAGAAGGTGTTCGGCTTGACCATCCCGGGCGAGCCCAATGCCCATCTTGGCGCGACGATCACCAGCGAGGCGAAGGCCGCGGGGTTCGTGGCGGAGGAATCGCGCTCGATCCTCAATGCCCTGGCCGGAGCCGCTGCCGAAGGCAAACCGCTGCGGGTGGTGTTCTGCGGCTCGCTCTACCTTGCCGGCCACGTGCTGCACCAGAACGGCACGCCGCCCACCTGAGGCGGGGACTTATCCCCGCCCGACGCTGGTCGTGGCAGTCTTCAGGCCGCGACGCTGTCCAGCCACTTGATCAGCTGCACGCGCGACTGGCCGGCGCCGACCTTGTAGTCGACAGGTTCGCCGTCCTTGAAGACGATGAGCGTGGGCATGGAGCGGACATTGAAGCGGGCGGTGATCCCCGGGTTGGCATCGACATCGAGTTTGACAATCTTGACCTTGCCGGCGAGTTCGCGGCTCAGGTCGTCGAGCAGGGGGTCCATCGCCTTACAGGGCGGGCACCATTCGGCCCAGAAATCCACCAGCACCGGTTCGCTAGCGCCCAGCACTTCGGCATCGAAATTCGTATCGTTCACCCGGTCGGCCATGGCCTGCTCCATCGTTGAAAGACGATGAAAGCTAGAGGGAGTCGCAGCGATACCCAAGGCATGGCATTGCGCCGCAGCGCGTCATCGGGAATTGCCATTTCCCGCCCGCCGACGACAACGCCGCCGGCAAGAGCCAGCGGCGTTGTAGAAATCGATAGTAGGTGTCAGCCAGCCTTGGTCAGGCAGCGTGGCCTTCCAGCCACTTGGCGAGACCCGCTTTGGGGGTGCCGGCACCGATCTTCATGTCGGCGGCTTCGCCACCCTTGAACAGGATCATGGTCGGAATCGAGCGCACGCCGTACTTGACCGTGGTGTTCGGGTTCTCGTCGACGTTCAGCTTGACGATCTTCACCTTGCCGGCCAGCTCGGTGGAGAGTTCCTCGAGAACCGGAGAAATCGCGCGGCAGGGGCCGCACCATTCGGCCCAGAAATCGACGAGCACGGGCTCTTTCGATGACAGGACCTCGTCGCCAAAGTTGGCGTCGGATACGTGGGTCGTCATTGGGATTTGCCTTTTGGGTTGAAAGCGGCGGTCTGTGTGATCCAAAAGCTGGTAGGAGTCCAGTTTGACTTCAACGTATGTCACCCGATGGTGAACTCGGCCGCAGCTTCCGCCAAAGCCGCAGAATCCAAGTTTAGCAGGGATTCCAAGCGCGTCCAGAGGATGGCAGCCTCAAGCCGTGCGCTGGGGAAAAGCTGCCTTGCGACGGACGCATAGAGCCCGAGCTGCGCCAGGTAGTGTTTCGGCACGTCTTCGGCGCGTTCTGGTGGCCGCGCGTCGGACTTGAAATCGACGATCAGCACGGAATCGGGGCGGATCACCAGGCGGTCGATGCGGCCGGCGAAGCGGGCCCGCTCACCGCGGCGCGTCCCCTCGGCGAGGAACGGCACCTCGGCGCGGCTCCGCGGTCCGAACAACTCGGCGAATTCCGGATTCGCGACGATCGAGAGGGCGGTTGCCGTGAGCGGCAGATGTTCGGCTGCCCCCTCCGGCCACAGCGCCAGCAACGCTCGCCGCGCGATGTCGGGCCGGAGAGCTGGTGCGATGGTCGGCAAATGCTGCAGCAGCGCATGGAGCGCGAGGCCGGAACGTCGTGCCGCCTCGGCGTCGCGAACCGCTTCGGCGGCGGTGCCCAATAGTTCCGATTCAGGCGATGCCGAATGCGAAAGCAGCCGCGACGGTGCCAGAGCCGGAATCAGCACGGGTCGCGGCAGGGGCGGCAGCATCACGGGCGCTTCGGCGACGCCTGCGACAGGGGGGCCCGGCTCTGCCGCACGCGGTGGCGGTGTCTCCCTGGGGAAGCGCATCCCGGCCGCCACCTCCGCGGCATGCGGCTCCAGTGCGCTCGCGACGGCATCGTACCAGCTGCCATCGGGTCTTGCCGAGGCGGTCAGCGCGCCGGTCAGGTAGAGTTCGTCCTCGGCCCGGGTCATCGCGACATAGAGCCGGCGCCAGTATTCCTTGAGCTGGTGGGCGCTGCTGGAACGGCGGATGTCCCCGATGCCGGGAAGGGTGTCATCCTTGGCCGCCAGATGCACCAGAACCTCCCCCAGCCCCTCAGCATGCGCGATATAGACAGGACGGTTGAGCTGGGTGGTCGCCGGCTTCGCCGTCGCGTCGGCGAGAATGACGATGGGGGCCTCGAGCCCCTTGGCGCCATGCACGGTCATCACCCGCACGCCGGCGGCGCGTTCGCTCAATTCGCGCTTTATGGTGACGTCACGGGTCCGCATCTGGTTGAGGAAGCCCTGCAGCGAAGGCTGCTGGGTCTGTTCGTGGGCGAGCGCCAGATCGAGGAATTCGGCGAAGACGTCGTCGACCTCCTGGCCGAGCCGGGCATGGAAGCGCTTCAGCCCGCCTTCAGCATTGAGGATGCGGGCGAAGAGATCATAGGGCCGCTCAAGATCGAGGCGGCCGCGCCAGGCGCCCAGCTGCGAGGCGGCGTTGCGCGCCGCCGGGTGCTCCGATTCCGCCAGCGCCTGCCACAGAGTCTGGCGATCCGGCCGATTGGCGGCGACCGCCATCAGCTCGTCTTCGCTGACATCGAACAGGGGCGAGCGGAGTATCGCGCCGAGCTGCAAATCGTCCGCGGGGTTGAGGAGCACATCGCCAAGCGCCATCAGGTCGAGCACGGCGATATGGCTGGTGACCGCCAGCCGGTCGGCGCCCGGCGTCGGAATGCGCTGCCGGCGCAGGGCGCGGATCAGCTCGTGGAACAGCGCCGAGCGCGACTGCACGAGCACGAGGATATCCTCCGCCCGCACGGCCCGCCCCCGGGCGGCCAGCGGTCGCTCGCTATCGAGCCAGGCCCGGATTTCGGCGGCGACGCGTTCGGCGACCTGCCGGACGGCGCTGCGGGTATCGATGGGTGCATCGACGACCCAGCCCTCGTCGCCGGGCGTTTCCGGCGGCGGCTCCTGAACATAGGGCCAGAGGGTCACTGTGCCGCCCGGGTCGCGGCGCGCCGTGCGGTGGCGGATTTCGGCCTCTTCCAGCACGGCGTCGCGGCGCTGCGGATCGGCAAAAACCAGGTCCACCGCCTCCAGCACCCCGGGGAGCGTACGGAAGCTGGTGTTGAGCTTCACCTTCTCATAGGTGACCTTGGCCGCCTGCGCCCGAATGACATACTCGTTGCCGACGTCCTTGTAGCGTTCGGGATCGGCGCCCTGGAACGAGTAGATCGACTGCTTGCCGTCACCGACGACGAACAGGGTGCGCGGCCCCTCGATGCCGCCGGGCTCGAAGAAATCCTCGACCAGAAGGTCGATCACCTTCCACTGCTCGGGATTGGTGTCCTGGCTTTCGTCGACAAGGATGTGGTGCAGCCCGCCATCGAGCTTGTAGCGCACCCAGGGGCCGACCTCATCATTGGCGAGCAGCCCTGCCATCCGGGCGATGAGATCGTCGAAGTCGAGGAGCGAGCGGGCGCGCTTGTCGTCTTGGTAGCGCTGGACGATAGCCCCCAGGAGTTCGATCAGCGCCTCGGAGCGCTCGACCAGCCGGGTGCGGCGCAGCCTGTCGGCAAGGCGTTCCACGCGCCGCGACTCGTTGTCGAGATGGGTCGCAAGATCAGGCGCTGCCTTGATGAAGTCGGCCTTCACCAGCTTCTCGCGAATCTTGCCGTCGGTCATGAAGATGTTGACCAGTTCGGCCTCCCGAGGAGCAGTCGGATCGAGCCTGAACAGCCGGTCCTCCAGCCGGCGGGTGGAAGTCGCGTCTGGCGTGCTGATGCGAAACAGACGCTCGTGATCTTCCCTCGTCAGAGGGTACCCTGTCAGCAGCTCCTGCCTCAGCGCCTCGCTGCTCTCGCCCTTGCGTACACTCAGGAGTCTGCGAAGGCGCTGCACGGCACCTTCGCGGTCTGCAAGGATGGTTCGCAGCGCAGCGCTGGAGGCGAGCGCTACCCTGGTGGCCTCATCGAGCGCATGATCCGACAGCGTATCGAACAGCGTCGCGACGGCACCGGGCACCGGTCCCTCGCCCTTCAGCCCGGCCGCCATGATCGTCTCTCGGGCGGCAAGGATCAGCTGCTCGCGCTCGAAATCCTCGATGACGCCGAAATCGAACGGTACCCCCGCCTCGACCGGGAAGCGGTGCAGCACCGCCTCGCAGAAGGCGTGAATGGTCTGGATGCGGAGGCCGCCGGGGGTTTCGAGCGCGGTGGCGAACAGTTTTCGAGCGTCACCTTGCATGGCCTCGGTGGGTGGTGCGCCGGTCAGTTCCTCGAGAACCTTCAGCAGGACCTGGTCGCTCGCCAGCGCCCACTCGGCCAGCCGGTCGGCGACGCGCTGGCGCATCTCGGCGGCGGCGGCCTTGGTATAGGTCAGGCACAGGATCTGGTCGGGGCGGATGCCGGCCAGCATCAGGCGAAGTACCCGGTCGGTGAGCACGCGGGTCTTGCCCGAGCCGGCATTGGCCTCCACCCAGATCGAGGAGAGCGGATTGGCGGCCCGGCGCTGGGCGCCGGTGATGTCGGGGTCGAGCGGATCGTGGAGCGGACGTTCGTTCATTCGTCCTCTCCGGCGTCGATGGTCCACTCGTCGGTGCGCGCCAGATGGTCGTAGTCACCGGGGAAGCGCTGCTTGGCGAGCGGGCGGACGCGCGCGGTCATGGCGCGGTCATCGCGCAGCAACCAGGCGTCGACCAGCGACTGCAGGAAGCGGCCGGCGGTGTCGGTCGCCTCGGCGAGGTCAACGCCCTTTTCGAGGGCGAAGGCGTGCGGCACGAAGGCCTCGGGGCCGAGGCCGATCTTGATATAAGTCAGCGCCTCGGGGGCTCCGGCGGCGATGCCGGTGAAGCCACCCTGCTGCACCAGATGCGCCTCGAGCAGCAGTTGCGGCGCCTCATAGGCACGCATGGCCTTGGCTTCGGGGATGCTACCGGTCTTGTAGTCGATGATCTCGAAGCCACCCCCCGCCATGATGTCGACGCGGTCGGCGCGACCGTTGAGGGTGAAGCCCGAGGGGTAGAGGTGCCTGGCGCTGATTTCGGCGTGGCGCTGCACCACCCGGCCATCGCGTTCGCGCTCGAAGGCGAGGAACGCGTCGGCGGCGCGGGCGAAGCGGCTCAGCCAGAGATCGCGGCGCTCGCCAATGGCGTCCAGCCCGGAGAATTCCTCGCGGGCGATATCCATCAGCGTCGCCCTTGCGTCGGCGGCGAACACATCATGGCCGTCGATGACGAAGCGGGCGAAGATATCGTGGATGATCTGGCCCCGCTCGCGCCCCTCGGGCATCTCGCCCAGCCGCGCCATCCGGCGAAGCTTCAGCACGTATTTGGCGTGGATGTCGTAGGGCGAGCGATAGAGCGTCTCGATATCGGTGACGGAAAGCTGTCGGGGACGCTGCGCCAGCGGCGGGCGCGGCTCGGGCCGTCTGGCTGGCACCGGCGGGCCGGCATTGAGGTCGATCCGGCGCGCGAGGCTGGCCCAGCGCGCGCCGCGTGTCCGCAGGTCCCGGCTCCAGTTCTCTCCAACCAGCGCTTCGAGCCGCTGCAGGAAGCGCGAAGGCAGTGCCGGCGAGGTGCCGCGCCGTTCGGCAAAAGCCATAAGCACCTGCTGGTTGCCCAGACCCATTTCGAAATCATGCGCCGCCTGGCCGTGCTGGCGCTCGGGTGGCTCGAGCCCGGCCTCGAGCCGCATGCCGCGGCTTAGCCAGGGGCCGGGATCAGCCGGCTCGGGCCAGATCTCCTCGTTGAGACCGGCGAGGATCATGAGATCGGGGTTCATGAGCCGGGCTTCGAGCCGGCCCCAGATGGCGATGTCATCACGGCGCGGCACTGCGCTCGTCACTTTGACCCCCGCCATCAGCGCGGCCAAGACGGAATCCAGCGCGACCGGGCCGAAGGGTGGGCCCGGATCGGCGAGACCAGCGAGGTCGGCAACCCAGCGGCGCAGGGCCTCCGTGCCCGCCGGCAGTGCCGCGGCCTCGCCTCCTGCTACCACGGCGTCGAATGCACCCCCGATTGCGGCCGCCAGAGCGGCGGCGTCGATGGCGGACTTTTCCAGCAGCTCGACGAGCGGGCGCAAGGCTGCGTCCAGCGCCCCCAGCAAGGTGTTGATCGCCGCGGCGTCGGCCGACGACAGCGCCCGCTTTTCGTTCGGATCGGCGCGGCGCGCGACCAGCGCCACGAGACCGGCCATACCCTGGCCCGGCCGTTCCCCGCGCAGCACTCCTACATCGAGAAGTCGGGCTGTCGCCGCGACCGCCACTCTGCCCAGCCCGAGCGCGGTGGCGCGATTGTCGAGCAGCGCCATCAGGTCGACCGGGGCCAGCCGCGAGCTCGCTGCGGCAAGCAGGATACGGGCGAGCCGGCCGGCGCCAGACTGGAACAACGGCGTGCCGGCCGCGTCATCGACATCGACATCGAAGCGCCGCAAGTCCTCGACGATCCGGCGCGACAGCGTCTGGTCGGGCGACACGATGCCGACGCTCCGCCCAGCGGAGAGCGCTTCACGGGCCGCGATGGCGATGGCGCGCGCCTCCTCGTCCACCGTACGCGCCGCAAGAATTTCGACGCCGGCAAGGGCCGCATCCAGTTGGCTGGCAATGCTGATCCGGGCCTCGGCCCAATGCGCCGTCTCGGCAGCCGGGGCGAGCGCCAGCCGCACCAGCCGGGTCCGCGGCGCGTCGGCCGAGCCGAGCGCCACCACCTCGGTCGGCACGGTGCCAAGCCGGCGCAGGAGGCCGGCCATCGCATATTGCGGGTGGCCATGTGGCTGTGTGCCGGCATCGAGCAGCCTGGCGAAGCGCTCCGGCGCAAGCGTGTTGTCCAACCCGGGCAGCACCACGGCGCCACGCGGCAACGCCAGGATCGCCTTGAGCAGATCCGCCGTCGCTGGAATGGAACCGGTGGACCCGGCTGCAATCACCGGGCGATCGCCATACACGAGCGGCGCTGCGGCGGCCTGCCGGCGGAGGCGATCGTTGCGCAGGACGGCGGGATCGGCGCGGCCGCGCTCGGCGATACCCTGGGGCCAGAACTCGACGGCGATCTGCAGCAATTGCCGGGTCTGTTGCCAGTTCCTGGCCAGGTCGAGCTTGCGCTCGGCCGCCAGATCGAGAGCGTCGATCTGGCTGTCGAGCTTCGACAGTTGCCCGCCCTCGATGGCGAGGTCATCGATGACGGAGCCCAGGCTCTGGGCTAGTCCGAAGACTTCGGCAGCATTGGGCGGGTTGGCCAGCACCTGTTTGCCCGCATCGGTCACTGCCCAGGTGGCGATGAGATGCGCGAGGGTCAGCGTACGCTCGAGACCGCTCGCCGGGATAAGCGGCTCCGGCGCATCATAGGGCGGCAGGAACGGCTCCTCGTCGGCCACCTCACCACCGAAAGTGCGGATGTCAGGGAGCAGCGTGGCGCCGCCGGAGCGCTCGGCGAAGATTCGCGCCAGTGCCAAACGGGCACGCCGGGTGGGGAGGATGATGGTGACATCGGTGAGCCAGAACGGACCCGATCGGTCCCAACCGCCCAACAGGGTACCGTCGAGGACGCGCGCTGCAAGCGTCTCGAGAAACCGCTGGTCCGGGGCGATGGTGAAAAGCGAGTCGTGGCGCATGGCCGGGGATTTGATCGGCCGCGTCGGCAGAAGTCCAGCGACCTAGAAGGGCCGGTTGTCGGCGAAGCGCACCTCAGCCGCTCGGCCGGCGCCTCCGCTAGGGATCGACAGCGTCACCTCTACCGTCACAAGGGCCGCAAGATGCGGATCTCGCGCGGCCCATTCGAGCAGGACGATGGCCTCTGGGCGGTCGAGGAGACCGAGTTCATCGGTCTCCCGAGGGTCGGCAATGCGGTAGAGGTCGGCATGCAGCAGCGGGCCGGCCGGCGTGTCGTAGGGTTGGACCAGGGCGAAGGTCGGCGAGGGAACCTCGAGGGCCGGATCGCCGGAAAGCGCACGGATGACGGCGCGGGCCAGCGCGGTCTTGCCGGCACCGAGATCGCCCTCGAGCCGCACGATGTCGCCCGGCCGTAGCACCGCCGCCAGCCGCGCGCCGAGGGCGGCCGTCGCCACCTCGTCCGAAAGGAAGATGTTCCCGCTCATGCCGCCTGATCTAGACTGGCAGCCGCTTGTGGCAAAGCCCTATTCGGCGGCGCCGGCCATGGCGGCATCGGAAGGCAGGCTGACGATGATGCGGCTGCCGCGCGGCTCACGCCGTTCGAGGCTGATGGTGCCGCCATGCAGGTTGACGAAGGCGCGGACGATGGCGAGGCCGAGGCCGGCGCCGCGCTGGCGGGCGGAACTGGAAAGCGGCTCGGTGCGGTCGAGCAGCGCGGCACGTACTTCCTCACTCATCGCCGCCCCGTCATCGTCAACGATGAACTGGATGCGGCCGGTGCGGCCGGTGACGGTGAGGCGGACCTCGCCACCTGGCTCGGCAAAGCGGGCGGCGTTGGAGAGGAGGTTGTAGAGCACCTGCACGATGCGGGTGCCATCGGCGATGAAGGGCGGCAGATCGGGCTCGATTTCGACCTTGAGGTTGAGCGGACGCTCACCATCGACCTCGGGGAAGGTGGCGATGACGCCGGCGCGGGCTTTTTCGACCAGCGCGGCGACGTCCTGCGGTTCGGGTCGCAACTCGGCAATGCCGGCATCGACGGTCGCTAGGTCGAGGATATTGTCGATGAGGACGCCGAGCGTGACGCTGGAAGCGCGGATATAGTCGGTATAGCGGGCCTGGCGCTCGTTGAGCGCGCCCGCCGTTCCCGAAGCGAGGAGGTCGGCAAAGCCGATGATGTTGGTCAGCGGCGAGCGCAGCTCGTAGGAGACGTTTTGCACGAACGCGTCCTTCAGGCGGTCGGCGGTCAGCAGTGCGTCGTTCTTCTCCTTCAGCACCCGCTGATAGTTGGCGCTCTCGGTGACGTCGAGGAACGTCATCATGGTCTGCCCGTCGGGCAGGCGGGTAATGGCAAAATCGATCAGCTTGCCATCGGCGCGAGTGATGCGACCCTGCTTGTCGGAGCGGGTGGGGTTGAGATCGATGATTGAGCGCTTGAGGTCGCGCCAGATGACGGCGCCGTCCTCGGGCAAGGCCTTCCCGACATCCTCGGCAATCTGGTCGATATGCGGATTGGTGGCCAGCATGTTGGTCGGCAGCTTCCACAGCGTGGAGAGCCGCGGGTTGGAAAGTGTCAACCGGCCATTGGTGCCGAACACCGCCACCGCCTCGGTGAGGCCGTTGAGGGTCGAGCGCTGCACGTCGAGCAGCGCCCGGTGCTGGCTCTTGAGGTTGAGCTGGTCGGTGATGTCCTCGAACACATAGATGACACCGCCCTGTGGCGAGGCGGGCGCGGCGATGACCTGCACGGTACGACCATCGGGCAGATGCCAGGGATCCAGCTCCTTGGGGGTCTTGAGCTGGTAGCTGGTCAGGTGCCTTGCCCGCCAGCCGTGATAGTCGGGGTCGTTGGGGAGCTTACCGTCGGTGCGCAAGCGGTCTAGAACGACGCGCTCGTCCATGCCAAGGCGCAGCCATTCGGGATCGAGCGACCAGAGTGCACAATAGGCGCGGTTGAACTGCACCAGCTCGCGGCGGGCGTTGAAGATGGCGATCGGGGTCGCCAGCGCGTCGATGATGGCGCTGAGATGCGCCAAACCATTGTCGCGGGCCGACTCCTTGGGCTGGGCATGCAGATAGCCGGCCGAGCCGCCCTGCACCGGGAACTGCACAAGCTGGTAGGTGCCGGCGTCGCCGAGTGTGACTTCAATAGTCTCGGGCTGGCCGGCGGCCCCGGAAACCAGGCGGCTGCGCTGCTGGGCATCGAGCAGTTCGGCCGGCTGCTCGTCACTGCTGCGGCGGCCGATGGCGCGCGCCAGATCATGATAGGCCGTGTTGGCAAAGACGATACGGCCGGCTGCGTCGCGCAGAAAGGCCGGTTTCATCAGGCTGGCAAGGACAGTACGGGCGGTGGCGTTGGGCTGGGTGCCAAGTTCAACCCGTTCGGGCATGACGACGCGGGGCGCCCCCTGCGGGCGCAAACGCAGCACCGTGCCGTTGCCGAGGAGACTGCCGATGGCCCGGACCGACTGGCCGTCGCGAGCGCTGAGACCGATCTCGAACGGGCGCGCGCCGGCGTGCAGGCCTTCGAGCGCATCGGTCAACTTGGCGGCGTCGGTGTCGGTGAGCCAGGAGGCAAGATCGAGTACGGCGTCGGCGCGACGGCCAGCTGGAAGAAATGCGCTGGTCTGGCCGAGAACGCGCGGACCGGCCGGGCTGTCGGTCCACAGCACGATCATTTCGCGCGAGCCCGACAGCAGGGTTTCGTAATCGTCCACAAGGGCGCGGAGTGCTGCGACCTGTTCGGCCGACCGCATACCGGTGCGCCGGCCCTCGGCCAGCATTCGCCGCACGATGGCGGTTGCAATAAAGGCAAAGGCACCCGCGCCAATAGCGATCGCGGCAGGTGCGGCCCCCATGATGGAGGAGGCGTTGATGCCCTGGGCCAGGGCCGGCGTTGCGCTGAAGAGGGTGACCAGGCTCGCGGCCGTTACCGCGAATCCCCCATCGATCCGGAAACGCTCCGGCCCCATATATTGCCCCTTTTTGTGCTGCCGCCGCCGGCTGCCGCTGCGGTGAAGCCGCAGTGGATACGCTACTTGATAGCGCGCCGAGCCCCCAGGTCCGCCGCGTCTCGCCGGTCAAAACCCGTAACCGGCGAATCACCTGACATTACCGAGGCCGGACTCCTGCAAAAAGAGTCAAATTGCATGTGTAGTGCGGGGATGTGGTGCAGATTGGCAGTTGACCATGGTCCGAACAGTGAACAAGTGGTTAACGCCGGACGCGGCCCACAGGTCTATTGCCCCGAGTGCGCTGCGCGCGAAAAGGGTTGGGGCGCCAGAGGCGCCCCAACAAGATCAGTAACGGTACTGTTCCGGCTTGAACGGCCCTTCGGCGCTGACGCCGATATAGTCGGCCTGGCCCTTGCTGAGCTTTGTGAGCCGGGCACCGAGCTTGGCCAGATGCAGTTCGGCGACTTTCTCATCGAGGTGCTTGGGCAGAACATGCACCTTGTGCTCGAGCTTGTCGCCATTGGTCCACAGCTCGATCTGCGCCAGCGTCTGGTTGGAGAACGAAGCGCTCATCACGAAGCTGGGATGGCCGGTGGCGTTGCCGAGATTGACGAGGCGGCCCTCCGAAAGCAGCACGATGCGCTTACCTGGGGCCAATTCGACGATATCGACCTGCGGCTTGACGTTGGTCCACTTGTAGTTGCGCAGCTCGGCAACCTGAATCTCGTTGTCGAAGTGGCCGATGTTGCAGACGATGGCCATGTCCTTGAAGTTGCGGACGTCGTCGAGCGTCACGACATCCTTGTTGCCGGTGGCGGTGACGACGATGTCGGCGCGGTGTGCGGAATCGGCGAGCGTCACCACTTCGTAGCCATCCATCGCGGCCTGCAACGCACAGATCGGATCGACCTCGGTCACAAGGACGCGGGCGCCGGCGCCGCGCAGCGACTGGGCCGAGCCCTTGCCGACATCGCCATAGCCGCAGACGATGGCAACCTTGCCGGCCAGCATCACGTCGGTGCCGCGGCGGATGGCATCGACAAGGCTTTCGCGCGTGCCGTACTTGTTGTCGAACTTGGACTTGGTGACGCTGTCGTTGACGTTGATCGCGGGGAAAGGCAGCTCGCCCTTCTGCTGCAGCTGGTAGAGGCGCATGACGCCCGTGGTGGTCTCCTCGGAGACACCGCGGATCGCGGCCTTGATGCGCGAGTAGAAGGTCGGGTCCTTGACGAGGCGCTTCTTGATGGTGGCAAAGAAGACTTCTTCTTCCTCGCTGTGGGGATGGGACAGGACAGACATGTCCGTCTCAGCTTTGGAACCAACCAGCACCAGCATAGTGGCATCGCCACCATCGTCGAGGATCATGTTGGGAGTGAGCCCACCCGGCCAGTCCATCATCCGGTCGGTGTAGTCCCAGTATTCCTGCAACGTCTCGCCCTTCTTGGCGAAAACCGGAATGCCGGCGGCGGCGATGGCGGCGGCAGCATGGTCCTGGGTCGAGAAGATGTTGCAGCTCACCCAGCGGACCTCGGCGCCGAGGGCGACGAGGGTCTCGATCAGCACAGCGGTCTGGATGGTCATGTGCAGTGAGCCGGCAATGCGGGCGCCCTTGAGCGGCTGTGCCGAGGCATATTCCTCGCGGATCGCCATCAGGCCGGGCATTTCGATTTCGGCCATGCCGATTTCCTTGCGGCCGAAGTCGGCAAGGGCGATGTCTTTGACAAGGTAGTCGGTGGTGCTGGCCATCGGCCGGTTCTCCAAGGGTCGCTGAATTGGGCGGGTTATAGCGAAGTGCCGCGACCCTATCAACCGGACATAAAGAAATCTTTATATCCTCGACTAACCTTCGATGGATTCCCGCAAGGCTTCCAGTTCCAGCCACTCGTCCTCGAGTTGGCCAAGCGTTGCCTGCGTGGATGCGAGCGTCTTGCCCAGCTCGGAGAACCTTTCCGGGTCCTTGGCATAGAAAGCGGGGTCACCCAGTTGCGCCGAGATGCGGGCGACCTCCTGCTCGAGCTTGGCAATGCGACCTGGGAGCGTTTCCAGGGCGTGCTTCTGCTTGAACGACAGCTTCGCCTTGGTCTGCGGCAGCGGCGGCGGAATCGGCGAGGAGCGCACGGCACGCTCGCCGCGCTCGGCAGGGGCCGACACCAGACTGCTGACGCCATGCCCGCGCTGGGCGACCATGTCCGAATAGCCGCCGGCATATTCGTGCCATGTGCCTCCGCCCTCGGCGACGATCACGGAGGTGGCGACGCGATCGAGGAAGTCGCGGTCGTGGCTGACGAGGATCACCGTGCCGGCATAGTCGGCGAGCATTTCCTGCAGCAGGTCGAGCGTTTCGAGATCGAGGTCGTTGGTCGGTTCGTCCAGAACCAGAACGTTGGAAGGCTGCGCCAGCGCCCGGGCCAGCGCAAGGCGGCCGCGCTCGCCGCCCGAGAGCTTGCCTACCGCTGTGCCTGCCTGCTCGGGCGTGAACAGGAAGTCCTTGAGGTAGCCCATGAAGTGCTTGGGGGAGCCGGCAATCATGAGCGTTTCGGAGCCGCCGCCGGTAATCGCCTGCTTGAGGCTGATGTCGCCATCGAGACCGGCACGACGCTGATCGAGGCTCGCGAGTTGCAGGTTGGTGCCCAGCCGCACGCGGCCGCTATCGGGCGCCAATTCTCCCGTCAGCAGCTTGATAAGGGTCGTCTTGCCCGCACCATTGGCGCCGATGATGCCCACCCGGTCGCCGCGCAGGATGCGGGTCGAAAAGTCGATGACGATGGGTTTGTCGAAGCTCTTGGAGATATGATCGGCCTCGACCACCATCTTGCCGGTGGTGTCGCCCTCGGTGACGGCGAACTTGACCTCGCCCACAGCGCGGCGCTGCTCGCGCCGTTCCTTCCGCAGGTTCATCAAGCCATCGAGACGGCGCACATTGCGTTTGCGGCGTGCGGTGACACCATAGGTCAACCAGTGCTCCTCGCGGACGATCTGCCGATCGAGCTTGTGGCGCGCAGTCTCCTCTTCCTCGAGCACGGCATCGCGCCACTCCTCGAACTTGCCAAAACCCTGGCCGAGGCGGCGGGTGTTGCCGCGGTCGAGCCAGACCGTGGCGCGCGTCAGGTCAGCGAGAAAGCGCCGGTCGTGGCTGATGATCACTTGAGCCGAGCGAATGGACTGCAACTCGCTTTCCAGCCATTCGATGGCCGGCAGGTCGAGATGGTTGGTCGGCTCGTCGAGCAGCAGAATGTCCGGTCGGGGTGCGAGAACGCGGGCCAGAGCGGCGCGGCGCGCCTCGCCACCTGAAAGTCGGCCCGGATGCTCTTCGCCGGTCAATCCGAGCGCGTTCAGAAGGTACACGGCGCGATAGGGGTCGTCGCCCGCCTGGCTGCCGGCTTCGACATAGGCCAGCGTTGTTTCGAAGCCGCTGAGATCGGGTTCCTGCGGCAGGTAGCGGATGGTGGCGCCGGGCTGGAGGAAGCGCCGCCCGGCATCGGGGTCGATGAGCCCGGCCGCAATCTTCAGCAGCGTCGATTTCCCCGAGCCGTTGCGGCCGACCAGCGCCAGCTTCTCGCCGGGCAACACGGAGAGTTCGGCACTTTCCAGCAACGGCGTGGCGCCGAGAACGAGGCGGATACCCTGCAGGGTCAGTACGGGCGCGGCGGCCATGGTGTCTTCCGGTTGGGGTCGCGGCGCATAGAGCACGCCCGGCCCACCGGTTCAACGGCTGCGGTCAACCGTCTCTCAGTTGGCCTGCTGGGCAATCAGCACCGGTTCCATTTCCTCGAAGGTCAGCCCGAGCCGCTCGCGAAGCGAACGGCGCTTGGCAGCGAGGTCAGCGATGGTGTGGCTGTCGAGCACATCGAAGAAGGCGCCTAGCGCCTCGCGCAACGCCGCATTCACGTCGCAGCTGTCGGCCAGAGGGCAGGCGATATCACCGTCCTCGAAGCACTCGGCCATCGAGAAGCTCTCCTCGGTCAGCCGGATGGTGTCGAGCAGGGTGATATCCTCGGCGGGGCGGCCGAGCTTGATACCGCCACGGCGACCGCGAACGGTTTCGATCAGCCCGTTCTCGACCAACGGCTTGATGAGCTTGAACAGGAACAGCTCGGAAATACCGTGAGCCTTGGCGATGTCGGCCACGCGACTGAGCTTGGGCTCGTTGACGGCACAATAGATCAGCGTCCGGATGGCATAGTTCGATTGGCGCGTCAGTCGCATAGCAGCTCCTCTTGGGGCACACGACCGGCGGGCCCCGGGGCACGGCCGACCGGATGGGGTGACCATCGCGGCGCAGCCGGCTTGAAATCGCCTCTAGCTTATAACGGTTCTAAACTTCGTCAAGTAAACTTGACGGTCGAATTCATGATTGCTGATTTATTTCCGGAGGTAGGGCGCATGCAGCGAGAGGTCCGCCGGTCCCAAGCGATCGGAGGCGGTGAAACTCTGGTGCCAGTAGGGGTAGGGCAGGTCCGGCTGGCTGACCGCGTCCAGCTTCGCCAGGTCGTCTGCCGTAAGCCTGAGTTCGGCGGCCTTGAGATTGTCTTCGAACTGCGCCGTGGTCCGGCCGCCGATGATCACCGAGGCGACCAGCGGCCGCTGCAACAACCAGGCGAGGGAGACCTGGGCGCCCGAGACGCCGTGAGCGGCAGCCACTTCGTTGATGACATCGACGATGTCCCAGAGCTTGTCCCAATTGTAGATGGGGGGCTCACGGAAGCCAGTGACCTGCCGGCCGCTCTCGGGGCGGGTATGGCGGGTATATTTGCCCGAAAGCCAGCCACCGCCGAGCGGCGACCAGACAAGGAGCGACACGCCCTGGTCGAGCCCCAGCGGAATCAGCTCGAATTCAGCCTCGCGCGACTGCAGCGTGTAGTGGATCTGCTGGGCGACGAAGCGCTGCTGGTGGGCCGCGTCGGCAATCGACAGGGCCTTCATCAGGTGCCAGGCCGAGAAGTTGGAGCAGGCCGCGTAGCGGATCTTGCCCTGCCTGATCAGGGTGTCGAGGGCCTCGATGGTTTCCTCAAGCGGCGTCTGACCGTCCCACTCATGCACATGATAGATGTCGATGACATCGGTCTTCAGCCGGCGCAGCGAGTTCTCGCATTCGCGCACGATGTGCCAGCGGCTGAGGCCCTGGTCGTTAGGCCCCTTGCCCGTGGAAAAACGAACCTTGGAGGAGATCAGCAAGCGTTCACGGCGGCCATCGGTCAGCGCCGCGCCCATGATCTCCTCGGACTTGCCGGCATTGTAGACATTGGCCGTGTCGATGAGGTTGATGCCGTGATCGAGGCAAAGGTCGATCTGGCGTTGCGCATCGGACAACTCGGTGGCGCCCCACAGGCCATCATTGCCGAACGTCACCGTGCCGATCGAGAGGGCCGAGACTTTGAGGCCCGAACGGCCGAGCAAACGATAGTCCATGAAATCTCTCCTGAAACGAGGCGCAACTTCAAATGCGCCGGGATGGCGGGAACACTCCGGCAGCGGTCAGTACCACGGCTCCGGCTGGTAAAGGATCTGCAGATCTTCGGCTGGCTCGCCCTGGATGCGGCGCAGCAGCAGTTCGGCCATCTGCTGGCCTGCCAGGGCGATGTTTTCGAAGATGGTGTCGACACGTGGGCGAACCTGGCTGAATGCGCCCGAGGTCTGCTTGACCACCAGGTGCACATCACGGCCGATGGCAATGCCAGAATCGGTCAGTGCCGCCATGATGGCGAGGGCGGCGGTATCGCCGGTGCAGATGAAGCCGTCGGGCAGGTTGCCCCGCGCAATTCGGGCCATGGTCGCAATGCGGATATCGTCGGCCGGGCTGTCGAGGTTGGTGTTGTCCAGAATCTCCCAGTCGAGCCCTGCTTCTGTCACAGCGTGCATGAATCCCGCCCGGAGGTGACTAGCAAAGGTAAGGCGATCGGGGGGCAGAATGATCGTCACCTTCCGACAACCGCGCTTCTGCAGGCGCCTGACGGCGTGCTGGGCAAAAGCGAAGTTGTCGTAGTCGACATAGGGATGCGGGGTCGGGAAGGCGGTGCGTCCATGCGAGACGAACGGAAAGTTCTCGTCGAGCAAGAGGCGCACGCGCGGATCGTCCTGCTCGGTCCGCGAAAAGATCACCCCATCTGCGGCCCTGTTTCGCAGCACGTAGAGGATCGGGTCGATGGAGGATTTCGTCGGGTGGTTCGGCGTGATCACGAGGTGATAGGGGGTGCCGCGCAGAGCGGCGCTTATCCCCGAGACCATCGACTGGTCAAAGCCCAGCAGCTCATCATGCGGATCGAGCACCAGGCTAATCACGTGGGTGCGCCCGGTCTTCAGGCGCAGTGCTGTCCGGTCGGGAACATAGCCGATCTCTGCGGCGATCTTCTGAACGCGAAGCCGCGTTTCCTCGGAGAGTTCAGGCGCATTGTTCAGGGCGCGTGAGATGGTGGTGACGGCCAGACCCGCCATCTGAGCGATGGTGCGAAGAGTGGGGCGGCCCGAGACAGAGGTGCCGTCAGCCGAACGCCGACTGCCACGCCGCGATGGGCGCGATTTCGTGGTGACCAAGCTTCCCCCTCCGTCGGCGACCTGCTGTCTTTTCGAGACTTCGCCCGCATTATCGTTGAACATCCGGGTCGCAGGAGACACAACAACAGAAGCCGCAATCGATTTCAAGGCGCGAAGGGCCCGTCGGAAGGTGTCCGGCGCTACCGCTCGAGCAATTGAAAGGGCAGGCTTTTTCGCGCCCTGCCCGAACTGCGCAAGCCGCTTTCTGGTATTTCCGCCGCATTTGAACTATTGGTTGGCTCTGCGCTTCAGACGAATGGGCAATCGCCAACGCGTCGCAAAGCGCGTAGTGCTTGAGAATGGATCGAGGCTCTGCCCATCGATTCCCCGGGACTGCTACCAGCCCGGTCGTGCAACCGGCCCTTGGCCACCGGAAGGGAGACGAGAATGCAAATCGCTGCTCGCAACGCGCTCCAAACCGGGTTTGCCGGCAAATGGGTAGCCTGCACCAAATGGTGTTGCCGATCGAAACGAATGTGACTGCTGTCACCTGATCGTCTCACATCTTCGGTAACACCCCGGACGTCGCCAGCGACGTGCCGATGGAGCAGATTCCATGCAGCTCGCACGTATTGATAAGCCTCAGGGCACCAGACCCATTGCCATCGATGTCGACGGCGAACCCAAGGGCGTGGTGGTCGCCGACAACCAGGGCTTCCGGTTTCTCGCGGTGAAGTTCGATGCCTTCGCCGTCGACGGCCAGATTTTCGAAACGGTCGAACAGGCCGAGGACGCTGTTCGCGCCGCCGTCCGGGCCTGAGCAACCGCTCGCGCCGAGGCATTAACCTCGGTGCAAGTGGCGGCGGCTATGGTCGCGGCCGGGAATGCAAACTTGGCGCGGTCGGAAATGAAGGCCTGTGCACATATCGTCGGCCCGCAGGACGGGCCCGGGGCCGCTTTGGGTGACCTGGCGCGATCGCTGGGTTTTGCGGCCGTACAGCCCTATGCGGGGCTCGCCTCGGCGGAGGCGCTGTCGCAGCAGACGCCGCTGATGTTCTTTCTCTTCGCGGCCGTCGAAGATGTCGCGACGCTGAAGGCCACCGCGGACAGCATTCGCTTCGCCAATGCCCGGCGCATTCGTTTCTCCCCCCTGGTGTATTTCTCCGAAAGTCCTTCCGTCGAAGCGATTCGCGCCTGCGTCGAGATGGGCTTTGACGATGTGATCACCCTGCCCTTCACCGGCGCGCGGGTACGCGACCGGCTGGGTCGGCTGGTCGACCGCAGGCTCATATTCTTCGAGACAGCGCACTATTTCGGGCCGGACCGGCGTAGCGCCGCCGACAGCGGGGTCAGCCGGCGGATAGAGATCATCCGCTCGGTCGATGCCGGCGTCACCGTCATCCGCGACGAGGTGCGGCGCGCAGCGTGAGCATCGTGCATGGCCAGCCTTGTCTCAAGGGCGGCGTTTAAATAGGTTGCCGTTCCCTTCCGCGAGTGTTCCCGCCGGCGGGATTCTGCCGAACCGGTTGCCGCGACACTGCTCGTCGGACGTGACTTTCGCCTGGATCTACCGCAGGGGGCATCGCCCGTCATCGGCCCGACGCCGGGGCGCAACGCCTGGACCAAGCAATGCAAATCCCCGCACATGTGCGCATCTATTCCGTGTTCTTCCTGTTCGCGCTTGCGCTTGGCGGCTTGCTGTCACGCATGGCCGATCTGCAGCGCCAACTCGGCGCAAGCGAATCCGAACTGGGACTGACCCTGATCGGCATGGCGATTGGTTCGCTGATCTCGCTGACCATCGTCAGCCCCCTGATCTATCGGCTAGGGGCGCGCTGGACGGCTTTCATCACCGTGTTCGGCACCGCCGTGCTCTATGCGCTGGTGCCCTGGCTGCCCAACGCGATGGCAGTGTTCGGAGCCTTGTTCGTCGCCGGGTTTCTGGCCGGAGCGCTGGAAATCAACGTGAACATGGAGACCGACAAGCTTGAGGCGATCCTCGGCCGCCGGATCATGAACCGGGCGCATGGCATGTGGAGCCTGGGGTTCTTCATCACGGCGCTGATCGGCGCGGGGATGCGGCATTTCGAGATCAGCATCCAGATGCATATGGCGGTGATGCTGGTCCTGGTGCTGGCCGCCGGCCTCGTGACCATGAGTGGAATTACGACCGCGCCGGCTCGGGCCGGAACCCAGGCGAGCGATCACCCGACATTCGCGGTGCCAAGCTGGGGGCTGCTGCCGCTCTGCATGATCGGCATTGCCGCCTTCCTCGTGGAGGGCGCAGGCATTGACTGGTCGACGATCTACATGCGCGACGTGTTCGATGCCGAGCCGTTTGTTGGGGGACTCGGACTGACGCTCTTTACCTTCCTGATGGCGCTGACGCGCCTGTTCATCGACCCGGTCGTCGACACGTTCGGTCCACGCCGCGTGGCGGGGACGCTGCTGACGATCGCTGGCCTCGGCGTCCTGCTGGTCGGTCTTGCGCCCACCGAGTATGTCGCCCTGGTTGGCTTTGGGCTGATGGGCATGGGCTGCAGCGCGGTTTATCCGCTTGCCGTGTCGGCTGCCGCGCAGCGAACCGACCGGCCGGCCGCGGTCAATGTTGCCGCCATCGGGCAGGTGACGTTCGTGGTGTTCTTCCTTGCCCCGCCGCTGCTGGGATTTGTGGCGCAGTATACCGGTATCCGAAACTCCTACCTGGTCACCTTACCCGTGATCGCGTTGGGCCTGCTTGCCATCCCCGCCTTGCAGAGCCGGCGGTCGGCCGACGAGCCCAGCGTGCCGGAGCCACTGACGCCCAATGGCTGAACTGCCTCAGATCGTCGACCTCAGGCAGTCGCCGACGGCCCTCAGGGTGCAGCGCGGCATCATGCGCTTCCTGCGCGAGGCGCATGATTTCTGCTGCTATGCGGAAGTGCCCCTGCGGAATGGTCGCAGGGCCGATGTGCTGGGCCTCGGCCCGAAAGGCGAGATCTGGATCGTCGAGATCAAGTCCAGCCTCGTTGACTTCCAGGTCGACCGGAAGTGGCCGCACTACAAGGAATACTGCGATCGCTTCTTCTTTGCCAAGCCACCGGAACTCGACCCTGACATCTTTCCGGCCGAGGAGGGGCTGATGGTGGGCGATGGACATGACGCCGCCATCCTGAGGATGGGACAAGATGACCCGCTGCCTCCGGCGCGGCGCAAGGCGATGATGCTGACACTGGCGCGACTTGGCGCCGACCGCATCCATGTGCTGATGGACCCGCAGGATCCGCTGGCCTGAGTGCTATTCGCCGCTGGGTTCGCTGTGCAGGACGGTGTGGCCGGGCTGAGTCTTGAGCGGGAGCGGCGGTGTCACCGGGCCCTCCGCCGCCAGAGCACCGCGTAGCCGGCTCATCAGCTCGATGCGGCGTGCGTCGGTCGGAGCCGACTGCAGCTGGTGGCTGAGGTCGATGATGAAACTCGCATAGGCATTGTGCCAGTCCGAGGCCACCTGCGTGAGATCGACGCGACGGCTGGGGGGAGGCTTCACCGAACCCAAGCCGTTGGCGCGGAGCTCGAACGCATCGTCGAGCAGGGGCATGATCACCTGGTCGCCCGCGAGGCCGTCCTCTTGCATCAGCGCAGCACGGAGAGCGTTGCGCTCCTCGTCCTCACCATGAGTGAGAAAGATGGCACCATGCGCCGGCAGACGCTTGGTGACCCAATCGACCAATTCAGTGTGATCGGCATGGGCCGAATAGTTGCCAAGGCTACGAACGCGGGCACGAACCGGCACGAGGTTGGAGTGGATGCGCACTTCCCTCGCTCCCGACTGGATGATCTGCCCGAGCGTTCCAGGCGCCTGATAGCCTACGAACAGCACAGTCGCATTGGCGCGGGGCAGATTGTTGCGCAAGTGGTGCTTGATGCGCCCGGCATCGGCCATGCCCGAAGCCGACATGATGATGGCGCCACCGCGGATGGAGTTGATCGCCTTGCTCTCCTCGACAGCTTCGATGATGCGGAATCGCTGATCGCGGAACAGCTCGTCGGCGCTCAGTTCGCTGTCTTCGAACATCGAAGAATACTTGCGGTAGACCTCAGTGACCTTGGAAGCCAAAGGGCTGTCGAGGAAGACGAGGCTGGGATTGATCTCACCCGAGCGGATCAGGACGCCGATATCGTGCAGCAGCTCCTGGCTGCGCTCGACCGCGAATGTGGGGATCACCAGGTTGCCCCCGCGCGCCAGCGCCTCGTTGATCTCGAGCTTCAGTGCGTCTCGACGCTGGACCAGGGTCAGGTCCTCGCGGTCCCGGCCACCATAGGTGGATTCGGACAGGATGTAGTCGTAGCCGGAGGGCGCGTCGGGTGCCTCATAGAACACCTTGTGGTCAGGCCCGAGATCGCCTGAGAACAGAATCCGGATCGGCTTGCCGTTTTCGTCATCGACCTCGACTTCGATCGAGGCCGAGCCAAGGATGTGTCCGGCGTTCCAGTAGCGCGCGCGTACGCCCGGACCAGGCTCGATCCAACTCTCATAGCCGGTTTCGCGTCGGAGCTTCAGCGCTTGGGTGGCATCCTCCAGCGTGTAGAGCGGCTCGAATGCCGGTTCATCGCGGCGAGTGCGCTTGCGGGTCTCGCGCTCGGCTTCGCTCTCCTGAATACCGGCAGCGTCCGGCAGCAGATACTCGAGCAGCCCGGACGTCGGTGCGGTTGCCCAGATCGGCTTGCGAAAGCCCTGCCGCACCAGCCGCGGCAGCAGGCCGGCGTGGTCGATATGGGCGTGGGTCAGCAGCACATAGTCGATGTGATGCGGATCGAAAGGAAACGGCTTGTAGTTAAGGTCGCGGACAGTCTTGTTGCCCTGGAACAGCCCACAGTCGACGAGGAATTGCCCGCGCGGGTGAACGAGGCGGTAGCAGGAGCCCGTGACGGTTCCGGCCGCCCCGTGGAAATACAGCGTGACGGTCAAGACGGCCTCCCGAACTTTCGATGCTTGGTGCGTCGCCGCGCGCTATTTCGGTGCGCGCTTTGCCAGAATGCGTTGCAGGGTGCGGCGGTGCATGTTCAGCCGGCGCGCCGTCTCCGAGACGTTGCGATCGCAAAGCTCATAGACGCGCTGGATATGCTCCCAGCGCACCCGGTCGGCCGACATCGGATTCTCCGGCGGATCGGGCGGCTTGCCGCCGGAGGCAAGGAGAGCATTGATGACGTCCTCGGCATCGGCGGGCTTGCTGAGATAGTCGACGGCGCCGAGCTTTACGGCCGTGACGGCGGTCGCAATGTTGCCATACCCGGTCAAGACCACGGCGCGGGCATCTTCGCGCTTGTGGTGCAATGCGGCGACCACATCGAGGCCGTTGCCGTCTTCGAGACGAAGATCGACCACGGCAAAGGCCGGCGCAGATTCCTCGACGGCAGCGAGCCCGCCGGCGACGGTGTCGGCAATGCGCACATCGAAGCCGCGCTTCTGCATGGCGCGCTCAAGGCGCGTCAGGAAGGTCTTGTCGTCATCGACCAGCAACAGGGTGCGATCGCGGGTGAGGATGTCTTCGACTGAGTTCATTGCCCGTTCCCTGTAGAGCTTTCAGGGTAAAACGTCAAAACCAGAGCGCCCGATCAGTTCTGCCTGGAGTCGGCGGTTTCCAGCGCCGACCTTGGCCAGACGATGCGGACCCGGGCGCCGCCGGAGATGCCGGCGTTCTCGAAACCAAGCCTTGCGCCGCTGCGCTCCAGGAGGGTTTTTGCGATGAAGATGCCGAGTCCGAGCCCGCCGGGCTGGCCGGCATCCATGCTGCGCGCGCGGGTGGTGAGGTAGGGCTCGCCAAGGCGGGTCAACAGGTCAGGCGCGAAGCCGGGACCATCGTCGGTCACTATGACGGTAATCCCGACACGGTCCCAGCCGACCTCGATGTCGACGGCCTCGCGGGCGAAGTGGGTGGCATTTTCGATCAGGTTGCCAAGGCCGTAGAGCAGACCCGCGTTGCGCTGCACAACCGGGGCGGGCCCCGCCCCGCCTTCCGTCCGGATCCGGAGCGACTGTCCCTGCCCCTCCAGCGGCTTGACCACTTCGGCGAGCAGTTCATCCATCGCGACTGCCGCGAACGGATCGCCCGGGGTGTCACGCAAGCTCCTCAACTTGCCGAGTATCTCGCGACAGCGCGCCGTCTGGGAGATGATCAGATCGATATCCTCGCGCAGGGGGCCTTCGGGCACATCGTCGCGCATTTCGCGGGCAGCGAGGGCGATGGTGGACAGCGGGGTGCCCAACTCATGGGCGGCAGCAGCGGCCAGCCCGTCTAGCGCCGAAAGTTGTTCGTGCCGCGACAGGGCGAGTTCGGTAGCACCCAGAGCGTCGGCCAACTGGCGCGCCTCATGAGCGACGCGGTTGGTGTAGGCCGCGATGAAGGTGACGCCGCAGACAAGGCTGACCCAGATGCCGATGACGTAAACCCGGTCGAAGACCAGCCGCGCGCCGGGCGTCCATGGCAGGTCGAGGTGGAACACCGCGAGCAGCGAGGCCAGCGTCACCGCAAGTGCGGCCAGCAGCATGGTGGAGCGCTGCGGCAGGGTGGTGGCTGAAACCGATACCGGGGCGAGCAACAATAGCGAGAAGGGGTTCTGAAGGCCGCCGGTCAGCGCCAGCAGGGCACTCAGCTGGCAAAGATCCCAGGCGAGCTGCCAGGTGGAGACGGCTGCACTCGGCCGATGACCCTCACCAAGGCGAAACACCAGCCACAGGTTGAGCAGAACCGAGAGCGCGATCAGGCCGAGACATTCGGCGAGGGGCATCGGAAAGCCCAGCCCGAACTCGACAAACAGCACGCCGAAGCTCTGTCCGGCAATCGCCAGCCAGCGCAGGCCCACCAGCGTACCGACCCTGAGGGGGCGCCAACCGCGATTTTGCAGGGCGGGCGCTGTGTCGGAAGGGCTCATTGTCGGTCTCCGGGGCCGCCGTATGGGACATCCAGCCGGCATTTCAAGGGCAAGATTTGGTGAATGCGATGCTTGACCCGCTGCGGCGACGGGCCACATCCCCCCTGTTCGTGACTGGGAGAATGACAACATGCACACTGCAATGATCAAGCCGCAATGGGGCCCTTTGACCATCGCTTTGATGGTCCTTGGCTTCGTCGTCTGGTGGCCGCTCGGGCTCGCCATGCTCGCCTACATACTGTGGGGTGAGATGTTTGGCGGCTCCTCCGAAAAGGCCGAGCGGTTCGTCCATCGTGGGAAGGCCTGGGCCGAAAAATGCGGCCGTGGCCCGAACGGCTTCGGCGGACACAGCTTCCGGCACTCGAGCGGCAATGCCGCGTTCGATGAGTACCGGGCCGAGCAGCTCCGTCGGCTCGAAGAGGAGCGTCAGCGCCTCGACGAGGAAGTGAATGCGTTCCACGAGTACATGCGGAACCTTCGCATGGCCAAGGACCGTGAGGAGTTCGACCGCTTCATGGGTGACCGCCGTGGCAATCGCCCGAGCTACGGCGACAACAACGGACCGAACGTCTAGTCGGCCGGAATGGACGTCCAGCAACTGGATGGCGCCCTCGCCCGGGGGCGCCTTTTTTGTTTCCGCCGCGAATCTGCGATGCTGGAGCCATGAACTTCCTGTTTGCCCGCAAGATCCCGGAGACGACGCTGGTGACGATTGCCAGTGAACAAGTGCTGGTTGCCGTCAAGCTGTCTGAGCGCGCCCGCAGCTATCGGCTGACGGTGCCGCATAGCGGGCCGCCGGTGTTGACCGTGCCGCGGCATGGCAAGTGGGCCGACGCTCAGGCCTTTCTCGGGCGCCACCTTGGGTGGCTTGAGCAAAGGCTGAGGCGGGCAGCTCCGCGCGTGCCCCTTGCCGAAGGTTCCCGCATCCCGGTGCGCGGCGTGCCGCATCTGGTCACTGCGACCGGCCGGTTGCGCGGACGCGTCGAGGTGGCCGATGATGATGGCGAACCGCTGCTTCTGGTTCCGGGCGCGCCGGAGCACCATGCCCGCCGGTTGGAAGAGTGGCTGAAGGCCGAAGCGCATCGCGACCTCGCCGGACGCTCGGAGGTGCATGCGCAAACCCTGGGGGTGGTGGTGAAGTCGGTGGCCATGCGGAGCCAGGCGACAAGGTGGGGCTCATGCTCGTCCACGGGCCGGCTCAACTACAATTGGCGGCTTATCCTCGCCCCGCCGTTCGTCCTCGACTATGTGGCGGCCCACGAGGTGGCGCATCTGGTGCACATGAACCACTCGATCTCCTTCTGGCGCAGCGTTGAACAGGCGCTGCCGGATATGGCGCGGGGACGCGCATGGCTGAAGGCGCACGGCAAGGAACTGATGGCGATTGGCGGGTAACAGTGCGAGCGCCTTGCCGCGACGAGCGGCAGGCGATAGCACACCGCTGGACAGGGGAGCTGCTGGGATGACCGATTCCGCCCATGACGACATCAAGGCGATGAGCTTCGAGGCCGCCCTCAAGGAGCTCGAAGCCATAGTGGGCAAGCTCGAAAGCGGGCAGGCGCCACTGGCGGAATCGATTGCAATCTACGAACGCGGCGAGGCGCTGAAAGCTCGCTGCGAGGCCCTGCTGAAGGAGGCCGAGATGCGGATCGAGAAGATCACGCTGCGGGCCGGCCAACCCAGCGGCACCGAGCCACTCGATCCGCAGTAGGTCTCAACTGCGCGTGAGCGCGCCGGTTTGACGCGCGCCCGAGCTGTCCGCAGATGCTATCAGGCCGATTGAGGCAAAGGGATATCGACATGGCGGAAACCAGTTCACGAATGCTGCGGCAAGTGCGGCTTGTGCTGTGGGGTGCGGTATTGGTTGTCGCCGTCGGCGCATCCGCCCTGTTCCTGCTGCGCCCGCCGGCAGCACCACTGGCAGTGACTGGCAAGCCGTTCGCCCTCGAGAGCACCGGGGGCGGCAGTTTCACCGAAGCGGACCTCAAGGGCACGCCGTCGCTGGTGTTCTTCGGCTACACCTATTGCCCTGACGTGTGCCCGACGACGCTTGCCGAGAGTGCAGTGTGGAAGTCCGAACTGGGCCTCGACAACAGCACGCTCAGAACGATCTTCGTGACCGTGGATCCCGAGCGGGACACCAAGGACGTGCTGACACAGTATCTCAGCTACTACCCCGGTGTGATCGGGCTGGTCGGCACGCCGGAGCAGACCGAGGCGGCCAAGGCCTCGTTCGGGGCGATGTCGGAAAAGACTGAGCCGGACGAGAGCGGGTTCTACCTGGTGAATCACACGGCAAGTGTCTTCCTGATAGATGCCAATGGCCGCTTCGACGGTACGATTGCCTATGGCGAGGCCAAGGACACCGCTGTCGCCAAGATCAAGAAGCTGCTCGCCAGTTGAGCCGGGAGCGGCTGGATCAGGCGATTGAAGCGCGCGGGCTGCTACCCAGCCGGGCACGGGCGCGCGACGCGATACTGCGTGGCACCGTGACGGTCAACGGTGTGCTTGCGGCCAAGCCGCACCAGCCGGTCGGGCCGGATGATGTCATCGCCCTCCACGATCCGGCAGCCCGCTACGTCTCTCGGGCAGCACTCAAGCTGATCGCCGGACTCGACGCTGCCGATATCCCGGTAACCGGGAAGGTGTGCCTCGACTGTGGCGCTTCCACTGGTGGCTTCACCCAGGTGCTGCTCGAGCGCGGTGCTGCTCGGGTTTACGCGGTGGATGTCGGGCATGGACAATTGCACGAGCGGCTGAAGGCGGACCCTCTGGTTGTCAGCCTCGAAAGCTGCGACGTCCGCAGTCTAGACCGCCGCCTTGTTGCTGAACCAGTCGAACTGCTGGTGTGCGACGTCAGCTTCGTTTCGGTCGTCAAGGTCTTGGCTCAACCTTTGGCCCTGTGTGCGCCGGGCGCTACGGCGGTGATCCTGTTCAAGCCGCAATTCGAAGTCGGTCGTGACCACATCGGCAAGGGTGGCATCGTCATCGACGAAGCTGCCGTCGCGCGGGCGCGCGCCGCAATGGACGCATTTCTGGGGTCCCAGGGTTGGAGCCTGCTTGCGGAGTTGCCTTCGCCCATCCGTGGAGGCGACGGCAACAGGGAAACTGTCACAGTGTTCCGCAATAGTGGGGACGTGTGATCGTTCAGGCGGACCCTGTGCTGAGCTACCTGCTGACCCCTTTGCTGGTCGTTCTGTTCGTGACCGGCCTCGTGTTGGCACCGACGCCGATCCCGTTCGGCGTGCCATTGATGGCGCTCTCGATCTTCCTGCTCATCGCCACCAACCCGCATGCGGCGCGGATGGTGCAATCGATGAGAAGACAGTACCGCTGGATCCACAGGGCCATGCAGTTTGTGGAAGATCGCGCACCAAGCCGTGTCGGCAAGGTCCTGCGTTCGACGCACCCGGGCGAGAAGGAGCGGATCGATCAGTAGCCGATGCCACCCTCGCGCCCGGTCTGGCCGCGGTGACGCAGAAAATGATCGGCCAGCACGATGGCGAGCATGGCCTCGCCAATCGGCACCGCCCGGATGCCAACGCAGGGGTCGTGGCGCCCCTTGGTGATGACTTCGGTGTTCTGGTTGTGAGTCGTCACGGTTTCGCGCGGCGTGATGATCGAGGATGTCGGCTTCACCGCGAAGCGCACGACGATCGGATCGCCGTTCGAAATGCCGCCCAGGATGCCGCCGGCATGATTGGACTTGAAGGTCGGGCCAGCATTGCCCGCACGCATTTCATCGGCATTCTCGGTGCCGGTGAGCGCAGCGCTGCCCATGCCCTCGCCGATCTCGACGCCCTTGACGGCATTTACCGACATCATGGCCGAGGCGATGTCTGCGCTGAGCTTGCCATAGATCGGCGCACCCCAACCCGGCGGCACGCCTTCGGCGACCACCTCGATGATCGCGCCGACGGAATTGCCATCCTTGCGGATGCCGTCGAGATAGACCTCCCAATCCTTGGCGGCGACCGGATCGGCGCAGAAGAACGGGTTGTTGCCAACCTCGTCCCAGTCGAAGCGGGAATAGTCGATCTTGTGCGGCCCAACCTGCACGAGGGACGCGCGCACGGTAACATTGGGAATGATCAGCTTGGCCACGGCGCCGGCGGCGACGCGGGCGGCCGTCTCGCGAGCCGAGGCGCGGCCCGAGCCCTTGTAATCGCGGATGCCGTATTTCTGGTGGTAGGTGAAATCGGCGTGGCCGGGCCGGTACTTGTCCTTGATCTCGGAATAGTCCTTGGAGCGCTGGTCGGTGTTCTCGATCAGCAGCGAGATCGGAGTGCCGGTGGTCTTGAGCACCCCATCGCGCTCATCCTCGAAGGTGCCGGAGAGAATGCGGACCTGATCGTCCTCACGACGCTGCGTGGTGAAGCGGGACTGGCCGGGCTTCCGACGATCGAGATCGCGCTGGATGATCTCGGCCGAAATCGGCAGGCCCGGCGGGCAACCATCGACCACCACGCCTAGGGCTGGCCCGTGACTTTCACCCCAGGTGGTGAAACGGAAGAGATGGCCGAAAGTGTTAAACGACATGGCGGACCCCTGAGGTTGCAGGCGTTCTAGGGGCAGGGATGCCCGGGGGTCAATCGTCCCAGCTCATCCCGGCCGGATAGACGACGCTCTTGCCGTCGATGAAATGAACCACCGAATCCTGCGGCGGGAACCAGTTCACGGTGCGCTCGGCAGGGAAATCCTCGATCAGGCGGCGGAGGATCCTGAGGATACCGCCATGCGCGACGATGATTGCGGGTCCAGTGAGCTCGCTGGCGAAACTGGTGACGCGCTGCGCGACGTCCTCGTAGCTTTCTCCCGAAGGCGGGCGGAAGAACCAGAAATCGGCGTCACGCTCGCCAGCGATCGCCATTTCACCTGAACTGAGTTCGGTATGTAATCGTCCTTCGTAGATGCCGAACGAGACCTCAACGAGACGAGGATCGTAGCCTACCGTTGGTAGCGGTCCGTCGAACGCCGCCCGAACCCGTTGCATGGTCTCGCGGGTGCGGCCGAGCGGGGATGCATGCCAGGTGAATTCGTCCGGCATCCGCTTGCCGCGCGTCAGAAGTTGCGCCAGCAGCTTACCGTTGAGATCTGCCTGGGCGCGACCGGTGTCATTGAGCGGGATGTCCTTGGAGCCCTGATAGCGGCCCTCAGCGTTCCAGTCGGTCTCGCCGTGGCGGATGAAATAGAGCTCAGGCCAGTTGATCGACATCTAGACGCTCGAAAAGGTGGGCCGGTGGCGCCCAGTCGTTGTGCTGCTTGTTGCATAGGGTCGACGGAGCGGCAAGTTCGGGCTTGCCTCGTGCGGGACTGGCGCTAGGCTTTGTTGCATGTCGACCATGTCAAGAACCGCCGCTGACCTCGCCGCTGCCCTCGGCGGCCGCGCCACTGTGCTTTCTCAGGACGAGGAGATCGCGCCCTATCTTCGCGAACCTCGCAAGCGGTTCCATGCTGACGCTGCGGCTGTGGTTATTCCACACGATGTCGCGGCGCTGCAGGCGCTGTGCCGCTTTGCGAGCGAGCGGCATATCGGCCTCGTGCCGCAAGGCGGCAATACCGGCCTCGTGGGCGGGCAAGTGCCACTCCGAGGCGACGAGGTGATCGTGAGTCTCAGGCGGCTCGACAAGGTGCGCCAGATCGATGCGGTCGCCGGGCACATGACGCTTGAGGCCGGGGTGGTCCTTGAAGAGGCGCATCGGGTCGCCGAGGCGGCGGGGGCGATGTTCCCACTGTGGCTTGCTTCGCAAGGGTCGGCGCGTATCGGTGGCGTGCTCAGTTCAAATGCCGGGGGAGTGCAGGTACTCGCCTATGGCAATGCCCGGGAACTGACGCTTGGTGTTGAGGTGGTGCTGGCCGATGGGCGGCTCTACAATGGGCTCGGAGCACTGAAGAAGGACAATACCGGCTATGATCTCAAGGATTTGCTGGTCGGGGCCGAAGGGACACTGGGGTTCATCACGGCGGCGACGCTGAAGCTGTTTCCACGGCCGGAAGGACACGAAACTGCGCTGATCAATGTCGCGTCGCCAGCAACAGCGCTGAAGCTGTTCGAGCTGCTGCGCGGACGCGCCGGCGGGAGTCTTACGGCATTCGAACTGATGCCGCGCTTCGGGATCGAGCTGCAGCGCAAGCACGGCTTGTTGGCGCGAGATCCCACGGCGAGCCTGTCGCCCTGGTATGTGCTCGCCGAAGTCAGCCGAGCCCGTGGCGCACCTGCGGGGCAGTTGCAGACCGCGCTCGAGGTGGCGCTTGGCGACGGGCTGGCGGCCGATGCGGTGCTCGCCGAGTCCGAAAGCGACCGGGTGCTGATGTGGGCTGCACGCGAGCAGATGAGCGAAGTGCAGAGCCGCGAGGGCGCGTCGATCAAGCATGATGTCTCGGTGCCGATCGGCGCCGTGCCGGCGCTGATCGCCGAAGGCAGCGCGGCAGTCGAACGGGCGATCCCCGGTGTCCGGCCCTGTCCGTTCGGCCACATGGGCGACGGCAATATCCACTTCAACTTCAGCCAGCCGGAAGGAGCGGACCCCAAGGCCTTCATGACCCGCGAAGCCGACGCAAACGCGGCGGTCTACGAAGTGGTGACGCGTCTGGGCGGCTCGATCTCCGCCGAGCACGGCATCGGTCAGCTGAAATCGGGGCTGCTCAAGCAGGTTAAGGACCCAGTGGCGCTCGAAATGATGCGTGCCATCAAGTCGGCACTCGACCCTCACGGTATCATGAACCCCGGCAAGGTACTTTGAAGTGCCTTGTTGACGGATCTGAGCGCTGGCTGCACTTGGCGGCCATGCTGCTCGATATCGGTTTTCTGGACGACGCTACCCGCCCTGCCCCAATCCGACTCCAGGGTCTGACGCCTGCGCAGCGGGCGCCAGGTGAACATCTCCGGGCGGTCCATGACCACCTGCGCGACAACATGGTAACGCTGGGCCGGCTGATCGAGCGTGCGGCAGCCGGGAACGCGGACGCCTCCGAAGTGACCGCTGAAGCCGCGAGCCTGGCGATGGTCAGCAACTATCGGCGCTTCGGCAACCTCTGCGGCCAGCACTGCCACATCGTCGACATGCATCACTCGATCGAGGATGCAGCAGTGTTCCCCGCGATTGCAGCGGCGGGCGCCGGTTTTGCGGCGATCGCCGACCGGCTGCGCGCCGAGCATGTGGTGGTTCACGAGCTGCTGGTGCGTCTAGTCGGAGCGCTCGGCGAACTCGCGACGGAGCCCGGGCAGGATCGCTTCGACGAGACCGTTGAAGTCTACCGGGCGCTTGAGCGGGTGCTGCTGAGCCACCTCGGCTACGAGGAGGAGGCGATCGGCGACGCGCTCGGCTATTTCGGCATTGTCTGAAGCTCAGAACAGGTCCATCTGACCGCCGCCAGTGCCACCCGCGCGCTTTTTCGGCTGCTCGGGCTGAACGACGGCTTCGGCGACCGAAATCGGTCGGATCAGCTCCGGCCCTTCCGCCTTGGCCGAACCGATGGCCTTGCCGACCGGGTGGTATTTCAGCGAGCCTTCCGGCAGCGGCAGGGCGAGTTGGGTCGCCGCCTTGGCATCGATGTCGCGGGTGTTGAGCCACAGGTCGACCGCCTCGCCGGTGAGGATCGCCGGCATGCGGTCATAGACCGAACTGATCTCGAGATTGGGCTCGACGGTGACGATGCAGGCGGTATCGACCTCCTCGCCGTCGGGGCCGGACCATTGGGAATAGAGCCCGGCGAACACCATCGGCGAATCGTCCTGCATGGTGATGTAGTAGGGTTGGCGCTTGCCGTCGGGACCCTTCATCCACTCGAAGTAGCCGGAGGCCGGAACGATGCAGCGGGAATTGCGCGCGGCATTCCGGAAGGACGGCTTCTCGGCCATGGTCTCGGCCCGGGCGTTGATCAGCAGCGAGAATTCGCGCGGGTCTTTCACCCAGCTTGGAACGAACCCCCAGCGAACGAGCTGGATGGTGCGCCGCCCGGCCTGTTCCCAGATGACGGCGATCGGCTGGGTGGGGGTAATATTGTAGCGCGGCGGGAAGTCGATGGAATTGAGTACATGGAACAGCTCTGCCATCATTTCGGGCGGCAAGGTCGCCGCGTAACGTCCGCACATGGTTCGATCTCCTTGCCCAATTGTTAGGACCTTGCCCGTGCTCGTGCAAACCCCGATGCTGCGCTGATGCAGCAGTTGCCCAATGCCGCCAGCGTCGCCGTGTTCCAGCGCGATCGCGTTCTGCTGATCCAGCGCGCGCGGGCGCCATGGCTGGGCAAGTGGAGCCTGCCGGGGGGACGGGTGGAACCCGGTGAAGATGCGGAAGCCTGCGCCCGGCGCGAAATACTGGAAGAAATCGGGCTGACGATCACCGGGTTGCGGCCAGTCACTCGCATGGCGTTGAGCGGCAAGCAGAACTTCTTGCTCCAGGTCTTCGCAACCCGTCTCTTTTCCGGAACTGTCACTACCAACGACGAGATTGCCGATCATGGCTGGGCGGTCCCGACGGATATCGGCACGCTGGCGACGACACCGGGACTGGCAGAAGTGATCGCCGCGGCCACGCGCGTGGTGGATGACAGTTGAGGCGGCCGGGGGTTTCAACTAGGTATCGCCAATGTTGAGGCGCATGGCGATCCTGTTGGTTGTGGCCACCGCATTGGCGGGAGGGCCCGCGCGTGCCGTCGATCCGCCCTATCAGTCGCAAATGGAGCGGCTCTCCGAAATCATGGGCAGCCTGTATTTCCTGTCGCCGCTATGTCGGGGGGCCGCAGGGATCGACTGGCGCCAGGAGATGGCCGACCTCATCGCACTCGACCAGCCGGACGAGGACCGCCGCCAGCGGCTCGCGGGCGCCTTCAACGCCGGCTACGAGGCCTACTCGCGACTCTATCGCAGTTGCACGCCCTCGGCGGATGCGGCGCTCAGCCACCTCTTGGCTGAAGCCGAGACCACGGCACGGGACATTCACGCGCGCTACGCCGAGTAGGCCGGCCCTGTGTTAACGACAAATGCCGACCTGCCGTTAACCTTTTGGTCAGGTCCGGGCAGCGTCACGGCTGGCGAAGTGCTAGGCGAGAGTCATGACGTCGACGAAATCCAGGCTCGAATCGCCCGCGGCTGCTCTCATGTCCGAAGAGGACTGCGAGGAGCGCCAGATCGCGCTCGAATATGTTGCCGAGGCGTGGCATGCGGCCGAGGACGACGGTGTGGAGCAGCTCGCGCTGGCGCATGCTTCGCTGTTCGCGGCCATCACCGCACTTGTCGAGCAGCATGGCGAAAGCTCGACCGCGGCACTGATCGCCAGCCTGCCCGACCGGATCCGGTCGGGCGAGTATAACCTCAACCGCTCGTTGCAGTAGTCATAGCGTCTCGAGGAACCGCATCGGCTGGCCGATGCCCGGCGTTACCAGTTCCCCCTGCCACATGACCCGGCGACCACGCACCACGGTGCCCACCGGCCAACCGGTGACTGTCACGCCATCATAGGGCGTCCACCCGGCACGGCTCTTCACCCAGTCGTTGGTGATGGTTTCGCGGCGCTTGAGGTCGACGATGGTCAGGTCGGCGTCATAGCCGGCGGCGATACGGCCCTTGTTGGCAATGCCGAACAAGCGGTTGGGGCCGTGGCTGGTCATGTCGACGAAGCGCTGGAGGCTCATCCGGCCGGCATTGACATGGTCGAGCATGATGGGGACGAGCGTCTGCACCCCGGTCATGCCGGAGTGGCTGGCCGGATAGGTATGGTCCTTCTCCTCGCGGGTGTGCGGGGCGTGATCGGAGCCGAGGATGTCGGCCACACCACTGTGCACCCCGGCCCAGATCCCATCGCGGTGCGCGGCATCGCGGACTGGCGGGTTCATCTGCGCGTAGGTGCCAAGCCGGCTATAGGCCGTCTCATCGAGTGTCAGGTGATGCGGGGTCACTTCGACACTGGCAACGTCCTTGTGGGCAGCGAGAAACACCATCTCCTCGGCCGTCGAGATGTGGAGGATATGGACGCGCTTGCCGGTCTTCCTGGCCAGAGAGACAAGGCGGCGCGTGGAGCGCATTGCCACTTCGACGTCGCGCCAGACCGGATGCGAGGAAGGATCGCCCTCGACGCGCAAGTGCTTACGCTCCTCCAGCCGGTACTCATCCTCGGAGTGAAAGGCGGCGCGGCGCGATATGGCCGAAAGGATCGCCTCGACCCCGTCGTCGTCGGGGACCAGGAGCGAGCCCGTGGACGAGCCCATGAACACCTTTACGCCGGCGCAGCCGGGCAGGCGCTCGAGTTCCGGCAAATCGCCGACATTGTCGTGAGTGCCGCCGATATAGAACGCGAAGTCGCAATGCATACGGTGGGTGCCGAGGCGGATCTTCTCCTCGAAGGTCGCAACGGTGGTGGTCAGCGGGTTGGTGTTGGGCATCTCGAAGACGCCGGTAACCCCACCCATCACTGCCGAAAGCGAGCCGGACTCGAGATCTTCCTTGTGGGTGAGGCCGGGTTCGCGGAAATGCACCTGGGTGTCGATGACGCCGGGCAGAATGTGAAGGCCCGTGCAATCGACCAGCTCGCTGGCAGTGTGAGCGGCGAGATCGCCGATGGCCGCAATGCGTCCCGAGGACACGGCAAGATCTGCGCGGTGGATGCCATCCTGATTGACGATGGTGCCGTTCTTGAAGATCGCGTCGTACTGCGCCATGTGTGAGGTCCCGGTTGGCGTCGTGCTGAGTTGGAAACTTGGTGACGCCTTCGGCCCTGCAACGCAAGGATGAACCGTGGCGCTCGACCCGATTTACACCCGCGGCGTGGTTCGCATCGGCGGCGAGGATGCCGGCAAGCTGCTGGGCGACACGCTGACCTGCCGTTTCGATGACGGCCTCGTGGGCACCGGGCGCTGGTTCGCGCTGCTGAGCCCGCAGGGCAAGGTGCAGGTCGAGGGTCTCGTCACGGCAGACGCCGGAGACGGCGGGTACTGGTTCGATCTCGACGGTGGTTCGGTCGCCGATTTCGTCAAGCGCATGAAGCTCTACCGGCTGCGGGCCAAGGTGGAGATCGACGCGGTTGACCATCTGGTCCTGTGGTCGGACGACGATGCGGCGCTTGCCGGCGGCATCGGCTATCGCGACGGGCGTGGTGAGGTGCTGGGGACCCGGCGTATCGTCGCCAAGAGCCCCGAGTATGCGCCGAACGAGGATGCGCTATTGGCCTATCACACGCGGCGAATCGCGCATGGCGTGCCGGAAATGGGCGCCGATTTCGCCGGCAATGACGTGTTCGCCCATGATATCGGCCTCGACCTGCTGGGCGGTATCGACTTCATCAAGGGCTGCTATATCGGCCAGGAAGTGGTCAGTCGGATGAAGCACCGTGGCACGGCACGGCGGAGGCCTGTGATTGTGTCGGGGGTTCAAGCCGAGGCCGGAACGCCGGTTCTCGCCGGTGGGCGTGAAGCGGGCGTGGTCGGCCTGCCGATCGGCGGCAAGGCGGTGGCGGTGCTGCGGCTCGACCGGATCACGGACCCCGACGCGGTGACGGTGGCAGGCTCGCCCGTCCGCCTGACGCTGCCGGGCTGGGCCACTTATGGCTTCGGCGAAGAGCCGGCCGAGGCACCGCAGGCCGACTGAGCCGGTGGCGGTTCTCGAATCAGGCCCCGCGCACTAGCGTCGCGATCCGGCCGGATCGGCGGCCGCGGATGTGCGGGGGCATGATGGCAAAGGCAAGTGCGCGGGCCTGGCAGCGTATGCTGAGCGGTCGCAGGCTCGACCTGCTCGACCCCTCGCCGCTCGATGTCGAGCTGGTCGACATTGCCCATGGCCTGGCGCGAGTGGCGCGCTGGAATGGCCAGACCCTCGGGGACTACCCGTTCTCGGTGGCGCAGCACTCGATCCTGGTGTTCGAGATCTTTCGGGCCTTCAACCTTGGCCGGCCGCGCGATGTGCGCGCCGAACTCTATGCCCTGCTGCATGACGCCCCGGAATATGTGATGGGCGACATCATCTCGCCCTTCAAGGCGGCCATGGGCGGCAATTACAAGGATGTCGAGAACCGGCTGCTGGGCGCGATCTGCGTGCATTTCTCGCTGCCCGCCCTGCCGCCCGCGGCGCTGACCAAGCAGATCAAGAAGGCTGACCGGGAAGCGGCCTATCTCGAAGCAGTGCACCTTGCCGGGTTCGAGTTGGAGGAGGCGCGGCGCTTTTTCGGTGAGCCGAGCCTGCCGCTGTTCGAGTTCGAGGCGTTCGATCGGCTGATCCGGCCCTGGCCGACTCACGAGGCGCACGACAGATTCGTCGCTGCGGTCGAGGCGCTGATGGCCGAGCTCCCCAGCTAGGTCAACTTAACCTTAACGCGCGTTCCATTTTGACGCAGTCCGGCCCCCTATGGTTGATGGATGGTTAACTCCAGCCAGAGGGATCGGCCATGGACATCAAATCGATCGGCACCATTGTTGTGACCGGCGGCATCGGTGCCGTGGCGGCGCTTGGCCTTTCGCTGGCCGGGATGCTGCCGGCAGTGAATGCGGAAGAGACCAGCATGATCAGCGCAGCCGAAGCCTTGATGAGCCCGGCGCGGACGCTGTTTCCGAAGCCCTTCGATGTTGAAGGTCTGGTCCGGTGGAATTTTGAAGTGGATCCCGGCATTTCGCTCGAGCCGATCCGCCAGAGCGTGGTCAAGAAGATCAGCTTTGGCCGCGTTGAGCAGGTCAACATCGTCGAAACCGAGAGCGGCATCTACTCGTCGGATGCAATTGTCGACCCGCACGTGATGTATCCGGGGATCGTGGTGACGCCGCAGCGCGAGGCCAAAGCCATGCTGCAGTGGAACGGCTATGGCTGGTCGACCCTCACCCCCATCAGTGCAGGGTCCTTCGTCACGGTGGTGCCTTTCAACGGCGGCCAGTTGGTGGTCACCGATGACAGCACCTGCAGCTACACGGCGCGCAGCGTCGTCTGCTGAGGCCTGTGCCTAGAATCGGGTTGGTGCCGCTTCGGCGACGCTGGAGCCACCGATTGTCACCTGCCGAATGGTCAGGGCGAACTCGCTGCGTCCATCCTCGAAGAACCGGAACGCCCCATCGCGACCGCTGAAACCGGTCGGGATGGTCAGCATGGTGCGGTCATATCGTGGCGTGGCGTTGGAAAGCGATGAGGCATTGGCAAGAATCGTCGCTGTGTAGGCGAGCGTGGCGAGCGGATGCGGCGCCGTGCCGTAGCGCGCCTGATACTCGGTGCTGAGCGCTCGCAATCCGGCCTCGTCGACGGCCGGGAAGATCGCACCGGCCAACGAGGTGGTATTGGCAATGGCGGTGTCGTTGTTCCAGTCGCCCGAGCCGATCAATTGCACTTTGCCCGGCTCGATTCCCGCCTCGGCGAGCAGGTTGCCGAAGCTTGGCGCCGTGGCGCGGTCCGGGATGAACAGAGCATCGACTTGCCCGGCCTGTAGTTGCGGCACCAACTGGCTGACGATGCTGCGCGCCTCGGCTTCTGAGGAGAAATTGTAGATGGCGCGGGCACTGAGCCCGAGATCCGCCGTCGCCTGGCGGAACGCGCTCTCCTGGATGCGGCCGAAATCGGTGGTCGGGAAGACCGCGGCATAGGCCTTCTTGCCCAGTTTTGTAGCGTACGCGAGCGAGCGCCGCGCCTCGGTTTCGGGGAGGACGTTGAGCAGGTATACGCCGGGCGCGGCGGCGCCGGTGTTGTTGGAGAAGGCGATGACCGAGACGCCTGCGGCACGAGCGACGCCACCTGCGGCATTGACCTGATCAGCACGCAGCGGCCCGAGCACCAGGCTGGCGCCTTCGGACAGGGCCTGGCTGGTGGCGCTGGCAGCCCCCTGCGCCGTCGCGCCGGTGTCCTTGAGCAGCAGCGTGATATTCTCGCCGATATTGGGGTTGGATTCGATGAAGCCGATCGCCAGTTCTGCCGCATTGGCCATGGAGGTGCCGACGGCCGAAAGGCCAGCATCGCCCGAGAGCGGCAGCAGCAACGCCACCCGCACTGGCCCGCGACCCAGCGTCCTTCCCGAAATCACCGGCTGTGTGCCGGCGGCGGGACCACCGACCGTGGCTCCGGGTCCGAACGAGAGGTCACCGGCCGAACAGGCGGCTAGGCCGGCCAGCAGCGCCGCAATGAGCGTCGCCCGCAAAGTCCCCGTCATTCGGCGCGCGCTTGGCACTTGTGTGTTCCCCCTGGTTGCCGCCATGGTCCGGACAGGCGTTGCCGCGCGGGGAATCGCGCGACCGGAATGGATTGTAGCGTCAGATCGAGGACTTTTGTGACCGGATTGACGGAGTTCCACATCGCAGGGCAGCGTTTCGAGGCCCCGGGACTGGCCAGCGGGCTCTACATCGTCGCCACGCCGATCGGCAACCTCAAGGACATCACGGTCAGGGCCCTCGAGACACTCGCGGCTGCCGATCTGGTGCTGTGCGAGGACACGAGGCACTCGGCAACACTGCTCGAGCAGTACGGCATCCGCACCCCGCGCCAGGCCCTGCACGAGCACAATGAGCGCGAGCGCATATCGGACATCCTGCGCCAATTGGCGGACGGACGCCGCATTGCGCTGATTTCCGATGCGGGCACCCCGCTGGTGTCCGACCCCGGCTTCCCGCTGGTACGAGCAGTGCGCGAGGCCGGCCTGCCGGTGTTCGCAGCGCCGGGTGCCTCGGCGCTGCTGGCCGCCTTGTCGGTCACGGGCCTGCCGACGGACAGCTTTGCCTTCCACGGGTTCCTGCCGCCAAAGCTCGAAGCGAGAGAAACGGCGCTGCGTAATCTGTCACCGCGCCGCGAAACACTGGTGTTCTATGAATCGCCACGCCGGCTGGGCGAGACGCTGGCGGCAATGGCGCGACAGTTCGGGGACGACCGTCCGGCTGCCGTGGCGCTGGAACTCACCAAGCGCTTCGAGCGCGTGGAGCGCGGCTCGCTCGCCGAACTCGCTGCGTTGTATGGCGAGGGTGACACCAAGGGCGAGGCGGTGATCGTGGTCGGTGGCGCGTCCGAAGTGGTGGTGGAGGCCTCGGAGTGGCAGCCGGCGCTGGCGGAAGCGCTGAAGTCGCAGCGCCTGCGCGAGGCCGTGGACGCCATCGCGGCCCGTTACGGGCTCAAGCGCAAGGAGGTCTATGATGCCGCCCTCGCCCTACGGCCCGAATCCTGAGCGCCAGCGCGCCGAGCGGGCCGGGCTGCGGGCGGAAACGCTGGCTGCATGGTTCCTGCGACTGAAGGGCTATCGCATCCTTGCCACGCGTTATCGCACGCCGGTTGGCGAGATCGACATCGTGGCGCGGCATTGGGGGACGCTGGTCTTCGTCGAGGTCAAGGCGCGGCGGAGCGCCGACGAGTATGGGGTCGCGCTCCAGTCGGTGAATGCCCGCCGCATCAGCAGGGCTGCAAGCCATTTCCTGGCGCACCGGCGGTTGAGCCTCAGCATGGACATGCGCTTTGACGTAATTTTCCTTGCGCCGGGCCAGTGGCCGCGCCATCTGATCAACGCCTTCGGGGCCTGAGCCTCCTAGACGCGTCCCATGCAATCCGCGGAGCCGAGATGAGCCTCAAGATCGCCGTCCAGATGGACCCAATTGCCTCGATCAACCCAGTGGGCGATTCGACCTTTGCGCTGATGCTCGAGGCGCAGGCGCGTGGGCACCGTGTCGACTACTTTGTGCCGGGTTCGCTGGCACTCAGGGACAATGTCGTCAGCGCCGACGTTGCGCCGGTCACGGTGATCGACAAGCCCAAGGGCGAGCATTTTGTCCTCGGCGACTTCGCCCGCACGGACCTCAGCACCTATGACGTGGTGCTGATGCGGCAGGACCCGCCCTTCGACATGAACTATATCACGCTCACGCACATGCTGGAGCGGATCCACCCCAAGACATTCGTGATGAACCCGCCGGCGGCCGTGCGCAACGCGCCCGAGAAGATCCTTGTCACCGAATTTCCCGAACTGATGCCGCCGACGCTGGTGACACGCGATCGGGCGATGATCCACGCCTTTCGTCGCGAGCACGGCAACATCATCCTCAAGCCGCTCTATGGCAATGGCGGCGCCGGGGTGTTCCTGATCCAGGAGGGCGACCAGAACCTCAACTCGCTGATCGAACTGTTCGAGCAGAGCTTCCGCGAGCCGTTCATGGTGCAGCGTTATCTGCCGGACGTGCGCAAGGGCGACAAGCGCATCATCCTCGTCGATGGCGAACCCATCGCCGGCCTTAACCGTGTGCCGGCCGATGGCGAGGCGCGGTCCAACATGCATGTCGGCGGGCGTCCGGAGCTCTCCGAACTCACCAATCGCGAGCGTGAGATCTGCGCGACCATCGGGCCGGCGCTGAAGGCGCGCGACATGATCTTTGTCGGCATCGACGTCATCGGCGGCTACCTGACCGAGATCAACGTCACTTCCCCCACCGGCATCCGGGAGATCAAGCGCTTCGGCGGGCCGGACATCGCGGCCCTGATCTGGGACGCGATGGAGCGGCGGCTGGGCTGACGCGAGTCAGCCCTTCACCGAGCCGCCCGTCAGCCCCGAGATGATATAGCGCTGCGCCAGCAGGAAGAAGGCGATGGCCGGAGTGATCGACAGGGTCAGGAACGCGAGAATCCGTGGCCAGTCCGAGCCGAATTCGCCCTGGAACTGCATGATGCCGAGCGGCCAGGTGTACTTGGCGTCGCTGTTGAGCACGATCAGCGGCAACAGGAAGCTGTTCCAACTGCCGACGAAATTGAACACGCCCACGGTGGCGATGATCGGCAGGCATAGCGGCAGCGTCACGTACCAGTAGATGCGGATGTAGCCGCAATTGTCCATGCGCGCGGCGTCGATCAGCTCCTTGGGCAGCTCCTTGAAGAAATTGTGGAACAGCAGCACCGAGAACGAGATCGAGAACGCCACCTGAACGATGATGATGCCGATATGGCTGTCGAGCAGACCGAGGTCGCGCATCTTGATGAAGAGCGGCAGGATGGCGGTGGCCGACGGGAACAGCAGGCCGAGCATCAAGTAGCTCATCAGGTACTTCGAGCCGAAGAACTTGATGTGCGCGAAAGCAAAGGCGGTCATCGACGCGAGCAGCGTCGACAGCACCACCGTGCCCACGGCGATGAACAGCGAATTGCCGAGGGAGCGGAAGTAGCTCGGCCCCACGAGAATCTCGACGAAGCGGATCGGATCCCAGCTCGCGGGAAATCCGAACGGATTGACGCGGAGCTCGCCGATCTCTTTGAAGCCACCGAGCGCCGTGGTGTAGAACGGCACGATCACGAATGCGGCGATCACCAGCAGCGAAATCCACTGCACGAGGGAAACCGCCGGCTGACGCCGCTTGGCAGTAGGGGTTGCCATCAGTTCTGCTCCACGCGGAAGAGGATCCTGCGGTAGGCGAGCGCCACCAGCACGCAGGCGATGAAGAGGATGACGCTGACCGCGCCGCCAAAGCCCAGCTTCATGCGCAAAATGCCGAACTGGTAGAGGAACGTCACGATGGTGTGGCTCGAGTGCGAGGGGCCGCCATTGGTGAGCGGCAGGATGATGTCGAACAGCTGCAGCGCCCCGGTGATGGCGAAGAACACCGAGATGACGATGGCAGAGCGCACCATGGGCAGCTTGATGTGACGTACGATCTGCCACTTCTTGACGCCATCGAGCCGCGCCGCCTCGATCACCTCACTGGGGATGGACTGCAGGCCGGCGATGAAAATCATCATGTGGAAGCCGAAGTACTTCCAGGTGATCACCACCATGATGGCCGGAAGCACCCAGAACTTGTCGGCGAGCACGAACGGCATCTCGGTACCCAGCGCGTCGCCGATGATCGGGAGCAGACCGTAGTTGCCATCGTAGACGAACTTCCAGATCAGGCCCGCGGCGACTTCGGCGAGCATGAAGGGAACGAAGAAGATGGTGCGGAGCACGTTGATGCTCACGCCGCGCTCGGAGAGGGCGAGAGCCGCCCACATGGCGAGCGGCAGCTGGATCAGCAGCGAGACCGCAACCACGATCAGGGAGTTGCGAACGGCTGTACCGAAGTTCCGGTGGGTGATCACGTCATCGTAGTTCTTGAGGCCGACGAAATCGGTGATCGGGCCGTAGCCGTTCCAGTCGAAGAAAGAGAAGGTCGCCGCGTCCACCATCGGGAGCACGACAAAGACGGTGAACAGGATCAGAGACGGTGGCAGGAAGAGCAGCAGCGGTACGAGGCTCTTGCGCTCGGCGAACCGCCAGCGGCGCGTCCTTGGCATCGCCCCGGCAACCGCTCCTGTGGTTGCAGTGGTCATCTGGTTCCGTCCTCCCTGTCCGGCGGTGCCATTCGCGGCGCCGGGCCCGCGCTATCCATTGGGACCGGCGGGCAGGCCGAAGACCTGTCCGCCGGTGCGTTTCGAGAGGCTTAGAGACTGTCGTCGACGGCTTCCTTGACCTGCTGGGCAGCGTCTTCGGCAGTGATGGCATTGGCTGCCAGTTCGGCCGAGATGTCGTTGACGACGCCACCGACTGCAGGGCCAAGTGCCTGATCGAAGAAGTTGGCGTGCCAATGGGCGCCGCCGATGTTCTGAGCGATCTGCACCTTGAACGGGTTGGTCATGCCGTCCGCAGCACCCTTGGTGATCGGGATGTAGAAGTTGCCTTCGGCAAACCGGGCCTGGACTTCCTTGGAGTTCAGGTACTCGGCGAACTTCACGGCTTCGTCGGAAGCGCTCTTGGTGAACAGGATGCCACCAAGACCGCCCAGCGTGTCGGTCGGATCGCCGGCGCCGCCCTCAATGGTCGGGAAGGGGAGGATGCCGAGCTTGTCGTCGGGGATACCCTGCTTGGAGGCCGAGTTGTCCTTGGCAACGCTGTAGTCCCAGTCGCCCATCAGGTGCATGGCGGCCTTGCCGTCACCGAAATAGCCCGACGCGTCGCCATAGGTCGCCGCGAGGAAGCCTTCCTGGAACGGCTCAAGTCCCGCGAGCTGCAGGAAGTAGTCACCCGCCTTCACGAAGGGTTCGCCGGCAAAGCCGTCGCCTTCGCCGCGGGCTGCGGCATTGAAGCCATCCTGACCGGCCAGCCGGACGACAAGCTTGGACCACCAGAAGTGGGCCGGCCACTTGTCCTTGCCGCCGAGCGCCAGCGGGGTGATGCCGGCGTCCTTGATCTTCTGCACGCCCGCGAGGAAACCTTCCCAGGAGGCCATGCTGGCGGGATCGACACCTGCCTGGGCGAACAGATCCTTGTTGTACCACAGGACAACTTCGGACACGTCGCGGGCGAGGCCATAGAGCTTGCCATCGGGTGCGGTGTAGGCGGCAAGACCGGCACTGCCGACCGCATCCTTGGCTTCCTGCGAGAGCACATCGTCGACCGGACGAAGCACACCGGCAGCAGCCTGTTCGTAGAATACGCCGCCGCCCCAGGAATTGATGATGTCGGGGGCTTCGTCGGTCTGGAGCAGCGTTGTCAGCTTGGCCTTGAACGCTTCGTTCTCAAGCGTGGGCAGCTCGACGATGATGCCGGGGTTTGCGGCCATGAACTCCTGCGCCGCCTGTTCGAGCAGCGCCTTGTCATTGCCGGTGGCGATATTGAGATAGCTGACGGTCACCTGGGCCTGCGCCGGCGCGAGCGCCATCAGGCCCAGCATTGCGGCGAGCGCAATACGTTTCATGATTTCCTCCTGTCTCACGGCGGCCATTGAAAGCCGGAGCTCGGTTTTCCTCCCGGGCCGCGATGGCAATGCGGGGGTCACCGCATTCACCACTTGCTACTTTTTACGCATCCCGTAATAAAGAAGCAAGAGGCACGTACCTCATGTATGCAGCGAAAATCGGGAGGGGACCCATGATCATGCAGGAAGACCGGAGATTTCCGCGCGTCAGCCGACGCAGGCGCCATCGGGCAATGCGTCACTGAGGCTGGCATATTTCCCGCGCGGCGCGTAGTAAATGCGCCGCCCTTCAACCGGAGACCCGGACTTGGCCGTCAAGATTGCCGATCCGCTGCTCATGCGAGAAATCAACAAGTACCATGTGCTCGAGACCATTCGGGAGCATGGACGGATTTCGCGCGTCGAGATCTCCGAGCGCACCTTGCTCAGCGGCACGACGGTTTCGGCGATCACCGGCGCCCTGATCGAGGAAGGCCTGATTGCTGCCACCCACACCGAGCCGACGGGGGAAGCGCAGCGCGGTCGTCCGCGCGTGTTGCTCAGCCTCGTCGGCGATGCCGCCTATGTGCTGGGCATCAAGATCTCGGAAGCGATGACCACGGTGACACTGGTCGATTTCCGCGGAGAGGTGGTGGAGTCGGTGCAACTGCCCGCCCGCCTGGCGCGACAGCCGGTGGAGGTCATCGTCGACCTCATCGAGGATGTGGTGGAAGACTGCATCGGCAAGTCTGGCGTAGAGCGTCAGCGCATCCGCGGCATCGGCATCGGGGTGCCCGGCATCGTCGATCCCCGCTCGGGCAAGAGTTATTCGAGTTCGGTATTCGGCGAGCGCGAGATGCCTATCGGCATGCTGCTGGCAGAACGCACGGGACTACCGGTCAAGCTGGAAAAGCCGGCCAACCTGGTGGCGCTGGCGGAGAGCTGGTTCGGCGCGGCACGGCATGAGGCGAGTTTTGCCGTCGTCGTGCTCGATCAGACGGCAAGTCTGGCGCTATGGCTGGAGCAGGACCTCCACCGCGGGGCGAGCGCGCTGGGCCCGGCGTTTGGCCATATCAAGGTCGGCCCGCACGGACGACGCTGTGAATGCGGACAGGACGACTGCCTCAACGCCCATATCGGGCTGAGCGCCATCCGCAAGCAGGTGGAGGACGAGTTGGGCGCCGCATTCGTCACGCGCAGCAACGGCGCGGACCTGCGGGAAACCCTGGCAGAGGCTGCGGAGGCCGGAGACAATCGGGCCCGCGCTCTGATCGAGCAGCAGGCCAGTGTCCTCGGCTATGCGCTCTCGCACATCATCAACCTGGTCAACCCCGGCAAGATCATCGTGGCGCTGGAATCCCCGCGCTATGGCGAGGCGATCATGCCAACGCTCTCGAGCGCTGCGGCCGCCAACAGTTTCCGCGCGCATTTTGCCGCGACACGTATCATTGCCCACGCGCTGGATGACCAGCTCTGGGCCCGAGGCGCAGCCGCCCTGATGCTGCGCGACATCTACAGTGCGCCCTGGACCGCACAATCTTAGTGAGGAGGAGTTTCCAATGAGCAAATCGGCCCTGATTGTCTGGGGTGGCTGGGAGGGGCATACGCCCGAGCGCAGCGCGCGGCTGGTTGGCGAGATGCTGGAGGGGCATGGTTTCGAGGTCGCAATCGAGGCCACGACCGAAGCGTTTGCCGACGCCGCCCTCGGCGAGTTCAACCTGATCGTGCCGGCCATCACCATGTCGCGGATCGAGCGCGAGGAGCTGACCAACCTGCTGGCCGCGGTTCGCGCCGGAACTGGGATTGCAGGCTTTCACGGCTTGATGTGCGATACGTTCCGGAACGAGCCGGACTACCAGTTCATGACCGGTGGGCAGTGGGTGGCGCATCCGGGCAACATCATCGACTATACGGTCAACATTACCCGTCCTGATGACCCGGTAATGGCTGGAATCGGCGATTTTCCGTACCGGAGCGAGCAGTACTACATGCATTTCGACCCCAGCGTCGAAGTGCTGGCGACAACGACGTTCAAGGGCGACATCTTCGACGAGATCGAAGGCGTGGTGATGCCGGTGGTGTGGAAGCGCCGCTTCGGCAAGGGTCGGGTGTTCTATTCCTCGCTCGGCCATGTCGCCGACGAGTTCCAGGTGCCGCAGATGCGGACGATCTTCGAACGCGGTGCCCTCTGGGCTGCCCGCTGACCGTCTGAAGGGAGAAGGCGATGGCCGAGCTGAAAGTCCGCGGCATCAACAAGAGTTTTGGTGCCGTCAAAGTCATTCACGACGTGGATCTCGACGTGAAGGATGGCGAGTTCGTGGTGTTCGTCGGCCCGTCGGGCTGCGGAAAATCCACGCTGCTGCGCATCATTTCGGGTCTTGAAGAGCTGACGTCGGGGCAGGTGCTGATCGGCGGTGAGGACGTCACGGATTTCGATCCTTCCGAGCGCGGCGTCGCCATGGTCTTCCAGTCCTACGCGCTTTACCCGCATATGACTGTGGAGCAGAACCTCGGCTTCGGCCTGAGGATGGGGGGCATGCCGAGGGAGCAGGTGGCCGAGCGGGTCAACAGTGCGGCCAAGATCCTAGAACTCACCGACCTTTTGGAGCGCAAACCCCGGCAGTTGTCGGGCGGCCAGCGGCAGCGCGTCGCTATTGGTCGCGCCATCGTTAGGCAACCCAAGGCCTTTCTGTTCGATGAGCCGCTGAGCAATCTCGATGCCGAGTTGCGGGTGCAGATGCGCATCGAGATCGCGCGACTGCATCAGCAGCTGGGCGCGACGATGATCTATGTGACGCATGATCAGGTTGAAGCAATGACGCTGGCCGATCGGATCGTGGTATTGCGCGGCGGTCGCATCGAACAGCAGGGCAGCCCGATCGAGCTTTACGACAACCCGGACAATGCGTTCGTTGCCGGCTTCATCGGTTCGCCGCGGATGAACTTCCTTGATGGGGTGATCACGGCAATTGACGGCGACCAGATGGTGGTATCGCTGACCCATTTCGATGCGCCGGCGTTGCCGGTGCGGCGGCGGGGCACCGGTGGCGCAGTGGGGCAGTCCGTCAGCCTCGGGGTCCGGCCGGAGCACTTCACCGATGCAACGGCCGGCGGGCCGACGTTGTCGGCGACCGCTCAGGTTGTGGAGCAACTTGGTGGCGTGTCGTTCGTCTACGCCGTCGGCAGGGATGGCGAGTCCAAGGTCACCATTCAGCAGAAGGGCCATTCGCGCATCGCCGATGGGGCCACGATCACCGTGGCCATCGAAGCGGGCGCGACACTGGCCTTCGACTCGGACGGCCTGCGGATCTAGCCCGGAGCCCGGCGGGATAGCTGCCGGGAGCCACTCTCACGAAGTCCCGACCGTTTGACCGTCGCATCCATCCGGTGCGGCGGACATTTGTATTGACCCAAAGTCGTACTCCTCCGCGGTTGACGACAGTCGTTTGGGCTGCCGATACTTGGAACGTCGCGTTCTAAATGTGGAACACCACGGCGCGCCACCGAGGGAGGATTGTATGACCCGTCCGCTTTGCGGGGATATCTTCTTGTTGCCTGGCGCCAGGCACTCCGGATCCGGCGCCGGGTTCTGCCTTACCTTCGGCTGGCAGCGACCCTGAAGCCACGTGTCCTCGGTCCGCCGCACAATCCAGGTTCTCGACCTGCTCGCCCGCAAGGGTGCCCTCGGCGTTCGCGCGGTCGCGTCGGCGCTCGATCTGCCGGTCGGGTCCGTGCATCGGTTGCTGAACGATCTCGCGGAAGAAAGCGTGGTGGAACGTGACGAGGAGGGCGCGTGGCGTCTGGCGCACCGGCTGCTCGGCATCGTGGACCAGCAGCTCGAAAGTGTCGGCTTCCATCGCCTCGCCCACCCTTTCTGCGAGGCGATCGCGGCCGAGGTCGGCGAGACAGTCAATCTCAACATCCTTTCGGGCGATGGCTGCGTCGTGCTGGACAAGGTGCGCGGCAATGAGCGCATGCAGCTCGACTGGCGGGTGGGTTCGCGCGGGCCGCTCTATTGCGGTGGCTCGGCCAAGGCGATCCTCGCCTACCTGCCCGAGGCCGTACAGAGACGCATCGCAAGGCAAGCCAATCCGCGCTTCACTGAATTCACGCTGACCACGGAAGATGCGCTGCTCGCCGAACTCACGCGCATTCGGACGCGGGGGTACGCCATCGACAATCAGGAGATCGTGCTGGGCGTATTCTGCGTCGCGGTCCCGATCCTCGACCGGCTGAAGCGGCCGGTTGGCGCGATGAGTGTTTCAGGGCCATCGGTGAAGGCGCCGGGAAGAGAGATATTGCCGCTCGTCGCTCGGCTCAACGAGGCGTGTGGGCATGTCAGCCGCAGCCTCGGCTACGGCGGCGACTGGCCGCCAATTCAGTCAAAGCAATTGTCCTGAGGAGACCGCCATGCGTTCAGCGTGGGTGATGAAGCTCAAGCCCGGCCAGGAGGCCGAATACAAGCGCAAGCATGACGAGATCTGGCCCGAGATGGTCGAGCTGCTCAAGAGCCAGGGCGTCCACAACTACTCCATATACCGGCACGGGCTGCTGCTGTTCGCCTATCTCGAGAAGCCCGACGGCGCTCCGGCGCAGACGGATGCGGTCAATGAGGTGGTGAAGCGCTGGCAGAAGTGGATGGAGCCGCACATGGAAACCCACCCGGACGCAAAGCCGGTGGTGGAGCCGGTGGAACTGGTGTTCCGGCTGGACTGAGATTTCGAGCACGAAGCGATTTCCGGAGCGCCAGGACGCGTCCGGCAACAGAACGACGACCCGAGGAGACAAGTCGTGAAGATCAAATCCATCCGCGCCTTTGCCATCACCAACCCGATTGCCGGCGGAACCTACGAGGAAGCCAAGCAGAAGGGCACGGCGCGGCGGCCGCCCTGGACCAAGGATGCGGAGGTCGCCAACCCGATGTCGCGCTATCCGCGCTACAAGGCGCTGCGCGCCAGCTGGAATGCGAAGTTTCCTGCGGTGGGCGTGATCGTCACGGCCGACGACGGCTCCTGGGGTTTTGGTACGACCGGCTACGGCCAGCCCTCGATCAGCCTGATCAACGACCATATCGGGCCGCTGCTCGAAGGCGAGAACGCACTCGCTACCGAGAAGCTCTACGACATGATGATGCGCATCACCTCGCCCTACTCGTCGTCGGGGCTGGCATCCTATGCGATCAGCGGCATCGACCTGGCGCTGTGGGACTTGAAGGGGCGCGTGCTGAAGCTGCCGGTCTACGAGCTCGCTGGCGGCGCGGCGCGCGACAGCCAGTTCTGCTATGCCACCGGCAACGACACAGACTGGCACATGGAGCTGGGCTTCAAGGCGACCAAGCTCGCCTGCCCCTACGGCACGGCCGATGGCCTCGAGGCGCTCGACAAGAACGAAGCTTTCGTCGGCAAAGCGCGCGAGCTGATCGGGCCCAATGTCGAACTCATGCTCGACTGCTGGATGGCCTTCGATGTCGAGTTCGCGGTGCGGCTCGCGCATCGCTTGCGGCCGTTCAACCTCAAGTGGATCGAGGACTGCCTGATCCCCGAAGACCACACGTCGCACCGGGCGCTGCGCGAGCGGCTGCCGTGGCAGACGCTGGCGACGGGGGAGCACTGGTACACGCCCTACACCTTCTTCGAGGCCGCCAAGGACCGGGTGGTCGATATCTTCCAGGCCGACATCCACTGGGTTGGCGGCTTCACGGCCTGCCAGAAGATCGGCGCCATCGCCGATGCCGCCGGGCTTGAGCTGATCTGCCACGCCGGCATGAACACGCCTTATGGCCAGCACTTCACCTATGCCTCCACCAACAGCCGGTGGGGTGAGTTTTTCGTCGGTGGGGCCCCCGGGCAGCCGCTCAAGGAAACCAATAACTACCCCGGCATGGCCGTTCCGGTGAACGGTCAGGTCGTGGTCAGCGACGAGCCCGGCTTCGGGCACGGACTGTCGATGAAAGCCATCGAGGGGATGGCGATCTGAGGCATCAAACGGTCGAAAACGACCACAGGAGGAGGAAGAGGAATGACCCGTTCCATCATGCTCGGCAGTGCGCTGGCGCTGTTGATGGCCACCACAGCCGTTGCGCAGGTGGCCGATATGCCACGCAACGAAACGCTGGTCCTGACGCCGTGGGGCGACCAGCCCGCACAGTTTGCCAATGTCGATAACTGGCACCCCTATCTCACCTCGGTGACGCATCAGCGCGACGTGATGCAGATCACCGTCAACGAGATGATGTTCTACACCAACCTCAATACCGGCGAGCTGATCCCGTGGCAGGCCGAGAGCTTCGAGTATGCTCCGGACTTCACCTCGGCGACGATCAAGCTGCGTGACGGCGTGAAGTGGTCGGACGGACAGCCGTTCACCGCCGAGGATGTGAAGTTCACGCTCGAGGCAGTGCGCGATGCCCCACCCGAGGTGGGCGGGTCCGCCGCGTTCAACGAGTGGGTCAAGGATGTCGCCGTCACCGATCCGCTGAACCTCACCATCAACTTCAAGAAGCCGGCACCGCGTTTCGTCCGCGACTACCTCGCGCTCGGGCATGAGAACCACTACCCGATCCTGCCCAAGCACATCTGGGAAGGCCAGGACATGGCCGCCTTTACCAATTTCGACCTGGAGAAGGGCTGGCCGATCGGGACCGGCGCCTACAAGCTGGTGCTGTCCACCAATCAGCAGGAGATCTTCGATCGCCGCGACGACTGGTGGGGGGCCGCAGTCGGGTTCCAGGACCTACCCGCTCCCAAGCGCATCATCCTGGTACCGGTCTCCAGTGACGACGCCATGGGGCAGTTGCACATCGCCAACCAGGTCGATGGTGGCCGCCAACTGCTGATCGGCACCTTCGAAGCCGCCCGCACGCAGAACGACAAGCTGAGCTCGTGGAACGCCGAAGGCCCGAACTGGGGCGCTCCGGACGGCTGCGACTATTCGCTGGTGTTCAACATGCTCAAGGAGCCGTGGAACGACGTCAACCTGCGCTACGCGATCAACCATGCAATCGACCGCGCCGCGCTCAACGACATCGGCTACGAAGGCAGCCAGAAGGAAGTGACGTTTGCCTTCTCCGGCTACATGGCGGGCACGTGGCTCGGCGAAGGCAGCCCGCTGCAGGCGGTGCTCGACAAGTACAACCTCGATAACCCGTCGCAGGATCTGGTCGAGCAGTACATGGCCAAGTCCGGCTATGCCAAGGACTCCAACGGGTTGTGGGCCAAGGACGGCACGCCGCTTACCGTGACCGTGCGGACGCCGGCCTTCATCCAGCCGATCCTCGCACCGCTGACCCAGCAGCTGAAGAATGCCGGCTTCGACGCCGTGCAGGCCACAGTGGACGACACCTGGTTGCCCGACATCCAGTCCGGCAATTTCGACACGATGGTGTTCGTGCATTGCGGCAGCCTCAGCGAACCGCTCGAAACGCTGCAGCACTACCACAGCAAGTTCTCGCGGCCCCTGGGGGAAGTGGTTCCCAATCTCATCGCTGCGTCGCGCTATTCGAACCCCGAGTACGACGCGATCATCGATCGGATGGATGCGGTCCCGGCGAGCACGGATCCGAACTCGCAGTACATGCAGGACGCCGTGGCCGCCCTCGACATCGCGCTACGCGACCTGCCGCAGATCGACATGCTCGAAGAGTTCCACGTGGTGACGTTCAACAACACCTACTGGACCGGCTGGCCGTCGGCCGAGAACCCGTATGTGGCGCCGTACACCCCGTGGGAGGCCTTCAACGTGGTCATTCACAACCTGCAGCCGACCGGCGCGCAGTAAGCCAGCGTTCCTCCCGAGCGCGGAGCAGGCCGGGGCGACCCTGCCTGCTCCACTTCCGCCCAGTCCGCCGGGGCAAGCCAATGCCTCGACCCGACTGCCCGTGACATCGGCAGCGAGGCCTCATGTCGAAGGAACTCCAGCGCTACCTGGCAACACGATTCGGTCAGCTCGTCCTGATCGTCTTCGTCGCGGTGAGCATCAACTTCATCATTCCGCGGCTTTTGCCCGGCGACCCGGTGCAGACGGCGCTGGCGCGTCTGCAAGCGAGTGGCGGCAACCAGAACGTCGACATCCAGGCCGTTTCGGCAGCGTACCGGGCCAAGTATGGCCTCGATGCGCCATTGTGGGAGCAGTACCTCAACTACTGGATGGACCTGTTTCGCCTCGACCTTGGCGTGTCGTTCGCCAACTTCCCAGAGAAGGTTTCGACCATGATCGGCAACGCCCTGCCCTGGTCGGTGGGTCTGTTGGCGACGGCAACACTGATCGCGTTCGTAACGGGATCGCTGCTTGGCGCACGGCTGGCCTGGCCAGGCGCCGGGCGCGGGATCAAGACACTGGTCCCGCTGATGATGATGCTGACCTCGATCCCGTTCTATTTGCTGGCGATCATCCTGATTTATTTCTTCGCGGTGGTGCTGAAGTGGTTTCCGCCGGCCGGCGGCGTACCCACCACCACCATCATGCGGTTCGACCTCGCCACGGCGCGCGAGGTGCTGAACCACGCGGTGCTGCCGTGCATGGCGATCGTGCTGGGCAATATCGGCTTTTGGGCACTCGGCATGCGCAGCCAGATGATCAACGTCCTGGGCGAAGACTACATCACTTTCGCCGAGGCCAAGGGCCTGCCGCCACAGAGGATTTTCTTCTGGTACGGTATGCGCAACGCGCTCCTGGCGCAGATCACCGCTCTGGCCTTGTCGCTGGGGTCGGTGGTTTCTGGCGCGGTGCTGGTCGAGGTGATCTTCAACTATCCCGGACTCGGCAACCTGCTCTACGTGGCGATCCGCGGGCAGGACTACTTCGTCATCCAGGGCGTGGTGCTGATGCTCATCGTGGCTCTCGCGGTGATGCTGTTCATCGTCGACCTCATCTATCCCCTGCTCGATCCGAGGATCCGCCGATGACGGGCTTTCTTGCTGCCGTCCGCCGCAACTACCAGCAGGGCCGGATCAGCCCGCTGCTGCTGCTCGGACTTGCCCTATTGGCGTCGGTTGTCCTGTTCGGGCTGATCGGTTCGATGTTCGTCGAGCCGGTGCTGGCGCAGGTCGGCGCCGTGCGGCCTCGCCGGCCGCCGGGACCGGAGTATTTCCTCGGCACCGACTCACAGGGGCGCGATATGTGGGCGCTGCTGATCTATTCGACACCCAACACGCTGAAGATGGGGCTGATTGCCGGCTTCATCGGGGTGGGCGTCGGCACGGCTCTCGGCCTGATTGCGGGTCACTTCGGCGGCATTGTCGATGCGTTCATCCGGCTGATCTCCGATGCGCTGTTGACCGTGCCGGCCATTGCGATCCTCGTGATCATCGCAGGCAATATCGACCGGATGTCGACGCTGGTGATGGCGCTGGTCGTCGCCTCGCTGGGCTGGATGTTCACCACCCGCACCGTGCGCGCGCAGGTGCTGACCATCCGCGAGAAGGCCTATGTCGAGGTGGCGCGCGTCAATGGCGAAGGGCCGTGGGAGATCCTGTTCACCGAGATCATGCCCAACATCATGCCCTATATCGTCGCGAGTTTTGTCGGCACGGTGTCCGGCTCGATCCTCGCCGTGATCGGGCTCGAGGCGCTGGGGCTTGGGGCACTGGAGGAGATGACGCTGGGCAACACCATCTACTGGGCACAGCAATCCTCGGCGGTGCTGCGCGGCTATTGGTGGTGGTGGGGGCCGCCGATCTTCATGATCGCGATGATCTTCATCGGCCTGTTCCTGACCTCGGTCGGCTTTGACCGCTTTGCCAACCCAAGACTGGCCCGACGCTGATGGACACGACCATGCAAACCACGGCGCCGGTTCTCGAAGTGAAGAACCTCAACGTGCACTACGACACGGCCAAAGGCCCAGCCAAGGCGGTCAATGATGTGTCGTTCTCGCTGAGACCCGGCGAACGGCTCGGCCTGATCGGGGAATCCGGCTCGGGCAAGACGACGATGGCGACGGCGATGATGCGGCTCACCAAGGCGCCGGGGCGGATCGTTTCGGGCAGCGTGCTGCTCGGCGGCAAGGACGTGATGGCGATGTCGCAACGCGAATTGCGTGAGACGCGGTTGCGCGACATAGCGCTGATCCCGCAAGGCGCCATGAGTTCGCTGAACCCGGTGATGCGGCTCGAGGAGCAGATCATCGACGCCATTGTTGCGCACAGGCCGGGGATGAAGCGGGCCGAACTCGATGCGCGCGTTGTTGAGCTGCTGAAGTCGGTGGGGCTGGCGCCGGAGGTGGCGCGACGTTACCCGCACGAGCTGTCCGGCGGCATGAAGCAGCGCGCTGCGATGGCGATTGCCACCTCGCTCAGCCCCAAGGTCATCGTCGCCGATGAGCCGACCAGCGCGCTCGACGTGGTGGTGCAGCGGCAGGTGATGCAGACACTCGGGCGGCTGCAGGATGGGCTCGGGGCGGCCGTGGTGCTGATCGGGCACGATATGGGGCTGATTGCGCAGTTCGCCGACGTTGTCGGGGTGATGTATGCCGGAAAGATCGTCGAGCTCGGGCCGGTGCGGGCGATGATCGAGGCGCCCAAGCACCCCTATACGAAGTTGCTCGTCGACAGCCTGCCTGGCATCGACGTCAAGCAGGCGCTGGTTGGGATTCCTGGCCTGCCCCCGCCGCTGGTGGATCTCCCGCCGGGCTGCAGCTTCAATCCCCGTTGTCCGCTGGCGTTCGACCGCTGCCGGGTGGAGACGCCTTTGCCGCAGGAGGTTGGGCCGAAGCAGTTCGCCGCCTGTCACCTCTATCCTGAGCACAGCCAGTTACCGCCCATGCCCGGGCAAGTTACCCGCGGGGAGGGACTGCAATGAGCATTCTGATGGAAGCCCGCGCCGTGACCAAGCGCTATGGCAGCTTCACCGCGCTCGACAATGTGACGCTGACGCTATCGGACGAGACGCCATCGATGACGGCGGTAGCGGGCGAGAGCGGCAGCGGCAAGACGACGCTGGCGCGGATGATGCTGGGGTTCATCGACCCCACCGAGGGCCAGGTGCTGTATCGCGGCAAGAATGTCGCCAAGATGTCCGGGGCGGAAAAGCAGCAGTTCCGGCGCGAGGTGCAGCCGGTATTCCAGGACCCGTTCGAGGTGTTCAACCCGTTCTACCGGATCGACCATGTGCTGACGACACCGGTGAAGCGTTACCGGCTTGCCGACAGCGAGGCCAAGGGGCGGGCGCTGATCGAAGATGCTCTCAAGCGCGTCGGGTTGAGGCCGCAGGACACGCTGGGGCGGTTTCCGCACGAGCTGTCCGGTGGCCAGCGGCAGCGGGTGATGGTGGCTCGGGCCGTGCTGCTGAGGCCGCGGATGATCGTCGCCGACGAGCCGGTCTCGATGGTGGATGCATCGCTGCGCGCCACCATTCTCGATGAGTTGAGGACGCTCAATCGGGAGCTGGGCATTTCGATCATCTACATCACCCACGACCTGACGACGGCCTTCCAGATCTGCGACAATATCGTGGTGCTGTATCGCGGGGCGGTGGCCGAGGCCGGGGCGGTGGAGCGGGTAATCGGCGATCCCAAGCACCCCTACTCGCAGCTGTTGGTGTCTTCGATCCCGCTGCCGGACCTCGACAAGGCCTGGGGCGGCGAAGAGATCCCGGTGACCGAGGCAAATGCCAGCCGCGACAACCCAGGTTGCCGCTTCGCACCGCGCTGTCCACACGTGATGGAGCAGTGCTGGCAGAGCCCGCCGCCTAACTTCGTTCCCGACAGCCAGCGGCTGGCCGCCTGCTACCTCTATCGCGATGCACCGGTGGCGCCGGACGGCGATCTCGCTTCAGTGTTCCGGCCGCCCGCGCTGCAGCTCGCGGCGCGAGCAAGCTGAGTGCTTTGCAGTTAACCCTTTGACCTAAAACCGTTTTCATCGATCCAAGCCATGACCCTCAGCCTCAGCAATCGCCGTCAAGTCGGAACCACCACCCTGTCCGTGCCGCCATTCGGCTTCGGGGCCGCACATCTGGGGGGCATGTTCGGCCGCGTGCCGGGCGAGACCGCGTATCAGACGCTCGAAGCGGCGTGGGAGGGCGGCGTGCGGTATTTCGATACCGCACCCTATTACGGCCGCGGACTGAGCGAACATCGGGTCGGCAATTTCCTGATCGACAAGCCGCGCGACGAGTTCATCCTCACCACCAAGGTCGGCCGATACTTCCGTCGACCGGGCAACCCCAAGAGCTTTGAGCGCGCGCCCTGGGGCGGCGGGCTGAACATGGAAATCGTCTGGGACTATTCCTATGACGGTATCATGCGTGCCTACGAACAGAGCCTCCTCCGCCTCGGGCTCGACACAATTGATGCCCTCCTGATCCACGATCCCGAAGCTTCGACAGGCGAAGGTGGACCGAGCATAGACGATCTGGCGCGCACGGGGATAAAGGCGCTGGAGGAGCTGAAGCGCTCCGGCCAGATCAAGGCGATCGGCATGGGGCTCAATGCCACCGAGTCGATCGAGCGCTTCGCCAAACGCGTGCCGCTCGACTTCCTGATCGTCGCCATGCCCTATACTCTGCTCGACCAGTCGGCACTGGCCTCCGGGCTGAAGTACTGCACCGACAACCGGATGTCCGTGGTGATCGGGGCGCCCTATGCGTCGGGCATTCTCGTCACCGGACCGGGCCCCAATGCCCGCTATCGCTACCAGTTGGCGCCGGCCGACATCCAGGAGAAGGCCGGGCGGATTCAGGCGGTTTGCCTGCGCCATGGCGCCAACCTCGCCGCCGCGGCGCTGCATTTCCCGTTGGCGCATCCGGCGGTGGTCGCGGTGATCCCCGGGGGCGCGAAACCGGAGGAGGTGACCGCCAATCTAGGCTATTTCGGCGAGACGGTGCCGACAGCCGTGTGGGCGGACCTCAGGGCCGAGGGCCTGATCGATGCCGACGCGCCGACGCCAGGCTGACCGATCAGCTGGCGAGTGGTGGCTGCCGGCGAACGCTGGCTCCAAGGCTGATGTCGTCGCGGCCGATGGCCCTCTGGTACATCTGGTCGAGCCAGGGCCGGACTTCGGCGGCGCCGGCGCTCATTTTCGGGCAGTCGTCGCGCCGGAAACGCTCGGCCGCCTCGGAAATGCGGCCGCGCAGATCGTCTTCATCGACGAGAGTCAGTCGGCGGTTGTCCATGACCTTGCGGCCGCGAACGAGCGACGTCTTGACCGCGTCCGAGTTGACGCTGAAGGCGATCTGCTGGATCGGGTCGTGCAGCGGCAGGAAGCCCCAATCGTAGCGGTCGAGGAGGATGATGTCGGCATCCTTGCCGACCTCCAGCGAGCCGACGCGATCCTGGATCATTGCCGACTTTGCACCACCATGGGTGGCCATCTCGTAGGCTTCGTGGGCGCCGACCCAGTCGGTGTAGTCGAAGCCGCCGATTTTGTGCAGCATGGCGGCGGACTTGATGGCGTGGAAGATGTCGGCGGTGTCGGCCGAGGCGACGCCGTCGCAACCAAGCGCAACGTTGACGCCGGCACTCTTCAACCGCCGCACCGGCGAGACGCCAGAGCCAAGCTTGAGGTTTGCCAAGGGGTTGTGGGTGGTTGAGCAGCCCGCTTCGCCCATAATGGCGATGTCGTCGTCGGTCAGCCAGATGGCGTGGTTCATGGTCAGCCGATGCGTCATCGCACCAACATCTTTCAGATGCGCGACCAATGTCTTGCCGTAGAATTCCTGGCCGGTGACGGCTTGGGTCTTGGTCTCGAGCACATGGCAGTGGATGGGCAGATCGAGGTCGGCGGAGAGGCCGGCGACCTCTTCCATCAGGGCGTCGGAACAGCGCTGCGGGCCACAGGGGCCGAGGATGATCCGAATTCCGTCACGCTCGTGCCACTTTGATGAATGGTTTCTGAACAGCGCGATCTGCTCCTGCCAGGGCACCTGCGGCAGTGCCTCCAGACGGGCCTTCAGGTCGTCCGGCATGATCTCGCGAAGGAAGGGTAACCCCCCGAGAAAGTTGTGATCCCACATCGACGAGGTGATCGAAGCGCGGAGGCCGAGGTCGCGGTAGGCCGTTGCGGTGGCATCGAGCGCATTGGGATCGAAGAACATGTTGATGCAGTCGTCTTGAAGCGTCGTCACGCCCGACTTTACCGAGACAATGGCGACCAGCATGGCGCGCAGATAGTGGTCGTCCCAGCTCAGGCTGCGGGCGCCGAAGGGCGGGTAGACCTCGCTGAGCCAGATTTCGAGCGGGAGGTTGTCGTAGCGCCCCATCTCGAAGCCTTCGTTCGAATGCATGTGCGCATCGACGAAGCCGGGCATCACCAGCATGCGGCTGGCATCGACGACCTCCGCCCCAGCCGCCTCGAGATCGGGGCCGATGGCGATGATCTTCTCGCCCTCGATCAGGATGTCAGCCTGATCGTGGACCGCGCGGCTGGCATTGTTGGTGAGGACGCGGCCGTTGCGGATCAGGGTGGCCATATGTGTCTCCCGGCTGTTTGTGCCGACAGGAGAGTCAACGATGCTGACCCAGTCAAGGCGGTGCCAGATCGCTCTGCCGGAGGCATAGGACGAACGTCCTAGCGGCGGGGTGCTTGCACGGGCCTGCCGGATGCGATGAACTGTCTGGCTGGGAGGGGGCCACGAGGCGGAGACCGCGATGCCCTTTGCGAAAGAAGCCGAGAACCTGGATCTGAAGCAGCTGCGCGTGCTGCAACTGCTTCTCGCCGAACGCAGCGTGTCGCGCGTGGCGACGCTGTTGCGGCAGAGCCAGCCGGCGATCAGCGCGACCCTGAAGCGTTTGCGTGAGGTATTCGGCGATCCACTGCTGGTGCGCAGCGGGCAGGCGATGGTGCTGACCGAGCGGGCCGAGGATATCCGGCTGACCATCGATCAGTTGCTCGACGATCTGCATCAATTGCTCGACCCCGACGAGGTGTTCGACCCGTCGCAGGCGCGCCGGCAGATCCGCATTGCCGCGGGAAACTGCTTCGAGATGTTCCTGATCCCCCGCTTGACAGCGGCGTTCCGGGCGGAGGCACCGTTCGCGACGCTGGAATTTACCGCGCCGGCCGGACAGAGCGACTTTGCCCATGAGCTGGAAGTCGGCCAACTCGATGCCGTGATCGGCAATTATCCGGTGCCGCCACAGAGCCTTCGCTATATGGCGCTGATGAAGTCGGAGATCGCCTGCCTCGTCTCGGCAGACCATCCGCTCGCCGAGCAGGGTGCAATCGGGCTCGATGCCTACCTCACGCTGAACCACGTTTCGCCGACCACCCGCAGGCAGTTTGCGCTGAGCCCGATCGACGGAATGCTGGCGCAGATGCAGCTGTCGCGCCGCATTGCGGTGACGGTGCCCGAATATGGGCTGATGGAGCACCTGGTGCCGGGGTCGGACCTGGTTTTCACCACCGGCCGCCCCTACGCGGAGCACCTGGCGCGCGATGGTCAGTTGAAGGTGCTCGATGCGCCGCCGGAACTGGGCAGCATGACCTTCTACCTGCTGTGGCACGAGCGCAGCCAGTTCAGCAAATATCACCACTGGCTGCGCGGCGTGGTGCGCCGGGTGGCGAAGGGGGTCGATATCTTTGCGCCGCTGCACCCGGCCGCCGACCGGTTGCCCCAGGGCCCGTCTCCCCTTCCCGGCGATGCCCGCGGCAACACGGTGGGGTCGGCAAGGGTCATATGAGAATCGTGATAGGCGCTATTGCCGTCGCCTAGGTTCCGCAGACCGGAAATCCCGCCTCTAATTCGAGCATAGCGAGTGGCTGCACATAAAATGCGCAGCCGCGCCGACTCGAATGGATGGCGACAAACAATGCTGATGCATGGCCTGCTGCTGGATGGCGCCGAACGGCACCCCGAGCGCGACTGCTTCTTCTGGGTCGATCGGGAGCGCGGGCTGAGCTATGGCGCGGCGGCCGCAGCAATGGCCGACTTCGCCGGCGCCCTGCACTCGCTGGGGGTCAGGCCGGGCGACCGGGTCACGGTCGTGGCCCATAACGGGCTCGACTACCTGCTGGCGATGTTCGGGGCCTGGCAGCTGGGCGCCGTGGCCGCATTGGTCAATGTCAAGTTTGCCGACGAGCTCGACTACTACTTCGCCGATCACACGCCGACGGTGGTGATCTACACCCACGATGTGCACGACAAGGTGCGGGCGGCGGCCGCCGGGGTAGAGACGATCCGGGTTCTGGTCTGCATGGATGGCGCCAAGGATGGCGCAGTGTCGCTGCCGGAGCTTCTCGCCGCAAAGCTGCCGGCGCCGGGGATTGCCACCAACGAAGACGCGATTGCGCACCTTTCATACACGTCCGGCACCACCGGCAAACCGAAGGGCGCCTGCCTGAGGCATGAGCCCACGGTGCGGGCGGCACGGGGCATCGGCGAGCGGCTGCGGATCACGAAGGACGACGTTTCCTTCGGGCCCTCGGCGCTCTCCAGTTCGTACCAGCTGGTGGGGAACCTGTTGCCGCAACTGGCAAAGGGCTGTGCGATCAACGTGATGGGACGCTGGACCGCCGCAACCGGCTTTGCCGCGCTCGAAAAACGCCAGGCGACGATGCTGATCGCCAACCCGCCGATTCTCACCGATTATCTCGAACAGGCCCGGGCGCAGGGGCGGAATGTCCCGACCCTGAGGATGTCGATGTCCGGCGGCGGGCCGGTGCCGCCGGTGCTGAAATCCGCCTGGTTCAACGAACTCAAGTTGCCGCTGGTCGAGAGCTACGGCCAGAGCGAGCTGGGTGGCTTTGTGGCTCTGGGCTATCCGGTGCTCGACCAGAAGGAAGCCGAGACCCGGCGGGTCGGGCCTGCGCTGCCCGACAAGGAGGTACGTATCCGCGACCTCGAGGACCGGATCGTGCCCACCGGCGCGGTGGGCGAGATCGTGCTGCGCGGCGGCTTCATGGCCGGGTACTGGGACAAGCCGGAAAAGACCGCCGAGGCGCTGCGCGACGGCTGGCTGTGTACCGGCGATATCGGGGTGATGGATGCCGACGGTTGCATCACCATGCTGGGGCGGCGTTCGGAACTGATCAAGGTCGGCGACGAGAGCTGGTATCCTCGCGATGTCGAGGAAATCCTCGCCGAAATTGCCCCGATCCGGCTGGCGGCGCTGGTCGGCGTTCCCGGACCCGGCGGCACGCGCCCCATTGCGGCAGTGACGGTGTCCGGCGAGGTGCCGCTCGACCGGGCGGCCTGCCTCGCGGCACTCAGTGCCCGCACCCCCTACACCATAGACCACCTCGAAATCGTGGTGGTCGACGAGATGCCGATGACTCCCACCGGCAAGATCGCCAAGGCCGAACTCGCGCAACGGTTCGGCTGAGACGATGACACTGCACCACGTTCAGTTCAGGCAAGGGAAACGATGATGATGAAGCGAATGCATGTATGGGTGGCCGCCCTGCTGGTCGGCACGACGATGATCGGCGCGGCGGGCGCCCAGGACTTCAGCGGCCAGACGCTGGTGGTGGGCACCTGGGGCGGCGATATCGAGCGGCTGCTGCGCGAGCACGCCGCCAAGCCTCTGGAAGAAAAGACCGGCGCCAAGGTGGAATTCCTGCTCGGCGGCTCGGGCGACCGCATGTCCAAGATGTACGCGGAACGCGAAAACCCGACCATGGATGTGACGTTCCAGAACATCTACGAGGCGCCGCAGGCGCTCAAGGATGGCCTTGTGGTGGCTCCGGATGCGGCGCTGGTGCCGAACGCGGCCGACATCTGGCCGGGGATGAACGATGGCTGCTACGCCATGTCGCTGGTCGGCCTCGGCATTGCGTACAACAAGTCGATGTTCGCCACGCCGCCGGAATGGGCGGATCTGTGGAAGGCGGAATACAAGGGCAAGATCGCCATGGCCCAGTATCCCGGCTCGGAAGGTGATGGCTTCCTCGCCGTGGCCGCGCGCCTTGCCGGCAAGGACGAGCATGATCCGGACGCCGCTTTCGCCAAGCTCGCCGAACTCGGTGCGCCAAAGCTCACCTATACCAGCTTGGACGAAGTGTTCGCCCTGATGGACGCTGGCGAAGTCGCCGCAGCGCCGATGATCTCGGGCTATGTGCTGGCCGGCCTCAAGTCCTGGCCCGGGATCGGCTTCTCGTTCCCGACCGATCCCGGTCCGGTGCTGGTGCGCGACATGGTCTGCCAGGTCGCCAACAGCCCCAACCCCGAGCTGGCGCAGATGTTCATCGACTACGCCATCGGGATCGAGACGCAGACGGCCTATGCCAACGAGATCTTCTTTGGCCCGACCAATTCCAAGGTCGAACTGTCCGAGCAGGCTGCCGCCGACACGATCAACACGCCTGAAGAAGTCGAGAGCCTGCTGCAGCTCGACTGGCCGTACGTGATCGAACAGCGTGCCGACTGGACGCTGCGCTGGAACACCGAAATCCTCGGCCAGTAATCGAGGACGAAGCCGCCCCCGCGCGTCCTGACGCGCGCGGGGACGGCCCAACCGAGTTTGTTGCATGAACCGACAGGTCGCCCGACTGCTGCTTGCGCCGGCCACCCTGCTGATGGTGGTGGTGTTTCTTGCGCCATTTGCGTTGCTGGTGCTGATGGGCTTCTGGTCGCAGCCGCCGGGATCGCTCAACCTCGACACTACGCCAACTCTTGAGAATTACGCGCGGATCTTCAGCGACGATTTCTTCCTGCGCGGGCTGTGGACGACGGTGTGGCTAAGCGTGCTTTCGACGGCGCTCTCGGCCCTGCTCGGCCTGCCGGTCGCCTATTTCGTCGTCAAGCGCGCCGGTCGGCTGCGCGGGTTGATCATGGCGCTATTGCTGATGCCACTGGTCAGCGGTGCGCTGCTGCCGACGCTGGGGCTAGTCAACCTGCTATCGACGCTGGGCGTGGTGAACGGCGCATTGAAGATGCTGGGGCTGATTTCCAGCTCGCTCGAACTCCTGGGCAATACCACCGGCATCGTCATCGGGCTCCTGCAATCGTTCCTGCCGCTGATGGTGCTGCCGCTGATCACGGTGCTCGACAAGCTGCCGCGCGACTATGAGGACGCGGCGATGTCGCTGGGCGCCTCGCGCTGGCGGGTGTGGACGCGGGTGCTGCTGCCGCTTTGCGCGCCGGGGCTGGTGGCAGGATCGCTGCTGGTGTTCTGCGCGGCGCTGACCTCGTTCGTGACGCCTCAGATTCTTGGGCAGGGGAAGGTCGCCACCTTTGCCACCATGGCGTACCAGCAGGCCTCGCTGGTGCTGGACTGGCCGCTCGCCTCGGCGCTCGCGGTGGTGATGCTGGTGATGCTGGCCGCGATCGGGCTGGTGGCCTGGGCCGCGCAGCGCGCGCTCAGCCGGCGGGAGCGTTCGGCATGAAGGGCGTGAAGAGCTTTGCCTGGGCCGGCCTCGTGGTGCTCGTCCTCGCGTTCCTGATGTCGCCGCTGCTGGTCCTCGTCGGTTCATCGTTCAACGACGGCAAGTTCTTCCGTTTCCCGCCGCAGCTCCTGAGCTGGCGGTGGTACGAGGCGGCCCTGATGAGTGCGGAGTACCAGCGCGCCCTCTACAACAGCACGCTGCTCGGACTGATCTCGGCGGTGATTTCGGTTGCCCTGGGAACGATGGCGGCGCTGGCGCTGGTCCGCAGCACGATCCGGCACAGGCTGGTGTTCGAGTTGCTGCTGTTGGCACCGCTGGCGCTGCCGCTGATCGTCTGGGCGATCGCGCTGCTGCAGATCTATGCGCGGTTCGGCATTTCCGGCTCGCTGATTGGCCTGATCCTTGCGCACGCGACGATCACCCTGCCCTACACGGTGAGGATCATGATGGCGACGCTGAGCCAGCTCGACCCCAATCTCGAAGCGGCGGCGAAGAGCCTTGGCGCGCCGCCACTGGTCGCTTTCCTCCGCATCACGCTGCCGATGGCGCTGCCGGGCGTTCTGGTCAGTGCGGCGTTCTCGTTTCTCGTCTCGTTCAACGATGTGGTGGTTTCCACCTTCATCGCCGGGGCCAGCTGGATCACCTTTCCGGTGCGGCTCTATTCGCAGCTCAGAAGCGAGGGGATCGATCCGATCACGCTCGCCATCGGCGCGATGATCATCGCCTCCATTCTCGTCGTCGTCCTCGTCGGCGAAATCCTGTTCAAGTGGTCAAGGAGAGTGTGACCGTGGCCGTTTCCCCTTATGCGGCAACCATGCCGCAGTTCGTTCGCGACGGCGTGCCGACGTTGACCGGCTTTCGCCGCGAGAGCATCGCACGTTATGTGGTGCTTGCAGTGCGCGATCCGCTGACCGTGTCGGCGGATGGCCGCGACGGCGACATTGCTTCTTTCCTCGACGATGCGGAAGTGGTGGCGGAGACCGGGCTGTTCTCGACAGTGACCGGAAGGTTCAACGATATCGCGATCAGCGTCGTCTCGGGCGGTAGCGGTTCGCCGGAGGCGGAACTGGCCTTGATGGACCTGTTCAACTTCACCGATTGCGACGCGGTGCTGCGCATCGGCGGTTGCGGCGCCTGGAACGAGAAGGTGCGGGTCGGCGACCTGTTGATCAATGCCGGGGCGGTGCGCGACGAAGGGATGACCAAGGCGCATGTGCGGGCCGAGTATCCCGCCGTAGCAGACCACAGGCTGGTCGGCTGCCTCGCCGATGCCGCCAAGGCGATCGGGGCCCCATACCATGTCGGAATCATTCGATCGGGCGATAGCGAATATACCGGATGGGGACGCCCTGGACCGGGTGGTTACCTGCAGGACGAGCATGCGGGCCTGATCGACTATTGGCGGCAGGCTGGCATCCTCGGCACCGACCGGGAGACTTCGGCGATCCTGACGCTCTGCCGGCTCTACGGAAAGCGCGGCGGCTCGGTGTGTTCGGTCGGGGATAATGTGGTGACCGGCGAAGCGCACACCTCCGGCTCCGGGCACCAGGATGCGATCCGCGTCGGGCTCGCCGCCCTCGCCAATCTCGCCAAGCTGGACGCGCAATGAGCTATCTCGAGATCGACAGCATTCGGAAGAGCTATGGCCGGACCGAGGCACTGGCCGCGGTCTCACTGGCCGTGGAAAAGGGCGAGTTCCTCGCCCTGCTCGGGCCGAGTGGCTGCGGCAAGACCACGCTGCTCCGGATCATTGCCGGGCTGCTCGAGGCCAATGGCGGGCAGATCGTGCTCGATGGCCAGGACGTGACACGGCTGCCGGCGTGGAAGCGGGATATCGGGCTGGTGTTCCAGAACTATGCGCTGTTTCCGCATATGAGCGTTGCCGACAATGTCGGCTTCGGGCTGGAGATGCGCGGGATCTCGGCGGCAGAGCGGGCCCGGCAGGTGGCGGAGGCGCTCGATGTCGTGCGGCTGGGCGACTATGCCGCGCGCAAGCCGGCAGAACTTTCGGGCGGCCAGCAGCAGCGGGTGGCGATTGCCAGGGCCATCGCCATCAAGCCGCGGCTGCTCTTGCTCGACGAGCCGCTGTCCAATCTTGACGCAGTGCTGCGTAACTCCGTGCGAGTCGAACTACGCGAGCTGCATGAGCGCACGGGATTGACCACGGTGATGGTGACGCATGACCAGGCAGAGGCCCTGACGCTGGCCGACCGGGTGGCGGTGATGTCAGCCGGCCGGGTCGAGCAGTTCGGCACGGCAGAGGCAATCTACGAAGAACCTGCGACGGCGTTTGTTGCAACCTTCGTCGGCAGCCCGCCAGCCAACCTGCTGACGGTGACGATGGGCGGTGATGGCAGTCTTGCGGTCGGCGGCAACGCGTGGGTGCCACCGGCGGCCGTGGTGGCGGCGCTGGGCCAGCTCAAGCGCCGCGACGTGCGGCTGGCGCTGCGGCCAGAGGCACTGACCATTGTTTCGCCCGATGCACCGCAGGCGCTGGCGGGCAGCATCAAGGCCATCGAGTACATGGGGAGCGACCGACTGGTGCATGTCGCGATCGGCGAGCAGGTCGTCAATGTCCGCGTTACCGCGGCGTTGGGCGAGCTCGGGCCGCGCGTCGGGATTGCAGTGCCCGACCGCCAGCCTATTGTGTTTGCCACCGAGACCGGCGAGCGGCTCAGTTTCGAAAGCGGAGCGCGCTGATGTCGGCCTCAATTCATGTGCTCGGGGTGGTGGCGCTGGACATGCTGCTGCATGTGCCGATGATCCCAGGTCGCGACCAGAAGACCTTTGCCACGCGCACCGAATACCAGGCGGGAGGGCCGGCATCGTTTGTCGCTCGGGCGGCGGCGGGGCTGGGTGCGGACGTGATCCTGCAGACGGCGGTGGGCGCCGATGCCGAGGGCGACAAGCTGATCGCCACCTTCGATGCAGCGGGAATCCGCACCGATGCGATCCTGCGCATGCCCAAGGAACGCACCCCCATCGCCATGCTGATGATCGACGGCTCAGGCGAGAAAGCCATCGTCATCGTTCCGGTGCCAGAAGAGCTGCTGCTGCGCTATGGCGCGCAGTCGCATTACGAGCCGGGTGCCGTGCTGGTGACGCACCTGCTGCATCCGCAAGCGGTCAAGGGCGCCGCCGAGAAGGTTCGTGCCGCCGGGGGCATCAGCCTGCTCGATCTCGAATGGCCGGAAGCGACGCGTTGGGGCTGGGACGTGGCCATGGACGCCGCGCGCGACATCGACGTGATCTGCACCAATGCACAGCTGCTGGCGGACCGGCTGGGCGACGCCAGCCTCGAATCGGCGCGCAGCCTCGCCTGGGAGTTGGCTGCCGGCCGCAAGGCGGCGTGCGTGACGCTGGGCAGCGAAGGTGTGGTGGTTTGCGCCGACGGGCGGATCGTCCACTACCCGGCGCTTCGGCTGAGGACCGAGAACACGACCGGAGCCGGTGACACCTTCATCGCGACGCTGGCCGTCGCGCTGGCCGAAGGCCGGACCCCGATGGTCGCGGCGGCGATGGCCAATTGCGCTGCCGGCTGGTTCCTGATGGGCCAGCCAATCACGCTGCAAGCGCTGGACGCAGCGGCAACCGAACTCGGAACTCCACATCTCGCAGGGCTGAATTGACACTGGAAAACAAGATCGAGGCGGTGCTGCGCGCTGCCTGCGTGGGCGACGCCCTGGGCGCGGCCACCGAGGGCATGCATCGCGACGACATCCCCAAGGTGTTCGCTGGCCCCGTGACGCGATTGATGCCGCCGCCGCCGCTGGCGCCGTTTGCCGCCGGCCTCGCGCCCGGGCGGCTGACCGACGACGCGACGCAGATGCTGGCGATGGCGGAGATTGCGATCCGGGCGCATGGCAATCCCGGTCTCCGCGATGCCATTGATGGGCTGCTGCTGTGGATGGAAGACACCGAGATGTTCGCCCGCTTCGCCGGGCCGACAACGCGGATCGCGCTCGAGAAACTCAAGGCCGGAACGCCGCCGGAAACCGTGGCCGACCCTGGTGTCTATTCCTGCATGTACGGCACCTCCAACGGCGGGGCGATGCGCGCTCCGGTTGCAGGCTGCCTGAGGCCGGGCAACGTTGCCGAGGCGGCGCGGCTCGCGACGGTATTGGCGGCGCCGACCCACAATACCGCCATCGCCTATGCCGGCTCGGCCGCGGTGGCCGGAGCGATCGCGTTCGGGCTCGGTGGTGGGGATCGGGCCGGGCTTGCCGGAGCGGCGCTGAAGGCCGCGCAGGCGGGCATGGATATTGCGATGGCACGTGGCCGGGTGACCGGCGGGCCGGATGTCGGGCGGCGGATCGCGCTGGCGGTGAAGATCGGCACCGAGTTTGCGGGCCGGCCGCAGGCGGCGATGACCGAACTCGAAGCGATTATCGGCAATGGCGTGGCGATGGCCGAGGCGGTGCCGGTCGCGATTGGCCTCGTCGTCGCCTCCGGCGGATCGCCCTGGCAGTCGATCCTTGCCGCAGTGAATGGCGGCAATGACAGCGACACGATCGCGATGATCGCCGGCGCCATCGCGGCCGCCTATGGGCCCGACGACATCGACGCCAAGGTCGCCGACCAGGTGATGGCGGTCAATCGGCTGGACCTAGCGGGCGTCGCGGGCCGGTTGAATGGAGTAGCGCATGCCTAGCTCACGCTACTGGATCGAACTTTCGACGCGCGAGATCGCTGCCCTGCCCGAGGGCACGATCGCGATCCTCCCGACAGGCGCAGTGGAACAGCACGGTCCGCATTTGCCGGTGGGGACCGACGCGCTGATCAACCGCGGCATCCTTGCGCGCATGCTCGAGCTGATCCCCTCCGGGTTGCCGGTGGTGATCCTGCCCGAGCAGACGATCGGCACCTCGCATGAGCACCTCAGCTATCCCGGGACGCTGTCGCATACGCCGTCGGCGATCATGGAAATCTGGACGACGGCGCTGGAGGGGGCGCTTCGGGCAGGCGTGAAGAAGCTGCTGCTGTTCAACAGCCATGGCGGGCAGGTGCGGCTGCTGCAGCCGACGGCGCTGCTGTTGCGCCAGCGGTTCTCGGCGCTGGCGTTCTATGCCAGCTGGTTCGACGCCGGCTATCCCGAGGGCATGTTCAGCCGCGACGAGATGGAGTTCGGCATCCATGCCGGGGCCATCGAAACGGCGATGATAATGCACCTTTACCCGCATCTCGTGGCCACCGAGCACATCGCGGACTTTCCTTCGAAGGCGACCGGGCTCGACAGCGAGTTCCGGCTGCTGCAGTCCGATCCCGGCGGTGGACGGATGGGCGGCTTCGGCTGGATGATGCAGGACCTGCAGGCCAGTGGCGCGGCCGGTGACGCCCGGCAGGCGACGGTTGATAAGGGTCGAGCCCTGGTCGATCGGGCCGCCTCGCGGCTGGCGGAGCTCCTCGGCGAGATCGACCGCTTCGATGCCGGCCGGTTGAGCGAGACGACGTTTCTAGGACCCAAGCGGGACGGACAATAGCAGATGAGCGACACGGCACGCTGGGCGGGGCGCAACGCGCCCAAGGACGAATTGCGCAACAGCATCTGGCAGATGCTGGAAGAGACCGGCGTGGCGGTGGGACCCGCGGTGAGTCACATCCCCAACTATGTCGGGGCCGATATGGCGGCCTGGCGGCTGGCGCAGACCCCGGCCTGGCAAGGCGCACGCAACGTCAAATGCAACCCCGACCCGGCGCAATACCAGTTGCGGCTCCGGGCCTTGTATGACGGGAAGGTGCTCTACTGCCCTGTGCCCGAACTGGTGCAGCAGAACCCCTATATGCGGATCGATCCCACGGCACTGGAGGCAAAGGGGATCACGTTCGAGCTCGCCGCGACGCACCAGGGCTACATGCTGCATGGCGAGCGGATCGAGTTCGACGACGTGCCCGTGCTGGATTTCGCCATCTGCGGCTCGGTCGCCGCGACGCGGTCGGGCTCGCGCATCGGCAAGGGCGGCGGTTTCGCCGATCTCGAGACCGGGATTTTCCGCGCACTGGGCAAGATTACCACAGAGACCCCGATCGCCACCACCGTCCACTCGAGCCAGATCGTCGGCGACGAACTGATGACGCTCGAGCCGCATGACAGCCCGTTGGACTTCATTGCGACGGAAACCGAACTGATCGCTACCGGCAACACGTCGCCGCGGCCAACGGGCGTTCACTGGGACAATGTCCGGCCCGACCAGTATGAGAGCATCCCGTTCCTGAAGGAGTTGCGCACCCGGCTCGGTGCATGAGCGAAGGGCAGCGAACCGAAATTGTCGGGTGGTACCGGTCTTGGCCGACCGAAGTTTGGCCGTGCCAGACTTGACCCGGGACGTTTCTTGCTGATTATCGCGCCAACTCCGGAAGATGTTGGCGAAATGAGCGATCGCGGTCCCCGTTCCTTCGTCAGTGCCCGCATGGTGGCCGAGCGCGCCGGGGTATCCCGCTCTGCGGTGTCGCGCGCCTTCACCAACGGCGCCAGCGTTTCCGATGCCACGCGCCGCAAGGTGATGGAGGCGGCCGGTGCGCTCGGCTACCACGTCAACCACCTGGCCCGCGGTCTGCGTGAGCGCAGCAACATCGTCTGCCTCGTGGTCTCGGACCTCACGACGCCGATCAGGGCGCGAATGGTGGACGAGCTGACCCGAAAGCTGCAAGCAGCGGGTAAGGTCATCATGTTGATCAACACCGAATCCGACACCGAAAGCGTTGCTTCGGCGCTTCGGCAGACCCTCAACTATCGCGCCGACGCGACGGTGGTGCTGTCGGGCACGCCGCCGGCCTCGCTGATCGAAACCAGCCTCGCCAATGGCCAGCAGGTGCTGCTGATCAACCGCGACGATCCGCTGTCGGGGAGCCTGCACCTTGGTGTCGACAATGCCATGGCTGCGCGCGAGGCGTTCTTCCTGTTACGCCGCGCCGGCTGCAAGCGGCTCGGTGTCATCACGTCGACGGCGCGGACCGCGAGTCTGGTCGAGCGCGAGCGGGTGTTTGTCGAAGTCGCAAAAGCGGACGGCTTCGCAGTGTCGGCAATTGCGGCGGGGCCAACCAGCTATGGCTCGGGCTTTGAAAGCGCGCGCCGGCTGTTTGGCCGGTCACAAGCGCCGGATGGGGTGTTCTGTGTGACCGATCTGCTGGCGCTGGGGTTCATGGACGCGGCGCGCCATGAGTTCGGTCTGCGCATTCCCGAAGATCTCTGCGTCGTTGGCTTCGACGATATCGAGCAGGCGGGCTGGGAATCGTATCGCCTGACCAGTTTTGCCCAGCCGCTGGCCGCGATGGCCGACCACGTGGTGGAACTGCTGTTGCGGCCGGATGCCGCCGCGTCCGGGCGCGGAGTGTTCGAGCCGATCCCGGTCTGGCGCAAATCCGTGCGACCGGTGGGCAACTGACGGCGCGCAGACGCAGCCGGCGTTGCACACGTGCGCAATGCGGCCGATACGGCCAGCGCCGTCATCAAACCGTTACCCAAGGAAAATATCAACGCACCGGATTTTGACGGCGAATGCACTTGTGTGCAACCGCCGTTGGGTGTTGCTTGGTGCCTGTGACGACGTGCGCTGACCTGGCGATACCCGACGACAAGATCGGGATTGCGCTCCGTCCGTCGTTGCATCGAGGGAGGAGCCCATGGGGTGGGCGGATCTGTGCCGGTTCAGGTTCGCCGTCCGGCCGGATGGCCGTTGCTCCGCCTCCGCGATCGGCAAGCAAGCGTGGGGGCCCCCAGCAGGCCGCCCAGATGGGAGACTGACATGAAACGTCGTGCGTTTATGATTTCGGTTGGTGGCGTTGCCGCCGGCATGGTGCTGTTGCCGCGGATGGCCTTCGCCGAGGCCGGCCGAATCGACTGGTACACCTCGTCGGATACCAACATTCTCGACTTCTGGACCAACATCGTCGCGCCGAAGTTCCAGGCTGCCAATCCGGGAATCACCATCAACCTGGTCGATGCCGGCGACGGCGCCGGCCAGCTGGCGATCGCCGACCGCGCGCTGGCCGCATTGCAGACCAACACTGATCCGCAGGCCGACTATTTCGAGACTGCCGACCCGCGCCTGCCGATCGGCGGCATCGAGGCCGGCCTTTATGTGAACTTCAAGGAAGCGGGGCTCGCGAACTGGTCCAAGGTCAATCCGCTGGCCATCGACACCGACTATGCCCTGCCCTATCGCGGCAGCCAGGTGCTGCTCGCCTATGACACGACCAAGCTTGCGCCGGCCGATGCGCCCAAGACCTGGGCGGATCTGGTCGCCTGGATCAAGGCCAACCCCGGCCAGTTCATCTACAACCGTCCGGACAAGGGCGGTTCGGGTGGCAATTTCGTGCGTCGGGCCATCTTCGAGGCGAACGGCAAGGACCCGTCCAAGTTCACGGTCGACAACTTCACGCCCGAGGCCGCCGAAGCTGCCCTCGCACCGGCCTGGGAGATCCTCAACGATCTCGCGCCGTCGCTGTTCGACAATGGTGCCTATACCGGCGGCAATACCCCCTCGGTGCAGCTGCTCGGCCAGTCGGCCGTCACCATGATCCCGGCCTGGTCGGATCAGGCCCTGCAGGCCATCTCGACCGGCGTGTTGCCGGAGACCACCGGCCTCGTGCAGCTCAGCGACCTCGCCTTCCCCGGCGGGTTCTCGCGCTCGGTGGTCCTGGCCAATGGCGCCAACAAGGACGCGGCGATCAAGCTCGCCGATTTCCTCCTCACCGAAGAAATCCAGTCTGCGGTGCTGACCGAACTCGGCGGCTTCCCGGGCGTCTCGTGGGACTATGTCTCCAAGGAGCTCTACGAGAAGTACAAAGACGTGGTGCCGACCACCATCCCGACCTTCCCGGGCGGCGACTGGGAGAAGGCCATCAATGACGGCTGGTATCGCAACGTTGCCCCGAACGTGGATCGCAACGCCTGATCCATGAGCAATCGACCCGCATCCGCGGTCGCGGCGAGCAGGGGGCAGATCGGCCTCCTGCTCGTGGCTGCGCCAGTCCTTTTGTTCGCCTGGATGACCATCTGGCCGATCCTGTCGGGGATCGCCACCGCCGTCATGCCGGTGCAACCCGATGGCAGCAAGGCGCTGTCGCTCAACAATTTCGCCGAGTTCTTCTCGGACCCCTACAGCGTCGCCAATCTCAGCGTCACGCTGTGGACCTGCCTCGTCACCATGGGGCTGCTCCTCGCCATCTGCCTGCCGCTGGCGCTCTACCTGCGCTTCGCCAAGGGGCCGCTGGCCGCCTATGTGCAGATGCTGGCGATGTTCCCGATGTTCGTGCCCTCGATCATCCTCGCCTTCGCGTTCATCCGCGTGCTCGGGCCCAATGGCACGGTCGACCTGCTGCTCAATGCGGTTGGGCTGCCCAAGATCCGCTCGCCCTACCTGACGCCGTGGGGACCGGTGATCGGGCTGGTGTGGGACAATATCCCGCTGACCGTACTGATCCTCGTTTCCGGCCTAGGCGCCGTGAGCAACCAGGCGGTCGAGGCGGCGCGCGATGTGGGCGCGAAGCCGCTGGCGCTGTTCTGGTACATCATCCTGCCGCGCATCTGGACGTCGGTGGCGGTGGTGATCTCGTTCACCATGCTAGGGCTCTTCGCCTCGTTCACGCTGCCCTACGTGCTGGGGCCGGCATCGCCCGAAATGATGGGCCCGTTCATGCAACGCACCTTCCGCGACCTGCGCGACTCCGAAATGGCGCTGACGCAGGCGACGGTGACCATGCTGTTCTGCATTGCCTTCGGGCTGTTCTATGTGCGGGCCATTGCCCGCAACCGGGAGAAGTGAAGATGACTGTCCCTTCACTTGCCCCAGCAGCGGCGCGACGCCGAGCCGACTGGGCGGGCATCGGCTTTGCGCTGGCGCTGACCGTGGTGATCCTCGTCCCGATGCTGGTGGTGATCACCTGGTCGGTCTCCAATGTGTGGCGGTTTCCGTCGGTCTTGCCGCAGGAGTTCGGCCTGAAGTTCTGGCAGGCAACGCTGGCCCGCGCCGACGTATGGAGCGCACTCACCACGTCGCTGATGCTGGCATCGGTGGTGACGGCGATCTCGGCAGTGATCTGCCTGCCGGCGGCCTATGCCTTCGCCCGGATGAATTTCGTCGGGCGCGACGTGCTGTTCTTCTCGTTTCTCGCCGGGCAGGCCTTTCCGAAGTTCGGACTGCTGGTGGCGATTGCGGCGATCTTCCTGCAGCTCAACCTGATCGGTACGTTCTGGGGCGTGGTTCTGATCCAGCTGGTGAGCACGTTGCTGTTCATGATCTGGATTCCGGTTGCCGCTTTCCAGGCCGTCGACCGCCGGATGGAAGAGGCGGCGCGCGATGCCGGTGCGGGGCCGCTTCGGGTGTTCTGGTCGATCACCCTGCCACAGGCGGCGCCGACGATCGGGGCCGCGGTGTTGCTCAGCTTCGTCGGGACGTTCTACGAGACCGAGGGCGCCTGGCTGATCGGTGCGCCGCAGATCCGCACCATGCCGGTGCTGATGATCAGCTTCATCAACAACCAGCCGGTGATCCAGTATGGCGCCGTGCTGTCGGTGCTGCTGTGGATCCCTTCACTGATCGCGCTGGTGTTCACGCGACGTGTCGTCAATTCCGGCAGCTTTGCCCGCGGTTTCGGGGCCTGAGAACCAGCATGTCCAAACTCTCGATTTCCAATGTCACCAAGCAGTTCTCGACGACACGTGCCGTCGACAGCTTCTCGCTCGATGTCGCCGATGGCGAGCTGGTCTGCCTGCTGGGCCCCTCGGGCTCGGGCAAGTCAACCTTGTTGCGCATGATCGGCGGCTTCGAGCAGCCCAGCTCCGGCTCCATCCTGATCGACGGCGAGGAGGTGATGCACCTGCCGCCCGAGCGCCGTCCGACCGGCATGGTGTTCCAGAGCCACGCGCTGTGGACGCATATGAATGTGTTCAACAACCTCGCTTTCGGGCTGAAGCTGCGGCGAATGCCGAAGGCGGAGATTCGCGAGAAGGTGGAAGCGGTGCTGGCCCTCGTTGGGCTCGAAGGCTATGGGGCACGGCATGTGACACAGCTTTCGGGCGGGCAGCAGCAGCGGGTGGCGCTGGCCCGGTCCCTGGTGCTGGAGCCCAAGATCCTCTTGCTCGACGAGCCCTTCGCCAGCCTTGACCAGCACCTGCGCGAACGCCTGCGCGAAGAGGTGCGCGACATCCAGCAGCGGCTGAAGATCACGACACTGTTCGTGACGCACGGGCAGGACGAGGCGCTGGCGCTGGCCGACCGGATCGTGGTGATGCGCGATGGACGGACCGAGCAGATCGACCGGCCGGACGTGATTTATCGCGATCCGCAGACGCCATTCGTCGCCGGCTTCATCGGCACGATGAACCTGATCGAGGGGCAGATCAGCAATGGGCAGTTCGTCCGGGAAGGGTTGGGCTTTCCGGTGCCAGCGAGCGACGGGCCGGCAGTGCTGGCAGTGCGCCCCGAGGCGCTCGACCTCGTGAAGGCCGAACCGGGCGAGGCGCGGGTACATCGCGTCACCGATTTCGGCACGCACGGGCTGGTCGACCTGGTGCTCGGCGACGGCGTCAGGCTGAAGGCGATGGTGTCCCACCCCGATCTGTTCGCTACCGGCCAGGGCGTCGCCCTCAAGCCGCGGGCGGTCGCCGCCTATCGCGAAAATACCCAGATTTACCGGAGTTGATGGTGCCCGACCCGATCTATGTCGAACGCGACGGCCACAAGACCTGGCTGAAGTGGCACCGCGCCCGGCGCACGGTCACCGATCCGGTGTTCACCGGGCGGCGGATCATCGAGGGCATGCGGCTCGGCGCCAGCGTCGAAGTAGACCTCGTCATCCATGCCGGGCATGGCATGGCGGTGCTGCACAATCTCTCGCTCGAACGCGAGACCACCGGGACCGGACTGGTACGCGAGACAGCGCCCGAGGTGCTGCGGCAGCTGCATCTGCGCGACAATGCGGGCAACCCGATCGATGATCGCGTGATGCTGCTCGAGGACCTGGCGGCTCTGCTTGCAGCCGAGGGCGCGCATCCCGATGCGCTGCTGCAGCTCGACTACAAGGAGGATGCCGAGGCGCTGGCCCCCGCGACCATCGCCGGCTTTGCCGCGGCGCTGGCGCCGGTGGCGCGAAACTTCATCCTCTCGTCGGGCGATGCCGGCTCCGTTGCCATGCTGACATCTGCCGTTCCGGGCCTCAGGATCGGCTACGATCCCTGCCACAAGGGCGCCATCGACCAGCTGATGCAGGACCATGACTATGCGGCCTTCGTCGCGGCGGCCATCGCCGCCTCGCCACATGCCGAGCTCGACTATCTCGAGTATCGGCTGGTGCTGGCGGCCGAGGACGAGGGCTTCGACCTGATCGGCGCCTTTCACGCGCATGGACGGCGGGTTGACGCCTACACGATCAACCACGCGGACGCGGCAGGGCTGGCGTTAGCCGAGCGGCTGCTCGCCCTCAAGGCCGACCAGATCACCACGGACGACCCGGAGGGCCTCGCAAGGGGGCTGGCACGATGAGCGATTCCATCGAGACGATTCTTGCATACATGGTGGAGACTGCGCGTGCGGCCGGCGAGCTGACGCAGCGGCACTTCCAGCGTTTTCGTGATCTCGATATCGGCATCAAGGGGCCAGGCGATTTCGTGTCCGATGCCGACCGTGAATCCGAGCTTCTGATCCGCGACCGCCTGCTGTCGCGCTATCCGGACTGGAGCCTCACAGGCGAGGAGTTTGCGCCGGTCAAGGGGACCGACCGCGAATATCACTGGCTGGTCGACCCGATCGACGGCACCACCAACTTCATCAATGGCCAGCACTACACCATCACCATCTCGCTGAGGCACGGGCGAAAGACGTTGTGCGGGCTGATCTACAACCCGGTGGCCGACGAGATGTTCACCGCCATTGCCGGCGGCGGCGCCTATCTCAATGACGAGAAGATGCAGGTCAGCCGCAGCACGGATGTGGCGCTGATGATGGTGGGGACGGGGCTGCCGACGCCCAATCTCTCGCTGCATCCCGGGGCCTACCAGCGGCTCGATGCGATCCGCGCGCCGATCGGCGGGGTGCGGATCGTGGGCAGTGCCGCCAATTCCTGCGCCTATGTCGCCTGCGGGCGGCTGACCGGATATTTCGAGGAAACCGGGTTCGTCGACACGGCGGCCGGGATCCTGATGGTCGAGGAAGCTGGCGGCATCGTCACCGACTGGTGGGGGCGCGGGCCGGAGACGTTCGAGCGGACAGGCGTGCTGATCGTCGCCAATCCGGCGACGCATGCCTACCTCCTCGACCAGCTGAAGTCCGTGCCGCCCAAGAACCCGGCATAGCACAAGTTGCACGCGGGCCGATTGACACGGCTCGCCTAAGCCGGGACTAGAGCTGGCATCAGCACTTGCCGGGTCCCTGCATCATGACCATCGCCATTCTTGGAGGAACCGGTTTCATCGGGCGCGCTGTGGCGGAGCGGGCGGTGCGCCGGGGCCTGAAGCCGATTGTGCTGGCGCGCGGCGAACATCCGGTCGATCTGCCCGAGGGTGCCCGCTTTGAGGCCGTGGACCGCATGGATGGCGCCGCGCTGGCGGCGATCCTCGACAGGCACAAGGTCGAGACGCTAATCGATATCTTTGCGCTCGGGCTGCTGAACACCCGCGCCGTGTTCGAGGCGATGGCGCGGCGCGGCGGGCGCTATCTCCTGCTGAGTTCGGTGGATGTCTATTCCAACTATGGTGGACTGCTGCGCAAAGAGACCCCGCCGATCCAGCTCGAGCCGGCGCGTGAGGACGATCCACTGCGGGGCATCCGCTTCCCCTATCGCGGCAATCCGCATCGGCCCAAGGGCGTATCGGCCGAACTGTTCGAGGACTACGACAAGATCGTGGTCGAAGCGGCGGCGCTGGGCGACCGCCGCTTCGAGACCACGGTGATCCGTGCCCCGATGATCTTCGGGCCCGGAGACAAGCAGCATCGGTTCAAATGGGCGATCGATGCGGTGAAGCAGGGTGGGCTGATCAAGCTCGACGAGCGGGCGGCGAAGTGGCCGAATTCCTACGGCTACGTTGCCGATGTGGCAGAAGCCATGCTGCTGGCGGCGCTCGATCCACGGGCGACGAGCCGCATCTATAATGTCGGGCAGAACTTCGTGCGCAACCCGATCCAGTGGCTGCTAAGTCTTGCGGTGGTGTTGAACCGGCCAGTGGAAGTCGAAACGGTGCCGCCTGCGGCGCGGGGGCTGCTGTTCGAACGTGCCGAAGCGACCGACCTTCGTTACCCGCTGACGCTCGACACCAACCGCATCCGCCAGGAACTCGGCTTTCAGGAGCCGACCGGCGAGCGGGATGCCCTGCTCGAGACCATTGCCTACGAAAGCATGTGACGGCGTTGCGACATCGCCGCGCCGAGGCGATTGACTCCGCCTGCCACTAATTTAGTGTGGCTAAAACTGGTCTTGGGCATCAATTGCAATGCATGCTGACGACATCCGCGAGATGTCCGAAAACTTCGTGACGGAAGGCGAAAGCCTCGGGGCCCGCCTGCGCGCCCGTCGCAAGGCCATCGGCAAGACCATGCAGCAGGTCGCCGACGAGGCGAACCTGACCATCGGCTTCATTTCGCAGATCGAGCGGGGCATTTCATCGCCGTCGCTGGCGTCGCTCTACAACGTGGCCAAGGCCTTGGATGCCTCGGTCGACATGTTCGTCTCCCAGGCGCCGGCACGTTCGCACTCCGTGGTGACGCATGCCGGCGAACGCCCGACCTTCAAGGTCGACGGTACCTCACGCTACTACGAGTTTCTCGAGCGCGGCTTCGCCGATGCCAAGCTCAACGCCTGCCTGTCCCACGTGCCGCCCGGGCACGCCTCCGAGATGATGAGCCACGAGGGCGAGGACTTCGTCTACCTCGTCAGCGGCACGATGCTCTACGAAGTCGATGGTGTGCAGTATGAGCTCAAGGCCGGCGACACGTTGCATTTCGACAGCCGCAAGCCGCATCGCGGCACCAATGTCGGCGCCGACACCGCAATCGAACTGTGGGTCGGGACCATGCGGCTGTTTCCCGAATGAGCGTAATCGAACTCACCACCTCCGTCCGGCTGGCCGCGGCCCTGGCCGATGGCCCGGAGGCCCTGTTCGGGGTGCTGTCGCGGCTATTCACGGCCATTCCCAGAATCCGTACCGCAACCTTCATCGCGGTGGCGCCGGACAGACGCGTCACACATCGCATCGGGACCTCGAACCCAGCGCACTTTCCCGTCGGCAATGTCGATCCGGTGGGAGATGACGTCTGGAACAACACCATACTCGGACAGATGCAGCCGGTGATCGGCGATAGTGTCGCCGGCATGGCGGCCTTCCTGCCCGAGACCGAGGGATTGGTCGGTATGGGTTATGGCGCCTGTGGGTGCTTTCCCATCGTGATCGGCGGGGAAACCCGCGGGGTCGTGGCTTTGCTGGGAGATGCGGGCACATTTACGCCGACGACCCTCTCCGAAATCGAGACGCTACTACCCATCGCTGCACTGATCTTCACTTTCCGGGGGATCAGCGAGAGATGACGACCCGAACCGTCGGCCAGATCGGCCGGCAAACGACTTCAACCAGGGAGACTGCCATGCGTTTGTACAAGACGCTTGTCGCGGTGGCTCTCGGCGCGGTGATGACCGTGTCGGGCGCCATGGCCGAGACACCCAAGAATACGTTGGTGATTGCCGACGCCATCGACGACATCATCACGCTCGATCCGGCCGAGGTGTCCGAGGTCGGCGGCGTGCTCGCCAGCCAGCAGATCTACCAGCCGCTGGTCAGCTTCGACCCGGCCGATCCGACCAAGATCACCGGCGTGCTGGCCGAGAGCTGGACGGTGTCCGAAGATGGCAAGGTGTTCACCTTCAAGATGAACCCGAACGCCAAGTTTGCCTCGGGCAATCCGGTGACGGCGCGTGATGCCGAGTATTCGCTGCGCCGCGTCATCCTGATCGACAGCCGTATCTCGTTCATCCTCAACCAGTTCGGGCTGACCAAGGAGAACGTGAACGACAAGATCAAGGCGATCGACGACGCCACCCTGCAGTTCGAAGTCGACCAGAAATATGCGCCGAGCTTCGTGCTCTACGTGCTGTCGTCCTTCACCGGCGGTATCGTCGACAGCGAGATCGTCAAGCAGCATGAGGGCACGCTGGCCGACGGCTCCAACGACTACGGCAATGCCTGGCTGAAGACCGAGAACTCGGCCGGCTCGGGCCCCTATGTGCTGACCAAGTGGGACCCGAAGGTCTCGATCCTGCTGTCGCGCAACGAGAATTACTGGGGCACTGCCCCGGGCGTCGATCGCGTCTTCCTGCAACACATGCCGGAATCGGCGACGCAGCGGCTCGCGCTCGAAAAGGGTGACATCGACATCGCCAACAAGCTCGGCCCCGACGATATCGGCGCCATTGCCGGCAATGCCGATATCCAGGTGCTCGAGGGCGTGTCCTCGACCATCTACTATTTCGGCCTCAACGTGCGGAACGAAGCGCTGAGCAACCCCAAGGTCGTCGAAGCCATCAAGTGGGGCGTCGACTACCAGGGCATCGCCGACACCATCGGCAAGGGCACCATCAAGGTGCACCAGACGATGATCCCGGACGGGTTCCTCGGCGGCGGCATCGACTACAACCCCTACTCGCTCGACATCGAGAAGGCCAAGGCGCTGATCGCGGAGTCCGGTGTTGCCACGCCGATCAAGCTCGAGACGGTGGTGTGGAACGTACCGCCCTATCCCGATTATGCGCAGGCGGTGCAGGCGACCCTCAGCCAGATCGGCGTCGAGCTGGACCTGCAGGTGGTGGACGGCGGGCCGTGGCTCGACCGCTATCGCTCGCACGATCTCGACATCTGGTTCGGCCTGTGGGGTCCGGACTATCCCGATCCGCATTCGAACGCCAAGGCCTTCGGCAACCACGACCCGTCCGATCCGGATGGCACCAAGGGCAACCTCGCCGACCGCTTCGGCTGGAACTCCGGCAAGGTCTCCGAACTGGTCAACGCGGCCGTGCAGGAGCAGGACGTCGACAAGCGCAAGGCGCTCTATGACGAAGCCCAGCGGCTGCACACCGACACCTCGCCGTTCGTGTTCATGTTCCAGGACAGCCGCAAGGTGGCGATGCGCTCGAACGTCAAGGGCGTGGTGCTCGGCATCACCTTCTCGGACGACCGCTATGGCGGCGTGAGCAAGGAATAGTCTCAGGGGCCGGCGGCGCGCTGCCGGCCCTTTTGCTTCTGGAGAGTCTCGACTTTGACTTTGGCGCGCTCTGCACCCCCCTCCACCGGCCACTGGCCGGTCCCGACGCCATTCGAGCGCAGCTCTCATGGCCTCGGGACCACGCGTAGCGTGGTGGAGGGGGGAGCGGCAGCTGCCGGGCGTGGGTGTTACCCATGAACCGCCCCCTTCGCCTCATTGTCGATTTTGCCTCATGGCTGCTGACGGTGGCGATTACGCTGGTCGGGCTGGCAGCGCTGACCTTCTTCATCGGCCGAATTCTCCCGATCGACCCGGTGCTGTCGATCGTGGGCGAGAAGGCGACACCGGAAGTCTATAACCGGGTCTATCTCGAGCTCGGCCTCGACAAGCCGGTGTGGCAGCAGTTCATCGACTATCTCGCCAAGCTGATCGCCGGCGACTTCGGCACCTCGTTCTCGACCTCGCGACCGGTGCTGACCGACCTGCTCGCCTTCTTTCCGGCCACGCTGGAACTGGCCACCATCGGGCTCGTGATCGGGATCGTGCTGGGCGTTCCAATGGGCGTCGCCTCGGCCTATTGGCACGAGAAGTGGCCAGACCACTTGATCCGCATCATCGGCTTGATCGGCTACTCGGTTCCGATCTTCTGGCTTGGGCTCGTTGGGCTTTTCGTCTTTTACTACAAGCTGGGCTGGGTCTCCGGTCCCGGCCAGGTGGACGTGTTCTTCACCGGCATCGTCGATCGCGTCACCGGCTCGATCCTGATCGACGCGGCCCTGGCCGGTGAGTGGGAAGTGTTCTGGAACGCAGTCAGCCACATGGTGCTGCCGGCGCTGCTGATCGGCTATTACAGCCTCGCCTATATCTCGCGCATGACCC